>NZ_JPQU01000020.1 GCF_000737245.1 Pseudomonas syringae | reverse complement strand
CGCGCCAATATTGAGATCACTCCTGTAGGAGCGCGCTTGCCCGCGATAGCGTCAGTTCAATCGATTAATTCTTCGTTTGAAAAAACCACTCGCGGGCAAGCGCGCTCCTACAGTCCTTCACTGGCTCATCCAGCCCTGACCAGCTGCGCCGCCACACTGAACATCATCACCGCAACCATCAAGTCCAGCAGCCGCCAGGTAGCGGGGCGGGCCAGCCATGGGGCCAACCATGCGGCACCCACTGCCAGCGTTGTGAACCACAGCAATGAAGCGCTGGCTGCGCCCGCGACATAAGCCCCCGGGACAGTCTGCTGTGCACCGAGGGAGCCGATCAGCAAGACCGTGTCGATGTAGACATGCGGGTTGAGCAGGGTGACTGCCAACGCACTGAGCAATACGGCGCGGCGTGAGCGCAGGCCGATGACTTCACTGTGCTGCAGGCTTTGCCGAGAGCAGGCACGCCGCAGTGCCTGGCTGCCGTACCAGAGGAGAAAGATCACCCCACCCCAACGGGCCACCGCCAGTAGCGTCGGATTTTGCGCCAGCATCGTCGCCAGACCGAAAACCCCGGCCGCCACCAGCAATACGTCGCAGGCAATACACAGCATCGCAACCGGCAAGTGGTGTTCGCGGCGCAGACCCTGGGCAAGGACGAACGCATTCTGTGTGCCGATTGCCATGATCAGCCCGGCGGCGACTAACAGGCCGTTGAGATAACTCTGCCACATGAAACGTACTCCACAATGATGATCGGCCACAGGTTTGGCTGGCAATTGTGGTTAACTGCGATGTATAAGAAAAACAAATATTACTGATCGCTCATTAGAGAAACTGATGTTCGACTACAAATTGCTTTCCGCCCTCGCCGCGGTGATCGAGCAAGCCGGGTTCGAGCGTGCCGCCCAGGTGCTGGGTTTGTCACAGTCTGCAGTTTCGCAGCGGATCAAACTGCTCGAGGCGCGTATTGGTCAGCCCGTATTGGTGCGCGCCACGCCGCCGAGCCCGACCGATATTGGCCGGCGTCTACTCAACCATGTGCAGCAGGTCCGTCTGCTGGAGCGTGATCTGCAGAGTCAGGTGCCGGCACTGGACGAAGAAGGGATGCCTGAACGTCTGCGTATTGCGTTGAATGCCGACAGCCTGGCGACCTGGTGGGCCTCGGCGATTGGCGATTTTTGCGCGCAGAACAATTTGCTGCTGGATCTGGTGGTCGAAGACCAGGACGTCGGCCTCAAGCGTATGCGTGCCGGGGAGGTGGCGGCCTGTCTGTGCGGCAGTGAGCGGCCGGTCGCCGGTGCACGCAGCCAGTTGTTGGGCGCCATGCGCTATCGTGGGTTGGCCAGTCCTGCTTTTATTGCGCGTCATTTTCCGGACGGATTTGATGCGGCACGGCTCGCTCGGGTTCCCGCGCTGGTTTTCGGTCCGGACGATTTGTTGCAGCATCGATATCTTTTGTCCCTTGGGGTTGCGGGTGGTTTTGAGCATCATTTATGCCCATCGTCCGAGGGCTTTTTGCGCATGACTGAAGCCGGTGTGGCTTGGGGGCTGGTGCCTGAGATCCAGGTGCGCGAGCAGTTGCAGCGTGGTTCATTGGTGGAGCTGGCGCCCGACAAACCCGTGGATGTGCCGTTGTACTGGCATCATTGGCGTAATGGCGGGCAGTTGCTGACACGCTTGACCGGGCATCTGGCGCAGCAGGCCGGGCAATGGTTGGTGCCGCTGGAGACGAAGTGAGCGTCAGCAAGATGCGTTGATTGATAGTGTCAGACGGGTAGGAGCGCGCTTGCCCGCGATGGCGTCTGGTCAGTCGATACAAGTGTTGTCTGAACGATCCAATCGCGGGCAAGCGCGCTCCTACTGAGTCGTGCTGTTTCAAAGAGCCAAGTGATTTTTAACGGAGTGGTAAATGAAAATTCTGGTCACCGGCGCAAGCGGCTTTATTGGCGGGCGCTTTGCGCGGTTCGCTCTGGAGCAGGGGTTCAGCGTTCGGGTCAATGGTCGTCGCGCCGAAGGTGTCGAGCACCTGGTAAGGCGTGGGGCCGAGTTCATTCAGGGTGACTTGATCGACCCTGAACTGGTTCGCGAGTTGTGCCATGACGTCGAGGCCGTGGTGCATTGCGCCGGGGCAGTGGGCGTTTGGGGGCGCAAGCAGGATTTTCTTCAGGGCAATGTGCAAGTCACCGAAAACGTGGTCGAAGGCTGTCTGAAGCAACGGGTGCGCCGGCTGGTGCATTTATCCTCACCTTCGATCTATTTCGATGGCCGTTCGCACCTGAACATCAAGGAAGAACAGGTACCCAGACGCTTCAATAATCACTATGCAGCGACCAAATATCTGGCCGAGCAGAAGGTGTTCGGCGCTGAGGAATTTGGCCTGGAAGTCATCGCCTTGCGGCCGCGCTTCGTGACGGGCGCTGGAGACACCAGCATTTTTCCCAGGCTGCTCAACATGCAGCGCAAGAAGCGCTTGTCGATCATTGGCAATGGGTTGAACAAAGTCGACTTCACCGGCATGCACAACCTTAATCAGGCCATGCTCAGCAGCTTGCTGGCCGGTAGTTCCGCGTTGGGCAAGGCCTACAACATCAGCAACGGCACACCGGTACCTGTGTGGGACGCGGTCAACTACGTGATGCGCCGGATGCAGTTGCCGCAAGTCACGCGTTACCGTTCCTTTGGCCTGGCTTACACCGCCGCTGCTATAAATGAAGGCGCCTGCCTTCTCTGGCCGGGTCGACCTGAACCTACCCTGTCGCGTTTGGGAATGCAGGTGATGAGCAGGGATTTCACGCTTGATATCAGTCGTGCGCAGCAGTATCTGGATTATCAGCCGCAGGTCAGTCTGTGGGCGGCACTGGACGAGTTTTGCGACTGGTGGAAAGTGCAACACAACATGCGCGCGCCATAGGCAACAACTTCAGCGGTTATACTCGCGCTCTTCAAGTAGCCATCATCACCGTTTCACATAGGGTTCCTCATGCGTAATGATCCTTACGACGACGTCGATGACGTTCCGAATCTCAGCGCCAAGGACGATGACGACGACTTCGTTCCGGCGTCCACCTCCGCGCGCAAGCGCACCACTGTCTATTCTCGCGATACACCTGTGGTCAAGGTCAAGGCGGCCAGCACTGGCCCTTTGTGGGCGCTGGTTGGCGCGCTGTTCATTGCCTTCTGCGGCCTGGGCTGGTGGAGCTTTCAGCAGATTTCCCTGATGGAGCAACAGCTGGTTGCGACCCAGGAAAGCTTTGCGCGGATCAGTGAAGAAGCCGCCGGCCGTTTGCAGGATATCTCCGGCAAAGTGGTGGCAACCGAATCGGTGGTGGTGGATGGCGTCGCGCTCAAACAGCGCATCAAGCTAATCGAAGACCAACTGGCCGATCAGGACAAACTGCAGGAAGGCGCAGCGGGTCAACAAGCCACGTTGCAACAGCGTCTGGAGCAGATCACCACCCAGGCCACCCAGCAGCAGACCGCCAATACCCAACTGCAAGAGCAATTGAAGGCTGTTACCAGCGAGCTGACTGCGCTGAAGGCTGCAATCCCTGACACCAAGACTACCCAGGGCGATTTTGAGAAAATCGACACTCAGCTTAAAAGCCTGAATGCTGATGTGGCCGCTCTGAAGAAACAAGGCAACCCGAGCGCTGCGATTGAACGTCTGGAGCAGGACCTGATTGTGCTCAAGAGCGAACAGGAAAACCGCACGGTGCCGGTGGCTGCGGCGAACAACACCGCCGAATTTGACGCGTTCCGCGCCCAGATGACGCGCAACATCAATACGCTGCAGAGCCAGATTCAGAACCTTTCACAGCAGGTCAACGCACGCAGGTGATTGTGAAGTATTGATGACTCTGTGTGGGAGCGGTGCTTGCCCGCGATAAGGCTGGACGCAGATTACGTTAGATCGCATGCAGCCTTATCGCGGGCAAGCACCGCTCCCACAGGGTTATTTATTTCAAGTCAAGCTCTCATGGCCCCTACAGCACCGGATAATCGATATAACCCACCGGCCCCTTGGCGTAGAAGGTTTCCGGATGCGCTTCGTTCAGCGGCGCGTCCTGCTTCAGGCGAGCGGGCAGGTCCGGGTTGGCAATGAACGGCACGCCGAATGCCACCGCGTCAGCCGAGCCATTGGCCAGCCAGGCGTTGGCGCTTTGCTTGGTGAATTTCTCATTGGCGATATAAGCGCCGCCGAATGCCTTTTTCAACTGCGGACCGATGCTGTCGCCAGCTTCCCGTTCGCGCGAGCAGATGAAGGCGATACCGCGTTTGCCCATTTCTGCCGCGACGTAACCGAACGTCTCGGCCAGGTTGTCGTCGCCCATGTCGTGGGAGTCGGCACGGGGTGCCAGGTGCAGGCCGACGCGACCGGCGCCCCAGACTTCAATGACTGCATCTACTACTTCGAGCATCAAACGGGCACGATTTTCTATCGAGCCGCCGTACAGGTCAGTACGCTGGTTGGTGCTGCTTTGCAGGAACTGGTCGAGCAGATAACCGTTGGCGCCGTGGACTTCCACACCGTCAAAACCGGCCGCCTTGGCGTTTTCAGCACCAACCCTATAAGCCTCTACGACGTCGGCAATTTCCGCCAATTCCAGCGCTCGCGGGGTGACGTAGTCGGACAGAGGGCGAACCAGGCTCACATGGCCATCTGGTTTGATTGCACTCGGTGCCACCGGTGTTTCGCCATTGAGATACGACGGGTGGGAGATGCGCCCGACGTGCCACAACTGCAGGACGATCTTGCCGCCCGCGGCGTGGACGGCCTTGGTGATGTTGCTCCAGCCGCGCACCTGATCGTTGGACCAGATGCCTGGCGTATCCGGGTAGCCCACGCCCATCGGCGTCACCGAAGTCGCTTCGCTGATGATCAGGCCGGCAGACGCTCGCTGTACGTAATATTCAGCCATCAACGCGTTCGGTACACGGCCTTCGTCGGCGCGGCAGCGGGTCAGCGGTGCCATGATGATGCGGTTGGACAGTTGCAGATCGCCCATGGTGATCGGGTCAAAGATAGTCGTCATGCGTCAAATTCTCTTGAATGATCAATTGGTAGTTGGAGCCAGGACGGGGTTGCCGCTCTGGCGAAAAGTAATCAGGGGCACAGGGGGCTTACATGCCCTTATGAAGGCGGATTGAGCTCCAGCACCAGCGCCTCGATAAAGGCCTGGATCACTTCTTCATTACGTCGAAAGAAACTCCACTGGCCGACCTTCTTGCTGGTGATCAGCCCCGCCCGTTGTAACGTCGCCAGATGCGCGGAAACCGTGGATTGCGAAAGCCCCGCGCGCTGGTCGATCTGACCTGCGCAAACACCGTTTTCCGTCGAGTGGGTCTGGTCCGGAAAACAGGTGAGCGGATCCTTGAGCCAGACCAGGATGTCGCGGCGTACAGGGTGAGCCAGGGCTTTTATTATTTCGTCGAGGTCGATAGGCATGTCGTTCTCAATATGGGTCTAACGCTATATCGCGATGAAGCGAACTTTATATTTGTATTTCGCGATATACAAATATGATTTTCTGCTTAAGATAGGGCAAAACGCTATATCGGGTTATATCGATATAGGCTTGTCGAGTATTTCGGCGTAGGCTGGGCGTTATGAATTACCTCGCACACTTGCACCTCGGCGGCCAACGCCCGGCACAATTACTCGGCAGTCTGTATGGCGATTTCGTCAAAGGACCTGTGGTCGGGCGGTTTCCGGACGAGCTGGCGCAGGCGATTCAATTGCATCGCAGCATCGACGTCTTTACCGACAGCCATCCGCTGATCAAGCAAGCCATTGCCCGCTTCCCCGCCGAGCGGCGACGTTACGCGGGCATCGTGCTTGATGTGTTTTTCGATCACTGTCTGGCGCGTGACTGGACGATCTACGCGGACGTTCCGCTCTCCGCATTCACCCGCAAGGTTTACAGCGTGCTCGAGGCCGAGCCGGAGTTGCCCGAGCGGTTGGCGCTGATCGCCCCGCGCATGGCGGCTCAGGACTGGCTCGGGTCGTATCAGGAATTCGCCGTGCTGGAGCAGGTGTTGATGGGGATTTCCCGGCGCTTGTCACGGCCTCAAGGGTTGGCGGGCGCCATGCAGGAGTTGCATGCGCTCTACCAACCCTTGAGTGCTGACTTCGCCGAGTTTTATCCGTTTCTGCAGGATTTTTCTCAGGCTGCCCTGGCCGAGCGTGGGCTCTCGGCTGGCTGAGGCTCTGCAACGACCTGGGGTGTCTCAGCAACTGGTTTTTCGACGGTGACAGGAAGTTCGCCAAACAGCGCGACCTGCACTGCTTGCTGTGCTTCATAGGCCAGCGCTGCACGTTCCTTGCCCTGAGTGACAATCGGCGTCAATAACTGGATATGCACATCGCCCTGTTCGTTGGCGAACAGCCGACGCAAATGCGAGAGCAGGTCGTCATCGCCTATGAACGGGGCGATAGGGTCAGGCTTGCCATTTCGTGAATACTGAATCGCCACCGGTTGCATCATTACACCGCTGTCGATAGCACTGGACATCAAGCGCCCGTGGAAGGTGCGCAGCCCGGTGCCGTCGGTGGTGGTGCCTTCCGGAAAAATCGCCAGCGCGTTGTTCTGCTGCAAGTGATTGCCCATCTGTTTCTGAATCAGACGGCTGTCGCCCGCCCCGCGACGGATGAACAGGGTGCCGGCCTTCAACGCCAGCCAGCCTGCGACCGGCCAGGTGCGCACTTCGGCCTTGGACAGAAACGACAGTGGGACGAGCATGCCCAGTAGCGGAATGTCGGTCCACGAAACGTGATTGCTGACCCACAGCATCGGCTGGCGAGGCAGTTCGCCGCTGACCATCACGCGAAACGGCAAAGCCGCGGTCAGGCGAGCCATGAACCAGCGGCTCCAGCGCTGGCGACGGGCCATGGAATGACCAATCTTGACGCGCTCCATGCAGGCGAATGCGCCGGCAATGGTCAGGCCCAGCGCGATCACTATCAGCACCCGTGCGACTCGGGCGTAGCCACGTATCCGGCTCATTACACAGCTGCCTTGAAGTGGCGGGCGTAACGCGGGCAAAGCTCGTCACGCTTGAGCAGAATGAAAACGTCCGCAACCTGGAAGTCTTCGTCCCAGCAGGGTTCGCCGCAGATCTTCGCACCCAGGCGCATGTAGGCCTTGAGCAAAGGCGGCATTTCGCAGATCACGTTGCTCGGCAGGTCCATGGCCGGCAGTGGATTTTTCGGCTCGGCGCGCAGGTTTTCCGTGCACAGATAACGTTCGCGCAGACGCTGCATGATGGCGTGAGCCTGAATGCCGCCGTCCTGCATCGAAATGCTCGCGCAGCCCATCAGGTAGCTGTAGGAGCCTTCGTTGAGGATCTCGGCCAGTTCGCTCCACAGCACGGCAATGGTGCCGCCGTTGCGGTATTCGGGATCGACGCAGGTGCGACCCAATTCCAGGATCGGCCCTTGCAGATGGCCAAGGCCGTGCAGGCTGAATTCTTCCTCGCTGTAGAAACGGCCGATGGTGTTGGCCGCCTTGTGATCAAGGAGGCGAGTGGTGGCGACCAGCTTGCCTGTATTGAGGTCACGCACGCCGATGTGCGAGCAGTGCACGTCGTAGTCGTCCATGTCCAGACCCTGGTCTGCGCCTTTGAGTTTAGCGTTGAATTCGCCACTGAAAACGGTGAAACGCAATGCCTGTGCTTCCTGCAAAGCTTTGGTTCCGGTCAGGCGTTCGGCCTGAAGACGGCGGTCGGACGCTGTGTCGCGAATGCGGGCGATCTGAGTCATGCGAAATCTCCGTGAGCCAGCCCTGCAAGTGCGGGCATCGGCTGAAATGGCCTGGCGCTGCTGTTCAAACTCAGGCTATGCAGAGGCGATGTCATGACCATGAACGTTTGGTGATGGTTATGTGACGGGGCTGAATGAACGCAAACCCCTATGGGAGCGAATTTATTCGCGAAGGGGGCCTTACCGATCAACACCTGTGTCTGACCTACCGCCTTCGCGAATAAATTCGCTCCCACAGGAATGCATTTCAAAATGCTGGTGCAATTTCTGTCATGACCTCCTGCTAAGTTCCGGCCATCCCATTCCGAGGTCCGCCCCATGCGGTTTGCCTGGCTGTTTCTGCTGTTAATCTCGATCAACGCCAATGCCGACGCTCTACAAGCCCTTGAGAACTACGCATTCCCTGTGCGCAACGACGAAACGCGCCAGGGCATTCGTACCGATGCTTTGCTGGTGATGCGCGACGGGCAGGTGATCTATGAGCGCTACGCCGGTGAAACCCGCGCCGAGACGCCGCACCTCACTTGGTCGATCAGCAAAAGCATCATGGCGACGGTGCTAGGTGTCGCGTTTGGGCAGGGCAGGTTTCAGCTGGATGATCCGGTGGCCAGGTTCTATCCGCCGTTCAGCGCGCACCCCGGCATCACCTTGCGGCACCTGCTGAACTGGTCTTCCGGCCTGGACTGGCAGGAAGACTACGAATACGCGCCGCTCAACTCCTCGGTAGTCGCCATGCTCTACACCCGGGGTCGCGGTGATATGGCGCGCTTTACTGCCGAGCATCGCAGTGCTTATGCACCGGGTACCGCCTTTCTTTACTCCAGCGGCGACAGCAATGTGCTGTCGGCAGCGCTGCGCGGCATGGTGGGAGAAAAGGCTTATTCCGATTACCCGTGGACGGCGTTGTTCGAACCGTTGGGTATGCGCAGCGCGGTGTGGGAATCGGACCCCAGCGGGAGCTTTGTCGGCTCTTCCTACGCCTACATGACTGCACGAGACCTGGCGCGTATCGGATTGCTGATGCAGTGCGGCGGGCGCTGGAATGAACAGCAGTTATTGCCCGTAGCCTGGGTGGATTTCGTGTTGACGCCGTTTGCAGGCCTGCAGGCGAACGAAGCCTCTGGAGGCCAGTGGTGGCTTAACCGCACCGCCGACGGCGCTAAAGGCCCGTGGCCGCATGCGTCGGCTGATACCTTCGCTGCTTTGGGGCATTGGGGGCAGGCGCTGTATGTCGTGCCCAGCGCCGGGCTGGTGATCGTGCGCTATGCCGATGATCGCGACGGGAGCTACTCACATGATCAGTTGCTCAAGCTGACGCTGGCTGCGTTTGGTAAAGAGGCCCCTGCGCTGTAGGGACCGATGTGACGACGTGGGACCGGCTTTAGCCGGGAAGAGGCCAGTACAACCACTCCATATTTATCGCCTGGAATGCCGACTTCCCGGCTGAAGCCGATCCCACGACCCCAGCCCAAGCTGTGCGCTGCATTTCAATTATGTGATGAGAGAAGTCGAGATGATTACCGGATTTATACGACGTCGTCCCTTCAGCAGTCTGCTGCTATTGATGTTGGTGGCAGTGGGCGTTCTGGTCTGGCAAAACCGCGTCGCTTTAGGTGCCTTTCCGGGCATCATCAGCGCCTATACCGCCAAGGAGTATTGCTCCTGCCGCTACGTCATGCTTAATTCCGCCGACTATTGCCGTGGCTACGTCAAACAGTACGTACCCAGCAGCCTGCTGGATGACCCGGCAAATAAACGGGTATCGGCCGAAGGGCTAGGTCGCAGCAGCGTTGCCGCCTGGCAGGGTGAGCGACAGGGTTGTCGCTTGCTGCCGCCTTGATCGGTGCTGCTTGCGAACGTAGCAGTTTGCCAGCGGTCAGACAGGCGGTAAGGTTGCCCCTCAATGCGCATCTGGAGTTTGCATGCACACCACAACCCGCCTGCTGCTGGCCTTGTTGTCAGTGTTTTCGTTGTCTGCTCAGGCGAACTGGTATCTGGATAACGAGTCGTCGCGACTTTCGTTCACCTCCACCAAGAATTCTGACATTGCCGAAGTTCATCGTTTCCTGACGCTGCACGGCAAGGTCGACCGTCAGGGGCTGGCTGAAGTCGAGGTTGAGCTGGAGTCGGTCAGCACTGGCATTGCCCTGCGCGATGAGCGAATTCGCGAGCAGGTTTTTGACGTGGAAAAATTCCCCCGGGCGAAAATCAACGCCCAGCTCGATCTGCGCCCCATCAACGATCTGGCACCCGGCGCACAGTTGGAACTGCGCCTGCCGCTGATTGTGCAGCTGCATGGCAAGTCCCACAGCTATCGGGCGGAGTTGCTTGCCACGCGGCTTGATGAGCGACGCTTTCAGGTGGTGACGCTTGAACCGCTGGTGGTCAATGCTCAGGACTTTGGTCTGGTGCCCGGCTTCTCGGCACTGCGTAGCGCTGCGGGCTTATCGGCGGTGAGTCTGTCGGTTCCCGTGGGCGCCGTCTTGATCTTCACGGCGCGCTGATCATGTCCGGAGCGATTTTTCCTTGGCGCAAGGACAACCAGTTTCAGTTGCTGATCGACGGTCCAGCCTTTTTTCCACGCATGATCGCTGCCATTGACAGCGCGCAGCAGCAAGTGGAGCTGGAGCTTTATCTGGTCGAAGCCGGGGCCTGCGCCGACGCGGTGGTCCGAGCGTTGGTGGATGCGGCACAGCGCGGTGTGATCGTCCGCTGCCTGTTCGACGATTTTGGCGCACAGGCTTTCACCCTCAGCCTGCGCAAACGACTGAACGATGCAGGCGTCATCATGCGTTACTACAACCGCATTCATTGGCGGCGCGGTATTCGCAACTTCTATCGCGACCATCGCAAGTTGCTGTTGGTCGACAAGCAGCTGGCGGTGGTAGGCGGCACCGGGGTTACCGACGAGTTCTGGCAGCCATCGGCAGATGTCAGTGAATGGCATGAAGTGATGGTAGAAATCACCGGTCCGATGGTGATCGATTGGCAAGCGTTGTTTGATCGTCAATTTCACGCCAATGAACGTCGCACTGCATGGCGTCCAGCAGAAAACTTCGGTCTGCCGCGCCTGCCCAAAGTGCCGGTTTCCGGGGATGGTCTGGGCCGGGTGGCCTATGCCGACGCCCGCCAGCATCGCGACATTCTCCAGTCACTGGTGCGCGCCTTGAATAGCGGCCAAAAACGCATCTGGCTGGCAACGCCGTATTTCCTGCCGACCTGGAAAGTCCGTCGCTCGCTGCGACGGGCTGCGGCGCGGGGCATCGATGTTCGTTTGCTGCTCACCGGTCCGCGCACCGATCACCCATCAGTGCGCTACGCCGGACACCGTTACTACCCACGTCTATTGCGCGCGGGCGTGAAGATCTTCGAATACCAGCCGTGCTTCCTGCATCTGAAAATGGTGCTGATTGATGACTGGGTCAGCATTGGCTCGTGCAACTTTGATCACTGGAATCTGCGCTTCAATCTGGAAGCCAACCTTGAAGCCCTCGACTCGGGTCTGACGCGGGATGTGGTTGCCAGCTTTGAGAAGGATTTTGCCGTGAGCAAGGAAATCACTCTGGCGCAGTGGAAATCCCGACCATTGTGGAGCCGGATCAAACAGCGCTTGTGGGGTTGGGTAGATCGGTTGGTGGTGAATGCGTTGAATAGGCGGGGGTGACGTTCGGGCGGGAACTGTAATCCTAATCCTGTGGGAGATTCTATGTTTGCTCGCAAGCGGATGTGACGACGTGGGACCGGCTTTAGCCGGGAAGAGGCCCGGACATCCACCCAATATCCATCGTCTGAAATGCCGCCTTCCCGGCTAAAGCCGGTCCCACGTCGTTAGCAATAACGCGTTATCGTTCTTCGCGGGCAAGCACCGCTCCCACAGGGGGCGCAATGTGGTCCTCTTAATAAAAAACCCGCATCGCTGCGGGTTTTTTATTGGGCCGCCGAGGTGCTTACTGCACTTCTACCGCCAGGCTGTCGCTGATCTTTTTCTGCCAGATCTGCGGACCGGTGATGTGGACGGATTCGCCCTTGCTGTCCACCGCTACCGTGACCGGCATGTCTTTGACTTCGAACTCGTAGATCGCTTCCATGCCCAGTTCGGCAAAGGCCACGACTTTCGACTTCTTGATCGCTTGCGCCACCAGATAGGCTGCGCCGCCGACCGCCATCAGGTACACGGCTTTGTAGTCCTTGATCGCTTCGATGGCCGTTGGACCGCGCTCGGACTTGCCGATCATGCCCAACAGGCCGGTCTGATCGAGGATCTGCCGGGTGAATTTGTCCATCCGCGTGGCGGTGGTCGGGCCAGCCGGGCCGACTACTTCTTCGCGCACCGGATCAACCGGACCGACGTAGTAGATAAAGCGACCTTTGAGGTCCACCGGCAGGGTTTCGCCCTTGTTGAGCATTTCGACCATACGCTTGTGGGCGGCATCGCGACCGGTGAGCATCTTGCCGTTGAGCAGAACGGTTTCGCCCGGCTTCCAGCTTTGCACGTCTTCCGGTGTCAGGGTGTCGAGGTTGACGCGACGGGCTGACGGGCCGGCTTCCCAGACGATTTCCGGGTACGCGTCCAGCGATGGCGCTTCCAGGGACGCAGGGCCGGAACCATCGAGCACGAAGTGGGCGTGACGAGTAGCGGCGCAGTTGGGGATCATGCACACCGGCAAGGACGCTGCGTGGGTCGGGTAGTCCATGATCTTCACGTCGAGCACGGTGGTCAGACCACCGAGGCCCTGAGCGCCGATGCCCAGCTGATTGACCTTCTCGAACAGCTCGAGGCGCATCTCTTCGATACGGTTGGACGGGCCGCGCTTCTTCAGCTCGTGGATGTCGATGGATTCCATCAACACTTCCTTGGCCATCACGGCTGCTTTCTCGGCAGTGCCGCCGATACCAATGCCGAGCATGCCCGGTGGGCACCAGCCCGCGCCCATGGTCGGAACGGTTTTCAGTACCCAGTCAACGATCGAGTCGGACGGGTTGAGCATCGCCATCTTCGATTTGTTTTCCGAGCCGCCGCCTTTGGCAGCCACGTCCACTTCCACGGTGTTACCCGGAACGATGGAGTAGTGAATCACGGCCGGCGTGTTGTCCTTGGTGTTTTTACGCGAGCCTGCCGGGTCGGCCAGGATCGATGCACGCAATACGTTTTCCGGCAGATTGTAGGCGCGACGTACGCCCTCGTTGATCATGTCGTCCAGGCCCATGGTGGCGCCGTCCCAGCGCACGTCCATGCCCACGCGCACAAACACGGTGACGATCCCGGTGTCCTGGCAGATCGGGCGATGACCGGTGGCGCACATGCGCGAGTTGATCAGGATCTGCGCCATGGAGTCGCGGGCAGCAGGCGACTCTTCACGCAGGTACGCCTCGTGCATGGCCTGAATGAAATCTACCGGGTGGTAGTAGGAAATGAATTGCAGGGCGTCGGCGACGCTTTGAATCAGGTCGTCTTGCTTGATCACGGTCATGGGGCGCGCTCCTCTATCAGGTCGGGAACATTCAATAATGTGCCGAGCCATCTCCAACCCGTTGTTGTATCAGTGATGTATCAGGGCTGTAACAGTTATATGGCTGCGACAAAAAGGCGCGGCAGTATAACCCGTCGCTCGCACAGGTCCATCCATCGGTTATCAAGTGCACTATTGTCAGGCTCGAAGCGCAACTGCGCCAGTTAACATGGGGATTTGCGCGCAATCGCAGGTACGACGGGCGCTGCGGGGATTTTTTGTTGATTGCTTTTGTACTTTATTGAACGTATTTATTCATTTGGGTGGGCAACCTTTCGCTAACGAAGCTAGAGTTTGGTCCCTGGTGCCAGTATGGGAAGGAATCCTTTTTGAGCACGACGAACACAAGACAAATCTCTCCGGCTACGCAATCTTTGTTTTTAAGGCGTTTCGGTCTGGCTGTCGCGACCTATCTGGTGGTGATGTCCCTTAGCTGGCTGGCTGTCTATGCCGGAGAGCTTCATCAGCCACTTCACGTCGCGTTGATCGGTTGCACCTTGGTGATTGTCAGCCAGCTTGTGCTGCTGGTGGTGTTTCTCAGCAAGTTCAACCAGCGATTTGCCGACGCGAGCCTCACCGAGTTCCAGGTAACGCTGGCTTTGACCTGGCTGACCTGGCTGGTGTTTTATCTCGATACCGCGCGCGGGGCGTTTCTCATCCTGTACGCGCCGATTTTGCTGTTCGGCCTTTTCCAACTCACGCCCATGGTTTTTGCCCGCTGTTCGCTGCTGGTGCTCATCAGCTTTGCCGGGATCAATGTCTGGGAGTTTTCCACCGGCCGTATGCAGCATGTGGCAACTGCCGTTCTGCAGTTCAGTGCGTTGTTTGTCATGCTGTTATGGCTCAGCCTTTTCGCGGGCTACGTGTATGCCCAGCGTCAGCGTTTGCGTCAGCGCCGTTATGCCTTGCAGGCCCATCAGGAGACCCTGCGCGGCATGATGGTGCAGCTTGAAGAGCTTGCCGCCACCGACGAACTCACCAACCTGTACAATCGCCGTTATTTTCTGCGCATGGCAGCCCGTGAGCTGAACCTGCTGGAGGGTGAGACTTGCCACGGTCTGGCCCTGATCGACCTTGATCACTTCAAGCGCATTAACGATAACTACGGGCATGCGGCGGGCGATCAAGTGTTGCAGGCATTCGCCCAGCGTGCTGAAAACTGTCTTCGCGACACAGATGTGCTGGCCCGTTACGGTGGAGAAGAGTTCGTGTTGTTGATACCCCTGTGTACGGAGCGGAAGTTGATCGAGTGTTGCGAGCGGGTTCGCGAGTCTTACGCTCAGGTCAAACTCGATGTCTTGCCTGACGTCAGTCTGAGCCTGTCCATCGGCATGACCTTGCTAGAGCGTGGCGACAATCTGGATGAAGCCTTGCAGCGCGCCGATCAGGCGCTGTATCTGGCCAAACGCACTGGACGCAATCGATGTGTGGCTGGCTGGGAAAACGTAGATGCCTGAATTGCAGGTGGGGGAGCGTCGCTGGACGGTCGCCCCGGGAAGCAACTTGCTTGACAGCCTCAATCAGGCTGGAGTCGCCGTTCCCTATAGCTGTCGAGCTGGAAGTTGCCATGCGTGTCTGGTGCGTTGCGTTGACGGTGAGCCGGCCGATGCGCTTCCTGAAGCGTTGGACCCAGGCAAGCATCAGCAAGGCTGGCGTCTGGCCTGCCAGTGCCGCGTTGTTGGAGATCTGACGATCCAGGCTTTTGATCCATTGCGTGACGGTTCTCCTGCTGTGGTGTCGGGCTGCGATTGGCTAAGCCCAACCGTATTACGTCTACGCCTGGAGCCTGAACGCCCGTTGCGTTATCGCGCCGGACAGCACGTGGTGCTGTGGACCGTCGGCGGTGTCGCCAGGCCTTACTCCCTGGCGAGCCTGCCCGGCGGGGATCCTTACCTGGAATTCCACCTCGATTGCCATCAGCCCGGCGCATTTATCGACGCCGCCCGGCAATTGAAGATCGGTGATCCCATTGGCCTTGGCGAGCTGCGTGGTGGCGCGTTGCAGTACGATCCTGACTGGCAGGAACGGCCACTTTTGCTACTGGCTGCCGGGACCGGGCTTGGGCCTCTATGGGGCGTTCTGCGTGAAGCCCTGCGCCAGGATCATCAGGGGGCAATTCGTCTTGTGCATCTGGCGCGGGACGAAAGTGAGCACTACCTGCGCCAGGAGCTGGAGGAAGTGGGTGCGCAGGTGCAACTGGTCACGCCACAGAATCTGGCAACCACACTGGCTGACCTGCGCATGTTGTCGCGCAAGAGTATGGCGCTGGTTTGCGGCAGCCCGAACAGTGTTGAAGATTTTGCCAAGCGCCTGTATCTGGCCGGCCTGCCGCGCAATCAGGTGTTGGCAGATGTGTTTTTGGGGCGGGAATGAGACCGCAGCGCCTGCGAAGTCGTACTCCTCAAGCCCTTCAGGACTCGGTTTCATGGGCGTAGCTGCATACTCTTTGAACGGCAATGCAAAACCTGTGGGAGCGAGCTTGCTCGCGAAGACCATACTTCGGGTTCGGCAAATCTGCTGGTTGTGCCTGCCCTTTCGCGGGCAAGCTCGCTCCCACGCAATTACCGTGATTCCGGGCCTTAGCAGCTGTGCCTGAAGGCTTGCATTGAACAGCCAACAAAAAGCCCCGGCTCTTGCGAACCGGGGCTTTTTAGTTACTGCGCGGGGCGGTCTTAGACCAAAGGATCGCCGACGTGCAGGATCTTCATGCCGTTGGTGCCGCCGATGGTGTGGTAGCTGTCACCTTTGGTAAGGATGACCCAATCACCTTGTTCCACCAGACCACGCTTGAGCAGCTCGTCGACCGCTGCCTGACTGACCTGGCCAGGTGGCAGGTTGGCTGGGTCGAACGGTACGGTGTACACGCCACGGAACATGGCCGCGCGTGCCTGAGTTCCGCGGTGCGGGGAGAACGCGTAAATCGGAACCGAAGAACGAATCCGCGACATGATCAACGGGGTATAGCCGCTTTCAGTCAGGGCAATGATCGCTTTCACACCGGGGAAGTGGTTGGCGGTGTACATGGCCGCCAGGGCGATGCTTTCGTCACAACGGGTGAACGAGTGGCCGATACGGTGGCTGGAGGTCTTGCCGGTTGGGTGCTTTTCAGCGCCGACGCAAATACGCGCCATGGCTTGCACCGCTTCGATCGGGTAAGAACCGGCAGCACTTTCAGCCGAGAGCATCACGGCGTCGGTGTAGTCGAGCACGGCGTTGGCGACGTCTGATACTTCGGCGCGGGTCGGCATCGGGCTGGAGATCATCGACTCCATCATCTGTGTGGCAACGATCACCGCTTTGTTGTGACGGCGCGCGTGCAGGATGATGCGTTTCTGTACGCCGACCAGTTCTGCGTCGCCGATTTCAACACCCAGGTCACCACGAGCAACCATGACTGCGTCACTGGCGCGGATCAGTGCATCGAGCACTTCGTCGTTGGCCACTGCTTCAGCGCGTTCGATCTTGGCAACCAGCCAGGCGGTGCCACCGGATTCGTCACGCAGTTTGCGTGCGTATTCCATGTCGGCGGCGTCGCGTGGGAAGGACACCGCCAGGTAATCCAGGTCCATTTCCGCGGCGAGCTTGATGTCCAGCTTGTCTTTTTCGGTCAGCGCTGGCGCTGTGAGGCCACCGCCACGACGGTTGATGCCTTTGTGATCTGACAGTGGACCGCCAATCAATACGGTGCAGTGCAGTTCGTCAGCTGTCTGGGTATCGACGCGCATGACAACACGGCCGTCGTCGAGCAGCAGCTCGTCGCCAACGCCGCAATCCTTGACCAGATCCGGGTAGTCGATACCCACGATTTGCTGGTTGCCTTCGGTCAGCGGGTGAGCGGTAGAGAAGGTGAATTTGTCACCCACCTTCAGCTCGATCTTCTTGTTCGCAAACTTGGCGATACGAATTTTCGGCCCTTGCAAATCGCCCAGCAGAGCGACGAAGCGCCCGTGTTTGGCGGCGATTTCGCGGATCAGCCTGGCGCGTGCCTTGTGCTCATCCGGGGTGCCGTGGGAAAAGTTCAGACGGGCAACGTCCAGACCCGAGAGGATCAGTTGCTCGATGACTTCTGGTGAATTACTCGCAGGGCCAAGGGTGGCGACGATTTTGGTGCGGCGTACGGTCATGCACAAACTCCTTATATGAAGCGCAGCGAGAGGCTACTACTGTCTTGATCCGAAGTCATTGTTCGTTTCACTGCCTTGAACTCCCGCAGCCGGATGCGGACAGACGATTGGTCGTAAAACGCCTTGAAGAAATCCGGGTTTGGGTCGATACATTGCAGAGCACAGGAGAGTCCCATGCGAATCGTGATGATTTTAGTATTGCTGGCCGCCGTCGGTGGCTGTACCCGTTTGTCGATGGATTCCAATTTGAACAGCGCCTACCGTTCGTATGATCGTGGCGACTGTGAAAACGTCATGTTGAGCCTTTCCAAGGTCGACCGTCAAAGCCGCTCACGGCGTTACATTCAGCCTGAGGTGTCGATGCTGCGCGGTCAGTGTCTGGAGCGTCAGAAGTTGTTCGTTGATGCGGCGCAGACTTACCAGTTCATCATTACCCAATATCCCGCCAGCGAATACGCGTTCAGGGCCCGTGCTCGCCTGGAAACCCTTGCTCAGTTGGGTCACTATCCCAGAGTGCAGGCCGCCCAGACGAGGCGTGCTTCACGGTAGTTACACTCGAATGGATAGGCGGTAGCGGTCTTGGGTGGCTGTCTGGCCGCTTTGCGCTACGCTTTGTAAAGTTGATGATTAAAGAGTGACTTGGACAGGCGCGTGCGAGTCAGAGACACATTCTGCGATTTATCCACCTTGAAGCATTTGTTCGCAGCGTTTGTGCAGTTCAAGGCTGCGACAATCTGGAAGATTTAGCGCGACCATGCTCAATGGTCTATGACGGCGGCTGAACCATGCTAAAAGAGCGAAAGATCGAACGACATCAACTGCCTTTCTATCTTCGGGTTTCCAATCGGTACACCGGCAAGTCCGTGGGGTGCCTGGGTAATATCTCCGAGAATGGGCTGATGCTCATCAGTGACCTGCCTGTATTGGTAGGGGCTGAATTCCAGTTGCGTCTTCAGGTGCCCTGCGAACGGGGTTTGCCGTCGACGGTTGACGTTAACGCAACCTGTCTCTGGTGCCACGAAGACGAAACCCCCGGCAGTTACGATTCGGGCTTTACTCTGACCGAAGCGCCTGCCGAATACTCAGAGCTGATCAAGGCCTTGCGTCGCTACTTCAGCTTTCACCCTCTGGAGGCGTCGGCCTAGGAGTGTCCCGGCTGCCCGGTACTGTCCCTTGGTTCGCTTATAAGGCTCCGGCCTTTTTCCAGCTCAGGTACCTGCTTACCAGTTCCGCGCCCAGCTCTGCCGGGCGCGAATCCAGAACCGCAACACCATGGGCGCTCAAGCGTTCCTGCAGATCAGCGCGGGCGTTGAGGAAGTCGATGGTCCCGCAATAGGTCAATGCGTCGTCAAAGGTCTGGACCGGAGCTTGCCGTAATGTGTCCAGCACCTCTTCTCGCAGGCTCACCACCAAAACACGATGCTGGCGTTCGAGCTGTTTGACCGCAACCAGCAGCTCCTCGTCGTCCTCATCCCGCAAATTGGTCATCAGTACCACCAGAGCCCTGCGTTTCTGCCGCGCCAGCAGTTGGCGCGCAGCGGCGCTATAGTCCGCCGGACGTTGGCTGCTGTGCAGGTCATAGACACTGTTGAGCAGAACATTAAGCTGGCCTTGCCCCCTGACAGGTGCCAGGTAGCGATGTTGCTCGCCGGCAAAAGTGAACAACCCCACAGCGTCCCCTTGCCGCAGCGCGACGTACCCCAACAACAGTAGAGCGTTGAGTGCATGATCGAAGTGGGACAGGTCGCCATCCTGGCTGCGCATTCGGCGGCCGCAATCGAGCATGAAAATTATTTGCTGATCACGCTCTTCCTGATATTCCCTGGCGATCGGTGTGCGGTGCCTGGCGGTGGCTTTCCAGTCGATCTGTCTCAGACTGTCACCTTCACGAAATTCGCGTAGCTGGTTGAATTCCATGCCTAGACCACGCCTTTGTCGTAGACGTACGCCGATCTGACTCAGCCAGTTATCGACGGCCAGAAGTTGTCCACCGTAGAGTCGGGCGAAGTCGGGGTAAACACGGGTAACGTCGTGCAATGGTAAATAGCGGCGGCTGCTCCAGAGTCCCATCGGGCTGGGCAGGTAGATTTCACAACGCTCGAAGTGAAACAGGCCACGTTGGTGAGGGCGCAAGCGGTACGTCAGTTCAGCCTGGTGCCCCGGCAGCAGGGCGATTTCCTGGGGCAAATGCTCGCATTCAAGACCTTCAGGCGCGTGGTCGAATACCCGAACCGTGACGGGACTCGGGTAGCTGTGGGTCAGTTGCACGCTCGCTTCACTCCAGCGACCCAAGGCCAGGCTGCCTTGTAGCCGGCGTTGCAGGTGAGGCGAGGGCAGGCGCAGTAGCCGGTAGCCATCGAGAGCCGCCAGCATCGCCAGCCCAATCAACAAGCTCCAGAACAGCCCGCTGAATTCGGCGGCTGCCGGAGCAAGCGCCGACCAGACACCCAGCACCAACGCCATGCCCGCCAGGCCGCCAAGCCAGCAAAACAGGGAGAGGGAAGGCTTCAACGCCTGTTTCATAGGCGCGGTGCCGGAACCTGATCAAGCATCTGTTTGAGCACCTGATCCACTGATAGACCTTCGATGTCCAGTTCAGGCGACAGTCTTACCCGATGGCGCAGCACCGCCAGCGCACAGCCTTTGACGTCGTCGGGTATGACGAATTCGCCGCCGCGCAGCAACGCTCGTGCACGGCCTCCGCGCACCAGCGCAATGGATGCCCGAGGACCGGCCCCGATGGTCAGCCCCGGCCAGCTGCGCGTGGCCCGCGCCAGACGTACTGCGTAGTCCAGCACTTGGTCATCCATGGGGAGCTCACTGGCGATGCGCTGCAAGGCCTGCACTTCACGGGCTTGCAAGACCACTCGCAACGGCTGCACGTCCAGCATGTCGGCGCGAGTCGATCGGGTGACCTGACGCACCATCGCCAGTTCGTCGTTGAGCTCGGGATAGTCCATGCGCAATTTGAGCATGAAGCGATCCAGCTCTGCCTCCGGCAAGGGGTAGGTGCCTTCCTGCTCGATCGGGTTCTGCGTCGCGAGCACCATGAAGGGCTGCGCGATGGGCATGGGACGGCCTTCAAGGGTGACCTGTCGCTCCTGCATTGCTTCGAGGAGCGCGGCCTGGGTTTTGGCTGGCGCACGGTTGATTTCATCGGCCAGCAGCAGGTTGGTAAACAGCGGGCCCTTGCGCAACTTGAACTGTTCGCTCTGCATGTCATAGACGGCATGGCCGGTGACATCGCTGGGCATCAGGTCCGGGGTGAACTGGATTCGCGCGAACTCGCCACCGAAGCAGCGAGCCAGGGCGCGGACCAACAAGGTCTTACCCAGCCCCGGCACGCCTTCGAGCAAGACATGGCCGCCGCCAATCAAGGCGGTCAGCACATCATCGATGACCGCCGTCTGACCCACGACTGCCTTTCGCAGCTCAATACGCAGCGCCTGAGCCAGGTGGCTGGCACGTTGGCGTTGTTGTGCCTGATTGCTAGCTGGCGCGGCGGGTTCGGCGGGCGATGCGCTGTGGTCGATATTGAACTCGACAACAGGTTCGCTATTGCTCGATGGATCGTTTGATTGATCGCTCATAGGGCATTCCTGATGATTTGCAGGTGGGCAACCTGCCGGGTGAAGTCGGAGCTGGACAGCCGGGTGGCGGGGCGCGGGCGCAGGGCCAGGCTGATAGCGCTGGTCGGTTGGCGTGTCAGTCGTGCCAATACTTGCCATTGCTCGGTAACAGGCAAGGTTTCGAAACCGGGGTGGCGTTTCCTGGCGCGGCGCAGGACGTCCACTTGCAGCGTGCGCAGCAGGCTTTGCTGGCCGCTGTGGCGCCGGGCCAGTTCAGCGCTGGCCCGCAGGTGTTCGGTCAGTTGTCGACGAGCCATGGATGGCGCCGGCAACAAAGGCCCCTGACGCATCCCCGCTCGCCACAGACCCAGGCCAACCAGCAACGCTAACGTCAGCAGCAGGAGTGGAAAGTTGCGCAGTAGCAGGTTGAAAAGGTTGTCGTGCCTCGTGCTGACCAGCATCGTGACGTTGCTGTCCTGGGTCAGATACCACAACAGCCAGGCATTGTCGTATTTGCCGATGGCGCGGGTTTTCCACAGGTCGGCATCGGTGACAACGGTGATCACGCCATTGCCATAGATCAGTTGCAGCATGTGAGTGGCTTCGGCGCTGTTGGCCCAGGCTTGTGCGTGGTCCTGTGGGTCTTCAAGGTGGAAGCTGGTATCGAAACTCATATAGGCCGGTGCCGCTTCGTTTTCAACGTACAGACGAGTCAACTCGGGCCAGGATGTGGCTGGCTTTTCAGGCTCGGGTTCAGGCGTCCGCAGCGGGATCATTGCTCTGAAGGGTGCGCGGTCCTGGTCCTTGAGGTCCTTGCTGAGCAATTGATGAATCTGCAAGCGATCCAGCAGCAAGTCGCCACTGCGGCCTTTTTTTTCGTTCCACAGTTGTTCGGCAACAAACAGCAGATGCCCGCCTGAACGTGCCCAGCGCAGGACGCGCTCCGCCTCTGCCGGGGTCATGTCTTCACGGCTGTCGAGCAACAACAGGGTTTGGGTTTGCTGCGCAGGATCGGGCAGATTGTTCAGGGAGTCAGCGACTTTTACGGCAATGGATAGCTGGCGCAGAAAGTTCTCTGCAGCCAGATAGGGATTGGCCCTGACCGCTGGTGAAGGCCCCTTGTCGATGGTTTCTTCATAGTGCTCGAGGTTTTTGGCCAGATACACCAGACCTATACCGATGATCAGCAAGGCCAGCAGGGCGATCAGCCAATGACTGCGCTTGCTCATGGACGCGAATTTCCATCAAGCGCGGCGACGTCGAACAATTGCCGCCAACCATCGCACAACTCACGCTGCAGGTGGGCGGGGGGGAGTCTGTGGCCATACGCCAGATTTTGCCATTGAGTCGTCAGGTCCTGGCTGAACAGTTGTAATTGCGGCTGGTTGAGAAGGGCAATGCGCTCCAGTACCTGGCCTTCGGTATCCGCGCTTTTCAGTGGCAGTTGATAGTCGCTGACCAGACGGCTCAGCAATCCTCTGTAAAGCAGGCCCAATGCTTCACGGGGCTGGTTCGGCCAGAGTTGCTCGGCACTGCCGGCGATGTCCGCTGGCAGGCTTTGTGCGGTGATCTGCAGGCCGAACAATTGCTCGGGCTGGCTGGGGCCCACTTTTTTGTCTCCCGTTGTGCGGGAAACGAAGGTTTTGAACCAAGCCTTGTAGCGCCAGATAACCAGGCAAAGCAAGGTCACGGCGAGGGCCCAAAGCAGTATTTTGAATGTCTGCGCCAGGAAGTTACCCAGTTGCATAAGTCGGTTCAGCCATGCGGTCAATCCGCTGGCCTGCGGGCCCTCTGCAGATGGGGTGACCTCGCGCTTCTCCAGTCGCCAGCCGGAAACCGTTTGCGGGTTCTTGAACGGCGGATTTTGCAGCACCTTGTGGATAGTCTCGCGGGCAGCCTCACTGGTGAGTGCTTGATGGGTCAGGCGGGCGCTTTCGGGGCTTGCCTGGGCTTCATTGTCCTGGGGCGGCAGCGGGCAGTTGAAGTCTTGCGCAGCGGACCATGCTGGCTGTGTGACAGTCGCCAGTGTCAGGCCGACCCCGATCATCAGCACATAGGCGCTGCCGAGTAGTTTCTGGCGCAGGCGCCGCAAGACCAGTTCAATGTCCCAGGCTTCCAGCGTGGTGCGGCGATTCAGATACAAGGTAAAGCCACAGGACACATAAATCGGTCCCCAGATCACCAGTACCAGCGCATACCCCGCATTGGTCAGGTGCTCCAGCCAGTTCAGGTTTCCATCGAGCTCGAAGACTGTCAACTGATCCCAGTCGGTGAGCAATTGCTGCGGGATCAGCACGTAGAACATCACCAGCAGACCTATCCACAGCGCCATCTCCAGCAAGCTACCGACGGCGGTGAGCAGTCGGGCGGCGCGTATGTCGTTTCGACTCAATACCGCGACACGTTTGCCGAGCTCTTCGCCGGAGGGCCTTTCAAGCTGAAGCACTGGCAGTATGAAGCTGCGGCTCAGACTCAAGCGTCGCCAGGTCAGGCTGGAAAGGAGGTTTGGTCGCAACGCCTGCAACCATTCCACAAGCGCCATTTTCAATGAGGGCGGCGACCCAAACAGTGCCTTGGACAAAATGAGTAGCGGCAGGCGCTCATAGACGGGTTTGAGCCACCAGAACAGCACAATTGCCAGTGTCGGGTAGTCCCACAGCATCAGGCTGAGCAGCGTAAAGACCGGCAGCGTGACAATCGCCCAGCTACCCATCAGCAAACCACGGTGCTGGCGGGCCAGCAGTACGCCCAGATCAATGGCTTCCCACGGGCTGCGCGGGTGAATGGCAACGCTGGAGTCAGTCAGGCGCATGCTGCTTCCTTCCGGCGAATAAAAGATAGCCAATGACCAGCGCCCAGAGCGCCGCGCCTACGGTGTACTTCATGGCCGGTTGCGGCCAGCGCATGGACGACCAATAGGCTTCTATAAAAGCGGCGATCAGCAGAAACACAATGACGCCATAGATAAGCTGCACACTGGTCTTTGCCGCCAGACGCAGCGCGTGGGCCCGAGATAGCTGACCCGGTGCCAACAGCGCCCAGCCCAGCTTCAGCCCTGCTGCCCCAGCCAGGGCAATGGCCGTGAGCTCGAAAGCGCCGTGGCCAATCACGAATGACCAGAATGTTTGCCCATAACCGATGCTGGTCAAATGGCCTGCCACCGCACCGATCATCAGGCCGTTGAAGAAAAGAAAGAACAGGCTGCCAAGCCCGAACAGCAGGCCGGTGGCGTAAGTCTGAAAGGCAATGCCGATGTTATGCATGATGTAGTAACCGAACATCATCCAGTCATCGTCGGCGGTGCGCTCCACGGCCTGGCCAATCCGATGGGCCTGCGGGTCGTACATGCTTTCCATTTCCGAGACCTGTTGCGGGTCAAGCACGCTGTAGACCAGATCCGGGAAGCCTTGTATCAGCCCTGCCATGACTAACAGGCTGCCGAAGAACATCAGGCTGGCGATTGCCACCAGGCGCCATTCAGCCCTGACCAGTCGCGGAAAACCTGCGAGCACGAACCCCAGAAGCTGCGAGCCGATCGGGCTGCGATGTCGGTACAACTGTTGATGACCGCGCATCGCCAGCTGCTGCAACGGGTCGACCAGGTGGCTGGAGTAGCCGCGCTCCTGTGCAAGGGCCAGTTGGCTGCATATGCGCCGGTAGTCACGGGTAAAGGAGCCACTGGACGCCTTGAGCGGCTTGCCTCGCTCAAGAGCGACGAGGGACTCCTCGAAACGCTGCCAATGAGCTTGATGACGGGCTTCGAAGAGGGCCTGTTTCATGACGACCCCAACAGCCCGCGGGCCACTCCATTGAGCTGCGCCACCGCCTGCTCGGGAGGTACTTGCAGTGGTTCGGCCAGAATCGATGCCAATTCCAGGGTTCGTTCTGATGAAAGTTGGCGTTGTCGTTCGGCAAAACCCAGAACTGCGCGTTGCTCTTCCAGATTCATCACGAACGGCGCAACCACCGCCACGGCGTCAGGCAGCACGGGTCGCGGAATGGGGGTGTTGCGATACACCACCAGCGTTCCCGCGGCGAGGTCACCCAGGCGTTTGAATTGTGGGTGTTGCAGGCAACTTATGGCACCCAGGCTATAGCCGAAAGGCATCATGTCAACGAAGCGCAGCAGGTTGCGGACCAGCGAGGCAGTCCAGCCGATGGGGGTTCCGTCATCGTGAATGACTCGCAGATCCATGATCTTTTTCCCCGGCGTGCAGCCCTGGTTCAAGACTTCGAATAACACCATGTACCACCAGGTAACGAGAAACAGGCTGAGGGCGGTCAGCCCCGCGCCAAAGGATTCGAACAGGCTGAAGAGCAGATACAACCCCCCGAGGATCAGGGCGCGGAAGCTGAAATCGATACCAAATGCCAGAGCTCGCGGGACCAGGCCTGCCGGGCGCAGGAGCAGATCGATGCCTTCAGGGGTTTCAATTCGGGTGCGGGTATCCAGCGGCGCGGGCGCAGGTGCATTCCTTGGCTGAACGTAAGGGGATGGCATTGTCTGGAAGTGGACGCCTGAAAACAAAGTCTGATGCTAGCCACCACCTGCCTGCTAAGCAACCAGACTCTTGCAGCAGGGGTTGTAAGATAACTTTACGTTTGACGACAGAATATGACCGATTCGCATTTTTGCTGCTTGAGGCCATACACTTTGCCGGTCTTCTGTTCAGGATCCGCCCGTGACTACCACCCTATTTTGGTACGACTACGAAACTACCGGGATCAATCCTCGTAATGATCGTGCTTTGCAGATGGCGGGTATCCGCACTGACGCCGAGCTCAATGAGATCGCCGCGCCGGTCAATATCTACTGTCAGCCCAGCGACGATATCCTGCCCCATCCAGCGGCCTGCGTGATCACCGGTATCACGCCGTCGCGTCTGGCCGAGCAGGGTCTGTGTGAGGCGGACTTCATGACCCGTGTGCATGCCGAGCTGGCCGCACCGGGCACCTGCGGCGCAGGCTACAACACGTTGCGGTTCGATGATGAGGTGACGCGTTACAGCCTGTACCGTAATTTTTTTGATCCCTATGCACGTGAGTGGCAAGGGGGCAACAGCCGCTGGGATTTGATCGACGTGGTCCGAGCTGCTTACGCATTGCGTCCGGAAGGGATTGTCTGGCCTGAAGAAGACGGGCGGGTCACCCTCAAGCTGGAGCGACTGACAGCAGCCAATGGTATCGACCATGGTCAGGCGCATGACGCACTGTCTGATGTCCGCGCCACTATTGCCTTGGCTCGTCTGATCAGGGAAAAGCAGCCAAAACTGTACGATTACCTTTTCCAGCTGCGCAGCAAGCAGAAAGTCCAGCAACAGATAAAACTGCTGGAGCCTCTGGTGCATATTTCCGGGCGTTTCTCGGCAGCCCGACATTATGTAGGCGTAGTGCTGCCACTGGCATGGCACCCACAGAATCGAAATGCCCTAATCGTCTGTGATTTACATCAGGATCATCTGCCGTTACTGGCTGAGGATGCGGAAACTCTTCGGCGCCGTTTATATACCCGACGCGAGGAGTTGCTGGAAGGTGAGCTGCCTGTGCCGCTTAAACTCCTGCATATAAACCGTTGTCCGGTGGTTGCGCCGTTGAAGGTGTTGCGTAGTGAAGACCAACAACGTCTACAGCTGGATATGGCAGTCTTCGAGGATCGCGCGAGACAGATGGGGGAAGGGCAAGCAGTCTGGCAGGAAAAGCTCAACGTCATTTATGCGCCGGATGAGTTCAAAGCCAGTGAGGATCCAGAGCAGCAATTGTATGACGGCTTTATTGGCGACCGGGATCGCAGGCTTTGCGAACAAGTGCGCAATGCCGAGCCTGAAGATTTGGCGAATAATGCCTGGCCCTTCGATGATGGGCGGCTTCCCGAGTTGTTGTTTCGATATCGGGCGCGAAACTTCGCCGAGACCCTCAGCCTTGAGGAACAACAGCGCTGGCGCAGTTTCTGTCAGAAACGTCTGACAAATCCTGAGTGGGGTGCTCCTAATACCCTTGAGAGTTTCAATCGATCGCTGGTGGAGCTTTCTGTTAGTGCTACGTCGGAGCAGCTCAGGGTATTGGCGCAATGGCAGGACTACGTCGAGGAGTTGCGTCAGCGCTTGGCCCTTTAAGCCTCCAGCGGGCGAGCTGTGATGCTGGCGGTGAAAAAAACACAATAAAAAACGCCAGCAAGCTGGCGTTTTTGATGTTGCGGGTGAAGCTGGAGCCGCGTGGGGATTAGCCCAGCAGGGTTGCCCAACCTTCAACTTCGTCACCGCCCCACTTGGCTTTCCACTCTTTCAGAGTCTTGTGGTTGCCACCTTTGGTTTCGATGACTTCACCGTTGTGCGGGTTTTTATACTGCTTAACCTTGCGAGCGCGCTTGGTGCCGGTAGTTTTCACGGCAGCGCCACGTGCAGATTTGCCTACTTTAGCGTCTGGATCAAGCAGTGCGATGATGTCACGCAGCGACTTTTGATATTCGCCCATCAAGGTGCGCAGTTTGCCTTCGAATTCCAGCTCGGTTTGCAGTTTGTCGTCCTGGGACAGATTCTTCAAACGTGCTTGCAGTTCTTTGATTGCTTCTTCTGTGGCGCGGTATTCGTTGATCAGAGACATGAGACACACCTTATGTTGAGAGGGTGGGGGTAGACAGTGACGCAATAATAGTCATGCGCCTTGATCAAGTAAACATTTAAGAAAAGTTTTATTTGAATTATTTAGAAATATCCGCCTTTTCCTACAGCACTGACCAACTAGTATCCCGAGTCGCAAATAAGCTGTTGGGACGGCAGCTGATTTCGTCAGCCAGCTTGATGCTCCTTTCCATAGCATAACTATGAGTCATCACGGCGCTTCGCCAAAACCAGCCACGCGACCAGAATTGACATATTTGCGAGGTGGGACACTAGCCGACTTTTACTCGGTTGTTAAAGATAAGCGCTAATTACGCGGTTCGTGGATTCTTCATAAGCGCGGTGCGAGACGGGGACGGCAGCCGTATGCAGGAAGCCTGCGTCCAGCCGCAGCGCTCAATCAGATTCCACAGGAATACTGCAGTTTTGCCGCGCAGCCGCTAGAATGGCGGCCTTTGCGAAGTTCTGGAGTTTCCCTCATGCGCACTTTCCGTCTGGTGATTTCTTGTCCGGACCGTGTTGGCATCGTTGCCAAAGTCAGTAACTTTCTGGCGTCCTATAACGGCTGGATCACCGAGGCGAGCCACCACTCCGATAACCTCAGTGGCTGGTTCTTCATGCGTCACGAGATGCGGGCCGATACGCTTCCGTTTGAACTGGAGGCGTTCCGCGAGGCTTTTGCACCCATCGCTGAAGAGTTCTCGATGGATTGGCGCATTACCGATTCTGCTCAGAAGAAGCGCGTAGTCCTGATGGCGAGCCGGGAGTCCCACTGCCTGGCCGATTTGCTGCACCGTTGGCACACCGATGAACTGGATTGCGAAATCGCCTGCGTGATCTCCAATCACCAGGACCTGCGCAGCATGGTCGAGTGGCACAACATCCCGTATTACCATGTCCCGGTTAACCCGGCAGATAAAGAACCTGCCTTTGCCGAGGTTTCCCGTCTGATCGCCGATCATAAGGCGGACGTGATCGTACTGGCGCGTTACATGCAGATACTGCCGCCGCAGTTGTGCCGCGAATATGCTCACCAAGTCATCAATATTCACCATAGCTTCTTGCCATCATTTGTCGGGGCCAAGCCTTATCACCAGGCATCCTTGCGGGGTGTGAAGTTAATTGGTGCAACTTGCCACTATGTAACTGAAGAACTTGATGCTGGTCCGATCATCGAGCAGGACGTTGTTCGTGTCAGCCATAGCGACAGCATCGAGAACATGGTTCGCTTCGGTCGTGACGTCGAGAAAATGGTTCTAGCGCGAGGCTTGCGTTACCACCTGGAAGATCGGGTGCTGGTCCATGACAACAAGACGGTAGTGTTCGACTAAGCTTCAGGCTTCAACTTTGGACCTGTAGGAGCGGAGGTTACGACGCCCGCGATGGCGGTGTATCAGTCAGACCGCCATCGCTGCCTCGCGGTGCTCGTGAGCTCCTACGGACAAAAAGGACATCCAGATGACCGACCCACTCGACAAGGCAACTTCCACAGCGCCGCCAACCTTGGGCGAAGGCTGTTTGAGTCGTTATGACCCGGATGCCCTTTCCGCTGAAGACGGTGCTGATTTCGACGGTGCCGCGGAGCTTTGGCGTACGACTGAGCTGGAAAAGGCTCAACAGCAAAAAGATAAATCCGACACCTGATTCAGATCTGGTTGAAGCGCATCAGCCGGTTCAACAGCGGTCGTCCGACCATCAACAGAAAGATCGGCCCTCCCACGACTAGATAGAAGTAATAAGTCACCGTGCGCCAGATCAATATGGCCGCCGCCGCGGTGGACTTACCGACCATAGGCGCCAATAGTGCTGCGGACGTCAGCTCGGCAGTCCCGGCGCCGCCCGGCAGCAGGCTGAACTGACCAGCCGTCAGCGAGAGCATCTGGATCAGAAACGTCCACGCCCACTGCACGTTCACTCCCAGCCCCAACAGCGCCAGATAAAGGATGCTATAGCGCAGCCCCCAGTGCACACACGTCAGGACGAATACCGCGAGTAGTCTTTCCCGAGGCATTTTCCAAGTCTGGGCCAGCGCATCGCGAAAATGCAGAAGCTTGCGCGCCCAGCGTCGACGAGTAACGGCTCGGGTGTTGAAGCGTCTGAGCAATCGGCCATTGAATTTGATGACTTGGCGGTGAAAGCGGGCAAAGCCGATGAAGAGCAGCAGACTGCCCACGACCAGAACGGCGCTGAATCCCAGCAGCCACTCCATGCGTTCACTCAGGTGATTGAACAGGGCATAGAACATGATGCCCACCAAAGCCAGCAGAAAAAACACCAGGTCGCTGAGTTGGTCTGTGGCGAAGACCGCGCTGCTTTTGGCGGCACCTACCCCGTTGCGCGAGAGCACGGCCATGAGGGTCAACGGCCCGCCGCTACCACCGGGCGTGGCGCAGTAAGCGAATTCGCTGGCCATGATCAGGCCCAGGCTTCGTTTAACGCTCAAATTCCTGGCGCTATCGCCAAGGAGTATCCGCATGCGCAGAGTATTGAGGGCCCAGCACAGGATGATCATGCCGAACATGGCCATTAGCAGGGGGAAAGGAAAGCTGCGCAGACGTTGAAAAATATCTCCGCCGCCGAGCGCCAACGGGATCATTACGGCAGCCAGCAAGCCTACCGCCAACCAGGCGACACGCTTCATGCCACCGCCTTGTCAGTGTTGCTCTGGGCGGCGAGCCACTGTGATTTGGTCATCGGCACCCGGCCGTTTTCCATCAGGCGACGCAAGGTTTCAAGCCAATAATTGCGGGAAGATTCATGGCGCATATCCACAGGGTGCAAGCCAAGCCGGAGGGTGGGCGCATGGCGAAACTGCGCTTGGCGACAGTCACTGACGATTTTTGAGAGGGTGCGACGTATAGGGCTGCGCGCGCTCCAGACCAGGCCCGGCGCATCGACCGGTGAAAAATCTGGCAGCCGGTATAAATTCCGAGCATCGCTGGTCCAGGCCAAGGGCAATTGGCGCAGTGCCTGTCGGGTGCCTTGGCTCATCAGCCATGCGGGAGCGACAAACCCTTGAAGCGGCCAGTCCAGTCGCTGGAACAACTCGATGCCGGCTTGCAGCCTGGTCAGTGCCTGTTGGGTCGTGAGTGAGTAAAACTCACCTTCCCAGGTGTAAACGCGGCGCATGAAGTAATCCTGTGGTGTGCGAGGCGAGGGGCCGTCGTCGCAATGGTAGTAGCCGTGCAGAGCCAGCTCGTCACCGCGACTGAGGCGATGCTGCATATATCGCTGAAATTGCGTGCTGCATTCGACGTCGTTGCGCCTATGGAAGTTCGGAACTACCAGCCACGTTATGGGAATCTGACCTGAGGCGTCCACTTGGGCGACGAAGTCTTGATAGTCAGGCAAGGTCTCCGGCGCGACATCATGCAGCACAAGCAACACGCTGGGGGGTGAAGTTAAAGACTCAAGCATGATCGTGGGCCGCGACAGAATGGCCCAGCACCGCGTGATAATGTTCCAGCAGGCCCGTGACCACGCTATCCCATGAGTAGTGACTTTCGACATAACGCCTGGCCGAAAGTCCTTTAATCAAGGAGTCATGGCTGAACAATTCACGCACGGCGTCGGCCATGGCCGGGGCACTGTTGGGGTCGCAAAGCAGACCGCATTCCTGAGGCACTATTTCGCAGAAGGCACCCGCTGCAACGGCAACCACCGGGATCCCGCTGGCCATGGCTTCGAGGATGACCAGACCAAAGGTCTCCTGATCGCCAGCGTGCAGCAACGCATCGGCGCTGGCGAGCATCCGGGCGAGTTCGCTTGCCGTACAGAAATGTCCCACAACCGATACGTTGTCCGGTACCTGGACGGGCATGTGCGTGCCCACCAGCAGCAGATGAAACTCTTCGCCGAGCAGCTTCATGCAATCAAGCAGCACAGGGAGGTTTTTTTCCTTGGAGCCCCGGCCGGCAAAAATCAGCAGGCGTGTGGTCGGACTCAACCCCATCTCCATTTTTAAGTGAGCATCTCGAACGGTCGGTGTGAAGATGTTCAGGTCTACCCCCAGAGGCTGTACGTAAACATTTTTTACGCCGAGTCCGATCAGTTTGTCGGCCATGACTTTGCTTGGCGCCAAAACCCGATCGAAGTTGCCGTACAGCTTGCTCACATAAGCCTCCACGTTCGTTCCCAGCCAACTACCCACGCGGTTGCTGACCAGCAGCGGCAGGTCCGAGTGATAAAAGCCGATAACGGGCACATCCAGTTGGCGCCTTGCATCCAGCGCCGCCCAGGCCGTCAGATAAGGATCGCCCACTTCGATCAGATCTGGTTTAAGACGCTGTAGGGCATTTCTCCAGGGAGCCAGGCGCAGTGGGAAGCGATAGCCGTTACCGAAGGGCACTGGAGGGGCGGGGATTTTGTAAATGCCGTCCTTGTGGCTGCGCGTCGCTCCGGGTATCAGAAGGCTGTGCCGAACGTTTGGGTGAAGGCCCAGGCGTCGATGCTTGGCATCCAGATAGGTGCGCACGCCGCCGCTGGCTGGGGCGTAGAACATCGTCATGTCAGCGATATGCACAGTGAACACTCCTGCAGAGGTCAGCGTCCTAACGTTGACCTTCAGCAAGAATAGATGTTCTCTGAATCAACTTAACCGCAAGCCCTTGATTAGTTGCCTGTAGCAGTGTTTTTGTTGCCTCGTGTGGCCGGAAACAGCACCGCGCAGATAACGCAGACAAGACTCCTTCTGACGAGTGGTCTGCGGTTCCTGCCAGCCAAAGGGGCTATTCACGTTAAACCTCAAGTCGTTGCTAAAGGTATTTCGCTAAGGTTGTTGCGGAGCAGATGTCGAAAAACACGGTTCAAAACAGGTGATGAAATGCCCGACTCTCTGAATATCCTTATCGGTTCCGGCCCCGACGGGTTGGGGGTTACACAGGCGCTGCGGCTGGGCAATCGGCATGGACTCGTTGCGGGGGCGACCGGTACCGGCAAGACTGTCACTTTGCAGCGTCTGGCTGAAGCCTTCAGTGACGCGGGTGTTGCCGTGTTTGCGGCTGATATCAAAGGTGACTTGTGTGGCCTCGGTGCGGCGGGTGATCCGCAAGGCAAGATCGCCGAGCGCATCGCAGGTATGCCATGGCTGAATCACACACCACAGGCTTATCCCGTGACTTTGTGGGACGTCCATGGTCAGTCCGGTCATCCTTTGCGCACCACGTTGAGTGAAATGGGCCCGTTGCTGTTAGGCAGCCTTATGGAGTTGACCGACAGCCAGCAAGCTGCGCTGTACGCCGCCTTCAAGGTGGCCGATCGTGAAGGTTTGCTGCTGTTGGACATCAAAGATCTCAAGGCCTTGCTCAACCATCTGCGGGATAACCCACAGCTATTGGGCGAAGACAGCTCGCTGATGACGACCGGATCGAGCCAGGCCCTGCAACGACGCCTTGCCATATTGGAACAGCAGGGCGCTGAAGCCCTGTTTGGTGAGCCTGCCCTGCAACTGGAGGACATTCTTCAGCCGGCCAGTGACGGGCGAGGGCGTATCCACCTGCTGGATGCCAGCCGTCTGGTACACGAAGCGCCAAAGGTCTACGCCACTTTCCTGTTGTGGTTGCTGGCGGAATTGTTCGAGCAATTGCCAGAGCGGGGCGATGCAGAGAAGCCGCTGCTGGCGTTGTTTTTTGACGAGGCGCATTTGCTGTTCGCCGACACGCCCAAGGCGCTGCAGGAAAGACTTGAACAAGTCGTGCGGCTGATTCGCTCCAAAGGCGTGGGGGTGTATTTCGTCACCCAGTCTCCGGGCGATCTGCCAGACGACGTGCTGGCCCAACTCGGGCTGCGCATTCAGCACGGCCTGCGGGCGTTTACTGCCAAGGAACAGAAATCATTGCGCGCCGTGGCGGATGGCTTCAGGCCCAATCCGGACATCAACACCCTTGAGGTACTGACCCAGCTGGGCATCGGTGAGGCGTTGGTGGGGACTTTGCAAGACAAGGGCACGCCGGCTATGGTCCAGCGAGTGCTGATCGCGCCACCGCAGTCGCGAATCGGTCCACTTAGCGCCGCTGAGCGGGCCAGCCTGATTGCTCGTTCGCCGCTGGCAGGACGTTATGACAAACCGATAGATCGTGAATCGGCTTATGAAATGCTCATTGCCCGCAAGATCGCCGCTCCAGAGTCGGCGCAAACACCGGAGAAAACCCCAGAAGAGCAGCGAAGCTTTAGTGATATGGCCGGTGAGTTTCTCGGGGGGATAGCCGGGCAGGCGATGAAAAACGCAGCGCGTCAGGCCGCCAATCAGTTGGGCAGGCAGTTGGTGAGGGGATTGATGGGGTCACTGCTGGGTGGGGGGAAGAAGCGCAGGTAGGAACGCAATAGTCTCGATGACTATGGTGTTCCATCTGTGGGAGCGGTGCTTGCCCGCGATAAGGCTGAATACGGTTGACCTGCCATCTGCGGCGCCTGTATCGCGGACAAGCACCGCTCCCACAAACCGTGTCCGGGGAGCGTGCTTGAATATCAAGCCAGCGCTTTGGATGCCAGCCAGAACAATGCGGCCGACAGCCCGACCGTCGCGGGCAGGGTCAGTACCCAAGCGAGCAGAATGGTCCGTACGGTGCCGCCTTGCAGGCCGCTTTTGTTGGCGACCATCGTGCCGGCAACGCCAGACGACAGGATATGGGTCGTGGATACCGGCAGGGCGAACAGGTTGGCCGCGGCGATGGCGCAGGCTGTGGTGATCTGAGCAGACATACCTTGTGCGTAGGTCATGCCCTGTTTGCCAATCTTCTCGCCAATGGTCAGCACTACGCGCTTCCAGCCGACCATGGTGCCAATACCCAGCGCAAGGGCAACGGCCAGAATCACCCAGAACGGCGCGTATTCAGTGGTTTCCGTCAGGTCCTTGCGCAGCTTGTCCAGGTCCGACTTTTCACGCGGGGCCAGGTTTGGCAGCTTGGCAACCTTGCGAGCGGTGTCGTCCAGGCACAGCAGGTAGCGGCGAACTTCGATACGACGCTCCGAAGGCAGCGAGTGGTAATCGGTCACGCCGCTCAGGTTGTCCAGCAGCGCTGCGATGGTCGGCTCGGTTTGTGTCGGGTTGCAGCTCGAACTCTCCGGCAGATCACCTTTTTCTGCTTTGCCTAAGGCCAGAAACTCGCCCAGCGTGCTGCTGTTGCGCTGATAGAACTGATTCAGGTGCAGGGTTGCATCCCGAGTCCGCTCGATCTGGTACGTGGTGCTGTTCAGATCAAGGACAAAGGCACTTGGCACGATGCCGATCAATACCAGCATGATCAGGCCGATGCCTTTCTGGCCGTCGTTGGAACCGTGCACGAAACTGACGGCCATGGCGGAAACAACCAGTACCAGACGGTTCCAGAACGGTGGATGCTTTTTATCGTCGAGCTTGCGGCGCTGCTCGGGAGTTTTATGCATCTTGGACAGCGGACGCCACCACTTCAGGCCCAGCAGAACCAGTGCGGCGACCAGAAAGCCAGCCAGTGGCGAGAAAACCAGCGAAGCACCGATATCGATCGCCTTCTGCCAGTTGACGCCATCGGCCAGCGGTATGTCGTTGATCAAGGCGTTGGCCAGGCCCACCCCGAGAATCGAACCGATCAAGGTGTGGGAACTGGAGGCCGGAATACCGAAGTACCAAGTGCCCAGATTCCAGGTGATCGCGGCTGCGAGTAATGAGAAAACCATCGCCAGGCCGTGGCCGGTGTTCACATTGATCAGCAACTCCACCGGCAGCAGATGCACGATGGCATAAGCCACGCCCACGCCACCCAGCAGAACCCCAAGGAAATTGAAGATACCCGAGGCGAATACGGCCAGATGAGGCGGCATGGCTTTGGTATAAATGACTGTCGCCACCGCGTTCGCGGTGTCATGAAAGCCGTTGATGAACTCGAAGGTGAGGACGAATGCCAAGGCGAGCAGCAGGCTTATAAGTACCCAGGCATCTAGTCCGCTGAATAAATCGATCATGAAGGTTTTCTGACCCGGTCTGAAGGGGGCGGGATTATGACAGAAAAAATACAGGTCGATGTGACAGCCGCTGATTGGTCGTCGCTCAAAGTCTGAATTTCATGCAAAGCAAGGCCGCGCCGTCATTTTTTGCGCAGCGTGTTTTCAGCAGTCAGACGCTATGAGGCCCCAGGAAATTCGTGCCTTTTAGAGCTGCCAGGCGCGCGCATCGGCACACCCAGGCCATGTTCGAGCACCTGGCGACTATGTTTCTTCGCTGAGGTCCTTTTCCATTTTTTGAAGTTCTTGCTTGAAAGCCTGGTCAAGGAGACTGGCTTTTTTTCGCCAAGGTTTGCGTTCCGGCTCTGGTTGAGCTGCGTAGGTAGTAATTTCCCCACCATATACATCCTTGAAACGTTGTTCCTGGCGCTCAAGTTCCGCGCGCAGTTCATCTTTAGTCACTTTGTTACCTGATCAAGTCAATTGAACTCTGGCGATATCACTGAGCAGCTGCACTGGTCACACATGAAGCTGCGCCTCAAACGGCATGTTCCGGCCATTGGCCAAACAGCAACGTCGGAATCAGCTCGGCATGAACACTCTTTGCTGCTCGCGGCTACGAACACCAGAAACGTATCTGTCGTAGCGACATTCGTTTTTTGAGTTACAAGTGCGATAGCTACTTGGGCTAGCCGTCATTCGCGGGATGAGGATGTGGCACGGCTGCTTTGCTTCAGTGTGGCAGCATCTCAAGCCTTTGTGCGCGTCATCCATCATGGGTGTAGCGATGGGATGGCAAGCACTGCGAATCGTTATTCCAGCCAAGTGACGAACACTATCTCCAAGAACTACGGCTCCGTCAACTATATATGTGATGAGTAACTGAAAGAATTCCAAACAGGATTTTTTCTTGTACGACTGTTCCGAAGTTTCGGTGGGGAACATATGAAAGGAAGTTGGAAGCGCAAAATATTGACAGGCCCGGACAGAATCCTGACAGGGTAGTTCGCGGATAATTGACGGGGTGATAGAACGCGCTATAGCTTCACGCCGCTCGCGGGTGCCGCTGAGTTGTGGCGCTTTGATAGCAATTGGAAGAGGGTGCAGAAATAAAAACGGCCTCGCTTCATGGGCAAGGCCGGCCTTGGACTTCTCGTGGGTACCTGACCAGTAATTCCAAGAAGCCACTTAAGGCCATGCAAAGGTATAAGTATCTTTGTGACGGGTCAATTGCGATTATCGGCCAGTCGTTCGATAATCGCACACGGCGCTTGGATCGTTTTTCATTGAATCGGTCGCAAGCGGCGTCCCATCTGGGCTGACTGGGTTTTAGCGAGGTAGTGGCGATGAATGATGAACTACGAAATTCTTTTGCGTCATTGGCGCCCCCTATCGTGGCGTCACCTGCCAAACGGATTCAGGCGCTGACCGGAGACCCGGATTTCATGACCTCCCTGGCCAGGGGGCTGGCAGTGATTCATGCCTTTCAAGAGCGCAAACGGCATTTGACCATTGCTCAGATCAGCCATAGAACCGAAATCCCCCGGGCAGCAGTCAGGCGCTGCCTGCTGACGTTGATCAAGCTGGGGTATGCGACGACGGACGGTCGGACCTATTCACTATTACCCAAGGTGCTGACCTTGGGTCATGCCTACTTGTCCTCGACTCCGCTGGCCGTTTCGTCCCAGCCCTATCTGGACCGCATGAGTGATCAGTTGCACGAGGCCTGCAACATGGCGACCCTGGAGGGCGAGGACATTCTGTACATCGCCCGTTCGGCCACGACCCAGCGCCTGATTTCCGTAGACCTGTCAGTAGGCGGGCGACTTCCGGCCTATTGCACCTCAATGGGGCGCATTCTGTTGTCGGCACTGGATGATGTTTCGCTGCGTGAATATCTGGATCATGTGGACCTGCAACCTAAAACCAGCCGCACGATCCGCACCCCGGAAGCCTTGCTCGAATGTCTTCAGCAGGTTCGCCAACAGGGCTGGTGCATTGTCGATCAAGAGCTGGAACAGGGCCTGCGCTCGATTGCAGTACCGGTCTATGACGCGTCAGGCCAGGTACTGGCGGCGTTGAATGTCAGCACCAGCGCCGGTCGTGTTGCGAGAAGTGAATTGGAGCAGAAATTCTTGCCGATCATGCTTGATGCAAGCCGGGATTTGAGTACTCAGTTGTTTACCTGAAACTGTCTATTGATCGTTTTGAATTTGTGCGATTAACGAACGGATAATCGATTATCGGATTGTTTGGCCTCCTCCCCGGGCATAACCTCAGCACCATTCCAGCGTAGTTCATCTGCGCTGTTCATTGGATGCGATTTGAGTTCGGGAGTACCTCATGGCTGAAATTCTTTCTCTACGTGATGCCGTGAAGCAATTGGTCAACGATGGCGACACCGTTGCGCTGGAAGGCTTCACCCATTTGATTCCCACGGCGGCAGGTCACGAAATCATCCGTCAGGGCAAAAAAGATCTGACCCTCGTGCGCATGACGCCAGACCTGATCTACGACCAGCTCATTGGTGCCGGTTGTGCCAAGCGCCTGATCTTTTCCTGGGGCGGCAACCCTGGTGTGGGCTCCTTGCATCGTTTGCGTGATGCAGTGGAAAAAAAATGGCCGCACGCCATGGAAATCGAAGAACACAGTCATGCTGACCTGGCCAATGCCTATGTCGCCGGTGCATCAGGCCTGCCATTCGCTGTCTTGCGCGCTTACGCCGGCTCTGACTTGCCGAAGGTGAATCCGCTGATCAAGACCGTCACTTGCCCCTTCACCGGCGAAGTTCTGGCGGCAGTCCCTGCGGTGCGTCCGGATGTCACGGTCATCCACGCGCAGAAGGCTGATCGCAAAGGCAACGTTTTGCTCTGGGGCATCCTCGGCGTGCAGAAAGAAGCGGCGCTGGCCGCCAAACGTTGCATTGTCACCGTGGAAGAAATCGTCGATGACCTGAATGCACCGATGAACGCTTGCGTCTTGCCGACCTGGGCATTGAGTGCGGTTTGCCTTGTGCCTGGCGGCGCGCATCCGTCCTACGCTCACGGCTACTACGAGCGTGACAACCGTTTCTATCAGGCCTGGGACCCTATTGCCCGCGATCGGGAAACCTTCAGCGCGTGGATCGATGAATACATCCACGGCACAGCAGATTTCAGCGAGTTCCAGCGCAAGCTTGCCAGCTCCTCGGAGGCAAAATAATGACTTACACCACCAATGAAATGATGACCGTAGCGGCGGCACGTCGGCTGCGTAATGGCGCTGTCTGTTTCGTCGGCATTGGCCTGCCATCCAAGGCCGCGAATCTGGCGCGGCTGACCTCTTCCCCGGATGTGGTTCTGATCTATGAGTCTGGGCCGATTGGCGCTAAACCAACGGTCTTGCCTTTGTCGATTGGTGACGGCGAGCTGGCGGAGACTGCTGACACAGTCGTCTCTACCAGTGAAATTTTCCGCTACTGGTTGCAAGGCGGCCGCGTCGACGTGGGTTTCCTGGGGGCGGCGCAAGTGGACCGGTTCGGCAATATCAATACGACCGTGGTGGGCGACTACAACAACCCCAAAGTGCGTTTGCCAGGTGCTGGTGGCGCTCCGGAAATCGCCGGTTCTGCGAAGTCAGTGCTGATTATTCTCAAACAGTCGGCGCGGGCATTCGTCAACAAGCTGGATTTCATTACCTCTGTAGGTCATGGCGAAGGTGGCGATTCGCGTAAGCGCCTTGGCCTGCCGGGTGCCGGGCCGGTGGGGATCATCACCGATCTGTGCATCATGGAGCCGGAAGCGGGCAGCAACGAATTCGTGGTAACGACCCTGCACCCCGGCGTCACCCGCGAGCAGGTGATCGCGGCCACCGGTTGGGAGGTGCGTTTCGCGGAGAACGTCGAATATTCTGCCGAACCCACTGAAACTGAATTGACTGCATTGCGCGATCTAGAGGCCCGCACTGCGGCGGCTCATGGTCAGGCGCCAGGAGAAGCATGATGCGTGAAGTATTTATCTGCGATGCCATTCGTACACCCATTGGCCGTTTTGGTGGCGGGTTATCCAGTGTGCGCGCTGATGACTTGGCCGCGGTGCCGATCAAGGCGTTGATGGAACGCAATCCTTCGGTCAACTGGAGCGAAGTGGATGAGGTGTTCTTCGGCTGTGCCAACCAGGCCGGCGAGGACAACCGCAATGTCGCGCGCATGGCAGCGTTACTGGCAGGGTTGCCGGAATCAATTCCTGGCGTAACCCTCAACCGCCTGTGCGCTTCAGGCATGGACGCTATCGGCACCGCATTCCGGGCCATTGCGGCCGGGGAAATGGAGCTGGCCATTGCTGGCGGCGTAGAGTCCATGTCCCGTGCGCCATTTGTGATGGGCAAAGCCGACGCGGCGTATTCGCGGAACATGAAGCTGGAAGACACTACCATCGGTTGGCGTTTCATTAACCCGCTGATGAAAGAGCACTATGGCGTCGATTCCATGCCGCAGACCGGCGACAACGTGGCGGACGACTTCAAGATTTCTCGAGCCGATCAGGACGCTTTCGCCCTGCGCAGCCAGCAGCGCACTGCCGTCGCACAGGCTGCGGGCTTCTTTAACGAAGAAATCACGCCCGTGCGCATCACCCATAAGAAGGGCGAAACGGTCGTGGAGCAAGATGAGCATCCTCGTGCCGATACCAGCCTGGAAACCTTGAGCAAGCTCAAGCCGGTCAATGGCCCTGACAAGACCGTCACTGCCGGCAATGCATCGGGCGTCAACGACGGCGCTGCTGCATTGATTCTGGCCTCGGCCGACGCGGTCAAGAAGCATGGCCTGAACCCTCGGGCACGGATTCTCGGCATGGCCAGCGCGGGTGTCGCCCCGCGAGTAATGGGGATTGGGCCGGTACCTGCTGTGCGCAAGCTGGTTGAGCGTCTGGGTCTGGCTGTTACTGATTTTGATGTGATCGAGCTTAACGAAGCGTTCGCCAGCCAGGGTCTGGCGGTGTTGCGGGAGTTGGGGCTGGCCGATGATGCACCACAGGTAAACCCAAACGGCGGCGCGATTGCTTTAGGTCACCCGCTAGGCATGAGTGGCGCGCGTCTGGTGTTGACAGCGTTGCATCAACTGGAGAAAACCGGCGGCCGCCGGGGCCTTGCGACCATGTGTGTAGGCGTCGGGCAGGGGCTTGCGCTAGCGATTGAGCGTGCCTGACAGACTTTAGCGCCTGTATCGTCAGAATGCGGCCCAGACCAAGCACCGCTCCCACGGGGATATACATTCCCCGTGCGAGGCTTGCCCGCGAAGAACGATAAATCGATGGGCCTGCTGGACAGGGTCGTCTGCGTCGCGGGCAAGCACCGCTCCCACAGCATCAATTTGATCCGTATGACCGGTTTTAGCAGGGAGCGCGTGAGTGCGGTCGCTGCATCTCCTTCGCTGCAAGTACAGCCCTCCCGGCTAAAGCCGGTCCTGCAGGATTGCAGACGAACATAGAATCTCCCACAGGGATTGTTTTAACAAAGCATCGCCAACCCCCACGTGTATCGGGAATTCCACAGACATCCGGGCTGTCGTATGTTACAGATTGTGTCCTGGAATCTGTTCCACACCATGAGGGAAAAATAATGACAACCACGCAGTACACGGGTGAAGAGCGCAGTAAGAGGATCTTCGCAATTGTTGGTGCCTCGTCGGGCAACCTGGTCGAATGGTTCGATTTCTACGTCTATGCGTTTTGCGCGATTTATTTCGCCCCCGCCTTCTTCCCTTCGGATGACCCCACCGTTCAATTGCTCAATACCGCAGGCGTCTTTGCTGCCGGGTTTCTGATGCGCCCTATTGGTGGCTGGTTGTTCGGCCGGGTGGCTGACAAGCACGGCCGCAAGAACTCGATGATGATTGCCGTACTCATGATGTGCGGTGGTTCGTTGATCATTGCCTGCTTGCCCACGTATGCGTCGATTGGTGCCTGGGCACCTGCATTGCTGTTGCTCGCACGCCTGATTCAGGGTTTGTCGGTGGGTGGAGAATATGGCACCACGGCCACTTACATGAGTGAAGTGGCTTTGCGCGGACAACGCGGTTTCTTTGCATCGTTCCAGTATGTGACGCTGATCGGCGGCCAATTGCTGGCAGTCTTGACGGTAGTGATCCTGCAGCAATTTTTGAGCACTGAAGAGCTGCGCGCCTATGGCTGGAGGATTCCCTTTGTCATCGGTGCCATCGCCGCCGTGATCTCGCTGTTGTTGCGTCGCTCACTGGAAGAAACCACCACCGCCGAGCAGCGTGATAACAAGGACGCCGGCAGCATCAGCGCCCTGTTCCGCGATCACAAAGCCGCGTTCATTACTGTGCTGGGTTACACCGCAGGCGGATCGCTGATTTTCTACACTTTCACCACGTACATGCAGAAATACCTGGTCAACACCGGTGGCATGCACCCGAAAACCGCCAGTTACATCATGACCGGCGCTCTGTTCCTGTACATGTGCATGCAGCCGCTGTTCGGCATGCTGGCGGACAAAATTGGTCGGCGTAATTCCATGCTTTGGTTTGGCGCGCTGGGTACCCTTTGTACCGTGCCAATCCTGATGACCCTCAAGACCACCACCAATCCGTTCATTGCCTTTTTGCTGATCACCCTGGCGCTGGCGATTGTCAGTTTCTACACCTCGATCAGCGGTCTGGTCAAAGCCGAGATGTTTCCGCCACAGGTTCGAGCATTGGGTGTCGGCCTTGCCTACGCGGTGGCTAACGCAGTGTTTGGTGGTTCCGCTGAGTACGTGGCGCTCAACCTGAAGAGCATGGGCATGGAGAACAACTTCTACTGGTACGTCACCGTCATGATGGCGATTGCCTTCTTGTTCAGCCTGCGTCTGCCCAAGCAGCCCGCATATCTGCATCACGATCACTAACCAAACGCTTTAAGACAGGTATAAAAAAACCCACCGATGAGGTGGGTTTTTTATTGAGCGGCGTATCAGAACAGCTGGACTGACGGCTTCTCTTGCGAGACTGGCTTGGCCTGTCCGGTCTGCTCATACCAACCACCGCCGAGGGCCTTGTACAGGTTGACCTCGCTGGTGAGCTGGGACAGGCGATCGGTGATCAGCGACTGTTGAGCACTGAACAGCGAGCGCTGGGCATCCAGGAAGGTCAAGTTGCTGTCGATACCGATACGGTAACGACGTTCTGCAAGACGGTAGTAATCCTGGTTGGCACCGACGAAATCGCTTTGGGCTTGCAACTGTTCGTTGTAAGTCTTGCGCGAGGCCAGTCCGTCGGACACTTCCTGGAAAGCGGTCTGAATCGCCTTCTCGTAGTTGGCGACGCTGATCTCTTTCTGGATCTTCGAGTAATCCAGGCTGGCACGCAGGCTACCGGCGTTGAAGATCGGTATGTTGATGCTCGGCTGGAACAACCAGGTGCCCGAGCCGCCATCGAACAGGCCGGACAGGTCCGGGCTGATCGAACCGGCATTGGCTGTCAGTCTGATACTCGGGAAGAACGCCGCTCGTGCCGCGCCGATGTTGGCGTTAGCGGCCTTGAGCTGATGCTCTGCCTGGAGAATATCCGGACGGCGTTGCAAGAGCTCCGACGGCATACCCACTGGCATTTCACTCAACAGGTCGGCACTCAGTGGTTGAGCTTCTGGCAGATTGCCTGGAATGCCGGTACCCAGCAGCAGCGTCAGGTTGTTCTGATCCTGTGCGACCTGGCGTTGGTAGCGAGCCAATGCAACCCGCGCGCTTTCCACGGAGGTGCGTGCCTGGCTCAGGTCCAGTGCCGAAGAAACCCCCACTTCGTTGCTTCGCGAGGTCAGTCGATAGCTTTCCTCGAACGCCTTCAGGGTGTTTTCGGTCAGTTTGAGCAGTTCTTTGTCGGCCTGCCAGGTCAGGTAAGCATTGGCGACATTGGCCACCAGACTGATCTGCGTGCTGCGCCGTGCTTCCTCACTGGAGAAGTAAGTCTGCAACGCTTGCTCGCTCAGGCTGCGAACCCGACCAAATAGATCGAGTTCGTAAGCGCTGATGCCCAGAGTGGCCGAGTACTGGCTGGTAATACCTGATCGGCCAGAGGTCGACAGATCAGCCGGAACCCGCTGACGGCTGCCGCTGCCATCGGCCGAGACAGCCGGGAACAGGTCGGCACGCTGGATGCGATATTGCGCACGGTAGGCGTCGATGTTCAGCGCCGCGACACGCAGGTCGCGGTTATTGACCAGCGAAGTCTGGATCAGCTGTTGCAGAGCCGGATCGCGGAAGAACTGCCGCCAGCCTTGTTCAGCTGCCGCGACATTGGCCGCTTCGGCCGGCGAGTACGCCGGGCCTTGCGGGTATTGTGCGGCGACCGGCGCTGCAGGTTGCTTGTATTCAGGGATCAACGAGCAACCACTGAGGATGACCGCAGTGACTGCCAGAGAGATCAGGGACTTGCTCATTGGCCAGCCTCATCGTGTGAAATTTCGGACTTGTGTTGCTTGTCCTTGTCTTTGCCTTTGAACATCGACGACACGGCAACATAGAACATCGGGACCCAGAAGATCGCCAGAATGGTGGCCGTGATCATACCGCCAATCACGCCCGTACCGATTGCATGTTGGCTACCCGAACCTGCGCCAGTGGAGATCGCCAACGGCACAACGCCGAGGATGAATGCCATAGAGGTCATGATGATCGGACGCAGACGCATACGACAGGCTTCCATCGCCGCATCCACCAGACTCTTGCCCTGTTCATGCAGCTCTTTGGCGAATTCGACAATCAGGATCGCATTCTTCGCCGCCAATCCGATGGTCGTCAACAAACCCACCTGGAAGAACACGTCGTTGGACAGACCGCGCAGGCTGGTGGCCATCAATGCGCCGATGACACCGAGTGGCACCACCAGCATGACCGCGATCGGAATCGACCAGCTTTCATACAGAGCAGCCAGACAGAGGAACACCACCAGCATCGACAGCGCATACAACGCAGGCGCTTGCGAGCCGGACAGGCGTTCTTCGAAGGACAGGCCGGTAAACGCGTAGCCGATCCCTGCAGGCAGTTTCTTGGCAATGGCCTCGACTTCCGCCATGGCTTGACCCGAGCTGTAGCCCGGTGCAGGAGTACCCAGGATTTCCATTGCTGCTACGCCGTTATAGCGCGACAGTTTTGGCGAACCGTAGATCCATTCGCCTTTGGCAATGGCCGACAGCGGCACCATGGTCCCGGAGTTATTGCGCACATACCACTTGTTGAGGTCTTCAGGGGTCATACGGGCAAATGCTTCACCCTGCACGTACACCTTCTTCACACGACCACGGTCGATGAAGTCGTTGACGTAGCTGCCACCCAGCGCGATGGACAAGGTCTGGTTGATGTTCGCCAGGGTAATGCCCAGAGCGCTCGCCTTCTCGTCATCGACGGTGAGCTGGTACTGCGGCTCATCGCCCAGACCGTTTGGACGTACGCCCGCCAGGATCTTGCTTTGTGCCGCCATGCCGAGGAACTGGTTACGTGCCTCAAGCAGTTTTTCGTGACCGACGCCGCCCTGATCCTGCAGGTAAACGTCAAAACCGGTGGCGTTACCCAGCTCCAGTACCGAAGGCGGTACGACGGCATACACCATTGCATCGCGGAATGAGAAGAAGTGCGCCTGGGCACGTTTGGCGATCTCGAACACGGTGTTATTCGAATCACGCTCGTCCCACGGCTTGAGCATCACGAACGCAAGGCCCGAGCTCTGACCACGACCGGCGAAGTTGAAGCCGTTGACGCTGAATACCGATTTAACCCCTGCGCCTTCTCCGTTTTCCGGGTCTAGCAGGAAGTCGCGCATTTCATCGATGACTTTCTGCGTTCGCTCCGCAGATGAGCCAGCCGGCGTCTGAACCTGAGCGAAGATCACGCCCTGGTCTTCTTCGGGCAGGAACGCGCTCGGGATGCGGGTGAACAGGAAGATCATGCCAGCGACGATCACCAGGTAAACGATAAACGCAGGCAACTTGTGAGTGACCATGCGCTTCACGCCGTTTTCGTAGCTGACGACGCTGCGATCGAACGTGCGGTTGAACCAGCCAAAGAAACCTTTTTTCGGTTGGCCGTGTTTTTCCGGATCGATTGGCTTGAGCATGGTGGCGCACAAGGCCGGGGTGAAGATCAAGGCAACCAGAACCGACAGGGCCATCGCCGAAACGATAGTGATCGAGAACTGTTTATAAATAACCCCCGTGGAGCCGCCGAAGAATGCCATCGGTAGCAGTACCGCCGAGAGCACCATGGCGATACCTACCAGTGCGCCCTGGATTTGTGCCATGGATTTCTTCGTCGCCTCTTTGGGCGATAGATGCTCCTCGGCCATCACCCGCTCGACGTTCTCCACCACCACGATGGCGTCGTCCACCAAAAGTCCGATGGCCAGAATCATGCCGAACATGGTCAGGGTGTTAATGGTGAATCCGAACGCCGCCAGGATGCCGAACGTGCCGAGCAATACCACTGGCACGGTCATCGTGGTGATGATGGTCGCGCGCAGGTTTTGCAGGAACAGGTACATCACCAGGAACACCAGCACGATGGCTTCGATCAGGGTGTGTACAACGCCGGAAATCGACTCGGTCACCGTAGGGGTGGTGTCGTACGGGTAAACCACTTTCATCCCGGGCGGGAAGAAGGGCTCCAGGTTGGCAACGGTGGCCCGAATCGCCTTGGCAGTGTCCAGCGCGTTGGCGCCGGAAGCCAGTTTGATCGCCATGCCGGAAGCCGGTTTGCCGTTGAACTGTGCATCAATGCTGTAGTTCTGACCGCCAAGACCAATGCGCGCGACATCATGCAAACGCACTTGCGAACCGTCGGTGTTGACCTTGAGCAGAATGTTGCCGAACTGCTCGGCCGTTTGCAGACGGGTCTTGCCGATGATCGTGGCGTTCAGCTGTGTGCCAGGCATGGCGGGCAAGCCGCCCAGTTGACCGGTGGCGATCTGCACGTTTTGCGCGCTAATGGCCGCGCTCACTTCCACAGGTGTCAGCTGGAAGTTGTTGAGCTTGGCCGGGTCCAGCCAGATACGCATGGCGTACTGCGAACCGAATACCTGAAAGTCACCTACACCGGAGGTCCGCGAGATCGGGTCCTGGATGTTGGATACGATGTAGTTGGACAAGTCTTCCCGGGTCAAACCGCTGCCGTCTTCGGCAACAACGCCGATCACCAGCAGGAAGTTCTTCACTGACTTGGTAACCCGCAAGCCCTGTTGCTGTACTTCTTGTGGCAGCAGCGGGGTCGCCAGGTTGAGCTTGTTCTGGACTTGAACCTGGGCGGTGTCCGGGTTGGTGCCCTGGTTGAACGTCACGGTGATGGTCATGCTGCCGTCGGAGTTACTGTCCGAGGAAACATAGCGCAGGTTATCGATACCGTTGAGCTGTTGCTCGATGATCTGCACCACAGTGTCCTGCACGGTTTGTGCAGAGGCACCTGGGTAGGTCACCTGGATATCAATCGCGGTCGGCGCAATGGCCGGGTATTGGTTGATCGGTAGTTTCAGGATCGAAAGCGTACCCACCAGCATCACCACCAGGGCTAGTACCCAGGCAAAGATGGGGCGGTCAATAAAGAATTTAGACATCGATTACTCACCTTTGCCGGCGGCAGGGGCAGACTGGGCTTCGGTGAGGTTACCCGCATCCTTCACGGTCACTTGAGCACCTGGCTTGACGTACTGCAGACCTTCGGTGATCACGCGGTCACCCTCGTTCAAGCCTTTTTCCACCAGCCAGAAAGCACCGGCGGTACGGTTGGCGACCAGTTGACGTTGCTCAACCTTGTTGTCTTTGTTAACCACCAGAGCGCTCGGCGAGCCTTTGAGGTCGCGGGTCACACCTTGCTGTGGAGCAAGGATCGCCTTGGCGCTGACACCAGCCTGAAGCTGTGCGTGGACAAACATACCCGGCAACAGGATGTGATCAGGGTTGGGGAACACGGCGCGCAAGGTCACCGAGCCAGTGGCCTGGTCTACCGAGACTTCCGAGAACTCCAGCTTGCCTGGTTTGCTGTATTCACTGCCATCTTCCAGGGTCAGTTTGACCGTAGCAGCGTTATCACCGGCTTTCTGCAGCTTGCCGGTTTCCAGGTCGCGCTTGAGTTTGAGCATTTCAGCTGACGATTGAGTCACGTCAACGTAGATCGGATCCAGCTGCTGAATCGTCGCCATCGCGTTGGCCTGCCCGTTGGTCACCAGTGCACCTTCGGTCACATCCGAGCGACCGATGCGGCCGGAAATCGGCGCCATGACCTTGGTGTAACGCAGGTTGATCTGAGCGGTCTGCAGGGCAGCCTGAGCTTCCTGAGTGGTCGATCGCGCGTTGTCGTATTCCTGACGGCTGACAGCCTGTTCATTGACCAATTGCTTATAGCGATCGGCCAGTGATTTGGCTGATTGCAGCGTCGCACTGGCGCTGTTGGCCGTAGCTTCGTAAAGCGCCGGGTCGATCTGATAAAGCTGCTGACCGGCTTTCACTTCCGCACCTTCGGTAAACAGGCGCTTGAGGATGATGCCGTTGACCTGCGGCCGGACTTCGGCAATGCGGTAGGCCGTGGTACGGCCCGGCAGTTCTGTGGTCAGCGTATAAGGCTGAGCTTTGATGGTAACGACGCCGACCTGAGGAGGTGGTGCGGCAGGGGCTGCCGCTTCTTCCTTTTTACCGCATCCGCTTAGCAGTGTGGCCAGGGCGACGGCAGTGACCAGAACGGTAACAGCTGGCTTGAATTGCATGAAGATCCTCGGGTCTGGAGCCTTGAGTGCTCAAGAAAAATTGGAAGGGATAAAAAATTCTGGTTGGATTAGTAGCAAGCTAATGAATATACTTACATTCACGGTTGTTTGTAAATACCCATTTCTGCGTCGCTAAGCCGCGCAGACAGGGGATTACAGGTTCGGGACAAGGCAATACAAATGCCGCCCGTTTTTGCTTCAAGCCCGCGTCATTCGGAGCCTGGAGGATATTTATTGAGGTTTTGATGCCATGGTCCGTCGTACCAAAGAGGAAGCTCAGGTCACCCGAAGTCTTATTCTTGAGGCCGCTGAAAAGGCGTTCTATGAGAGAGGGGTGGCGCGCACGACTCTGGCGGATATCGCGAGCCTGGCTGGGGTGACGCGAGGCGCGATCTACTGGCACTTCAGTAATAAGGCCGACCTGGTGCAGGCGATGCTGGACAGCATCCAGGAGCCCTTGGAGGAGATGGCCAAGGCGAGCGAAAGCGAGGACGAGGCCGATCCATTGGGCTGCATGAAGAATCTCCTCATTCATTTGTTTCATGAAGTTGCTCTGGATCCGAAAACCCGTCGCATCAATGAGATCCTGTTTCATAAATGTGAATTTACCGATGAAATGTGTGACTTCCGCCGCCAGCGGCAGGAGAGTGCTCTTGAATGCAACGACCGAATCGGTCTGGCCCTGAGTAACGCTGTGCGCAAAGGTCAACTGCCTGCAGATCTGGACACGGTGCGCGCTTCGATTTCATTGCACGCATACATCGATGGCATGCTCGGTCAGTGGCTACTCATCCCCGACAGCTATTCGATTAGTGATCAGGCGGAAAAATGGGTAGAGGCGGGGCTCGACATGTTGCGCCTGAGTCCTGCTTTACGGAATTAATCCCATGCTGAGTTCTGTTAGCAATCTTTTGCTGTTTACCTGTCTATCTATAGCGAAGTGATGGATGACTGCCCAGTCAGTTTACCCATCGTTTACCTTCTTGGCGCAATGCCACTACGACTATGTCTTACAAAAAATGTTCGGTAAACGCGGAAATCTGTGAACTGTGAGTAGGACGCTTCTTGAACTTTGTAGCTGATTTCCCAAACTGCCTTTACCGTATTGCTCCCTTCTGAAACTCCCTTCACTCTGCGCCCCGTTAGCACATGAGTGGGTTGCTGGGGAGTTTAAAGCGTGTCAGAAACTGTATCTGAAATTGTAAGGATCCTGGCTGAGCTCAGGCAAAAGGCTGAACAACTGACAGTTGTTTCAGCAAGGGGTGTGCCACTTGTTCGCCTCGGATTGATGACGACACTGTATTTCAAGCAAGGCCACACGGCCGATACCCGGCGACGGCTGGAGGTTTGCTTCAGCCGCTTCTACGAGACATTCCGTCCATTTCTCAAATGGCAGTCATATAAACACCTGCGCAAGCTGTCGCCGAGCGGTTTCGCGACGTGTCGCCGTCAGATCCTCGAGTCCCCGGCGGAGGAGCCGCTTCTGTGGTCAATCTCCAGTGCCGACTCCGCTGAAGCGGCCACCCACCGGATGTTTGTGATGGGGGCAGGCAAAAGCCAGAACGATACCGACCACTCATGCCTGAAAATGATTTTGCCGTGGTCTTTGCTCGAGGAGAGCGGAGGCGTCAGGACTTACGAAGGCTGGCTCAGGTTTTTGTGCGATCAAGTGCTTACCGAGCATGGCTATGGAGGCCTCGCGTGCATCATGCCCGATGACGACGCGCGTTATTTGCCGGTGGAATATCGCTTCGCTCAGGAGCATACCGGGCTGATGGTCGATGCCGGTCCGCATCTCGAAAGCCTGTACCTGCTTGAGCGAATCAAGGGCGTCAGCTGGTACACCGTACTGGGCAGTCGATACGTCAAAACGCTCGGTGGCAATGATCGCTTGCGCCGCCAGCTCAGCGCCCACAGCGATGTTGTTTTCCAAGGCTATGACGCCGGATTGCTGGTGCGTACCGGGTTGCTGCCCTCGCTGGGCGATAAAGGCGAGGCGCCATCCCGTGCGTATAGAGCGCTGCACAATGCACTTGAACCGGTGCGAGTACGGACTACCGGTTGCCTGCATCCTTATCCGATTCGGGGCAGGGGCTTTACTGAGCAATCCACCTTGCAGTGGTACGACCGTTTTGAGGAAAAACCCAAGCCGCCTGTGAAGGCCGGCCAACCCTGTCCGCAGACCGGATACTGGTTCAGCAATGCCAAGGCGCGATCCCGGCGTTTTTTCAACGAGGGTGAAATCATGCCTGGTTTTGAGCATCTCAAGGCGGAACGCACTCAGTGGTTCTGGTCTGCGGACCCGGAATGACCTCAGGGTGGCAGACCATACTGTGACTCTATCTCATGAATGATTCTGCATCGCCCGGCCATTGTCTAAGCTCTGCCCAGACATATAAAAAAGAGGTGTCCGCGATGCAGGTTTCATTGAGGTCCGTGGTACTGGGTTTTGTCTGTTGTGCCTGGCTTGGCCAATCGTGGGCGGGGGCTGAAAGCCCGGAGCAGGGGCCTGCCACCAGGGCGCTGCTCGAAAAAGCCGTCGCGCGTTATCAGCAAGTCGGCGACAAGGCGTTTGCCGAGTTCAGTCGCCAGGGAGAATTTGTGGATGGCGAACGCTACGTTTTTGTGGTCGATACCCACGGGACCATGCTCGCCAGTGGCGGCCCGTCGGTGGCGTTGATCGGGCGAGACGTTTCTCAGGTGCTGGAGCCTGACCTGCAACAAGCGTTCAAGGATGTGCTCAAGACGCCCGAAGAGAAGGGCGTCCAGCAGGCTGAGTACCGCTGGCACAACTGGGCGGACGGTAAGGTCGAACGCAAACATGTCTATTTTCAACGCGTCGCAGAACGGATCCTGGCCGTCGGCTATTACATGCCCAGAGCGGCGCCTGAACAAGCCAGGGCGCTGCTGGATAAAGCAGTTGCCGGGTTGAGTCGGGATGAGAAGGGCACTCTGGTTGCAATCAACAACCTGCGGGGTGGCTTTTTGCAGGATGACCTCTATGTTTTCGTGGTAGACCTGAACAGCAAACGCTACGTGGCACACGGCACCAATCTGCGACTGATCAATACCGACTTCAACAAGGTCAAGGATCCCCAAGGCAAACCAGTGGGTGAACCCATGCTGGCGATGATCGCCAGGCAGAACGCCGGTGAATATGAATACCGCTGGCGCAACCCGGTGACCGGCAAGGTGGAGAACAAACACGCGTATATGCGTAAGGCGGGGAATTACCTGGTGGCGGTGGGGTATTACCATTAGAGCTGCAAGCTACAAGCTACAAGCTACAAGCTAGCACGCACTGCTTCGCTTGAAGCTTGAAGCTTACAGCTGAGCTGTTCACAGCTCTTTGTGGCCTTTCCCACGCAACAGGTTATTGGGCATACACAGCGCGGCGGCCAGTCCGAACAGTGAGACCGCCGCGCTGATCATCATCAAGTGCCTGAAGGTCATCGCCAATTCCCCACGCAGGGTCTGCAACGCCGGGCCGCTTGCGGCATTAAGACTGTCCATCAAAACGTTGCCGGATGCGCCCTCGCCACCGATGGGACCTGAGCTGATATGGCCGAGGCCAGTGCTTTGCAGCATCGCCAGCAACAGCGCAGACATGACGGCCACACCTACCGCTCCCCCCAGCGAGCGGAACAGATTGGTGGTGCTGGTGGCGACACCCATGTCCTGAACAGCTACGGAATTCTGTGTGCCGACCAGCGAGGTGGGGAACTGCATCCCACTGGCGATCCCGGTCAGGACCATGAACAGGCTGGTCAGCACCACCGATTGCGGTGGGGTGAAGGCCATGCCAAGAATGGTCAACGGCATTAAAAGCGCACCGGTCAGGATCATCGGTTTGTAGCGACCGGTCAGCGAGGTGCGACGGCCAGCGAAAAAGGCGCCCATGGGCATACCCATCGCCAAGGGCAGAAGGTGCAAGGCCGCGCTGTCAGCGCCGCCGCCGGTGACGGTCTGAAAACGCAGCGGAACCAGCACGATCAGCGAGATCGCCTGGAAGCTGGTGAAGAAAATCGTGCACCAGCACAGCACCGCACTGCGGTTGGCGAATAGATGCATCGGGAGCAAAGGCTCTACCGTGCGGCGTTCGTAAAGGACGAACAGCACCAGGCCCAGCAACGCGATACCCAGCAGAATAACCACCTGCTGATCGCGCCAGCCACGGCCTTGACCAATCTCGGTGATGCCCAGCAACAGGGCGGTCAGGCCGACGATCATCAATATCGTGCCCAGGTAATCAATGATCGGCTTTCTTTGCGGGACCGGCAGGCCGAGCAAGGTGCGTTTGGCGATCCACCAGGCGCCCAGCCCCAGTGGCAGGTTGATCAGAAACACCCAGCGCCACGACAGGTACTCGGTCATGAAGCCGCCCAGAACCGGGCCGGCAACACTGGCGGTCGCGTACATACCGCTGAAGTAGCCCTGATAACGGCCACGCTCCCGGGGAGGAACAAGATCGCCGATGATCGCCTGGCTCACCGAGACCATGCCACCCGCACCAATCCCCTGAAGGACCCTGGCCAGAACCAGTTGCTCCATGCTTTGCGCCGCCCCGCAGAACAGCGAGGCCAAGGTGAATAGCCCAAGCCCGAACAGCATCAATTTTCGCCGCCCGTACAGGTCACCAAGCTTGCCGTAGATGGGCACGGCAACGGTCAAGGCCACCATATAAGCGGAAATAACCCAGGCCAGCAGGTCGAAATCGTTGAATTGGGCGGAGATGGCTGGCATCGAGACGGCGACGATCGTCTGATCCAGAGCACTGAGAAATACCGCCATCATCAATGCAGACAAAACGCTGCGGATGGACGGCGTGGTGTGATTGAGACTGGTCAAGGCAGAACCTGATCGACAGTGATACCCCGTCGAGGCCGACGGAGGAAAGCGATCAGTCTAAGCCGATAGCTTCCTAATCGATAGCTGCCTTACGCAATTCTCGCGACTTAAACGCTTCAGCCCGGGCTCATCGCAAGGCACTGAATGTTGCATTGGCCGGAACGCAGTGGCCGAAGCTGCAACCTGCAACGTGTTTAGGAGCCTGGCGCGCCATTTCCACCCGATAAGCGCTGGTGGCATAAAGCGCAATAACCGCAGCTACACCGACTACAGACAAGCACCTTCTTATTTTTATATTCATCTCGGTTAACCTCATCCCAACTACTGAGCAGTTCTGAACAGGACTGTCAGGAGTCTAGGTAGAGGAGAAGCAGAGCGTAGGACTCAAAAAGCATATCTTTTCGCCACTATGGTGTGAAAAGTTATAGCGCCGTTTAATCTCGGATTGGGGGTGTCTGTAGGGCTGCCGAAGGCTGCGAATCGGTATTTCTCAAAAAACTGTTCGCAGCCTTGGTCAGCTCCTGCAAGGTATCCGTCCAGTAAGCATGAGTACCTCAAAATTCGATCAGGAAAAACAGCGATGGCAACCTGCGGTGAAGTGTTGGTGAAGTTACTTGAGGCTTATGGCGTCGAGAAGGTGTTTGGCATTCCCGGCGTGCACACCGTGGAGTTGTACCGTGGCCTCGCGGGCTCGGCGATCAGGCATATCACGCCGCGGCATGAGCAGGGTGCAGGGTTTATGGCTGACGGCTATGCGCGCACCAGCGGCAAGCCGGGGGTCTGCTTCATCATTACGGGCCCTGGAATGACCAACATCACCACCGCCATGGGCCAGGCCTATGCCGATTCGATCCCGATGCTGGTCATCTCCAGCGTTCAGTCCCGCAGCCAGTTGGGCGGCGGCCGTGGCAAGCTGCATGAGCTGCCAGCGCAAGGCGCACTGGTGGCAGGGGTTGCGGCGTTCTCCCATACCCTGATGTCAGCCGCCGAGTTACCAAGTGTTCTGGCCCGGGCATTTGCCGTGTTTCAGGCTGGGCGCCCACGTCCAGTGCACATTGAAATTCCGCTGGACGTATTGGTAGAGAATGCCGATGCCTTGCTCGACAGTGAGCCTGTAAGCATCAGCCGCGCCGGTCCCTCGCCAGCCGCCATCAGCCAAATGAGCAAACTGCTCGCCAGCGCGAAACGCCCGCTGATCCTGGCGGGTGGCGGCGCTATCGAAGCGGCCACTGCCTTAAGGGAGATTGCCGAGCTGCTGCAAGCGCCGGTTGCCCTGACGATCAATGCCAAAGGCATGCTGGCGTCCGGTCATTCGTTGTTGATGGGCTCTACCCAAGCGCTCGATCCGGCACGTGAATTGATCGAAGCTGCGGACGTGGTGCTGGCCATCGGCACCGAACTGGCAGAAACCGATTACGACATTACCTTCCAGGGCCATTTCAAAATCCCCGGCACACTGCTGCGCATCGACATTGATCCTGACCAGACAGTGCGTAACTTCCCACCCAAAGTGGCACTGGTATCTGACGCGCAGACTGCCGCCGAAGCTCTGCTGGTCGCGCTGGAGCAGGAGACCCTTTGCGAGGGTAATGCCGATTGGGGAGTCAAGCGCGTGGCGGCTTTGCGCCAAACCCTGGACCTTTCCTGGGACGCGGCGACTCGTGCACAGACGATGTTTCTACAGACGGTGCTGGAGGTGCTGCCCAACATCGTGATCGTGGGCGACTCGACCCAACCGGTGTACACCGGCAACCTGACGCTGGATCTTGAGCAGCCACGCCGCTGGTTCAACTCCTCGACCGGTTATGGAACACTCGGCTACGCCTTGCCAGCGGCCATCGGCGCCTGGCTGGGCAGTGTCGATGCCGGTGCAGGAAATCCGGTAGCTTGCCTGATCGGCGATGGTGGCTTGCAGTTCACCCTGCCGGAGCTGGCCAGTGCAGTGGAAGCGCGCACTCCGATCATCATCCTGCTGTGGAATAACCAGGGTTACGAGGAGATCAAGAAGTTCATGGTCAACCGCGCTATCGAGCCCATTGGCGTGGATATCTACACCCCGGATTTCATCGGCGTCGCCAAGGCGCTGGGTTGTGCCGCAGAAGCGGTATCTGCTGTTGAGGAATTGCAGGCGGCGCTGCGTGCGGCCAACGAGCGATCGGGGCCTACGTTGATCGAGATTGATCAGCGGGGGTGGATGGCGGAGTTCTAAGGCTGTACGCGGTCCATGTGGGAGCGGTGCTTGCCCGCGATAAGGGCGCCACAGATATCAGGTTAGTCGCGTTCAGCCTTATCGCGGGCAAGTCGGAATGCCGCCCATACGCTCCAACAAGGGACGAGATCGGCGATGGCTCGCTCAGACCATTACCCTCAACCGCGCCATATCCCGCAGGGGCGGGGCGCCGAACAGGCGGCTGTATTCGCGGCTGAACTGAGACGGGCTTTCATAGCCGACTTTGTAGCCAGCCGCCGAGGCCTCCAGCCCGTCGTTGAGCATCAAGCGCCGCGCTTCCTGTAAGCGCAGTTGCTTCTGATATTGCAATGGACTCATGGCGGTGACTGCTTTGAACCGATGGTGCAGGGTGGAAATACTGAGGTTCACCTCCCTAGCGAGTTCTTCGATGCGCAGCGGCTCGGCGAAATGCTCGTTAAGCCATTTGATCGCTTGGGTGACACGATGCGTCTGGCAGTTGGTAATCGCGATTTCGTACAGGCGATGACCCTGCTGGCTACGCAGCAATCGGTAAAGGATTTCACGCTTGATCAGCGGTGCAAGCATGGGAATGTCTTTAGGGTTGTCCAGCAAGCGTGACAGCCGCAGCACGGCGTCCAATAACTGGGTATCGATGCGTTCGACATACAGGCCGCGACCGCTTGGCCGGGTGGGTACGCTCATAGGACCGGCTTCGGCGATCAACGCGTTGATGTCCGCAGGGTCGATGTCCAGGCGTAGCGCCAGATTCGGTTGCTCTGGAGTAGCATTAAGGATTCGGCCGCTCAGAGGCATTGCGACCGACAGCACAAGATAGTTGAGGGGATCATAGGTGTAAGTTTCGTCCCCGAGGCGCACTTCCTTGCTGCCGTGGGCGAAAAGGCACAGCGCGGGCTGGACCAAGACTGGTAACGATTGCGACGGGCTTTCGTAGCGCACCATGAACAGCGGCTCAATAGCTGTCTGGAAACTACCTTCGCCGGGAGTAAAGCGCCGAATAAGCTCGGCCAGCTCAGCGCGCTGCTTTTCCAGGTGTTCACTGACGGGCTCAAGGCTCTGTTGTAGTTGCGACATTCGGTGCGTCCCTCAATGCTTCATTTATACGCTCGGGGTTTATGCGCTTAGCTTATTTTTGTGCAAGGCCGGGTGGTACGCGAATCCTGCCGGATGATTGCCTGATTCTGCTGATGCCGGTTTTGAAGCGCGATAAACCGTCACATCTCTTGCCTGAATCTGCTGGCGGACGGCTTGGGCCAGACTGTGCGTGGCGAGCATAGCCTGGCTCCAATGCAGGATCAGGCAATAAGCTGACAGAAACCGGCTAACGGCTATAGTCAGCAGGCCCTAATCTCGGATCCTGTTGCCATGTCCGGAAAACCCCGCCTTGGTACTCTTCCTCGACACCTGAATGGAACTACGGCCATGCCTCAATCATCAGCAGTGAGCCATCTCGTTTTCGCCCGCGCAAGGAAAGGGCAAAGTGAAAAACTCGGTGCCCGCCTGCTCGCCCTGATCGAACCTTCGCGCAATGCCAGTGGTTGCTTGAGCTTCGCTTTGGTAAACGCACCTCAAGACCCGGACTTGTGGCTGATCTCCGGCTCATGGGCCAGTGAAGACGAGATGAATAACTGGCTCGATGCGCCGCATGTACAGATTTTTTCTGAAATTGTGCAGACGTGCATGGTCAGCAGCCTGGATTTCCAAACCTTCGCCACCGAACAGGAAGCCCAGGCCAAGGCTTTGCAGATGTTGCGCACGATCTGAGCGTCAGCGGTTTAGAATCCCCTGCTTTAAACGCACAAGCAGGATCACAAGCAATGGCACGTAAAGAACTCAACAATTTTGAAGCGGTTTCAGCCGTAGTTCCGAGTGGAGCCCCTGGCGAAGGTGGCTATAGCGCTGCTATTGCCGTCAAAGCGCTGAACGCGGGTGGCGCACCGGTGTTCAACAAAGTGCTCGTCGGTCAGATATTTAAGACTGCCCATGACGCCGACGTTGCTGCAACCGGCGAGTTGGCGCGGTTGCTCGACATCGACGCCGAAGGCAATCTGGTGTTCCAGCAATAACATCCAGCGTTGACTGATCAGGCCTTGGGCCGATGCATTTTGAACAACGCCTCGGGGCCCAGCTGGAAGTAATCCGCCGGGCCGCCGCCACGCAATATCGGTTCACCCGCCGCCGTGTCGTAAATGCCGTCCTTCAACAGTGACTTGGCAATATGTACGGCTACCACCTCCCCAAGTATCAACCAGCTAGGCACCAATTCCTTGTCTGCCCGTTGCAGCTGGATGATCTGCGTGACTTTGCATTCGAACGAAACCGGCGTTTCTTTCACACGCGGCACAGCCACGATCTGTGAGGCAAGGGGTGTCAGATTGGCCAGTTCGAACTCGCTCACATCCGCTGCAACCGGGGCGCAGCTCTGATTCATGGCTTCAGCCAGGGATCGGGTCGCCAGGTTCCACACGAACTCGCCGGTCTGTTCGATGTTATTGAGGCTGTCTTTGCGACCGACGCTGCAAAAACCAATGATCGGGGGGATGTAGTTGAAGGCGTTGAAAAAACTGTAAGGCGCCAGATTCAACTTGCCGTTGGCGTCCTGGGACGAGATCCAGCCAATGGGCCGCGGGCCGACGATAGCATTGAACGGATCGTGGGGCAGGCCATGGCCTTGGGAAGGTTGGTACGAGTAGATGTCATCTGACATGTGCAATTCCTGTAACCGTGATGGCCTCTGCAAAGAGTCGATATAGTGCCCGATTCGTCTCAAAAAGAGCCACACCAGGATTTAGCAATAGCCCAGAACGATTAAGCCCGGCATTAAGCCGGGCTTGAAGGGACACGTCTGACGATTAGATCAGGCGGTTTGCACCTACACGATCAGCACCATCAGCAGCCAGACGATTAGCGCCTACGTGGTCAGAACCGTCAGCGGCCTGGCGATTAGCACCTACGCGGTCAGCACCATCAGCAGCCAGGCGATTAGCGCCTACATGGTCAGAACCGTCAGCGGCCTGGCGATTAGCACCTACGCGGTCAGCACCATCAGCGGCCAGGCGATTAGCGCCTACATGGTCAGAACCATCAGCGGCCTGGCGAATGCCACCCACGTTAGTGTGCTTGGAGCCACCTTCCGCAACAGTCAGAGTCGAGGCAGGCTCAATCAGATTAGTGTGGTTATTACCTGGCAGGCTTGGCAGATGTGGAGCTGCGAAAGCGCTGGAAGCCAGAACAGAAAATGCGATGCCGAAAATCAGTTTGTTAGTTTTCATGGTAGTTCTCCAATCGAATTGTTTGCCAGTTCGGTATGGAGTGAATGCTACGCGCCCAGAATTTATTAAGAAGTTAATAGGATTGCTACCGACCATCGCTGAAAATGATAGTAAGCCACAGGGCACTGTATTCGGGCCTTTCCGGCTGTAGTGCTTTGGGGTGGTGCATTTCTTTGAAAAATCTCGCAATAAACCCTCTTGACAAATTAAAAACTTAATATCTATTGCCGGTTGCGCTCAATTTTTAGCTGAAAAATGCACCATTGTGAAAGCATCCAGAAAGAAGTGCCTCTCAACAAAAAGGGCGGCTCTGTTGTGCAGGGCCGCCCTTCATCAATCGCGCTGATGATGAATCAATCAGTTTCGATCCGCGAATGCTTGCGAGTGTCCTTCATGAACACATAGACCAGCAGCGAGCAGGCGATGCAAGCGGTGACATACCAGTAGTAGCCGGTCTCCATTCCAATGCTCTTGAACCACAGCGCGATGTATTCAGCAGTACCGCCGAAGATCGATACAGTTAGCGCATACGGCAGGCCTACGCCCAGCGCACGGATTTCTGTGGGGAACAGTTCGGCTTTCACCACTGCGTTGATCGAGGTATAGCCGCTGACGATGATCAGCGCCGCCATGATCAGAAAGAACGCGCCCCACCAGCTCTGGATCGTGTGCAGCGTGGTCAGGATCGGCACCGTGCACAGCGTGCCCATGACACCGAAGGCAATCAGGATCGGGCGACGACCGATCTTGTCCGACAGCGCCCCCACCAGAGGCTGGATCACCATGAACAGAAACAATGTTGCCGCTGAAATGGTGGTGGAGTCGGTGATGCTCATGCCGACGGTGTTCACCAGATACTTCTGCATATACGTGGTGTAGGTATAGAAGGCCAACGTACCACCCATGGTCAGACCGACTACGGTCATGAGTTCCTTGGGGTGGCGCATCAAGGTGCGCATCAGGCTTTCTTTGGCTTTCTCTTTCTTCTTGCGGGTGAACGACTCGGTTTCTTCCATGCCGCGGCGCAGGTACAGCGCAACAACGGCACACAGCGCGCCGATCACGAACGGCACACGCCAGCCCCATGCGTAGAGCTGTTCAGTTGTCAGGGTTTGTTGCAACACGATCAACACAGCCAGGGCGATGAGCTGGCCGGAGATCAGGGTCACGTACTGGAAGCTTGAGAAGAAGCCGCGTCTTTCCTTGGTCGCCATTTCACTCAGGTAGGTCGCCGAAGTGCCGTACTCGCCACCGACCGACAGGCCTTGGAGCAAGCGGGCAAATACCAGCAGGATCGGGGCACCGACACCGATGACTTCATAGCCGGGTGTCAACGCGATGATCAGCGAGCCGAAGCACATCAGCAGTACCGAGGCCATCAAGGCTGCCTTGCGGCCCTTGCGATCGGCATACAGACCCATCAGCCAGCCACCAATCGGGCGCATCAGAAAGCCTACGGCAAAGATCGCTGCGGTGTTGAGCAGTTGAGCCGTGGTGTCGCCTTTGGGGAAGAAGGACTTGGCGAAGTACAGGGAGAAAGCGGCGTAGACGTACCAGTCGTACCACTCGACCATGTTGCCGACCGAGCCACTGAAAATTGATTTGAGACGGGTTGAGGTGGTTTTTTCCGCAGTCGCCGTGCCGGTCGACCCTTTAGGCATTGAGCTGGAGGTATCCATCATGTTCCTTACAGTCATTATTTTTAGGAATGGCGCGTCGATGCGCAGCCTGACTGTGGCTATAGCAGGAGCTGTGCCAGTTGATGGAGGCCCGGTTTAGAAGGGTTTACAGAACTTTATGAGCGGAAATCCGCTTGTTGGCTATTCAGGAATAAGCGGAAAACCGCTCATTCACAGGTGGCCGCGCGCCCCCCGTGGGAGCAAGCTTGCTTGCGAAGGCTATGTTCCAGGCGCTAGAAATTTGCTTCATGTATTGACCCTTCGCGACCAAGCTCGCTCCCACAGGTCCGAGGTCACCAAGGGTTTGGTGTGTTGCCATTAGCCTTGCAGGCAGACCTAGAATCTCCTACAGGCGTTCATCCAACAGAGCATTTTCCGAGCATCACTCCACAAACATCTCCCGCAACAACCCATGACGCTGCATTTTTTCGTTCAGGGTACGGCGTGGCAGTTGCAGTTCATGGAGTACGGCTTTGATGTCGCCCTTGTGGCGGGCGAGGGCGGCGCGCAAGCATTGGGCTTCGAAAGCTTCCTGCTGAGCGGCGAGTGATTGGCCGGTATCGGTGGCAGTTTCTGGCGAAGCGGCCAGCCCCAGGATTTGCCGTTCAGCAGCATTGGCCAGCTCGCGAACATTGCCCGGCCAATCGTGGCTCAGCAGCTCGCTCAGCCTGGCACCGCTGAGTTGCGGCGCTTTACGTCCCAGACGTTCGGCTGCAGCCTTTGCGAAATGGGCGAACAGCAATGGAATATCCTCTCGACGCTCGCGCAACGCCGGCAGGCGCAGTTCGGCGACAGTCAGACGATAGGCCAGATCCTCGCGAAAGCGTCCGGCCCGGGCTTCCTCCAATAAATCCGGTTTGGTGGCCGCGATGATTCGCAGATCCACATCAATAGCCTTGTTTGAGCCCAGCCTTTCCAGCTTTTTGTCTTGCAGCACCCGTAGCAATTTGACCTGCTGGGCCAGCGGCATGCTTTCGATTTCATCGAGGAACAGGGTGCCGCCGTCGGCGTATTCGAGCTTGCCGATTCGCTTGCCCTGCGCTCCGGTAAAGGCGCCGCTCTCGTGGCCAAACAACTCGGCCTCGAACAATTGCTCAGGGATCGCCGCGCAATTGAGGGCCACAAAAGGTTTGGCTGCACGTGGGCCGAAGTCATGCAGGCAACGGGCGACCATCTCTTTACCGCTGCCGGTTTCACCGCGAATCACCACGTTGACCGGCAGTTGGGACAAGTCCAGCACCTGGCTGCGCAAGGTTTGCAGGCTGGGCGATACGCCGAGCAATGTCGCGTCCAGTTGTGATCGGGCATCGGCCCGCTCGTGCAGGCGGCGGTTTTCCAGAATCAGCTCACGCTTCTCCAGTGCCCGCCGCAGATTGCGCACCAGGGTTTCGGGACTGAAAGGCTTCTCCAGAAAGTCATAAGCCCCCTCACGCATGGCATCGACCGCCATAGGCACGTCGCCGTGACCGGTCAGCAAAATCACTGGCAAATCGGCGTCCAGCGCCTGAATTCTGGCCAGCAGCTCCAGGCCGCTGATGCCCGGCATCCGCACATCGCTCATGATGACCCCGGGAAAATGCTCAGGCAGATGCGCCAGGCAATCCTCGGCACGGCTGAATACTTGAACATTGAAGCCCGACAAAGTCAGCCATTGCTGCACGGCTTCGCGGATGGGCGCTTCATCATCGACCACAATCACCGAGTTCAACATGCAGGGTCTGGCTCCAGATAGTCGTTAGGCAGGCTGAACGAGAACAGCGCGCCGCTGCCCTGATTTTCGGCGCTCAGTTTGCCGCCCAGTTCATGGACAATGGCATACGACACCGCGAGCCCCAACCCCAGGCCGTCACCTACGGGTTTGGTGGTAAAAAACGGGTCGAAGATATTGCCCAGGTTCTCAGCAGAGATCCCGCCACCGCTGTCGGCAACACTGACTCGCCAGCGTTTGTCCTGAGCGTCAATGCGGATTTCCAGCCGTTTGGCAGGCTTGTCGCGCAGGGCATCGAGCGCATTGCGTAACAGATTGATCATCACTTGCTCAAGGCGGATCGCATCGCCGCGCACCCAGGCCGGTCGGCTAAGGGTCAAGACGCAGTCGACGCACTCATCGCGCAGTCGTGAATCCAGCAACAGCAGCGACTGATCGACCACCGCCGCCAGATCCAGCCGTTCGCGCAGGCCGTTGGGGCTTTTGCGAGCGAAGGTTTTGAGGTGCCCAGTCAACGCCGCCATGCGCGTCAGTTGCTGGTCCAGCGGCGCAATGGCTTTGTAGGCATCGTCGATGCGACCGTGATCGAGCAGCAACCGTAATGTCGCCAGTTGCATGCGTTGGGCGGTGAGCGGCTGATTGATTTCATGAGCCAGCGCTGCCGACATCTGCCCCAGCGCAGCGAGCTTGGTTGATTGCACCAGACCTTCTTGAGCGGTGTGTAGGTCTCGGGTGCGTTCTTGCACGAGACGTTCCAGTTCGTCGCGGCTGCGCTCGCGCATCCGTGCCAGGCGCCAGCGTTGGTAAAGGAACAGCCCGAGAAACACCAACGTCAGCCAGGTGCCCGCTGCCGCCAGGGCTGCGTTGCGGGTGTCTTCGCTGGCGACCTGAGGTTTGCGCAGCAGGTGGAGGGTCCAGTTCTCACCGGGCAGTGGCAGCGACCCCCATAAGTAGTCGGCGGTCCCATTCGGTCCGTCGACGCGGGTGAGATGGCTGTTTTCGTTAAACGTACGTAACTCGCGGCGGGGCAGCGGTGACAGCGGCTGCTTGTCGTACTGCCGAGTGGCGAGCAGTTCGGCGCGATCCTGCGTCGAAATCGGCCGAAGTTCGCGATAACGCCAGCCGGGCTGATTGGCGATGAACACGATGCCCTTGGCGTCGCTCACCAATAACAGATCATCGCCTTGTGCCCATTCATGTTCGAGGTCCGGAAACTCCAGCTTGACCACCATGGCGCCAAGAAACTTGCCGTCGTCGCCGATTACCGCGTTGGACAGAAAATAACCCGGGATGCCACTGGTCACGCCCACCGCATAAAAGCGCCCGACACCGGTGGCTTTGGTTTGCAGGAAATAAGGACGAAAGCCGTAATTGTGGCCCACGTAGCTGCTGGGCATGCGCCAGTTGCTGGCACCTATGGCCAGACCGTTGCGGTCGAGCAATTCGAGGGTCGATGACTGTGCCGCACCGTTGATGCGCTCCAGTTTGCGGTTCAGCGCGTCTTGAGTCTGGGCATTGATCGGGCCGTTCAAAGCGGCACGCAGCTCCGGATCCAGCGCCAGGACCGCGGGCAAGGCACGATAACGTTCAATCAGGGTGTGCAAAGTGTTGGCGTAGAGCGATAACTGCTCGCCTGCCCGTGCTGCATCGTCTTGCACCGCATGTAGACGGGCCTGGTGCACCGCCAACCCGGCCGAAACCGCCGCGCCAGCGAGAATCAGCACGCTGTAAAGGGTGATGCGTAGGGTGCGAGAGGTGAAGGGCATCGGATTGTTGCCTGAATATTATTAGTTACAGGCATTGTGGGAGCGGTGCTTGGTCTGGGCGGCATTCCGACGATAAGGTTGGACGCGATTCACCTTAGATTTCGTCCAGCCTTATCGTCGGAATGCCGCCCAGACCAAGCACCGCTCCCACACAGGCTCTGCTGCTGCCTTTAGAGCAAATTGAAACTCGTCTCTTTCACCGCTTCGGAATCCAGGCCGATCATCAGCTTGAACTCGCCCGCTTCGGCTGCGTATTTCAGTTCCGGGTTGAAGAACTTCAGATCGTCTTCGCTCAGGGTAAAGCTCACCACTTTCTCTTCGCCCGCCTGCAACATGACTTTCTCGAAGCCTTTAAGCTCTTTCACCGGACGGCTGATGGAGGCTGCAACATCACGCAGATACAGCTGAACCACTGTTTCACCCGCCACCTTGCCGGTGTTCTTCACGGTGACACTGGCGGTCAGTTTACCTTTGCGTGGCAGGTCTTTAGCCGATAGCGTGATATCCGAAACGTCGAACTGGGTGTAGCTCAGGCCGAAACCGAACGGGAACAGCGGGCCGTTGGTTTCCTCGAAATAATTCGAGGTGTAGTTGCCAGGTTTGCCCGGTGTGAGCGGACGACCGGTGTTCAGGTGCGCGTAGTAAACCGGCAGTTGGCCAATTGAGCGCGGGAAGGACATGGCCAGCTTGCCCGACGGGTTGTAGTCGCCGAACAGTACATCAGCCACTGCATTGCCGCCTTCAGTGCCAGGGAACCAGGTTTCCAGCATCGCATCGGCTTGTTGAACTTCGTCGACCAATACCAGCGGACGGCCATTCATCAACACCAGCACCAACGGCTTGCCGGTAGCCTTCAGGGCCTTGATCAGGTCCTGCTGCTTACCTGGAATGTTCAGGCTACTGCGGCTGGCGGATTCGTGGGACATACCACGGGATTCGCCCACTACCGCCACGATCACGTCAGCCTGTTCAGCGGTCTTGACCGCTTCATCGATCATTTCCTGGGCCGGACGTGGATCAACGTCGACTTCGTGTTCAATGAAGTTCAGGTAGTTGAGGATGTGTTCGTTATCGCTGACGTTGGCACCACGGGCATAAAGCAGTTTCGCCTTGTCGCCCACTGCATTGGCCAGACCGTCATATACCGTTACCGACTGATTCGGGCGACCGGCGGCAGACCAGCTGCCGAGCATGTCCAGTTGGCTTTTCGCCAGGCTGCCGATCACCGCGATGGTGCCCTGCTTTTTCAGCGGCAGGGTTTCATTATCGTTTTTCAGCAGGACAAGCGTCTTGCGCGCAACGTCCCGAGCTTCCGGGCGGTGCAGGCGATCATCGGAGTAAGTGTCCGCCGGGTCCTGGGCTGCATCGCCGATGCGCAGGTACGGGTTGGCGAACAGGCCCATGTCGTACTTGGCGCCCAGCACTTCACGCACGGCGCTGTCGATTTCCTTGACCGAAACCTCGCCGCTCTTGACCAGCCCCGGCAGTTCTTCGCCGTAAGCCTTGTCGTTCATGCTCAGGTCAACGCCAGCCTTGATGGCCAGCTTCGCGGCTTCGCGGTAATCCTTGGCGATGCCATGGTCGATCAGTTCCTTGATCGCCCCGTGGTCGCTGATGGTCACGCCTTTGAAGCCCCAATCCTTGCGCAGCAAGTCTTGCAGCAGCCATTTATTGGCGGTTGCCGGGACGCCATTGATGGAGTTCAGGGCGATCATCACGCCGCCCGCACCTGCATCGATCCCTGCACGATAGGGCGGCAGGTAATCCTGGTACATGCGCGTCGGGCTCATGTCCACCGTGTTGTAGTCGCGACCGCCTTCGACGGCGCCATACAGAGCGAAGTGCTTGACGGCGGCCATGATGCTGTCTGCAGACGCGACTTTCTGGCCCTGGAACGACTTGACCATTTCGGTCGAGATGCGCGAAACCAGATAGGTGTCTTCACCAAAGCCCTCGGAGCTACGGCCCCAACGTGGATCGCGGGAAATATCGACCATCGGCGCGAAGGTCATGTCCAGGCCGTCGGCGCTAGCTTCAATAGCCGAAATCCGCCCGGTCTCGGCAATGGCGGCCATGTCCCAGCTGGCAGCCAGACCCAGGCTGATGGGAAAAATAGTCCGATGGCCGTGGATCACGTCATACGCAAAGAACATCGGAATTTTCAGACGGCTCTTGGCGACGGCGGCCTCTTGCAGAGGGCGGTTCTCCGAGCGTGTAATGGAGTTGAACGTACCGCCGATGCGACCTGCGGCAATTTCCTTGAGGATCAGCGGCTGTGGCACTTCCTGACTGATACTGATCAATCGCAATTGACCGATCTTTTCGTCGAGGGTCATTTGTTTCATCAGATTGCCGATGAACGCGTTTTTGGCTTGCAACGTTGCCTGGCTATTAGCCGCCGGCGCGCTGACATTGCTTGCAGCAAACACCGACTGGCTTGCCAGACCGACCATAAGGCCGAGTAAACACAGCTTATTCATGAATGATTTCTCAAGGCTTTGGCCCGCAACTCTCGTTAAATAACAGGCAGCCATTATTTGGGAATTTTGACCTTTGGTGCTTATTGTCATCAGGGCGGCAGATGACCGCTGAACTTGTTGTCGCACCGAGCATCTGTAGCGCACAGGTTTTCAAACGGCGCAGGCGACGGATTATGCCGGGGAACTGCTGTTTTGGCTAAAGCCACTTTGCCATTCAGAATCAAAAAGTAACAAACAAGGGACATACATAATGCAAATACAGCGCAGCGAGGCTTTCCGAGGCCGCCGTTACACATGGGCCGCCAGTCTACTGATGGTGCTCAGTACGATGCTGACCGGTTGCGGCATCAACAACATTCCCACTTACGACGAACAGGTGAAGGCCGCCTGGGCTCAGGTGCAGAATCAGTATCAGCGCCGCGCAGACCTGATCCCCAATCTGGTGGAAACCGTTAAAGGCTACGCGAAGCAGGAGCAGGACACCCTGACCGCTGTGATTGAAGCCAGGGCCAAGGCGACGTCGATCCAGGTCGATGCCAGCACCTTGAACGATCCGGCCAAACTCAAACAGTTCCAGGATGCGCAGGGGCAGCTGACCGGTGCATTGAGCCGCCTGATGGTGGTTTCCGAACGTTATCCTGATCTGAAATCCAACCAGAACTTCCTCGCCCTGCAATCGCAGCTTGAAGGCACCGAGAATCGCATCGCTGTGGCGCGTCGGGATTTCATTACCTCGGTTGAGCGTTACAACACCGAAATCCGCACTTTCCCAGGACGGTTGTGGCACACCGTGATGTACAGCGATCTGCCGATTCGGCCGAACTTCGAAGCCACGACACCCGGCTCGGAAAAAGCGCCGGAAGTTAAGTTCTGATGCGGGGCCTGCGCCCGGTTTTGAGCAGGGCCTTATTCCTTGCGTTGCTCTGGTCTTGCGCCATGGTCGCGCAGGCGGCGCTGCAATTCCCCGAGCTGACCGGTCGCGTGGTAGATAACGCGCAGATGCTCGATGGGCAGACGCGCGCGCAAATCACCCAAATGCTTCAGGCCCATGAGCAAGCCTCGGGCGAGCAGGTGGTCGTGGTCACGCTGCCCAACCTGCAAGGCGCCAGCATCGAGGACTTCGGTTATCAGCTAGGGCGAAGCTGGGGCATAGGCGAAAAAGGCAAGGACACTGGCGCGCTGCTGATCGTGGCTCGTGACGACCGCAAGGTGCGGATCGAAGTGGGCTACGGCCTGGAAGGGCGCCTGACTGATGCCCAGTCTTCGGTGGTCATCAATCAGGTGATCACGCCAGCGTTCAAGAATGGCGACTTTGCTGGCGGCATTACCAGAGGCACCGAGGCCATTATTCAGGTGCTGGGCGGCAATCCCCTGGCGGAGCCGACTGCGGCCACAGATGAAGATGATTTCTTCGTCGAGCACGGGCTGTTGTTGCTGGGCCTGATTGTGTTGGCCATTGTGGTACTGAACATGAGCGGCTTCGGCGGTTCCGGACGTGGCGGCGGTGGGGGGTTCATCGGTGCTGGCGGGCTGGGCGGCTTTGGCGGCGGCTTGGGTGGTGGTTCTGGCGGCGGAGGCGGTGGTGGTTTCAGCGGTGGTGGCGGCGGTTTCGGTGGCGGTGGCTCGTCGGGCAATTGGTAGTTTAAGTGCTCAAGAAGTACACAAAGAGTGATGTCCTCATGGCTTTACTGAATCAAGACGAACAGCGGCAGGTTGCCGACGCGATCGCTCAGGTTGAACGCAACACTGATGCCGAGCTGGTCACCGTGCTTGCGGCCCAGGCCGATGATTACACCTACGTGCCGCTGATCTGGGCGGGGATCATTGGCTTGCTGCTGCCGGGGCTGATCAATTTCTATCCGCTGTGGCTCGATGCCAATCACCTGCTGTTGGCGCAGATTGCGACGTTTATCGTTGTGGCGTTGGTCTGCCATTTCAGTGGCTGGGCGCTGTATCTGGTGCCAGTCAAGGTTCGGCGCTGGCGCGCGGGGAATCTGGCGCGTCGGCAGTTTCTCGAACAGAACCTGCACCACACCGCTGGCGGCACCGGTGTATTGATCTTCGTCTGCGAGGCCGAGCGCTATGTGGAAATTCTGGTCGACCACGGGATTTCCAGCCGCTTGAGCAATGACACCTGGAAAACCATGATCGACGTCTTCACCCGCCAGGTTCGCGACGGGCAAACGTTGCAGGGTTTTCTCGGTTGCATCCAGGCCTGCGGCGAAGTGCTCGCCGAGCACGTGCCGGTAACCCAGGCGCGCAATGAATTGCCGAACAGGTTGGTGGTGTTGAGCTGAGCCTCTGGGGTGACACTGTTGGAGCGAGGCTTGCCCGCGAATCAGCCGCCTCGGTGAGTCAGGCATCCCGCATTTTCGTTCTTCGCGGGCAAGCCTCGCTCCAACAAGCGTTAATTAATCCAACCCCCACTCCCACAACCCGCCTAAAATAGCCGCCTTTGTTTCAGTTCGCCCCGAGGCGCTTTTCCGATGTCAGTCACTGCCACTCCCACCCAGACCGCGCCGGATCATCGTGCGCAGTTCCTGAGCCTGCTGGAAAACAGCCTCTCCCAGAACTCGTTCATCAAACTGGTACTGGCCAAGTACGTGGGCGCTGAAGTCGAATTGCAGCGGGTGATCATCAAGGCGCTAACGGTCAAGGATCAGCCTTGTCTGTCGTTCGTCTATCGCTACAAAACCCGGGACATCACCAAGAACTTCCCGCTGGCCGAGGCCGTTCAGGTGATCGCCGAGCTGTTGCCGGACTCTTTCAAGAATGCGCATCTGCTGTCGCTCACCGACGAAGTGCAGCTGGAGTTCAGCAAGAAAGGCAAAAGCACCCTGTTCAGGAGCAAGGCTCAGCAGGAGCGCGAAGCGCCTTCGGCCGGACATGATCGTGAGAAGAAGCGCTATCTGGAGTTGAGCCGGCCTTTCCTGACGGATCTGGGTGTGACTAACAAGCAGCACGAGCTGATCCCGTCCATGTCGCGCAAATGGAAGCAGATCAACAAGTTCATCGAAGTGTTTTCCCATGCCCTGACGTCTTCGCCACTCAAACTCGATCAGCCGATAAAGGTCGCGGACTTTGGGTCTGGTAAAGGCTATCTGACCTTCGCCATCCACGATTACCTGCGTAATACCTTGCAGGCCGAGGGGCGGGTCACAGGTGTTGAACTGCGCGAAGACATGGTCACGCTGTGCAACAACGCAGCCGCCCGGCTTGAACATCCGGGCCTGGTGTTCGAGTGTGGTGACGTGCGCAGCGTTGCGCCCAGCGCCCTGGATGTAATGATTGCGCTGCATGCCTGCGATATCGCTACCGACTACGCCATTCATATGGGCATCCGTTCCGGCGCATCCATCATCATGTGTTCGCCGTGCTGCCATAAACAGATCCGCTTGCAAATTCAGAGCCCGACCCTGTTGCGCCCCATGCTGCAATACGGTCTGCACATGGGCCAGCAAGCGGAGATGGTCACCGACAGCTTGCGTGCATTGCTGCTGGAAGCCTGTGGTTACGAGACCAAAGTGTTCGAGTTCATCTCGTTGGAGCACACCAACAAGAACAAAATGATCCTCGCCGTGAAACGCGCCGAACCCCTTAAATCAGCAGACATCCTGGCGAAAATCCAGGAGCTCAAAGTGTTCTACGGCATTCAGGAACAGTGCCTGGAAACTCTGTTGCTCGCTGATGGGTTTATTGGCTAGCAACAGATCCCTGTAGGAGCTCACCGAGGTTACGAGGCCAGCGATGGCGGTTTGCCTGACACGCCGCTATCGCTGCCTCGCGCTGCTCGTGAGCTCCTACAGTTAGTATTTGCCTCCAATAGATTGAGCCAGATCAATCCCGCCTTCCTCGGCGCGCGCATGCTGTAAGCATCTCCCACGCGCAGGCGACAACGCCGAGGATCCATCATGAGCAGCACTTTTTTCATTCCGTCCGTGAACATCATGGGCCTGGGCTGTATCGACGAAGCCATGCAGGCCATTCGTAAATACGGCTTTCTCAAAGCCCTGATCGTCACTGACGCCGGGCTTGCCAAAGCTGGTCTGGCCGCCGAGATCGCGGGCTTGCTGGTCGAGCAGGGCATCGACTCGGTGGTCTACGACGGCGCGAAACCCAATCCAACCATCAGCAACGTAGAAAACGGCCTGGCCCTGTTGCGTGAGCGCGAATGCGATTTCGTGATCTCTCTGGGTGGCGGCTCGCCCCATGACTGCGCCAAAGGCATTGCACTGTGCGCGACCAATGGCGGGCATATCAGTGATTACGAGGGCGTGGACCGTTCGCGGAATCCGCAATTGCCGTTGATAGCCATCAATACCACTGCTGGCACCGCCAGTGAGATGACCCGCTTTTGCATCATTACCGACGAAGCGCGTCACGTAAAAATGGCCATCGTTGATCGCAACGTGACGCCGCTGCTGTCCGTCAACGACCCGGCCATGATGGCCAAAATGCCGAAGTCCTTGACCGCCGCGACCGGCATGGATGCCCTGACCCATGCCATCGAAGCTTATGTGTCCACTGCTGCCACACCGATCACGGATGCCTGCGCCCTCAAGGCGATGTCGCTGATTGCCGCTTATCTGCCACGAGCGGTGAGTGACGGCTCGGACATGGAAGCGCGGGAAAATATGGCTTACGCGCAATTCCTGGCGGGCATGGCCTTCAACAATGCCTCGCTGGGTTTTGTGCACGCCATGGCGCACCAACTGGGTGGTTTCTATGACTTGCCTCACGGCGTATGCAACGCGGTATTGCTGCCGCACGTACAGAGCTTCAACGCGGCCGTGAGCTCGGTTCGCCTGTCTGATGTGGCACACGCCATGGGCGCCGATACGCGCGGAGTGTCGCCAGAAGAGGGCGCTCGTGCGGCAATTGCCGCGATCCGTACGCTGTCCGCTTCCATCGACATTCCGCCGGGGCTGAAGGCGCTGGGCGTGAAGGAAGAAGACTTCCCGATCCTGGCTGCAAACGCGTTGAAAGATGCCTGTGGCCTGACCAACCCGCGTCCTGCTGACCAACTGCAAATAGAAGGCATCTTCCGCAGCGCCCTGTGATTGCCAACCACCGTTAACGAGCATGGCCCGCGGTGGATAACGTCGCGGGTCTGCAATCGCCAAAGGACTGTTGATGAAAACCACATCAAGCGCTATTTGCGAAGCCGCCGACCAACTTGCCGGCTTTGTGGGCTACCACCACAAGGCAGGACGTCACATCGTGCGTTTCAGCGAAGATTCATTCGGCATGGACGTCAAGGACGAGACCATCACCCCGACCTGCGAGTTTGTCTGGTCACCCGCCGCCAACCAGTTGATGACCCTCAGCCGTCAGCGCCTGCAATTGTTGCTGGAGCAGAACATCGACGACCGCCTGCGCATCAGCGAACCGCTACGGGTGTACATGCGTCGTGTGGATCTGCCGGAGATTGTGGTGGAGCGGCGGGTGAAGGTTTGAGGTCCAGGCTAAATCTGTAGGAGTGCGCTTTGTCCGCGATGGCGGTGTGTCAGACAACGATTTATCGTTTGATCTGACGCCACCGCGGGCAAGCGCGCTCCTACAAGGGGCGTGTCGCCAATAAGCTGTTATTACATCCTGAACCGCATCGCCAATTGATTCAGCCCTACCGCCAGTTGTGACAGCTCGCTGCTGGCTGCCGAGGTCTGGTTGGCGCCTGCGGATGTCTGCAGGGACAGGTCGCGGATACTGGTCAGGTTGCGGTCGACTTCACGGGCGACTTGCGCCTGCTCTTCCGTGGCCGAGGCAATGCTCATGTTGCGTTCATTGATCTGCACAATCGCGGCGGTAATTTCCGCCAAGGCCTGACCGGCGGATTCCGCCACATCCAGGCTGGCACGTGCGCGTTCGCTGCTGTGACCCATGGCGCTGACGGCCTTGCCGGCGCCGCTCTGGATCGAGGCGATCATCTTTTCGATTTCTGCAGTCGACTGCTGGGTACGATGGGCCAGCGCACGGACTTCATCGGCTACCACCGCAAAGCCACGACCGGCTTCACCGGCCCGTGCCGCTTCGATAGCCGCGTTGAGGGCCAACAGGTTGGTTTGGTCAGCGATACCGCGAATCACGTCCAGTACACCACTGATGCCTTGCACCTGTACCGCCAGGCCATCAATTTCAACCGCCGTGACGCCGACCGCTTTATGCAGCTCGTTGATTACGCTTACGGTTTCGCCCACACGCTGACGGCCATTTTCTGCCGACTGACTGGAATCCCGCGCGGCATTCGAAGCCAGCGATGCATTGCGCGCGACTTCCTCCACCGCTGCCGTCATCTGGTTGATTGCGGTTGCAGCCTGGTTGATTTCGTCGTTCTGACGCTGCACGCCACGCAATGAATCCTCGGTCACGGCGGTCAGCTCTTCAGAGGTCGAAGCCAGCTGTGTTGACGAATCGCCCAGCTCGCCCAGCGTGTGGCGCAGGTTTTGCTGCATAACGGACAGCGCTTCAAGCAGGCGCCCCGGTTCATCCTTGCCGTCCACATCGATAGGTTTGCTCAGGTCGTTGGCCGCAATTTGCTGGGCAACTGCCAAGGCTTTGGCGATGGGCGCAACCAGGCTGCGGGTGAACAAGGCGGCCAGGGCCAGGGTTGCAGCCAACGCGATGACGATCGCTCCAATGGTGATATTGCGGGACTGGGCATAGGTCGAGTCCGCAGTCGCATCGGATTCGGCCATCTTCAGGTTGGCCAGGCGAGAAACTTCCGCGATGTCCTTGCTTAGCTGTTCCGCTGCCACGGTCATCTCGCCGTTGGTAGCGGTCAATGCACTGACGACGTCTTCACGCTTCTGTGCAACCGCATCCAGGAACCGGGAGTGCACTGCCAGATAAGCCGCCAGGTTGCGATCCATTGTGCTGAACGCCGCTTTGCCAGCTTCAGTGATCAACAACGGTTTGAGCTTGTTGACATCGGCCTGCAGGCTGCTGCGGGCCTGGCTGATACGTTCTACCTGGCGTTTGGCGCCATCAGCATCCGACGCCGAACGCAGGCCGGCATTGCCCAGGCGGATGGTCACCAGATCAGTCTTGATGTGTTCGGTGGACTGAACGGTAGGTAAGACATTGTCCTGCAACATCTCTCGTAACGCTTTCAGACCAGATAACTGCGCCAACGAAAAAAGGCCCAGGGCGGTGATCAGCACGGCAAAAAAGCCAAAGCAGAGCAGCGACCGGGGAGCGATATTGAAAGTTCTCAGATTCATGCGAGGGGCCTGTCAAGGTAGACGTTAGTACCCTATCGACATGAAACGATTCAGCTTGAGGCTGATTAGCAGGTTTTCCGGAAATATCCAGTAATAGATGAAAATAAGCTCCAGATCGCCGGTTTTTTGTCGAGCTATCTGCGAAAACCCGCTATCTAGAGCCTTCCCCGTCAGTTTTCAGTTATCCCTTGATGAAGGCCAGCAAGTCTTCGTTGATGACTTCCGGGTGGGTTGTGCACATGCCGTGTGGATAGCCTTTGTAGACTTTAAGCGTGCCGTTTTTCACCAATTTGATGGACAATTCTGCCGAGTCGGCAATGGGTACGATCTGGTCATCATCGCCATGCAGAATCAGTACGGGCACGGTGATCTTTTTCAGGTCTTCGGTGAAGTCGGTTTCCGAGAACGCCTTGATGCAGTCGTAATGGGCTTTTGCGCCGCCCATCATGCCCTGGCGCCACCAGTTGTCCTTGATACCTTCAGAGACCTTGGCACCTTCGCGGTTGTAACCGTAGAACGGGGTCGGCACTTCTTTGTAGAACTGGGCACGGTTGGCTGCGAGTGCAGCGCGGAAGCCGTCGAACACGTCCATGGGCAGGCCGCCTGGATTTTTGTCCGACTTGACCATGATCGGCGGAACCGCGCCGATCAATACTGCCTTGGCCACGCGGCCAGCACCATGTTGAGCAACATAGCGAGCAACTTCACCACCGCCCGTGGAGTGGCCGATATGCACAGCGTCCTTGAGCTTGAGATGGGTCACCAGCGCTGAAACATCGGCGGCGTAGGTGTCCATTTCGTTGCCGGTTGCGGTCTGAGTCGAGCGACCATGGCCGCGACGGTCGTGGGCGATTACCCGATAACCCTTGGAAAGGAAGAACAACATCTGTGCATCCCAGTCATCTGAACTGAGGGGCCAGCCGTGGTGGAAGACGATGGGCTGACCGGTGCCCCAATCCTTGTAAAAGATTTCAGTGCCGTCGCTGGTCGTGAAACTTGTCATGTCGTTTTGTCCTTTTCCAGTGGGGGCTTTAGTTGCCGCTTGAGCAGCAGTGCTGCCGAGGGCGATTGACGAAAGTGAGCCGGCGGCCAGCGCAGTAGCGCCAACCTTGAGAACTTGCCTGCGGGAACTCATTGGCGTGTTGTTAGTATCTGACACAGAACCTCCAGCTCTCGGCATTGCACGAGAGTCAGCCTAAAGACGTTAGCTCAATCCTGAGCGTTGGTTGAAGCGACCGCGGTTGCAGGCAAGAATCAGCATTTGCTCACCCAGCCGTGACAGTTGCTTCAAGGATTTTTGGCTACAGATTTTGATGGGAAATCTATACCGAGTTGACCGTGTAATAACCCGTGCCGATGTAACGAATGTGCTGTTGTTTGTTGTTAACGCTGAACTTGGGTTTTCGCCGGTTTTAGTCCGGCTCAAACTTGAGCGTTACTTCCAGGTAACAGCGCAGTGGGCAGCGCTTTGTTCGCCGCCGCTCACTCATGGCAAAACTATACGGCGTTGAATTGGAAAGAATAACGAGGTGGGAATGGATTGATTGTCGTGTTTGGGTTGACAGTGGTGCGTGCGATCTCTGGTGAAAAAAACGCTGACTGTAGGAGCGCACGAGCACCGCGAGGCCGCGATAGCGGTGTAACAGTCAGTCCGCTATCTCAGCTTCGCGGTGCTCGTGCGCTCCTCCAGGCTCTGATTTTTTCAGCGACATCTCACGCATCACTGCGGCCACTGCTCCAGCAACATGGCGACGAACTTTTCTGCCGCTGGGGACAATGACGCGCCGCGCCGGGAAACCAGCCCCAGCGTTCTGTCCACCACAGGGTCGACCAGCGGCACGCTCACCAGGGTCGGGTGACCTTCGGCCGGCATCGCCAGGCTCGGCATGGCGGATATGCCCAGGCCGGCCTCGACCATGCCCAGTGAGGTCGATAAATGCTGCACCTCATAAAACCATTTGGGGCGCCAGGTCAAACCGGCGAGAGCGTGGTCGAGGATCATCCTGTTGCCACTCAAACGCCCAACCCCGATCAGGCGATATTCACTGAGCTCAATCCAGGACACGGACTCGCGTTCGGCCAGTTCGTGGTCGCGTCGGCAAGCGAGCACAAAAGGCTCTTTGACCAAGGGCACAAACTCAATATCCGGGTGTTGGCCGCTCATCATGTTGATGCCGAAATCTGCCTCGCCACGCAGCACCGCTTCCAGACCTTCGTTGGCGCTGAGGTCCAGCAAGCGAATGCGAATCTTTGGGTAGCGCTCGTTATAGAGACGGATCACGGACGGCAAGAAATAGAAGGCTGCAGTGGGAATGCAGGCGAGGGTGACTTGACCAATCTGCCGTTCTGCCAGTTCTCGGATGTTCAGAATAGAGTCTTCGAAATCATCGAGCAGGCGCCTTGCCTTGGGGAAGAAATCCCGGCCTACGCTGGTCAGGCTGACGCGGCGCGTCGTGCGGTCGAGCAGTGATGTGCCCAATCCCTGTTCAAGTTTTTTGATACGCCGAGTCAGCGCTGGCTGGGAAATATGCAGCACTTCGGCAGCTTCGTGAAAGCTGCCAAGTTCGGCGATTTTCACGAACGATCGGATATCTTGAAGCTCATATTCCACATTTATTCTCCTCGGGTGGATTGCGAATGGGCTCAGAACTGGCTTAGCAATTATTGTGTGAAGTGGAATAATGGCTACGATCTTTGCATTGGATAAGGTCAAAAATCCATGGGACTCTTGCTTCCAACACATCAATTACCCCAATTGATCAATAAGAGTCAGCCATTATGCAACCGATTCCTTGCGTTCTGATGCGCGGCGGCACCTCTAAGGGGCCGGTCTTCCTTGCCAGCGATCTACCCGCCACGACTTCAGAGCGTGACGAACTTTTGCTGGCGCTCATGGGCTCAGGCCACGAGTTGGAAATTGACGGCATCGGTGGCGGCAGCCCGCAAACCAGCAAGGTGGCCATCGTCAGCCCCTCCGACCACGAAGATGCCGATGTGGATTACCTGTTTGTGCAAGTCATGGTGTCCCAGCGCCGCGTCGATACTGCGCCCAACTGCGGCAACATGCTCTGCGCGGTCGGTCCGTTTGCGGTGGAACAGGGGTTGGTCAAGGCCACCGCAGATGTCACACAGGTGCGGATTCGCAACCTCAATACCGGGACTTTCGTCTGTGCTGACGTCAGTACACCGGGTGGTCAAGTCAGCTACGAAGGTCAGACAAGTATTGACGGCGTACCTGGGTCGGCTGCTCCCGTTCAGCTCACGTTCCTTGACGCCGCGGGCAGTAAGACCGGCAAAATGTTTCCAACCGGCCAGCAGACTGACATCATTGATGGAGTGCCGGTGACCTGCATCGATATGGCGATGCCCATGGTTATCATCGAAGCGTCTTTGCTGGGTAAGCGCGGCGACGAGACCCCTGCCGAGCTGGATGGCGACAAAGATTTCTTACGCAAGCTCGAAGCCATTCGCTTGCGTGCGGGTATGGCCATGGGCTTGGGCGATGTCAGTGACAAAGTGATCCCAAAACCCGTACTGATTTCCCGGCCTGATGAGGGTGGGACCCTCAAGGTTCGTTACTTCATGCCGCACAACTGTCACAAGGCGTTGGCCATCACCGGCTCTATCGGCCTGGCGACGGCCTGTGTCAGCGATGGCACTGTGGTTGCAAACCTGCTGGGTATCAGCGCTGATACGCCGCGTCTGCATCAGGTTCGGATTGAACATCCGAGCGGTTCGATTCAGGTTGCCCTGGCTTACGTCGGTGAAAACGGCCAGACGATCCGTGCCTCAGTGGTGCGGACCGCACGACGATTGTTTTCCGGTGAGGTCTACGCGCCTGCCCCGCAGCGTCTGGCGGGCTAACGGTCGCTGGCTGCACCGTGCCTTGAATGACATGACACCAGGTACCGCATCAGAACAACTCCAATAATGGGTGATGCATCATGAAAATCGCAAAATCGCTCTACTTTCAGATTATCTGCGCCGTGGTCCTCGGGATCCTGGTCGGGCATTTCTGGGGTCAGCAAGCCGTGGCACTCAAGCCTTTGGGTGATGCGTTCATCAAGCTGATCAAAATGATGATCGCGCCGGTGGTGTTCTGCACCATCGTCACGGGCATTGCCGGCATGAGTGACAAGCGCTCCCTCGGCCGCTTGATGAGCAAGACCATGCTGCTGTTTCTTGCCCTGACGATTGTCAGCCTGTTCATCGGACTGGTTGCGGTATATGTGATCCAGCCGGGTGTCGGCATGAACATTGATCCGACGAAATTGAGCACTGCCGGGTTGAGTCAGTACACCGAGTCCGCCGCGAAACTCGGCGTCGTCGACTTTTTCATGCACATCATTCCAGACACGTTCGTTGGCGCGTTCAACAAGGGTGAAGTGCTGCCAGTGCTGTTCATCGCGGTGCTCTGCGGTTTCGCCTTGTCGTCGCTGGGCGAGCGTGGCAAGCCAGTGCTCAACGTACTGGAATCAGCTTCGCACATGGTGTTCAAGATTTTCTCGTACCTGATGCGTTTCGCCCCGATCGGCGCGTTTGGTGCGCTGGCATTCACCGTTGGCCAGTACGGCATTACCTCGCTGGGGTCGCTCGCCAAGCTGATCATGACCTTGTACATCGCCTGCGGCTTCTTTGTGTTCGTGGTGCTGGGCGGGATCTGCCGGGCCAACGGGTTCAGCCTGTGGAAGCTGCTGCGCTATTTTCGCGAAGAGTTTCTGGTGGTGCTTGGCACATCGTCTACCGAACCGGTGATGCCGCGCATGCTGGAGAAGCTTCAAGCCCTGGGCTGCAAGAAAGGCGTGGTCGGCCTGGTGCTTCCCACCGGTTACTCGTTCAATCTGGACGGCACTGCGATTTATCTGTCACTGGCCGCTGTGTTCATCGCTCAGGCCTGCAACATTGAGCTGAGCATGACCCAGACCCTGACCATGCTGGCGATCATGTTGCTGTCGTCCAAAGGCGCGGCGGGGGTGACTGGTAGCGGTTTTGTCGCGCTGGCATCGACGCTGTCTGTTATCCACGACATTCCGCTGGCGGGCCTGGCCTTGTTGATCGGTATTGACCGCTTCATGTCCGAAGCCCGGGCGTTGACCAGTCTGGCCAGCAACGCGGTCGCCACCGTAGTGATCTCTCTGTCTGAAAACGCCTGTGATCGCCAGGTGCTCTTGCAGAGACTCAATGGCAAACCGGCAGCAATCAGTCCCGATAGCGTCCAATGGGACAATGTCCCGCAGGTCGCCGAGCGCAGTTAACAACCCATACTCCAATCGATAGCCATTCGAGCGCGCCGAGTATCGCTTCCGCGGTACTCGGCAAGCCTGACAGCATTCGCTTGCCCATAAATAACAACAAGAGAATATCCATATGCTTGCCTTCCTTGGCTTGGCCATGGTTGTGGTGTTCACCTACCTGATCATGTCAAAACGTTTGTCGCCTATCGTTGCGTTGACGGTCGTTCCAATAGTATTTGCAGTCATTGGTGGTTTTGGCGGCACCACCGGCAAGATGATGCTCGACGGCCTGAAAATGGTCGCGCCCTCTGCAGCGCTTTTGCTATTCGCGATCCTGTTCTTCGGCCTGATGATTGACTCCGGGCTGTTCGATCCGCTGATCCGCAAGATCCTCAAGCGCGTCAACGGCGACCCGATGAAGATCGCAATAGGCACGGCGCTGTTGTCGCTCACCGTAGCGCTCGATGGCGATGGCACCACCACCTACATGATCACTTGCGCGGCGATGCTGCCTTTGTATAAACGCATTGGCATGAACCCGATGATCCTGGGGATCGTGGCCATGCTGTCGTTGAGCATCATGAGCGGCATGACCCCTTGGGGCGGCCCCGCCACGCGGGCGATTGCAGCGCTGGGGCTGGACGCGGGCGAGTATTTCATTCCGCTATTGCCCACCATGATCGGTGGCGCTGCGTGGGTGGTCTTCACGGCCTTTCTGCTGGGCCGTGCCGAACGTAAACGCATCGGTAACATCGACCTGCAAAGTGGTGGTGGCAACTGCTACATCGAAGCGATTCTGGGCGATACCCCGCACAAACGCCCCAAACTTGCCTACGTCAATCTGGCCTTGGTCATCGCTGTGATGATCGCGCTGGTCATGGGCCTGATGCATTCGGCGATCCTGTTTCTGATCGGTTTCGTGCTGGCGCTGATGATCAACTACCCGCAGCTGGATGTTCAGAAAGAACGCATTCTGGCCCACTCCGGCAATGCCATGACGGTGGTGTTGCTGGTATTCGCTGCCGGTGTGTTCGCCGGGATTTTCTCGGGCACCAAGATGGTCGATGCATTGGCTCAGACCCTGGTGGCCTGGATTCCGCCCGAGTGGGGTCATCTGTTCCCATTGGTCGTTGCCCTGACCAGCATGCCGTTGACCTTTGTCCTCTCCAACGACGCGTACTACTTCGGCGTGGTCCCAATCCTCGCCAATGCCGCAGCTGCCTATGGCATCAGCCCGCTGGAGATTGCCAGGGCGTCGATCCTGGGCCAGCCAGTGCACTTGATGAGTCCGCTGGTGGCGTCGACATTGCTGTTGGTGGGCATGATCGACCGCGACATCGGCGACTTCCAGAAAGCCATGGTGAAGTGGGCGGTGCTGACTTCTCTGGTGGTCACGGGCCTGGCGCTGCTGACCGGTGCCATCACGCTGATCGCCTGATCGCCTGATCGCTTAATCCCTGATAGCCAATTTCTCACGCGCCTTGCCCAAGGCGCGCGGGCCACTGCATCTCCAAATAACAACAACGACGAGTACCGAGCATGAGTATGTTTTTCAAGCGTGGAGCCACGGCCCTGATAAAGAGCGCGCCGCTACTGGGCATACTGCCTTGGGCGGGTGCCGATGCGGCGGGATTCATCGAAGACAGCAAACTGAAGCTGCAACTGCGTAACGTGTATATCAACGAGAACTTCCGCGACGAAAACGGCCTGAGTGCACGTGCCGCAAGTACCGCCAAAAGCGAGCGAACCGAGTGGGCGCAGGGCTTTTTGCTCGACTATCAGTCCGGTTTCACACAAGGCACGCTGGGTTTTGGCGTTGATGCCCTGGGCCTTCTGGGGGTCAAGCTCGACTCGGGTAAAGGTCGCAGCGGCACTGGCTTGCTGCCTGTACACGCCGATGGCCGCGCGGCGGATGAATTCTCAAGTCTGGGTGCGGCCGCCAAGGTGCGGCTGTCCAAAACTACGGTGAAATACGGCACGTTGTTGCCCAAGACACCGGTGCTTATCTATAACGATGCACGGCTGCTGCCCCAGACATATCAGGGTGCTCAGTTCTCCAGCACCGAAATCGACAACCTGACCCTGACCGGCGGGCGCCTGGACCAATTCAAACTGCGAGATTCCTCGGACAGTCGCTCAATCGTTCCCGACGGTTTTACCGGCAGAGGCTCGGATTTTTCCTATGCCGGTGGCGATTACAAACTCGGCAAAAGCATCCGGCTAAGCTATTTCTATGGCGAACTCGAGAACTTTTACCGCCAGCAATTCGCATCGATCCAGCACGATTTGCCCTTGGGGCCTGGAGTACTGACCAGCGATCTGCGCTATTTTCACAGCGTCGGTGCCGGAAACGCGCGTGATGGCAAAATCGATAACGACATGCTCAGCGGTCAACTGACCTACGCCCTTGCCGGACACAGCTTTGGCGGCGGCTATCAAACCCTCAGCGGCGACGCTGGTCTGCCGTACATCAGCGGCGCAACCGTGTACTCATTCAGTAACGTAGGTATCGGCAAATTCATCGAAGAAGATGAAAAAACCTGGCTGCTCAGCTACGCCTATGACTTCGCCCGCGTCGGTGTGCCGGGCCTGACGTTCTCGACGCGCTACATCAGTGGCGACAACGGCAAAGCCGGCTCGGAACAACTGAAAGAATGGGAACGTGATGCAGAGCTGGCCTACGTGCTGCAAGGCGGGACCTTCAAGGGGTTGGGCGTGAAACTGCGTAACTACGTCTACCGCTCGGACTTCTCCCGTGGCCGCGACAGCAATCGGCTTTATCTCACGTATGACATAGCACTTTGGTGACAACCCTGTGGGAGCGAATTCATTCGTGAAAGCGGAGTGTCAGGCACTCAAGGATCGCAAGGCGGCCGCATTCACCAATGAATTCGCTCCCACAGAAAATAGGCCCGTGAGGTAGGCATGCGGTCTCAGTGGGGGCTGGCTGGATGAAGCAGAAGGGATTTGAAGCTTGAAAGAAATGGAGCGGGTGGAGGGAATCGAACCCTCAACTAAAGCTTGGGAAGCTTTCGTTTTGCCACTAAACTACACCCGCTTTGAAACGGCTGACTTTGTACCAGAACGGCACGCTGAATTGAAGCGCTAATTTCTCTTTCCCTGCTTTTATGCCCCCCTTCAGAACCGAATCCGAACCAGGCCCACTCGCCAGTTGTGGTGTGTTGCGCTGGCGAATGGGTTTGCTTGCCTGGTCGAACGAGAAGCTCACAGGGCGAATGCATGTACGGTCTGCACCTGTTTGAAGTGGTAGGTTGACCGGTTACGGGCCGGAGCTTGCGGGGTGAGGAAGTCCATCAGGGCGAAACGCGAATCGCGGCAAGCGGCTTTGTGTTCCATGTCCAGGAAGTGCCCGGTGCTCTGAATGGTGGTGAAGGTGCTGTGCTGGACAACCGGCGCGAACAGTCGGGCGTCGGTGGCTGCAGTGTATTCGTCCCATTCGCCGTTCAGGAACAGGACCGGCACGTTGATGTTCCTGGCCGCACTCAGGTAACTCTGGGCGTCAAGGTTCAAGACATCGTTGATGTGGTAGTTCATCTGGTCGTATTCATGGGTGTCCAGGCTGCTCACGTGACGATAGTTGAAGCGCTTGAACAACGGCGGCAAGTGTTTGCCGATGGTGTCGTTGACCAGGTTGCCGACTTCGTAGCGGTCGTGGACGCTCAAGTGCTTCACGCCCCGTTCGAGGTAGTCGCGCATGGGGTCGTTGATCACGGGGGAGAAAGAGCTGATCACCGCTTTTTCGATCCGGTGCGGCCGATGAGACAGCGCAACCAGTGCCGCCGCGCCGCCCCAGGAGAACGACAAGATGTGTTCTGCACTGAAATGGTCGATCAGCTCCAGCAGGATCTGGCCTTCCAGCTCCTTGGTCAGTGGCCGTTCGTTCATGTTGTGAGGCTTGGACTTGCCCGCATAGGGCTGGTCATAAAGCACCACGTTGAATTGAGGGTGCAGATTGCGCACCGTCTGGGCGAATGACGCAGTGGTGGCCAGCGAGCCGTTGACCAGAATGATGGTCTTTTCTGCGGCATCTGCGCGATAAAACTCCGTGTAAACCCGAAACTGTCCCTGTATATCGAGCACAGCGATTTCTGGCCTCATATCTATGTCTCCTGGCGTAAACAGATTTGCGCGCAATCGAAATTGCACGAGTTTCGTGACAGGTAGGCATTGCCTTAAGGGGCCCTTGTCGATCCGAACGATCTGTCCGACAGGTGTTTTATTATTGGCGGGCGATTTGCCGTGAGCGTGTGCTCTGGTCGGCAAAAGGTTTCTTAGAATACACAAATGACTCGCCGGTCACATGTGGACCGACGATTGGATTCAAGCAGGGGATCGGGTTGCCCGCAAGTGCCGTTCGTAGTTTGCCGAAGGCGTTCTGCCGAGCGGTCGAGCGAGGCCTAGACGCCTTTTATTTCCGTGGCCTGTAGCAATCGGTACTGCCCGGGCTCTAGCGCGGGGTCCAGCGTCAGAGGGCCCATGCTTTCGCGGTGCAGTCGCAGCACCTTATTGTCGAAATAGCCGAACATGCGCTTGATCTGATGATAGCGGCCTTCAACGATGCTCAAGCGTGCGCAGCGGGGTCCCAGCACGGTGAGTATTGCCGGTTGGGTGGTGAGGTCTTCGAAGGCGAAGTAAAAACCTTCGGTGAATTTCTCCGCATAGCGCTCGTCGATCACTTGCTCGGTTTCGACGTAATAGACTTTCGGCTGCTTGGTCTGCGGCTGGGTTAGACGGCGCGACCATTGGCCGTCATTGGTGATGAGCATCAGGCCGGTGGTGTTGAAGTCCAACCGCCCGGCGATGTGCAGCTCTTGCTTGTCCGGTTCGTCCAGCAGATCAAGGACCGTCGGGTGCTGCGGGTCAGACGTTGCGCTAACGCAACCTGGCGGTTTATGCAGCATGAAGTAGCGTGCGGGCTTGCCGGCCTGCAGCACTTCGGTATCGAACTCCACACGGCTGAATTCACGTACATCGTGATGGGGATCACCGATCACTTGTCCATCCACCTTGATGCGTCCGGCGATCAGCGCCAGACGTACGTCCTTGCGATTGAAGCGCGGCAGGTTACTCAGGAAACGGTCGAGACGCATGGCACGGATAATCAATGTGGGCGAGGAGGGCGGATATGTTACTCGCTTGCTTGAGGTTCCATGAACTGCGACGTTTGCTGACAGATATAGGATCTCCCGCAACGGGTCACCCAAACCGTGGGGGGCGAATTCATTCGCGAAGAGGCCACTACATCCGCCAGATCTTCATTGGTCTTGATATTGGTTTCGCGAATAAATTCGCTTCCACGGATCCCGGATCCCGGACCCACCTATGCGTTGGTTCGGAAGGCAAACGTAGAGTCTCAGAGATTGTTTTTGCCTGAAAGCGCGTCATTGACACCCGCACAACGTGGACACAGGCAGGCTTTATTGCGCAGTTCGTCCGGCAATGCCTGGATGATTGCCGGATCGATGCTGACTGAAAAACACCAGCATGCCTGGTCAGCAGTTTTCGGGTCTGCCTGGGCGCAATCGTTGCTGGCACCACAGGCCGGACACAAAGCCGGGGTCGCAGATGCGGTACTCATGCCGGGAGCGGTTCCTCGATACATACCTGATTGCGGCCGCTTTGTTTGGCGCGGTAAAGCGCGCTGTCGGCTCGTGCGATCAGGCTGTGCAGGGTGTCGTCGGGCTGCAGCTCGGCCAGGCCAATGCTGACGGTCACTTGCACAGGCTCATTGGCGAACACATAAGTATGTTGCTCGGCCAGCAGGCGGATTTTCTCGGCGACGCGTCGGGCGCTTTGGCTATCGCTGCCCTTGAGCAGGATGATGAACTCTTCGCCACCCCAGCGACAAACGATGTCCGACTGACGCAAACACCGCCTCAGATCATCGCCGAAGCCCATCAGCACTTCATCCCCCGCCAGATGCCCACGGGTGTCGTTCAGGTATTTGAAGTGGTCCAGGTCCAGCAGCATCGCGGACAGCGGCTTTGACTCACGCGCGGCGTCTTTGAGTGTCTTGTCCGCCATCAGGTTGAAGCCGCGTCGGTTGGGCAGGCCGGTCAGGCTATCCAGCGTTGCCTGGGTTTCGATGCGTTGCTGATAACGGGTCATCAGATGGTGCAGCAGATAGACCACCACCAGAGTGATGATCAGGCAGATCAACAGGTTCAAGTACAGCGAATGCCGCGCCTGGCTCAGTGCTGACTCTTCCTCTTTCTCAACGAACAGAAACCAATTCAACTCAGGGATATAGCGCACGTTGAGAAAGCAGTGTTGATGGTTGCTCTGGTATTCATAAGTGCCACTAAGCGGTTTGGGCATCTGCTTGATCAGGTCGGCGATGCCTGGCAGGTTGCTCAGTGAATCACCGATGGCAGCACCTTGAGGGCCGCCGTCTGCGCCGGTCAGCACTATGCGCCCGAAGGTATCAACGAAATACACGCTGCGCTCATAACGCTGCTGGTAGCGATCAATCAGCTTGATCACCGCGTCCACGGTCAGGCCGACGCCGGTGGCGCCGATGAATTTGTTGTCGTAGTCGAACACTTTGTAATTGATGAAGAAGGTCAGGTTGTCTTTGTTGGCCATATCGGGATCGAGGTTGATCTCGAAAGGCGCTTGCATGTCCCTGACCCGGTAATACCAGACGTCACGCGGCTCGCGGGCGTCGATTTTCTTCAGCACGCCTTTGGCCTGGTAGTAAGTCAGGCTTTTGTCTGAGACGAAAAATGAAGTAAAGGCGCCGTAATGATCCATGACCTCTTTGAGGTAGCGGCTCATTTTTGCGGGGTTTCGCTCACCGTCCATCACCCAGTCACGCATAAAGGTATCCCGGGCCATCATCGAGGAAATCAGCACAGGGCGGACCAGGTCTTTCTGGATTTCCGAATACACCGTATCGGAGGTCAGCGGCAGCTCGGTATTGATGATGTTGTCGCGAATGGCCGCGCGCGAGGCGTTATAACTGAGCAGTAAAGTCGCCAGAAAGCCGCTGCCGAGCACAATGATTAACGTCAGCAACAGCGAACGCTGCGAATACGCCGGGGTGCGAAAAGGCATGAAACGTCCGTAGTTGAATACCCATATAGTGGCAGCATGCTAGCGCGCCGCCACTGCTTGCGCTATCGCGATGTTGCCTGTTTTCGATGCATTTCGCCCCGTGGTCCGCAAACATTAGGGCTTTTGCAGTCAGGGGACTCGATGGACCGGTGCAATACCCAATAGCGATTTGAGGGCAGAGCAACGGCAATGCACCAACAGAATCCGGTCGTAGTGAATGCCCGTCTCAAACAGGGCGGCGAACAGCCGCTCCAGAGTTGGCGTCGGCATGCCGAAGCGGTTTCTGACGGTCAGGACATCCATGGGGCTGGGCGGCAGGGTGCTCATGAACGGTGACTGGTTCGAGTTGCGCACGATGTGGCTGATATCCCGGTAGGTTTCACCGTGAGGCGTCTGGAATTTTGCCAGGCTGTAGTTCTTGATCATGCCTTGCCGGGTGGTGCCTGCCAGCAGTCTTTCGGTCAGTTCATAAGGCTGATCCAGCGGCGCGGTGAGTGTGTTGTACCGCGTGTTGAGCAGCGCGAACGGCACAGCTTGTTTGCTGACGACTCGATGCAGCCGCGGATCGACCAGTTCAAAACCGTGGGGTGCATAAACGCCCAATTCCGTGCCGTTGGGGATTACTGCGTTTTTGCTCCAGGGCAGGGAATAGCCGTGACTACTGACCACCAGCGTTCGCGCCTGGCGGCCCTCGGCGGTCCACAGCAGAAACTGGCGTTGCAGCTTCCAGGCTTTGACTGCCAGCGTCGAGAACCCGCGGTGGCCGGGGATCGTCCAGACTTTCAGCATGGCGTCGGTATGAAAGAACAGCTCAAGACGGGTTTCCCGGTTACGCATTGAACGACCGAGCCAGGTGGAGAAGCTTCTGGTGTTCATCGCTGAGGTCAGGGCCGGCCGCAACGCAGGTTTGACCGGTGTCGCCAGCTTACGCAGGGCATGGCTCAGGCGCGGCATCAACGGTGGCAGTTGCAACAGCCCGAGGGACAAAACACTGAGCCAGGCCTGGCGTTTTTCGTCATAACGCGCGCCTGGCAGATTCGCTGAACCGATATTCAACGCTGCAATGCCAAGCTCGGTTGCCAGGGCCGCAATCAACGCCGGGGTCAGCAATACGGACATAGGCGCGAGCAGAAATTGCAGATGGCTGAGCTGGCGAGTCCAGTAGCGCAGGGAGATCTCTTGAGACGTGACGATGCTGTCATCCGCGTCCCAGCGAGCGTTGCGCCTGAGCATGTCGCGGATATGAACAAAGGGCGAGCCCGCGAAACGCTGGTCGCTGCGCTCCTGTGCCAGGGCCTTGCGGGCATCTTGATTGAGCAGGACGTCGGTCCATGGCCGAAATACCGAAACCGGCTGACTGGGCGCCTGATCACCCGTCCAGAGCTTGAGTATGTAGCTGAGTCGCTGCTGGTGCCGCACTGGAACGTAGTTGAGCACTGATTCGCGCCATGTCTGGCTACGCGCTGCCTGACGCAAGTAACGGTTGAGTTCCTCTTCGTTGGCGAACTGGATGAACGCCTTGAGCGTGCCCGCCTGATAAAGCACTCGCTGCGGTCGGCCGGGATGGCTGAGGATCAGCAGGCTAGGGCAGTCTTGCGCGTTAGGCCCTTCAAAGAGGGCGTGCTGCAAAAAAAAGCCCGGCATTGACCACTCGACCCGGTTGCTTCGCTCAGAGGTGTCCTGCTGATCCAGCGCCCGCACGATCAGGTCAAACCCGCTGCGCTGCAAGGTGCCGTGCTTGATGCATAACAGCGCCTGGGTCGTGAAGTGAGCCTGCAGCATCTGATCTATGGCTGTTCCGTGCAGCTCCCAGAATTGATCGATTTGCCGGTGCATCAGGTCAAGGAAGTTGATTTCCCTGACAACGTTTTCAATGGCCTGAGCATCAATCGGCAACTCTTGGCTGGCCGACCACACACCTTTGCCAGTGCTGTCGAGATACACGGCGTTGCGCCCGCCATGATCGATGTAGCCGACGGGCGACGCCACGCGATAATTGCTGACCAGGGCCTCGCTCAGGCTGATAGGTTTTTCGTCTGGCACCTGCAAGTCGAGGGTGGGATGCCGGGCATCGCCCAGCGGGGTGGTGGAAGTGCCGCGCAGATAACGGATGAAAACCTGATCGGGATTAACCACCCAACCATGTTTGTCGTGCAGGGCTCTGGCCATTACGCTGGCTGCGGTCGCCAACGGCATGGGTATCTTTTGCAGAATGCCAGGTTCGGATTGAAAGATGTCCACCGCGCTGAGCAGGGTCAGGCCGCGCTCGATGATGCTGAAGGGATCAGGCTGGGGGGCGAGACCAGACTGGTTTTCAAGGTAGTGCAGAGAACGTCTTTCCTGCGCGGCGGTAATTACCGTAAACACATCTCCCTGGATTTCACTCAGGCTAGTGCGCCCGGACACTTCTTGCCTGCCTCGGGCAGCGTTCAGGGCGTCGACCATTCTGTGTGCCATATGCCGTGGCTCGTCGCCGATGTATTCCACGGCAGGCGTTCTCGCTCCAGGCAGGTGAATGTAACAGTGCGAGGTGTTTTTTGATCGCAGTTGAAAGGCCTCGGGGATGAGCTGGTCGTCAATCGACAGCATGCTCGCGGTTGACCACGTGCCTCTGACCGCCAGGTGCAGACAAGCCCCAGACTCCGGAAATGCTTCAAGCCCCACGGCCTCAAGGGCCAATTCATAGCCCTCGCGAGTGATCTGCTTGCGCGCGTATTGTCTGGCCAGTTCATCGAGAAAAGAGAGTTTGGCGAGTGCTCGATAAGTGTCTCGGTGTTTGTCCCAGAAGTTTTCCATCATGGCCGGATAGTCGAACGGCCATCGGGCGTTGATGATCATCGCCAGAGCCGATCTGGCAGTCAGCACTGGCGTTGAGTCGTCCAGTGGCTTGTCAGCAAAGGTGTGCTGCATGAGCGCGTGCATCATCGTCCCGTCGAACGACAAAATGCCGATATCAGTCAGTGTCATGCGCCGCGAGTAACGCTCATGGCCCAGATCATCCACTTCGGGGTTTGTCTCGCTGCTGAAGCGAATACTCAGTTTGTCGGGGGAAAGTGCCTTGCCGGTCATGCGTTTCAACAGCGGCTTCAACTGTTCGCGAATGTAATCGCGCAAGCGTGGTGGGTAATCCATGTCCAGCTGGCTGGCTTTGAGCAGCAGTGTCGAATGGGCGATCAGCCTGAAACCGGGGCTTTTAGTCAGTGTTTCAAGATGCTTTCGATGGGCTTCGGTGTGCGGGGGATGATCGTTCATGAAAAAAACCGACAGAATGAGTTGAAAGCTCACTATGTCGGCTGGTTTTTTTTGCCTGTGCTAACTACTTATAGCTTGTGAAATTACAGCGTTTGCAAGTAAGCCCGCCAGCCGCCCAGATGGCTGATGTTTTGCGCGCCTTCCAGGCCATAGGCCTCGCAGATGAAACCGCATTCCCAGCGGCCGTCGGCCAGTTGTACCTTGCCGAGCCCAAGTGGCGCGGGAATGCCGGTGAGAAACGAGCCCAGCTCGCGGCTCGGCAGCTCCCAGACCTCTACCTCGATGGCCACGCCGCCTTGATCGACACGCACCATGCCCGGCCGAAATGGTGGGCCGCCCGCCAAGGCGTAAAGCTGGTAGTCGGGTGAGCTTTGGGTGCTCTGCACAAGTCTTGCGCCACGCTGCTTGAGCTGCCAGTTCAACACCAGGCCATCCAGATGGGCACCGCAGACCACGACCCGCGCCATGTCATTGCGCGCCACGCCAGCAGGAGCGCTGAGTTCTGTGCTCAAGCCGCCAATCAATGTCAAACCGGATTGACGTTGCAAGGCATCGGCCAGGCTCAGCAGGTATTGATCGGTGAAGGTCCGCCCGAATAGCGTCACGCCCCACGGCAGGCCGTTGTCCATGACCCCGCTGGGCACGGCGACGGCGGCGTAGTCCAGCAGGTTGACGAAGTTGGTGTAGTAGCCCAGTTCCGAGTTGCGCAGCACAGGCTCGGCTTCCAGCTCGGCATTGGTCACCGGACGACCGATGCTGGGTGTGACCACACAATCCAGACCTTCCAGCGCCTGGTCGCAGATCGCCTTGAGTTGTTGCAGGCGATATTGCGCCTGGAAGGTGTCCACGCCGGTCACTGTCGGGGCTTTGGCCAAGACCGCGCGGATCACCGGCAACACCGCCTCAGGATTGCTTTGCATCAGTTCGCCGGCAACGCTGTAGCGCTCGGCGACCCATGGGCCGTTGTAGAGCAGGCTTGCTGCTTCAAGAAAGGGCGACAAATCGAGGGTCACTGCTTCGCCACCCAGCGCCTTCATGCGTTGGATGGCGTCGTCGAACAACTGCGGTCCCTCGGAACAACCGAAGTACTCCAGGTCTGCGCTTCGCGGTACGCCGAACCGAAATGGCCGGGGTGTGCCGAATGCCGAGGCGTCGTTCCACAAAGGATTGCTGCGGCTGTATTCGTCACGCGGGTCGAGCCGGGCGGTCAGGCTCAGCAACTGGCTGGCTTCCCGTGCGGTGGCGGTGAACGTGGTGACGCAATCCAGCGTGCGACAGGCGGGTACGACGCCTGCGGTGGAAATCAAACCCTTGCTGGCCTTCATGCCGACCAGATTGTTCAGCGCGGCAGGCACACGGCCGGAACCTGCGGTGTCGGTGCCCAGGGAGAAACTGCTGACCCCAAGCGCCACAGCCAAGGACGAGCCGGAGCTGGAGCCGCCGGACGGGTAGTCCTTGAGTACGCTGTTGGGGCAAGCGCCAAAAGGTGAACGACTGCCGTTCAGCCCAGTGGCGAATTGATCGAGGTTGGTCTTGCCCATGGGGATTGCACCCAACGCCAGCAACTGTTCGACAATGGTCGCCGAACGCTTGGGCGTGTACGAATACGCAACGCAGGCGGCAGTTGTCGGAATCCCGGCCAGATCGATGTTGTCCTTGATCGAGAACGGGATGCCATACAGCGGCAGATCCTTGATATCGCGGCCTTCCAGAGAACCGAGGTAGGGTTCCAGTTCGCTCGGGTCCAGCAAGTAGATGAACAGCTGGTATTCCGGGTTCAGCGCGGCGGCTTTTTCCCGCAGGGCAAGGATCAACTGGCGTGGCGTGATGCTGCCCGACTCGTAGGCGGCTCGCACCGAGTCCAGGCGTAGATCGGCTAAAAGCATTTCAAGGCTCATGGTTGGATTCCGTCGGTAAAAGTCAAAAGTCAGTCGGCTTGCAAAACCACCACGCGTTGCCCGGCGCGAACCGCCGAACCGGGTTGTACCCGTACTTCGCGCACGACGCCGGCAATGGGGGCCAGCAGCGGAATCTCCATTTTCATCGACTCAAGAATCACCAGTGCATCGCCCGCTTCTACGCGCTGGCCGGGTTCTACTTGTACTTGCCAGAGATTACCGGCTATGTGGCTGTCGATGCTGTGTTCGCCTGTGTTGAGTGGCGCCTCTTCGGTCAAGGGCGCAACCGCTTCCTCACTCTCGAAATTGGCCTGACCGCTGGCGATCCAGCGTTCGCGTTCAGCGTTGAATGCACCCTGTTGCTGACTGCGGAACGCAGCAATGCCTTGGGCCTCGCGATTGAGGAAGGCCTGATAATCGGCGAGGTTCAGCGTGCTGTGTTCAATCTGCAGCGGGAAGCGGCCCAAGGGAAAATCGCGGCGAATCCTCAGCAATTCGTCAGCACTGACAGGATAGAAGCGAATCTGATCGAAGAAACGCAAAAGCCAGGGTTTGCCGTCGAAAGCGGCAACCTCGCGGTAGCGATTCCACATCTGCAAAGTGCGCCCGACGAACTGATAGCCACCAGGGCCTTCCATGCCATAGACGCACATGTAAGCGCCGCCGATGCCCACCGAGTTTTCCGCCGTCCAGGTGCGCGCCGGGTTGTACTTGGTGGTCACCAGGCGGTGACGCGGATCCAGTGGCGTGGCAACCGGTGCACCGAGGTACACATCCCCCAGGCCCATGACCAGATAGCTTGCTTCGAAAACCGTACGCTGCACTTCGTCGAGGTTGGGCAGATCATTGATGCGGCGGATGAACTCCAGATTGCTGGGGCACCAGGGCGCATCTTTGCGCACCGTGGTCATGTATTTCTCGATGGCCAACTGACAGGCCGGATCGTCCCAAGACAGCGGCAGGTGCACGATGCGTGACGGCACTTGCAGGTCCTTGGCCGCGCAGACCGCGTCCCATTCCCCGGCGACGATGTCCAGCAGTTGCGTCAGCGGCAGTTGTTCGGGCTGGTAATGCACTTGCAGCGAACGGATTCCCGGCGTCAGGTCGATCACCCCATGCAGCTGTTTGGCTTCCAGCGCCTGCATCAATGCATGACCCCGGAAACGCAAGACCAGATCCAGCTCCGGCGCACCGATTTCCAGCAGCAGGTGCGTGTCGCCGGAGAGGCGGGCGACCAGGCGGGTGTCGTGGGTGCCGATGTCGAGCACGATGGGTGACGTGAGTCGGGGTGAAATCTGTGGGAGCGAATTTATTCGCGAAGCAGGCGACGCGGTGTCTGAGCTGGCGCTTTCGCGAATGAATTCGCTCCCACGGGATTGCATTACTCCGATCCCCTGTAGGAGCGCGCTTGCCCGCGATGGCGTCAGGCCAGACTCGGGAGATGTATCAGACGGAATGCCGCTCCCCTGTAGGAGTGAGCTTGCTCGCGATGGCGTCAGGCCAGACTCAGGAGATGCACCAGACGGAATGCCGATCCCCTGTAGGAGCGCGCTTGCCCGCGATGGCGTCAGGCCAGACTCGGGAGATGTATCAGACGGAATGCCGCTCCTACAGAACAAGCGGCGTGCCTCGGCAATACTCACCGCCTCAAACATCACCTTATCCCCAGCCTTGAGCTGGCCCAACTGCCACAGGTCCGCCTCAATGATCGTCACCGGGCAGACGAAACCACCCAGGCTCGGGCCGTCCGGGCCGAGGATGACGGGCATGTCGCCGGTGAAATCCACCGCGCCGATGGCATATGGGTTGTCATGGATGTTCGACGGATGCAGGCCCGCTTCGCCACCATCGGCCCGTACCCATTCCGGCTTCGGACCGATCAGGCGCACGCCGGTGCGGCTGGAATTGAAATGCACTTCCCAGGCCGTGGCGAAGAACGTCTGCATGTAGTTTTCGGTGAAATATTCCGGCGCACCGTGGGGGCCGTAGATCACCCGGATGTGGCGCACATCAGCCAGGTTTTCCAGCTGGTCCGATGGGATTTTCTGCCCCGCGCTACGCTCAGCCAAAGGCGCAATGTGCAGCACGTCGCCAGCGCGCAAAGCCCGGCCGCCATGACCGCCGAACTGCCCCAGCGTGAAGGTGCTTTTACTGCCCAGATAATCCGGCACATCCAGCCCACCGCGTACGCACAGATAACTGCGTGCTCCGGCCCCGGCAATCGTGCCCAGCGCCAATTGAGAATCGGCGGGTACGAACACTGCGGTATTGAGCGGCTGAGCCTCGCCGTTGAGGGTCAGCGGAATGACCGCGCCTGTCACCGCCACGACGGCGTCTGTGTTGAAGCGCAACAGCGGCCCGCTCATGGTGATTTCCAGAGCGGCGCAACCTTCGGCATTGCCCAGCAGACGGTTGCCCTGACGCAACGCGTGACTGTCCATGGGACCCGACGGTGGCACGCCCACGGCCCAGTAACCCAGGCGGCCTGGATAATCCTGCACGCTGGTCTGGGTACCGCCGCTGAGCACTTCAAAGGTGTCGGCGTGATAAACCAGACCTTCCAGACACCGGGTCCATGGGTGGCCGCTGGCGAAAGGAACATCGGCGATGATCTGCCGCAGATAGTCGCGATTGGTCTCCACGCCATACAGGCGGGTTTCACTCAGGGCATTTGCCAGGCCATCACTGGCCAGCTGACGATTCGGCGCCCAACTGATGACCTTAGCGATCATTGGATCGAAGAAGGGCGGGATCTCGCACCCGGCTTCCACCCAGGTATCAATGCGCAGCCTTTTGCCATCCACCGCCGGGAAGTTCACCGCCGTCAGCAAGCCAGGGCAAGGCTGGAAGTCGCGGCCTGGATCTTCGGCATACAGACGTGCCTGAATGGCGTGGCCGCTGGGCTTGAGCGCAGCTTGCAGTTCGGCCAGCGGCGGCAAGTCGCCAGCGGCCAGTTGCACCATCCACCTGACCAGATCCACGCCCCAGACCTGCTCGGTCACGCCATGCTCGACCTGCAAGCGAGTGTTCACTTCCAGAAAGTAGAAGCGCTGATCGTCGCTGTCGAACACAAATTCCACAGTCCCGGCGCTGCGATAGTTGACCGCCTTGGCCAGCTTGATCGCCGCCATGCACAGCGCTTCACCCATGCCGTCGGGCAGGTTCGGTGCCGGGGTTTCTTCGAGGACTTTCTGGTTGCGCCGCTGTACTGAGCAATCACGCACACCCAGGGCCAGCACCTCGCCGCGACCGTCGCCAAACACCTGCACTTCAAGGTGGCGAGCGCGCTGGATGTACTTTTCGATAAATACGCCAGCGTCGCTGAAGTTGTTCTGCCCGAGGCGTTTGACGGCCTCAAAGGATTCGCTCAACTCCGCAGCGCTGCGGCATACGCGCATGCCGATGCCGCCACCGCCTGCGGTGCTCTTGAGCATGACCGGATAACCGATGACTTCAGCGGCGCTGAGTGCGCTATCAACGCTGTCCAGCAGCTCGGTGCCTTCGAGCATCGGCACGCCGTGCATTTTGGCCAGCGCGCGGGCGGTGTGCTTGAGCCCGAACACACGCAGTTGCTCGGGCGTGGGACCAACAAAAGCGATGCCTGCATCTTCGCAGGCTTGGGCAAAGGCGGCGTTTTCCGACAGGAAGCCATAGCCAGGATGGATCGCCTTGGCGCCGCTGGCTTTGGCGATGGCGAGGATCTTATCCACTGCCAGATACGTCCCGGCCGCGCCGCCTTCGCCCAGACTGTGGGCTTCGTCAGCTTCCATCAGGTGCAGGCTGGCGGCATCGGCTTCGGAATACACCGCCACACCTTCGACGTGCAGGGCACGCAGGGTGCGCAGGATACGGCAGGCAATCGCGCCACGGTTGGCAATCAGCAGTTTGTCGAACATGTCTTGAACCCCGGAAGTCGATCAGCTCGACCTCGAACTGGGAAGCGGGCCGTCCCGCTATTGATGTGGCTGCACGCCGGTCGTCCGTCGTGGGTTTTTCAGTCGCAATCTGACCTGTTGGAGCGAGGCTTGCCCGCGAATCAGTCACCCCAGATAGGCAGATACACCGCGTTATCGTTCTTCGCGGGCAAGCCTCGCTCCAACAGGGATAAGCCCCTCGCCTCAATTCCAGACGTGCAACTCAGCCGGCGTAGGGTTGTAGCCGTTGCACGGGTTGTTCAATTGCGGGCAGTTGGAAATCAGCACAATCACGTCCATCTCGGCGCGCAGTTCCACGTATTTGCCCGGAGCGGAAATCCCGTCTTCGAAGGTCAACCCGCCATCCGCCGTGACCGGCACGTTCATGAAGAAATTGATGTTCGGCCCAATGTCGCCCTTACCCAGACGACCATCGTGAACGCAGGCCCGCAGGTAGTTATCGCGGCAGCTGTGCATATGGCGTTTTTCCAGGGCGTAGCGCACGGTGTTGCTCTCTTGTGCGCACGCGCCGCCGAGGGTGTCGTGGCGACCGCAGGTGTCATCAACGATGGTCAGCATCGGCTTGCCGAGGTTGGAATACAGCACGCTGCCGGTGGTCAGGTACACGCTGCCCTGACGCCGCAACGTACGCTGAACGTCATAACGCTCGCGCGGGTTGGCGAGGCTGAAAAACAGCGTATCGACCGCCTGATTACCTTGCAGATCGAGAATCCGCAGGGTTTGCCCGGCCCTGAGTTCGGTCAGTGACGGCTCGCCTGCCGGGATGTGGGTGGTGGTTGTCGGGATGTTTGAATGCAGACTCATAACGATGCTCCTCAGGCGAACAGGCGGTCGGTGTTGATGAAGCCGCGCTCGTTTTCCGGGCGGGACGTGCGGCAGTGTTCGGCGACGCTGGCGTCGGCTTTCATCCAGCTCAGATTGACAGGCTGTGGCGCGTATTCGGGGTTCGGATCCATTGGGTGTTGCAAGGCTGTGAGTACTACCAGCGTGTCCATCGGCGCATAGAGCTCGATGTAATCACCCGCTTTGGAGTTGTTCGCCACGAAGTGCAGCTTGCCCGTGTCGTCTACGCTGACCCGGCTGAACAGGTTCAAGGTCATCAGCAGGTCGGACAGGCCCAACCCCCACTTGCCAAGTTCCACCAGTAGGTTGTCCACGCCGTTGCGGAAGAAGCCGTTGCGCAGTTCCTGATAGCGGCCCTCACCGTATTTCTCTGCCACTTCATCCGCGCAGAGCACGCCGCCGAGGCTGTCGCTCCAGCCGCAGGTGTCTGCTGTGATTGCCGCCAGTACGCGGCCCATGTCCGAATACAGGCAGTGGCCGTTGGTGAGCTTGGCGGTGTGTTGGCATTTGAGGCTGTCGGGCAGATTCAGGCGCTCGGTTTTTTCATGAGCGTTGAGCATTGTCAGGCTGACGTTGGCGTTGCCGTTGAGGTCGGTCAGGCGCAGCAGTTCGCCACGCTTGAGGACGAACGAGCGATGGCCGCCGCCGGGCAGCAGTTCTTCGGCGAATACAGGGAAGAGCGTGTTTGATGTGGTCATGAGCAAGAATCCTTCAAGCCTGTTGCAGCGAATCAAGCGCGGCGCGTGCTGCGCGGCGGTCGCTGTTCAGGGGAATGTCGTAAGTGATGCGTGCGCCATAGGCACCGGGGGCGTGCGGGTCGATGCGCACCTTGTCGAAAACCAGCAAGCGAGTGCCCAGATTGAAACCTTCGGACAGGTCGTGGGTGACCATGAACACCGTCAGTTGCGTCTCCCGCCACAGCTCCAGCAGCAAGGCGTGCATGTCCTTGCGAATGCCGGGGTCGAGGGCGCCGAAAGGTTCGTCGAGCAGCAATACCCGAGGTTTCATGATCAAGGCCTGGGCGATGGCCAGCCGTTGTTGCATGCCACCGGAAAGCTGCGCCGGGTATTTATCCAGGGCGTGACCGAGGCCGACCTTGTGCAGCAACTGAGCGGCTTGTTCACGAGCCTCGCGTTTGGCGTTGCCAAACAAACGACCGAGCAGCGCCGAACGTGGCAACTCCAGGCCCAGCGCCACGTTGTCCAGTACCGACAGATGCGGGAACACCGAATAACGCTGGAACACCACCCCGCGACTGGCGTCCGGCTCACTGGCCAGCGCTTTGCCGTCCAGAGTGATGCTGCCTTTGCTCGCCACTTCCTGACCCAGCAACAGGCGCAGGAAGGTGGATTTGCCGCAACCCGACGCGCCCACCAGTGTGCAGAATTCACCTTCGGCGACGCTGAGGTTCAGGCCTTCGAGCACTACCAGATCGTCGTACTGCTGCCAGACGTTATTGACCGAAATGAAGCTCATGCCCGTGCCCCCTCATACCAGGGGAACGCTTTGCGGGTCAGCGTCTTGAGGCCCCAATCCATCAGCCAGGCCAGCAGGGTGATCCAGACCACGTAGGGCAAAATCACGTCCATGGCCAGATAACGGCGCACTAGAAATATCCGATAACCCAGACCGTCCGTTGAGGCGATGGCTTCTGCCGCGATCAGGAACAACCACGCCGAACCCAGCACCAGACGCAGGGCAATCAGCAGGCGTGGCAGCAACTGCGGCAGGATCACCCGCAGGATCAGCGTCCAGGTCGAAGCGCCCAGGGTCTGAGCCTTGATCAGCAGCTCGACAGGGATTTCTCGTGCCCGCTGTTCAAGATCCCGGGCGAGAATCGGGGTGATGCCAATCACGATCAGCATCACTTTTGACAGCTCTCCAAGGCCGAAGACGATGAACAGAATCGGCAGGATCGCCAGCGGCGGTACCATCGACAGCACCGTCAGCAGGGGTGATAGCGGGGCGCCGAACAACGGCAGGATGCCCGACGCAATCCCCAGGCACAGACCCAACAGCGCGCTGATGCCCAGGCCGATGCCCAAACGTTGCAGGCTGGAGCCGGTGTCCTGCCACAGCAGAAAACCGCCGCTGCGCTGGTCCTCGGTGAAGGCCATGCGTTTTACCGCATCGGCCATCTGCACAGCGCTGGGCAGCAGCTTGTCGTTGGGGTTTTCCGTCAGCCGGGTCGCCGAGCCTGTGAAATAGGCGAACAGCAACAAGGCAAACGGCAGGAGCACCAGGATCAGGCGGCTGGCGCGATCCGGGCGGCGATTTATCAAGCGCATGGCAATGACCTTTCTGGACCCGGATTACAACTTGCCGTCGACAGCCATCTGCACGTAGCTCGGATCGAAGTGCAGTTTCAGGTTGGCCTTGTCACCGGCAATCACGCCGTTGGCGAAGGTCATGCCGACTGCGCTGGAATCCTTGGCGCCTTCACCCAGCAAACCGTGCTCGAAGGAGAAGTTGGCAACCTTGCGCATCGTGTCCGGCAGCTGTTTGCTGGTGGCGAACTCAAGAGCTTCCTTGGGCGTGGCGAACAGCTTGGTGGTGTCCAGTTGCGCTTGGAAACCGGCCAGATCAGTACCGGAGGCTTTTGCCATGTGTTCCAGTGCGGCCTTGCTCTGGGCGTTTTTCGCGTTCATCAGCGCGACCACTTCAAACCAGGCACCGGTCAAGGCTTTGCCTAGCGCGGGGTTGTCTTTAAGGGTCTGAGTGTTGACCACCATCATGTCCATGATCTCGCCAGGGATCTGGCTGGAATTGAACACTTCGGTCACGCCTGGCTTGGCTTTAATATCGGCCAGCATTGGGTTCCAGGTGGTCACGGCCTGCACGTCATTGGTGTTGAAAGCGGCCGAGATATCGGCGTCCGAAGTGTTGACGACTTTCAGGTCTTTTTCAGCGAGGTCCACGCTGTCCAGCGCCCGGGCCAGCAGGTAATGGGAGACCGACAGCTCCACCAGATTGACGTTCATGCCCTTGAGGTCGGCGACTTTTTTGCCGGTGCCCTTGATGACGATGCCGTCGTTGCCATTGGAGAAATCGCTGACCACCAGCGCGGTACTTTCCACGCCGCCCGCTGCCGGGATGGTCAGGGCATCCATGTTGGTCATGGTGCAGCCATCGAATTGGCCAGCGGTGTATTGATTGATGGATTCGACGTAGTCGTTGAGCTGAGTGACATCAATTTTGATGTCGTACTTCTTTGCCCATTTATCGACGATGCCTTGAGCGCCTGCGTATTCCCAGGGCATCCAGCCAGCGTAGATCGTCCAGCAGACGTTGAACTCTTTCTTAACGGCAGCTTGTGCCGGGGAGAGGCTTAATGCAGCGATGAGGCCTGCGGTGAGCAGACCCAATAGACGGGACTTTTGCATGTAATTACCTCCAGTAGCGAAAGAAAGGCGATCAGGAGCTACGCGACACCACTGGTGTCCTGTCTCCCGGGCTTTTATCCCGCCGTGTAACCCCTACTGGAGGTCGCCAACTCTCGGACCAGCCACTCGCCAAAGGCGAGCCGGAACCCTAGTCAGCTATTGCAAATTGTGGTGCCGCGAACCTGAGTTAACTCCTGCACAACGTTTGTTAAGCGAGAGTTGTGCCAACTTGCTGGAGGCGGCGTGTGGCGCGGGCAGCAGCATATCGCTGCGTAGAAAGTGGTTGGATTCCGCCGCTCGGTGGTGCACAAGCGCACTGCAATGGGGCGGTAACTCGTCAGATACTCTCCGGCCTGGGGCACTCGATAGTCTTTTTACTGTCTCATTTCAGGTCCGCCATCTATTGGCAGGACGCCGACCAGCGTCGCTGGTTTGTGCCCAATCGCGGTCCAGGAGGCCGCCATGTATCGACGAACCTTGCTCATCGTTGTATTGGCTCTGACTCTCGCAGGTTGCTACGGAGGCTCCGACTTTTATGAATCCGAGGTCTACACCCAGTCGGGATATTCAAGAGGCGGTGCTTACGCCTACGACAACGGCTATCGTCCCTATTATCAGGAGCGGCGAATCTATGTAGCGCCACAACCGCGCTACTACGCTCCGCCGCCCGTGCGGTATTACTCGCCGCCACCGGTCCCGCGCTACTACCAGCCGGGCCGCCCACCGGGATACGGATGGGGCGATAACCGCCACCGCCCATACCCGGGATATCGCAACCCACGCAACGACTACCGCAACCACCCCGGCCGCCCCGGCCCTTCATGGGGTGACGGACATGGCGACGGCCGAGGCCACGGGCCAGGTCGAGGCGGAAGAGGTGATGGTCGCGGCGATGGACGAGGTGGTCGCGGAGGAGATGGGAGAGGCGGGCATAGGTAGGTAGATGTTGGATCAAGAACGGCGCTGATTAAGGCGCCGTTTTTTGTGGGCGTTCGAAATCGGTCGGATCATTCATGAATGGTTTATCCGTCAGGAAGAAACGGGTTCGCAAAGAGCGCCGGTTGCAAGACTGTCATCCACTGCGTCACGAAACGCTTGGTACAGTTCGCCTTCGGTCTGGCCATCATAGCTGACCAGTGCCGAGATGAACTGAAGCTTCCCGAAGAGGCAGTTGTCCTCAGGGCTGACTTCGACCGAACCGTGGAAGCCTCTGTACTGAAGAAATGTGTTCATGGGAAAGCGCTCCTCCATCAAGACAGCCGCTGCATTCCTGCGGTTTTGGATGCCTTACTATCGAACGTGACGGTATGGTCACAGCCCGCCGCATTTGCAGAACGTTCAATCAAACAGTCTGCAAAATCAGCATTGGACTCACTGAACCGTCTCAGCGCCTGCCATACCGTTTCAGCGTTTTCCAGTATTAATTCGCGGGTACGCAGAAGTGTTTCAAGCACCACGATAATTTCAGGTTTACTGGATTGATAACTCGATTGCAGCACCCATACCAGCTCTACGACTGAGACTAATGCGATGAAGCCAGGCGAGGATGCAGTGAGCGATTCAATCAACTCAGATGCGATTGCAGACTGTTTCGGATCATCTTGAGCAACGTAACGCACTAGCACATTGGTATCCAAACCGATCATCTGGCTTTTGCCCCCTGCGCTTCGATGGCTAGGTTCATATCCTCAATGCTGATCGGTTTAGCTGGTTTCCGTATCAGCCCTTTAAGATCCCGCACAGAGTGTGTGGCGGCCATAATCGCGAATTTGCCATTGCCGATATCGACAAATTCGATCCTGTCTCCTGTATCCAGACCGAGTGAAGCCCGCACTTGAGCGGGAATGGTGATTTGCCCTTTTGATGTGACAGTCGCAGCAACCATGGCTACCTCCGTTTAAGTGGATTCCTTACTTTGTGGTAAGGAGGATAGTCAATTCAGGGGCAGCCATCAATACCCCGACAAATCCGCCAACGGATGCCGTCCCTCCCAAGCCTTACTAAAATGCGCGTCGATCACCGCCAGCGGAATGCTTGCCACGTCCGGCCAGTGCCAATGCGGCTGGTTGTCCTTGTCGATCAGCCGGGCGCGGACGCCTTCGCTGAATTCCGGGTGGCGGCAGCAGTTGAGGCTCATGGCGAATTCCATTTGCAGGGCTTCGGCCAAAGACATGTGGCGGGCGCGGTGTAGTTGTTCCCACACCAGGTGGGCGGTCAGCGGGCAACCGGACACCATTGTCTTTGCAGCTCGGGCGAGCAGGGCGTCCTCGTTGTGTTGCAGATGGCTGATGGCGTTCCAGGCGCAGGGCAGGTTACCCACGTCCAGCAGTTCATCGATCTGCGCTCGTCGCGGAAGCCACTGGGCCTCTGGCAATTGGCCGATGGCTTCTTGCTGGAGCGCTTTGAGCAAGCTGTTGAGCTGAACGGCGGTCTGTTCCTGCCAGTTGAGCTGTTGCAGGCCTTCGATCAGTTCGTCTTGTTGTTCGTCGAGCAGGAAGCGATCAGCCAGATCCAGATCCAGCGCATCGTGGGCATTGATATGCGCGCCGGTCAGGCCAAGAAACAGCCCGAGCTTGCCGGGTAGCTTCGACAGGAACCAGCTGGCGCCAACGTCGGGAAACAAACCGATGCTGATTTCCGGCATGGCCAGCCGGCTGCTCGGGGTCACGATGCGGATGCTCGCGCCCTGTAACAGCCCCATGCCGCCACCGAGCACATAGCCGTGACCCCAGCAGATCAGCGGTTTCGGGTAGGTGTGCAAGCTGTAGTCGAGTCGATACTCGGCGGCAAAGAAACTCGCGGCCAAAGGTGGAACTTCTCCAGGGTGTTCACGACTGACGTCCACCAGCGACCTGACATCCCCCCCGGCACAAAACGCCTTGGCGCCATTGCCGCGTAGCAGTACGCAAACGATGCTCTCATCACTGGCCCAGGCATCCAGCCGATGTTGCAAGGCAAGGAGCATGGGCAGCGACAAGGCGTTCAATGACTGCTCGGCATCCAGCGTGGCAATGCCGATGCGTGCGCCATCCTGGGCCGGGAGTTCTTCAAATTGCAGATTCATCGTGACCTCTCGAGGGCGGTTTCCAACAAAGTTTTGATTGCCCGCTGCCGGGTTAAGTTGCATGAGGTGCAGTGTAGGAAATGGCGACGCACGACGAGCTGAATTTGACATTGGCGGTCAGCTTTCCTAGTGTCCGCCCATTGTTTTCAAGGTGTGACCATGACAAGCGACGACCGTATCAAACTCGAAGCAGGCTGGAAGCATGCCCTGCGTGAAGAATTCGAAAAGCCTTACATGGGCCAGCTGCGGGAATTTCTGCGCCAGGAGCACGCTGCTGGCAAGGAGATCTATCCGCCAGGGCCGCTGATCTTCAACGCACTCAATTCAACACCGCTGGACCAGGTCAAAGTGGTGATCCTCGGTCAGGACCCTTATCACGGCCCGGGTCAGGCCCATGGTTTGTGCTTTTCGGTTCAGCCCGGCGTGCCTGCGCCGCCGTCGCTGGTCAACATCTATAAAGAGTTGAAGCGCGATCTGAACATCGACATTCCCAGCCATGGTCACCTCCAATCCTGGGCTGATCAAGGCGTTTTGATGCTTAACACCACGCTGACCGTCGAGCGCGCCAACGCGGCTTCACATGCGGGCAAAGGCTGGCAGCATTTCACCGACAAAGTCATCGAAGCCGTCAGCGCGCATCAACCGCATCTGGTGTTCATGCTGTGGGGCGCCCATGCGCAGAGCAAGCAGAAGCTGGTGGATGCGACCAAGCACTTAGTGCTGACTTCGGTGCACCCGTCACCGTTGTCTGCTTACAAAGGGTTTCTTGGCTGCGGGCATTTCAGCCGGGCCAACAAATACCTTGAGCAAAATGGCATGGTGCCGATTGAGTGGCGGTTGCCACCGGTTTAAAGCCAAGCGCAAGACCTGTGGGAGCAAGCTTGCTTGCGAAAGCGGTGGTTCAGCCAAAGATGTTTTGGATGTGCTGGACAATTCGCGAGCAAGCTCGCTCCCACGGGCGCTAGACGTGATTCAGAGTGATGAGCGCCGCGTCCAGTATCTAAAAATCGGCTCAGCCATAAACAGCACAAACAGCAAGCGCATGACCTGCATTGCTGTCACCAAAGGCACAGACAATTGCAGGACTTCGGCGGTCAGGCTCATTTCGGCGATGCCGCCGGGCATCATGCCCAAGGTCAATGAGCGCAGATCCAGATGGGTGGCGGAACTCAGCGCAAGCGCGGCGAGGGCGGCGATCATCATGGTCAGGGCTGTGCCCAGCAAGGTTCTGCCAATGAACGATGGCGCTCGCTGAAAGAACTTGCGATTGAAGTGGCAGCCCAGGCCGCTACCGATCAGCCATTGACCGATCTGGCTGCTGCCGTCCGGCAAGCCGATATGCAGGTCAAAGCTGACGCTGATCACGGCACTGACCAGTAACGGACCGAACAGCCAGGGATTGGGTTGTTTAAGACGTTGCCAAAGCCAGGCGACCGCCGCCCCCAGGGGAAACAACAGCGCCAGCCATAGCCAGTTGACACTGCCTGCATGCTCCAGCGGTGTGCCGTTGCCCATCAGGTATTTGAAAATCGCCGGGACACACAGCACCACCATCAGCACCCGCAGGCTTTGACCGGCGGCAACACTGCTGAGAATGGCTCCATTGCGGGCACCGAGGTTGACCATCTCCCCCGACCCGCCAGGCATGCTGGAAAAAAAGGCAGTCGCGCGGTCTTCACCGCTGCGACGCATCAGCCACACGCCGACCACACTGGACAAGCTGGTGATCAGCGCAGCAAAAAAAATCAATCCGAAATGCGCGAGTACCTGCTCGATCACGATGGGGGTGAAATGCAGGCCAATACCGATGCCGACGATCCATTGGCCGCATTTGCGGCCGCCGGGTATTTCCGCCAGTTGCCAGGGCGTCAGGCAACGGACCAGGATGATCGCCAGCAACGAGCCGACCATCCAGGGCAAAGGCCAGCCGACCTGGCTGGCGAGGTATCCGCCAAGCAGGCCGACCAGCGGTGTTCCCCACCAGGTTCTGAAGGGTCTGTCAGACACTTGTCGCTGCACTGCGCTGGGCTGCCCGCTTGCGCCAGATGCGGATCATCGGGAACACCAGCATGATGATCGTAAGCACCCAGACGCCGATAGTGATCGGGCTGGACCAGAGGATTTCCATCGCGCCATTGGAGATCGACAGGGCGCGACGCAGGTTCTGCTCCATCAGACCGCCAAGGATGAAACCCAGCAGGATCGGCGACAGCGGGAAGTCCAGCTTGCGCAGGATGTAGCCGAAGATGCCGATGCCGACCATCAGGAACAAGTCGAAGGTGGTGGCGTGAACCGCATAGACGCCGATCCCGGTAATGATCGCGATTACTGGCACCAGCGCCCAGTTAGGCACGTTGAGGATGCGAGTGAAGATGCGGATCATCGGGATGTTGAGAATCACCAGCATGACGTTGGCGATGAACAACGACGCGATCAGGCCCCATACAAGGTCGGGCTGTTGCTGGAACAGCATCGGGCCAGGTGTGATGTTGTACAGCGACAATGCGCCGATCATTACCGCCGTGGTGCCCGAACCCGGCACGCCAAGGGTCAGCATGGGAACCAATGCGCCACAGGCTGCGCCACCGATGGCCGTTTCCGGAGCTGCCAGCCCGCGCATATCACCTTGGCCGAATTTTCCGGTTTTGCCCGCGATGCTTTTTTCGGTCATGTACGCGACCGCACTGGCTAGAGTTGCGCCGGCACCCGGCAACACCCCCATCACAAATCCCATCACGCCGCAGCGCAGGTTCACCGTAAATACCGAAGCTGCTTCCTTGACATTGAACATCATGCGCCCGGTAGCCTTCACGGCTTCCTGGCCGTGGTGGGTTTTTTCCAGCAGCAGCAGAATCTCGCTGATGGAGAACAGGCCCAGTACCAGCACGACGAATTGGATACCGTCAGTCAGATGGATGTTGTCGCCCGTGAAGCGATACACGCCACTGTTGGCGTCAATGCCGACAGCTGACAGGAACAGGCCGATCAGTGCAGCGATAAAGGTCTTGATAGGACGATCACCAGCCATGCCGCCGAGGCAGACGATGGCAAACACCATCAGCACGAAATATTCCGCCGGTCCGAAGGCAATCGCCCATTTCGCCAGCAGCGGGGCGAACAGCACCATGCCGCAGGTCGCAATGAAGGCACCGATGAACGAGCTCCAGGCCGACAGCGACAAGGCAACACCCGCCAGACCCTGACGCGCCATTGGGTAGCCGTCGAGGGTGGTCATTACTGTTGAAGCTTCGCCCGGGATGTTCAGCAGAATCGAGCTGATCCGGCCGCCATATTCACAACCAAGGTAAACAGCTGCCAGCAGGATCAGCGCTGATTCAGGCGGCAGACCCAGCGCAAAGGCAATCGGGATCAACAGCGCAACGCCGTTGATCGGGCCCAGGCCCGGCAGCAGGCCGACCACGGTGCCGATCAATGTGCCGCACAGCGCGGTGATGAGGTTGTAAGGGGTGAGCGCAACGCCGAAGCCTTGGCCCAGATAGCCGAAAGTATCCATTGATCAGTTCTCCAGAACGTCGAGCAGGCCCAAGGGCAACGGAACGTCCATGGCTTTATCGAAAAGCAGGTAAAGGCCGACGCTCATCAGAATCACCACGATCACGCTGGGTACCCAGCGACCGCCGTACAAGCGCGCCATCGGGATACCGATCAGAATGCTGCTGACGATGAAGCCCAGTGGTTCGAAGGTGCCAGCGAAAATAAGCAGCAAAGCGACACAAGCGACGATCTTGATGATGGTTTCGCGGTCCAGCGGTGGCTCATCATCGGAGTGCACGATGCGTGCCGGACGGAACAGCATGTAAATCAGCGCCAGGCTCATCAACCCCAGCATCAGCAGCGGGAAAGCACGCGGGCCAACCGGTTCGTAGGAAAACGGTGCCTGATAGGGCCAGGCCATTACCGCCAAACCTGCACAGACCAGCAGCAGGAAGGCAGCGAAAATGCGTTGGATCACCATGGTGGAACTCCCGGGTCGCCGTGCCACGCAGGCATGACGACCACTAGTCAGTCAATCGATCACTGAATCAGGCCAAATTCCTTGGCCAGGGTCTTGTAGTCAGCAACCTGTTTCTTCACGTAGGTGTCCAGTTCCGGGCCGGTCATGGCGAACGGGAACAGCTCACGCTGGTCGCGCAGCTTCGCGAAGTCTTCGGATGCCAGCAGCTTGTCGAAGGCGTCTTTCCACCATTTGTATTCTTCGTCCGTCACCTTTGGCCCGAGGTAGAAGCCACGTACTACTGGCCAGACGATGTCGTAGCCTTGTTCTTTGGCAGTCGGGATGTTTTTCATTTCCGGCTCGTCCAGGCGCTTGTCCGAGAACACCGCCAGCAGGCGCATGTCACCGCTGAGGATGTGCGGCATGGAGTCGGAGATGTCGGTGCTGCCGACCTGGATGTGACCGCCGAGCAGGGCGGTGGCGATTTCGCCGCCGCCTTCGAGGGCGACATAACGCAAGTCGCGAGGGTTAATGCCCGCGGCCTTGGCGATCAGTGCGGTTTGCATCCAGTCCTGGCTGCCGACGGTGCCGCCGGAACCGATCACGACTTTGCTTGGGTCGGCCTTGAGTGCCTTGACCAGATCGTCGAGGGTTTTGTAGGGCGAATCGCTTTTCACGGCGATGGCACCATAGCTGGTGCCGACAGCGGCCAGCCAGCGCACTGCGTTTTCATCGAAGCGACCGAACTTGCCTTGTGCCAGATTGAGCAGCGAACCGCTGGACCAGGCCACTAGCGTGCCGGCATCGGCAGGGCGCTGAGCGACCACTGCGTTGTAGGCCACCGCTCCAACGCCACCGGGCATGTAAGTAACACGCATCGGCTTGGAGAGGATCTTCTCGTTCATCAACGCGCTCTGCACCAGTTTGCAGGTCAGGTCAAAGCCACCGCCGGGCGAGGCCGGGGCGATGCATTCAGGGCGTTTGGGTTCGTCCGCCATCAGGTGCGTGGCGAACATCATGCAGCCAGCGGCCAGCGCTAGGCGACGCAAGGATAAAGTCATGGTCAGTCTCCAGAGTTTTTTGTTTTTGGATGTGCAGCGGTTTGAATTGCTTCCTTTCATGCCAGCAGCCATGACCTGGCGGCTGACAACGTTTTCATCGCTCTTTGAAGCGCAAATAAGGGATGAGCGAAGCTGTGCCCGCAGTCATGTGCGTGCATTCTGAAAAACAGTGGGGGTCGTTGCGGGTGGGCGAGAAGGCCCTGGACGTTGGCATCGTCATGGTTGACTCCATTTTTGTTCTTATTTTGAAAACGCTTCGAGGCGTCTTTCTTGCGGCCGCTGAGATGGCCGTTTGCCCGATGCTAAACAGCGAAGCTTTCGCAAACCTTTCAATAACCTTTCACAGGCAAGCTAAATTGAGTTTTGAGTTGTTTCCGTGCTTCACAGCCGACAAGTCGCCTGTAAACTCCGAACTCCTAAAAGTCACGCAATCAGGAGAAGTCGATGCGTGTTCTTCTCGTTGAAGATCATCCGCAATTAGCTGAAAGCGTAGCCCAGGCGCTCAAGAGCGCTGGTCTGACGGTCGATGTGCTGCATGATGGCGTTGCTGCCGATCTGGCGCTGAGCAGCGAGGAATATGCGGTCGCCATTCTTGATGTTGGCCTGCCGCGCATGGATGGCTTTGAAGTGCTGGCGCGTTTACGGGGCCGAGGTAAAAACCTCCCGGTGTTGATGCTGACCGCGCGCAGCGACGTGAAGGATCGCGTTCATGGCCTGAATCTGGGCGCTGACGATTATTTGGCCAAGCCGTTCGAGCTTTCCGAGCTGGAAGCGCGGGTCAAGGCGCTGTTGCGCCGCAGCGTGCTGGGTGGCGAGCGGCAGCAGCGGTGCGGCGTGCTGGCTTACGACCTGGATACTCGTCGTTTCACCCTGGGTGATGAGCTGCTGACGCTTACGTCCCGCGAACAGGCGGTTCTGGAGGCGTTGATTGCTCGCCCTGGGCGAGTGATGAGCAAGGAACAGGTGGCTTCCCAGGTTTTCGGTCTGGATGAAGAGGCGAGTGCCGACGCTATCGAAATTTATGTGCATCGTCTGCGCAAAAAACTCGACGGCCATCCCGTGGCCATCGTGACATTCCGCGGTCTTGGCTATCTGTTGGAAAGCCGTGATGAGCAGGCATAACAGCCTTCGCTGGCGACTGCTGTGGAACCTTGGGCTGCTGATGACTGTGCTCATGCTCGCCAGTGGTTTGAGCGCGTATTGGAACGGCAGGGAAGCGGCCGACATTGCCTATGATCGAACCCTGCTGGCCTCTGCTCGGACCATCGCTGCCGGGGTTTCCCAGCGTGACGGCACCCTCAGCGCGGATGTGCCCTACATCGCGCTGGATACCTTTGCCTATGACAGTGCCGGTCGTATCTATTACCAGGTCAACGACATCAACAAAAAGCTGATTTCCGGTTACGAGGGCATTCCTTCACCGCCTCCCGGCACTTTGCGAACTGACGATTATCCGGCACTGGCCAGTTTCTATACGGCCCGGTATCAGGGCCAGTCGGTGCGCGTGGTCAACCTGCTCAAGCCGGTGAGCGAACCGAACATGAACGGCATGGCTGAAATTCGCGTGGCTGAAACCGAAGAGGCCCGGGTCAGCATGGCCCGTAGCCTGATGGCCGATACGTTGCTGCGTCTGGGGATGCTCGGCGCCGGCGCGTTGTTGCTGGTGTGGTTTACGGTCAGCGCCGCATTGCAACCGTTGGAGCGCTTGCGGACCGAAGTGGAGGAGCGTCAGCCGGATGACTTGCGCTCACTGCCGCTGGTTGAAGTGCAGCACGAGCTGCGGCCGCTGGTCAGCGCACTCAATCACTTTACCGAGCGCCTGCGTCAGCAATTCGAACGTCAGGCGCAGTTCATTGCCGACGCCGCTCATGAGTTGCGTACCCCGTTGGCAGCGCTCAAGGCTCGGGTCGAATTAGGCCTGCGAGATCCTGAACCCGCGCACTGGCGCACGACGCTGGAAGAGGCTGCGCAGGGCACTGATCGTCTGACTCATCTGGCCAACCAGTTGCTGTCTCTGGCTCGTATCGAAAACGGTGCGCGGGCCATTGCAGAAGGCGGCGCTCAAACACTGGACTTGAGCCGGTTGGCGCGGGAACTGGGGATGGCGATGGCACCCCTGGCGCATGCTCATGGGGTGTCGTTGGCACTGGAGGCCGATCAGCCGGTGTTGTTGCTGGGTGAGCCGACGCTGCTCAACGAACTGCTGAGCAACCTCATCGACAATGCGCTGGCGCATACGCCGTCGGGCGGCAACGTGATCCTGCGCGTCAGTGCGCCGGGGATCCTCGAAGTCGAGGACGATGGCCCGGGCATTCCGGCAGCAGAGCGAGATCGAGTGTTCGAGCGCTTCTACCGAAGCCAGCAGCAGGGCAAAGGCTCAGGGCTGGGGTTGGCGATTGTCGGAGAAATCTGCCGGGCACACCTGGCCCAGATCAGCCTGCATGATGGTGCGGCTGGGGGGTTGAAGGTGCGGGTGAGTTTTGTGGTGGGGTAGTAATGTGTTGGGCTCATCTACCTGTGGGAGCTGAGCTTGCTCGCGATAAGAACACCTCGGCCTGCCTGATGGACCGCATCGCCCTTATCGCGGGCAAGCACCGCTCCCACAGAAATCCGCAATCCTTGCCGGGCTTCAATAAAGCATCATCTTCGCTTCATCCATTTCCGCGCCCAGATGACCGCCACTCAGGTCCAGCCCCAATTGATGGAAGGCTGGCAGGCTGCTCATTTCTATCTGGCTATAAGGATGGCTGGTCCCCTGATGCAGGTGCACCGTCGCGATCTGGACCAGGTCGATGTAGTCCGGGCTGGTTGATACCCGTGTGAAATCCTGAAATTTAGTCGGCACAGTCGCCAACAGTTCGGGGAAATCCCAGGAGCGCAGCAGCCGCTCCCCGATCACTGGGTGAATGCGTTCGATCACATGATTCAGGCTGACCGAGTCAGACAGCAGTTCGAAGTGATCTTCGGCATAGGTCAGGATCGGCAATACCCCAATCAGGTGAATCAGTCCTGCAAGGGTTGCCTTGTCAGGTTTAAGCGTCGCGCGCTTCTGGCTCAATTTGTAAGCAATGCCCGCAACTTGCAGGCTCTGTTGCCAAATCTCACGCAGTTTGCGCTCTACCACCTCGGATTTGGCATGGAACATTTGTTCCACGACCAGGCCAATCGCCAGGTTGCAGGTGTAATTGACCCCCAACCGAGTGATCGCAGTGTTGACGTCACTGACTTCAAAGTTAGGGCGCAGCAGGGGGCTGTTTACAACCTTGATCAGGCGAGCGGACAGCGCGGTGTCGCTGCCAATCACTTTGCTCAGGGCGGCGACACTTATTTCGGTGTTCTCAGCAGCGAGGCGGATCTTTAGCGCTACTTCAGGGAGGGTTGGCAGAAACAAGGCATCTCTGTCGATGGCCTTGATCAAGTTTCTCTGCACCTCGTCAGCCATCTGGCTCATGTCGCATCTCACAGGCGTTGGGGTCGTCCCGCATCTCCGCGCTCTAGGTGAGCACGGAAGCGGAATCAATATGCAGACATTCTCGGCATGAAGGCGTTCGTAGTTATATCAACCGTATTCATATCAACGCTGTGTTTCGAGCTTGCTGTCCAGGATATAGGGCAGCTCGGCCAGTTGCAGCGCCGGGCCATCGGCTGCGCCCAGATGGATGTCACCGCTTTCCGCTGCATCAGCCTGTAGAACCGCGAGCAACTGCACCCCGTTTCCGGCACGCGCGGCGAGCACCACATTGCCGACGGCGCTGGCGTGAACCGACGAAAACAGTGCCGCGCCCGGCTCAGGTATGTCGTAACCAGCCAGGCTCAGCCGATAAAGACGACGTTTGAGTTTGCCCAGGTACTGCATGCGCGCGACGATTTCCTGGCCGGTGTAGCAGCCTTTCTTGAAACTGACGCCGCCAACGGCCTGCAGATTGATCATCTGCGGGATGAATTCCTCTCGGGTACTGCCAAACACCTGACCAATACCGGCTTCAATCTGGCCCAGCAGCCAGTCATTGAGCGAGCCCTCAGTCAGCAGCGCCGCCAGACGCGCCTGGATATCGGGGGCCTGCTCTGCACGCACCCACAATTCTGCTCTGGCGGGGGAAACGCGGACGGCGATCATATCGTTGCTGCGCGCGACCGCGTCTGTCTCCTGCGGCAGATCGAGTCCGAGATTCACCAGTGCTGCATCGCCGTTTTGTACGCCGAAACGCACCCAGACGGCACTTTCATCGGTCAGTTTGGATTTGGAGAAAACCGCGTATTTCTTCAGATCGGCCAACTGGGCTTCGATCAGCTCGCTGGCCATCGCCAACAGGCAGCCGTCGCCTTCGAGCAGGATGCGAAAGCTCGATTGCATGCGGCCTTTTTGCGTACAGCGCGCGCCGAGCGTGGCTTTGGCGTCGCTGAGGTAATCAAGGTTGCAGGTTAATTGACCCTGCAGAAATTTGCTGGCATCAACGCCGCGGACGGCGAGAACACCTTCATGGGAAAGCGGGCAGTAGAAAGCTGAGTCGGCCATGAGTCATCGCAACGGAAAAAGTCTGGGGCACATGATAGTGCCGAGTCCGGCTTATGTGTACCTGAAAACTACTGCGACCAATGCGCGGTGCCCTGATTCGACTTGCGGTTGTATACTCGCCGCCTATTTTGAGGAGCGCTCCATGGTCGAAGAAGTCGAACTCAACCGCCTTTACTGGCACAGCCGCCGCGGCATGCTTGAACTGGATGTGCTGCTGGTGCCGTTTGTCCGGGAAGTTTACCCGACGCTCAATGACGTTGACCGCGATCTGTATCGCCGCCTGCTGACCTGTGAAGATCAGGACATGTTCGGCTGGTTCATGCAGCGCGCCGAATCCGAAGACGCGGAACTGCAGCGAATGGTCCGCATGATTCTGGACCGTGTCCAGCCTGCCTGATTGCTTCGAATGCCACTGGCAGCCCTCTCGAGGGTTGCTGATGGCTTATCTGGCCGTACAGCTGGCAGCGATTGTGGCTTTATATGTGTTGGCAGCCCCGGGCTGGCTGTCTGCAATCGGGCTCGCTGCCTGCCTGGCCCATGCCCTGTGGGTGGTGCCAGGTTCGATCTCACTCAGTCGTGCGACGGCCTTCACTGGGTTGCGGCGTACCAGTGAGGGTTGGCAGTTGTGGAGCATGCAGGGCGGTTGGCAGCCGGTGCAGTTACAACGCGACAGCATCGCGCTGCCGCCGCTGGTGGTGCTGCGTTTTCGGGTCGCGGGGAAGGGCCGTGGTGGCTGGCGCAGGACTCAGGGGATCTGCATCCCCTGTGATGCCATGGCGCCGGACTTGCACCGTCGATTGCGGGTGCGGCTCAAATTCAGCCGACGTAGGTGGGTGGCACCAGAATAGTGTCGATGGCATCCGGCAGCATGTCCGGATAGTCCAGAGTGTAATGCAAACCACGGCTCTCCTTGCGCTCCATGGCCGAAGCGATCATCAACTCTGCCACTTGTGCCAGGTTGCGCAGCTCGATCAGGTCACGACTGACTTTATAGTTGCTGTAGAACTCGTCGATTTCGTCGAGCAGCAACCGCACACGATGCTGAGCGCGTTGCAGACGTTTGTTGGTGCGTACGATCCCCACGTAGTCCCACATGAACCGGCGTAACTCGTCCCAGTTGTGAGCAATGATCACGTCTTCGTCTGAGTCTGTAACCTGGCTGGCGTCCCAACCTGGCAGGTTGGCCGGGGCCTCGACCTTAGCCAGTTGCCCGATAATCTCTGCTGCAGCCGATCGGCCGTAAACGAAGCACTCCAGCAGCGAGTTGCTCGCCATTCGGTTCGCGCCGTGCAGGCCGGTGAAGCTGGTTTCGCCGATGGCGTACAACCCCGGGACGTCGGTCCGGCCGTGCTCGTCGACCATTACTCCGCCACAGGTGTAGTGGGCGGCAGGCACTACCGGGATGGGCTGGCGAGTAATGTCGATGGAAAATTCCAGGCAGCGCTTATAGACCGTCGGGAAATGGCTTTTGATGAAGTCTTCCGGTTTATGGCTGATGTCCAGATAGACGCAGTCGATGCCCAGACGCTTCATTTCATGGTCAATTGCCCTCGCGACGATATCTCGTGGTGCCAGTTCGGCGCGCGGATCAAAGCGCTGCATGAAGCGCTCACCGTTGGGCAGTTTCAGATAGGCACCTTCACCGCGCAGGGCTTCGGTGACCAGAAAGCTCTTGGCCTGTGGGTGGTAGAGACAAGTGGGGTGGAACTGGTTGAACTCCAGGTTTGCGACCCGGCATCCTGCCCGCCAGGCCATGGCGATGCCATCGCCACAGGCACCATCCGGGTTGCTGGTGTAGAGGTAGACTTTCGCCGCACCGCCGCAGGCAAGAATGGTGAAGCGGGCGCCGTAAGTATCGACTTCTCCGCTGTTGCGATTAAGCACATACGCACCCAGGCAGCGTTGGCCGTCTATGCCGAGTCGGCGCTCGGTAATCAGATCGACAGCGACCCTTTGCTCCAGCAACTCGATGTTCGGTCGCGATTGGGCCTGGGCCAGCAAGGTTTTGAAAATTGCTGCACCGGTGGCGTCGGCGGCATGGATGATCCGTCGATGACTATGGCCGCCTTCACGGGTCAGGTGGAATTCAAACCCGCCGTCTTCTGTGCCCAACTGGTCATCACGGGTGAAGGGCACCCCAAGATCGATCAGCCACTGGATCGCTTCGCGGCTATGTTCGACGGTAAACCGAACCGCGTCTTCATGACACAGGCCACCACCGGCATTAAGCGTGTCTTCCACGTGAGATTGCACGGTATCCGCGTTGTCCAGCACCGCCGCGACCCCGCCCTGAGCCCAGAACGTCGAGCCATTGGCCAGGTCACCCTTGCTCAAGACCGCGATACGCAGATGAGCAGGGAGAGTCAGCGCGAGGCTCAGTCCCGCCGCGCCGCTGCCAATGACCAGTACGTCGTGTTGAAAAAATTGGCTCATGTCTGAATTCCGTGTGCGGCGGCCACTGGTGGCCCGTTTCGCAAAGTAAGCGGTGCCATTCGAGCGACGCCTGATTTCGCCAGACTACCTTGCCAGTCTTTCCTGGAGCCCAGCCATGAGTGGTCGTCGCGCCTTGTCTGACAATATCAACCACTCGCCCGAAGTGAGCGTATTTGGGAGACGGACTACTAGTATAAGTAAGGGGGGAGCGGCACAATAGCCCCGCTTTATGGCAATGTGGTACCACAGCGGGGCCCGGATTGTGCTTTAGTCCGACGCTTGCTGCATACCATTCTCACAATAGGGGCGGCAGTTTTTCACGTTGTCGCGGGATTTTTCCTACGGTGATGCAATGGTGGTCTTACACCTGCAAGTTGAATTCGGGAACTTTTCATCATGGCCCGGGCTCAATAGCAGGTTGCCTGTAAAGGGAAAGCGTCGGCTTTAACGGAGCTAGATAACAGCTACCGCCAGCGGATTCGACGACAGATTATTCGCGCAGCCGACCTGGTTCGAGCTGCGTTTTTCGTGCGGGCCATTGAGTGCCAGCAGGAAACTTGCCTGGAGGGGAGAACTTTTGCGAGAAGCCCGAGTCTATGTATTCAAGCCAACACAGTGGCTGGTACAGCGCTCCTTCAAGCTCAATGAGGAGTGTTCATGCTAACCCAGGAAGAGGATCAGCAGCTGGTCGAGCGCGTACAGCGCGGCGACAAGCGAGCTTTTGATCTGTTGGTGCTGAAGTATCAGCACAAGATTCTCGGGTTGATCGTGCGTTTCGTGCACGACACCCATGAAGCCCAGGACGTTGCGCAGGAAGCCTTTATCAAGGCCTATCGTGCGCTAGGAAACTTTCGCGGTGACAGCGCCTTTTATACATGGCTGTACCGCATCGCCATTAACACGGCGAAAAACTATTTGGTGTCGCGCGGTCGGCGGCCACCGGATAGCGATGTAAGGTCTGAAGATGCGGAGTTCTACGATGGCGATCATGGCCTCAAGGACATCGAGTCGCCAGAACGTGCATTGTTGAGGGATGAGATCGAAGGCACTGTCCATCGAACCATCCAGCTTCTCCCGGAAGATTTGCGTACGGCACTAACTTTACGCGAATTCGACGGTCTGAGTTACGAGGACATTGCCAGCGTCATGCAATGTCCGGTGGGTACCGTGCGATCTCGGATTTTCCGCGCTCGGGAAGCCATCGATAAAGCCCTGCAGCCGTTGTTGCAGGAATCCTGAGACAGCGGCGATAGCCAAGAGAGGAAACCGCCATGAGTCGTGAAGCCCTGCAGGAATCGCTGTCCGCGGTGATGGATAACGAAGCGGACGAATTGGAATTGCGTCGGGTATTGAATGCCATCGACGATGCGGATACACGTGCCACATGGTCGCGTTATCAGATTGCTCGTGCAGCAATGCACAAAGAGCTGTTGATCCCTCACTTGGATATCACGGCTGCAGTCTCTGCCGCGATCGCCGATGAAGTCAGTCCGTTGAAAGCTGCTCGTGGTCCATGGCGTAGCCTGGGTCGTCTCGCAGTTGCTGCCTCCGTTACTGTTGCCGTTCTGGCCGGCGTACGTTTGTACAACCAGGATGACATCGCGGGTGCACAGTTGGCGCAACAGGCTCCGCAGCCTGCCAGCCTGTCTGTTCCGCAAGTGAAAGGTCCGGCCGTACTGGCTGGCTACACCGAAAGCACTGAGCAGGCACCAGGTCCTATGGCCAACGGTGTGTTGCAAGGTCAAGCAGGTTCGCAAGACCAGCGTTTGCCAGGTTACTTGCGTCAACATGCCCAGCAAGCTGCATTGAAAGGAACTGAAAGCGCTCTGCCTTACGCACGCGCCGCCAGCCTGGAAAACCGTTAAGGAAGATAATGCGCGCCGTCCCTCTATTGCCTTTATTGCTTGGTGGATGGCTCGTCCTTCCCGCTCACGCCGATGATGCGCAAGACACGTTGAAGCGTCTTGCGCACGCTGAGCAGCAGCAAAGCTTTCAAGGCACCTTCGTTTACGAACGAAATGGTAGTTTCTCCACTCATCGAATTTGGCATCGGGTCACCGATGGCAAGGTTCGTGAGCGCCTGCTCCAACTCGATGGTTCCGCTCAGGAAGTCGTTCGTGCTGACGGTTTGACCCAATGCGTCAGCGGCAAGCTTGAAAGCGGAGTCTCCAATCAGCCTGAGACATCGGTCCACGGGTTCGACGCTAAGAAGCTCTCTGCGTGGTACGACATTAAAACCGTCGGCAGTTCGCGGGTGGCTGGTCGTCCCGCTACGATCATCGCGCTTACTCCCAAGGACCAGCATCGTTTCGGCGTCGAACTGCATGTTGATAACGAAACCGGCCTGCCAGTCAAATCGCTGTTGTTGAGCGAGAAGGGGCAGCTGCTTGAGCGTTTTCAATTCACCGAGCTGAGCACCAGCGTTCCCACTGATGACGTGCTGCAACCCAGCGCTGAATGTCGGCCTGTCGAAGCGGTTAAAGCCAAGCAGAAGGCCGCCAGCAAGCCGGCCCCTTGGCGTCTTGAGTGGGTGCCGCCCGGGTTTGAGCTGAGTAGCAGCGCAGTGCGCAAGGAAGCTGAATCGAAAGTTCAGATCAGCAACTTGATGTTCGACGATGGCTTGGCGAGATTTTCGGTGTTTGTCGCACCCGTGAGCGGTCCGACGATTACTGATACGCGTACGCAGCTCGGACCGACCGTTGCCATATCGCGGCGACTGACGACTCCAAAAGGTGACACGATGGTTACCGTCGTAGGTGAAATTCCCCTGGGTACCGCCGAGCGAATCGCGCTTTCACTGCGCAGCGCTGATGCGCCAGCCAACAAGAAGTAGCTCGAAAAGTGAATAGCAGGGCCCAAGGTGTAAAAGGTTTCATCTTGGGCTCGTTCCGCCGCAGCACAAGCCTTTGCAGGATGTTCGCCGCCTCCGCTGAAACGTTTGGTGAGGTTTGCGAGTTGCAAAAACTCTCGTTTTTTTCTATAGGTCACAGCCTTGCCGCTCTGGCCTTTGTTGTTTTCAGGCCAGAAAAATTAGCTGATGGAGTTTTACCCCCGGTTGAAAACTGAAGGTGAGCCCCCATCAGATTATTCGGTCTGCATTGCTTAACTTCGCTCGTTGTGCACGGGAGCCCTATGTCCATACCCAGTTTTAAAACCTATTTCTCGTTTGTTGCCGCTCTGCTGATGTTCGGGCAGATGGCCACGGCTCAAGCCGAAGCCTTGCCAGACTTCACCACGCTGGTCGAGCAAGCTTCCCCCGCTGTCGTGAATATCAGTACCACTCAGAAAATGCCGGAACGCTCTGTCGCTCAGCAGCAAATGCCTGACCTGGAAGGTTTGCCGCCGATGCTGCGTGAGTTCCTCGAGCGGGGAATTCCGCCACAAGGGCGCAAGCCTGGCTCTCCGAAGAGTGATCGCCAGCGTGAGGCCCAGTCGCTTGGATCGGGATTCATCATCTCCAAAGATGGCTATGTGCTGACCAACAACCATGTAATTGATGGCGCCGATGAGATTCTGGTTCGCCTTTCCGATCGCAGCGAGCTTAAAGCTAAATTGGTAGGTACTGATCCACGTACCGACGTTGCCGTTCTGAAAATTGAAGGCAAGGATCTGCCTACGGTGAAGCTGGGCAATTCCGAAAAGCTGAAGGTCGGCGAATGGGTGCTGGCGATCGGCTCGCCATTCGGTTTCGACCATTCGGTGACCAAAGGCATCGTCAGTGCCAAGGGCCGCAGCCTGCCAAATGACACCTACGTGCCGTTCATTCAGACCGACGTGGCCATCAACCCGGGTAACTCTGGCGGTCCATTGTTCAACATGGATGGTGAAGTAGTGGGCATCAACTCCCAGATCTTCACCCGTTCCGGCGGATTCATGGGCCTGTCCTTCGCCATTCCAATTGACGTTGCGATGGATGTCGCGAACCAGATCAAAGCCAGCGGTAAAGTGAATCGTGGCTGGCTGGGCGTGGTGATTCAGGAGGTCAACAAGGACCTGGCTGAGTCATTCGGTCTGGACAAACCAGCCGGTGCACTGGTTGCTCAGGTGCTGGAAAGCGGTCCTGCGGCCAAAGGCGGTGTTCAGGTTGGCGACGTTATCCTCAGCGCCAACGGCACTCCAATTATCATGTCGGCTGATTTGCCGCATCTGATCGGCAACCTCAAGGATGGTAGCAAGGCTGAGCTGGAAGTCATCCGCAACGGCAAACGCCAGACTCTTACGGTCACCGTCGGTGCGCTGCCGGATGAAGGTCAGGAAATGGGTACGCCGGAATCTGCGGGTGCCGAGCGCAGCAGCAATCGCCTTGGTGTATCGGTTGTCGATCTGACAGCCGAGCAACAGAAGAGCCTCGATATCAAGGGCGGAGTGGTCATCAAGGAAGTGACTGATGGTCCGGCCGCACTGATTGGCTTGCAAGCGGGTGATGTGATCACTCACCTGAATAACCAGGCACTCACGTCGGCAAAAAACTTCAGCGAAGTCGCTAAAGGCTTGCCGAAGAATCGCTCCGTCTCCATGCGCGTACTGCGTCAGGGCCGGGCGAGCTTCATCACCTTCAAGCTGGCTGAATAACCCAGCGGGTGGACGCAAAGGGGGGGGCGGTTATTACCGCCCCCCCCTTTTTTTGGCCCGCTGTTGCTCAGTAAACGAAGATCGTGTGGGAGCGAGCTTGCTCGCGAAAGCGGTATCGGATTCAAGCGAGTTTGTGAAGGTTCTTGCCCCTTCGCGAGCAGGCTGAACTGGTCAAGTAATCACGGACACCGGTTACGGTTTATGCCGCTTTTTTCT
>NZ_JPQU01000019.1 GCF_000737245.1 Pseudomonas syringae | reverse complement strand
ATCGTCAAGATTAAATTCCAGAACCCCATTTGCGAAAGCAGATGGGGTTTTGTTTGTCTGCTCGAAAAGCTCCAGTGCTCGCACTTTCTTATAGCGACGCATGTGTAAACTGGGGCCGCTTTCCCGATGTGGCTCGCTGTTTCTATGCAGTATCCATCTGCATGGCTATGATGCGAGCCTTCTTGCCTGGGCGATTACTAGATGCTGACGTTGTTGAAGCTCCTTGGGGATGGGAAATTCCATTCTGGCCAAGCCTTGGGTGATGCCTTGGGCGTGAGTCGTAGCGCCGTATGGAAGCAGTTGCAGCTTCTGGAGTCTGAGTTGGGAGTCGAAGTCCATAAAGTTCGGGGAAAAGGCTACCAGTTGGCTAGCCCTCTCGCGTTGTTGGATCATAAAGAAATTGGCGGCGCTGTAGGTGCCCCTGGTTGGCCGGTAATAATCTATGAATCCATAGACTCGACCAATGCTGCAGCTCTAAAGCTGATCGCTGATCGCTTCCCTGCTCCTTTTATCGTCATGGCTGAGCGTCAAACGGCTGGGCGAGGTCGACGAGGTAGGGCCTGGGCAAGTCCTTTTGGAGAGAATCTCTACTACAGCCTCGCCCTGCGTATCTCGGGCGGTATGCGTCAGATTGAAGGTCTGAGCCTGGTGGTGGGGTTGGCTGTGTTGAAAACCCTGCGAAACGCTGGCATACAAGGAGCCGGCCTGAAGTGGCCAAATGACGTGTTGGTCGGGCGTCGCAAGGTTGCCGGGATATTATTGGAGCTTGTTGGCGATCCCGCGGATGTATGTCACGTCATTATCGGCGTCGGAATAAACGTGAATATGCGTACTACTAGCCAGGTAGATCAGTTGTGGACATCTCTTAGGCTTGAGGTGGGTAGAGCGATTAACAGAAATGTGCTTGCGAATCAGTTGAGCGTAAACATTGATGAGTACCTGGCTATCCACCAAGAGCAGGGATTTGAATCTCTCAAAGATGAGTGGGAGTTCAATCATCTCTGGCAGGGGGCGGCTGTCAGCTTGCTCGCCGGATCGGAAGCTGTACATGGAGTGGTTCTGGGGATCGACTCGCAAGGTGCTCTCAGGTTGCAGGTGGGAGATGGCGAGAAAGTGTTCAGCGGTGGTGAGCTTAGCTTGAGGTTGCGCGATGATACTTGAGCTGGATTGCGGAAATAGCTTCATTAAGTGGCGAGTCATCAGCCGAGTATCATCCGAGGTGATCGCAGGCGGTGTGGTTGATTCTGGCGAGGCTTTACTTGCGGATGTATCTTGCATCGCTGGGCTGAGTCTTTGTTACAGCCGTCTCGTGAGTGTTCGCAGCGTCGAGGAAACGCTTAAGCTGAGCTCGGCCATAGCTCAGCGGTTCGGAGTGTCAACGGTTTGTGCGGCACCCTCCCCATTGTTGGCCGGAGTCTCCAATGGCTATGAGGAATATGACCGTCTAGGGATGGATCGTTGGCTCGCGTTGGTGGGGGCCTACAGTATCGCCGGGAAAGCTTGCGTTGTTCTGGATCTGGGCACGGCTGTTACCTCCGACTTCGTTGATTCTGGAGGGCAGCACCTTGGCGGTTTCATTTGCCCAGGCTTGCCCTTAATGCGCAGTCAGTTACGCACCCATACACGCCGCATACGCTATGACGATGCGGCGGCTGAACAAGCCCATTCTAGCTTTTTGCCAGGTCGATCGACTGCTGAGGCGGTGGAGCGCGGATGCGCTTTGATGATCAAGGGGTTTGTGGCCACTCAAGTGGACATTGCCCGGCAATATTGGGGGGGCGATTTTCTGCTTTTTATAACTGGTGGGGATGCTGAGTTGGTGAAGGATAGTATGGAGGGCGCGAAGTTAATGCCTGATCTAATCTTCGTCGGTCTCGCTTTGGCCTGCCCGTTTCCTTGAGGTTTTTATGAGGTGGTTATTTCTTTTGTTGTTGATGCTCAATGGGTTTTATTACGTTTGGCATCAGCAAGAGGCTCCGCTACGAGCGAAAGAGGTTTTACCTCTTTCGCTGCATCGGGCTGAGCAGCAAAATATTCGGCTGCTGACAGAGTCGGATGGGAGTGAGGAGCAGGGGCGCGATGCCCGGTCAGAAGAGACGTGTCTCTACCTAGGCGGTTTCATGCGTGAGAGAGAGGCTTTGGTTGTGGCGCAAAGGTTGACGAGTCTTGATGTGCACTCAGAGCTTCAGACGGTTTCACAGCCTGCCGGAACCGGATATTGGTTGAAAATAGAGCCTGCAAGTCGTCGGCTGGTGGGTGAGAGTCTGGTAGATAGCTTGGTTCAAGACTTTCCCCAATTAAAAAACAAAATAATGTTGTGTTCGGGCATTGCAACCTCTGAGTAGTTTGCATAGAATGGCGCCCGCTTCGCAGTGCTTGGTTGGTTGCAAGTTGCGGCAAAGCTAGAGTCAGCGTTTGTAACCTCAGGTTTTTACTGAGAAAAAGGTTGACAGAAGGGTGGCATGAGTTGAGAATGCTGCCTCGTTCAGGAGGGGTTCCCGAGCGGCCAAAGGGATCAGACTGTAAATCTGACGTCTACGACTTCGAAGGTTCGAATCCTTCTCCCTCCACCAAATTTTTAGCAATTGCAGCAAGTTTAGCGGGTGTAGTTTAGTGGTAGAACCTCAGCCTTCCAAGCTGATGATGCGGGTTCGATTCCCGCCACCCGCTCCAGATTTGCTGTAGATGTTCAGGTTTTGCTCTTGTAGCTCAGTTGGTAGAGCACACCCTTGGTAAGGGTGAGGTCAGCGGTTCGAATCCGCTCAAGAGCTCCATTATAAAGGCAGATATGCAAATATCTGCCTTTGTTTTACCGGCTGAATCGGTGTGGTTTTTGTCGGTGCGGCGTCGCGTATATTCAGCAATATGCTGAATGCGCTTGAAAATCTCTTGTTGGGCTGGCATATTGGTCGGCCTGATTTTGCTTTTAGGTCAGTAGCTCAATTGGCAGAGCGACGGTCTCCAAAACCGTAGGTTGGGGGTTCGATTCCCTCCTGACCTGCCAGATTCAATAGCTTGTATCTGGCTTTCTTTTCACAGGATTACCGTAGATGACTCTCAAGGCTGAAGCCCAAGAATCTCGCTTCGATCTGCTCAAGTGGCTGGTTGTGGTCGCTCTGGTAGTGGTCGGGGTTGTCGGTAATCAATACTACTCAGCTCAACCGATTCTGTATCGCGTCCTGGTTCTTCTTGTTTTGGCTGGGGTTGCTGCATTTGTAGGTCTGCAGACTGGTAGAGGTAAGGCTTTCTTTGTTCTAGCCAAGGAAGCGCGAGCCGAAATTCGTAAAGTCGTTTGGCCGACTCGCCAAGAAACCACGCAGACCACTCTGATTGTTGTGGCTGTTGTCCTGGTTATGGCGTTGCTGTTGTGGGGGCTTGATTCCCTGCTCGGCTGGCTTGTTTCCTTGATTGTTGGCTAAGGGTGTCCCGTGGCTAAGCGTTGGTACGTAGTGCATGCTTATTCGGGTTACGAAAAGCATGTAATGCGCTCGTTGATCGAGCGTGTGAAGCTGGCTGGCATGGAAGATGGCTTCGGCGAGATTCTGGTCCCCACTGAAGAAGTGGTGGAGATGCGTAACGGCCAGAAGCGCAAAAGTGAGCGTAAATTCTTTCCTGGCTATGTGCTGGTTCAGATGGATATGAACGAAGGTACCTGGCACTTGGTCAAGGATACCCCTCGCGTCATGGGTTTTATCGGCGGTACTGCTGATAAGCCTGCGCCCATCACAGATAAAGAAGCTGATGCGATCTTGCGTCGCGTAGCGGACGGTAGCGACAAGCCGAAGCCTAAGACTCTGTTTGAGCCGGGTGAGGTTGTTCGTGTTACCGACGGTCCGTTTGCAGATTTTAACGGCACAGTTGAAGAAGTTAATTACGAGAAGAGCCGGATTCAAGTCGCGGTGCTCATTTTCGGTCGTTCCACTCCGGTGGAGCTGGAGTTCAGTCAGGTCGAAAAGGTCTAGCTGAGCGAGAATCCCATACCCCGTAGCCATAGGCTGTGGGGTTTTTTCGTCACTGGGATAAACGTGCAAGTAACCGGGGAGCCTTGATTGGCGTTTGAACCCGTAATTGGAGTGCCTCATGGCCAAGAAAATTACCGCTTACATCAAGCTGCAAGTGAAAGCTGCTCAAGCTAACCCTAGCCCGCCAGTAGGTCCGGCCCTGGGTCAGCACGGCGTGAACATCATGGAATTCTGCAAGGCCTTCAACGCCCGTACTCAGGGTCTTGAGCCGGGTCTGCCGACTCCAGTGATCATCACTGTCTATAGCGACCGTAGCTTCACTTTCGAAACAAAGAGCACCCCTGCTTCGGTTCTGCTGAAGAAAGCTGCTGGTCTGACTAGCGGCTCGGCACGTCCGAACACCGTTAAAGTTGGCACCGTGACTCGTGCACAGCTGGAAGATATCGCTAAAGCAAAAAATGCGGATCTGACTGCTGCTGACATGGAAGCGGCCGTGCGTACTATCGCCGGTTCCGCTCGTAGCATGGGCCTTAACGTGGAGGGTGTGTAATGGCTAAGCTGACTAAGCGCCAAAAAGCTATCGCGGCTAAAATCGAGCCGGGCAAATCGTACAGCTTCACCGACGCAGCTACCCTGCTGGCCGAGCTGTCGACCGTCAAGTTCAGCGAGTCTGTTGACGTTGCTGTAAACCTTGGTGTTGACCCGCGTAAATCTGACCAGGTTGTACGTAGCGCTACTGTGCTGCCGCACGGCACTGGCAAGACTGTTCGCGTTGCTGTGTTCACCCAGGGCCCTGCTGCTGAGGCCGCTCTGGCTGCCGGCGCGGATCGCGTTGGTATGGACGACCTGGCTGCCGAAATGAAAGGCGGCGACCTGAACTATGACGTAGTAATCGCTTCTCCGGATGCGATGCGCGTTGTTGGTCAGTTGGGTCAGATCCTTGGCCCACGTGGCCTGATGCCTAACCCTAAAGTCGGCACTGTTACTCCTGACGTTGCTAACGCCGTCAAGAATGCCAAGGCTGGTCAGGTTCGTTATCGCACCGACAAAAACGGCATCATCCACACTTCAGTTGGCAAGGTCGGTTTCGACGCAGTCAAGCTGAAGGAAAACGTTGAAGCTCTTATCGCTGATTTGAAGCGTATCAAGCCAGCTTCTTCGAAAGGCATCTACGTTAAGCGCGTTACATTGAGCACCACTATGGGCCCAGGCCTGGTGATCGATCAGGGTTCCCTGGACGCGTAAGACACCATTGGTGCGTTCGCCGCGCCAATGAAAAATTGGGGTCCCTGCCTGGCGGGGGCTATCCAAGACCGTAGGCGACGCAAGTCTTAAAAAACAAGCCTACGCAGATGGTGCTCCCGGTTCCTTACCGAATCAGACACCAAAACGACATCCGGCTTCGGCCAGGTGAAACGGTAACAAGCAGGAGTTAAACCCGTGGCAATTAAACTCGAAGACAAGAAGGCCATCGTCGCTGAAGTCAACGAGGCTGCCAAAGTCGCTCTGTCTGCTGTCGTGGCTGATGCCCGTGGCGTGACAGTAAGCGCAATGACCGGACTCCGTAAAGAGGCTCGTGAAGCTGGCGTTTACGTACGTGTTGTACGTAACACCCTGCTCAAGCGTGCAGTTGAAGGTACTGATTACAGTGTCCTCAACGACGCGTTCACTGGCCCGACCTTGATCGCTTTCTCCAACGAACATCCTGGCGCTGCTGCCCGTTTGTTCAAAGAGTTCGCTAAAGGTCAGGACAAGTTCGAGATCAAGGCAGCTGCGTTCGAGGGCAAGTTCCTCGCAGCTAATCAGATCGACGTACTGGCAACCTTGCCGACCCGTGACGAAGCAATCTCCCAGCTGATGAGCGTGATTCAAGGCGCTACCAGCAAGTTGGCTCGTACTCTGGCGGCTATTCGCGACCAAAAAGAAGCGGCCGCAGCCTAAGGCTCCGTACCTTCTTTCGCGTATTTTTGTTTATTTCGATGGTCGCGTAGGCCGTCCCCAATTCAGGAATTAGATTCATGTCTATCTCTCAAGACGATATCCTCAACGCAGTTGGCGAAATGTCCGTTCTGCAGGTTGTTGAGCTGATCAAAGCCTTTGAAGAAAAGTTCGGTGTTACTGCCGCTGCTGCTTCTGCTGGTCCAGCTGCTGCTGCCGCTGTTGTTGAAGAGCAAACTGAATTCAACGTCATGCTGCTGGAAGCTGGCGAGAAGAAAGTTAACGTGATCAAGGCTGTACGTGAGCTGACTGGTCTGGGCTTGAAAGAAGCCAAGGCTGTAGTTGACGGCGCTCCAGCAATGGTTCTGGAAGCAGTTGCGAAAGACGCTGCTGACAAAGCCAAAGCTACGCTGGAAGAAGCAGGCGCTAAAGTCGAGCTGAAGTAAGTATCGACTTTGAGTGTCCAGCCCGAGCGTTAAGCGAAAGGCTGATGGCTGGTGGCTCTTGCCACCGGCCTTTTTCCGTTATAGATGACTGGCTAGGCTGGCATCCGTGACGTGTAAAAACCACCGGTGATGGTGGCGCAAACCAAGGGGTTTGCACGATTTTCTGGCTGCTCCCGTCGGGAGGAGCCAAACAAGCAGGTGACCAAGCTGGGGAACGCTGATGGCTTACTCATATACTGAGAAAAAACGTATCCGCAAGGACTTTAGCAAGTTGCCGGACGTAATGGATGTGCCGTATCTCCTGGCCATCCAGCTGGATTCGTATCGCGAATTCCTGCAAGCGGGAGCGACCAAAGATCAGTTCCGCGACGTCGGTCTGCATGCAGCCTTCAAATCCGTTTTCCCGATCATCAGCTACTCCGGCAATGCTGCGCTGGAGTATGTAGGTTATCGCTTGGGCGAACCGGCATTTGATGTCAAAGAGTGCGTGCTGCGCGGTGTGACTTACGCTGTACCTCTGCGAGTAAAAGTCCGTCTGATCATTTTCGACAAAGAATCGTCGAACAAAGCGATCAAGGACATCAAAGAGCAAGAAGTCTACATGGGTGAAATCCCCCTGATGACTGAGAACGGTACCTTCGTTATCAACGGTACCGAGCGCGTTATCGTTTCCCAGCTGCACCGTTCCCCGGGCGTGTTCTTCGACCACGACCGCGGCAAGACGCACAGCTCCGGCAAGCTGCTTTACTCCGCTCGTATCATTCCTTATCGCGGCTCATGGCTGGACTTCGAGTTCGATCCAAAGGACTGTGTATTCGTCCGTATCGACCGTCGTCGCAAGCTGCCTGCTTCGGTATTGTTGCGCGCGCTGGGCTACACGACCGAACAGGTTCTGGACGCTTTCTACACCACCAACGTATTCCATGTGCAAGGTGAGAACCTCAGCCTGGAACTGGTGCCTCAGCGCCTGCGCGGCGAAATTGCCGTCCTGGATATCCTGGACGACAAGGGCAAGGTTATTGTCGAGCAGGGTCGCCGTATCACCGCTCGCCACATTAACCAGCTGGAAAAAGCCGGTATCAAGCAGTTGGAAGTACCTCTGGACTACGTCCTGGGTCGCACCACTGCCAAGGTGATCGTGCATCCAGCCACCGGCGAGATCATCGCTGAGTGCAACACCGAGCTGAACACTGAAATCCTTGCCAAGATTGCCAAGGCTCAGGTTGTTCGCATCGAGACGTTGTACACCAACGATATCGACTGTGGTCCGTTCGTATCTGACACGCTGAAGATCGACTCCACCAGCAACCAGTTGGAAGCTCTGGTCGAGATCTACCGCATGATGCGTCCTGGCGAGCCGCCTACCAAAGACGCAGCAGAAACGCTTTTCAACAATTTGTTCTTCAGTCCTGAGCGGTATGACCTCTCGGCTGTTGGTCGGATGAAGTTCAACCGTCGCATCGGTCGTACCGAGATCGAAGGTTCGGGCGTTCTGTGCAAAGAGGATATCGTCGCCGTTCTCAAGACGCTGGTTGATATCCGCAACGGTAAAGGCATCGTCGACGATATCGACCACTTGGGTAACCGTCGTGTTCGCTGTGTTGGCGAAATGGCTGAAAACCAGTTCCGTGTTGGCCTGGTGCGTGTTGAGCGTGCGGTCAAAGAGCGTCTGTCGATGGCCGAAAGCGAAGGCCTGATGCCTCAGGACCTGATCAACGCCAAGCCAGTTGCTGCTGCTGTAAAAGAGTTTTTCGGCTCCAGCCAGCTTTCGCAGTTCATGGACCAGAACAACCCGCTGTCTGAGATCACTCTCAAGCGTCGTGTTTCTGCACTCGGCCCTGGCGGTTTGACTCGTGAGCGTGCTGGTTTTGAAGTTCGTGACGTACACCCGACTCACTATGGTCGTGTATGCCCGATCGAAACGCCTGAAGGTCCGAACATTGGTCTGATCAACTCGTTGGCCGCTTATGCGCGTACCAACCAGTACGGTTTCCTCGAGAGCCCGTACCGTGTTGTTAAAGACGCACTGGTAACTGACGAGATCGTGTTCCTGTCGGCTATCGAAGAAGCGGACCACGTTATTGCCCAGGCTTCTGCGGCAATGAACGACAAGAAGGTCCTGATCGACGAGCTGGTGGCTGTTCGTCACTTGAACGAATTCACCGTCAAGGCTCCAGAAGACGTGACGCTGATGGACGTTTCGCCGAAGCAGGTTGTTTCGGTAGCGGCCTCGCTGATCCCGTTCCTCGAGCACGACGACGCCAACCGTGCGTTGATGGGTTCCAACATGCAGCGTCAGGCTGTTCCAACCTTGCGTGCTGACAAGCCGCTGGTAGGTACTGGCATGGAGCGCAACGTGGCTCGCGACTCCGGCGTTTGCGTCGTGGCTCGTCGGGGCGGCGTTATCGACTCCGTTGATGCAAGCCGTATCGTGGTTCGTGTTGCAGATGATGAAGTTGAAACCGGTGAAGCCGGTGTCGACATCTACAACCTGACTAAATACACCCGCTCCAACCAGAACACCTGCATCAACCAGCGTCCGCTGGTGAGCAAAGGTGACCGGGTTGAGCGTAGCGACATCATGGCTGACGGTCCGTCCACCGATATGGGTGAGTTGGCTCTGGGTCAGAACATGCGCATCGCGTTCATGGCGTGGAACGGCTTCAACTTCGAAGACTCCATCTGCCTGTCCGAACGTGTTGTTCAGGAAGACCGCTTTACCACGATCCACATTCAGGAACTGACCTGTGTGGCACGTGACACCAAGCTTGGGCCCGAAGAGATCACTGCAGACATCCCTAACGTGGGTGAAGCTGCACTGAACAAACTGGACGAAGCCGGTATCGTTTACGTTGGTGCCGAGGTTGGCGCTGGTGACATTCTGGTCGGCAAGGTCACTCCGAAAGGCGAGACTCAGCTGACTCCGGAAGAAAAACTCTTGCGCGCTATCTTCGGTGAGAAGGCCAGCGACGTTAAAGACACCTCCCTGCGTGTACCAACTGGTACCAAAGGTACTGTCATCGACGTTCAGGTCTTCACTCGTGACGGCGTTGAACGTGATGCTCGTGCACTGTCCATCGAGAAGACTCAGCTCGACGAGATCCGCAAGGACTTGAACGAAGAGTTCCGTATCGTTGAAGGTGCGACTTTCGAACGTCTGCGCTCTGCTCTGGTTGGCCGCAAGGTCGAAGGCGGCGCTGGTCTGAAGAAAGGTCAGGACATCACCGACGAAATCCTCGACGGTCTTGAGCATGGTCAGTGGTTCAAGCTGCGCATGGCTGAAGATGCTCTGAACGAGCAGCTCGAGAAGGCTCAGGCTTACATCGTTGATCGTCGCCGTCTTCTGGATGACAAGTTCGAAGACAAAAAACGCAAACTGCAGCAGGGCGATGACCTGGCTCCGGGCGTTCTGAAAATCGTCAAGGTTTACTTGGCAATCCGTCGTCGCATCCAGCCGGGCGACAAGATGGCCGGTCGTCACGGTAACAAAGGTGTGGTCTCCGTGATCATGCCGGTTGAAGACATGCCGCACGATGCCAATGGCACCCCGGTCGACATCGTCCTTAACCCGCTGGGCGTACCTTCGCGTATGAACGTTGGTCAAATTCTCGAAACCCACCTTGGCCTCGCGGCAAAGGGCTTGGGCGAGAAGATCAACCGCATGCTCGAAGAGCAGCGTAAAGTTGCTGATCTGCGTAAGTTCCTGACCGAGATCTATAACGAAATCGGCGGCCGCCAAGAGAAGCTGGAAGACTTTAGCGATAAAGAAATCCTGGATCTGGCGAAGAACCTGCGTAACGGCGTACCTATGGCTACCCCGGTGTTCGACGGTGCGAAGGAAGTTGAAATCAAGGCAATGCTCAAGCTGGCAGATATGCCAGAAAGCGGCCAGATGCAGCTGTTCGATGGTCGTACCGGCAACAAGTTCGAGCGTCCGGTTACCGTTGGCTACATGTACATGCTGAAGCTGAACCACTTGGTGGACGACAAGATGCACGCGCGTTCCACTGGTTCTTACAGCCTGGTTACCCAGCAGCCGCTGGGTGGTAAGGCTCAGTTCGGTGGTCAGCGTTTCGGGGAGATGGAGGTGTGGGCGCTGGAAGCATACGGCGCGGCCTACACTCTGCAAGAAATGCTCACAGTGAAGTCGGACGATGTGAACGGCCGTACCAAGATGTACAAAAACATCGTGGATGGCGATCACCGTATGGAGCCGGGCATGCCCGAGTCTTTCAACGTGTTGATCAAAGAAATTCGTTCGCTCGGCATCGATATCGATCTGGAAACCGAATAACACGTGACGCGAATCGAGGGTGGGTCTGTATGACTGCCCTCTGCTCCGCCAGGAGGAAAGGCCTTGAAAGACCTACTGAATTTGCTGAAAAACCAGGGTCAAGTCGAAGAGTTCGACGCCATCCGTATTGGATTGGCATCGCCTGAGATGATCCGTTCGTGGTCGTTCGGTGAAGTTAAAAAGCCGGAAACCATCAACTACCGTACGTTTAAACCTGAACGTGACGGCTTGTTCTGCGCCAAGATTTTTGGTCCGGTCAAGGATTACGAGTGCCTGTGCGGTAAGTACAAGCGCCTGAAACACCGTGGTGTGATCTGCGAAAAGTGCGGCGTTGAAGTTGCACTGGCCAAGGTACGTCGTGAGCGTATGGCTCACATCGAACTGGCATCGCCTGTTGCCCACATCTGGTTCCTGAAGTCGCTGCCATCCCGTATCGGCTTGCTGATGGACATGACCCTGCGTGATATCGAACGCGTTCTCTACTTCGAGAGCTACGTCGTCATCGATCCGGGCATGACCACCCTTGAAAAAGGTCAGCTGCTGAACGACGAGCAGTATTTCGAAGCGCTGGAAGAGTTCGGTGATGATTTCGACGCCCGCATGGGTGCTGAGGCCGTCCGCGAACTGCTGCACGCTATCGATCTGGAACACGAGATTGGTCGTTTGCGTGAAGAAATTCCGCAAACCAACTCCGAAACCAAAATCAAGAAGCTGTCCAAGCGTCTGAAGCTGATGGAAGCCTTCCAGGGTTCAGGCAACCTGCCTGAGTGGATGGTTCTGACCGTTCTGCCGGTTCTGCCGCCAGATCTCCGTCCATTGGTTCCGCTGGATGGTGGTCGTTTCGCAACTTCCGACCTCAACGATCTGTATCGTCGAGTGATCAACCGTAACAACCGTTTGAAGCGCCTGCTTGATCTGTCCGCTCCGGACATCATCGTGCGCAACGAAAAGCGTATGTTGCAGGAAGCTGTCGATGCACTGCTCGACAACGGCCGTCGCGGTCGCGCCATCACTGGCTCGAACAAGCGTCCTCTGAAATCCCTGGCTGACATGATCAAGGGTAAGCAGGGTCGTTTCCGTCAGAACTTGCTCGGTAAGCGTGTTGACTACTCGGGCCGTTCGGTAATTACCGTTGGTCCGACCCTGCGTCTGCACCAGTGCGGTCTGCCGAAGAAAATGGCTCTCGAGCTGTTCAAACCGTTCATTTTCGGCAAGCTGGAAATGCGTGGCCTGGCCACGACCATCAAAGCTGCGAAGAAAATGGTCGAGCGTGAGCTGCCAGAGGTTTGGGACGTTCTCGCCGAAGTAATTCGTGAACACCCGGTGCTTCTCAACCGTGCACCAACTCTTCACCGTCTGGGCATTCAGGCGTTTGAGCCGGTACTGATCGAAGGTAAGGCTATTCAGCTGCACCCTCTGGTCTGTGCCGCGTACAACGCCGACTTCGACGGCGACCAGATGGCTGTACACGTACCGCTGACGCTGGAAGCCCAGCTCGAAGCGCGTGCGCTGATGATGTCGACCAACAACATCCTGTCGCCAGCGAACGGTGAGCCAATCATCGTTCCTTCCCAGGACGTTGTATTGGGTCTGTACTACATGACTCGTGAAGCGATCAACGCCAAAGGCGAAGGTCGTGTATTTGCTGATCTGCAGGAAGTTGACCGTGTATTCCGTGCCGGCGAAGCCGCGCTGCATGCCAAGGTTAAAGTGCGGATCAACGAAACGGTCAATGACCGTGACGGCGGCAGCGTAAGCGGCACCCGTATTGTCGACACCACCGTTGGCCGTGCCCTGCTGTATCAGGTTGTGCCAAAAGGCCTGTCGTACGACGTGGTCAACCAGCCGATGAAGAAAAAGGCGATCTCCAAGCTGATCAACCAGTGCTACCGCGTGGTTGGTTTGAAAGAGACCGTTATCTTCGCCGACCAGTTGATGTACACCGGTTTTGCCTACTCGACGATTTCGGGTGTTTCCATCGGCGTTAACGACTTCGTTATCCCTGATGAAAAAGCTCGCATCATTGATGCCGCTACCGAAGAAGTTAAAGAGATCGAAAGTCAGTACGCCTCGGGCTTGGTAACTCAGGGCGAGAAGTACAACAAGGTAATCGACCTTTGGTCCAAGGCGAACGACGAAGTCTCGAAAGCGATGATGTCGAACCTGTCCAAAGAGCGCGTTATCGACCGTCACGGCGTCGAAGTTGATCAGGAATCCTTCAACTCGATGTACATGATGGCTGACTCCGGCGCACGGGGTTCGGCGGCACAGATTCGTCAGTTGGCGGGTATGCGTGGTCTGATGGCCAAGCCGGACGGCTCGATCATTGAGACGCCGATTACTGCTAACTTCCGTGAAGGTTTGAGCGTACTTCAGTACTTCATCTCGACTCACGGTGCTCGTAAGGGCCTTGCGGATACCGCATTGAAGACAGCTAACTCCGGTTATCTGACTCGTCGTCTGGTGGACGTTGCCCAGGATCTGGTCGTTACCGAAGTCGACTGCGGTACCGAACACGGTCTGCTGATGACTCCGCACATTGAAGGCGGCGACGTTGTTGAGCCGTTGGGCGAACGCGTACTGGGTCGAGTAATCGCCCGTGACGTTTTCAAGCCTGGCACCGACGAAGTCATCGTGCCTGCAGGTACGCTGGTAGACGAGAAGTGGGTTGAGTTCATCGAGCTGAACAGCATCGACGAAGTTATCGTTCGCTCGCCAATCAGCTGCGAAACCCGCTATGGCATTTGCGCCAAGTGCTACGGCCGTGATCTGGCTCGTGGTCACCAGGTGAACATTGGTGAAGCTGTCGGCGTAATCGCTGCACAGTCCATCGGTGAGCCGGGGACCCAGCTGACGATGCGTACGTTCCACATCGGTGGTGCGGCAAGCCGGACCTCCGCAGCCGACAGCGTTCAGGTGAAGAATGGCGGTACCGTCCGTCTGCACAACCTGAAGCACGTTGAGCGAGTAGATGGTCACCTGGTTGCTGTATCGCGTTCCGGTGAGCTGGCAATCGCTGATGACTACGGCCGTGAGCGTGAGCGTTACAAGCTGCCTTACGGTGCAGTCATTTCGGTCAAGGAAGGCGACAAGGTCGACGCTGGTTCGATTGTTGCCAAGTGGGATCCGCACACCCACCCAATCGTTACCGAAATGAAAGGTACCGTGACCTACGTGGGCATGGAAGAAGGCATCACGATCAAGCGTCAGACCGACGAACTGACCGGTATGACCAACATTGAAGTTCTGGATGCTAAAGACCGTCCAGCAGCGGGCAAAGACATTCGTCCGGCTGTGAAGATGGTGGGTGTTGATGGCAAGGATCTGTTGCTGCCAGGTACTGATGTGCCTGCTCAGTACTTCCTGCCGGCTAACGCATTGGTTGGTGTCGCGGATGGTGTGCAGGTTGCGATCGGTGATGTTATCGCGCGTATCCCGCAAGAAACTTCGAAAACCCGTGACATCACCGGTGGTCTGCCGCGTGTTGCCGACTTGTTCGAAGCCCGTCGTCCGAAAGAAGCCTCGATTCTGGCTGAAGTTAGCGGCACCATCGCGTTCGGTAAGGAAACCAAAGGCAAGCGCCGTCTGGTTATTACCCCGAACGATGGCAGTGATCCGTACGAAGAGCTGATTCCGAAGTGGCGTCACCTGAACGTCTTCGAAGGCGAACAGGTAAACCGCGGCGAAGTTATCTCCGACGGCCCGAGCGATCCGCATGACATCCTGCGTTTGCTGGGTGTGAGTGCACTGGCCAAGTACATCGTTAACGAGATCCAGGACGTTTACCGTCTGCAAGGCGTGAAGATCAACGATAAGCACATCGAGACCATTCTGCGTCAGATGCTGCGTAAAGTTGAGATTGCCGAATCTGGTGATTCCACCTTCATCAAAGGTGACCAGATGGAGTTGACTCACGTGCTGGTAGAAAACGAGCGTCTGACCGCTGACGAGAAATTTGACGCCAAGTTCACTCGTGTTCTGCTGGGTATCACCAAAGCTTCGTTGTCCACTGAGTCGTTCATCTCCGCGGCCTCTTTCCAAGAGACAACCCGAGTACTGACCGAAGCAGCGGTAACAGGTAAGCGCGATTACCTGCGCGGCCTGAAAGAAAACGTGGTTGTTGGTCGTCTGATCCCGGCCGGTACCGGTCTGGCATATCACAGCGAGCGTAAGCGTCGCCGTGAAGTAGACAAGCCGTTGCGTGTCAGCGCTAGCGAAGTCGAAGCTGCATTGACTGAAGCGTTGAACTCCAGCGGTAATTGAGCGTAAGGCCCTGGTCTTTCTTTCTTATCGAGTGACAGGTAAATTCTGTCGCCCGATGAGAGGAGAGCCGGGGCTTTGCCTTGACTGGGGGCGAGATCCTCTTTAGACTCTTGTACCCCTAAATTTGGCGGGACTCGCGTCCTGCCATTTTGCTTTTCTTGCAAGACAATAGCGTCGCAAGACAACAGTGGAGCTAGTAGATGGCAACTATCAACCAGCTGGTACGTCAGCCGCGTAAGCGTATCGTCGAGAAATCCGACGTGCCTGCGCTGCAGAACTGCCCGCAACGTCGTGGCGTATGCACCCGTGTGTATACCACCACGCCGAAAAAACCTAACTCGGCACTGCGTAAAGTATGCCGTGTGCGCCTGACCAACGGTTTCGAGGTTTCCTCGTACATCGGTGGTGAAGGTCACAACCTGCAAGAGCACAGCGTGGTCCTGATTCGTGGCGGTCGTGTAAAAGACTTGCCAGGTGTTCGTTACCACACCGTTCGCGGTTCTTTGGATACTTCCGGCGTTAAAGGTCGTAACCAGGGTCGTTCGAAGTACGGTACCAAGAAGCCTAAGTAGTAGCGGCTTCCTGTGACAAAAAAAGCAGATTTCTATTTTTCTGAGTCGATAAGAGTAAGGTCGGGCGCACCCAGTAGGGTGGTGGTCCCGAGCTAACCTGAAGACCGTTTGAGGGCTTATCCATGCCAAGAAGACGCGTAGCAGCCAAGCGCGAAGTGCTTGACGATCCAAAATACGGAAGCCAAATTCTGGCCAAGTTCATGAACCACGTAATGGAAAGCGGCAAGAAAGCCGTTGCCGAGCGTATCGTTTATGGCGCGCTGGAAAAGGTTAAAGAACGCAAGAACAGCGACCCCCTGGAAATCTTCGAGAAAGCTCTCGACGCCATCGCTCCGCTGGTCGAAGTGAAGTCGCGCCGTGTAGGCGGTGCTACTTACCAGGTCCCGGTTGAAGTTCGTCCGTCCCGTCGTAATGCATTGGCAATGCGCTGGCTGGTAGACTTCGCGCGCAAGCGCGGTGAGAAGTCTATGGCTCTGCGTTTGGCTGGTGAACTGTTGGACGCCGCTGAAGGTAAAGGTGCTGCAGTTAAGAAGCGTGAAGACGTGCACCGTATGGCTGAAGCCAACAAGGCTTTCTCGCACTACCGCTTCTAATTCTGGTGTCACTAATTTTGCGAGGGCTTTATGGCTCGTACTACTCCGATTAACCGCTACCGTAACATTGGTATCGTTGCTCACGTGGATGCTGGTAAAACCACCACCACTGAGCGCGTCCTTTTTTACACTGGCGTAAACCACAAAATGGGCGAGGTGCATGATGGCGCCGCGACCATGGACTGGATGGTGCAAGAGCAGGAGCGGGGTATTACCATTACTTCCGCTGCTACGACTGCATTCTGGGCTGGCTCCGTCAAGCAGTTCGAGAAGCATCGCTTCAACATCATCGATACTCCGGGTCACGTTGACTTCACTATTGAAGTAGAGCGCTCCCTGCGCGTGCTCGATGGCGCGGTCGTTGTGTTCTGCGGTACCTCGGGTGTTGAGCCTCAGTCGGAAACCGTATGGCGTCAAGCCAACAAATACGGTGTTCCGCGTCTTGTTTATGTAAACAAGATGGACCGTGCTGGCGCGAACTTCCTGCGCGTGATCGGTCAGATCAAGCAGCGTCTAGGTCACACTCCGGTTCCAATCCAGTTGGCGATCGGTGCTGAAGACAACTTCCAGGGTCAAATCGATCTGATGACCATGGAAGCGGTTTACTGGGATGACGCTGACAAGGGCATGGCCCCTCGTCGCGAAGCTATCCCTGCCGAGCTGCAAGAGTTGGCTGAAGAATGGCGCAGCAACATGGTTGAAGCGGCCGCTGAAGCCAACGAAGAGCTGATGAACAAATACCTCGAAGGTGAAGAACTCACCATCGCGGAAATCGAAGGCGCTTTGCGTCAGCGTACTATCGCTGGTGAAATCGTTCTCGCTGTTTGCGGTTCTTCCTTCAAGAACAAGGGCGTTCCCCTGGTTCTCGATGCGGTGATCAAGTACCTGCCTGCTCCAGTGGACATTCCTGCCATCAAGGGTTCCGACCCGGATGACGAGACTGTTGAAATGGAGCGTCATGCAGACGACAACGAGCCGTTCTCGGCTCTGGCGTTCAAGATCGCTACCGACCCATTCGTGGGTACTTTGACCTTTGCTCGCGTTTACTCGGGCGTGTTGAGCTCCGGCGACGGCGTGATCAACTCGGTTAAAGGCAAGAAAGAGCGTGTTGGTCGTATGGTGCAAATGCACGCGAACACACGTGAAGAGATCAAAGAAGTACGCGCTGGCGACATCGCTGCTTTGATCGGCATGAAGGACGTCACCACTGGTGATACCCTCTGCTCGGCTGACAAGCCAATCATCCTGGTTCGTATGGACTTCCCGGAGCCGGTTATCTCGGTTGCCGTAGAGCCTAAAACCAAGGATGACCAGGAAAAAATGGGTATCGCTCTGGGCAAGCTTGCTCAGGAAGACCCGTCTTTCCGCGTCAAAACTGATGAAGAGACTGGTCAAACGATCATCTCTGGCATGGGCGAATTGCACCTGGACATCCTGGTTGACCGGATGCGCCGTGAGTTCAACGTCGAAGCCAACATCGGTAAGCCACAGGTTTCCTATCGTGAGAAGATCACGAAGGCTTGTGAGATCGAAGGCAAGTTTGTTCGTCAATCCGGCGGTCGTGGTCAGTTTGGCCATTGCTGGATTCGTTTTGCGCCGGCTGACGAAGGTCAGGAAGGTCTGCAATTCGTGAACGAAGTGGTAGGTGGTGTTGTTCCTAAGGAATACATCCCTGCTATCCAGAAGGGTATCGAAGAGCAGATGAAGAACGGTGTTGTTGCCGGCTATCCGCTGATCGGCCTGAAGGCTACCGTTTTCGATGGTTCTTACCACGACGTCGACTCCAACGAGATGGCGTTTAAGGTGGCAGCCTCCATGGCGACCAAGCAACTGGCTACCAAAGGTGGTGGTGTAGTTCTTGAGCCGATCATGAAGGTTGAAGTTGTAACACCTGAGGACTACATGGGTGACGTGATGGGTGACCTGAACCGTCGTCGTGGTCTGATCCAGGGTATGGAAGATACGGTTTCTGGCAAAGTGATTCGCGCCGAAGTACCGTTGGGTGAGATGTTCGGTTATGCGACCGACGTTCGCTCCATGTCTCAGGGTCGCGCGAGCTACTCCATGGAATTCTCCAAATACTCCGAAGCTCCGTCGAATGTCGTCGAAGCTATCGTTAAAAAACAAGGCTGATTCAGCCCCTTTAGGCTAGGAGTTCACTGTCGTGGCTAAAGAAAAATTTGAACGTAACAAACCGCACGTCAACGTTGGCACCATCGGTCACGTTGACCACGGTAAAACCACTCTGACTGCTGCTCTGACTCGCGTCTGCTCCGAAGTTTTCGGTTCGGCTAAAGTCGACTTCGATAAAATCGATAGCGCACCAGAAGAAAAAGCTCGCGGTATCACCATCAACACCGCTCACGTTGAATACGATTCGGCCGTTCGCCACTACGCGCACGTTGACTGCCCAGGTCACGCCGACTACGTAAAAAACATGATCACCGGTGCTGCTCAGATGGACGGCGCTATTCTGGTTTGTTCCGCTGCTGACGGCCCGATGCCTCAGACTCGCGAGCACATCCTGCTGTCCCGTCAGGTTGGCGTTCCGTACATCGTTGTCTTCCTGAACAAGGCTGACATGGTAGACGACGCTGAGCTGCTGGAGCTGGTTGAGATGGAAGTGCGCGATCTGCTGAGCACTTACGACTTCCCGGGCGACGACACTCCGATCATCATCGGTTCTGCTCTGATGGCTCTGAATGGCCAAGACGACAACGAGATGGGCACCACTGCCGTCAAGAAACTGGTTGAGACTCTGGATAGCTACATCCCAGAACCAGTTCGTGCTATCGACAAGCCGTTCCTGATGCCAATCGAAGACGTATTCTCGATTTCGGGTCGCGGTACTGTTGTTACCGGTCGTGTTGAGCGTGGCATCATCAAGATCCAGGAAGAAGTAGAGATCGTGGGTCTGCGTGACACCACCAAAACTACTTGCACTGGCGTTGAGATGTTCCGCAAGCTGCTGGACGAAGGTCGTGCTGGTGAGAACTGTGGCGTTCTGCTGCGTGGCACCAAGCGTGACGACGTTGAGCGTGGTCAGGTTCTGGTTAAGCCAGGTACCGTTAAGCCGCACACTCAGTTCGAAGCAGAAATCTATGTTCTGAGCAAAGAAGAAGGCGGCCGTCACACGCCGTTCTTCAAAGGCTACCGTCCACAGTTCTACTTCCGTACTACCGACGTAACTGGTAGCTGCGAACTGCCGGAAGGCGTTGAGATGGTTATGCCAGGTGATAACGTTAAAGTTAACGTTACCCTGATCAAGCCAATCGCAATGGAAGATGGTCTGCGTTTCGCAATTCGTGAAGGCGGTCGTACCGTCGGCGCTGGCGTCGTAGCCAAAATCGTTGCGTAAGCAATGATTTGATAAAAAGCCCCCGCTTGCGGGGGCTTTTTTATTGGGTTGACACTCAGTCAGCCCATCTATAGAATTGCGCCTCCTTTAAACGGGCGTATTGCGCTCGGTGGGAACAGCAATCTGGAGTCTGAATCCAATGCAAAACCAGCAAATCCGTATCAGGTTGAAGGCTTTTGACCATCGCCTGATCGACCAATCCACCCAGGAAATCGTGGAAACCGCGAAACGTACTGGTGCTCAGGTGCGTGGTCCTATTCCACTGCCTACTCGTAAAGAGCGGTTCACCGTTCTGGTTTCTCCGCACGTCAACAAAGACGCGCGCGACCAGTACGAGATCCGTACTCATAAACGCGTTCTGGACATCGTCCAGCCAACAGATAAAACCGTTGACGCGCTTATGAAGCTTGATCTTGCAGCCGGTGTGGAAGTGCAGATCAGCCTCGGCTAAGACTTGGGTCTTAGTCGTGTAACGCTCTGAAATGGGCGGCCATAGCGGGTGAAAGCCCCGTACACTCATGAGGTTTACAACATGACTATTGGTGTAGTCGGTCGTAAATGCGGTATGACCCGTATTTTCACCGAAGAAGGTGTCTCCATTCCGGTTACGGTCATTGAGATCGAGCCGAATCGCGTCACCCAGTTCAAAACTGAAGAGACCGATGGCTATCGTGCAGTGCAAGTCACTGTCGGCGAGCGTCGCGCTTCGCGTGTTACAGCTGCTCAGGCTGGCCACTTCGCTAAGGCGAATGTTGCCGCTGGTCGTACTGTCATGGAATTCCGTCTTGAAGAAGGCGACTACCAGGCTGGCGATCTGATCAACGCTGAAATCTTCGCTGCTGGTCAGCTGGTTGATGTAACCGGTCAGTCCAAAGGTAAAGGCTTCCAGGGTACGATCAAGCGTTGGAATTTCCGCGGGCAAGATAACACCCACGGTAACTCCGTATCCCACCGCGTCCCAGGCTCTATCGGCCAGTGCCAGACTCCTGGTCGTGTATTCAAGGGCAAAAAAATGTCCGGTCATATGGGCGCTGAGCGCGTGACCGTGCAGTCCCTGGAAGTAGTGCGCGTGGACGCTGAACGCAATCTGTTGTTGGTCAAGGGTGCTGTTCCTGGCGCTACTGGCGGCAACCTGGTTGTACGTCCAGCAGCCAAGGCTCGCGGTTAAGGGGAAGCTGACATGCAATTAAACGTAAATGACGCTCAGGCAATCGAAGTTTCCGAACTGACATTTGGCGGCGAGTTCAACGAGACACTGGTTCACCAGGCAGTCGTAGCCTACATGGCAGGCGGTCGTCAGGGCACCAAGCAGCAAAAGACCCGTTCTGATGTTCGTGGCGGCGGTAAGCGTCCATGGCGTCAAAAGGGTACTGGCCGTGCTCGTGCCGGTACTATCCGTAGCCCAATCTGGCGTGGCGGCGGTACCACTTTCGCAGCACGTCCACAGGATCACTCTCAGAAGCTCAACAAGAAGATGTATCGCGCAGCACTGCGCTCCATCCTTGCTGAACTGGTTCGTACTGATCGTTTGGTCGTGGTTCAGGACTTCGCTGTTGAAGCACCGAAAACCAAAGATTTGCTTAACAAGCTGACTGGCATGGGCCTGACTGACGTCCTAATCGTGTCTGACGCTGTTGACCAGAATCTGTACCTGGCTGCTCGTAACCTGCCGCACGTTGATGTACGTGACGTTCAAGGTTCCGATCCAGTTAGTCTGATCGCATACGACAAAGTGTTGATCACTGTGTCGGCCGTGAAGAAATTCGAGGAGCTGCTGGGATGAACCAGGAACGCGTATTTAAAGTTCTGCTTGGCCCGCACGTTTCCGAAAAGGCTACGGTTCTGGCAGACAAAAAAGGTCAGTTCGTTTTCAAGGTTGCTACTGACGCAACCAAGCTGGAAATCAAGAAGGCCGTCGAAAGCCTGTTCAGCGTGAAAGTAGAGCGTGTTACTACCCTGAATGTTCTGGGTAAAAGCAAGCGTACTGCTCGCGGTCTGGGCAAGCGTAATGACTGGAAGAAGGCAGTTATCTCCCTTCAACCAGGCCAAGATCTCGATTTCAGCAGCAGTGCTGAGTAAGGAAGGGGTGCATCATGGCAATCGTTAAATGCAAACCGACTTCCCCTGGCCGCCGTTTTGTGGTCAAGGTGGTCAACCAGGAGCTGCATAAAGGCGCTCCTCACGCACCGCTGCTCGAGAAAAAATCGAAGTCTGGTGGTCGTAACAACAATGGCCGTATTACTACCCGTCATATCGGTGGTGGTCATAAGCAGCATTATCGTCTGGTCGATTTCCGTCGCAACGATAAAGATGGCATTTCTGCCACTGTCGAGCGTATCGAATACGATCCAAACCGTACTGCTCACATCGCACTGCTGCTTTACGCAGACGGCGAGCGTCGCTACATCATCGCCCCTAAAGGCGTGAGTGCTGGCGATCAGCTGATCGCAGGTGCTTTGGCTCCAATCAAGCCGGGTAACGCTCTTCAACTGCGTAACATTCCAGTTGGTAGCACCGTTCACGGTATCGAATTGAAGCCAGGTAAAGGTGCTCAGATCGCTCGTTCCGCTGGTGCTTCGGCTCAGCTGATCGCACGTGAAGGCGTCTACGTTACTCTGCGTCTGCGTTCGGGTGAAATGCGTAAAGTGCTTTCCGAATGCCGTGCAACGCTGGGCGAAGTCTCGAACTCCGAGCATAGCCTGCGTTCCCTGGGTAAAGCTGGTGCCAAACGCTGGCGTGGCGTTCGCCCAACCGTTCGTGGTGTTGCCATGAACCCGGTTGACCACCCACATGGTGGTGGTGAAGGTCGTACCTCTGGTGGTCGTCATCCGGTATCGCCGTGGGGCTTCCCGACTAAGGGCGCGAAGACTCGTGGTAATAAGCGTACCGACAAAATGATCGTCCGTCGTCGCAAGTAAATAGAGGGATACGACAGTGCCACGTTCTCTGAAAAAAGGTCCTTTTATTGATCTTCACCTACTGAAGAAGATCGAAGTGGCGGCGGAAAAGAATGATCGCAAACCGGTGAAAACCTGGTCGCGTCGTTCGATGATCCTGCCACAAATGGTCGGTTTGACCATTGCAGTTCATAACGGTCGCCAACATGTTCCAGTTCTCGTGAACGAAGACATGGTCGGCCATAAACTAGGCGAGTTTGCCGGTACCCGCACATATCGTGGGCACGTGGCAGACAAGAAAGCCAAGCGTTAAGGGGTAAGGAACGATGGAAGTAGCCGCTAAGTTGTCGGGCGCTCGAATCTCCGCCCAGAAAGCCCGCTTGGTCGCCGACCAGATCCGCGGGAAGAAGGTGGGCGAAGCGCTCAACCTGTTGGCTTTCAGCAGTAAGAAAGCCGCCGAGATCCTGAAGAAAGTGCTGGAGTCGGCCGTAGCCAACGCCGAGCATAACGAAGGCGCAGACGTTGATGACCTCAAGGTCTCCACCGTTTTCGTCAACGAAGGGCGTTCGCTGAAGCGCATCATGCCACGTGCCAAAGGCCGTGCTGATCGCATCGTCAAGCGGTCTTGCCATATCACTGTCAAGGTTGCTGACAAGTAACGGAGTCGAAGAGATGGGTCAGAAAGTACATCCCATTGGCATTCGCCTGGGAATCGTCAAGGAGCACACCTCCGTCTGGTACGCAGACGGTCGGACTTATGCGGACTATTTGTTCGCTGATCTGAAAGTGCGTGAGTACCTCCAAGACAAACTAAAAAGCGCGTCCGTAAGCCGTATCGATATCCATCGTCCGGCTCAGACTGCACGCATCACCATCCACACTGCTCGTCCAGGTATCGTTATCGGGAAGAAAGGTGAAGATGTTGAGAAGCTGCGTCAGGACCTGACCAAGCAAATGGGTGTGCCTGTGCACATCAATATCGAAGAGATCCGTAAGCCGGAACTCGACGGTATGCTGGTTGCGCAGAGCGTAGCTCAGCAGCTGGAGCGCCGTGTAATGTTCCGTCGCGCTATGAAGCGCGCTGTACAGAACGCAATGCGCATTGGTGCCAAAGGCATCAAAATCCAAGTGAGCGGTCGTCTCGGCGGTGCTGAAATCGCACGTACTGAATGGTATCGCGAAGGTCGTGTGCCACTGCACACCCTGCGTGCCGACATCGACTATGCCAACTACGAAGCTCACACCACTTACGGTGTGATCGGTGTAAAGGTTTGGATCTTCAAAGGCGAAGTAATTGGTGGTCGCCAAGAAGAACTGAAACCACAAGCACCTGCGCCTCGTAAAAAAGCTGCTAAGTAAGGGGTACGCCAAATGTTGCAACCAAAGCGTACGAAGTTCCGCAAGCAGATGACTGGCCACAACCGTGGCTTGGCATTGCGCGGTAGCAAAGTCAGCTTCGGCGAATATGCGCTGAAGTCTGTTGCTCGTGGTCGTCTCACTGCCCGTCAGATTGAGTCAGCGCGTCGTGCACTGACCCGTCACGTTAAACGTGGCGGCAAAATCTGGATCCGTGTATTCCCGGACAAGCCTGTAACCAAAAAGCCCCTCGAAGTTCGTATGGGTAAAGGTAAGGGTAACGTGGAGTACTGGGTTGCCCAGATTCAGCCAGGCAAAGTCCTGTATGAAATCGAGGGTGTTTCTGAAGAGCTGGCGCGTGAGGCTTTCGCCCTGGCTGCTGCAAAGCTGCCACTCGCCACCTCCTTTGTTAAACGGACGGTGATGTGATGAAAGCGAATGAACTTCGTGAAAAATCAGCACAGCAGCTGAACGAGCAACTGCTCGGCCTGCTGCGCGACCAGTTCAATCTGCGTATGCAGAAAGCAACTGGCCAGTTGGGGCAGTCTCACCTGCTCTCGCAAGTTAAGCGTGACATTGCTCGCGTGAAGACTGTGCTCAACCAGCAGGCAGGTAAGTAATCATGGCTGAAGCCGAAAAAACCGTCCGTACGCTGACTGGCCGTGTTGTCAGCGACAAGATGGACAAGACCATCACCGTTCTGATCGAGCGTCGCGTTAAGCACCCGATCTACGGTAAATACGTTAAGCGTTCGACTAAGCTGCACGCGCACGACGAAACCAATCAGTGCCACATCGGCGACAAAGTCACGATTCGTGAAACTCGTCCGGTAGCCAAGACCAAGTCTTGGGCATTGGTTGATATTCTCGAACGCGCTGTGGAAGTCTAAGGACTAGGGGTCGGAGAAATTATATGATTCAGACTCAATCCATGCTCGATGTGGCCGATAACAGCGGCGCACGCCGCGTTATGTGCATCAAGGTGCTGGGTGGCTCCCATCGTCGTTACGCTGGTATCGGTGACATCATCAAAGTAACCGTAAAGGAAGCAATTCCGCGCGGTAAAGTGAAAAAAGGCCAAGTGATGACTGCTGTTGTAGTCCGCACTCGCCACGGCGTTCGTCGTGCTGACGGCTCCATTATCCGCTTTGATGGCAACGCTGCTGTTCTTTTGAACAACAAGCAAGAGCCGATCGGCACCCGTATCTTTGGGCCAGTGACCCGTGAACTTCGTACTGAGAAGTTCATGAAGATCGTCTCGCTCGCCCCAGAAGTGCTGTAAGGAGATCCGACATGCAAAAGATTCGTCGTGACGACGAGATCATCGTGATCGCCGGCAAAGACAAAGGTAAGCGCGGTAAGGTGCTCAAGGTTCTCGCTGACGACCGTTTGGTCGTTGGTGGGATCAACCTGGTGAAGCGTCATACCAAGCCTAACCCGATGTCGGGCGTACAAGGCGGTATCGTCGAGAAAGAAGCGCCACTGCACGCTTCTAACGTCGCCATTTTCAACGGCGCAACCAACAAGGCTGACCGCGTTGGTTTCAAAGTTGAAGACGGCAAGAAAATTCGTGTCTTCAAGTCGACCCAAAAAGCGGTTGATGCTTGAACACTGCTAGGTAGAAGACCATGGCACGACTAAAAGAGATTTACCGGAAGGAAATCGCTCCGAAGCTTAAGGAAGAACTTAAGCTGGCGAACGTGATGGAAGTTCCGCGCGTTACCAAAATCACCCTGAACATGGGTCTGGGCGAAGCGATCGGCGACAAAAAAGTCATCGAGCACGCTGTTGCTGACCTGGAAAAGATCACCGGTCAAAAAGTCGTTGTGACTTACGCTCGGAAATCCATCGCTGGCTTTAAAGTCCGTGAAGGTTGGCCGATCGGCGTCAAAGTGACTCTGCGCCGCGATCGTATGTATGAATTCCTGGATCGTCTGCTGTCGATCTCCCTGCCTCGGGTTCGCGACTTCCGCGGCCTGAATGCCAAGTCCTTCGATGGTCGTGGTAACTACAGCATGGGCGTAAAAGAGCAGATCATTTTCCCGGAAATCGACTACGACAAGATCGATGCTCTCCGCGGTCTGGACATTACCCTGACCACCACTGCTAAGAACGATGATGAAGGCCGCGCTCTGCTGCGTGCTTTCAAATTCCCGTTCCGCAACTGATTGGAGTAGGAAAATGGCCAAGAAGAGCATGAAGAACCGTGAGCTGAAGCGTCAGCTCACCGTTGCCAAGTACGCCACCAAGCGTGCAGCGCTCAAAGCAATCATCGTCGATCTGAACGCAAGTCCAGAAGCGCGTTGGGAAGCTACCGTAGCTCTGCAGAAGCAGCCACGTGACGCAAGCGCTGCGCGCATGCGTAACCGTTGCCGCATCACTGGTCGTCCGCACGGCGTTTACCGCAAGTTCGGCCTCGGCCGTAACAAGCTGCGTGAAGCTGCAATGCGTGGTGATGTACCAGGTCTGGTTAAAGCCAGCTGGTAATACGCCTTTCTCGCGATATTTCGGCCGATCGTGCAAGCGATTGGTCGGAATAGAGCCTGAATTTGAATCAAGCCCCTATTGGGGCTTGATTCATTTCTGGGGTACGCCTAGAATTGCCGGCTCGCCTGAGCCCGTGTTTTCCATTTGCCCGGTTTGCTCGGCGATAAGCTGTAGCCGCAAGGCTAATTATTTTGTATTAGGAGCGTCTAGCCCATGAGTATGCAGGACCCGTTAGCGGACATGCTAACTCGTATCCGTAATGCCCAGATGGCTGAAAAGCCCGTCGTAAGCATGCCATCTTCTACTGTGAAGGTAGCTGTAGCAAAAGTCCTGAAGGACGAAGGTTACATTGCGGGTTATCAGATCAGCAGCGAAACAAAGCCGCTGTTGTCCATCGAGCTGAAGTACTTCGAAGGCCGTCCAGTCATCGAAGAAGTGAAGCGCGTCAGCCGTCCAGGCTTGCGTCAGTACAAGTCCGTCGATGATCTGCCAAAAGTACGTGGCGGTCTCGGTGTGTCTATCGTCTCCACCAGCAAAGGTGTGATGACGGATCGTGCTGCGCGCGCTGCCGGTGTCGGCGGCGAAGTGCTTTGCACAGTGTTCTAAGGGGGGATAAGCATGTCACGCGTAGCTAAGAACCCCGTTAAGCTGCCATCAGGCGTCGAAGTTAAACTCGTCGGCCAGCAGCTTTCGGTGAAGGGTGCCAAGGGTACTCTAGATCTGAACATCCATTCGTCCGTTGAGATTGTTGAAGAAGCCGGTGAGTTGCGTTTCGCTGCTCGCAATGGCGATCAACAGACTCGCGCAATGGCCGGCACCACTCGTGCACTGGTTAACAACATGGTCCAGGGCGTAAGCCAAGGCTTCGAGCGTAAGCTCCAGCTGGTCGGTGTTGGTTACAAAGCGCAAGCAAAAGGCACAGTGCTGAACCTGGCTCTTGGCTTCTCGCACCCAGTGGATTACGAACTGCCGGAAGGCATCACCGCTGAGACTCCCAACCAGACCGATATCTTCATCCGAGGTATCGATAAGCAGTTGGTTGGTCAAGTGGCCGCTGAGATCCGCGACTTCCGCCGTCCTGAGCCATACAAAGGCAAAGGTGTGCGTTACGCAGACGAAGTCGTCCGCCGTAAAGAAGCCAAGAAGAAGTAGGGCATAGCTAATGACCGTCAAAAAAGTTACCCGACTGCGTCGCGCTCGCAAAGCACGCCTGAAAATGCACGAGCTAGAAGTCGTGCGTCTCTGCGTGTACCGCTCTTCGCAGCACATTTATGCCCAGGTCATTTCGGCCGACGGCAGCAAAGTCTTGGCGAGCGCCTCGACTTTGGACAAAGAACTGCGTGATGCTGCCACTGGCAACATCGACGCGGCCACTAAGGTTGGCCAGCTGGTTGCTGAGCGTGCGAAAGCCGCCGGCGTATCACAAGTGGCTTTCGACCGTTCTGGCTTCAAGTACCACGGCCGCGTCAAGGCGCTGGCTGATGCTGCTCGTGAAGGCGGGCTGGAGTTCTAAGTTATGTCAAATAACGACCAAAAACGCGACGAAGGCTACATTGAGAAGCTGGTTCAAGTTAACCGCGTTGCAAAGACTGTAAAAGGCGGCCGTATCTTCACTTTCACCGCGTTGACCGTGGTTGGTGATGGTAAAGGGCGTGTTGGTTTTGGCCGTGGCAAGTCACGTGAAGTGCCTGCTGCGATCCAGAAGGCGATGGAAGCTGCTCGCCGCAACATGATCCAGGTTGATCTGAACGGCACTACCCTGCAGTACGCAATGAAATCCGCCCATGGCGCTTCCAAGGTGTACATGCAGCCTGCTTCTGAAGGTACCGGTATCATCGCTGGCGGCGCTATGCGCGCAGTGCTGGAAGTTGCTGGTGTTCAGAACGTATTGGCCAAGTGCTATGGCTCGACTAACCCGGTAAACGTGGTTCACGCCACTTTCAAAGGTTTGAAGGCTATGCAATCTCCTGAGTCTATTGCTGCCAAGCGCGGCAAAAGTGTCAAGGAGATCTTCTGATCATGGCTACCGTTAAAGTAACGCTGATCAAAAGCATGACCGGTCGCATTCCTAACCACAAATTGTGCGTTAAAGGTCTGGGTCTGCGTCGCATCGGTCACACTGTAGAAGTGCTGGATACTCCTGAGAATCGCGGGATGATCAACAAGGCTTACTACATGCTGCGAGTCGAGGGTTAATCGATGAAACTCAATGATCTGAGTCCAGCGCCGGGTTCCCGTCGCGAAAAGCATCGTCCGGGCCGTGGTATCGGTAGCGGTTTGGGTAAGACTGGTGGCCGCGGCCACAAAGGTCAAACCTCCCGCTCCGGTGGCACTATTGCTCCGGGCTTTGAAGGCGGCCAACAGCCGTTGCATCGTCGTCTGCCAAAATTCGGCTTCGTTTCCCTGAAGGCCATGGACCGTGCAGAAGTGCGTCTGTCCGAGCTGGCTAAAGTGGAAGGCGACGTTGTAACTGTGCAGTCCCTGAAGGATGCCAACGTGATCAACCAAAACGTACAACGTGTGAAAATCATGTTGTCCGGTGAGGTTACTCGCGCTGTCACCATCAAAGGTATCGCAGCCACCAAAGGTGCGCGTGCGGCTATCGAAGCAGCTGGCGGCAAGTTCGAGGAATAAATGGCTAAGCAAGGTGCTCTCTCTGCGCTCGGCAAAGGCGGTATGTCTGAACTATGGGCTCGTCTGCGTTTTCTGTTCCTGGCGATTATCGTCTACCGAATAGGCGCACACATCCCGGTTCCAGGTATTAACCCGGAGCGACTCGCAGACCTGTTTCGACAGAATGAGGGGACCATTCTTAGCTTGTTCAACATGTTTTCCGGTGGCGCGCTGGAACGGATGAGCATCTTTGCACTGGGGATCATGCCGTACATTTCGGCATCGATCATCATGCAATTGATGACCGCCGTCAGCCCGCAACTGGAGCAGTTGAAGAAGGAAGGTGAAGCTGGCCGTCGCAAGATCAGCCAGTACACCCGCTACGGCACCGTCGTTCTGGCCCTCGTTCAAGCTATCGGCATGTCCGTTGGTCTGGCAGGTCAGGGCGTTGCTTTCTCTGCAGATATCGGCTTCCACTTCGTTGCTGTCACCACCTTTGTGGCTGGTGCGATGTTCATGATGTGGCTTGGCGAGCAGATTACCGAGCGCGGTGTTGGTAACGGTATCTCGATGTTGATTTTCGCAGGTATCGTCGCCGGTCTTCCGAGAGCGATTGGGCAGTCTTTCGAGTCTGCACGTCAGGGTGATATCAATATCTTCGCCTTGGTCGCCATCGGACTGCTGGCAGTAGCGATCATCGGTTTCGTGGTGTTCATTGAGCGTGGTCAGCGACGTATCGCCGTTCACTACGCCAAGCGTCAGCAGGGCCGCAAGGTCTTCGCTGCGCAGACTAGCCACTTGCCTTTGAAAGTGAACATGGCTGGCGTTATTCCAGCTATTTTCGCGAGCAGCATCTTGCTGTTCCCGGCTTCGTTGGGTGCCTGGTTCGGCCAGTCTGAAGGTATGGGCTGGTTGCAGGACATCTCGCAGTCGATCGCTCCTGGTCAGCCGTTGAATATTCTGCTGTTTAGTGCAGGGATTATTTTCTTCTGCTTCTTCTATACGGCGTTGATGTTCAATCCGAAAGACGTAGCGGAAAACCTGAAGAAGTCCGGTGCCTTTATTCCGGGTATCCGTCCAGGTGAGCAGTCGGCACGCTATATTGATGGCGTTTTGACCCGCTTGACCATGTTCGGTGCTCTATATATGACGGCCGTGTGCCTGCTGCCCCAGTTCCTGGTGGTTGCAGCAAACGTACCGTTCTACCTTGGCGGGACCTCGTTGCTGATCGTGGTAGTGGTTGTGATGGACTTCATGTCCCAAGTACAATCGCACCTCGTTTCGCACCAGTACGAATCCCTGATGAAGAAAGCCAACCTGAAGGGCTACGGCAGCGGCATGCTGCGCTGAAGCACCCATAAGGTTCGAGGAGCTGGTAATGAAAGTTCGTGCATCGGTGAAAAAGCTGTGCCGTAACTGCAAGATTATTCGCCGCGAAGGTGTTGTTCGAGTAATTTGCAGCGCGGAACCACGTCATAAACAGCGCCAAGGCTGATTGTGATTTGTGCTTAAGCCCAGCAGCTAGTGCGCTGCTGGGTTGATTATTTGTTATTACAGCGATATTATCTCGCGCCCTATTTCTTGGCTTCCGGGGCGTAGGTAGCTGTCAATTGGAGTCCCACTGAATGGCCCGTATTGCAGGCGTTAACATTCCAGATAACAAGCATACTGTTATCTCGTTGACCTACATCTATGGTGTTGGTCGCACCACTGCACAGAAAATCTGTGCAACCACTGGGGTTAACCCAGCGGTAAAGATCAAAGATCTGAGCGACGAGCAGATTGAACAGCTGCGTGGCGAAGTGGCGAAGTTCACCACTGAAGGTGACCTGCGTCGCGAAATCAACATGAAAATCAAGCGCTTGATGGATTTGGGCTGCTACCGCGGTCTGCGCCATCGTCGTGGTCTTCCAGTGCGCGGTCAGCGTACCAAGACCAACGCGCGTACTCGCAAAGGTCCGCGTAAGCCGATCCGCAAGTAATCGCACCAGCGCAACGACAGGAATTTAGTCATGGCAAAACCTGCTGCTCGTCCTCGTAAAAAAGTTAAAAAGACGGTGGTTGATGGCATCGCCCACATCCACGCATCTTTTAACAACACAATCGTCACCATCACCGATCGTCAAGGTAACGCGCTTTCTTGGGCTACCTCCGGCGGTTCGGGTTTCCGCGGTTCACGTAAGTCCACCCCGTTCGCTGCTCAAGTAGCCGCTGAACGTGCTGGTCAAGCTGCGCTGGAATATGGTCTGAAGAACCTCGACGTTAACGTCAAGGGTCCAGGTCCAGGTCGTGAGTCTGCTGTCCGTGCTTTGAACGGCTGTGGCTATAAGATCGCCAGCATCACCGACGTGACGCCAATCCCGCACAACGGGTGCCGTCCGCCGAAGAAGCGCCGCGTGTAATCCAGGAGACTGTAAGAAATGGCTCGTTACATTGGTCCAAAATGCAAACTTGCTCGTCGTGAAGGCACCGATCTCTTTTTGAAGAGCGGCGTTCGCGCTATCGAATCCAAGTGCAACATCGAAGCAGCTCCAGGTATCCACGGCCAACGCCGCGGCCGCCAGTCCGATTACGGCACTCAGCTGCGTGAGAAACAAAAAGTACGTCGTATCTATGGCGTTCTCGAGCGTCAATTCAGCGGTTACTACAAAGAAGCTGCCGGCAAGAAAGGCGCTACTGGTGAGAACCTGCTGCAATTGCTCGAATGCCGCCTGGATAACGTTGTATATCGCATGGGCTTCGGCTCGACGCGTGCCGAATCCCGTCAATTGGTTTCGCACAAGTCGGTCAGCGTAAACGGCAAAACCGTTAACGTACCTTCGTACCAGGTTCGTGCTGGTGACGTGGTTGCTATCCGCGAGAAGGCTAAGAACCAACTGCGCATTGTCCAAGCTCTCGATCTGTGTGCCCAACGTGGCCGCGTAGAATGGGTAGAAGTAGACACTGAGAAGAAATCGGGCGTTTTCAAGAACGTTCCTGCTCGCAGTGATCTGTCCGCCGACATCAACGAAAGCCTGATTGTCGAGCTCTACTCCAAGTAAGGGCTAGAAAATAGGTGCATCCATGCAGATTTCGGTAAATGAGTTCCTGACACCCCGCCATATTGATGTGCAGGTTGTCAGTCCAACCCGCGCCAAAATCACTCTCGAGCCTCTCGAGCGTGGTTTCGGCCATACCCTGGGCAACGCGCTGCGCCGCATCCTGTTGTCCTCCATGCCCGGCTGTGCAGTAGTCGAGGCCGAGATTGACGGTGTACTCCATGAGTACAGCGCCATCGAAGGTGTACAGGAAGACGTAATTGAAATCCTGTTGAACCTTAAAGGTCTGGCTATCAAGCTGCACGGTCGAGACGAAGTTACGCTGACCTTGTCGAAGAAGGGTTCGGGGGTGGTTACCGCTGCCGATATTCAGCTGGATCATGATGTCGAGATCGTTAATCCCGATCACGTAATCGCTAACCTGGCGTCTAACGGCGCCCTGAACATGAAGCTCACCGTAGCTCGTGGTCGTGGTTATGAACCGGCAGACTCGCGTCAGAGCGATGAAGACGAAAGCCGCAGCATTGGTCGCTTGCAGCTTGACTCTTCGTTCAGCCCGGTTCGCCGTATCGCATACGTGGTGGAAAACGCCCGTGTCGAGCAGCGTACTAACCTGGACAAGCTGGTTATTGATCTGGAAACCAACGGTACTCTGGATCCTGAAGAGGCTATCCGTCGTGCTGCAACCATCCTGCAACAGCAGTTGGCTGCGTTCGTCGACCTCAAAGGCGACAGTGAACCAGTGGTAATCGAACAGGAAGACGAGATCGATCCGATCCTGCTCCGTCCGGTTGACGATTTGGAACTGACCGTACGTTCGGCCAACTGCCTCAAGGCGGAGAACATTTACTACATCGGCGACCTGATTCAGCGCACCGAAGTAGAATTGTTGAAGACTCCAAACCTTGGCAAGAAGTCCTTGACTGAGATCAAAGACGTCCTGGCCTCCCGTGGTCTGTCCCTCGGCATGCGCCTCGACAACTGGCCGCCGGCAAGTCTTAAGAAGGACGACAAGGCGACTGCCTGATCGTCGTAATCACCGAACGTTGTGTTTGGTAAGGAATGAACCATGCGTCATCGTAAAAGTGGTCGTCACCTGAGCCGGACTAGCTCGCACCGTAAGGCCATGTTTCAAAACATGGCGGTGTCGCTGTTCGAGCACGAGCTGATCAAAACTACATTGCCGAAAGCTAAAGAACTGCGTCGCGTTGCTGAGCCGCTGATCACTTTGGCTAAAACAGACAGCCTGGCTAACCGCCGTCTGGCTTTCGACCGTACTCGTTCGAAAGCAATCGTTGGCAAGCTGTTCAACGATCTGGGCAAGCGTTATGCAACCCGTGAGGGTGGCTACCTGCGCATCCTCAAGTGCGGTTTCCGCACTGGCGACAACGCGCCTATGGCGTACGTCGAGCTGGTTGATCGTCCTGCTGGCGGTGAAGCTGTATCCGCTGAGTAAGATGTCAGTCTGAAACAACGGACCGGGCCTAGTGCCCGGTTTTTTGTGCCTGTAAGAAAAGCACGGTTCGTACAAGCTTCTTCGTCTCGCGGTCTGCAAAATGCGCGAGGCAGTTAGTAATTTTCTATCGACACTCACAAATTAATGAATTTGTAGGTGTAACACGGATGATGAATACTCCCTTCAAGCCACTTAGCCGGCAGTTCAAGACTGACAGAGGAAGTAGATTGCATGAGCCAGAATAAAACGCTTACAACCGCCAGTGGCGCGCCTGTAGCCGATAACCAGAATTCCCGCTCCGCCGGCCCTCGTGGTCCGCTGCTGCTTGACGATTTTCATCTCATCGAAAAGCTCGCCCATTTCAACCGTGAAAACATCCCCGAACGCCGTGTTCACGCGAAAGGGTCGGGTGCGCATGGTACGTTCACTGTCAGCCGCGATATCACTCAATACACCAGCGCCAAGTTGTTTGACACGGTTGGTAAGCAAACACCTATCTTCCTGCGTTTCTCCACCGTTGGCGGTGAGCGTGGTTCGGCTGATACAGAACGTGACCCGCGCGGCTTCGCGTTGAAGTTCTACACCGAAGAAGGTAACTGGGACATCGTGGGCAACAACACTCCGGTGTTTTTCATCCGCGATCCGCTGAAGTTTCCCGATTTCATCCATACGCAAAAGCGTCTGCCTCAGACCAACCTGAAAAGCGGCCAGATGATGTGGGACTTCTGGTCGCACTCGCCTGAAGCGCTGCACCAGGTCACCATTCTGTTTTCGGATCGCGGCATTCCTGACGGCTATCGTCATATGCATGGCTTTGGTAGCCACACCTACAGCCTGATCAGCGCTGCTGGTGAGCGCCACTGGGTCAAATGGCACTACAAGACTAAGCAGGGCATCAAGAACCTCGCTCCAGCTGATGCTGCACGTATCGCGGGCACTGATCCTGACTACGCTCAGCGCGATCTGTTCGGTGCTATCGAAAAGGGTGACTTCCCGAAGTGGAGCGTTTGCATTCAGTTGATGACTGAAGCACAAGCGGCTGCCCATCACGAGAATCCTTTCGACGTGACCAAGACCTGGTCGCAGAAAGAGTACCCGTTGATTGAAGTCGGTGAGCTTGAGCTTAATCGCAATCCGCAGAACTACTTCGCGGAAGTCGAGCAGGCTGCGTTTGGCCCAAGCAACATGGTGCCCGGTGTTGGTTTGTCGCCCGATCGCATGCTGCAAGGGCGTGTGTTCGCCTATGCCGATGCGCATCGCTATCGCGTAGGTACCAACCACCAGCAGTTGCCGATCAACGCGCCAAAGAACCCTGTGCACAGCTACCAGCGTGACGGCTCCATGGCGTTTGGCACCAATGGCGGCTCGGCCCCTAATTACGAGCCTAACAGCTACTCCGACGCCCCCAAGCAGGATCCGCGTTACGCGGAACCAGCTTTGGCTCTGAGTGGGGCGGCAGATCGTTATGATCATCGCGAAGATGGCGACTACTACAGTCAGGCGGGCAAGTTGTTCAACCTGATGGATGCTGATCAGAAAGCACTGTTGATCAACAACATTGCCGGTGCCATGGGTGGCGTTTCCAGCGATGTGGTTCAGCGTCAACTGCAGCATTTCTACAAAGCCGATCCGGCTTACGGCGAAGGTGTTGCCAAGGCTCTTGGTGTTCAGATGGGTTGAGTCGAAGTGATAAACAAAACCGCCCTCATTTGGGCGGTTTTTCGCATCAAAACCCCCATTTTTCGCTGCTTTTGGTCACTTTGTTGCGCCTAACCAAGTGACCTTCCCGGTCGGTTGGTTCAGACTATGCACTTTGAAGCACGGAGATGTGGGGCGATGCTAGGCCACCCGGAAGTAATCGATTATCTGAACACGTTGCTGGTTGGCGAACTGGCGGCGCGCGACCAATATTTCATCCATTCGCGGATGTACGAAGATTGGGGGTTCACCAAGCTTTTCGAGCGCATCAATCACGAGATGGAAGAAGAGGCGCAACACGCTGATGCGTTGATGCGTCGTATCTTGATGCTCGAAGGCACGCCGCGCATGCGTCCGGATGACCTGGAAGTGGGCACCACGGTTCCTGAAATGTTCGCTGCCGATCTGCGTCTGGAATACAAAGTCCGCACTGCGCTGTGCAAAGGCATCGAGCTGTGTGAGCTGCACAAGGACTACGTAACTCGCGAAATCCTGCGTGTTCAGCTGAACGACACCGAAGAAGATCACACCTACTGGCTCGAAAAGCAGCTTGGTTTGATCAAGACCATCGGGCTGGAGAATTACCTGCAATCGCAGTTCTGATTCCGCCGACGGCAAAAATGAAAAAGCCCCTGTCATTCACATGACAGGGGCTTTTTGTTACCTGGCGTAAACCGTCAGGCCTTGTCGCGCAGCAGCAGTGGCTTGAGGTAGTGCCCTGTGTAGGATTGCTCCATTTCAGAGACTTGCTCAGGCGTACCCACGGCAATGATCTGGCCGCCTTTAGAGCCGCCCTCTGGACCCAGATCCACCAGCCAGTCGGCCGTCTTGATCACGTCCAGATTGTGCTCGATCACTACTACGGTGTTGCCGTGATCTCGCAGGCGATGCAAGACGTCGAGCAATTGCTGAATGTCCGCGAAGTGCAGGCCGGTGGTCGGCTCGTCGAGGATGTAAAGCGTCTTGCCGGTGTCGCGTTTGGAAAGCTCGCGTGACAGCTTTACACGCTGCGCTTCACCGCCCGAAAGCGTCGTCGCAGATTGCCCCAGTTTGATGTACGAGAGGCCGACATCCATCAAGGTCTGAAGCTTGCGTGCCAAGGCCGGAACGGCGTCGAAGAAAACTCGGGCTTCCTCAATGGTCATCTCCAGCACTTCATGGATGCTCTTGCCCTTGTACTTGATCTCAAGGGTCTCACGGTTGTACCGCTTGCTCTTGCAGACGTCGCACGGCACGTAAATGTCCGGCAGAAAGTGCATCTCCACCTTGATCAGGCCATCGCCTTGACACGCCTCGCAGCGGCCACCCTTGACGTTGAAGGAGAATCGCCCCGGCCCGTAACCGCGGGAACGGGATTCCGGCACACCCGCGAACAGCTCACGGATCGGTGTGAACAGGCCGGTATAGGTCGCCGGGTTGGAGCGCGGCGTGCGGCCGATCGGGCTTTGGTCAATGTCGACGACCTTGTCCAGATGCTCCAGACCTTTGATGCTGTCGTGGGTCGCCGCTTCCAGTGTGGTCGCGCCATTGAGTGCAGTGGCGCTCAGCGGGAAGAGGGTATTGTTGATCAGCGTCGATTTGCCCGACCCGGAAACGCCCGTTACGCACGTCAGTAGACCAATGGGGATTTCCAGGTCCACATTGCGCAGGTTATTACCGCGTGCACCCTTGAGGTTCAACGACAGCTTTTTATTGCGCGGCGTGCGTTTGGCCGGGACTTCGATCTTCACACGACCGGACAGATATTTGCCGGTCAGCGAATCCGGGTGGGACATGACCTCGTCCGGAGTACCTTCAGCAACGATGTGTCCACCATGCACCCCAGCGCCAGGCCCGATGTCGACGACGTAATCCGCAAGGCGAATGGCGTCCTCGTCGTGCTCGACCACGATCACCGTGTTGCCGATGTCCCGCAGGTGCTTGAGGGTGCCGAGTAGCCTGTCGTTATCCCGCTGGTGCAAACCAATAGAAGGTTCGTCAAGGATGTACATCACCCCCACCAGACCTGCACCGATCTGGCTAGCCAGACGGATTCGCTGGGCTTCACCGCCGGAAAGGGTGTCAGCGCTGCGATCCAGGGTGAGGTAGTCGAGACCGACGTTGACCAGGAACTGCAAGCGCTCACGGATCTCCTTGAGAATCTTGTCAGCGATTTCGCCACGGCGGCCGGTGAGCTTGAGTACACCGAAATATTCGGTGGCATCGCCAATCGGCATGTTGGTTACTGCCGGCAGGGTCTTCTCGCCAACCCACACGTGACGCGCCTCACGACGCAAGCGCGTGCCACGGCAGTCCGGACAAGGCTGAGTGCCGAGGAACTTGGCCAACTCTTCACGCACGGTGGCCGACTCGGTTTCCCGATAACGACGTTCCAGGTTAGGCACGATGCCTTCGAACGGGTGAGCACGCTTTACGATATCGCCCCGATCATTCAGGTAGCGGAAATCGACATTCTGCGTGCCGCTGCCGTTGAGCAGGATTTTCTGGGTATCTGACGGCAGTTCTTTGAACGGCACTTCCAGGCTGAAATCGTAATGCTTGGCCAGCGACCCGAGCATCTGGAAGTAGTAGACATTACGCCTGTCCCAGCCACGGATCGCACCTTCGGCCAAGGTCAGCTCGGCATTGACCAGGCGTTTGATGTCGAAGAATTGCTTCACGCCCAGACCGTCACAGGTCGGGCACGCGCCAGCCGGGTTGTTAAAGGAAAACAGCTTGGGTTCCAGCTCGCTGATGGCGTGTCCACAGATCGGGCAAGCGAAGCGGGCCGAGAAGATCATCTCCTCCCCAGGCTCGTCATCCATAGGCGCGACCCAGGCAATCCCGTCGGCCAGCTTCAGCGCGGTTTCAAAAGATTCGGCCAGACGCTGTTGCAGGTCCGAACGGACTTTGAAGCGGTCAACGACCACGTCAATGGAGTGCTTCTTCTGTTTATCCAGCTTTGGCAACTCGTCCAGCTCACACAGACGGCCGTTTACTCGGGCCCGGACGAAACCTTGCGCGCGCAGCTCTTCGAAGACCGACAGGTGTTCGCCTTTGCGCTCACGGATCACCGGTGCCAGCAACATCAGCTTGCTGCCTTCGGGCTGGGCCAGAACCAGGTCGACCATCTGGCTGACAGTCTGGGCTTCCAGCGGAATATCGTGATCCGGGCAGCGTGGCTGACCAACCCGCGCGTACAGCAGGCGCAGGTAGTCGTAGATCTCGGTGATGGTACCCACGGTAGAGCGCGGGTTGTGGGACGTGGACTTCTGCTCGATGGAAATCGCTGGCGACAGGCCTTCAATCGTGTCGACGTCGGGCTTTTCCATCATCGAAAGGAATTGCCTTGCGTAGGCAGAAAGCGATTCGACGTAGCGTCTTTGCCCTTCGGCGTAGAGTGTGTCGAAAGCCAGCGATGATTTGCCAGAACCGGAAAGCCCGGTAATGACGATCAGTTTGTCGCGTGGCAGGGTCAGGTCGATGTTTTTCAGGTTGTGGGTTCGGGCCCCACGAATCAGGATCTTGTCCAAAGTGGCCTCGCTCGGCGGGCGTCGAAAACGTAGGAGTATACGGTGAAATACTGGATGGATGCACACTATCGAATCAGTGTCACAGGCTTATATGAAGACTGTGTCATCTAGACGCGTCATAGCGTCGCGATATACCCCGTCAATCGATGGGACTGGTAGAATCGCCGCCGGTTCACATGAGGTTTTTCAATGCACGATCCCCACAGCGAACGAATGAGCGGCGGCGAGACCCGTGCGGCAGGCGGTCTGGCACTGGTTTTTGCGTTCCGCATGCTCGGCATGTTCATGGTTTTGCCAGTACTGGCGACCTATGGCATGGACCTGGCGGGGGCGAGCCCGGCATTGATCGGACTGGCAATCGGCGCCTACGGTCTGACCCAGGCGGTGCTGCAGATCCCGTTCGGGATTCTCTCCGACCGCATCGGTCGGCGTCCGGTGATTTATTTCGGTCTGATCATCTTCGCGCTCGGCAGCGCGCTGGCGGCCAATGCGGACTCTATCTGGGGAATCATTGCCGGGCGGATACTGCAGGGCGCTGGTGCTATCTCCGCGGCGGTCATGGCGCTGTTGTCCGACTTGACCCGTGAGCAGCATCGCACCAAGGCCATGGCCATGATCGGCATGACCATCGGTCTGTCGTTCGCCATCGCTATGGTGGTCGGCCCATTGCTAACCAGCGCGTTTGGCCTGTCAGGGTTGTTTCTGGCGACTGGCGGGATGGCCTTGATCGGTGTTTTTATCGTCGCCGTTGTCGTACCGAAAAATACCGGTACCTTGCAGCATCGAGAATCCGGAGTGGCGCGCAAGGCGCTGGGTCCTACGCTACGGCATCCGGATTTGTTGCGTCTGGATTTGGGTATCTTCGTGTTGCACGCCATGCTCATGTCAAGCTTCGTGGCGTTGCCGTTGGCATTGGTAGAAAAAGCCGGTTTGCCCAAGGAACAGCACTGGTGGGTCTACCTCACTGCGTTGCTGATCTCATTTTTCGCAATGATTCCATTCATCATTTATGGTGAGAAAAAGCGTCAGATGAAGCGGGTATTGATCGGGGCGGTCACCGTGCTGATGCTCACTGAGCTATTCTTCTGGGCATTCGGCGACACATTGCGGGCGCTGGTGATTGGCACGGTGGTGTTCTTCATCGCGTTCAACCTGCTCGAAGCTTCGCTGCCTTCGCTGATCAGCAAGGTCTCGCCGGCGGGCGGCAAGGGCACTGCGATGGGGGTCTATTCCACCAGCCAGTTCCTGGGTTCGGCGGCTGGCGGGATTCTGGGCGGCTGGTTGTTTCAGCACGGCGGGCTTAGCGTTGTATTTCTCGGTGGAGCCGGGTTGGCCGCCCTCTGGCTGACCTTTGCTGTTACCATGCGCGAGCCTCCGTACGTGACAAGCCTACGCTTGCCGTTGTCGCCCGAGGCGCAGCGTGATGCAGGCCTGGCAGAGAGGCTAAAGGCCGTAAATGGCGTAACGGATGCAGTAGTGGTTGCCGAAGAGGCGGCCATTTATATCAAATTAGACACAGAACTATTGGATCGCGCGTCTCTGGAGCGGATGGTCAACCCAGCGACAGAAGCGTGCGAAGCCTAGGAGAGCGTTATGGCCCGTGGGGTTAACAAAGTCATATTGGTCGGTACATGCGGCCAGGATCCCGAAGTTCGCTACTTGCCTAACGGTAACGCCGTGACCAACCTGAGTCTGGCGACCAGCGAACAGTGGACCGACAAACAAACGGGTCAGAAAGTCGAAAAGACTGAATGGCACCGTGTATCGATGTTCGGCAAAGTCGCCGAGATCGCTGGCGAATACCTGCGCAAGGGTTCCCAGGTCTACATCGAAGGCAAACTGCAAACCCGCGAGTGGGAAAAAGACGGTATCAAGCGTTACACGACTGAAATCGTCGTCGACATGCAAGGCACCATGCAACTGCTGGGCGGCCGTCCACAAAACGACGGCGCTCCACAAGGCCAGGGTGGCGGTGGTTATCAGAACTCCGCTCCACGCCCACAGCAGTCGCGCCCTCAGCAGTCTGCGCCACAGCAGCAGCCACAACGCGAATCCCGCCCGGCCCCGCAACAGCAGGCGCCACAACCGGCAGCGGATTTCGACAGCTTTGATGACGATATTCCGTTCTAGGAATTAGCTTCTCGGCGCAAAAGGCCCGTGACCTGACCGTCACGGGCCTTTTTCATTTGTGCCGCGCCAAATCAGACCTCGGTGATCTTGCTGACGCTGGTGATTTGCCCGTTCCAGACCATCTCGTAATGGGCGGTCTGGATAATCGACGTGACCGGGCGTGGGGTCATCAACGCCCAGCAGATCTGACCAGCGGCGCGAACCGAGCGGTAGCGTAATCCCTTGTTACCCGCATCGCGGACTTTGCGGCCGAGCAAGTTTGAGTCGGCATAATCATCCGGATCGTAGATGGGATCGCTCTCGGGGATGGACGATGCATCAAGCATGTCGGCGTCGTTGAATGCACAGGTCAGACCGCGAAACACAAAGCGCTCGTAGCTCAGGCTTTCTACTCTGGACCAGTACGCATTCTGGTGGTGCCGCACTTCGGCCAGAGCGGTATCCATGTTGTCCGCCAGATATAAAACCCCGTAACTGCCGTCGCTGAAGCGTGAGCCTGCCGGATTGACGTGGGTGAAGGGCGCTGTGGCGTAAGAGCAGCCGGTGATGCCGAAGGGGATCTCTGCGATGCGGATCAACTCCAGGCGTCCGGTCTGGTTCTGAAGTCTCGGGTTGGTAAGCGCCTGTATTTGATACAGCGCTTCGAATTCGTCTGCGCTGGCGACATCGTCGAACAGTGCGATAGGCGGAAACTTGGAATTGACCAGCCGATAGGTCTGCCGCGTGTCTCCGGGCAGTTCTGCCAGTTCCCCGAGCTTCACCATAATCCACCACGCAGCACGTCAATCCTCCGGAAAGTCTCGTACAACGAGATCATGTCGCCCTGGGCCATGATCTCCAGTGGAGAACGGCCGTTGAAAAACTCATTGTGATTAGCCATCGCCGGGAATCCGTAGACGTTATCCGGATTGTCGAATACCAGACGCAAGGCTGCGTGGATGTTCAGGATAAAGCTGATCCGCTGCATCTGGTCCGCATCCAGATTGACCGACCAGGACGGATCCTGCTGATTGGCACGGACGTGGGTGCTGCGGGAAATTCGCAAGATGCGACATGCCTGGTCACCCGACGCTCGCCACTTTTCAAGAATGGCAACTGCGGCTCGCAGGCCAGCGGCGCATTGTTCTTTGCTGAATAGTTGCGGCTGAAGGGCTGTCGACACAATTAGGGCCTCGCGATTAATCTGTAGATACATATTTAATAAAATGTAGTCTACAGATTAATCATGCGCCAAGCCATTTTGCTGTGACTTACAACCCCAGCTCTGACAGCCCCGGATGGTCATCGGGGCGTCGGCCCAACGGCCAGTGGAATTTGCGCTCGGATTCCTTGATGGGCATATCGTTGATGCAAGCGAAACGGTTTGCCATCAGGCCATTAGCGTCGAACTCCCAGTTTTCGTTGCCGTAGGAGCGAAACCAGTTGCCGGAATCGTCGTGCCATTCGTAGGCGTAACGCACGGCAATGCGGTTGTCAGTGAAGGCCCAAAGCTCTTTGATCAGCCGGTAATCCAGCTCCTTGGCCCATTTGCGGGTCAGGAAGGCTTTGGCCTCTTCACGATTGGTGGCGAATTCAGTGCGATTGCGCCACCGGGTATCCAAGGTATAAGCCAGCGATACTTTCTCCGGGTCCCGGCTGTTCCAGCCATCTTCAGCAAGGCGGACTTTCTGGATTGCGGATTCCCGGGTGAAAGGCGGTAAAGGCGGACGGGTTTCGTTGCTGGATGACATGACCATACCTCTTGGCGGGGGAGTTGCTGACTGTAGCAATGCGTTAGCAATGCAACCACTGCCCCTGTAGGAGCGCGCTTGCCCGCGATGCGTTGTTTCAACGAAAAATCTGTCTCCAGACCTGACGCCATCGCGGGCAAGCGCGCTCCTACCGGGCCATGCATCCTGCGCAAACCTCGGCGTCCGGACAACGGGCACACTCCGAACTTCCCATCAAACCACCTGATCACTCTGCGGAACCACGTTGTGCCGGTCTGCCGGAGCTGTTGCTCGGCTTAAAATGATCGGCACCGATTTCGCCGCAGGCACTTTGCTACGCTCAGCGTGATGCCAGAGGGGCACCAGCGGATTGCATTCCGGGTAGTACGCGGCGCTGCAGCCTTGGGGAATGTCGTAGCCGATGATCTGCATCGGGCCAACCTGCCGCGGGACTTCAGGCTGCACTGCTGTTGTCAGCATGACCCAGTCGCCGGCTGCAAAGCCCAGGCGAACAATGTCGTTACGGTTCATGAAAATCACCGTGCGCGTACCGCTGACGCCACGAAAGCGATCATCAAAGCCGTAGATTGTGGTGTTGAACTGGTCATTGCTGCGTAACGTCATCAGTTGCAATACATCGCGACGTTCCTGGCTCTGTTCCACATCGCTATCTTCGGCCAGTCGCGGGGTAATGAACTGCGCTCGCTGGCTTTCGGTTTTCCACTCGCGGTGCGCCGCCGCAACCGGTTTGTGAAAGCCGCCCGGTTCCCACATGCGGTTTTCCATGTCGTGGAAAATCTCCGGGTAGACTTCGCTGATCGCTTCGCGGATAGACGCGTAGTCACTGCGCCAGGCATCCCAGTCGATGCGTTCGGTGCCGGATAACGTCGCCTTGGCCAGCCCCGCCAAAATGGCCGTCTCGGCGCGCACATGTTCGCTCACCGGTTCACTGTTGCCTTTCCAGCCACGGATGCAGCCGGTGCTGTCTTCAGTGCTGTAGCATTGTTCTTTGCCGTTTTGCCGATCAATTTCGATCTTGCCCAGGCAGGGCAACAGCCAGGTGTTTTTCGCCATAACCAAGTGGGTGCGATTGAGCTTCGTCGCAATCTGCACGCTGAGTTGCAAGTTCTTCCAGGCCGGCTCCATGCGTGAGGTATCCGGGACTGCTCGCAGAAAATTTCCACCCAAACCGATGAAGCCGCGCACGCTGCCGTCGAGGATGCCTTCGCAAGTCTCCACCGTGGCGCGACCTTTTTTGGTCGGCACATGAAAGCCAAACAATGCCTCGATTTTATCCACAGGTACTTTGCCTGGGTCTTCACTAATGCCGACGGTGCGCTGCCCCTGGACGTTGGAGTGCCCGCGCACCGGGCAGATCCCGGCACCGGGTTTACCAATGTTGCCGCGCAGCAACAGCAGGTTGACCAGCATCTGCACCGCATCCACACCTTTGCGATGCTGAGTTATGCCCATGCCATAGATAATCATCGCTCGCTCACTGCGGGCGTAGACCATGGCGGCGGCTTCCATGGCGCCGCGAGTGAGGCCTGAACGCATCTCCAGCACCGCCCAGTCGAACTCCCGAACCGTCGCGGCAAACTCGCCGAAGCCTTCGGTGTGCTGGGAAATGAATTGCTGGTCGATCACCGCAGGTTCGCCTTTGATCAGCGCTGTTTTGTCCATCTCGAACAGCGCCTTGGCAATGCCCATGACCGCAGCGATATCACCGCCGATTGCCAACTGGTGATATTGCGTACTGATGATCGTCGAGTCCGGGCCAAGCATTTGTGTTGGCGATTGCGGATTGACGAAGCGTTCCAGCCCCCGTTCGCGGATCGGGTTGAAGGTGATGATCGGCACATCGCGGCGGCGGGCATCCTGCAGATCATGAAGCATGCGCGGGCTGTTGCTGCCCACGTTCTGGCCGAAGAAAAAAATGCAGTCAGTGTGCTGGAAATCATCCAGCGTCACCGTGCCCACTGGCACGCCGATGCTCTCCTGCAAGCCGACTGATGTGCTTTCGTGGCACATGTTCGAGCTGTCGGGCAGGTTATTGGTCCCGTAGGCACGGGCGAACAGCTGATAGATGAACGAAGTTTCCAGCGATGCACGACCTGAGGCATAGAAGGCAACGCTATCAGGTTCAAGGGCACGCAGCTGTGAGCCGATTTCCTGATATGCCTGTTCCCATGTGGTTTCACGGTAGTGATCGGTTTGCGGGTCGTAGCGCAAAGGATGGGTCAGGCGGCCGTGCTGTTCGAGGTCGTAGTCATGCCATTGCAACAGCTCTGTGACTGAATGACGGGCGAAGAACTCGGGGCTGGTTTTGAGTGAAGTCAGCTCCCAGGCCGTGGCTTTGGCGCCGTTTTCACAGAATTCCAGCGAGTGCGGTTTACCAGGCTTTGCCCAGGCACAGCTCACGCAAGCAAAACCCCCAGGCTTGTTCTGCCGGGTCAAGGCACGAGGCGCTTTGATCAGCGCCTGCTCACGCCACAGAATCCTCATCACCGATTTCGCCGATCCCCACCCTCCGGAGGCATCGGTGTAGGGGCGATAGTGCGCTTGGGGGTGAATGAGCATCGAAGTTGCCTCTGCCTGCTGACGAAATATGGGGGGCTATGTCCGTGTTGTGAAGTTCTGACGCAGCGCCTGAGGCAAAGGTTCTGTGTCAATTCGTCAGCGGTAGCCTGGACGCATCCCAGGCCCAAACCGAACTTGTTGGGCTGATATCGATCAGTCTCTAGTGCTGCCGCTAACCCGTTCTGCTGCTATTGAGGAACACCGCGCTTTGTCGAACTTCAAGTCCATCTTTATCCGACGCATCTTGCTGTGCATGCTTCTATGCACAGGCAACCTCAATATCCAGGCCGCAGAAGCACCCGCGGCTGCCGCCACCTCCGAGGCGCCCGCAGCTCCGGCGGCACCGGAGATACTTCTCCAGGGTGGGCTGCTGGGCGTTATCAGTTCCAGCATTGACGATGTACAGGAAAAGCTCGACTTGGACAGCAACTGGCTGGACAGCTGGCGGTTGCGGGCAGATCGGGCCGCCAATGAGCTGGACAAACTGGTCAGCAAACCAACGCCGGAATCTCAGTGGGGCGCGGCAGGCGACTTCGTCATGCTCTCATTGGTGTGGATCGGCACCTTTGCAGTGCTGACGATTCTGGGCAGTTTCATCGCGGTACGCCTTAACCGACGCCCGTTCCTGATGGTTCGGGCGCGTAGCCAGGCGCTGATCGGCTATGTGTTGCCTTACACCTTGCCGGCGATTATCAGTCTGCCGCTGACCCTGTATGTCAGTCATTTAATGGACACATCAGTGGGCCGCGCGCTGGCATTGTGTTTTGCGTATGCGACCAGCAGCGGCATCGTTTCAACCTCCGTGCTGCTGTGCGTCATCGTGATGTTCAACTACGGGCATAAACGCGCTGCTGTGCGCATGATCCGGCGCTACGCCCCGAAACCGCTGTTCGTCATCGGCTTCCTGGCGGCCCTGAGTGATGCCCTGACCAGCCCGCAGATTGCCCGTCAGATCGGCAATAACGTCACTACCAGCGTGGCGGCTTTCACCGGATTGTTCGCCTCGGTGGTGTTCTGCATTCTGATCATCAAGGTGCGGCGTCCCATCGCGCACTTGATTCGTAACCGACAGTTGAGCAGCCGCCTGGCACAACCTGCACTGCAACAGTCACTGAAGATATTTTCCAACCTTTGGCACTTGCCGATCCTGCTGATGATCCTGGTCTCGGCCGTGAGCCTGATCGGTGCTGGCGAAGACAGCCAGAAAGCCCTGCGCTGCGCATTGTTCACGACGATTTTGCTGATTGCCACAGTGTTCCTCAGCACGGTTTTCCAGCACATTTTCAAGCCAGCTGAAATCCGCGCGCGTGGCGTGCATGTCTACCGGGAGCGCCTGCTAAGTCTGGGCCACGCGATCATGCGGATTATTCTGGCGATCTCGTTCATTGAAATACTCGGGCGGATCTGGGGCTTCTCATTGTTTGAGTTTGCCCAGCGCAATAGCTTGGGCCGGGTCATCAGTGAATCGCTAAGCAGCATCGGCCTGATCTTTCTGGTCACCTGGTTGCTGTGGGTGGTGCTGGATACGGCGATTCAGGAAGCCCTGAAGCCGCCAGTTCATCATCGCTCCAATCGCCAGCCCAGCACCCGGATCAAGACCATCCTGCCGCTGTTGCGTAACGCGATCAAAATCATTCTGGTGGTGATCTGCGCGATCACCACCATGGCCAATCTGGGTATCAACGTCGCGCCGCTGCTGGCGGGTGCTGGCGTGGTCGGTCTGGCCATCGGTTTCGGTTCCCAGCAGTTGGTCCAGGATGTCATCACCGGCCTGTTCATCATCATCGAAGACACCTTTTCTATCGGCGACTGGGTGGTGCTCAGCACGGGACACTCCGGGACAGTGGAAAGTCTGACGATTCGCACCGTGCGCCTGCGTGACGGCAAGGGTTTTGTGCATTCGGTGCCGTTCGGTCAGATCAAGGCGGTGACCAACCAGTCCCGTCAATTCGCCTATGCGTTCTTCTCGGTGCAGTTCACCTACGACTCGGACATCGACAGCGCGTTGTCATTGATCCGCGAAACCGGGCAGTCGATTTCCGAAGACGTCCTGCTCAAGAGCAATCTGCAAGGCCCACTCGAAGTGTTCGGCGTCGATCGCATGGACCTCAACGGCGTGGTACTGACCGCGCAGTTCCGTACTTCGTCCGGAGGGCAGTACAGCGTCGGTCGGGCGTTCAACGAGCGGCTGAAAAAGCTTGTGGATAAATCGGATGACGTACGCTTCGCGCAAACTTATCCACAGACCGTGATCAGCCCTAATGCCGGGCAGGTGCAACAGCTGTCAGCGGACAGGGACGCCCAGCCGGCTTCGGGCAAAGGTAATGTGGTGAACGTCGACGGCTCCGAAAGCCCGCCGGTGCAGCCTAAATAAGCGCAGAAGTAAAACCTGTGGGAGCAAGCTTGCTTGCGAAGGCATAGGTTCAGCCTCGGAGATGTGGCGGCTGTACCGGCACCTTCGCGAGCAAGCTCGCTCCCACGGAAGATCGCCGAACCCGGCTCCAACAGTCATTCCCAATACCCTGTGGGAGCAAGCTTGCTTGCGAAGGCATTGGTTCAGCCTCGGAGGTGTGGCGGCTGTACCGGCACCTTCGCGAGCAAGCTCGCTCCCACGGAAGATCGCCGAACCCGGCTCCAACAGACATTCCCAATACCCTGTGGGAGCAAGCTTGCTTGCGAAGGCATTGGTTCCGCCTCGGAGATGTGGCGGCTGTACCGGCACCTTCGCGAGCAAGCTCGCTCCCACGGAAGATCGCCGAACCCGGCTCCAACAGACATTCCGAATACCCTGTGGGAGCAAGCTTGCTTGCGAAGGCATTGGTTCAGCCTCGGAGATGTGGCGGCTGTACCTGCCCTTTCGCGGGCAAGCCTCGCTCCAACGGGTTCGATGATCTTCTGTGGGAGCGGTGCTTGCCCGCGAAGAACGATAATGCGGTGTAACTGACAAATCGCGTCGACCGATTCGCGGGCAAGCCTCGCTCCCACAGGGATCGTAGCTATCTCGGCTACCGCAACAATCGATCCCGCACCTGTGCCATGGCCTGTTGATCCAGCTCCAGCCAATACTGCGGTTTACCGGCGATGATTGCGGCGGCGGGGATGCCGTCGCGGTAGACCAGGCGATTACCCACCAGCGCCGGGACTTTGCTGCCAGGAAGCAGCGTGCCCACCAGATTCAGCGGGTCGACGCCGCTGAGGCTGATCAGGCTGCCGTCCAGTGGTCGCTTGCGGATTTCACGCAGCACAGGGATCGCTTCAGGCAGCGCAAACTGTTCGCCTGCCAACCCACTGACAAACCGCCCGCCGCGTATTTCACCCCGCGCTTCCAGGCGGTGGAAGGTGCGCAGTAACTCCCGCCAGCTCGGCAGCCAGTCGGCTTCCCGCTCCAGCAATCGCCAGAACACCACGCCGTATCGGCGCAGCAAGGTCATCGCAATATGCTCCAGAACAGTCGGGTCAATGGCTTGAGGGCGCTTGCTCTCCGTGGCGATTGGCAGCGGCGCGCGCCGTAACAATGCCCAGCGTCCGGCATCGTCCATGCCGCCAATGAAGGCCCCACGATTGCGTCGGCTGGTATGCGCCGAGCGTTTGCTGGCGGGCGTGATGAGCGCGCGCAAACCAGCAAAGCTGTCAGCATTGACCAACCCCGCCGCGACCAACTCCTGCAAGGCGATTTCCAGTTCGGCGCGCAATAGGCGGGCTTCGCTGATCAGCTCATCGAAAAACATCGCGCCATGGCTGGCGAGGGCGGCATGAACCTTCTGCGCCTTTAACGAAAGCTCCTCGGGTAACGACTGTCCGGTGAGCCCGCTCCACAAGCTCAGTTGACTGCGCGGCAACAACACAATCGGCGTACTGCGCAACGCGGCAGCGCCGGGTTTGCCATTGGCGGCCAGCCGCGTCCAGACCACTTTGCCCGAACGGCAGATTTCATCCAGCCAGCTTTGCGAGTAATCCTTGAGCCGCGCGGGCAGCAGGTCGCTGTCCCACGCGCCCGCTGCGGCGCTGAAGCCTTCCAGTTGGCCAATGATTTCCGGCAGCGCGGCCTGTCCCTGGCTGCGGGTGCTGGTCGATAAATGCTGCCAGTCGAACAGAAACCGCATGAAGTCCTGCAACGACACCGGCTCTATTTCACGACGCAGGCGTTTGACCGTGTAGCGATGAATCCGCGCCAGCAAGTGCCGCTCGCACCATTGATCTTCGCTGGCGCCGGGGCTGAAGCGGCCGCGCAACACATAGCCTTCACTTTCCAGTCGAGCCAGTGCCTGAGTCACGCTGCTGGCGCTCAACGCCAAAGGTTCGGCAATGGATCGCACCGGCAATGGACCAAAGCCACTCAGGCGCGCACGGACCACTTCGACAATCGCCTCGTCGCGGTCCCAGGTCTCATCGAAATCTTTCAGAGCCTCAAGCTGCGGATGCATTTCAGCTTGTGGATAAATAGCGTGCAGGCACGTCAGGCGCTCAATGGCGATCCACACCGCCTGATCGACGCTGACCTGCAAGCGCGTCGCCCGGCCTGAGCGGGCCAGATTTTCCAGCCATTTCATCCAGTCCGGCTGCGCTCCTGCCTCGGCGCCGCCAATACAGCCGAGGCTCATCAGCGCTTCATGCATCTCGTCGATGTTCTGCGGTTGCGGCCAGGCTTCTTCACCCACCGCCACAATGGCCTCGGCATCCAGTGCACCCAGATCGTCTGACGATTGCGGATCGCTCCAGCGCCGGTTGAGCACCGCTTGGGTGCGGCGCTCTTCCAAGGGTGCATCGTCGAGAAAGGCATAGGGCCGAGCATTGAGGATTTCCGCCGCGAGGGGGGAGGGCGCAGGCAAGTCCTTGGCAATCAGCCGCACGTCGCCGCTTTCCATGCGCCGCAGAAGCGCCAGCCAGCCTTCGGCATCCATAGCTTCGTGCAGACAGTCATCGAGGGTTTGTTCGATCAGCGGATGGTCCGGCACTTCTCGCTCGCCGACGATATTTTCCAGGCAGGCGATCTGGTCGGGAAATACCGTGGCGATCAAATCTTCGCTTTTCATCCGTTGCAGTTGCGGGGCGACTTTGCGTCCGCCGCTATAGCGCGGCAGAGCCAGCGCAGTGCCCGCATTCCAGCGCCAACGCACGCCGAAGAGTGGCGCATCCAGCACCGCCTGAATCAGCAGATGTTCGGCGCTGTTGGAATTCAAGTAACGCCAGACTTCATCCAAGGCAAAACTGTGACTGGTGGACAGCGACAGCACGATGGCATCTTCACTGGCCGCCGCTTGCAATTCGAAATTGAAGGTGCGACAGAAGCGTTTGCGCAATGCCAGGCCCCAGGCGCGATTGATCCGGCTACCAAACGGCGTGTGGATGATTAACTGCGTGCCACCGGACTCGTCGAAAAAGCGTTCCATGATCAGCGTGTCTTGCGAGGGCAGGGCGCTGAGCACTGAACGGGTCCGCGCCAGGTAATCCACCAGTTGCTCGGCGCTGGCCAGATTCAGACCGAGGGTGTCGATCAGCCAGTCGGTGCAGGGTTGCAAATCGCCGGGATGCGCGCCCAGTATTTCATCGATCTGACCTTGCAGGCGTGCGACAGCGAAGGACAATTCATCGCTGCGCCCCGGCGCTTCACCCAGCCAGAACGGAATGTTGGGCGGCTGGCCCTGAGCGTCTTCAACCCGCACGCGACCGGTCTCGATGCGCAGGATGCGATACGAGGTGTTGCCCAGCTGAAAGATGTCGCCAGCAATGCTTTCCACCGCGAAGTCTTCGTTGACCGTGCCGATGTTCAGCGCCTGGGGTTCGAGGATCACGCTGTAGTCGGCGTTGTCTGGAATGGTCCCGCCGCTGGTGACGGCTGTCAGCTTGCTGCCTCTTCGACCGCGCAGGGTGCGAGTCAGGGCATCGCGGTGTAGATAAGCGCTGCGCACGCCCTGACGACCGCTGTAGCCCTCGGCCAGCATGCTCAGCAGCGCCTGATAATGGTCAGCGTCCAGCTCGGCATAAGGCGACGCCTGCCGGAACATGTCCAGCAACTCTTGTTCGTGCCATTCCTGCAAACTCACTTCGGCGACGATCTGTTGCGCGAGCACGTCCAGCGGCGCCTTGGGGATCTGCAAGATATCCAGCTCGCCGCGCCGCACGCAGTCCAGCAGCGCCGCGCATTCAATCAAGTCGTCCCGGGAAGTGGCAAACAGCCGGCCTTTGGGCGTGCCGCCGACGTGGTGCCCGGAGCGGCCGACCCTTTGCAGAAACGCGGAGATGGAGCGGGGTGAGGCAATCTGGCAAACCAGATCCACGTCGCCGATATCGATCCCCAGTTCTAGCGACGCTGTTGCGATCAATACCTGCAAGTCACCACGCTTGAGGCGTTGCTCGGCATCCAGGCGCTGCTCTTTGGCCAGGCTACCGTGGTGGGCGGCAACCGCGTCTTTGCTCAGGCGCTCGCTCAAGTGCCGGGCCATGCGTTCCGCCATACGCCGGGTGTTGACGAAAATCAGCGTGGTGCGGTGCTCGCTGGTCAGTTCAGCAAGGCGGTCGTACACCAGTTCCCAGACGTCATTGGCCATGACCGGCCCGAGCGCTACGGGCGGCACCTCGATACCCAGATCCCGTGGCCGTGCGTGGCCAATATCGACAATGGCGCAGGGGCGTTTGACTGGATCAGCGCCAACCAGAAACCGCGACACCAACTCGATGGGCTTTTGGGTCGCCGACAAACCAATGCGCAGCAACGGCTCGCCGCACAGGGCTTGCAAACGTTCGAGGCTCAACGACAGATGACTGCCGCGTTTGCTGGCGGCGATGGCGTGGATTTCGTCGACGATCACCGTGCGGGTACTGGCGAGCATGCGTCGTCCGGAATCCGAACCGAGCAATACGTACAACGACTCTGGGGTGGTGACCAGAATATGCGGGGCGTTCTTGCGCATTGCCGAGCGATCTTTCTGTGGCGTATCACCGGTGCGTACTGCTGTGTTTATGCGCAACGGCGGCAGGCCCATGTGTTGCAACTGCGCGGTGATCCCGGCCAGCGGGTTTTGCAGATTGATCTGGATGTCGTTGGACAGCGCCTTGAGGGGCGAGACGTAAACCACAAAGGTCTGCTCCGGCAACTCGCCGCCGTGCTCAAGGCCCTGATGGACCAGATCGTCTAGCACGGCAAGAAACGCGGTCAGGGTTTTCCCGGAGCCGGTAGGCGCAGCAATCAAGGTCGAGCGCCGGGCCTTGATCAACGGCCACGCCTGAGCCTGAGCGGGCGTCACCGCAGGAAAAGTACTGCGAAACCACGCGCTGACCGCCGGATGAAAACCGTCGAGCGCCGGATCAATGATGTGGGGAAGATTCATGGGCGAATTAATGAGGGTGCTGCCGGGAAGATGCAAGCGCTTCTGATCGGTGGTTGGAACGCTGGATCGCTTTATGTGTGCGGTACTTGCCCGCGATGCAGGCGACTCGGTTTTTCAGACATACCGCATCATCGTTCATCGCGGGCAAGCACCGCTCCCACAGGCGATCACCGATCCGTTGGAGCGAGGCTTGCCCGCGAACCAGTCACCTTGGTCTGGCAGACATACCGCATCATCGTTCATCGCGGGCAAGCGCGCTCCTACAGAGGAACACCGCTCCCACAAGGTCTCGCTTTAATCCTGTGTTTGCGTGCAGCCGAGAAATCCCCCTCACACCCTAACGGTTGGGGGATAAGCGGCAACGTGATATGTTTGTTGGCGTTTTACACTTATATTTTCAGTGAATTTGATACCGAGCCTGCTGACCCTATGCGAATGCGCCTTATGCTGTTGGGCGGCGGGAATGCCCTTGGGCAGGCGCTGATTCGTCTGGGTGCCGAGGAAGACATTGGCTTCCTGGCACCGCGTCCGCCGCAAGATGGCTGGGACGCAGCGAGTCTGACGCAATTGCTCGATGACACCCGTCCCGATGCCTTGATCAACCTTGCCTACTATTTCGACTGGTTTCAGGCCGAAACAGTGAGCGAGGCCCGCTTGAATAGCCAGGAGCGCTCAGTCGAGCGTCTGGCGGAACTGTGCCAGCACCACAACATCACCCTGTTGCAGCCGTCCAGCTACCGGGTATTCGACGGTTCTCGTGCGACGGCCTACAGCGAAAAAGACGAGCCGGTGCCCCTCGGGCTGCGCGGTCAGGCCTTGTTGCGTATCGAGCAAAGCGTGCGCGCCACCTGCCCACAGCACTTGTTGCTGCGTTTCGGCTGGTTGCTCGATGACAGCCCCGACGGTGTACTGGGGCGTTTCCTGACCCGCGCCAAGCTACCGCAAGAGCTGCTGATGGCCGATGACCGCCGTGGCAACCCCACGCCGGTGGACGATGCCGCCCGGGTGATCATCGCCGTCCTCAAGCAGCTGGATTGCGAATCGCCGTTGTGGGGCACTTACCACTACGCCGGGCATGAAGCGACCACACCGCTGGCGCTGGGGCAGGCGATCCTGACCGAAGCACAGTTGTTGCATCCGCTGGCGATTGAGTCACCCACCGCCCAGGCCCATGCCGCCGGTGCCGATGCGAGCGATGAGCCGCAACATGGCGTGCTGGCCTGCAAGAAAATTCTTCATACCTTTGGTATCAAGCCCCGCGCCTGGCGTGCCGGGCTGCCGAGCCTCCTGGATCGTTACTACCGACATGTCTGATGCTCCTGTTCTCATCACCGGCGGTGCCGGTTTCATCGGCTCACATCTGACCGATGCGCTCCTGGCCCAGGGGCATGCGGTGCGTGTTCTTGATGATATGTCCACAGGCAAGCGCAGCAACCTGCCGCTGGATAACCCTCGGGTCGAACTGATCGAAGGCGATGTGGCCGACGCTAAGCTGGTGGCTCGCGCTGTTCAGGGCTGTAAGGCGGTTGTGCACCTGGCGGCTGTCGCCTCGGTTCAAGCCTCCGTGGACGACCCGGTGCGCACCCATCAAAGCAACTTCATCGGCACTCTGAACGTGTGCGAAGCCATGCGCGAGGCCGGCATCAAACGCGTGGTATTTGCTTCCAGCGCAGCGGTGTATGGCAACAACGGCGAAGGCGAAGCAATCAGCGAAGACACACCCAAGGCACCGTTGACGCCCTACGCCTCGGACAAGTTGTCCAGCGAATACTACCTTGATTTCTACGGCCGCCAGCATGGTCTCGAGCCGGTGATTTTCCGCTTCTTCAATATCTTTGGCCCGCGCCAGGACCCGTCCTCGCCGTACTCCGGCGTGATCAGCATCTTTGCCGAGCGCGCTGAGAAGGGGCTGCCCATTGCGGTGTTTGGCGATGGCGAGCAAACCCGGGATTTCTTCTACGTCGGCGACGTGGTCAAGTTACTGACCCAGGCGTTGGACCTGCCGCAGGTCGAGCAGGGCGCGGTGAACGTCGGTTTGAATAACACCACCTCGTTGAATCAACTGCTGGTGGCGCTGGCAGACGTGGTGGGCAAACAGTCTGAAGTCACTTATCAGGCAGCACGCTCCGGCGACATCCGTCACTCTCGAGCCAACAATCAGCGTTTGCTGGCGCGGTTCAAGCTTGGCGAGCCAACGCCATTGCAGGTTGGATTGGCGAAGTTGCTGGGGCGATAAGGCTGGATTTGCAGGCACAAAAAAAGCACCGATGAGGTGCTTTTTTTACGCCTGCTGATATTCCTGTAGTAGATCCCTCGTCGTCCAGACGCCGCGCTGTCGCGCAGCAAACACAGGACCTGTGGCAGCGAGCTTGCTCGCGAAGGCAATGTTCCTGCCTTCCGAAATATATGCTGATGTCCCGGCCCCTTCGCGAGCAAGCTCGCTCCTACAGAAAAGGTGAATCCTCAGAACTTGTAACCAACACCCACCATGTAAACCCATGGGTCGATATCCACATCAACCTTGGTCTTGCCCACGCTCAGCGCAGACGGACCATCAACGGTGGCTTCGGTGTCGATGTCTATGTACCAGACCGATGCGTTGAGCAGAATGTTGTCAGTCAACAGGTAGTCCATACCGATCTGACCGGCCAGACCCACCGAGTCTTTCAGTTTCAGGTTGCTGAAGCCCTGGCTTTTGCGATTGCCAGTGAGGTCTGTGTCGAAAAAGGTGGTGTAGTTGATGCCGATACCCGCGTAGGGCTGAAACTTCGACGAAGCTTCCATCGGGTAGTACTGCAACGACAGCGTTGGAGGCAGTTGCTTGATGTCACCCAACTTGCCATCCAGGCCCGCGCCCAGACCTTTGACCGAAACGGTGTGGCTGAACGGCGTGGCCGCCAGCAGTTCGATGCCGACGTGGGGAGTGATCATGTAGCCGAACGTCAGGCCGAGTTGGTTTTCGCCATTAACGGTCGCTTTGGTGCCGGAGACCTTGCTGCCGTCCAGACGGATTTCGCCGCTGTCTTCGTTGGGCTCGACGTGTGCCACACCGGCGCGGACGATGAAATCACCGGCCTCGTAAGCCTGGGCTGCGAAAGGGGTGCTGAGGGCCAGCGCGAAAAGGGAAGCGCTGAGCAAGGTCTTGTTCATGGGGGCTCCAAAAGGCGGTTCAATTTGTCTGTTGCCAATGTTACGGCCCGTCTAAAGGGCGGCTTTGACACAGCTCAATGAAAACGCGATGAAGCCCTCGAAATGACGTGGGACCGGCTTCAGCCGGGAAGGCAAAATTCCAGGCGAAGAAGATCGTAGTGAGTGTACTGGCCTCTTCCCGGCTAAAAGCCGGTCCCACGGGATCGCGCGACTTTGCAGGTAAACTGCCCTCCAATAGACCTATGTATCAGGCAACTCATAGACCAGGATCTTGTCGGCTTCCATCTGATAGCCTGCATCAGCCAGTTCACTGGAGGTCGCTTTGACCTGCATCGGCCCTTCGATCCAGTACGGCTGATAAAGCTCCTCGACCTTCACCCCCAGCTCGCTGGTGACATGCACGATCTGGTTCGAAGGCGGTGGCGGAACATGGATGCACGCGCCGAAATACGGCACGAGCAGAAACTCAGTCACCCGGCCTTCTTCACTGACTTCCAGTGGCACGATGTAGCCAGGCAGGCGAACGTTTTTCCCGTCCAGCGCCTTGACCACCGGAGCGTGAGGCGCCTGTTGGTGAGCTGCTGGCGCGGACTCCACCGACAGCGCATCGGACAGCCCGGACAGGTTATGAATCGGGGCGGTAATGGGCGCGATTTTGGGGGCGTCAGGCGGGATCATGTCTTCCCACGTCAGCACCTGCGGCTCGGCAGCCCACAACGGTGGGCTGATCGATAACAGCAAAACCAGTAACAAACGCCGCATGTTCAACGTCCTCATAAACGGATCGACAAACCATCGGCCAGTGACTGCCGATAGGCGCGCCAAGCGGGTACAACACCCATCAGCAGCGCGGCCGCCAGAATGCCACCGAGCAGCGTCCATTCATATTCGCTGGGCAAAGAAAGCGGTAAAAACAGGCCGTAATTGCTTTGTACATAGCCTTGGGCGGCGGCGATGCCGACGTACAGCAGGGCCATGCCACTGACCACGCCGGCCAACGCCAGGGCGAAGGCCTCCATGATCAATAGTGTCGCAATGTGCCAGGGGCGAGCGCCCACCGAGCGCAGAATCGCCATTTCCCGGCGGCGCTCGTTGAGGCTGGTGAGAATTGCCGTGAGCATGCCGATCAGGCCGGTCAGCACCACAAACAGAGAAATCACAAACAAGGCTTTTTCCGCCGTGCCCATCAAGCTCCACAACTCCTGAAGTGCCACGCCGGGCAGAATTGCGAGCAGTGGCTCGCCACGGAATTCATTGATTTCGCGCTGCACGGCGAAGGTGGCGATCTTGCTGTTCAGGCCCAGCATGAATGCCGTGATGGCCTTGGGCGTGAGGTCCATGTTGCGCGCCTGATCGGCGGAAATTCGCCCGGCTCCGTGGGCCGGCACACCGTTTTGCCAATCAATGTGAATCGCTTCCATGCCACCGAGGCTGATGTGCAGCGTGCGATCCACCGGCGTGCCGGTCCGCTTGAGAATCCCGACCACGGTGAATGGCTTGTCGTCGTGCTTGACCAGGCTGACCACCGCCACGCCATGAGCCAGCACCAGCTTGTCGCCCAGTTTGTATTTCAGGGCGTCGGTGACTTCTGCGCCGAGCACCACTTCAAACGGATCAGTCTGAAACTCACGACCTTCGGCCATCTGCAAATGCTGCTGGCGGCCAAACTGGTAGTGCTCGAAATAGCTTTCGTTAGTGCCCATCACCCGATAACCGCGATGGGAATCGCCCAGAGAAATCGGGATTGCCCATTTCACCTGTTTGCTGTGGGACAGCTCCTCATAGCTGTCCCAGCGAATGTTGTTGGTGGCGTTGCCGATGCGAAATACCGAATACAGCAACAGGTTGATCGAGCCGGAACGCGCACCGACGATCAGATCCGTGCCGCTGATGGTGCTGGCGAAACTGGCCCGGGCCTCGGTGCGCACCCGCTCGACCGCCAACAACAGGCAGACCGACAAGGCGATGGCAAAGGCGGTCAGGAATGCGGTGAAGCGACGGTTTGCCAGGCTGGCCATGGCTAGACGAAACAAATACATCTCAAACCTCTGCGGCGACGGCGGCGCGATTGAGTTCGGACAACGACAGACTGCGATCGAACAGCGGCGCCAGGCTTTGGTCATGGCTGACAAACAACAGGCTGGCACCGGCTTCGCGACATTCAGCGAACAGCAACTTGATGAACGCCTCCCGGGCGTCGGTATCCAGCGCCGAGGTGGGCTCGTCGGCGATCACCAGCTCCGGTTGGCCGATCAAGGCGCGTGCGGCGGCGACTCGTTGCTGTTGGCCAATGGACAAAGCATCGGCGCGACGGCTGAGCATTTCCGGATCTTTCAGGCCCAGGTGGGAAAGCAGCGTCGTGGCGGCTTTTCCCACGCTGCCGTGGCGCTGCTGGGCTCGCTCTGCGCGGACTTTGGAGAAGTGGCACGGCAACTCGACGTTCTCGCGCACAGACAGGAACGGCAGCAGGTTGAACTGCTGAAAGATATAGCCGGTGTGGTCGACCCGAAACCGGTCACGAGCACCTGCGGACAACTGTGTCAGTTCCTGGCCCAGCAGGCGAATGCTGCCTCGATTGGGTGTCTGCACGCCGCCCAACAGCCCAAGCAGGGTTGTTTTGCCACTGCCGCTCGGGCCTTTGAGAAACAGGGTTTCGCCCGCATCAAGACGAAATTCCGGGATATCCAGCAATTGCGCATGCCCCGGCCAACTGAAGCCAAGGTCGCTGAGTTCGATGAGTGCTTGGGTCATAGCCGAAAGTGCCTTTGATGAAAATCAAACGACCGGGCAAGCCCGGTCGGTTTAAACGCTGACTAAATCAGAACTTCAGGCTTGGATTGCTCGGACGCACTTCGGCACCCGACTGGCCTTTTGGCGAGATCAGTTGTACCTGAAGCTTCTGAGTGCCAGGGAAGGATTTGAAAATCTGTGTCAGGTCGAGGGTTTTCAGTACCGCAGGAACTTTACAGGTGAATTTGTAAGTACCGTGGATTTCGCTGTGCTCGTGCTCTTCGGGCTCACCGGCTTTATCAGCGTGATCATGATCATGATCGTGATCAGCGTCGGCGTCCGGTTTGTCACCGAACAATGGGCTTTCCAGTTTCAGGGCGACCACATTGCACTCGGCCGCTTCCGGCACGCTGAACAGCGCGTGAGGTTTGAGCAGTATTTCCTTGGCAGCGGCGACTTTGGCCTTGTCTTCAGCGCTGGTTGCCAGATGCTCGAAACCCACGATGTTCATCGCCGGGCTGTCCAGTTCGAACTCAAGCGTGCGACCTTCGAGTGCCACATCCAGCCGACCCACACCATGCTCATGGGCGCCGAGGCTGCCGTGCTCATGGTCGTGATCATGTTCTGGAGCCGCGTGAGCCATGGCGAGAGGAAGCAGAGCGAAGGGCAAAGCGAGCAGCAGACGGCGCATAAAAACAGACTCCGGACATGATGGGTGAAAAATAGTTATGTGATCTTATAACAATTATCTCGGTGGGGGTGAGCTGGAATTGAGGTTTGTTCAGGGTTCGAGCTGCGAACCCTGACCTGTGGGAGATTCTATGTCTGCTCGCAAGCGGATGTGACGACGTGGGACCGGCTTTAGCCGGGAAGGCGACACTTCAGACGATAAATAGGGTGTGGATGTACCGGCCTCTTCCCGGCTAAAGCCGGTCCCACGTCGTCGCGTCAATATTGAGATCATTCCTGTGGGAGCGGTGCGCAGGACAATCCATGTGCGGCTATGCGAGCATGCCCACCTGCTAAAAAAGAGGAAGCACCCATGTTGCGTATCCGTGGAACCGTCGGTGATTGGCCGGTGGATTTGACGCTGGAGCTGGATGAAGGGGATTGGGCGCAGTTGGGCGCGCAGCTCAAGGCGGCCAAGCCTGAAGCCGCTCCTGTTGTTGCCAGCAAGCCTGCCACTCAGGACGACAAGATCTGGCAGATCGCTCTCGACCTACTGCGTGACGCCGGGCAGATCAGCGGGCCGCAGCTGTTGGATCAGTTGGAAGGGCTGACCGGCAGCACGGCGGCGGGCAAGCGCTTGTTGGTGCGCCTGCGCCACAGTTCACAGGTCAAGGTCGAGAGCGGCCAGGATGCGCCGCTCTACAGTTGGCTTGGAGCCGACGCTTAGTACAGCGCAGCAAACAGCTTGCGACGATAGGCCGTGACCAGCGGGTGGTCGTTGCCCAGCAGATCGAAGACTTGCAGCAGGGTCTTGTGCGGCAGACCTTCGGCGTAGTTGCGGTTGCGGATGAACAGTTTCAACAAGCCTTCCAGCGCCGCTTCATACTGCTGGCGGGCAAGCTGTTGAATCGCCAGTTGATGCACCGCTTCATCGTCCTGCGGATTCTGCGCCAGACGCGCCTTGAGGTCGGCGGCATCCGGGAAAGCCTTGGCTTCTGCCAGGAACGTCAGCTGCGCGCGGGCGCCGGCCAGATCGGCTTTGTGGTCGTCGGTTTTCACTGCATCCAAGACCGCACGGGCTTCGTCCAGCGCGCCGCGCTCTGCCAGGCAGCGTGCGTAGAGGATCAGCGCCACAACGTTGGTGTTGTCTTCAGTCAGCACTTGCTGCAATACCGCTTCGGCTTCAGCGAAGTGGCTTTCGGCGAACATCTCTTGAGCGAGTTTCACCGGGTCGGCCGCTTTCGGTGGCGGCATCACCACGTGTTGAGCGAGGATCTTGCGGATCTCCGACTCAGGCTGCGCGCCGGTGAAGCCATCGATCGGCTGACCGTCTTTGAATAGCACCACGGTAGGCAGGCTCTGAATGCCGAAGCGCGCAACGATGTCTTGCTCTGCATCGCAGTCGACCTTCGCCAGCAGCAGTTCGCCCTGATAACTCTCGGTGATTTGCGCCAGCAGCGGCATCAACACCTTGCACGGAGCACACCACTCGGCCCAGAAATCCACCAGCACCGGTTGGTCGAACGACTTGTCGATCACCAGTTGCTGAAAGGTCGCCGCGGTGGCGTCGAAGATGTATGTCGTGTCCTGGTTCATTGCGAATCTCGGGAGGATCTGAATGCCGCCAACTATAAAGGGCGTGGGGGTTTGCGCAAAGCGGTGAGTCGTAGACCCAAGGACGAAATCGATCTGTAGGAGCGCGCTTGCCCGCGATGGCGGCAGTCCAGTCGATAAATGTGCCGCCTGAAAAATCGCATCGCGGGCAAGCGCGCTCCTACCGGGGGGCCGTCCATACCTGTCTATCAGCGTGATACAAGCTCACGTTGCGAAATTCATGAGGCTCAGCCAGATCCGGCAACGTATGCGCCTCAAAAATGCCCAATCGCTCATAAGCTGGATGCTGAAAATCCCGCACACGGGAATCAGCTACCAACGCCTGACGGCCACGGCTGAGGAATTGATCAAGCAGCGGCAGGTTGGCGCGGTCGTAGAGCACGTCGGCGACGATGATCAGGTCGAAGCGATCGGCTTCGGCAAAGAAATCCGCCGAATAATTGAGCTGCACACCGTTGAGCTCCGCGTTAGCGCGGCAGGCTTCGAGCGCCAACGGGTCGAGATCGCAGGCCACCACTTCCAGCGCGCCGGCTTTGATGGCTGCAATCCCTGCAACGCCCGAACCCGCTCCAAAATCCAGGACCCGCTTGCCCGCCACCCACTGCGGGTGCTCGGCCAGAAACCGCGCCAACACCAAACCGCTGGCCCAGCAGAAACTCCAGTACGGCGGCTCTTCGAGGATGCGGCGGGTTTCTTCAGGGCTGAAGGCGCGGTCCATGTTGTCAGCGTCGATCAGCCACAGCTGCAAATCGGTTTCCGGCAGCGCCGTGGCCACCAATCGGGCGTCGCCGAGCAGGTCGCTCAGCGCCCGTTGCAGGTGTTGCGGTGCAGTCATGGTGCGGTTTCGAACTGCAAAGGTCCCAGCGCCTGAGTGTTGGGTTGTTCAATGCGCAGCGACGGCAGATGCAGTATCAACTGCCCGGATTTGCTGGCACGCCCGCGCAGCTCAACACGAGCGCCCACGGGGAAGGCTTCCGGGTTGAAACGCAGTTGAAAGGGCAGGGACTTGTCGTTGCCCTGCAAAACCGTGCTGGTCAGCAGCTTTTGCGGACGACCGCGCTCGTCGATCACCAGCAATGCCAACTCGACTTCCGCCCCACTGGGCACGCCGAGCAGTTGCCCGCTCAGCTCACGTTGAAAAGGTTGCAACGGCCCAGGGCCAGCGGGGACTTTGATGGCTGGCGCCGAAGCCGGCTTGGCGGCAACCGGATGGGGTGGCTCATTGCTGCTGCAAGCGGCGAGCAGGCCGACCAGGCCAAGCAAAACTAGCGGTCTAAGCGTCATGAACAGCTCCAACAAAAAACCAATACGAAGGACATCAGCTACCGTTCAATAACGCAGCAGCCCGGACAGGCCTACCTATGAATAGCCCAGTAGTGCGCAGTATCGCTGAACACTGCGCCCGTTGCGCGTCTATATACCGCAAAGCCCAAGACTTGTCTTGCCAGCGGGATGCGCTACCATGGCGGCCCTTCCTATTTTTGTTGCCTGCCACCATGCACTGTCCCTTCTGCGGTGCCAATGACACCAAAGTCATCGATTCACGCCTGGTTGCCGAAGGCGAACAGGTTCGTCGTCGTCGCGAATGCGTGGCGTGCGGTGAACGTTTCACCACCTTCGAGACCGCCGAACTGGTATTGCCACGTCTGATCAAGCAAGACGGTAGCCGTCAGCCTTTCGACGAAGAAAAGCTGCGTGCCGGCATGCAGCGCGCCCTTGAAAAACGTCCCGTGAGCGTCGAACGCCTGGAAGCCGCGCTGGTGCACATCAAGCATAAGCTGCGCGCTACCGGTGAGCGCGAGGTCAAATCCCTGGTGGTCGGTAATCTGGTCATGGGCGAACTGCAAAAGCTGGATGAAGTGGCTTATATCCGCTTTGCGTCGGTCTACAGGCGTTTTCAGGACCTCAACGAATTCCGCGAAGAAATTGATCGCCTGGCTCGCGAGCCTGCCAAAGAGTGAGCGTCACGTTGACTGAGCAAACCGTGCTGGATGCGCATTACATGGCGCACGCGCTGGAACTGGCGCGCAAAGGGATTTATTCCACCCACCCAAACCCAAGGGTTGGCTGCGTAATTGTGCGCGACGGCCAGATTGTCGGCGAAGGCTGGCATGCCCGGGCTGGCGAGCCTCACGCTGAAGTCCACGCCCTGCGCCATGCGGGCGAAAAAGCCAAAGGCGCAACTGCTTACGTCACCCTCGAACCTTGCAGCCATCATGGCCGCACGCCGCCTTGTGCCGACGCGTTGGTCGATGCTGGGGTCGGGCGCGTGGTGGCGGCCATGCAGGACCCCAATCCGGATGTGGCCGGGCGCGGCTTGTTGCGTTTGATGAATGCCGGTATCGCCGTGCAGTGCGGCGTGCTGGAAGACGAAGCCAGGGCGCTGAACAAAGGTTTTCTCAAGCGCATGACCAAAGGCCTGCCGTATGTGCGGGTCAAGCTGGCTATGAGTCTGGACGGCCGCACCGCCATGGCCAGTGGCGAAAGCCAGTGGATTACCGGCCCCGCCGCGCGCTCGGCCGTGCAACGCTTGCGCGCTCAGTCCAGTGTGGTGCTGACGGGTGCCGATACCGTGCTGGCCGACAAGGCACGCCTGACCGTACGCCCGGACGAGCTTGGCCTGAATGCCGAGCTGACGGCATTGGCCTTGACCCGTCCGCCTCTGCGGGTATTGATCGACGGCCGTTTGCGTGTGCCGCTGGATGCGCCGTTCTTTCAGGCGGATCATGCCCTGGTCGTGACCTGCGCTGCGGCATCGGCCCGCGAGCGCTATCACGACGCTGGCCACGACATGCTCGCCCTGGCCAGCAGCGACGGCCATGTGGATCTGCGCAAGTTGCTGGTTGAACTGGCCGCTCGCGGTGCCAATGATGTATTGATCGAAGCCGGCCCGCGCCTGGCTGGGGCTTTTACCCGGCTTGGGTTGGTGGATGAGTTTCAGATTTTCATCGCGGGTAAATTCCTCGGCTCTTCGGCTCGCCCTTTGCTCGACCTGCCACTGGCGCAGATGAGCGAAGCGCTTGAGCTCAAAATTGTGGAAATGCGCGCAGTTGGAGATGACTGGCGAGTCATCGCGGTACCAAAGACGCTACCCGGCGTATAATTCCCGGCTTTCGCTTAGCGCGCTGGCCTTGTTCTCCTGGAGGACCCATGTTTACCGGCATTATTGAATCCATCGGCAGCATCCGCGCCATCACCCCCAAAGGCGGCGATGTTCGCGTTTATGTGGCGACCGGCAAACTTGATCTGAGTGACGTCAAGCTGGGCGACAGCATCGCGGTCAACGGCGTGTGCCTGACGGCGGTAGAGTTGCCCGGCGATGGCTTCTGGGCTGATGTCAGCCGCGAAACCCTCGATGTGACCGCGTTTATCGATCTCAAGACCGGCAGCCCGGTGAATCTGGAAAAGGCCCTGACGCCGACCACGCGTCTGGGGGGCCATCTGGTCAGCGGCCATGTGGATGGCGTCGGGGAGATCGTTTCCCGTGAAGAAAACGCCCGGGCCATTCAGTTCAAGGTCCGTGCGCCTCGCGAACTGGCCAAGTACATTTCCCACAAGGGCTCGATCACGGTCGATGGCACCAGTCTGACGGTGAACGCCGTTGATGGCGCCGAGTTCGAGCTGACCATCGTGCCGCACACCCTGGCTGAAACCATCATGGCCGACTACCGTCCGGGCCGTAAGGTCAACCTTGAGGTGGATCTGCTGGCGCGTTATCTGGAGCGTCTGTTGATGGGCGACAAGGCCGCCGACTCCTCGAAAGGGCAGGCTGGCACCATCACTGAAAGCTTTCTGGCCGCCAACGGCTACCTCAAATCCTGAATTCAAGGGGGTGCCGCGTGGCGCTCAACAGCATCGAAGAACTGGTTGAAGACATACGCCAAGGCAAGATGGTCATCCTCATGGATGACGAAGACCGCGAGAACGAAGGCGACCTGATCATGGCCGCCGAATGCTGCAAGGCGGAGCACATCAACTTCATGGCTCGCTTTGCGCGCGGCCTGATCTGCATGCCCATGACCCGTGAGCGCTGCGAGAACCTCAAACTGCCGCTGATGGCGCCGCGCAACGGCTCCGGGTTCGGCACCAAGTTCACGGTGTCCATTGAAGCCGCTGAAGGCGTGACCACCGGTATTTCTGCCGCTGACCGCGCTCGTACCGTGCAGGCTGCTGCCGCCAAAGACGCGAAAGCCGAAGACATCGTCAGCCCGGGCCACATTTTCCCGTTGATGGCCCAGGCGGGCGGTACCCTGGCCCGCGCCGGTCACACCGAAGCCGCCTGTGATCTGGCGCGCATGGCCGGTTACGAGCCTAGCGGCGTGATCTGCGAGGTGATGAACGATGACGGCACCATGTCCCGTCGCGCCGAGCTGGAAGCCTTTGCTCTGGAACATGACATCAAGATCGGCACCATCGCCGACCTGATTCACTACCGGATGATCCACGAACGTACCGTTCAGCGGATTGCCGAACAGCCCATGGACAGCGAACTGGGCCAGTTCAACCTGGTGACCTACCGCGATTCCGTGGAAGGCGATGTTCACCTTGCGCTGACTCTGGGCAAGATTTGCGCAGAAGAACCGACCCTGGTTCGGGTGCACAACATGGACCCGTTGCGTGACCTGCTGATGGTCAAACAGCCCGGCCGCTGGAGCCTGCGGGCCGCCATGACCGCGGTTTCCGACGCGGGCAGCGGTGTTGTGTTACTGCTGGGTCACCCACTGGATGGCGACGTGTTGCTGGCGCATATTCGTGAAACATCCGGGCAGTTGCCGGTCAAGTCGCCGACCACTTACAGCACCGTTGGCGCCGGTTCGCAGATCCTGCGTGACCTGGGCGTGCGTAAAATGCGCCTGATGAGTTCACCAATGAAGTTCAATGCGATATCCGGTTTCGATCTGGAAGTTGTAGAATACGTGCCCTCCGAATAAAAGACGGTTGGGTGGTGCGCTTTTTGGGTGTACCACCGGCTAATCTGTTTCGTGGCCCAATATCCCTATAGCCCGCCCCAAGGCGTGCTTGCTCTTTAATACGAGACTTACACGAATGACCCTGAAGACCATCGAAGGTACCTTCGTCGCTCCCCAAGGCCGCTACGCTCTGGTAGTTGGCCGTTTCAACAGCTTCGTCGTGGAAAGTCTGGTGAGCGGCGCTGTTGATGCCCTGGTACGCCACGGCGTCAAAGAAAGCGACATCACCATCATCCGTGCACCGGGTGCCTTCGAAATTCCGCTGGTTGTGCAGAAGGTTGCCCAGCGCAGCGAGTTCGCCGCTATCGTCGCCCTCGGCGCGGTGATCCGCGGTGGTACGCCACACTTCGAATACGTGGCTGGCGAATGCGTCAAAGGCCTGTCCCAGGTTTCCATGGAGTTCGGTGTACCGGTTGCATTCGGCGTGCTGACCGTTGACACCATCGAGCAAGCCATCGAACGTTCCGGCACCAAGGCTGGCAACAAAGGCGCAGAAGCTGCGTTGTCCGCCCTTGAAATGGTAAGTCTGCTGTCGCAGCTGGAGGCCAAGTGATTTCTGACGAGAGCGATCAGTTCAACCCGCGCGATTCACAGCCAGCTGACGCTGGCAAGCCATCGAAGAGCGTCAAGCGTCGCGAAGCGCGTCAGCTCGCGACTCAGGCCCTTTACCAGTGGCACATGGCGGGTCATTCGCTGAATGAAATCGAGGCACAGTTCCGTGTCGATAACGATTTCACCAACGTTGATGGCAACTATTTCAGTGAACTGTTGCGCGGCGTGCCGACCAACAAGAGCGAAATCGACACCGCCCTCAAGCCGTGCCTGGACCTGACCATTGAAGAACTCGACCCGGTTGAACTGGCCATCCTGCGCCTGTCCACCTACGAGCTGCTCAAGCGCGTCGATGTTCCGTATCGCGTAGTGATCAACGAAGGCATCGAGCTGGCAAAAGTCTACGGCTCCACCGACGGCCACAAGTTCGTCAACGGCGTCCTCGACAAACTGGCCCCGCGCCTGCGTGAAGCTGAAGTCAAAGCGTACAAGCGCTAAGATTTCAAGCTGAGCGCACTTCCCTGTGGGAGCGAGCTTGCTCGCGAAGGGGACGGTGAGACCAGCGCATTTATAGCGGCTGGACTATCGCCTTCGCGAGCAAGCTCGCTCCCACGGGTTTTCACTAGGTTGCCAAGCACAACAAGAGATCCCGATGGGCGAGTTCGAGCTGATCCGCAATTACTTCGCTGCCGCACCTTGTGCGCAGACGGGCGAGGGCGTTGCGCTGGGGATTGGTGACGATTGCGCCTTGCTGACACTGCCGCCAGGCGAGCAGTTGGCGGTCTCTACCGATACGCTGGTCACGGGGGTGCATTTCCCCGATGGCTGCGATCCTTTTCTTCTGGGGCAGCGAGCACTCGCAGTCTCTGCCAGCGATCTGGCCGCCATGGGCGCGATACCTGTTGCGTTCACCCTGGCCCTCACACTTCCTGACGTCTCTGCCGAATGGCTGCAACACTTCGCCCAAGGGTTGAACCGCATGGCCGAGGGTTGTGGGTTACGTCTGGTCGGCGGAGACACCACGCGCGGACCGCTTAGCCTTACCCTGACGGTATTCGGCCGTGTGCCTGTGGGCAAGGCGCTAACCCGCAGCGGCGCACGGCCCGGTGACTTGCTGTGCGTTGGCGGACCATTGGGCGATGCGGCGGGCGCTCTGGCACTCGTGTTGAACCAGCGCAGCGCCGAGGCGTCTACCGCAGAGGCTTTGCTGGCACGCTACTGGTCGCCGCAACCGCAGTTCGCCCTCGGTCTGGCACTGCGTGGCAAGGCCAGTGCGGCATTGGATATCTCGGACGGCTTGCTGGCTGACTGCGGGCATATAGCCTTGGCGTCCAAGGTGCGGTTGCTGGTCGAGCAAGACAAGCTGCCCATGTCGCCGCCACTGTTGACGCTTCTTGGTCCGCAAGCGGCGCAACAGGCGGCATTGAGTGGTGGCGACGATTATTTACTGGCATTTACTCTGCCAGCTGCGCATTTGCAGGATTTGCGCGACGCTGATTTGCCCGTTCACGTCATTGGACGTGTCGTAGCAGGCGAAGGCGTCGCGCTGATCGATTCAGAGGGTCACGACGTTCCTGTCCTGGCACGCGGCTACCAACATTTTCGGGAGACACCGTGACAGATCATCCTAAGCAAGTCCCGGCGGAGTTCGTACCACCCTCGGTGTGGACTAATCCGTGGCATTTCCTGGCATTTGGCTTTGGCTCCGGCACGTTGCCCAAAGCACCAGGCACCTGGGGCTCGATGGTCGCCGTGCCTTTCATCCCGCTGTGGCAGATGCTACCGGACTGGGGTTATTGGCTGATGCTCGGCATCACCATGTTGTTTGGCTTCTGGCTGTGCGACAAAGTAGCCAAGGACCTGGGCGTTCACGACCACGAAGGCATCGTCTGGGACGAAATGGTCGGTATGTGGATTACCTTGTGGCTGGTACCCGAAGGCTGGGTCTGGCTGTTGGTGGGCTTCCTCGTGTTCCGCTTTTTCGACATCCTCAAGCCGTGGCCGATCCACTGGATTGATCGGCATGTTCACGGCGGCGTGGGCATCATGCTCGACGATGTACTGGCCGGAGTGTTCGCCTGGTTGGCAATGCAGGGCCTGGTTTGGGCCTGGGCGTGGATTTGAGCTGAAAATCATCCTCCGTAGGAGCGCACGAGCACCGCGAGGCCGCGATAGCGGTTGGTCTGATACGCCGTCATCTCTGCCTCGCGGTACTCGTTAGCTCCTACAGTGAAGATATCCAGGAAGCCATCAATCTAACTTCCTGATCAGTATGCTCGACAATTCAGCCTAAGCGTCCGCCCGGACCTGCTGTTACAATGCCGCCTTGCGAATTTCCAGTCCCATACTGATCAGGAGCACACGGTGCCCGTCGTATTTGTAGCCGCCTCCAAGCTGCCTACCCCATTTGCAGAATTCACCATGCATGGCTTTCTTGAGCATGCGACCGGCCGTGAACACCTGGTTCTGAGCCTGGGCGATGTGTCCGATGGCGCTCCGGTGCTTGGCCGCGTCCATTCCGAGTGCCTGACTGGCGATGCCCTGTTCAGCCAGCGTTGTGACTGTGGTTCCCAGCTTGAAGCCGCCTTGCGTGCTATCGCTTCCGAGGGCCGTGGCGTGCTGTTGTATCTGCGTCAGGAAGGCCGTGGCATCGGTTTGCTGAACAAAGTCCGCGCCTATGAATTGCAGGATGGTGGCGCTGACACCGTTGAAGCCAACGAGCGTCTGGGCTTCGCTGCGGATCAGCGTGACTACGCGATTTGTCTGCCGATGCTGCAACACCTGGGTATCGACGCTCTTCGCTTGATGACCAACAATCCACGCAAGGTCAAAGCCTTGACCGAGATGGGCATCAACGTGGCTGAGCGCGTGCCGCTGCACACCGGTCACAATCCGCACAACAAACTGTATCTGGCGACCAAGGCCGGGAAGCTCGGGCACATGATGGGCAACGAGCACCAGGGCGAGGCTGATCGCGCGTGAACCGCAACAACACCAGACGCCGCTTCGCCCTCGCGTGGTGGTGGCAGCTGGTGTTGACCCTGTCTCCTCTGTTTGTAATCAGCAATACGTTCGATAGCCGCAATGCCATCCTGCCCGTGCTGGCGATGCCGATCTTCGTTGCTGGCCTGGCCTCAATGTTTGTCAGCCTCAAGCCATTCGGCCGCTACAAACACGCCTTGATCGCCACCGGCGCTGCACGGGATACCCCTGAAGAACCCGCCGCCTGGATCAACCTGGCCGATGCTCGCCGCACTGCGTTTCTGGCTGCCGGATTGCCCGCGTGGATCGCCGCACTGGGCGTGTTCGTTGGGCTTGAGCTGGTGCCGCTGTTGCTGTTGGGGTTTTCCAGTGTGGTGCTTTTGTATCTTTACCGGATACCTCGGCAATTGGTTTGAAAGGCATCCCGTCCCCTCTGATTGAACACTATCCGTAGGACCGGCTTTAGCCGGGAGGGCGTCGATACATTCTCTAAATCTCTTTCGTCAGAAATAATGCTCTCCCGGCTAAAGCCGGTCCTACGGACGGAGTCACTGTATAAAAAAGGAACTTTCCATGAACGGACCTGACCCGAAAAATCCTCACCCAATGAATGGCTTCCCGCAGGTGTGTTTCATTAAAAACACCCTCAACAATCCGAACATCATCGTGGGCGATTACACCTACTACGATGATCCCGAAGACTCGGAAAACTTCGAGCGTAACGTCCTTTATCACTTCCCGTTCATCGGCGACAAACTGATCATTGGCAAATTCTGCGCACTGGCGCGGGGCACCAAATTCATCATGAACGGCGCCAACCACAAGATAAGTGGCATCTCGACGTATCCGTTTCAAATCTTCGGCAACGGCTGGGAGAAGGTCACGCCTGAGCCGGGTGACTTGCCCTACAAAGGCGATACGGTGGTGGGTAACGATGTGTGGATGGGCTACGACGTGCTGATAATGCCTGGCGTGACGATCGGCGACGGGGCGATCATCTCTTCACGCTCGGTAGTGGTCGGTGATGTCCCGGCTTACAGCGTTGTTGGCGGCAATCCAGCCAAAGTCTTGAAACAGCGCTTCCCCGTTGACGTCAGCGAGCGACTTTTGGCCATTGCCTGGTGGGACTGGCCTATAGAGAAAGTTACCCGGAATCTGCAGGTGATCGTTTCAGGTGATATCGACGCGTTGCAGGCAGCGGTTTAGCGTAAAGACGCGCATATTTCCTGTAGACGCTCACCAAAGTGACGAGGCCAGCGATTGCTGTTTGTCTGATACACCAGCCATCGCTCGCCTCGTCACCTCGTCACCTCGTCACCTCGTCACCTCGTCACCTCGTCACCTCGTCACCTCGGTGAGCTCGTAAAGAATCTTGTCATGTAATCCAGCAGTCACAAAAAAAGGGCGCTCAATGAGCGCCTTTCTTTTTTATGCTTTCAACGATCAGCCAATCAACACCAACCGCTCATTGATCGCCGCTTCAATCCCGGCTTCGTCCAGACCACACTCAGCCAGCATCTGCGCAGGTTTGGCGTGTTCGACGTAAGCATCTGGCAAGCCCAGGTGCAGCACGGATTTAAGGATGTTTACCCGTGCGAGGAACTCACTGACGGCCGCACCGGCACCGCCCATGATGGCGTTCTCTTCCAGGGTCACCAGCAGCTCGTAATTGGCAGCTGCGTCGCGGATCAGCTCTTCATCAATCGGTTTGACGAAGCGCATGTCGATCACGGTGGCGTCGAGTTTCTCGGCGACTTTCAGTGCGTCGGCCAGTTGCACACCGAACACCAGAATGGCAACGCCTTGGCCGGTGCGACGGACCACACCCTTGCCGATCTCGACAGGCGCAAGGCCGCTGTCGATCACTGCATTGGGCCCGGTACCTCGTGGGTAGCGCACAGCGGCTGGCCCCGGGTGCTGATAGCCGGTGCTGAGCATCATGCGCAGTTCGTTTTCGTCACTCGGCGTCATCACCACAATGCCGGGGATGCAGCGCAGGTAAGACAGGTCGAAGCTGCCCGCGTGGGTCGGGCCGTCTTCGCCCACCAGACCGGCACGGTCGATGGCGAACAGGACATCAAGGTTCTGCACCGCGACGTCATGAATCAGTTGGTCGTAGCCGCGTTGCAGGAAGGTGGAGTAGATCGCCACCACCGGCTTGGCGCCTTCACAGGCCATGCCAGCCGCCAGCGTGACAGCGTGCTGCTCGGCAATGGCGACGTCGAAGTATCGCTCCGGGAAGCGCTCGCTGAACTCGACCAGATCCGAGCCTTCTTTCATCGCCGGTGTAATGCCCACCAGGCGCGAGTCAGCCTCGGCCATGTCACAAATCCACTGGCCGAAAACGCCGGAGTATTTAGGACCGCTGACTTTTTTCGGCGCGTTGGCCGGAGCATCGATAGGATCGAGTTTGGTGATGGCGTGATAGCCAATCGGATCGACTTCCGCAGGCGCGAAGCCTTTACCTTTTTTGGTCACCACGTGCAGGAACTGCGGGCCTTTGAGGTCCCGCATATTGCGCAGCGTCGCGATCAGGGTCGGCAGGTCGTGACCGTCGATAGGCCCGATGTAATTCCAGCCAAGTTCTTCGAACAACGTGCCAGGGACCAGCATGCCCTTGGCATATTCCTCGGTACGGCGGGCAATTTCCCAGGCGCCCGGCAGGCGTGACAGGACTTTTTTACTGCCCTCGCGCATGCTCGTGTAAGTGCGGCTGGAAAGAATCTTCGCCAGGTAGTTCGACAACCCGCCGACGTTGCGCGAGATCGACATGTCATTGTCGTTGAGGATCACCAGCATGTCGGCGGCAACTTCCGGCGCATGGTTCAGCGCTTCGAAAGCCATGCCCGCAGTCAACGCACCGTCACCGATCACCGCGATGGACTTGCGATCACTGCCTTGCAGACGGGCGGCAATCGCCATCCCCAGCGCAGCGCTGATCGAAGTGCTGGAGTGGCCGACGCCAAAAGTGTCGTACTCACTCTCGCTGCGACGCGGGAAGGCGGCCACACCGTCTTTCTGGCGCAGGGTGTTCATGCGCTGGCGACGGCCGGTGAGAATCTTGTGCGGATACGCCTGATGGCCCACGTCCCAGACCAAGCGGTCGTCCGGGGTATCGAAGACATAATGCAGAGCGATCGTCAGCTCGATGACACCAAGGCCGGCACCGAAATGCCCGCCGGTCTGGCCAACGGAATAGAGCAGCTCCAGGCGCAGTTCATCGGCCAGTGCTTCCAGCTCGGCTTCACCCAGGCGACGCAGGCCGTCCGGCGTTTCAGCGCGGTCGAGCAGCGGCGTGGTCGGGCGCACGCGGGGGATCTCTTTAAACGTCGTGGGCATCAGGCGAATCGTTATAAGTAAAAGAGGCGGCAGTTTACCTGATGCAACGCAGGCTGCCCATGAAGTGCAGTGGCTGATGCGCAGGCAAACCTGTCAAACACAAGTCTGTGACCCGATGAAACGAGCCCGGTTCGGGGTATTTCAGGTGTGCAGCGGTTTAGTTGCGCCGTTCAACGATATACCGCGCCAGGTCACGCAGCGGATCAGCGGATGCGTCGAAAGGCCGCAGCGTTTCTATCGCCTGATCTCGCAACTGCAAGGCATATTGCCGCGCAGGCTCCAGCCCCAGCAGCGCCGGGTAGGTCGGCTTGTCACGGGCGATGTCGGCACCCTGGCGCTTGCCGAGAGTTTCGGTATCGCTTTCTACGTCGAGAATGTCGTCCTGCACCTGAAACGCCAGACCAATGGCCCGGGCATAGGATTGCAGGGCATCAAGCCGGGCTTGATCCGCATGACCGCTGGCCAGTGCGCCAAGTTTGACGCTGGCTTCGATCAACGCGCCGGTCTTGTGCCGGTGCATGAATTCCAGTGCCGCCTGATCCAGCTTGAGGCCCACTGAACCCAGGTCGATGGCCTGGCCGCCCACCATGCCGGCAGGACCTGCCGCCGACGCCAGCGCGCCGACCATCAGCAGGCGCGTACCGGCGTCTTGCGAGGTCAGGTGTGGGTCGAGCAGGGCGGTGAATGCCAGGCTTTGCAGGCCGTCACCGGCCAGAATCGCACAGGCTTCATCAAAGGCTTTATGAGTGGTCGGCTGGCCGCGACGCAAATCGTCGTCGTCCATGGCTGGCAAATCATCGTGCACCAGCGAGTAAGCGTGAATCAGCTCCACCGCGCAGGCTGCGCCGTTGGCGTCCTCGGCTTTACCGCCCAGCGCCTCACAGGCCGCATAGGCGAGCAGCGGACGCACGCGCTTGCCGCCATTCATCACGCTGTAGCGCATCGCGGCATAAAGGCGGGCCAGTTCGGGGGCGGGTGCTGCAAACAGACCTTCCAGCGCCGCATTGACGCGGCTCTGACTCAACGCCTGATAGTTCGCGATCATTCAGGTTGTTCCGCGTCGAATGGCTCTTCAGCCAGCTCGCCGTCGCGCTCCAGCAACACTTGTACCTTCTGCTCAGCCTGCGCCAGTGCGCCCTGGCAGTCGCGGGTCAGGCGAATACCTTGCTCGAAGGCGGTCAACGAGTCTTCCAACGACAACTCGCCATTCTCCAGACGCTCTACCAGCGTTTGCAGATCAGCGAGGGATTGTTCGAAATCCAGTGCAGCTTTCTTGCGGGCCATGAGCGCTATTCCGGTAGAGGTTAAACCGCCGCGACACTAGCAGAGCGTGGGCTCCGGGGCAAATGACCAAGGCTTGAAATGGGCTTCTGGTGTCTATAAAAGCGGCGTTTTTCTTTCCGTTCGTCCGCCCGGCACAGCCTCGTCGTTGAATGGCTCGTAGGAAATATCCTTCAGCCGTTTGCGTAATCAGCTACCCATCCGATAAACGCTCCTGAGAACCGGTCCGATGGCTGACGGATAACTTGCTTTCGGCAATTGCACGATGCTCCGGTCGCCTGTCTGCGCAGGCCGCCCCCGGCATTTGTTGCGTCTTAGATAAGTTTGATTGTTGGAGTTATAGATGCAGCGACTAAAAGAATTACGCACCATTTTGGGAATATCGCTGGCCGAACTGGCCAGGGAATTGAACATGCCTGAGCAGCTTGTCCATTCTTGGGAGCAGGGCAGCAGCGAGCCTGACACCCAGTCAATGCGCGACATCGCCACGCTGCTGGGGACCAGCGTAGATGATTTGATTGATTTCGAAGCCAGCGGCCGAAAAATGTCCTCCCGACACTGGTTTGCCGACGAACATCCGATCCTCGACGGTTTTTGGGGGCATCTTGGGTTGCTGTTACCCGGTAAAAGCAATTGCAACTGGTATCCCATCACCCTGGGCGAGTACTCCAGCATCAGAGAAGCGCTGGCCACCGAACGCGATGAGCCGCAATGGCTGGTGGTCAGCACCTTGAATAATCGGAAACTGCTCATCAATCCTGAGCTGGTCCAGCGCATCAGGCTGGTGGACGACGCCGCCGGCCCTCCAGAAGACGACACGTGGGAGCTGGGCTGGGATTACGAAGCCGCCATGGTGCCCGAGCTGTATCGGGCGTTGGCCGAATACCACTGGGACGGCTTCAGCTTTGAACACTGCAATTCCCTCTCAACCCAGGAACTCATCCAGAAAGTGGTGGAAAAGTTTCAGCTCAAAGACGACCACACCATGGATTTCATGTCCTGCTGCTTAATCTATTCTCGCAGCGGCACCGTGAACAAAATCCGTGCCGCCAACGCCGACCTCTACAACCTCGTCCTCGACGCCCACGCCGGCATGCCCATGGGGATCTGCCTGAGCACCACCGACACCGAAGAAGAAAACCACTACTGGCCGATGCAGGTTGCGCTGTTGGAGATCCCGCTGTTGCAGTATCGGGAGGCTGAGGTGGAGGCTTCGGCGATGATGGGGGTCAATTGATTTGCGGCTGACGCTACCCTCATGGCAGGACGCTTGAGCTCAAAACATCCACATTAATAAGTGCAGGCGAGTTTGCTCGCGAATGTTGGGATACAGCTGCAGGCTGCTGTGCCGATTGTTTGCGAGCAAATTCCCAGGTGAGCGTGATCAATCCACGTATAAGATTGATATGACGGCCAATTGCAGTGCAATAAATGACCTTGTCGCAAATCAGGTCATCCTCCCGCTCGCTCTTGCTGCGGTCACCCCATCGAAAGCTCCGGTGCATAACACTGGATTATCAGGTGAAGTTTTATGGAATAACTGGTTTTTATAGTTCTTGAGACTGCGTGGGATGCAACGATTCGTCCGGTAGCCGGGCGCAATTGTGTGATCTGTGGATTTTTCCTACATAAGCTGAGGAATTGACTGATAGGTTTTTCTCATGAAAAGGAGACATGATTGGGGTTGAGTTCGATGCATACCTCTAGGAACACCATGTTGTCTGTTACGAAGATCAGTAGGGTCGAGCAGGTTGAAATGTTTGCAGCGCCCCAGCTGACAGCTCGAATACAAACTGAATCGACGCGCTCAACTATATGAGTGTACGGATTTAAGGATTTTTAGGTAGAAAATGAAAAACGGCGTTCTGGAAATACTGGCTCTAGGTGACCGCTTTAGTGCGTCCTATAGAAGCATTGAAGAAACCTTGCGCGATATAGGTGATCTTTCCTTTCGCGAAGAGCACTCTTTTGATAACGCCGAAGATGTGATCGATTATGTCAGGAACTCATCTTTCGATTTAGTCGTCATGCCCAACCCCTACGGGAATGAACGTCGACGCTGGATCTATGTTCATCTTAAGAGCCTTGATTTTCCTGTGCTGGTTTTCGACCGTGGTGCACTGCCCGGCTCATGGTTTTTTGATCTTGGTTTTAATGCAGATAGTTTGAGCTATCATCCTTTGGCATGGGATAACGCCCTGCGCGAAGATGAGAATCATGCTGTCGAAGACTATATTCAGAATGCCAAGAAGCAATTGCCGCTCGAGCATCAAGGAGATCGCTTGGGAGGCGAGCAGCTGAAGCAAAAACTGGGGCTTTCTGGAAAGAAAGTTTTATTTATACCGTTTCAACGCCCTTCCGATACCACGGTTAAATTTTTTTGTGGTGGTATTAAAACATTCGACAACTTTATCTGTCTTGTCAATCAGTCAAAGAAATTGTTGGAGCAGCATGCCTCCGAATGGGTGGTCGTTGCAAAGCGTCATCCTTTGGAGCAAGTCCGACCTCATGCAAATGTGTTGTTTGTAGACGACGACACCCATGTTCACGATCTGATCGAGATGTCCGAAGCTGTATTGCTAATCAACAGTGGAGTCGGTGTCATAGCGTCTCTGTTTGATAAGCCGGTATTACATGCTGGCGATGCATTTTACTCCCACCCAGGGATGAACCGTAGTGTGAAAAATCCTGAAGATGTCGTCTATTGGCTGCTGAGGGGCTTTGAAGTATCTAAAAACGCTCGAAACCGCTTTATCCATCATTTGGTCAATAAGGTGTATTCTTTTGGCACGTTCGAAACTGAGCGTGTTCTACACAAAGATGGCGCCTACCGGAACATTACTAGAAAAATCAATTTCGATACTGTAAAAATCCCGGAGGGCCTCGTAAAAAAAAAGCTTTTATTTGTAACGCCTGTCATACCTATTCCCATTAATAGAGGCAGTGCTCACCGCACGGATCAGATGATCCGTGCGCTGCTTGATGCAGGTCTAAAGATCAAATTGCTTGTGTTAAACCAAAGCGAGGAGAAAACGACGTCGGTAGCGTTGAAAAATCGCTTGGAAGCCCATTACGCCAACGCAAATCTTACCGTCGAGGTTCGTCGACACCCGAACTATGGAAAAGCAATATCATCTCTCGGCAGCGTTTCAAAAAAACTGTCGTTTATAAGAAGAAAGTTTGATCGTCTCACCTATAGAGACGCCTTGATCAATAATGTGACAGCCCTTCCAGGAAATTTTGAAAAACTTATCTGCAGTAACTTAGCGTCGTGTCGCTATGATTTCGCATGGTTCAACTACATGAAGGTGCTTCCTCGGGCGCTGCCAAAAACCAGAAGCAAAATAATTGTCGATATGCACGATATGCAATCTACTCGAATAAAGAGTGATATATTGCCTACCCTAGAGGCGAAACGTCGGGCTAAGTATCTTGATATATTTATGAGAAGTGAGAAAGCAGGGCTTGATGCATGTGATGTCGCAATTTCTATTTCGTCAGTGGAAACGGATGCTATCCGGGCGACTTATAACCCCAAGTCTCAAGTGGTTACACTCAATGCCAGTGATGATGCCAAGCTCTTTTGTACTGGGAATTTCGAGCATGACATTGCATTTATAGGGTCTAACTCTGCCCCCAATGTAGATGGCTTGGTGTGGTTCATCAATGAGGTATTTCCGTTGATCGCACAGGCTCATCCTACTGTGAGCTTTCTGATCCAGGGTAATGTAAATAGAAATAAGTTAATAAAATCCGCCGTCCACGAATCTATGTTCAAGAGCAATATCAAACAGCAAGGGTTTGTCGAGAACATCGACGACGTCTATAAGGCTTCCAAGGTAATTGTTTGTCCCATTCGGTACGGCACGGGCATGAAAATTAAAGTCGTCGAAGCTTTAGCCTATGGCAAGGCACTTGTAGGAACACCTGCCGCCCTCGAAGGTATTGATACTTCCTATGGCTTAGCCTGTGAGATGAGTGCCGAAAAATTCGCCAATGCTTCGACAGTTTTGATCAAGCAAAATGCGGCACGACTTGAGGCTGAAGAATGTTCCCGAAATACATTTGAGGCTGGTCACTCGTACTCAGCCTTGAAAGACGGAATCATCAATAAAATTCTGCTGCCTGCATGAATTTTTCGCAGCGCTAAAAAGCAACCCATCAGGCTCGTTGGCTTCAACCAGCCATCGGGACGCACAGTTGAGCTCTCGAATGGCCCCCTAAAACCTGCGTGTGTGTTCTATCGCAGTGGGTGAACACGTCTAGCCGCCTGGCTCTGAGCTGACTTCCTGAATAGCGCATGATTATTTCAGACATTAAAAAGCCGGCTTGTGGCCGGCTTCTCAAGGACGAGCTTGGTTTGTTTTTGGCAAACCGTGCTCGCCTTAACAGGTGCGCTCAGCGAGTGGCGCTAATGAGGATGGCGACGCGATTGCAGCTTCGCGTAACCGTCGACTTCAAGGCGGGGTGTGCCTTGGGTCGGGATGGCGGTGAGGATACTGATGTTCGGCGTGATTGCCCAGTGCTGAAATGTTTTGTCACTAAGCCTGCGGTCAACAGATGCGAACCCTGTGGGAGCGAATTCATTCGCGAAGAGGCCGGTAGATTCCATGCATGTTCATCGGCCGTGCCACCGCCTTCGCGAATAAATTCGCTCCCACAGGGTAGTGCAAACCCCAGCCGCCCCATCACCGAAATGGCAACACTGGCCGCTGAATATTGAGCGTTGACCACCAGAACACCCAGCCCAGGACACGAATGCCTTGTTCCTCGATCTGTTCGGCAGTGAACAGTTCGTCGGGGTATTCGGCGCTGTTGTGGCTGCGCAGTCGCAGGCCATTGCCGGGTAGGCGGTAGAGGTATTTCACGCGCAGCATGCCGCTGTGTTCCAGAGCGTACATTTCCCCATCGATAATGCGGGTCAGGCCGCGGTCGAGGCCGATGAGTGAGCCTGCCTGTATTTTGTCGGCCATGCTATTGCCGATCATGGCCACGCAAATGGCGTTATCAACGCTGATGTTCATGCTCTGCAGGACCTGCAAAGGCAGGCGGATTTTCTTGCCGGGGGCCTCGGCGATGAGTGTCTGACCGGTGTCGGATTCGGTTTCTTTATAGATCGGGACTTCCACGTCGCCCCGGGAAAAGCTTCTTCCGCTCTGCATCTGAATGGAGTCGCCGCCACTGTTTTCGTTGGCAGATTCGCTGGGGTGTTTCGGGCCTTCGCCCGAGCGCAGCCAGCGTGCGTTGACACTCAATAATTCAGCCACCTCTTCCAGACGAGCCATGGGGATACCGCGCTTGAACCAGTTGTTCACGTGCTGAGGCGTGACTTTCCGGTTAGCGGCAAAATCCGTGGCTGAGAGGTGGCACTCCCGAAGGAGGGCGCGTAGTCGATCACCTGATGTATTCATGGCAACAAGTTTACGGCGGTCGTGAGCTTGTTTAAATAAACGAGGTGTTCAATTGAGTGGTAGGTCTGATTGTCTTTTGCCCCATGGATTACGGGGGGTTGGCGGATTTGTAGGCTTATTCTGTAATACGTAATGCGCGTGTAAACGCGACTATTATGTTTAACCCTATATCAACTGCGTAACGGCTTGTTTAGTCAGTTTTTATGGCAGGGCGGATCATTCAACTTGTGTTTAATAAAAAATATTATTGTTGCCTCGTAAGCTTCAATAAAAACGCCGGACAGCGACAATAAAAAGGGGTATCTGCTGGCAGATACCCCTTTTCGAGACAGCGATCGATCAGCCTTTGTAGGCGGCAACCGATTTGGTGATCTCGGCGCGGGCAGCTTCAGCATCACCCCAACCTTCGATCTTCACCCATTTGCCTTTCTCGAGGTCTTTGTAGTTCTCGAAGAAGTGCTTGATCTGCTCCAGCAGCAGGGGAGGCAGATCGGTGTATTCCTTCACGTCGACGTACAGCTGGGACAGCTTGTCGTGTGGGACTGCGATTACTTTGGCATCGCCACCGCCGTCGTCGGTCATGTGCAGAATGCCGACTGGACGAGCGCGGATCACCGAACCTGGGGACACCGGGTAAGGGGTCACAACCAGCACGTCGAGGGGGTCACCGTCGTCTGCCAGGGTGTTAGGGATGAAACCGTAGTTGGCCGGGTAAAACATCGGCGTAGCCATGAAGCGGTCAACGAACAGGCAATCGGAATCTTTGTCGATTTCGTATTTGATCGGCGCGTGGTTGGCCGGAATTTCGATCGCGACGTAGATGTCGTTCGGCAGGTCTTTACCAGCCGGAATCTTGCTGTAGCTCATTGGGCATTGCCCCCCTTGATTGACCAGACGGCTTTGGCTGGTTACGCCAAAAAGTGGCCGGATTATAGGCATATTCTGTTGCTGTTGCCATGCGTGGCAGCCTGCTGGCATTAGTCCCGGTTTTGGTAGGAAGGTTCATCACGCTGCAGGGTTCGCAGGCGGGTGAGCGGGTCCTGACGGTAGAACGCTTTAAGCTGTTCGTACACCGCAGGATAGACCTGATCCAGTAAATCGGGGGCGCAGAAGAAATACTCGCTGGTCACGGCGAAAAACTCGGCGGGGTCTTCGGCAGCGTAAGGGTCGATGACGGTTTCAACGTGGGGGTGTTCATCCAGCTGGCGGTTCATGTGGTCGTAGGCGTGCTGCATGACGCTGGCCCAGTCACTGACCCGCATATCGCTGTGCAGCGGCGGCAGACCGTTGGCATCGCCGTTGAGCATGTCCAGCTTGTGCGCCAACTCGTGGATTACCAGGTTGTAGGCGTCCCAGTCGCCGCTGGAGAGCACGCCGGGCAGTGCGAGGATCACCGGGCCGCGCTCCCAGGCTTCGCCGCTGTGCTCGCCATCCCATTCGTGCTCTACCCCACTGGGATCGCGGTGGCGCTGGGGGCTGACGAAGTCGTCGGGGTAGATCACCAGTTCGTGAAAGCCCTGATACCAGTTCAGATCGCCAAGATTGAGCAGCGGCAATTGCGCCTGGGCGGCCAGATGCAGCCGCTTTTCATCGTCCAACTCCACGCCGGGCAAGCAGGTGATGTGTTTGTCTTGCAAGAACAGCACGCTGTTTTCCCGCAGCAGCGCATCCTGCTCGACGCTCAGGCCATCAATGATCGGCAGGCTGACCCGCACCCGTTGCCAAAGCTCGGGGGCGACCGGGTTCTTCGCGAGTCTGCGTTGCCGACGCCATTGGCTGAACGACCACATCCTTTAGCGCGCGCTTACCGAGCGGGCCATGCGTCCGCGGACCACGCTGATGATCATGGGTAGCAGGGAAATCAGAATGATCGCCAGCACCAGCACCGAGAGGTTCTTCTTGATGAAGGGTACGTTGCCGAAGAAGTAGCCCAAGGTAACCAGACTGCCAACCCACAACACCGAGCCCAGCACGCTGAAGCCCAGGAAGCGTGGGTAATTCATCCGCCCGATGCCGGCGACAAACGGGGCGAAAGTGCGAATGATCGGCAGGAAGCGCGCCAGAGTGACAGTCTTGCCACCATGGCGATCGTAGAACTCGTGAGTCCGCATCAGGTAATCGCGGCGGAAGATTTTCGAGTCCGGATTGCGGAACAGTTTTTCGCCGGCAGTACGGCCGATGATGTAGTTGGTGCTGTCGCCGATGATAGCGGCAGCCATCAATAGACCAGCGAGCAGTACCGGGTCCATGGCGCCGCCAGCCGCGACTGCACCAGCAATAAAGAGTAGCGAGTCGCCCGGCAGGAACGGCATGACCACCAGGCCGGTTTCACAAAAAATGACCAGAAACAGGATCGCGTAAACCCAGGTTCCGTAGTTGGTAACCAGCAAGTCGAGGTAGACATCCAGGTGCAGAATAAGGTCGAGCGGGTTGAAATCCATGTAAGGCACCAATAGCGGCGACCCAGAACCGGGTCGCGTGCGGAATTAACTACTTGAGAGGTTGCGGCGGGATTATAGAAGCAGAATGGCCGGGTGGGGGAATGCTGAACCGGTAGGAGCCACGTGTTGGCGAAGCATCTCGCGAACACGTTCGCTCCTTTCGGTTTGTGAAATTCAGGTCTTCCAAGCCGGACGCACAACCTGTGGGAGCGAATTCATTCGCGAAGAGGCCGGTACATCCGATACAAATTTGTCGCTCACGCTACCGCCTTCGCGAATGAATTCGCTCCCACAAGTGGACGGGCCAAACGTCAGGATTGAGCGGTCGTATTAGTCCTCGTTAATCGGCAAAACATAGTTCTTGAACTGGGTATCTTCCCGGAACCCAATGGATTCATAGACCTTCTGCGCCACTTGGTTGTTGGCGCTGGTGGACACCCGCATGCGCACGGCCTGGGTGTCTTTGGCCATCTTTTTTGCCGCGCGCATCAGGCGGTCGGCTACCAGTTGGCGGCGGGCATCTTCGGCGACATAGATGTCGTTGAGGATCCACACTCGCTTGAGCGACAGCGAGGAATAGCTGGGGTAAAGCTGACAGAAACCCAGCACCTTTTTGTCATCATCAATCGGCATCGCGAGATAGATGACCGATTCGTCCCGGGTCAGGCGTTTTTCCAGAAACTCCCGAGAAGAATCGGGGTAGGGCAGCTCCCCGTAAAACTCCCGGTATTTGATAAACAGCGGTGCCAGCAGGTCCAGGTGTTCCAGTGTGGCTTTGATGATCCGCATGGTTGGGCCTCAACTTCACGATGGCTAGCGACGAACGATACGAGCGGCATTCAAGCGTGCGACCCGATGCTCCCGAATGAGTTTAGAAAGCGCAATCTAATGATCAGTCCGATGGGCCAGCGAGCAGGAAATTACCCTTGGTGTTCAATGGCTCGTCGGTTTCCAGGCTATGCAATTGTGCTTCGTCCTTGAGGTTGACTCCCGACAACTGTCGTTTGCAGGCCTCTCGCATCAAGTAAAGCAGACGATGAGCGGCCATCGCATAACTTAGGCCTTCAAGTCTTACGTTGGAGATACAGTTGCGGTGCGCGTCATTCAGGCCAACTTTTGGCGCGTACGTGAAATACAGCCCGAGGCTATCCGGAGAGCTCAAGCCTGGGCGTTCGCCGATCAGGATCACGGACATTTTTGCGCCCAGCAGCTCACCGATTTCGTCGCCAATCGCGACCCGTCCCTGTTCAACAAGTATCACCGGTGACAGCGTCCAACCCTCAGCCCGGGCCAGTTCTTCCATGCGGTCCAGAAACGGCAGGGTGTGGCGATGCACCGCCAGCGAAGACAAACCGTCGGCTACGATCACGGCAACATCGACGCCGCCGTGATGCGCTGCGGCATAGTCACGCAAGGCTTGAGCCGAAGTATCGTCCAGGCGCCGGCCCTTGTCCGGGCGTTGCAGATAGCTATCACGATCGGGTGCCGCGCTGTGTAGCAGCAGGTTTTCCCGGCCCTTGCTATTGAGTTGCGCGCTCAATGCGGCGTGATCGAACGGCAAGTGCACCGCGTCCCGGGCCTGAGCGTGGGCGAGCTGAAAATCCAGTTGGGCGGCGGTAGGCATGCTGGTGCCGGTACGGCCCAAGGCAATCCGCGCCGGGGTCAGGCGGCGCAATTCCAGCCAGGGATTGGGCGTGTTGTCAGATGCAGGTTGGGCGGTGTCGAGCACCAGCTCGCTCATGGCGTCGTCCTTCATATCAGCTCCGTCATGACAAGTGCGCCAGGGCGTGACGAAAGGCAGGTGGCAGGCTGTCGCCAAAGCGCACATGGCCATCGGCCTGGGTAAAGATGCCCATTTTCTCCAGCCACGCTTCGTACTCCGGTGCCGCCCGCAGACCTAGGGTTTGCCGGGCGTAAAGTGCGTCGTGGAACGAAGTGGTCTGGTAATTGAGCATGATGTCGTCGGAGCCGGGGATGCCCATGATGAAGTTGATCCCCGCCACGCCCAGCAGCGTCAGTAGGGTGTCCATGTCGTCCTGATCGGCTTCGGCGTGGTTGGTGTAGCAAATGTCGCAACCCATGGGCACCCCCAGCAGCTTGCCGCAGAAGTGATCTTCCAGGCCGGCACGGATGATCTGCTTGCCGTTGTACAGGTATTCCGGGCCGATGAAGCCGACCACGGTATTGACCAGAAACGGCTTGAAATGCCGGGCCACGGCGTAAGCACGGGTTTCGCAGGTCTGTTGATCGAGGCCGTGATGGGCGTTGGCCGACAGCGCGCTGCCCTGGCCGGTCTCGAAATACATCAGGTTCTGGCCCAGCGTGCCGCGATTCAGGCTCAAGCCCGCCTCGTAACCTTCCTGCAACAGGTTCAGGTTGATGCCGAAGCTTGAGTTGGCCGCTTCGGTACCGGTGATCGATTGAAACACCAGGTCCACCGGTACGCCGCGGTTGATCACTTCAATCGAGGTGGTGACGTGGGTCAGCACGCAGGCTTGAGTCGGGATGTCGTAGCGCTGAATGATGGCATCGACCATTTCCAGCAACGCGACAATGGACGACGTGCTGTCGGTGGCCGGGTTGATGCCGATCATGGCATCGCCGTTGCCATACAGCAGGCCGTCGAGAATGCTCGCGGCAATGCCGGACGGGTCGTCGGTGGGATGGTTGGGTTGCAGGCGGGTCGACAGACGACCGCGCAGGCCCAGAGTGCCGCGAAATTTAGTCACGACGCGGATTTTCTGCGCCACTAGCACCAGATCCTGCACACGCATGATTTTCGACACGGCGGCGGCCATTTCCGGGGTCAGACCTGGGGCGAGGGCGCGCAGGCTGGTTTCGTCGGCTTTGTCGCTGAGCAACCAGTCACGAAACCCGCCGACGGTCAGGTGGCTGACCGGCGCAAAGGCCAGCTTGTCGTGGGTATCGATAATCAGGCGGGTGACTTCGTCGGCTTCATAGGGGATCAGCGCTTCCTCAAGGAAGTGCTTGAGCGGGATATTGGCCAGCGCCATCTGCGCGGCGACCCGTTCACCATCGTTTTGCGCGGCAACGCCTGCGAGAAAATCCCCGGAGCGTGCCGGACTGGCTTTGGCCATGACGTCCTTGAGGCTGTCAAAGCGGTAAGTCTGTGCGCCGACAGAATGGGAAAAGCTTGCCATACGAAATCTCCATGACGTCCCGAACCAGCTACGGGGCGAGGAAAGTAAAGTAAGCAATTAATACTCCATCATGGCTGAAGTCGCCAATTACGGGGGGGGGTGTGTCGTGAATGCAGTGAGGTGAGGCGTTTTGTGAACTGTTTCGGTGCAAATAACTGTAGGAGCGCGCTTGCCCGCGATTGCGGTGTGTCAGATGGGAAAGATATAGCTGACACGACGCCATCGCGGGCAAGCGCGCTCCTACGGGGATGGTGTTGATCAGATCACCAATGGCATCCGATGAGGCCATTGGTGATTAGCAATAGGGCTTAGAAAAACCCCAACGGATGAGTGTCGTAGCTCACCAGCAGGTTTTTGGTCTGTTGGTAATGTTCCAGCGCGACTTTGTGGGTTTCGCGGCCGACCCCGGATTTTTTGTAGCCCCCGAACGCGGCGTGGGCCGGGTACAGGTGATAGCAGTTGGTCCAGACACGGCCGGCCTTGATCGCCCGGCCAACGCGATAAGCGCGGTTGATATCGCGGGTCCAGACGCCTGCGCCCAGCCCGAACTCGGTGTCGTTGGCGATGGCTACCGCTTCCGCCTCGTCCTTGAACGTGGTGACGCTCACCACGGGGCCGAAGATTTCTTCCTGGAACACCCGCATCTTGTTGTTGCCTTTGAGCAGCGTCGGCTGGATGTAATAACCGGTCGCCATATCGCCCTGCATTTTTTCCACTTTGCCGCCGGTCAGCAGCTCGGCCCCTTCGCTCTGAGCGATTTCCAGATACGAGAGGATTTTGTCGAACTGCTGCTGCGAGGCCTGGGCGCCGATCATGGTGTCAGTGTCCAGCGGGTCGCCGCGTTTGATCTTCAGGACTTTGGCCATCACCGCTTCCATGAACTGCGGATAGATCGATTCCTGTACCAGCGCGCGGGATGGGCAGGTGCAGACTTCGCCCTGATTGAAGAACGCCAGTACAACGCCTTCAGCGGCTTTTTCGATGAACTCCGGTTCGGCGCTCATGATGTCTTCGAAGAAAATGTTCGGCGACTTGCCGCCCAGCTCCACGGTGGACGGGATGATGTTGTCGGCGGCCAGTTTCATGATGTGCGAGCCAACGGGGGTCGAGCCTGTGAAGGCGATCTTGGCAATGCGCTTGCTGCTGGCCAAGGCTTCACCGGCTTCACGACCATAACCTTGCACGACGTTCAGCACGCCAGGCGGCAGCAGGTCGCCAATCAATTCCATTAATACGCTGATGCCCAGCGGTGTTTGCTCGGCGGGTTTGAGTACGACGCAGTTACCGGCAGCCAGCGCCGGGGCGAGTTTCCAGGCCGCCATCAGGATCGGGAAGTTCCACGGGATGATCTGCCCGACCACGCCCAGCGGTTCATGGATGTGATACGCCACGGTGTTGCCGTCGATCTCGGCAGCGCTGCCTTCCTGGGCGCGCAATACACCGGCGAAGTAACGGAAGTGATCCACCGCCAAAGGAATATCGGCATTCAGGGTTTCGCGGATTGCCTTGCCGTTGTCCCAGGTTTCAGTGATCGCCAGAATTTCGAGATTCTGTTCGATACGGTCGGCGATTTTCAGCAGGGTCAGCGAACGGTTTTGTACTGAGGTGGTACCCCAGGCTTCAGCCGCAGCGTGGGCTGCGTCCAGTGCTTTTTCGATGTCTTCGGCAGTGGAGCGCGGAAAGTCAGCAATGGGCTTGCCGGTGATCGGCGAAGTATTGGTGAAGTATTGGCCTTTGACCGGCTCAACGAACTGGCCGCCAATGTAGTTGCCATAGCGCTCTTTGAAATTGACCAGAGCGCCTTCGGTACCGGGATGTGCGTAACGCATGGTGATTTCTCCTGATTTTTGTTGTTGGGAGAGCTGACGTGAACATCGCTCTGGAATAGTGCGCTTGTTCAAGCGTAGAGCAAAGGGGGCGAATTCGCCTTTGTAGGAGCGCGCTTGCCCGCGATGCGATTTCGACAACGACAAATGTGTAGGCTGACCCAACGCCATCGCGGGCAAGGTGGAGCGCCACCCCGGTCGTCCCACAGGTTCAGGCCTGGCGTGCTGGCCAACAAACACTAAGTGCCATTTCACCCTCTGTGAGCTAACCTGCGCGGACGTTTTAAGAGGTGGTCATGCATATTCATATCCTTGGTATTTGCGGCACTTTCATGGGTTCGCTGGCGGTGCTCGCCAAAGAGTTGGGCCATCGGGTGACCGGTTCCGACGCCAACGTCTATCCGCCGATGAGCACTCAATTGCAGGCCCAGGGCATTGAACTGACGCAGGGTTACGACCCGGCGCAGTTGGACCCGGCCCCTGATCTGGTGGTGATAGGCAACGCACTGTCGCGTGGCAATCCGGCTGTGGAATATGTGCTCAACAAGGGCCTGCCGTATGTGTCCGGCCCACAATGGCTGGCTGATCACGTGCTGCAAGGCCGCTGGGTGCTGGCGGTTGCGGGTACTCACGGCAAAACCACCACCAGCAGCATGCTGGCTTGGGTGTTGGAACACGCGGGCATGAGCCCCGGCTTTCTGATCGGTGGCGTGCCGCAGAACTTCGCGGTGTCCGCTCGGCTGGGCGATACACCGTTTTTTGTGGTCGAGGCGGACGAATACGATAGCGCCTTCTTCGACAAGCGCTCCAAGTTCGTCCACTACCGTCCGCGCACTGCGATCCTGAATAATCTTGAGTTCGATCACGCCGACATCTTCCCTGATCTGCCTGCGATCGAGCGGCAGTTCCATCATTTGGTGCGGACTATCCCGAGTGAAGGGCTGGTGATCCATCCGACCACCGAGCCTGCGCTGGCCCGTGTCATTCAGATGGGCTGCTGGACGCCGGTGCAAACCACAGGGCAGGGCGGCCAGTGGCAAGCGCGTTTGCTGAGCGAAGACGGCTCGCAGTTTGAAGTGATTTTCGAAGGCGAAGTCCAAGGCACCGTGGATTGGGACATGACCGGTCAGCACAACGTGGCCAACGCTCTGGCGACCCTGGCCGCTGCGCGTCATGTGGGCGTCGTGCCTGCTTTGGGCGTTGAAGCCTTGAGCGCTTTCAAAAGCGTTAAACGGCGCATGGAGAAAGTCGCGGAAGTCCGTGGCATCACTATTTACGACGACTTCGCTCACCACCCAACGGCTATCGCCACCACGCTTGATGGCTTGCGCAAGAAAATCGGCGACGCTCCGCTGATCGCCATCATCGAACCGCGCTCCAACTCCATGAAGCTCGGCGCTCACCGCGATGGGCTTCCGGAAAGCGTGCAACAGGCTGATCAGGTGGTCTGGTACGCCCCGGCAAATCTGGGCTGGGATCTGGCCGCGACCGCTGCGCTGTGTTCAGTGCCGGCGGTAGTCAGCGATTCGCTGGAAGGAATCATTGCCCGGGTCAAAAGCCAGGCGCAGCCGGGGACTCATGTGGTGATCATGAGCAACGGCGGTTTTGGTGGCCTGCATGGCAAGCTCGCCGAGGCCTTGCAATGAGCGGCCCGGAACGCGTCACAGTCGCGATGACTGGAGCGTCCGGCGCGCAGTATGGTTTGCGTCTGCTCGATTGCCTGGTGCGTGAAGATCGCGAAGTGCACTTCCTGATTTCCAAAGCGGCGCAGTTGGTATTGGCCACCGAGACTGACGTTACGCTGCCGCCCAAGCCGACCATGATGCAGGCGTTTCTGACTGAATATACCGGCGCTGCCGCCGGGCAGATTCGGGTTTACGGCAAGGAAGACTGGATGTCGCCGGTAGCCTCGGGTTCGGGTTCGCCCAGTGCGATGGTGGTGGTGCCGTGTTCGACCGGGACCTTGTCGGCGATTGCCACCGGCGCCTGCAACAACCTGATCGAACGCGCCGCTGATGTGACCCTCAAGGAGCGTCGCCAGTTGATTCTGGTCCCTCGTGAAGCACCTTTTTCCAGCATCCATCTGGAAAACATGCTCAAGCTGTCCAACATGGGGGCTGTGATTCTGCCTGCCTCGCCGGGCTTTTATCATCAGCCGCAAACCATCGACGACTTGATTGATTTCGTCGTGGCGCGGATTCTGAATCTGCTGAACATTCCACAAGACATGCTGCCGCGCTGGGGTGAGCATCATTTGAGTGCTGATGAATAAGCTGCTGCTGGTCGCGCTGGCGCTGATCCTCACGGGCTGCGCCACAGCTCGTACTCTCAATGCCGCAAAACCCGGCGCACCGCTGGTCTATGCCGGGACGCGGCTGGATTTGTATGCGATGCAGGGCGGCTGTTGTGCGATGGATCGGTTTGGCGCGCAGGCACCGAGTTATCCGGGGCTGGATCTGCCCGCGAGTGCATTGCTCGATACCTTGTTACTGCCGTTGTCGTTGATCGCCGCGATGGGCGGATATGTTCAGGCTACAGGTGGGTTGTAGGGATGCTGCAATTAACTGTAGGAGCGAGCTTGCTCGCGATGGCGTTCTGATAGGCAAACATTCTTCTGTCTGGCATATCGTCATCGCGAGCAAGCTCGCTCCTACAGATGTGTGAGGCTTACTTCCCCAACCTTCTCAACTCATCCGACTCGACAATCCGCACGCCATCTTGCTCTTCCAGCGCCAGACGCCACAGCGCCCAACCCAGGGTGCAGGCTTCGATGGCGCCGTATTTGCCGGGAATCAGCTTGGCCAGCGGCGCAGCCAGTTGTTCTGCCAGTCGCTGTTCGGAGCGGTTGCCCACCAGTAGCGAAGGGCGGGCGATGGTCAGTTGTGGCCAGTCCTGAGCAATCAGAGCCTGCTCCATCTCGCCTTTGATGCGGGTATAAAACACGCTGGATGTCGGGTCGGCGTTAATTGCGCTGATCACCAGCAAATGCCGAGCGCCCATTTCCCGGGCGCGTTTGCCGAAGGCCACCACCAGATCCAGATCAATGGCCTTGAAGGCTTCCTGGGAACCAGCTTGCTTGATGGTGGTGCCCAGGCAGCAGAAGGCGATGTCCACCTGGCCGCTCAGGGACGGCAGCAGCGCGTTCAATTCGCCAACCGGGTTTTCCAGGCGTGGATGCTCAGCCAGAGGGCGTCGAGTCGGGGCCAGCACGCGGCTGACCGTAGGTTCATTGAGCAGGCGATCCAGCAAATGTTCGCCCGTGAGACCGGTCGCTCCGGCAAGCAAGATGTGTTGTGGCGTCAAGTACATACAGTTCTCCCTTGATACCGACAGCTTAGTGGCTGGCGGACGACTTCGCTTCCTTGCGTGTCAATGTGGTGTTGAGTGCCCGCTCTGCCTGCTGCTTGCGCAACAGTTGCCAGTGGGTGATGACGCCTTTGGGTGCCCATATCTGCGGCTCGGACGCTTCATAGTTCTCGGCGACTTCACGCTCGGCGACGTAATTTTTTGCATCGTTGAAGGCCTGTTGCAGGTCGTCGGTTTCCACCAGTGCCTTGGCGAAAAGCGCGTCGCCGAAATACGTGAAGTCGGCCTCTTCGGAACAGCCGAAGGACACCCGATCACCTCGCGAGGCGGTCATGATCAGCGTCCTTTCATCCTTGAGCGCAGGGATGAAGCCGCCTGAGTAGCAAGCAGAAATCACCACCACCTTGTCGCGGTTTTTCAGCGGCGCCAACGCCGTCGCCAGTTCATCGGCTGGGAGATCGGCCAATTCCAGGCGAGGTTGGTCCAGGACCAGCTCATGTTCTTGGGTGCCGTGGCTGGTCAGGTAAATGAACACCAGATCTTCCGGGCCAGTGCGTTGCGCCAGGGTTTGCACGGCGCGGGTGATGGTCTCGCGGGTTGCCATCGGACGGTCGATCAGGTGATCGCGATGGTTGACCAGGGTGATCTGCCCAAACGCCCCGAAGCGCGAGGCCAGCAGGTTGCTGACGTAATCGGCTTCACGCAGGAAGACGCTCTGCTTGCCATCACCGCCGACCACCAGGCTGAACAGTTCTACTGCTGGCGTGGAGACCGGCACGCCCGCCAAGGCCTTCTCCAGCAGTGAACCCTGGGCGAGGATGCCGGTTTCCAGCGAGTCAGGCAGCAACTTGCCCTTGGCGTCACGGATCAGTTGGCCGTTGGCCCAGGTGCCGCTCTGCACGGCGCCTTGCGCCGGGGTCAGTGTGCCTTGTCCTTGATAGGTGTCATCGTTGAACTGCCCTACATAGACGCTGCCATCCACCAGGCGCAAACGGCCTTGGCCAGAAAAGCGCCAATTGCTGAACAACCCCTGATAATGGCTGCCGTCGGCGCCGATCAATTCGCCTTTGCCGTTGAGGGCACCGTCCTTGAACTCGCCGACCCAGACGTCGCCATCGCTGTTTTCGTAGCGGCCGCGGCCATTGAGCTGATTGTTGCGAAAGCCGCCCACGTACTGATCGCCGTCCGCGCTGTTGAAGCTGCCATTGCCTTCCAGTTTGCCGTTGACGAATTTACCGCTGAACTGGTTGCCGCTGGCATCGCTGCGCTGGCCTTCTCCGTTGGGTTTGCCTTGGGCGAACTGGCCTTGATACTGGCTACCGTCGTCGAGTTCAATGCGCCCAAGCCCGTCGTATTGGTCGGCCTTGAAGCCGCCCCGGTAGGTCAGCCCTTTCTCTTTGAGTGTGCCTTCGCCGTCCCGGCGGCCCAGCTTGAAGCCGCCGACGTACACGCCGCCGTGGGTGGTCAATATCCCCTGACCCTCGAATAGCCCGTTGGCGAAGCCGCCTTTATAGGTGTCGCCATTGCTGGCGTGCCATTCGCCCAGACCGTGCCACAGGCCGTCGTGAAATTCGCCGGCGTACCAGCTGCCGTTGGGATAATCGATGCGTCCCTGACCCTGCAGCAAGCCATTGACCACGTCTCCGCGATAGCGTCCGCCATCCGGCAGGCGTGCGTCCGGAGGCGACAGCGGTTCGCCGTCACCGCAAGCAGCGAGGAGGAGTGTCAGAGCCAGTGGTACAAGCGCGCGCATGGTCTATCCCGAGAAATATGGTTCCAGGCGTGAGCAGCCGACGTCTGTGAAAGCACGGGTGCGCAGCCGAGGGGAGTATGCCGCAGCGAGTAAGACAGACGAAACAGTCTGTTACGACTGTTTCGTGTTTTAACGGTGTTTTGCGGACGTTACACGAAACACATCGACAGCGGTTCAGCGATGAAGGCCGGTTTTTCCTGGCCATCGATCTCCAGTGTGGCCGTGGCTTTGAGTAGCCATTGTCCGGGCTTTTTCTCGGTCACTTCGGTCAGCTCGACTTTAAGACGAACGCGAGAGTCGACTTTCACGGGTTGAATGAAGCGCACGCTGTCGAGCCCGTAATTCACCACCATCTTCAAGCCTTCTGGCAGTACCAGCAGGTCTTCCATCAGCTTGGGGATCAACGACAGCGACAGAAAGCCGTGGGCAATGGTGCTGCCGAATGGGGTTTGAGCGGCCTTGACCGGGTCGACGTGAATGAACTGATAGTCGCCGGTCGCTTCGGCGAACAGGTTAATGCGTTCCTGATCGATGGTCAGCCATTCGGAACGTCCCAGTTCCTTGCCGACGTAACTCTGGAGCTCTGTAACAGGTACAAATGGCATGTCTACTCTCCTTGTTTTTGACTGGTTGTCTCTTTTTGGTTTTTTTTGCGTAGGATTTTGCCTGCGCAGGAAACCAGATCAGCAGAGAGTGTCGGATTGGTCAAGCAAGCCCAAGTCTACGAATGACGGGTTATAGCCCTTGCCCCAGCGTGCTTATAATGTCGCCGCCAACTTGCTGGAGCTTTTTATGTTGCTACGAGGCCTGACGTGGCTGGTGCTGTTCCAATTGCTCGGCACTGCACTCAACCACCTGTTTTTGTCGATTTTGCCCGGTCCGATCATCGGCCTTATGCTGCTGCTGGCCTTTCTCATGATTCGCGGCGAAGTCAGTGAGCCCATCAGCCTGGCAGCCAGCAGTCTGCTGCGTTACCTGCCACTGTTGCTGGTACCACCTGCGGTTGGCGTGATGGTGTATGCCGCGGCGATTGCTGCCGATTTCTGGGCCATCGTCGGCGCGCTGGTGCTGTCGCTCATCATCAGCCTGACCTTCGCTGGCTGGTTGATGCAAAAGCTGATCGATCGTCAGGCCCGCGGCAGGAGTCACCATGAATCTTGATTGGCATGGTGCCTGGGTCTCTGTGATCCATCATCCACTTTTTGGCATCGCCATTACCTTGGGGGCGTACCAACTGGCTTTGGCTGCCTATGAGAAAACCCGTCTGGTGTTCCTGCAGCCGGTGCTGGTTTCCATGCTGGTGCTGATCGTGGTGTTGCTCAGCAGTGGTGTGGATTACGCGGAGTACCGCAAAAGCACCGAGATCCTCAGCATTCTGCTCGGCCCGGCAACGGTTGCGCTGGCCGTGCCGCTTTATTTGAATCTGCGCCGAATTCGTCTGCTGCTTTGGCCGACGTTAACTACGCTGGTATTGGGCGGCGTGTTCGCAACCGGCTTGTGCCTGACGCTGGGTTGGCTGTTTGGTGCCGAGCACATGATTCTGATGACCATGGCGCCGAAGTCCGTGACATCACCCATTGCCATGTTGGTGGCTGAACAGCTCGGTGGCGTAGCGGCTTTGGCGGCAGTGTTTGTGCTGATTACCGGTGTCCTGGGGGCGATACTCGGGCCGGGTCTATTGAGTCTGGCCAGGGTTGAAAATCCGGCCGCGCGCGGGATGGCGTTGGGGCTGACGGCTCATGCCGTGGGTACCGCGCTAGCCTTGCAGGAAGGTGAAGAGTGCGGCGCTTTTGCGGCGCTGGGCATGAGTTTGATGGGTGTCGCAACGGCGTTGTTCCTGCCGTTGGCGGTGTCGTTGGTCGTTTGAGGGTGATGGGTATGACGTTGCCGTTGTTGCCGTTGTTTCCGCTGAACGCTGTGCTGTTTCCCGGCTGCATTCTTGACTTGCAGCTGTTCGAGGCGCGCTACCTGGACATGATCGGCCGCTGCATGAAGCTGGGCGAAGGTTTCGGGGTGGTCTGCATTACTGAGGGCAGTGAAGTGGGTGATGCGCCGGCCGGCTATTCGTTGATCGGCTGCGAAGCGCTGGTGCGGGATTTTCAGAGTCAGGACAACGGCCTGCTGGGCATACGCGTGGAAGGCGGACGGCGTTTTCGGGTTATCAGCGCCGAGGCTCAGCGTGATCAGTTACTGGTGGCGCAGGTGCAATGGCTCGACGAAGCGCCGGAGCGTCCCCTTCAGGAGGAGGATGCTGATCTTGTTGCCCTGCTGGTTGCGTTGGCCGAGCATCCCATGGTCGCCGCGCTCAACATGGGCCTGACTGCCAACGGCCAGCAATCACTGGGTAATCAACTGGCCTACCTGTTGCCGTTTGCCGACCAGGACAAGATCGGCCTGCTGGAAATCGACGACCCGGAAGACCGCCTGGACGCTATCCAGGATCTGCTCGATGAAATGCAGGGTGATATGCAGGTTTGAGTGGCATATCGCTGTTTTTGCAGGAGCTCACGAGCAACGCGGAGGCAGCGATCGCGTTTTGCCTGATACACCGCTATCGCTGCCTCGCGTTGCTCGTGAGCTCCTACAGACTCTCCATTCTTTCTCATACATCACGGCCCGTCCCAGTAGGAGCGCGCTTGCCCGCGATAGCGTCAGTCCAGTCAATAAATATGTCGTCTGGAAGGCCCAATCGCGGGCAAGCGCGCTCCTACAAGGCTGGGGCGTCAATACTGATATCGCAACACCGCATGGGGCAATGAATGCAGGGCCGAGATGCTGAACAGCGCCACCAGCGACGGCAGTACCAGCCACCAGATGCGCACCGGCAGCGCGGTCAGCGACGACTTCCGCTGGATGATTGACAGGCTGATGGCGCAGAACGTGAATGCCAGAAGCATCCCCGCCAACACGTCGGTCGGCCAGTGCACCCCCAGATAAACCCGTGACATGGCGATGGATATTGCCGGCATGCCGCCCAGCATCAGCCAGGTCAGGCGCAACCGCACCGGCTGCCCGCGTCCGGCCAGCACCGCCAGGGTGATGAAAAATGCAAAGGCTGCCGAGCTATGGCCGCTGGGCATGCTGTAAGTGGTCAGCGGCTCCAGCAACACCTCTGGGCGCGCGCGGGCGAACACCCACTTCATGCTGCCATTGGCCAGAGCGGTGCCCAGTGTCGCGATACAGGCGAAGGCCGCATGTCGCCATTGGCGAGTGGCAAGCAATAACACCAATAGCAACGCTGCAGCGTAGAGCTGAGTGCGGAAATCCCCCATGCCGGTAACCACGATCACGAACTGGTCCAGTACCGGGCTGCGATGCTCCTGAATCAGGGTCATGATGCCGTTGTCGAGTTGGGTCAGGTGCGGCCAGCCGAAAAAGATCGCCGCCAACAGGATCGCGCTGGTCGCCGCCATGACTTGGGTAGCGTGCTTTTTGCTGCGCAGACTGGTCTGGATGCTTATCCCCACCAGCAGCGCCAACCCGCCGCCTACCACAGCGGCCTGAGGCCAGAAACCTTCGGGAAGCGGCAATCGTACTGCGGCGCCCGCCGCCCAGCCTGGCAGAAGGTAGGCAATCGACCAGCCCGCTGCGGCCAGCAGGCTTACAGCGGCGAAGCGCGGGAAGGGCATATCGAACATGCCCGCCACCATGGGCAGCATCGGCCGTAGCGGGCCGATAAAACGCCCGACCAGCAAACTGGCAATTCCGTAACGCTGGAAATAGGTTTCAGCGCCGCCAATCCACTCCGGGTGGCTGCGAAGACCCGGCAAGCGACGGATGTTCTGATGGAATCGGCGCCCGATGAAGTAGGAAACCGCATCACCCAGAATCCCGCCGAGAAAGCCCAGCAGCAAAACTTCGCTGAGCGGCAGAATCCCGCTCCCCGCCAAAGCAGCAACGGCGAACAGCACCACGGTACCCGGCACGATGATCCCGGCAATCGCCAGGCACTCGATAAATGCGATCAGGAAAATCGCCGCGCTCAGCCAAGAGGGATTTACCGCCAGCCAGCCGGTGATGCTGTCGAGCCATGAGCCCATGGTTCAGGTTCCTTGATCGAGAAAAAAGTAGTCGCGGGCTTCGACCTGACCGCGTCGCAACGGGTTCCGTGTGCAGAACCGGGCGTAATCGGCATCGACGAAGCGGTAAAGCAGGTGTTCATCACGGCCCAAAGGGATGCCCAGCCGCGTGGTCTGGATGATACGGGTTGGCGTTTGGCCGACATCTTCGACCCGCAACAAATTTGCATCGAAACGTTTCGCGTCCCACATCGGTACTTTCAGACCCAAGGCTTTGCACAGCAGCGTCTGGCCAGCGCATAAACGCTCCGTGCTGCGCAGCGCGCCGCTGGCGTTGGGGTTGTTGAGCTGCATCTGCGCCAGGCTGTTGGCATCAGATAGTTCGTCGACCCAGGGGTAGGCTGATTTGATCAGTACGGCGTTGCCCGGGCCTTCGGCGCTGAAATTGAGCGAGTCCCCACCTCGTGCGTAGTACATATAGATATGGCCGCCATCAAGAAACAGCGCTTTGCGTTTCTCGGTGTAGCCCAGCGATGCGTGACTGCCTTTTTCGGCGCAGTAGTAGGCTTCGGTTTCGATGATCCGCGCCGCCAACCAAAGCTCGCCGACTTTATGCCGGATGACCTTGCCCAGCAGGGCGCGGGCCAGAACCTGGGGGTCGCGGTTGAAGAAACTGTCGGGCAGGGCGATGGGCATGACGGGATATTTGGAGTGATGGGGCGCTGATCATAGCAATGCGGGGCTTAATTGGAGCTGAATGTGATGTTTGGGCTTGGAGATGATTTCCTGTGGGAGCGGTGCTTGCCCGCGATAAGGCTGGATGCGATAGGCCTGATATCTGTGGCACCCCGATCGCGGGCAAGCACCGCTCCCTCAGAGTCGAATTCCATCCGTAGGAGCGCGCTTGCCCGCGATTGAACGATGACTCGGTTTACCCGATGCACCTCAGCGCCTGTATCGCGGGCAAGCACCGCTCCTACAGGATTGCGGACGTCCATATCCACCTATTTCACTCAGTTATCGACCATCCGCCTGTCACCGCTGTCGTTAGCGTCGCCCGACGGCTATAATCGGCCGCTTTCCTCTCTGCCAAGACCTCTGAGACCATGACTGAGTCCGTTCTTGACTACATGACCCGCCTGGGTCGCGCCGCCCGCGAAGCTTCGCGCGTGATCGGCCGTGCCAGCACTGCGCAGAAAAACCGCGCACTGCTCGCCACTGCCGCCGCGCTGGATGAGGCTCGTGCCGAGTTGTCCGCCGCCAATGACATGGACCTGGCCGCTGGTCGTGCCAACGGCCTTGAGCCGGCCATGCTTGAGCGGCTGGCCCTGACCCCCGCACGTATCGACAGCATGATCGTCGGGTTGCGTCAGGTGGCTAATCTGCCCGACCCGATTGGCGCGATCCGCGATATGAGCTTTCGTCCGTCAGGTATTCAGGTCGGCAAGATGCGTGTGCCGCTGGGCGTGGTGGGCATCATCTATGAGTCGCGTCCCAACGTGACCATCGATGCCGCCAGTCTGTGTCTGAAGTCCGGCAATGCGACGATTCTGCGTGGTGGCTCTGAGGCAATCAATTCCAATCGTGCCATCGCCGCCTGCGTGCAGCGCGGTCTGGCCGAGGCCGATCTGCCCGCCGCTGTGGTGCAGGTGGTGGAAACCACTGACCGTGCCGCCGTCGGCGCGCTGATCACCATGCCTGAATACGTGGACGTGATCGTGCCTCGTGGCGGCAAGGGGCTGATCGAGCGCGTCAGTCGTGATGCCCGCGTGCCGGTGATCAAGCATCTGGACGGTATCTGCCACGTCTACGTCAGTGCTCACGCCGACCTGCCTAAGGCCCAGCGCATTGCCTTCAACGCCAAGACTTATCGTTATGGCATCTGTGGCGCCATGGAAACCCTGCTGGTGGATCAGACCATCGCCGCAGACTTCCTGCCGTTGATGGCTGGCCAGTTCCGTGAAAAGGGCGTCGAGCTGCGTGGTTGCGAGCGTACTCGCGATCTGATCGAGGCGATCCCGGCCACTGAAGAAGACTGGAACACTGAATATCTGGCGCCGATCCTGTCCATTCGGATCGTCACCGGCCTGGATCAGGCAATCGAACATATCAACCACTATGGCTCGCATCACAGCGACGCCATCGTCTCCGATCATCAGGGGCAGATCCGCCGTTTCATGGCTGAAGTCGACTCCAGTTCGGTGATGGTCAACGCGCCAACCAGCTTCGCCGATGGCTTCGAATACGGATTGGGTGCGGAGATCGGCATTTCTACTGATAAGCTGCACGCCCGCGGTCCGGTCGGTCTGGAAGGGCTGACCTGCGAGAAGTACATCGTGATCGGCGACGGCCAGTTGCGCGGACAGGAGCCAGCCTGACTTGAGCGAACCTTTACAGCACGCGGGAACGCCTGCGGATGCTGTAGTCGAGGCCACTGCGGTCTCGCCAATGCGGATCGGCATTCTGGGCGGCACATTTGATCCGGTGCATATCGGTCACTTGCGTGGCGCGCTGGAAGTCGCGGCGCTGCTGGAACTCGATGAGTTGCGCCTGACGCCCAGCGCTCGGCCACCGCATCGCGATACACCGAGCGTCAGCGCAGAGGACCGTCTGGCGATGGTTGAATGCGCAGTCGTCGGTGTAGCGCCCTTGACGGTGGATGACCGAGAGCTGAAGCGGGACAAACCGTCTTACACAATTGACACGCTGGAATCGATGCGCGCCGAACTGGCTGCAGAGGACCAGTTATTCCTGTTGCTGGGTTGGGACGCCTTTTGTGGCCTTCCAACCTGGCATCGATGGGAAGAGTTGCTGGAACACTGCCATATCGTGGTGTTGCAGCGCCCGGACGCAGACAGTGAATCGCCGGATGCCATGCGCAATCTGCTGGCGGCACGCGCGGTCAGCGATCCGAAGGCCCTCAAAGGGCCGGGCGGACAAATTACATTCGTCTGGCAGACGCCGTTAGCGGTGTCTGCCACCCAGATCCGCCAACTGCTGGCCAGCGGGAAGTCGGTACGTTTTCTGGTGCCAGACGCAGTACTGGCCTATATCGATGCGCACGGGCTGTACCATGCGCCGAGAAACTGAGGGAGCGCCCCTGAACTGCTTTGATAGATAAGCGTTTGGACGTTCCCATACACACGAGTTGAAGAGTTTTATATGACAAAGCAAAAAATGAGCAGCGAAGAAGTCATCAAGGTTGCGATCGCAGCCCTGGAAGACGTGAAAGGCACCGACATCCTGACCATCGACGTGCGCGACAAAACCAGCATCGCCGATTACATGTTGATCTGCACCGGTACGTCCAACCGTCAGTTGAACGCACTGGTCGACAGTGTTCGTGACAAGGTCAAGGCTGCTGGCCTGAAATCCCTGAGCGAAGAAGGCAAGGGCGACAGCGACTGGGTTCTGTTGGACCTGGGTGACGTAATCGTTCACGTGATGACTGCAGCCGCTCGTCAATTCTATGACCTGGAGCGGTTGTGGAAGGGCGCTGAGCTGAGCCGTTCGGGCGATGGCAAACACCACAACCCAGAAAACACTCATGAGCATTTCCTCAAGCTCAACAAAGACCAGCAGTAAGAGGTCGCTGTGCGTCTGCGTCTGATCGCGGTCGGCTCGCGCATGCCCAAGTGGGTGGAAGAAGGCTGGCATGAGTATGCCAAGCGTCTGCCATCCGAACTGGCGCTCGATCTGGTGGAAATCCCGCTCAATACCCGTGGCAAGAACGCCGACGTGGCACGCTTTATCCGTCAGGAAGGCGAGGCCATGCTGGCGAAAGTGCAGCCGGGCGAGCGGATCGTCACCCTCGAAGTGCATGGCAAACCCTGGAGCACCGAGCAGTTGGCGGTGGAACTGGAGCGCTGGCGTCTTGATTCGCGCACGGTGAATTTCATGGTGGGCGGGCCGGAAGGTCTGGCGCCTGAGGTCTGCGCACGCGCCGATCAGCGCTGGTCGCTCTCGCCACTGACTTTGCCGCATCCATTGGTGCGCATTCTCATCGGTGAGCAGATTTATCGCGCCTGGACGGTTCTGTCCGGGCACCCTTATCACAAATAGCAATGCGCCCTGAATGTCTCAGCCAATCCGCCTGAAAGACCATGAGAAAGACGCACGTCTGGTGCGCGGCAGGGTCGTGGTCGGGGCTGTGGCCGTTGTGTTGCTGGTTTGTGTGCTCATCGCAAGGCTGTATTTCCTGCAGGTCATTCAGTACGACTACCACTCGACGCTGTCGGAAAACAACCGCGTCCACGTGCAGCCGATCCCGCCAAGCCGCGGCCTGATCTTTGATCGCAATGGCGTGGTGATTGCTGACAACCGGCCCAGTTTCAGCCTGAGCATGACCCGCGAGCGTTCGGGCGACTGGTCCCAGGTGCTCGACACCATTGTCGAAGTGCTTGAACTGACCCCGGACGACCGGATCATCTTCGAGAAACGCATGAAGCAGGGCCGCCGTCCTTTCGAGCCGGTGCCGATCCTGTTTGAGTTGACCGAAGAGCAAATCGCTCGAGTAGCGGTCAATCAGTTCCGCTTGCCGGGTGTCGAGGTCGTGGCGCAGTTGGTGCGGCATTACCCTCAGGGCGCGCATTTTGCGCATTCCGTGGGTTACATGGGGCGGATCAACGAGAAAGAGCTGAAAACCCTCGATCCGGTTAATTACAGCGGCACCCATCATATTGGCAAGACAGGTATCGAGCGTTTCTACGAAGACGATCTGCATGGTCAGGTCGGCTACGAAGAAGTCGAGACCAACGCTCGCGGGCGCGTCTTGCGGGTGCTCAAGCGCACGGACCCGGTGCCCGGCAAGGACATCGTACTTAGCCTGGACATCAAACTGCAGGAAGCCGCCGAAGCCGCACTGGGTGGCCGTCGTGGCGCAGTAGTAGCCATGGACCCACGCAACGGCGAAGTGCTGGCGATGGTCAGTGCGCCCAGCTTTGACCCGAACCTGTTCGTGACCGGCATCAGCTTCAAGGCCTATGCCGAGTTGCGCGATTCCATTGACCGGCCGCTGTTCAACCGCATTCTGCGGGGCCTGTATCCGCCCGGTTCGACCATCAAGCCTGCGGTTGCCATCGCCGGGCTGGATGCCGGTGTGGTGAATGCGTCGAGCCGAGTGTTCGACCCCGGCTTTTATCAGTTGCCCAACTACGACCACAAATACCGTAACTGGAATCGAACCGGTGACGGCTGGGTGGACCTGGATACCGCGATCATGCGCTCCAACGACACTTACTTCTACGATCTGGCCCACAAGCTGGGCATTGACCGGCTCTCGAGCTACATGAACAAATTCGGTATCGGCCAGAAGGTCTCGCTGGACATGTTCGAAGAGTCTCCAGGCCTGATGCCGTCCCGGGACTGGAAACGCGCGACCCGGCGTCAGGCGTGGTTCCCCGGCGAGACGCTGATTCTCGGGATTGGCCAGGGTTACATGCAGGCAACACCGCTGCAGTTGGCTCAAGCCACGGCGCTGGTGGCGAACAAGGGGGTCTGGAATCGCCCGCATCTGGCCAAGACCATCGAAGGCCAGCCGCCGGTTGATGAGAACCCGATGCCGAACATCATCCTGCGTAACCCCTCGGACTGGGACAAGGTCAACCACGGCATGCAGCAGGTTATGCATGGCGCACGAGGTACGGCGCGCAAAGCTGCGGTGGGCGCTCAGTACCTGATCGCCGGTAAGAGCGGCACGGCGCAGGTCGTGGCGATCAAGCAGGGTGAAAAATATGATCGCTCCAAGGTTCAGGAACGACACCTCGACCACGCACTTTTCGTCGGCTTTGCCCCGGCCAACGACCCTAAAATCGTCGTGTCGGTCATGGTGGAAAACGGCGAGTCCGGCTCCGGGGTCGCGGCCCCCGTGGTTCGCCAGATCATGGATGCCTGGCTGCTCAACCCTGACGGAACTCTAAAACCTGAATATGGCGGCGTTCATGCCGTGGAGGCTGCGGCCAGTGCCAGTCAAGAGTAATTTCGACCGCATTCTTTCCAGCGAAGACGTGATGCGCCGGCGCGCCACGTTCTTGCAGCGCATTCATATCGACGGGCCGTTGCTGATCCTCCTTCTGACGTTAGCGGCGGGCAGTCTGTTCGTACTGTATTCGGCCAGCGGCAAGAACTGGGATTTGCTGATCAAGCAGGCCAGCTCCTTCGGCATCGGTCTGGTGGCAATGGTCATCATTGCTCAGCTTGAGCCCAGATTCATGGCTCGCTGGGTGCCGGTGCTGTACGTGACCGGCGTGCTGTTGCTGGTAGTGGTAGATGTCATGGGCCACAACGCCATGGGCGCCACGCGGTGGATCAATATTCCCGGTGTTATCCGCTTTCAACCCTCTGAGTTCCTCAAGATCATCATGCCGGCGACCATCGCCTGGTACTTGTCCAAGCGCACGCTGCCGCCGCATCTGAAACACGTAGTGGTGAGCCTGGCGTTGATCGGCGTTCCGTTTGCCCTCATCGTGCGCCAGCCTGATCTGGGTACCTCGTTGCTGATTCTGGCGTCCGGCACCTTCGTGCTGTTCATGGCCGGTCTTCGCTGGCGCTGGATCATCAGTGTGCTGGCCGCAGCAGTGCCGGTCGCCGTCGCGATGTGGTTTTTCATCATGCACGACTACCAGAAGCAGCGGATCCTGACGTTCCTTGACCCTGAGAGTGATCCTCTGGGTACCGGCTGGAACATCATCCAGTCCAAGGCCGCCATCGGTTCTGGTGGTGTCTTCGGCAAAGGTTGGCTGCTGGGTACCCAGTCGCACCTGGACTTCCTGCCGGAGAGTCATACCGACTTCATCATCGCGGTGATGGGGGAAGAGTTCGGGCTGGTGGGCATTTGCGCCTTGCTGCTGATCTACTTGCTGCTCATCGGTCGCGGCCTGGTCATTACCGCCCAGGCGCAGACGTTATTCGGCAAGTTGCTCGCCGGTGCACTCACGATGACGTTTTTTGTTTACGTTTTCGTCAACATCGGTATGGTCAGTGGCCTGCTGCCGGTGGTTGGCGTCCCGTTGCCCTTCATTAGTTATGGAGGAACTTCGCTGGTGACGCTGCTGTCAGCGTTTGGAGTTTTGATGTCGATTCATACACATCGTAAATGGATCGCGCAGGTTTGATTAAGGTGAAGAATTCAATGCAAGTTGTGCGTAGCTGGGCTCGATACGCTCCGATGGTCGGCCTGGTTGGCATTCTTGGGTCTGTGCAGGAAGCATTTGCCGGAGATTACGAAGGTTCGCCGCAGGTTGCTGAGTTCGTCGGCCAGATGACCCGCGATTACGGCTTTGCGGGCGAACAGTTGATGGACGTGTTCCGCGAAGTGGAGCGCAAACAAGCGATTCTGGACGCCATTGCCCGGCCAGCCGAGCGTGTGAAGCAGTGGAAAGAATATCGTCCGATGTTCATTACCGACGCGCGGATTGCGCGAGGTGTGGACTTCTGGCGTCAGCATGAAGCAACGCTGGCCCGAGCTGAGCAGGAATATGGTGTTCCAGCCCAGGTGATTGTCTCGATCATCGGCGTGGAAACCTTCTTCGGTCGCAATACGGGCAACTACCGGGTGATCGACGCGCTTTCGACCCTTGGGTTCGACTACCCGCCGCGTGCCGACTTCTTCCGCAAGGAGTTGCGTGAATTCTTGTTGTTGGCCCGTGAGCAGCAAGTCGACCCACTGACGCTGAAAGGCTCATATGCCGGCGCCATGGGCTTGCCGCAGTTCATGCCGAGCAGTTTCAGGGCTTACGCGGTGGATTTCGACGGTGACGGCCACATCAATATCTGGAATGACCCTGATGATGCGATTGGCAGCGTGGCGAGCTACTTTCAGCGTCATGGCTGGGTTGCCGGCGAGCCGGTGGTGAGTCTGGCCAGTGTGCGCGGTGACCGTGTCGATGAGGGGCTGACAGCCGGAATCGAGCCAGTAAAAACCGTTGGGGAGTTGCGAGCCTTGGGGTGGGCGAGTCATGATGCGCTTCGCGACGACTTGCCGGTCACTGCCTTTAAGCTGGAAGGCGAGAACGGCCCTGAATACTGGATGGGTTTGAAGAATTTTTATGCAATCACTCGTTATAACCGCAGCGTGATGTATGCCATGACTGTGCATCAACTCTCTGAACGTCTGGTTCAAGCCCGGGGTGCCAAATAATGCGGGCACTGCCGATCGTCACCTCTCTGAAGCTGATGGCCTGCGCGGCGTTGTCGTTGCTGGTGGTCAGCTGTTCGTCACCGAGCCGTCCCGTGCAGAAAGGCACTGCGGGCATCTCCTCGCCACCTGGCCTGGATATCAACCGTGCCCACAAGGACGGAGCGCCATGGTGGGATGTGGATATCTCGCGCATCCCGGATGCCACGCCGACCATCCACACCGGTCCTTATAAAGCCAACCCGTACACGGTGCTGGGCAAGTCGTATTTTCCGCTCAGCGACTCCAAGCGCTACGTAGCTTCAGGCACGGCGTCCTGGTATGGCACCAAATTTCATGGGCAGAACACCGCCAATGGCGAGGTTTACGACCTTTATGGCATGAGCGCGGCGCACAAAACGTTGCCGCTGCCCAGCTATGTGCGCGTGACCAACCTGGACAACAACCGCACGGTAATCCTGCGGGTCAATGATCGCGGGCCGTTCTACTCCGACCGGATCATCGATCTGTCCTACGCAGCGGCGAAGAAGCTCGGTTACGCTGAAATCGGCACCGCGCGGGTCAAGGTTGAAGGTATCGATCCTCAGGAGTGGCTGGCGCAGAATGGTCGTCCGACCCCACTGCTGCCGAATCAGCCACAGGTCATGCCGCAAGCCACGCCACCTGCATTGGTAGCGTCTGCCGGGACCATTGAGCAATACACGCCGCCGCCCCAACAGCATGCAGCCCCTTCGGTACCGATGCAGTTTGACGCAAAAAAAAACGGTTCCGCACCAGCATCTGGGCTGTATCTCCAGGTGGGCGCCTTCGCCAACCCGGACGCTGCGGAACTCCTGAGGTCGAAACTGAGCGGGATGGTTCGGGCTCCGGTGTTCGTGAGCTCAATCGCTCGCAACCAGCAGACACTCTATCGAGTGCGCATGGGACCGATCGGGACGCAGGGTGAAGCCCAGCAAATGCAAAACAGCGTAAGGTCAGCCAACCTTGGCCAGCCTAGCGTCGTTACACTTGATTGATTGAAGTACAGAATCAAAGCCCCTCACGACCCGGATGCGTCCGGGACGGAAGGGTTTACGGTTGTCTGTCAGCGGATTTGCCATCAGAGCAAAGTGCAGGCAACTGTCCATGGGGTTGTTTGTCGAACAGGCAGCCTCGTGAGTCAGGACTCAAGCCTGGCACCGCCGGTCGTTGGGAGCGCTACCGCTACCACAGGCCCGTTCAGCTTTGCCCGTGAGGGCATGTTTGCCCATTAGCAATTTCGAGAGACGGATGAACATCACCACCTTTGCAAAACGCTTGTGCCTGCTTGTACCGCTGATCATCACTCCGGCTGCCTGGGCGGCCGAGCAGATGACACCTTCCGCACCGCAACTGGCCGCCAAGGCCTACGTGCTGATGGACGCCAGCAGCGGTAACGTCCTGGTCGAGAACAACGGCGACCAGCGCCTTGCGCCTGCAAGCCTGACCAAACTGATGACCGCCTACATCGCCACTCTGGAAATCCGTCGTGGCCAGATCGGCGAAAACGACCCGGTAACTGTCAGCGAAAACGCCTGGCGCACGGGCGGCTCGCGGATGTTCATCAAGGTCGGCAGCCAGGTGACCGTCAGCGACTTGCTGCACGGCATCATCATTCAGTCGGGTAACGACGCCAGCGTTGCGCTTTCCGAGCACATCGCCGGTAGCGAAGATGCTTTCGCAGACATGATGAACAAGACTGCCGCCGATCTGGGCATGACCAACAGCCACTTCATGAACCCGACCGGTCTGCCAAACCCTGAGCACTATTCGTCGGCTCACGACATGGCGATCCTGGCGCGCGCGATCATCCACGAAGATCCGGCTCACTACGCGATCTACTCGCAGAAAGAGTTCTTCTGGAACAACATCAAGCAGCCTAACCGCAACCTGTTGCTGTGGCGCGACAAGACCGTCGATGGCCTGAAAACCGGTCACACCGAGGAGGCCGGCTTCTGCATGGTTTCTTCTGCTGTACGCGACGGCATGCGCTTGATCGCCGTGGTCTTCGGTACCAACAGCGAGCAGGCCCGTGCTGCTGAAACCCAGAAATTGCTGACCTACGGTTTCCGTTTCTTCGAAACCCAGAACTTCTATCAGAAAGGCACCGAGCTGGCTCAAGCTCCAGTCTGGAAAGGCGCTGACCGTCAGGTCAAGGCTGGCCTGGCTGAAGACCTGAGCATGACCATGCCGAAGGGTGAGATGAAGAAACTCACCGCCAGCATGACCATGAATCCGCAGCTGGTTGCACCTATTGCTAAAGGCGACGTGATCGGTAAGGTTGAAGTGAAAATGGACGACAAGGTCGTGCGCACTTCCAACCTCGTGGCGCTGGACGCTGTCGAGGAAGGTGGCTTCTTGCGCCGCGTGTGGGATAGCATTCGCCTGTTCTTCTACGGCCTGTTCAACTGATAACAGCTACAGCGCCCACCTAAGTGCGCCCGCTCATATCCTGAGTGGGCGCTTTTGCATCTTCACGGCTTGTGAGAATTTTACTGCCATGACAGATTCCGACGTCAAGTCGCACAAAATCGAATTCCCTTGCGTGGACTATCCGATCAAAGTGATCGGGGACACCGGTGTAGGGTTCAAAGACAGCGTGATCGAGATTCTGGCCAAACATGCCAGGATTGACATCACCACCCTTGCCGAGCGTCAAAGCAGCAACGGCAAGTACACCACGATCCAGTTGCACATCGTTGCCACCGGTGAAGACCAGTTGCGCGACATCAATAGCGCACTGCGCGCCACGGGCCTTGTGCACATGGTGCTCTGATGGGCGCAAGCCTTAACGTTCGTGACCTGGGCGAGGTCGACTACGAGCTGGCCTGGCATGCCATGCAGCGCTTCACCGATGAGCGCAGCAAGGACACGCAGGATGAAATCTGGCTGCTGCAACACGCGCCGGTATTCACCCAGGGGCAGTCCGGCAAGCCCGAGCATTTGCTGCTGCCGGGCAATATTCCGGTGGTACAGGTCGATCGTGGCGGTCAAGTGACCTATCATGGGCCCGGCCAACTGGTCGTCTATCTGATGCTGGATGTGAAACGCCTGGGCTTCGGCGTGCGAGAGTTGGTGACCCGCATCGAAAACAGCCTGATTGCCTTGCTGGCCAGTTACGGCGTCAACGCCGCTGCCAAGCCTGATGCGCCAGGTGTGTATGTCGATGGAGCGAAGATCGCGTCCCTTGGTCTGCGAATTCGTAGTGGCCGTTCATTCCATGGTCTGGCGCTTAACGTCGACATGGACCTTGAACCGTTTCGAAGGATAAATCCCTGTGGGTACGCAGGGCTGGCAATGACCCAGCTATGCGATCATGCAGGCCCGATTGAATTTGCCGAGGTAAGTGTCCGGCTGCGCGCGCAGCTCGTCAAACACCTCGACTATGCTGAGCAGACGACCCTAACGGGCGGAATCGACTGATTATGACTACTGCGACTGATACTGCCGTGCAAACCTTGATCCCCGCCGTCGATGTTTCCGAGCGCGTGGCCCGTCCGAAAGTCGAAGCGGGCGTGAAGCTGCGCGGTGCGGAAAAAGTTGCGCGTATCCCTGTAAAGATCATCCCGACCGTCGACCTGCCGAAGAAGCCTGACTGGATTCGCGTGCGCATCCCGGTTTCCCCGGAGGTGGATCGCGTCAAGCAACTGCTGCGCAAGCACAAACTGCACAGCGTCTGCGAAGAGGCGTCCTGCCCTAACTTGGGCGAATGTTTTTCCGGCGGCACCGCGACCTTCATGATCATGGGTGACATCTGCACCCGTCGCTGCCCGTTCTGCGACGTGGGCCACGGGCGTCCGAAGGCACTGGATGCTGACGAGCCAGTGAACCTCGCGGTCGCCATCGCCGACCTGCGCCTCAAGTACGTGGTGATCACCTCGGTTGACCGCGACGACCTGCGTGACGGCGGTGCCCAGCACTTCGCTGACTGCATCCGCGAAATCCGTAAGCTGTCGCCAAACGTACAGCTGGAGACACTGGTTCCGGATTACCGTGGTCGTATGGACGTCGCCCTTGAAATCACTGCAGCCGAGCCGCCAGATGTGTTCAACCACAACCTGGAAACCGTGCCGCGCCTGTACAAGGCTGCGCGTCCGGGTTCGGATTACCAGTGGTCGCTGACCCTGCTGCAACGCTTCAAGGAAATGGTCCCGCACGTCCCGACCAAATCCGGCTTGATGCTGGGCTTGGGCGAGACCGACGAAGAAGTGATCGAAGTCATGCAGCGCATGCGTGAACACAATATCGACATGTTGACCCTCGGCCAGTACCTGCAACCTTCGCGCAGCCACTTGCCGGTTCAGCGCTTCGTGCATCCGGACACCTTCGCCTGGTTCGCCGAGGAAGGTTACAAGATGGGCTTCAAGAACGTCGCGTCAGGCCCATTGGTGCGGTCTTCGTACCACGCTGACGAACAGGCCAAGATCGCCGTTGAAGCGATGGTCTGACGTTCGAATCGCAGCTGAAAGCAAAAAGGGCCGGATATCACTATCCGGCCCTTTTTTTGTGCGTCGGTCTGAAACACTTGCGGTGATGATGACCTGTGATCTCGATATTGCCGCGACGATGTGGGACCGGCTTCAGCCGGGAAGTCGGCATTTCAGGCGATAAGTATCGGGGGGATGCACTGGCCTCTTTCCGGCTGAAGCCGGTCCCACGTCGTGCGAGCACACATAGAATCTCCCACAGGTTCAGCAGGGTGTCAGGGACACCCAAACAATTAGAAGCTAGGGTTTGCGCAGATTCTGCAGCAACTCCTGAGTCGGGTAGCCATCTGCTGGCCAGCCATAGGCCTGCTGCGCACTGCGGATCGCTTTACGTGTGTTGGCGCCGATGATGCCATCTGGGTTGCCTGCGTCATAACGTTTGGCCGAGAGCAGGGTTTGCAGTTCGATGCGCTCTGAGCGGCTTAGCGGGACGTCGCCGCGTGGCCATTCACCCACGACGTAACCGCCGCCTTGAATCCGCCCCGCCAGCAGACCGATAGCCAGCGCGTAGGAAGACGAGTTGTTGTACTTGAGGATCGCCCGGAAGTTATCCATCACCAGAAACGCCGGGCCTTTATAGCCAGCGGGCAGCAGCAGGGCGGCTTGTTGTTGCAGGGCGGTGGCAGGAAGAGGCGAGCCATTGGGCAGGGTCAGGCCCAGGCGTTGCCATTCAGCGAGGCTTTTACGGGTCGACGCATCAGCCAGTGCATAGTCGAAGGACGGTGCCAAGGTGACTTCATAGCCCCACGGCTGGCCGGTCTGCCAGCCGGAGCTTTGCAGGTAGTGCGCGGTAGATGCCAGAGCGTCAGTCGGGCTGTTCCAGATGTCACGACGACCATCACCGTCGAAATCCACCGCGTGGGTGTTGTAGGTGGTCGGTATGAACTGAGTTTGCCCCATGGCGCCGCCCCACGAGCCGATCATGTTCTCGGGTGCAACGTCGCCATGTTGCAGGATTTGCAGCGCGGCCAGCAGTTGGTCCTGAGCGAAGCCACGACGGCGACCTTCGTAGGCCAGTGTGGCCAGAGAGCGAATCACTGACTTGGAACCCTGAAATTGCCCGAAATTACTTTCCATGCCCCACACCGCGACCAGCGCATTGCGATCAACACCGTAACGCTGTTCGATGCTTTGCAGCGCGTCGGCATACTGGTTCGTCAATGCCTGAGCCTTGCGCACCCGTGCTTCGGAGATCGCACCGTCGAGGTATTCCCACACCGGCCGCGTGAACTCAGGCTGGCTGCGGTCGGCTTTGACGACGCTCATGTCCGGCGTCACGCCCATGAAGGCACGATCAAAGATATCCGGCCGGATGCCTGCCCGCAGTGCTTGCTCGCGAAAGCCCGCCTGCCATTCAGCGAAACTCATGGTCGGTTGAATATCGAGATTGCCATCGACGCTGATGACCGGCGCAGGCGCCGCGACGGGTGTGACCTGAACGTTCTTGGTTACAGGAAGAGGCATGGCGTCGGCTGCGGTGGGTTTCTCGGCGCAGGCAACTAACAGGACGAGACTGGAGGCAGCGATTAGTTGGCGTAACTGCCAACGTCGGGAAAAACAAGAGGGCATGCTGGGGTCCAAGGTATTACCGTTAGATGCAGACCTTATCATGCCTGCCGACGGAAAGGGCCCTGAGTAAAAGTTGCCATGTTTCAGGCGGCCAGAAAGTAAGAAGCCTCCCAGCTTTTAGACTGGAAGGCTTCGCGGCGGTAGCTGCCTTTGCCTTTGCCGGGTTGTTCCTGACGGCTGCGGAACAATGGCTGGGCAATGATGGATTTGGCCTTGTTGGGCCGCTTTGCGTTTTTTATAGCAGGCTTCATGGCTAGCGCTCTCTGGGTGGTAAGGAACGGCGCAGATAATCGGCTTTGAGAGGGGCGGTGTCTAATTGATCTGTGCTATCGCACTCAGCTCTGTTGGAGCGAGGCTTGCCCGCGATGCTGCTATGCCTCTCGATAATTTATGGTCTGACCGGACGCTATCGCGAGCAGGCTCACTCCTTGAAAGCAGTCTCTTTGGCCTGCATCAGCAATCATCTGTGGGAGCGAGCTTGCTCGCGAAGGCGATGGTTCAGCTGGAGGAGACATGTTGGATATACCGGCCTCTTCGCGAGCAAGCTCGCTCCCACGGTACTTATGGTGCGCTTGTTCACTCCGCAGGCAACGCCAGTCTCTGGCCCGCCATCAATAATGACAATCGGCTGAGGCTGCTCCATGGCGAACCCACCGCCTGGCCTTTGATCTGTGCATCGATGCGTTGTGCATCCATTAGAAGTTCGGCCCAGCGTTTGGCTGAATAGCGTTGCAGCGCCTTGCTCATCAGCGGTTTGCGTTTGTCCCAGATCGGCGGGCGGGCCGAACTGAAGGCTTTGTCCAATGGCATGCCCTGACTGAATTGCAACGCCAGGTTCGCCAGCACCCGCAGCTCACGGGACAGTGCCCAGAGAATCACTGGCGGCTCGACCCCTTCGCCGCGCAGGCCTTCGAGCATGCGCAAAGCGTGGGCGGCGTCGCCGTTGAGAATTGCGTCCGTGAGCCCGAAAACATCGAAGCGCGCACTGTCAGCTACCGCCGCCTGCACGGTTTCAACCGTGATCTGGCCTTCTTCGGCCATCAGTTTGAGCTTTTCGATTTCCTGAGCGGCAGCCAGCAGATTGCCTTCTACACGTGCAGCAATCAGTTCTATCGCGTCTTGAGTGGCCGCCAGCCCGGACTGGGACAAGCGTTGGCGAATCCATTGCGGCAGTTGGCCTGCATCTACGGGCCAGATCTGCACGAACTGGGTTTGCGCCCCTTCGACCAGTGCTTTGCCCCACTTGGTTTTCTGCGCGCTGCCGTCAAGCTTGGGCAGGCTGATGAGCAGCAAGGTGTCTTCGGCCGGGCGGGAGCAATATTCCATCAGCGCTGCAGCGCCCTTGTCTCCCGGCTTGCCCGACGGCAGACGCAACTCTAGGAGCCGGCGTTCTGCAAACAGGGACATGCTCGCACCGGCTTGCAGCAGTGTGCCCCAGTCGAAACTGGAATCTGCGCTGAATACCTGGCGTTCATCGAAACCTTGCTGGCGTGCAGCGGCGCGAATGGCATCAGCCGCTTCCTGGCACAGCAACGGGTCGTCACCGCTGACGATGTAGACCGGCGCAAGCGTGCCTTGCAGGTGTTTGGCGAGTTGGGCGGGAGCGAGTTTCATAGGAGGTTTCCCGGTGTCCCTGACACCGCGCTGCCTGACGGCAAACACGGAACATCTGTAAGAGCGAGCTTGCTCGCGATTCGGTCTATTAGCCGCTTGATTGTCGACTGGAACAACGCTATCGCGAGCAAGCTCGCTCCTACAGGGAAATGCATTTCAGATGGGGAGTGCGGGGCCAGGTTTTCGCTGACCCTAACAATCTTATCGGGACGGAATTTCGATCGGCGACTGTTGTGGCGTCTCGTCGCGGATTTTCTGTGCCGCTTCAAGCGCGTCTGCTTCGGCCTTGGCAACGGCGTCGGCTTTGGCCTGCAATTCGTCCAGACGCTGTGGAGTCAGCTGTTGCAACTGGGCAACCAGCTTCTGCACCATGTCGCTGCGCATTTCGGTACGCACCTGGCCCGCTTCGAGGTCGGAGCCGATCAGGTTGTTGCCGTCGTGCACGTAGATCTTGTCGACTGTGACCTTGTTGTAGGTCAACTGACGATCCTTGCTGCCATTGATCTGGTATTCCAGTGTGTTGGTCAGTGCGTATTCGGTCGAACGGCCCGACCCGCTGGAGCTCGCCGCTCGCTGGGTTTCCTGTTCATTAAGGATCACCAGCTTGTAAGGCGCGCCCTTGTAGACCTTCACGCCGTTACCTTCAAGGGTCTGCACCAGCTGCTTGACGGTTTTACCGTAAGCATCACGTGCGCTGACGTCGAGTTCTTTAACGGACAGTTCGGAACTGCCGGTGCCACGCAGCTGGAAGCCACAGGCGCTCAACAGTACGGCGAGGCCCATCACCAGCAAATTGCGTTTGATCATCTTGATGCTCCCGTTGAATCCGTTTGGGCCGACACTGCGTCCCCTGGAAATATGTTCGGCGCCCTGGTGCTCACCAGGGCGCCTGATCCACTCAGCTTGCGACGATGTTGACCAGCTTGCCAGGTACGACGATCACTTTGCGGATCGTCAGCCCATCAATGAAGCGCAGCACGTTTTCATTGATGCGGGCAGCGGCCTCGACTTCTTCGCGTGTGGCGCTGGCTGGCATTTCAATGTGTCCGCGCAGCTTGCCGTTAACCTGAATGACCAGCTGCAGTGTGTCCTGGATCAGTGCGGTTTGATCCAGCACTGGCCAACCCGCATCGATTACTGGTGTAGCGTGGCCCAGCTGGTTCCACAGCTCGTGGCTGATGTGCGGTGTGATCGGTGCCAGCAGCAGGGCGACGGTTTCGAGCCCTTCCTGCAACAGAGCGCGATCCTGAGCCGAAGCCTGAGGGGCTTTTTCCAGCACGTTCATCAGCGTCATGACCTGAGCAATGGCGGTGTTGAATTTGTGGTGCTGACCGACATCCTGGCTGGCCTGCTTGATAGCCTGGTGGATGGCGCGGCGGATGACTTTCTGTTCGTCATTCAGGGTCGCGATATCCAGTGCCCCGGGCAGGCCTTGCGTCACGTGGCTCTGAGCCAGACGCCATACGCGGCGCAGGAAACGGTGCGAGCCTTCAACGCCCGAGTCGGACCATTCCAGGCTCATGTCAGGTGGCGAAGCGAACATCATGAACAGACGGCAGGTGTCTGCGCCGTACTGATCAATCATCGACTGAGGGTCGACGCCGTTGTTCTTGGACTTGGCCATCTTCTCGGTGCCGCCGATCTCGACCGGCAAGCCGTCGCTGATCAGTTTGGCGCCGACAATCTTGGCTTTGCTGTCGCGTTCAAGCTCGACGTCAGCCGGGTTGAACCAGGTCTTGCTGCCGTTGGCTTCAAGACGGTAATAGGTTTCAGCGATGACCATGCCCTGGGTCAGCAGGTTCTTGAACGGTTCGTTCGAGGTCACCAGGCCTTCATCACGCATCAGCTTGTGGAAGAAGCGCGCGTAGAGCAGGTGCAGGATCGCGTGTTCGATGCCGCCGATGTATTGATCGACCGGCAGCCAGTGGTTGGCCGCTTTCGGATCAACCATGCCGCCCTCATAGTGAGGCGAGGCATAGCGTGCGAAATACCAGGACGATTCCACGAAGGTGTCCATGGTGTCGGTCTCACGCTTGGCCGGTGCGCCGCATTTAGGGCAGCTGCACTCGTAGAATTCAGGCATGCGCGCCAATGGCGAGCCCGCGCCGTCCGGCACGACGTCTTCTGGCAGCACGACCGGCAATTGATCTTCCGGAACCGGCACATCACCGCAGGTATCGCAATGCACGATCGGGATCGGGCAGCCCCAGTAGCGCTGACGGCTGATGCCCCAGTCGCGCAGGCGGAACTGGGTGCGTGACTGGCCAAGGTTCTTCTTGGTCAGGGCCGCTTCCATGGCGTCGAATGCGCCTGCGAAGTCCAGGCCGTCGAACTCGCCGGAATTGATCAGCGTGCCATATTCGTTGTACGCGGCTTGCCATGGCGCCGGTGTCTCATCGCCAGCGCTGGTGCGTACGACCGGTTTGATCGGCAGGTTGTACTTAACCGCAAATTCGAAGTCACGCTCGTCGTGTGCCGGTACCGCCATTACCGCGCCATCGCCGTAATGCATCAGTACGTAGTTAGCGACCCAGACCGGCAGCTTTTCGCCGGTCAGCGGGTGCTCGACGAACAGCGAAGTCGGCAGGCCTTTTTTCTCTTGGGTGGCGACGTCCGCTTCCGCGACGCTGCCGCTTTTGCAGGCGTCGATGAAGGCTTGCAGCTCAGGATCCTTCTGTGCGGCCAGGGTTGCCAACGGGTGTTCGGCAGCCACGGCAACGTAAGTCGCGCCCATCAGGGTGTCGGCCCGGGTGGTGAAGACTTTCAGTGCACCAGCTTCACCAATGGAAGCCTGGTCGTACGGGAACTGCACTTCCATGCCGCGGGATTTGCCAATCCAGTTGCGCTGCATGGTTTTGACCTGCTCGGGCCAGCCCGGCAGTTCGTCGAGACTCTCCAGCAGTTCATCCGCGTAGGCGGTGATCTTGAAGTAGTACATCGGAATTTCGCGTTTCTCGATGACTGCGCCGGAACGCCAGCCGCGGCCATCGATCACTTGCTCGTTGGCCAGAACGGTCTGGTCGACCGGGTCCCAGTTCACGGTGCCGTTCTTGCGGTAAATCACGCCTTTTTCGAACAGGCGCGTGAACAGCCACTGTTCCCAGCGATAGTAATCAGGCTTGCAGGTGGTGACTTCCCGTGACCAATCGACCGCGAGACCCAGGCTGCGCAGCTGGGTCTTCATGTAGGCGATGTTTTCGTAAGTCCACTTGGCTGGCGCGACGTTGTTTTTCATCGCGGCGTTTTCCGCAGGCATGCCGAATGCGTCCCAGCCCATTGGCTGCAGCACGTTCTTGCCTTGCATACGCTGGTAGCGGGCGATCACGTCACCAATGGTGTAGTTGCGCACGTGACCCATGTGCAGCTTGCCGCTAGGGTAAGGAAACATCGACAGGCAATAGTAAGTCTCCTTGCCTGGCTGTTCACTGACTTCAAAAGACTTTTGCTCGTCCCAAAAGGTTTGGGCGGCGGCTTCGATTTCGCGGGGCTGATAGAGTTCGTGCATGGCTACTTTTTACTAAAGATTGGTGACCCTTGACCCCTTCGTGGCATCGCCGAGTCAGGTCGGCACCGCTTGCCGGACAATGAGACTGCCTGTGCGGTGCGTTCCAGCTCAAGGGAGCGGAAGTGGAATTACAGGAAGCGCCGTAGCATACATGAGCGCTGACTATCGAGGGAAACGCTGATTGCTGGGCTGATCACTGCAAAGAGCCTGCTCAGCGGCTCGCGGCCGCCGTTTGTCGCTGCAATGCACCGGTTTTGACAGCAGCGCTAAGCTCATTGGAGAGGGTATGTTTATCTTCGATGAGGTGAGCGGATGACAGAGCTGCAGCACACAGCAACAAATCCTGAGGTGTATGAACGTTTGATAAATCGTCTGGGGCTTGCCCTGGAAACCGCAAGCGTAGCAATCAGGTTGCGTGACGAGTTGCCTGAGGAGCTGGAATTGCGCGGCTTGAGCCGAGCCGAGTTCGATTTTATTGAGGCTTATCTGAACAAGGGTGCCGTCGTGGCCGATGGCGATCTTAACCGTGCCGAGCCAAAGGGCAGTTCCAATGTGTCGCGAGAGTCCGCCGAGGCGGTGCCAATGTTGTCGCGTTCAGCCAAGGTTATCTGGCTGAAGGATCGAAAACGCTGCGCTACGTCGGCAAAGTTGAGTCGCCACAGCTCAAGTAATCTTTTCAAGCGATAACCGCCACAGGCTCCGTGCCTGTTTCATAAGCATTGTTGCTTAGCATCAAACATTTTAGGCTTCGGGCATCCTTGGAGATGCCTGATGCCTATTCGCTACTTCCTCAAGACCCTGTTACTGCCTCCCGGTATTTTTTTCGTGCTCCTGCTGCTGGCGTTTTCCGTGCGCCGCGCGCGGCCTCGGCTCGCGGTGGCTTGCTTCGCGCTGGGGTTGGGCGGGCTTTGGCTAATGAGTCTGCCCGTGGTGGTCGAGTCAGCGGCCCGGGGCATTGAAACGATTCCGCCGCTGCCCCGGAGTGAGTGGGTAACCCTTTCTCAGCGAGCCGACGCTATCGTAATCCTGGGGTCCGGACGTGAGCGCAATGACCCGAGCTGGGGTGCTGATATCCCCACCGGTGTCGCCCTTGAGCGAATGCGCTATGCGGCACGGCTGGCAAAGGCATCAGGCCTGCCGATTCTGACCACGGGTGGGCTGCATTACGGCGAGCCACCCAGCGAGGCGGCGATCATGGCGGAGTCGTTGCAAAACGATTTTGGCGTTGAAGTCCGCTGGCAGGAAGGTCTGAGCCGCACCACTTGGGAAAACGCCACGATGACTGCCGCGATACTTCAGCCGCTGGGTATCAAGCGGGTGGTGCTGGTGACTCAGGGCTGGCACATGCCGCGCTCGAGATGGAGTTTTGAAAAGGCGGGCTTCAGCGTGGTCAGCGCCCCGGTGGGCTTTCTCGGCGTAGACAACGCCCGCGTGTTCGGCGGCTGGCTGCCGGAGAGTCGGGCGATGTGGCAGAGCGGGCAGTTGCTCAATGAAGCGGCGGGGTTGCTGGTTTATCCGTGGGTTTATCCCTAGGAAGCGCTGAAATACATCCCTGTGGGAGCGGTGCTTGCCCGCGATAAGGGCGCTGCGATTCTGCAGGAAAATCACCTAAACCTTATCGCGGGCAAGCACCGCTCCCACGGGGGGCATGCGTAACCCTAAACCGTCTTGGATATCCGGCTCGCCACCAGCGCCCAGCCGATCAGCAGTACGCAGACAAACACCATCGGCCAGGAGCGCCAGCGCAGGTAAGGGGTCAGTTCGTGCATGGGCACTACCTCGCCATACATCACGCCGCGTTCGAATTGCGGGATGCGGGTGGTGATTTTGCCGAAGGGGTCGATCAGTGCAGTGACACCGTTGTTGGTGGCACGGATCATCCAGCGGCCGGCTTCGAGGGCACGCATCTGGGCCATTTGCAGATGCTGCAACGGGCCGATCGAGGTGCCAAACCAGGTGTCGTTGCTGACTGTCAGCAACAGCTCACTTTGCGCCGACAACCCGGCAGCGAACTCCGGATAAACCACTTCATAGCAAATGAACGGTGCAATCTGGTAGCCCTTGGCTTGTAGCATCGCCTGATCGCTTGGACCGCGAGCGAAATCAGACATCGGCAAGTCGAAGAAGGCGATCAGGCCGCGCAGCAGATCTTGCAACGGCACGTATTCGCCGAATGGCACCAGCTTCTGCTTCATGTAGGTGCCATCGCCTTCGCCCACCACGGTGATGGCGTTGTAATAACGGTATTCACCGCGCCCACTCAACTCACGCAACGGCACACCGGTAATCAGCGCCGATCCCCGCTCGGCAGCGAACTGGCTCATCATTTTCAGATAGCCCTCAGCGGACTCCTTGAGCACCGGCACGGCGGTTTCCGGCCAGATGATCAGGTCCGCCTGCTGTGAGCGGAAGGTCATGTCGCGGTACAGCGCCAGTTGTGCGTTGAGCTGCTGCGGGTCCCACTTCATCTGCTGCTCGATGTTGCCTTGAATCGCAGCGACCTTCAGGGGGGCGCCAGCGGGGGATGTCCAGGCGTAGCTTTTTAGCGTCAGGCTGAAGATCCAGGGCGCGAACAGCAGCACCACGCCAATCGCCAGAAACGATTTGCGTGCCCGCAGCTTTGGCAGGTTGCACAACAGTGCAGCAGTCAGCGCCAGGGTGAAGGAGATCAGCCACATCCCACCGATGGGGGCGAGGGCGGAAAGCGGGCCGTCGAGCTGGCTATAGCCGGAGTACAGCCACGGGAAGCCGGTGAGGAACCAGCCCCGAAACGCTTCCTGAACCAGCCACAGCGCAGCGAACGCCAAGGCATCTGCCAGCGGGGCTTCATTGCGGCGAATCCAGCGGGCCCACAACCAGGCGGGCAGGGCGAAGAACCAGGCGATGCACGCGATGAACAGCAGCATGAGAAAGCCTGCCAGGAATACCGATGCGCCACCGAAATTGTGAATGCTGACGTAGATCCAGCTGGTACCGGCGCCGAACAGGCCGAAACCGAAGCACCAGCCCCGACCCAGTGCCTGACGGGGACTGAGGTCGCGCAAGCCAAGATAGAACAGCCCCAGGGCCACCAGCGCCAGCGGCCAGATGTCGAATGGGGCGAGGGCGAAGGTGGTCAGCGCGCCAGCCACCACGGCCAGCAAGTTACCGGGCCAGCCGGGGGTGGTGATCCAGCGCATCTACATTCCTTAAAGCTGGGCTACGTTAGGTGCTTGAGTCAGGTGCTTGGTTATGCGCGTGAGACAGGGCTCAGACGCAGCAGGTGAATCCGGCGGCTGTCCGCGTTGAGAATCCGGAAACGATACTCACCGATTACGGTGATTTCGTTACGCTTGGGCAGATGCCCGAACGCACTCATCACCAGCCCGCCAACGGTATCGAACTCGTCATCGGAGAACTCGCTGTCGAAAAACTCGTTGAAGCTGTCGATGGGCGTCAGCGCCTTGACCAGGAAGTCACCGCTGGGCAGCGGTTTGATGTAGCTGTCTTCCTCGACATCATGCTCGTCTTCGATGTCGCCGACGATTTGCTCCAGTACGTCTTCAATGGTTACCAGGCCCGCAACACCACCGTATTCGTCGATGACGATGGCCATGTGGTTATGGTTGGCGCGGAACTCGCGCAGCAGCACGTTCAAGCGCTTGGATTCAGGCACGAACGTGGCGGGGCGCAGAAGGTTCTTGATATCGCCGTCACCGCCGTCTTCCTTGAGAATCAAGGGCAGCAGATCCTTGGCCAGCAGCACGCCGAGCACGTCATCGTGGCTTTCGCCGATCACCGGATAGCGCGAGTGGGCCGCGTCGATCACTGCGGGGAGGAACTCCCGTGGGGTTTGCGAGGCCTTGATGCTGATCATCTGCGAGCGCGGGACCATGATGTCCCGGACTTGCAGGTCAGCCACCTGAATGGCGCCTTCGACGATGGCCAGCGCTTCGCTGTCCAGTAGCTTGTTCTGATGGGCTTCGCGCAGCAGCTCAAGCAGCTCCTGGCGGTTTTTCGGCTCATGGGCAAAAGCCTGGGTGAGCTTACCCAGCCATGACTTTTGCCCGTTGCTCGATCGATCTTCGCTCATAGCCCTTACTCGTTGTCCTTGCTGGGTGTTTCTGAATGTGGATGTTCTTCGCTATCGTCGTCTGCATAGGGATCGGGATAGCCCAACTCCCCAAGCAACGTTCGTTCCAGCGCTTCCATTTCTTCGGCTTCTTCATCGTCGATATGGTCGAAACCCAACAGATGAAGGCAGCCATGAATAACCATGTGCGCCCAATGGGCGTCGAGTGCCTTGCCTTGTTCCTGTGCTTCGCGGGCGATGACTGGAGCGCAGATCACCAGATCGCCGAGCAGCGGGATGTCCAACATATCGTCGGGAACATCCGCAGGGAACGACAGCACATTGGTTGCGTAATCTTTGTGTCGCCAAGTGTGATTCAGCTCGCGGCCTTCGGTTTCATCCACCAGCCGGATGGTCAGCTCCGAATCGGCACTGCGCATGCGCAAGCCCATTTCGCACCAGAGGCGGAACTGGGCTTCGCTGGGTACGCTTGCTTCACTCGCCAGTTGCAAGTCCAGCTCAAGCATCGCGGCGGTATTCCCGTGACGAGTTGGCGGAAGCTGGCGGGTCGTCGCTGAAGCGATCTTCGAAACGCTCGTAGGCCTCGACAATGCGCTGCACCAACGGGTGGCGAACCACATCCTTGGGCTTGAAGTGCGTAAAGCTGATGCCCGGCACGTCCTTGAGCACATCGATGACATGAGTCAGGCCAGACTTGGTGCCTTTAGGCAGGTCGACCTGGGTGATGTCACCGGTGATCACGGCGGTGGAGCCGAAGCCGATCCGGGTCAGGAACATCTTCATTTGCTCAACGGTTGTGTTCTGGCTTTCGTCGAGAATGATGAAGCTGTTGTTCAGTGTGCGACCGCGCATGTAGGCAAGCGGCGCCACTTCGATGACCTGTTTTTCGATCAGTTTGGCGACGTATTCGAAGCCGAGCATTTCGTACAGGGCGTCGTACAGCGGGCGCAGGTACGGGTCGATCTTCTGGGCCAGATCGCCTGGCAGGAAGCCGAGTTTTTCACCCGCTTCGACCGCCGGACGCACCAACAAGATGCGGCGGATCTGTTCACGCTCCAGCGCGTCAACTGCGCAAGCCACTGCAAGATAGGTCTTGCCGGTGCCCGCAGGGCCGATGCCGAAGTTGATGTCGTTGCCGAGAATCTCTTTGACATAGCGCTGCTGATTCAGGCCGCGAGGGCGAATCATGCCTTTTTTGGTGCGCAGTGCCACGCCAGGATCGGCGGCAGGATGATTGTCCAGCTCTTCAACGCCTGATTCCTGAAGGAACAGGTGGACCATATCCGGCGACAGCTCCGTACTCTTGGTTTCCCGGTACAGGCGGCGCAGCAGATTTTCGGCCGAAGTGGTTTGTTTGGGATCGCCAATCAGCTCGAACTGGTTTCCGCGATTGCGGATTTCGATGTTCAGGCGCTGTTCGATGAGGCGCAGATTCTCATCCAGCTGCCCGCACAGATTTGCGAAGCGATAGGCCTCGAAGGGTTCGAGGGTAAAACGAAGTGGTTCGACTTGTACGTTCAAGGTCGTTTTTAGCCGCCCTGGGGCAATTAAGGTAAACGAAGGATAAACCCTGTGACCAGTGTGCGAAAGCTTTGACTTGATAAAGGTTGCTGAGCGTTCGGGCATCTAACTATGTGGGAGCGGTGCTTGCCCGCGATAAGGCTGGACGCGACTGGCCGGATATCCGCGTCGACCTTATCGCGGGCAAGCACCGCTCCCACATCAAATCGCATCCATTCACCGATTTATTTTTTGTTCGAGAAGGTCCGTTTTACTGCAACAACGACCCACGCAACGAGTGCGGCTGGGCATCATCGATGTGCACATCGGCGAATTGGCCGATCAGCTTGGGGTTGTCGCAGCGGAAATTGACGATCCGGTTGTTCTCGGTGCGACCCTGCAACTCGCCTGGGTCTTTCTTGGAATAATCGGTCACCAGAATTCGCTGGGTGCTGCCGACCATTTGTCGGCTGATCTCGAAACCCTGCTGATTCAGACGATGTTGCAGCGCTGCCAGGCGTTCTTTCTTCAGCGCTTCCGGAGTTTCGTCTTTGAGATCGGCGGCTGGCGTGCCAGGACGCGGGCTGTAGACGAACGAGAAGGAGAAGTCGAAACCCACGTCCTCAATCAGCTTCATGGTGTTTTCGAAATCTTTTTCGGTTTCGCCGGGGAAACCGACGATGAAGTCCGAACTGATGCTGATCCCCGGTACCGCGGCTTTCAGCTTGCGCAGCCGGGACTTGTACTCGAGGGTGGTGTGATTACGCTTCATCGCCGCGAGAATTCGGTCCGAACCCGATTGCACCGGCAAGTGAAGGTGTTTGACCAGTTCCGGCACTTCGGCGTGGGCCTGGATCAGGCTATCGGAAAACTCCAGCGGGTGCGAAGTGGTGTAGCGGATCCGGTCGATACCGTCCACGGCGGCCACAACGCGGATCAGGTCGGCAAGATCAGCAGGGCGGCCGTCGGAAGTCGTGGCGCGGTATCCATTGACGTTCTGGCCCAGCAGCGTCACTTCCCGCACGCCGTTTTCGGCCAGGTGGATGACTTCGGCGACCACATCGTCGAACGGCCGGCTGACTTCTTCGCCACGGGTATAAGGCACCACGCAGAAGGTGCAATATTTGCTGCAGCCTTCCATCACCGACACATAAGCGCTCGGACCATCGACGCGAGGCTCAGGCAGGTGGTCGAATTTTTCGATTTCCGGGAACGATACATCGACCTGCGGCAGACGGGTTATGCGTGCGGCGTCGATCATTTCCGGCAGGCGGTGCAGGGTCTGCGGGCCGAAGACCACGTCGACGTAAGGGGCGCGATCACGAATCGCAGCGCCTTCTTGACTGGCCACGCAACCCCCGACCGCAATCACCATTTCCGGATTGGCCAGTTTCAGTTCGCGCCAGCGGCCGAGTTGGGAATAGACCCGATCCTGAGCGCGCTCGCGGATCGAGCAGGTGTTGAGCAGGATGACGTCGGCATCTTCCGCACGAGCGGTGACTTCCAGGGCTTGATGTTCGCCCAGCAGATCGACCATGCGCGAGCTGTCGTACTCGTTCATCTGGCAACCGTGGGTTTCGATATAAAGCTTCTTGGCCATGCGTCCGTCATCAGGTGGTTCAAAGAACCGCGCATTATAGTGGCGTGGGTCGCTGGTTCCTAGCGTCGTCTATCGAACGGGCATGCTATAGTTCGCGCCCTCTTTTAAGCCCCCGATTCTTACCCGCCCTTTATGACCAAACGCGAAGCTCCAATCTACAAGGTGATTTTCCTCAACCAGGGCCAGGTGTTCGAGATGTACGCCAAGCAGATCTATCAGAGCGATCTGTGGGGTTTCCTGGAAGTGGAAGAATTCGTGTTCGGTGAGCGCACGACAGTCGTCGTAGATCCAAGTGAGGAAAAACTCAAGGCGCAGTTCGAAGGCGTGGTGCGCAGTTTCGTGCCGATGCATTCGATCGTGCGCATCGACGAAGTCGAGCGGGTCGGTACACCGAAAATCAGCGAAGCCCGTGGCACCAGCAACGTGATGCCGTTTCCGATGCCGATGACGGATAAGTAATTCTCCCGCCATCCGCGATTAGACTCACCAGCTTTTAGTCACTGCTGGTCCAGCTGCTGCACCTCGGCAAACCGTGACGCCAGGTTCTGACTGGGTCGTTTCCCGCGCAAGTTTTTCACGGCTTGGCTCAGCCGTACCAATTCAGCGCTGGGTTTGGCCCATTGCTCGGGCGGTAGCGGTTCCGACCAGCGTTGCATGGCGTCCGGTATCACTGCGCGGCCAATGCTTTTGATCCGGCGGATCTCCCATTCGGTTAGGTAGTTGGGCAGGGTCCATAGAGTCAGCACGTGGTACAGGTACCACCAGAACGGATAGAAGAAACCCACTTCACGATTCTTGCGTCGCCTGCGCATGCGCTCTCGGGCGTTGTAGAACGTATGCAGTCCTTCATGAGGCGGGTCGCAGGGGTTTTGCAGCTCCAGTGGGTCCTGGATTTCCTTGAGGCTGTGCACCTCATATTCCATGTACGCGCGAATCGCCTCCCAATTGCACACCGCCAAATCAAATCCGGCGCAGAAAAACTCCAGGCTGTAATGCTCATCATGAGGCGGGTGGTAAAACCCCACGCCCATGGCGTAGCGGATATCCAGGCCGTACTGGGTCACGCTTCTGGCCTCTATCACCCAGGCGGATAGCGACTCCCATGGCACGAAGATAGGCTCGGTATGGCCACGGGGGACGAAGCAGACCTCACGGCGCTGGCGATTGAAGCGGGTGGGGACGACTTCTTTGTATTTGAGGAGGTGGTGGAAGGTTACACCAAGGAAAATGGTGAGGGCTGCTGCTGCGGCCCAGCTTCCTATCTCGAGCCCCTGAGGAACAAGCTCTAGGAAGTAGGTGGAGGCGAGGTTTAATCCGCCCCCGTCTATAGCGGTAAGAAACCATACGAACAAAGGGGCGACCAATCCAAAGTGCCAAATTGCCCAGAAAGGTCCTCCTAGCGTCATCTGCCATCCAAATACTGCGGGCAGACCTACGCCGAAATCCAGATATGTGTCGGTTACTTCTCCGACAGCATGTCCATAATCCTGAGCAGGTAAGTCGGTGGGGAGCGGTAATGGGGCAAGATAAGTAACCTGACCCGTAGGAAAAACCTCCTGCATCCCAGCATAAGGGGCGTGGTTTATAGGCGGCGGTCCTGCCATCTCTGTTGTCATATTATTTTTTCACCTCGGGCATGAGGTCTGGATTGATTTTGAAGTACTCGCATTGCTCTCCCGGCTGACGCTGTGCCGGTAGGAGCGAACTTGTTCGCGAGGCGGTATTGCGAACGACGTGGTGCTGGCGCTTTGCCGACACGATTGCGTCCACCGGATGGACGTTTCTCAGGTTCATTTGGCGATACCTGGATCCGCCTGCTGCACCTCGGCAAAGCGTGACGCAAGATTCAGACTGGGCCGTTTCTCACACAAGGTTTTCACGGCTTGGCTCAGCCGTACCAGTTCAGCGCTGGGTTTGGCCCATTGCTCGGGCGGTAGCGGTTCTGACCAGTTTTGCATGGCGTCCGGTATTACCGCGCGACCGATGCTTTTAATGCGGCGGATCTCCCATTCGGTGAGGTAGTTGGGCAGGGTCCACAGGGTCAGCACGTGGTACAGGTACCACCAGAACGGATAGAAGAATCCCACCTCGCGATTTTCGCGTCGCCTGCGCATGCGCTCTCGGGCGTTGTAGAACGTATGCAGTCCTTCATGAGGCGGGTCGCCGGGGTTTTGCAGCTCCAGCGGGTCCTGGATTTCCTTGAGGCTGTGCACCTCGTATTCCATGTACGCGCGAATCGCCTCCCAGTTGCACACCGCCAGATCAAACCCCGCGCAGAAAAACTCCAGACTGTAATGCTCGTCGTGGGGCGGATGATAAAAACCCACGCCCATGGCGTAGCGGATATCCAGGCCGTACTGCGTCACGCTTCTGGCCTCTACGACCCAGGCGGATAGCGACTCCCAAGGTACGAAGATGGGCTCGGTGTGACCGCGCGGGACGAAGCAGACCTCACGGCGCTGGCGATTGAAGCGGGTGGGGACGACTTCTTTGTATTTGAGGAGGTGGTGGAAGGTGATGCCGAGGTACATGGTGAGAGTGACGGCGGCGGCCCAAGCTCCCATTTCCAAGGTGTAAGGCATTAGTTGAAGCGCGAATTCAACAGCCTCACCTATCGTGCTTCCAAATGTCATTGCCAGGAACCACATAAGAGCAGGCGCAAAAAAACCGAAAAACCAGATAGCCCAGAATGGCCCGCCCAGCGTCATCTGCCAGCCAAAAACGGCAGGCATGCCGACCCCGAAGTCCATGTAGGTTTCGTTCAGTTCTCCGACAGCATGCCCATAATCCTGCGCCGGTAAACCGGTGGGTAAGGGGACGGGGGCCAGATACGTAACCTGACCGGTCGGGAAAGTCTCCTGCATGCCAGCATGAGGGGCGTGATTGATCGGCGGCGGGCCTGCAATCTCCTTGGTCATGTTATTTCTTCACCGCAGGCATGAGGTCTGGACTGATCTTGAAGTACTCGCATTGTTCTCCCGGTGGATCGAGGTCCACAGCCGGGAAGTCGCCGCTTTCGCCCAACACCGGAAAGCGCACCTCATACACATTGGCTTCGTGTTGCCCTGTCGAAATGATGGGGCCCAGCTGAATTGAGAGCACGATGTCGGTATGACTGATGTGGTCCGCTCTGATAAGCCCGCGCACGTCGTCCAACTCCACAATCAGAGGATTGAGCTGTTTGATGTACAAACGGTCCTCCAGCGCTTCGTCCAAAGGCCTCCAGCGCTCCGGCGTTCGGTCCCGCCCCGTTTGCTCACGAACGACCTGATAGCCACCGATATTGAGCACGGCAGCGCTGGCATGACTTCCGACAGGTTTGGTCAGCTCGGCAGCGTACAGCGTTGGGAAATGCAGCATGAACTGCCGAGGTGCGTTATCGCCGCCCATTATGATTTGCATCCGAGGGGCCTGGTAATGCGCGCGGAGTTCTTTGAGGAAATGCTCAAGAGGTAATGAAGCACATAGGTCAGAATCCTGCCCTTGGCCCCATGGCGTGCTCAACAACCACCGATCATGGCGGCTGAGATTATTGCGGTTGTAGTACCAACTACCGGACAGCTCCAAGGCAGTCAGCAAAATCCCTGCGACGTTGAAGCGAAAAAATACCGTGGACAGGCGTGTACCGGCTGCAGCCCATGCAGCAAATCGGGCGGGAGAATTACGTGTAGTAGCCAATACGTTTTTGAAGGCGATACCTGTTTGAAACGCGCCGTAGCTGTTGCTTGCCAAGAAACCGCTATTGCCCACCATGCTGAGTGCGGCTCCAATCTGCGCATCGCTGTTACCGTTGCGAACTGAGTCTTGCCAACTTTTATGGGAGTTTTTAAGGCCCATAGCGGCAGCGATCATGCCCGCAACGTAGCCACCAATCCCAAGGCCAATATGTAACTTCCCCATTTGCACATGGACACCCAGTAGCTCAGCTTTCTTCAGGTTTTTCGCCAGCTCTGCTGCATGGGCACCGAGTGCGGTATCCGCTATACCCTGTGCCGCGCCAAATCCTGCTGCTATGGTCGCGGCAATCGGGGTAAGCAAGGGTTTCAGATCTCTAGATGCCTTCGGCTGCGATAAAACCTCCCCGCTCACCACCACCAAATTCACCACCTGCGCCGCAAACACCAACAATCCAGCCCCATCCCCCAACAATCCGGCCTTGGGCGCCACCGTTACACCCTTGCGATAACTCTCCAGCACCGACCGAATCTCACGATGCTGTTGTTCCGGAAACACCAGCGCCAAACCCGGCTTACCGGATGAAGCCGTTTGCAAGTGCGTTGAATCACTGGGCAGATCAGCCACCGGGCTCATGGCCCTGGCCAGTTGTTGTTCCAGTTCGGTCAATGCCTGCTGGGTCGTTTGGCGTTGTTCCTTGATGAAATTTGCATCGGCGGTCCGGTGCCAGGTCGGGTCCTTTGCTTTGTGGCGGCGGGCGTAGTGAGTCAGGGAGAGCAGGTAGTCACGTTTTTCCTGCACCCCCAGGACGGTCTTGCCAAGGTGTTGCAGGTCTTCGGCGCTGGCGACCTGGAACGTCACGTTCTCTCGCCGAGCCGCATCAAGGATCGCCACGCCCGCGGCGTTGGGCAGACTGCGAAACAGCGCCTCCATGTCCGGCAACTGACCTTTTTCCATCTGCTGCAAAAAGCCCTGCACCGCTTGTTGGATGCCTGTCTGCAACGCGGGAGCCAGAGTGCCCCACGCGGCGTTGACATTGACTTGGGTGGACGGCGACAAGCGTCCGATGTCGAGCACCAGGCCAGCACCCCATTGTTTAAGGCGCCCCATCCACTCGGAGGCATTCTTGATCAATAACCAGCCCGCATTGACGAAGACGGCGAACTGCACGCTCAGTTCGGTCTGCGCACTCAGCGGCGCGGCGTAGAACATCGGCCTGGACATGGCCGGGTTGTGGTTGAGCCAGCTCAGCACGAAATCAACGGCTCTGTCGCTGCGGCATATGTCTTTCAGGCAGGCGTATTCGGTGAGCAGGGCGTGGTCGACTTGCTCGCTGT
>NZ_JPQU01000018.1 GCF_000737245.1 Pseudomonas syringae | reverse complement strand
GGAGAAAAAAGCGGCATAAACCGTAACCGGTGTCCGTGATTACTTGACCAGTTCATTCAAACCCCTGTGGGAGCGAGCTTGCTCGCGAAGGCAATATTCCTACCCCCAGAATATATTCGGATGTCCCGGCCTCTTCGCGAGCAAGCTCGCTCCCACAGGTATTACCGCGCCACATCTAAGCCGCATGTCGCCCGGTTATTTAATCACTCGCCACGTGAACGGATATCGATACGCCACACCATCATTGGCTTTGATCCCGGCAATGATGGTCAGCACCAGTGCGCCGACGCAGACGAGGCCAATCAGCGCGAAGCCGATGATCAGCAGCATCAGGAAGAAGCAGGCGACCATGGCCAGGGACACGGTGATCTGAAAATTCAGCGCCTCCTTGCCCTGAGCATCGATAAACGGATCGGTTTCCTTTTTGAGCTGCCAGATAATCAGCGGCCCCAGCAGGTTGCCGAACGGGATGATCAGGCCGAGAAACGCCGCAAAGTGACAAAACATCGCCCACTGGCGAACCTCTGCGCTTGGAGTTGGTAGCGGAAGCTGGCTGTCACTCATGTGCGTTTCCCCATGCCGGATTGATCAGTCGGCCAAAGCTGCGATTTGCAGTTCGAACAGCTCAGCCATGCCTTTCTGTGCCAGAGCCAGCATCGCGTTCAGCTCTTCAGGCTGGAACGGTGCGCCTTCGGCAGTGCCCTGAACTTCGATGAAGCCACCAGCGCTGGTCATCACCACGTTGAGGTCTGTCTCGGCGGCCGAATCTTCAAGATAGTCCAGATCCAGCACAGGCTCGCCCTGGTACATGCCAACCGAGACGGCTGCAATCATTTGCTTGAGAGGGTCGCCGCCTTTGAGGCCGCCACGTTTCTTGATCACTTTCAGTGCGTCGGCCAAAGCGACCATGGCACCGGTGATGGACGCAGTGCGGGTGCCACCGTCGGCCTGGATCACGTCGCAATCGACATACAGGGTGACATCGCCCAGCTTGGACATGTCCAGCGCGGCGCGCAGAGAGCGACCGATCAAGCGCTGGATTTCCAGGGTGCGGCCGCCTTGCTTGCCGCGGCTTGCTTCGCGTTGGTTACGCTCGCCGGTAGCCCGTGGCAGCATGCCGTACTCTGCGGTCAACCAGCCTTGGCCCTGACCTTTGAGGAAGCGCGGAACGCCGTTCTCGACACTGACTGTGCAGATCACTTTGGTGTCACCGAACTCGACCAGCACAGAACCCTCGGCGTGTTTGGTGTAGTTGCGGGTGATGCGGATCGAGCGGAGCTGATCGGCGGCGCGACCACTTGGACGTTTCATCTGGGATACCTGTACTGAGACGGAAAACTGCCGAGCATTATAGAGGCGCAAGGCGATGCTGGGCACTTCTAAAACCAGTGGATGACAATTGGCGGTGCGTGAATGCCCTGAAATGGGCTCTACAACGGGGCTTTGCGCCAATGCTCAAAAACCACGCATCGCTTGTCGCATTCGTGGATTGGGCGCACCCCCTGCACTGCGCTACAATCCTGCGCCTTTACAGACTGTCGTTTTTTCGTGACATCCAGACATCGCAAGATGCTTCGGTGCGAGGCGACCTCTGTTTCGCGGTTTGAAGTCATCTGACTCAAGAGCCTTACTCGAGAGGTATTTCCCATGGTCCACAGCATGACGGCTTTTGCCCGGGTCGAACGGGCCAGCACTCAGGGCACCCTGAGTTGGGAGCTACGCTCGGTCAATCATCGTTATCTCGAACCGCATCTGCGTTTGCCAGAATCTTTCCGCGACCTGGAAAGCGCGGTGCGTGAAGCGCTGCGTCAGGGGCTTTCCCGGGGCAAAGTCGAGTGTACCTTGCGTTTCGTCGAGGAAACCGCCGGCAAGCCCCTGCAGGTTGATCGGGAGCGCGCCGCTCAGTTGGTGGCCGCTGCTGAACTGGTCGCCGGCTTGATCAAGCAGCCTGCTCCCCTGAATCCATTGGAAGTACTGGCCTGGCCCGGCGTGCTGGTGGCGGATGCCAGCGATCCACAGGCGCTCAATAAAGAAGCGCTCGCGCTGTTCAATGATGCGCTGACCGAATTGAAAAACGGTCGGGGACGTGAAGGCGCTGATCTGGCCAAGCTGCTTGATGATCGCCTGACCTCTATCACCACTGAGGTGGCGACCCTCAGAACCCTGGTGCCGCAGATGCTCGCCACCCAGCGCCAGAAGGTGCTCGATCGCTTCGCCGACATGAAGGCCGAGCTCGATCCGCAGCGTCTGGAGCAGGAAATGGTCCTGCTCGCTCAGAAAAGCGATGTCGCCGAAGAGCTTGATCGCCTCAGCACCCACGTCACCGAGGTGCGTCGTGTGCTCAAGGCTGGCGGTCAGGCCGGACGGCGACTGGATTTTCTGATGCAGGAACTCAACCGCGAAGCCAATACCCTTGGCTCCAAAGCTTTCGACCCGCGCAGCACGCAAGCGGCGGTCAACCTTAAAGTGTTGATCGAGCAGATGCGTGAACAAGTGCAGAATATTGAGTAAGGCTAACCCTGACATGACCCATAGCACCGGCACCCTGTATATCGTTTCCGCCCCCTCTGGCGCGGGCAAGACCAGCCTGGTCAAGGCTCTGGTCGATGCTCAGCCATCGATCCGCGTTTCGGTCTCGCACACCACCCGCGCCATGCGCCCCGGTGAGGCCGACGGTGTGAACTACCACTTTGTGGATCGCGCTGAGTTTCTGCGCATGATCGAGCATGGCGATTTCCTGGAGCAGGCGGAAGTGTTCGGCAACATGTACGGCACCTCCCAGAGCCACTTGCAGCAGACTCTGGACGAAGGTCATGACCTGATTCTCGAGATCGACTGGCAAGGTGCTGAGCAGGTTCGCAAGGTCATGCCTCACGCGCGCTCCATCTTCATTTTGCCGCCGACCCAGCAGGCGTTGCGTCAGCGGTTGACCAACCGCGGTACCGACAGCGATGAAATCATCGAAGGCCGGATGCGTGAAGCTGTCAGCGAGATGAGCCATTACACGGAATACGACTACATTGTCATTAACGATGATTTTGCTGTCGCCCTTGAGGATCTCAAGGCAATTTTTCGCTCCAATCTGCTGACCCAGCCACATCAGCAGCAGCGTTTCAGTCAATTGCTTGAACAGTTGCTGGCCTGAATCCGGCGGGTTGCAAGCAGCGGCTGGTCAGTTAAATCCGACCGCTCGCGGCTTGCCGCTTGAAGCTTATGGCTTGCAGCTAGTAAACTCCGCAGTCCGCTCGCCCATCCGGGCATCGCGCATCCGCATTTGCTACGAGGAATACCCATGGCCCGCGTAACCGTTGAAGACTGCCTAGAACACGTGGATAACCGCTTTGAGCTGGTCATGCTCTCTACAAAGCGTGCTCGTCAACTGGCAACCGGCGGCAAAGAACCAAAGCTGGCCTGGGAAAATGACAAGCCTACCGTTATGGCTCTGCGTGAAATCGCAGCTGGCCTGATGGATTACGCTGTAATCGCAGAAGCTGAAATCGTTGAAGATGAGCCGCTTTTCGCTGCTTTCGAGGACGAGTCCAACGAGGCCGTCTAAGCCTATGCCGGGTCGACGTAGTACGGCGCAGGGTAAAAGCCATCGGCAAGGGGTAGCACCATGCCGAGCATAGACGCCCTCGCCGATCGCATTTCGACCTACCTTGGCAAGGATCAGGTAAACCTGGTCCGCCGCGCGTATTTCTACGCCGAGCAAGCCCACGACGGCCAACGCCGTCGCAGCGGCGAAGCTTATGTCACGCATCCTCTTGCCGTGGCCAATATTCTTGCCGACATGCACATGGACCATCAAAGCCTGATGGCTGCGATGCTGCATGACGTGATCGAAGACACCGGTATTGCCAAAGAGGCGCTCTGCGCCCAGTTTGGCGAGACTGTGGCCGAACTCGTCGACGGGGTCAGCAAACTGACCCAGATGAACTTCGAGACCAAGGCCGAAGCCCAGGCGGAAAACTTCCAGAAAATGGCCATGGCCATGGCGCGGGACATTCGCGTCATTCTGGTCAAGCTCGCCGACCGCCTGCACAACATGCGGACCCTCGAGGTGCTGTCTGGCGAAAAACGCCGACGCATCGCCAAGGAAACCCTTGAGATCTATGCGCCCATCGCCAACCGGCTGGGCATGCACAGCATCCGTATCGAATTCGAAGACCTCGGATTCAAGGCTATGTACCCGATGCGTTCTTCGCGGATTGGCCAAGCGGTCAAGCGCGCCAGGGGCAATCGCAAGGAACTGGTCAACAAAATCGAAGATTCGCTGAGCCACTGCCTGTCGGTTGACGGCATCGAAGGTGAAGTCAGCGGCCGCCAGAAACACCTGTACGGCATCTACAAGAAGATGCGCGGCAAGCGTCGCGCCTTCAATGAAATCATGGATGTGTACGCGTTCCGCATCATCGTCGACAAGGTCGACACCTGCTACCGGGTGCTTGGCGCTGTGCATAATCTGTACAAGCCCCTGCCCGGTCGCTTCAAGGATTATATCGCGATTCCCAAAGCCAACGGCTATCAGTCATTGCATACCACGCTGTTCGGCATGCATGGCGTACCCATTGAAATCCAGATCCGCACCCGCGAGATGGAAGAAATGGCCAATAACGGGATCGCGGCGCACTGGCTCTACAAATCCTCCGATGACGAAGTGCCAAAAGGCACTCACGCGCGAGCTCGCCAATGGGTCAAAGGCGTGCTGGAGATGCAGCAGCGCGCGGGTAACTCGCTGGAATTCATCGAAAGCGTGAAGATCGACCTGTTTCCGGATGAGGTTTACGTCTTCACGCCTAAAGGTCGGATCATGGAGCTGCCGAAAGGCTCCACGGCGGTGGATTTTGCTTACGCGGTTCACACCGATGTGGGTAATAGCTGCATCGCCTGTCGGATCAATCGTCGTCTGGCGCCGTTGTCCGAGCCGTTGCAAAGCGGTTCGACGGTGGAAATCGTCAGTGCGCCGGGTGCGCGTCCAAATCCTGCGTGGCTGAACTTCGTCGTCACCGGCAAGGCGCGTACCCATATTCGTCACGCGCTCAAGCTGCAACGCCGTTCCGAGTCCATCAGCCTTGGCGAGCGCTTGCTAAACAAGGTGCTGAACGGATTCGAGAGCAGTCTGGACAAAATCCCCGCAGAACGCGTGCAGCTAGTGCTTGCCGAGTACCGGGTCGAGGTCATTGAAGACCTCCTCGAAGACATCGGCCTGGGCAATCGGATGGCTTATGTGGTCGCACGGCGATTGCTGGGCGAAGCCGATCAGCTGCCAAGCGCTGAAGGCCCGCTGGCGATTCGCGGTACTGAAGGTCTGGTGCTTAGCTACGCCAAATGCTGCACGCCGATTCCAGGTGATCCTATTGTCGGTCACCTGTCGGCCGGCAAAGGCATGGTTGTGCACCTGGACAACTGCCGCAACATCAGTGAAATCCGCCATAACCCGGAAAAATGCATTCAGCTGTCCTGGGCCAAGGATGTCACTGGCGAATTCAATGTCGAACTGCGCGTCGAGCTGGAACATCAGCGCGGTCTGATCGCCCTGTTGGCCAGTAGTGTCAACGCGGCCGACGGCAACATCGAAAAAATCAGCATGGACGAGCGCGATGGTCGCATCAGCGTGGTCCAACTGGTGGTCAGCGTGCACGACCGCGTGCATCTGGCCCGCGTCATCAGAAAACTTCGCGCCTTGACCGGGGTCATTCGAATCACCCGCATGCGTGCGTAGCCAACTACCCATCAGGAGTTCTTCATGACCAAGACCGTAATCACCAGCGACAAAGCCCCTGCGGCCATCGGCCCTTACTCCCAGGCGATCAAAGCTGGCAATACCGTCTACATGTCCGGGCAGATTCCCCTCGATCCTAAAACCATGGAACTGGTCGAAGGCATCGAAGCCCAGGTCGTTCAGGTCTTCGAGAATCTCAAATCAGTGGCTGAAGCAGCGGGCGGCTCGTTCCGCGACATCGTCAAGCTGAACATCTTCCTGACCGATCTGGGCAACTTCGCCAAGGTCAACGAAATCATGGGCAAATACTTCGAACAGCCGTATCCGGCCCGCGCAGCCATTGGCGTTGCGGCTCTGCCCCGTGGCGCTCAAGTCGAAATGGACGCGATTCTCGTCATCGAATAAATCAACGGCGGGGTATGTTTCCCGCCGCCTCTGATCTAGAAGGATTCTGTTATGCGCGTTGCGCTCGCCCTCTCCCTGATTGCCGTATTTTTGAGTGGCTGTGCCAGCCATGCCGACCGTAACCCGGACGGGACGTGGATCAACCAGGCTGCTATCGACGCGGCGGTCAAAGGCGACAATCTGCGTCAGGCGCTGCTTGCCAACGGCCCGAACCTGGAATGGCAGATCAACACCAAAGCCGGTCAGGCGCTTTATTCCAATGGTTTTGAAGTCGGTGAAGGCAAAATCGCCAGTGCTGACAAGGGTAAGTTGCGGATCGACTACTACAACTATGTCGAAGACCTGCAGGTTAAAGGCGATGAGCTGATCCAGGCGGCCAGTGAGTCAGGTCCGGAGCAGCGTTTCGTACAGCCGAAAACCCCGGCTGCCGATGGTGCGCCAACCGGCAGCAGCTTCGAGGCGGCGCTCTATGGCGCCTACATGGGCGGCAAATGGACCATCGTCAGCGGTGATGGCCAGGGCGGTAAGGTGCAGTTCCTGCCAAACGGCTCCATTCAGGGGCTGCCGGAAAACGACCGTTATGCGCTATGCCTGGCGGGCGACTGCGCGGCCATGAGCGGCGAATACGACAGCATGTGGCTGGAAAAATCCGAGCAGGGCAATGCCTGGATCTTCTCGCGCAAGGGCAATCAGCTGGAAATCTTCCAGGCCGTCAATGCCGCTCAGGCGGACGAAATGCCCGAACTGCGCCCCGGCCCACGCCGTTGGTTGCTTGAGAAGTAATCAGCAGAAAACACCAGTTGTTCTTTGCAGGAGCTCACGAGCAGCGCGAGGCAGGGACAGCGTTTTGCCTGACACACCGCGATCGCTGGCCTCGTAACCTCGGTGAGCTCCTACGAGGTCCACGTTTTATCTGAAACGCCGCGAACTTGTTCGCGAAGCGTCGTTATTGCGTACACAGAGATAACGCCTCGCCAACAAGTTGGCTCCTACATGGGGTGCGCTAATCAGCCATCTCTCAACAACGCCGCATACCCTTCTTTGTACGTCGCATAACGCGGCACCCAGCCCAGTGCCTTGGCGCGTGCGTTGCTGCAGCGTTTGCTGCCGGAGCGGCGCAGGGTGGCGTCTTCGGTCCATTGGGTCACACCCAGGTACTCGCGCATCCATTGCACCACCTCTGCCAGCGGTGCCGGGGCATCGTCGACGCCTATGTAGCAATCATCCAGCGGGACGCCCCGTGAGTCCGCATTAAGCAAAAACGCCAGCAGGCCTGCGGCATCGTCCGCGTGAATCCGGTTGCCATATAAAGGTGGGTCGATTGCCACGTTGTAGCCTTGGCGAACCCGGTTCGACAAATCACTGCGGCCCGGCCCGTAGATCCCGGTCAAGCGCACAATGCTGGCGGGGAAACCGCTGTTCAGAGCCAGTTGCTCGGCCTCCAGCATGACTTTGCCAGAGAAAGTGCTGACGTCCGTCGGCGAAGTCTCGTCGACCCATTCTCCGTTTTGCTGACCGTAAACGCTGCTGCTCGACACGAAGATGATGCGTTTGGGCTGTTGACGATGCTTTTCAAGCCAGCCCAGTACCTTGCGCAACCCTTCTACGTACGCGGCTCGATAGCCTGCCTCGTCACGATCGGTGGGCGTGGCGCAGTACACCAGATAGTCGAGTGGCGTGGTGGGCCAGGCGGCGGGGACTACCGAGTCGAAAAGGTCACCCGCGACGCCAATAACCCCGGCGGGCAAGCGCGAAATATTACGCCGCAAGCCATACACGACCCAGTTCTGCGGGATCAACTGATTGGCAAGTCGACTTCCGATGTCGCCGCATCCGGCTATCAAAACAGAAGGGGCAGGCATGACTTATCTCCATAAAAAAGGCGAATTAGAGCGGTCGAAACAGGAGTGATTCTTAATCACCAGGCTGCGGCCAATAGAAAAAAAGTTACAGTATTACTTTTGCTAACAAGAATTGTTTGCAATAATGCCGGCCCGTTTGTTCTCCTCCCGCGTCGAGCGCTACCACTCGATCCAGCAGAACGACCCATCATTCTTCATTCAGGTCCGGCCAGCATGACACGTACTAATTCCTCCGCTTCGCCAACCCAGCTACCCAGCCTGTCGCGTGCATGGCATGGGATCGCAGCGCTGCTGTTGAGTCTGATGCTTGCACCGGCTGCACTCGCTGATCAAGCTGCCCCGACCAATCCTGCTGCCAGCCCTGCTCCTGTGACGGCTCCGGCAACCACAGCGGCCCCGACTACAGAAACCACCGCACCGGTGGCTCCTGCACCTGTCGAAGGTCCGGCGGTTGTTGAAGAGGATAACAGCCTGGGCATGGCCCATGACCTGTCGCCTTGGGGCATGTACCAGAATGCTGACATCATCGTGAAAGCCGTGATGATCGGTCTGGCGATTGCTTCGATCATTACCTGGACCATCTGGATCGCCAAGGGTTTCGAGTTGCTGGGCGCCAAGCGTCGTCTGCGTACCGAAATCGCCAACCTGAAAAAAGCTCGTACGCTCACCGAAGCCAGCGAAAGTGCTGCCAGGCCGGGGACCTTGGCCAATCTGCTGGTGCACGACGCGCTGGAAGAGATGCGTCTGTCAGTCAACAGTCGTGAACGTGAAGGCATCAAGGAGCGCGTGAGCTTCCGTCTTGAGCGTCTGGTTGCCGCCTGCGGCCGCAACATGAGCATGGGCACCGGCGTTCTGGCTACCATCGGCTCGACTGCACCGTTCGTAGGTCTGTTCGGTACCGTATGGGGCATCATGAACAGCTTCATCGGCATCGCCAAAACCCAGACCACCAACCTCGCCGTTGTGGCCCCTGGTATTGCTGAAGCCTTGCTGGCGACGGCGCTCGGTCTGGTTGCTGCGATCCCTGCGGTGGTTATCTACAACGTCTTCGCGCGTTCCATTGCCGGTTACAAGGCGCAGGTTTCCGACGCATCGGCACAGGTGCTGCTGCTGGTCAGCCGTGATCTCGATCACCAGCCGACCGAACGCTCTCAGTCTCCGCACATGGTCAAGGTGGGCTAAGCCTTGGGCATGCATCTGAAAGAAGGCGATGATGATCTCGCCGAAAACCACGAAATCAACGTCACGCCGTTCATCGACGTCATGTTGGTATTGCTGATCATCTTCATGGTGGCGGCGCCCTTGGCGACTGTCGACATCAAGGTCGATCTGCCAGCCTCGACGGCCAAGCCGCAGCCCCGACCAGAGAAGCCTGTCTTTCTCAGCGTCAAGGCCGACCAGAGTCTTTACCTGGGTGATGACAAGGTAACTCGTGAACAGCTAGGTCAGATCCTCGACGCCAAGACGCAAGGCAAGAAGGACACCACAATCTTCTTCCAGGCTGACAAAGGCGTGGATTACGGCGACTTGATGGAAGTCATGAATGCCCTGCGCGGTGCGGGTTATCTGAAAGTGGGTCTGGTCGGTCTAGAGACGGTTGGTAAGAAATGATCAGTACGCGCCAAAAACTGACGCGCTATAGCGGTAGTCTGTTGTTGGTGCTGGCCGTGCACGCCATTGCGGTCGTGGTCGCACTTCGCTGGCCGACATCCCAGCCCATCGAGTTGCCACCGGCAGCGATGATGGTAGAGCTGGCTCCAGAACCGGAGCCCGCACCGCCGCCGCCCCCGAAAGTCGTGCAGCCGCCGCAACCGCCTGCGCCTGAGGAAGAAATTCCCGTGCCCAAAGTGGCTGAAGTCGAGAAGGCCGAAATCGCGGTGCCCAAGCCAGTGGTCAAGCCCAAGCCTAAACCGCAGCCGCCGAAGCCGGTGAAGAAGCCTGAGCCACCTCAGGAAAAGCCTGCTGACGAAAAACCGGTTGATACGCCACCAACCACCGCACCCGTGCAGAAGTCGGTTGCGCCGACACCACCGAGTCCGCCGTCGCCGCCGAGTAATGCGCTGCCGAATTGGCAAAGTGATCTGCTGCGCCATCTGGCCAAATACAAGAAGTACCCGGAAGACGCTCGTCGTCGCGGCATGCAAGGGGTCAGCCGTCTGCGCTTCATCGTGGATGCTGATGGCAACGTCGTGTCGTATTCGATTGCCAGCAGTTCAGGCAGTCCGGCACTGGATAGAGCGACGATGGAGATGATCCGTCGTGCTCAGCCACTGCCAAAACCTCCGGCCGAAACGCTCAACAACGGCACCATTGAGATCCTGGCACCGTTCGTTTACTCGCTGGATAAGCGCTAAATCGCAATTTTGATACAACGCAGTAGCTTGATAACGTGCGTCTATCGATTGCAGCCGCTATGCTGGGGCCGCAACTTCATGGACGCACGTTATGACTCTCACAGAATTGCGCTACATCGTAACCCTCGCTCAAGAACAGCACTTCGGCCATGCCGCCGAGCGTTGTCACGTCAGCCAGCCGACATTGTCGGTCGGCGTGAAAAAGCTTGAAGATGAACTTGGTGTGCTTATTTTCGAGCGCAGCAAGAGTGCCGTGCGTCTCACACCTGTAGGTGAAGGCATTGTTGCCCAGGCACAGAAGGTTCTCGAGCAGGCTCAAGGCATCCGCGAGTTGGCCCAGGCTGGCAAAAACCAGCTGACCGCGCCGCTGAAAGTCGGCGCGATCTATACCGTCGGGCCTTATCTGTTCCCCCATCTGATCCCGCAACTGCACCGGGTCGCCCCGCAGATGCCGTTGTACATCGAAGAAAACTTCACTCACGTTTTGCGCGATAAGCTGCGTAACGGCGAGCTGGACGCGATCATCATCGCCTTGCCGTTCAATGAAGCCGACGTGCTGACCATGCAGCTCTATGACGAGCCGTTCTACGTCTTGATGCCTGCTGATCACCCGTGGACCCAGAAAACGACCATCGACGCCTCGGCCCTCAACGACAAGAGCCTGTTGCTGCTCGGTGAAGGTCACTGCTTCCGCGATCAAGTGCTCGAAGCCTGTCCGACCCTGACCAAGGGCAGCGAAGGCGCCAAGCACACCACCGTTGAATCCAGCTCGCTGGAAACCATTCGTCATATGGTTGCTTCCGGGCTTGGCATCTCGATCCTGCCGATGTCGGCGGTGGACAGCCATCATTACGCCCCAGGCGTGATTGAAGTGCGTCCGTTGACCCCGCCGGTGCCGTTCCGCACTGTTGCGATCGCCTGGCGCGCCAGCTTCCCGCGGCCCAAGGCGATTGAAATTCTCGCTGATTCCGTGCGCTTGTGCTCCGTGGCTCGTCCGAAAACCGAAGCGAGCTGAGTGCAGGCATGAGCGAGTTGTCCCACGTCTCGGTCACGGCGCTCAAGGGCGTCGGCGAGGCCATGGCCGAGAAGCTCGCCAAGGTCGGCCTGGAAAACCTGCAAGACGTCTTGTTCCATCTGCCATTGCGTTATCAGGACCGGACACGGGTCGTGCCGATCGGCCAGTTGCGTCCCGGCCAGGATGCGGTGATCGAAGGTACGGTCAGCGGCGCGGATGTGGTGATGGGCAAGCGCCGCAGCCTGCTGGTGCGGTTGAACGACGGCACCGGCAGCCTGAGCTTGCGCTTCTACCACTTCAGCAATGCCCAGAAAGACGGCCTCAAGCGCGGCACCCATATCCGTTGTTTTGGCGAGGCCCGGCCCGGTGCTTCCGGTCTGGAAATCTATCACCCTGAATACCGCGCCCTGACCGGCAGCGAACCTGCGCCGGTGGAACAGACCCTGACGCCGATCTACCCGACCACCGAAGGCCTGACCCAGCAGCGCCTGCGTCAGTTAAGCCAGCAAACCCTGGCCATGCTCGGCCCGAAGAGCCTGCCGGACTGGCTGCCGGAAGAGCTCGCCCGTGATTACCAGCTTGCACCACTGGACGAGGCGATTCGCTATCTCCATCACCCGCCAGCGGACGCCGACGTCGAAGAGTTGGCGCTGGGGCATCACTGGGCGCAGCATCGGCTGGCGTTCGAAGAATTACTGACGCATCAACTGTCCCAGCAACGCTTGCGTGAGAGCCTGCGCTCCCAGCGCGCTCCGGCATTGCCATTGGCGAAAAAGCTGCCGAAGCAGTTTCTCGCCAACCTTGGCTTCCCGCCTACAGGTGCCCAGCAGCGCGTGGGCAAGGAAGTCGCCTACGACCTGAGCCAGCCGGAGCCGATGTTGCGCCTGATTCAAGGGGACGTGGGCGCAGGCAAGACTGTTGTCGCTGCGCTGGCCGCCTTGCAAGCGCTGGAAGCCGGTTATCAGGTGGCGCTGATGGCTCCGACCGAGATTCTCGCAGAGCAGCACTACATCAACTTCAAGCGCTGGCTGGAGCCACTGGGCATTGAGGTGGCGTGGCTGGCGGGCAAGCTCAAGGGCAAGGCGCGGGTTACGTCGCTGGAGCAGATTGCCACCGGTACGCCAATGGTGGTCGGCACCCATGCGCTGTTTCAGGATGAAGTGCAGTTCAAGAATCTGGCACTGGTGATCATCGACGAACAGCACCGTTTTGGCGTGCAGCAACGTCTGGCCCTGCGCAAAAAGGGCGTGGGCGGTCTGATGTGTCCGCATCAGTTGATCATGACCGCCACGCCGATTCCGCGCACCCTGGCCATGAGCGCCTACGCGGATCTGGACACTTCGATCCTTGACGAACTGCCCCCAGGCCGTACGCCGGTCAACACAGTGCTGGTGGTCGACACTCGACGCATTGAAGTCATTGAGCGCGTGCGTGCCGCATGCGCCGAGGGACGGCAGGCTTATTGGGTGTGCACGTTGATCGAAGAATCCGAAGAACTCACCTGCCAGGCCGCTGAGACTTCTTTTGAAGAGCTGACCAGCGCACTGGGCGAATTCCGGGTCGGTCTGATCCATGGGCGGATGAAGCCCGCTGAAAAAGCCGCAGTCATGGCTGAATTCAAACAGGGCGCCTTGCAGCTGCTGGTGGCGACGACGGTGATTGAAGTCGGCGTAGACGTGCCCAACGCCAGCCTGATGATCATCGAGAACCCTGAGCGGCTGGGTCTGGCCCAGTTGCACCAGCTGCGCGGCCGCGTGGGACGTGGCAGCGCGGTGAGCCATTGCGTGTTGCTCTACCATCCGCCTCTTTCCCAGATCGGCCGTCAGCGGCTGGGCATCATGCGCGAGACCAACGACGGTTTCGTGATTGCCGAAAAAGACCTTGAGCTGCGCGGCCCTGGTGAAATGCTCGGCACCCGTCAAACCGGGCTATTGCAGTTCAAAGTGGCCGATCTGATGCGCGACGCAGATTTGCTGCCCGCAGTGCGTGATGCTGCCCAGGCGCTGCTTGAGCGCTGGCCGCAACATGTCAGTCCGCTGCTGGAGCGTTGGTTGCGCCACGGTCAACAATACGGTCAGGTGTGAAGCAGGTCGTCGCTTTGACGATCCCGTCACACCGTTAACAACCAAGCTGGTTATACTTCAGCGACTGTAAGAATTCGGATACTGACCATGACAGAAGTTGCCCACGTCGATGAAGCTCCTCACACCCCGTCCGTTATTCGGCAATTGCTTGGGAAACTAGGCATCAGCTACAGCGAGGTCTCTGACCATCCTCAGCTGCTGAGCGAGCGAAAGGTCCAGGCGGTGCTGGTTGAGGATGCGGTGGGCGCACTTCTGATTCTGTTCCCCCAAAGCCAGTTGCTGGATCTTGCCCGTATTACCGAGCTGACCGGCCGCAAACTGGTGGCGGTACCCAACAGCCGTCTGCTCAAGATGCTCGCCAAACACAGCCTGCAGGTTCTGCCGGGCCTGCCCGCGCTGACCAGCTCGCCATGCCTGTATGACGAGCGTCTGTTGCAGGAGCCTTCGGTACTGATCGGTTCGGGCGAGCTGGGTGTACTGCTGGAAATCAGCAGCGATGATTTCAAAACGATGCTGAACAAGGCCAGTGCTGCCCACTTCGGCGAGTTGCTGAGCACGATCCACCCCAATCTCGACCGTCCTGATGACGACCGCGAAGAAATCACTCAGGCGATGCATGCCTTCACGGCCCGTCGCATCCAGCAGCGTCTGGAAGCCACGCTGGAAATCCCGCCGCTGGCCGGGACTGCCCAGAAAATCATCAAACTGCGTGTTGATCCTGATGCGACCATTGATGACATCACCGGTGTCGTCGAGACCGACCCCGCACTGGCTGCCCAAGTGGTGAGCTGGGCGGCTTCGCCTTACTACGCGTCGACCGGCAAGATCCGTTCGGTAGAAGACGCTATCGTCCGGGTTCTGGGTTTTGATCTGGTAATCAACCTGGCGCTAGGCCTGGCGCTGGGCAAGACGTTGAGCCTGCCAAAGGATCATCCGCAGCAGACTACACCTTATTGGCAGCAGTCGATTTACACCGCTGCTGTCATTGAAGGCCTGACCCGCGCCATACCGCGTGCGCAGCGCCCCGAGGCAGGCCTGACCTATCTGGCCGGGCTCCTGCATAACTTTGGCTATCTGCTGCTGGCCCATGTGTTTCCGCCGCATTTCTCGCTGATCTGCCGCCAGCTGGAGGTCAACCCGCACCTGCACCACAGCTATGTTGAACAGCATCTGCTGGGTATCAGCCGTGAGCAGATGGGTTCATGGCTGATGCGTTACTGGGACATGCCGGACGAGTTGTGCACAGCCCTGCGTTTTCAGCATGACCCGATGTACGACGGTGAACATAGCGTCTACGCCAACCTGGTTTACCTTGCGGTACGCCTGCTGCGCCAGAACGGCATTGGCTCGGGACCCCAGGAAGTGATCCCTGACGAAATCTACACCCGGCTGAACCTGCCTCGGGAAAAGGCCGAGGAATCGGTGCGCAAGGTGCTCGACGCCGAAGTTCTGCTGCGGGAATTGGCGTCTCAGTTTTCGTCTTGATGCAGATTCCCCTGTGGGGCCGGTGCTTCTGTGGGAGCGAGGCTTGCCCGCGATAAGGCTGGACGCTATTTAATGTGAATCGCGTCCAGCCTTATCGCGGGCAAGCCTCGCTCCCACATTTGATCCCATTCATCCAGCCTAAACCGTCTCACCAGCCTCCCCCGGCAATTGCTCATCCAGATGCAGCCACGGCAGACGATTGTCGGTCCAGATATGGCGGCTTGCGGGCGCGTGCTCAGGGTGGTCAAAAGTCGCGACGGTCACGTCAATCTCTTCGGGACTGTTGCGGGAAAGCAGAGCCAGTTGTGCCCCGCAGTTATTACAGAAATAACGCACACACGTCGGGCCTGAGTCATAGGCCGTCGGGCTGCCCTCAGTCCACTTGAACGACGTGACCGGCACCGAAATCCAGGTCATGACGATCCCGCCCGAGGTCCGTCGGCAAATCGAGCAATGACAATGAGCGATGTCCCGCAAAGGTGCTTCGAACTGATAGCGCAGGCTGCCGCAATGGCAGCCGCCAGTGATGATCGGGTCCATTTTTTCCCCAGTAGAGCCGGTGGTCGATAAAGCGTCTGACCGCGCCGGCGCGTATTCGTCTTTAGGTGTAGGCGCTCAAAGGTTTCAGCTGCGAAAGGTGAATGAAAGCTTGGCCCATTAGGATCCTCCCACCGCCGGCAACAGACCGGTCAGCCACATGTGCGTTTTCTGACGTGCAAAGGCCCAGTTAACAACAACAAATGGTGACCCTGATGTGCTCTAGTGCCCTGCTTCATTCCCCGCTTTCGCCCCAACTCCATGCGCCGCTCTTTTTGAGCTGATTCGCCCTTCGCCTATTCGATTCGCGTAATGCCTGGAGTATTTCTATGTTGACCTTCCTCGGCTTTGCCATGGTTGTTGCTTTCATGTACTTGATCATGAGCAAACGGCTGTCCGCGCTGATTGCCTTGATCCTGGTGCCGATCATCTTCGCCTTGTTCGGCGGTTTTGGCCCGACCATTGGCCCGATGATGCTGGCTGGTATCACCAAGCTTGCGCCGACTGGCGTGATGCTGATGTTCGCCATTCTGTACTTCGCCTTGATGATCGACTCAGGCTTGTTTGACCCGGCAGTGCGCAAGATCCTGCAGTGGGTCAAAGGCGACCCGATGAAAGTGTCGGTGGGCACCGCAGTGCTGGCGCTGGTGGTTTCCCTGGATGGCGACGGTGCAACGACTTACATGATCTGCGTTGCTGCCATGCTGCCGCTCTACAGCCGCATCGGTATGAGCCCACGCATCATGGCTGGCCTGATCATTCTGGCGGGCGGCATCATGAACATGACCCCATGGGGCGGGCCGACAGCTCGTGCAGCCAGTGCCTTGCACGTTGATGCATCCGATATTTTCGTACCGATGATTCCAGCCATGTGTGCCGGGGTAGTCGCACTTCTGCTGATCGCGTACTTCTACGGTAAACGTGAGCGTGCTCGTCTGGGCGAACTGCACCTGCATGGCGACGAAGCCGACCACAGCGAAATCAGCGTTTCGCAATTCCCGGATGCCCGTCGTCCGAAGCTGATCTGGTTCAACGGCGCACTGACACTGGTGCTGATGATCGCCCTGATCATGGGCCTGTTGCCACTGCCAGTGCTGTTCATGATCGCGTTCAGTATCGCGATGATCATCAACTACCCGAACCTGCAGGATCAGAAAGACCGTATCGCCGCTCACTCCGGTAGCGTGCTGGCGGTGGTTGGTCTGATTTTCGCCGCCGGTATTTTCACCGGTATCCTGACCGGCACCGGCATGGTCGATGCCATGTCCAAAAGCCTGTTGGCGGTCATCCCGGAAGCACTGGGTCCGTATCTGGCTGTGATCACTGCACTGGTCAGCATGCCGTTCACGTTCTTCATGTCCAACGATGCCTTCTACTACGGCGTATTGCCGGTATTGACCGAAGCCGCTGCTCACTACGGCATCAGCCCGGTGGAAATGGCCCGCGCTTCGATCGTCGGCCAACCGGTTCACCTGCTTAGCCCGCTGGTCCCGTCGACTTATCTGCTGGTTGCGCTGGCCGGCATCGAGTTTGGTGACCACCAACGCTTCACCTTGAAGTGGGCAGTGCTGGTCTGCCTGTGCATAATGGTTGCCGCTTTGCTGATGGGCATTTTCCCGCTGTACAGCAGTCTGTAACTTCAGACCCCATAGTTTTGTGGCTCAAGTCGGTCTCCAGGCCGAGCTTGAGCCCTGAACGTTAAACGCTCAAAGGATTATGTATGGAATGGTTCACCAATCCTGAAATCTGGATTGCCTTCTTCACCCTGACTGCCCTGGAGATCGTCCTGGGCATCGACAACATCATCATGATCTCGATCCTGGTCAGCCGTATGCCCAAGCATATGCAGGCGCGCACCCGGATCTTTGGTCTGGCGCTGGCCATGGTCACGCGTATTCTGCTGCTGCTGTCGATCACCTGGATCATGCGCCTGACGGCAGATCTGTTTGTAGTCTTTGGCCAAGGTATTTCCGGCCGCGACATGATCCTGTTCTTCGGTGGTCTGTTCCTGCTGTGGAAAAGCTCGCAAGAGATCTACCACGGTCTGGAAGGCGAAGAAGAGTCAATGGATGGACCGAAAGGTGCTGGTGGCAAGTTCATCTACACCATCATCCAGATCGCGATCATCGACATCGTGTTCTCGCTGGACTCGGTCATTACCGCCGTCGGCATGGTGTCCCACGTACCGGTCATGGTTGCAGCGATTGTCGTCGCGGTACTGGTCATGATGGCCTGCGCTGGCGCCATCAGCGATTTCATCGAGAAGCATCCTTCCCTGAAGATGCTCGCGCTGTCATTCCTGATCGTGGTGGGTACGGTGCTGATCGCTGACGCCTTTGACGTGCATGTGCCAAAAGGCTACGTGTACTTCGCCATGGCGTTCTCGCTGGCGGTTGAAGCCATCAACATCAAGATGCGCATCGCGACGGCCAAGAAAAAGGCTCAGAGCGAGCCGGTCAAGCTGCGCAAGGATATTCCGGGCCAGTAAGCCGGTTGCCTGTGTCAAAAGAACGGGGCCATGCAGGCCCCGTTTTTTATTGGCCCGATACACGGCTGTCGTGGGACCGGCTTTAGCCGGGAAGAGGTCGGTACCTCCACTGCATACGCATTGATAGAGCTGGCGCATTCCCGGCTAAAGCCGGTCCCACGTCGCACTTCAGCTTGCGGTCAACCGTAGACTCTCCCACAGGATCGAAGCACAGATCTATCTGGCTGATTTGTTACAGATTTGTTTCAATGGGGCCAGTGTCAGCCGAAGCTGGCGTTTGAGGCAAAGGCCGACTAAAGGTTAGTTACACCCTTCACCGCGCCATCCGCCGACATTTTAATTTTCTGCCCTAACGGGCAAACCTCAGGGGGCTTTCCGTATGCTGACCCTGCTCGATTTGCTATCGGCTGTCGCCTTGCTGATCTGGGGCACCCACATTGTTCGCACCGGCATTCTGCGGGTGTATGGCTCGCAACTGCGTCAGGTCATCAGCCAGAACATGTCCAAGCGTCCGCTGGCGTTCATCGCCGGGATTCTGGTCACAGCGCTGGTACAGAGCAGTAACGCCACGGCCATGCTGGTGACTTCATTCGTGGGCCAAGGTCTGATGGCGCTGACGCCAGCGCTGGCGATCATGCTGGGGGCCGATGTCGGCACTGCGCTGATGTCGCGGATCCTCACGTTCGACTTGTCGTGGCTCTCGCCGCTGCTGATCTTCCTCGGCGTAATTTTCTTCCTGTCGCGCAAACAGACTCGAATCGGACAATTGGGCCGCGTCGCCATTGGTCTCGGGCTGATCGTGCTCGCCTTGCAGCTGATCGTCACCGCTGCGGCGCCGATCACCCAGAACGCCGGCGTCAAAGTGCTGTTTGCGTCCCTCACCGGCGATCTGTTGCTCGATGCCTTGGTGGGGGCAATGTTTGCCCTGATTTCCTACTCCAGCCTGGCGGCGGTGCTGCTGACGGCGACCTTGGCCGGTGCGGAAATCATCAGCCTGCCGGTGGCGATTGGTCTGGTGATCGGCGCCAACATCGGCAGCGGCTTGTTGGCGTTTCTGAGCACCAGCATGCAGAACGTTGCCGGGCGGCAAGTGGCGCTGGGCAGTCTGCTGTACAAACTGTTCGGCCTCTTGCTGATCATTCCGGTACTGGATCCGCTGGTACACTGGATCGACAGCCTGGGCTTCAGCCCTCAGGACATGGTCATTGGCTTTCACCTGGTCTACAACACCTCCCGCTGTCTGATCATGCTGCCAACCGTAGGTTGGATGGCGCGGCTGTGTGCATTCCTGCTGCCTGAGCGTGCGGAGGTCAACGGTCTGGCCAAACCGCGTCATCTGGACCTGACCGCGCTGTCCACGCCAAGCCTGGCCCTGGCCAATGCCGTGCGCGAAACCTTGCGCATGGGTGACCTGATCGAAGGCATGCTCGGCTCGATGCTCGAAGTGCTGCGCGGTACGCAAACATCGGTTACTCAGGAAATCCGTCGCCTCAACGATGACGTCGAAGCCCTCTACAGCGCCATCAAGCTGTATCTGGCGCAGATGCCCCGAGAAGACCTCGGCGAACAGGACAACCGGCGCTGGGCAGAAATCATCGAGCTGACCATCAACCTGGAACTGGCGGCTGGCTTGATCGAGCGCATGCTGCGCAAGGTCCAGCAGCAGAAGACTTCCCAGCGCCGCTCTTTCTCTGAAGTGGGTCTGGAAGAACTCGCCGGCCTGCATTCACAGCTGATGTCGAACCTGCGCCTGGGTTTGTCGGTGTTCCTCAGTGGCGATCCGGAAAGTGCTCGTCAGTTGTTGCGTGAAAAGCGCCGCTTCCGCGCTCAAGAACGGCGTCTTGCCCACGCTCACGTCAGCCGCCTGCAACGCAAAGTTGTGCAAAGCCTCGAAACCAGCTCACTGCATCTCGAGCTGATTGCTGACATGAAGCGTCTGAATTCGCTATTTTGCAGCAGTGCTTACGTGGTGCTTGAGACAGCTGATACTGGCGCGCTGTCAAGCGAAAGCCCGCCGAATCCGTCCGTGTAAAGGACTTATGGTGAACGTACCAGGCACATCGAAGTCTGTTAGACATACTGGCCCGCAAGGAAGCATGTTTTATGCGTTGCCTGCTGTTCGCTTGTCTGTTTTTGGTTTCACTGTCTTCATCTGCTCTCGACCGCTTTCAGGTTGAGGGCTATCTGCTGCCCAATGGTCTGCAATTGCTGCTCAAGCCGGGCTATGAAAAAGGTCATGTAGCGATTCGCCTGGTGGTGGGCATAGGTTTTGACGACTTCCCCTGTAAAGACAAGGAATTGCCTCATCTGCTGGAGCATATGCTTTTCAGTGGGGTGGACGACTCCGGTGAAGGCGGACTTGAAGAGCGCATGCAGGCGCTGGGCGGCGACTGGAATGCATTCACCAGTAACACTGACACTACGTTTGTCATCGAAGCCCCTGCGCAAAATCAACGCAAGGTCCTGGACCTGCTGCTTGAAGTTCTGAGCAAAACTCATTTCGACGAGTCGGACCTGGATACCGTCAAGCGCATCGTAGAGCGTGAGGACGGCGGACATTACTCGCACCTGCAACGCTGGCTCGACCGCAAGGACCTGGGCCACAGCGCGAGCAGTCAGTTGGCGGTGGAAATGGGCCTCAAGTGCGCCGAGCGCCCGCAAGTCGGTCACATCGAGCTGGATCAGATCGAGGACGTGTTCAAAGCCTGGTATGCGCCGAACAACATGACGCTCATTGTGGTTGGCGATCTGGATCGGCTGTTGCCTGGCTATCTGGAGCGCACTTACGGCGAACTCGATGCGGTCGATCCCACCGAGCACCCGATGTTGGCCGAGGCTAATGGCAACGCCGATGCAGAACGCACCCTGATCCGCGGCGGGCTGGGTGATGGCGCACGGCTGCACCTGATTTTTACTGAGCCGCTGCTGGACGATCAGCCTGATGAAACCCTGCAATTGCTCGACGACTATTTTGAATGGGCGTTGTACAGCGACTTGCGCTTGAAGCGTGGCTTGTCTTACGGCCCTTGGGTGGATCGCGAAGTCTTTGGTGGCAGCGGCTTCATTAGCCTTAATGCCGACGTGGAAGGTGACGATGTCGAGCAGGCCAAGGATGCCATGCTTGAGGTGCTCAAGCATCTGCAGGCAGACGGCCTCGACCCGGCCACCTTCGCTCGCATCAAACAGGCCGCCATCGTTAAACAGGCTTGGGCGGTGCAGGGCAATAGCGCGCTCGCGGACTATTATTGGGGGGCGATCAATGACTATGACAAAGGCCGCTTCGCCGACCCGGTCAAACGCTACAGGGCCGTCAGCCTGGACAGCGCCAACCGCGTCATGCGCGAGCTGCTGGCGCAAAAAGGCTACTGGCGCATCGAGCAGCCGCTGCTGAGCTACAACCAGCTTTATTGGCTGGTGGTAGGGGCGATTGGCTTGGTGGTGTTACTGATTGGGTGGCGTATAAGCGTGTATCGCCGGAGAAGGTAGACCTGAAAACGCGATTCTCCTCTGGGAGCGGTGCTTGCCCGCGATAAGGCTGAATGCGGTTTGACTTTAGAATTGCGGTGCCCTTATCGCGGGCAAGCACCGCTCCCACAGCGCTGTTATCCTGCTGGCGCTTTCTCCCTGACGACCAAGTGAATCGCCGAAATGCCTGAGTGGAAATCCCTGATCAACCGCGTAATCAACCTGATGAAACGCTATCCAGGACTAATTGCGGCGGGTGGTTTCATTTCGGGGATCGCCAGCTTCATCCTGGTGGATCGCCAGGAAGGACTGGCGACCTGGATTGCGGTGGTCATGCTCGTCAGCTGGCTGTGGCTGATGGTCGAAAGCAGCGCCATGGTGCTGTTCACCAAAGTCTTCAAGCGTGAGATCCCTTCGGGGCTGTTGCGTTACGGCACGCAGATGATCCACCAGGAAAGTCTGTTTTTCGTTCTGCCGTTCTTTTTCATCACTACCACCTGGAACAGCGCCCAGGCAGTGTTCACCGGCCTTCTGGGCGCGGCGGGACTGATTTCCATCATTGATCCGCTGTACTACAAATGGCTCGCGCCCAAACGCTGGTTGTTCATGGCGCTGCACACGCTGACGCTGTTTGCCGCGCTGCTGACCGCCTTGCCGATCATCCTGCACCTGACCACGGCCGAGAGTTACAAGCTGTCGTTGGGGATCGCCATGCTGTTGTCATTCCCCAGCCTGGCGTCGAGCTTCCCGATGAATACCTGGCGGCGCGGGGCAGGCGTGTTGCTTGCGATCCTGCTCATCGGCGGCGCGGGCTGGTTGCTGCGCTCATGGGTACCGCCCGCAACCCTGTGGCTGACTGAGGTTGCTGTCAGCACCGACTTCGACAACAAGAACCGTAAGCCCGGCGACAGCATCACCGAGATCAGCGTTAATCAGCTACGCGCTGGCGGGCTTTACGCCTACACCTCAATCAACGCGCCTCGCGGCCTGGAAGAGCGGATCTATCACGTGTGGCGCCACAACGGCGAAGAGGGCGAGCGCATTGCGCTGGATATTCATGGTGGGCGTAAAGAAGGCTATCGTGCCTGGACCCACAAACAGAATTTCCCTCAGGACGCTGTCGGCAACTGGCAGGTCAGGGTGCTGACCGAAGACGGGCAAATGATCGGCGTGCTGCGCTTCAAGGTCACCGATAATGACCAGCCAGCCGTCACGCGTCAGTCAGGCAGGATAATCCGCCTGAAGCCGGGTGGCGACGGCAACAGCGCGGGAAAAGCCGAGCCGCAAGATTCGAACAGCGATTCAGAAACCAAAGCGCGTGAGCCCGCCGCTGAAGAACCCAAAGCTGCGGCTCCGAACGATCAATAACAGGCACGCTCATGACGACGCCCACGCTTGCCGCATCTGCCGAAGAGGTTTCCGCCACCGCTAGCGAGCGTCCGGGCCGCGCCGTGCTGGATACCTCCGGCCAGCCGGTGCAACTGCGTATTTCCGGCGACTGGACACTCCAGCATTACCGAGTGCTCAAGCGCCAGACTGACGAGCTGGGCGGCAATTACGACGCCACTGTGCCCGTCGATCTGAGCGGCCTCCACGCACTGGACACTGCGGGCGCCTCGCTGCTGGTCGAGTTGCTCGGCACTGAGCGCCTGGCCCGGCTGGCGGTGCAGGCGCCTGACTTGCCGGTGTCCAGTCGCGCTCTGCTGCAAACCATTCAGTCGGCGTTGTGCGATTACTGCGCGCCGGTCAAAGAGCCTGAAGTCGCGGTGGGTTTGCAATTGCTCTCGCGCATCGGCGGCGCGGTCTACACGTTGTGGACTGACACCCTGCAATTGCTGGGCTTCATCGGCCTGATCATCGAGACCTTGCTGCGCAACATTTTTCGCCCACGGCGCTGGCGCATGACGTCGGTGTTTGTGCATATCGAGCAGACCGGCCTGGACGCCGCGCCCATCGTGGCGCTGCTGACCTTTCTGGTAGGCGCCGTGGTGGCGTTTCTCGGGGCCACCATACTCAAAACCTTCGGCGCTACGATCTTCACCGTGAATCTGGTCGCGTTCTCGTTCTTGCGTGAGTTCGGCGTGTTGCTGACCGCGATTCTCATGGCCGGCCGCACCGCCAGTGCTTTCACCGCGCAAATCGGCTCAATGAAGGCTAATGAAGAAATCGACGCCGTCCGCACCCTGGGCCTCAGCCCTGTGGAGCTACTGGTGCTGCCCCGGGTGTTGGCGCTGTTGGTCTCGTTGCCGCTGCTGACTTTTCTGGCAATGATCTGCGGCATCATTGGCGGCGGTGTGGTGTGCGCCGTGTCGCTGGATATTTCCCCGGCAATGTTCCTTTCACTGTTGCAGAAGGACATCGGCGTCCAGCACTTCCTGGTGGGCATGGTCAAGGCTCCCGTGTTTGCCTTTCTGATCGCGGCCATTGGTTGCCTGGAAGGTTTCAAAGTCAGCGGTAGCGCCGAGTCGGTGGGCGCGCGCACCACCTCCAGCGTGGTGCAATCGATTTTCGTGGTGATCGTGCTCGACGCCATGGCGGCGTTGTTTTTCATGGAGATGGGCTGGTGAGCAAGGTGCCGATAAGTCGTGAGGCGGTGATCGAGGTGCGGGGGCTGTGCAATCGATTCGGGGCTCAGAGCGTGCACGAAAACCTCGACCTGGATTTGTACAAGGGCGAGATCCTGGCCGTGGTTGGCGGTTCGGGCAGTGGTAAATCCGTACTGTTGCGTAGCATCGTCGGCTTGCGTCGTCCGGATGCGGGTAGTGTCCGGGTGTTCGGTCAGGATTTGCAGAGCCTGTCGGAGCAGGATCGCTCGCAGGTTGAGCGGCGCTTCGGCGTGTTATTCCAGAAGGGCGCTTTGTTCTCGTCCCTGACCCTCACCGAGAACGTCGCGCTGCCGCTGATTGAACACGCAGGTCTGAGCCGCGATGAGGCCGAGCATCTGGCCGGGGTCAAGCTGGCGCTGGCCGGTTTGCCGCTGTCATCGGCACACAAATACCCAGCGTCCTTGTCTGGCGGCATGATCAAGCGGGCAGCCTTGGCGCGGGCTCTGGCGCTGGATCCGGACATTCTGTTCCTCGACGAACCCACCGCCGGGCTTGATCCGATTGGTGCTGCAGCCTTTGACCAGTTGATCCTGACATTGCGCGACGCGCTGGGTTTGAGCGTGTTTCTGGTCACCCATGATCTGGATACCCTCTACACCATCACAGATCGTGTGGCGGTACTGTCGCAGAAGCGGGTGCTGGTCGCGGACCGGATCGACAAGGTCTCGGCCACCAACGACCCCTGGATTCATGAATATTTCCACGGCCCTCGTGGCCGGGCGGCATACTCCGCTTCCTTGCAGAAAGAGGTCTGACGATGGAAACCCGTGCCCATCATGTGTTGATCGGCCTGTTCACGGTACTGGTGGTGGCGGCTGCGTTGCTGTTCGGGCTGTGGCTGGCGAAGTCCAGCGTCGACTCAGCGTTCAAAGACTACGAAGTGGTGTTCAACGAAGCGGTGACCGGCTTGTCACGAGGCAGCGCTGTGCAGTACAGCGGGATCAGAATCGGTGATGTGATCGAGCTGCGCCTGGACCCCAACGATCCGCGCCGGGTGCTGGCGCAGATTCGTATTGCCGGTAGTACACCGATCAAGCAGGACACTCAAGCCAAGCTGGCGCTGACCGGGATTACCGGTGGCTCGATCATTCAACTCAGCGGCGGCACGCCCCAAAGTCCGGAGTTGACGGGTAAGGATGGCCATCTGCCGACCATCATCGCCTCACCGTCCCCCATCGCGCGCTTGCTTAACGACAGCAACGACATGATGAGCAGCGTCAGTGAGCTCATGCACAACGCGAACACCATGTTTTCTCCGGAGAACGTGCGCAACCTCACCCTTACCCTGGATCATCTTGAGCAGACTACCGGCGCGATTGCCGATCAGCGCGATGACATTCGCCAGACGCTCAAGCAATTGGCTCAAGTGGGTAAACAGGCCAGCGCCACGCTGGAACAGACTGCCGCCCTGATGCGCAATGCCAATGGCTTGCTCAACAGCGATGGCAAACAGATGTTCAGCAGCGCCGAAAGGGCGATGAAGTCTCTGGAGCAGAGCAGCGCGACGATCAACAATGTGCTCAACAACAACCAGCATTCGCTGGATAACGGCCTGCAAGGTCTGGGTGAACTGGGGCCAGCAGTGCGCGAATTGCGCGAGACGCTGTCTTCACTGCGCGCCATCTCCCGCCGCCTGGAAGCCAATCCCAGCGGATATCTGCTGGGCAGCGACAAGAACAAGGAGTTTGAGCCATGAGAGTTGTTGCAGAGAACGACACCGTAGGAGCGCGCTTGCCCGCGATTGCGTCAGGTCAGGCGCCTAATATTTCGACTGACAGACCGTATCGCGGGCAAGCGCGCTCCTACAGGTTGGCACTACTCCTCAGTGTTGCCCTGACCAGCGCCTGCTCCATCCTGCCCAAATCCGAACCCTCCGACGTCTACCGTTTACCCGTCGGCGCCACGGCCTCCGGCGTGGCGCAACCGGTACCGTGGTCGCTTCGCCTGGCCCGCCCCAAAGCCAGCGAAACCCTGGACAGCCCGCGCATCGCGGTTTTGCCGCAAGGCGACCTGATCAGCAGCTACAAAGGTGCGCGCTGGACCGATCCGGCGCCGGTGCTGTGGCGCAACAGATTGCTGGATGCTTTTGCCAGCGATGGTCGAGTGCAGCTACTCAGCACCGACGACAGCAACCTGCAGGCGGATTTCCAACTGGGTGGAGAGTTGCAGGCCTTCCAGAGTGAATACCGGGGTCAGGCCATTGAAGTGGTCATTCGTCTTGATGCGCGACTGGTCAGTGATAACCAGCGGATCATCGCCACCCGCCGCTTTGAAGTACGCCAGCCGGTGGGCGACAAGCAGGTGCCCGCCGTGGTGGCGGGCTTTGGTAAAGCCAGTGATGGGTTAGCCGCCCAAGTGCTGCGCTGGACCGTCGAGCAAGGCCAGAAGCACTACGTCGCAGTGGCGCCGAAGAACCAGTAGCAGACGAAAATCGCCGCAACCACGCCGGCAAATTCAGCCAGCAGTGCGCAACCCACAGCATGGCGCGCGCGCTGAATACCCACTGCGCCGAAGTACACGGCCAATACGTAGAAAGTGGTTTCGGTGCTGCCCTGAATGGTCGCCGCTACCAGAGCCGCGAAGCTGTCCACACCTTGGGTCTGCATGGTCTCGATCAGCATCGCCCGGGCGGCACTGCCCGAGAACGGCTTGACCATTGCAGTCGGCAGCGCATCGACAAAGCGGGTGTCCAGACCCAGCCATTGAACCAGATGGCGAATACCTTCCAGACCCAGGTCCAGCGCGCCCGAAGCACGCAGCACGCCGACCGCGCAGAGCATTGCCACCAGATACGGCAACAGCCCTTTGGCGACATCAAACCCTTCTTTTGCGCCTTCGACGAACGCTTCGTAAACCTGCACCTTGCGCAGAGCACCGATCACCAGAAACAGGATGATCAGCCCGAACAGCGTCAGGTTGCCGAGGATCGAGGACAGGCCTGCCAGCGCTGCCGCTGACATGGTCGCCAACAACGCCATGAAGCTGCCGAGGATCAGCGCGCCAGGGATCAGATACGCCAGCACCACCGGGTCCCACAAACGAAGACGCTGCATGAACGCCACAGACAGCAGGCCTACCAATGTGGAAGCGCTGGTCGCCAGCAGAATCGGCAGGAACACCAGTGTCGGATCGACAGCCCCTTGTTGGGCGCGGTACATGAAAATCGACACTGGAAGCAGCGTCAGCGACGACGCGTTGAGGACCAGAAACAGAATCTGCGCGTTAGTAGCAACGGTTGCGCTGGGGTTGAGCTCTTGCAGTGAGCGCATGGCCTTGAGGCCGATGGGGGTTGCAGCGTTGTCCAGGCCAAGTGCGTTGGCGGCGAAGTTCAGGGTAATCAAACCCAGCGCCGGGTGCCCCCGCGGGACTTCTGGCATCAGGCGTAGAAATAACGGCCCGAGGACTTTCGCCAGCCAGTCGACGATTCCGGCTTTCTCTGCAATCCGCAGAAAGCCCAGCCAGAGCGTGAGAGTGCCGAACAGCAGGACCATGACTTCGACAGACAGCTTTGCCATCGCGAAGATGCTTTCGACCATGGCGGCAAAAATGCCCGCGTTACCGCCAATCAGCCATTGCCCGAATGCAGACACTGCTGCTATGAGAAAAAAACCGAGCCATAGGCCGTTAAGCATTCACAAGTCCCCCGCAAGATGCCGCGATGATAGCGGTGGCGGAGCAAACAACAAACCCTTAAGGCAGAGTCATTTGCAACATGGGAGGTATGGAGCGCAGGGCTCATCGATCATCTGTGGGAGCGGTGCTTGCCCGCGATAGGAACACCGCGGTTTTCCAGGCAGATCACCTAGACCCCATCGCGGGCAAGCACCGCTCCCACAGGTCTCCCACAGGTCTGCGTATCAGCGCAAAATCTTCGGCGCTTCATCCCGTGGAAGGTTGTTGTGCTGCATCGGCTGCTCGGTGTATTCGATTTCACCCCGCAGTTGCTCGCGCAGCTGACGGGCGACGTCCACACCGATGGACTTGGAGACGTCACGCACCACACGGCCACGGTTGAGCGAGACTTTGATGTCACGGCCGTTGACCAGCTTGGTGTCCTGACCTTCGCCCATCGCGGTGAACGCGGAGGTGATTTCGAAGGTGCGGGTGTTGATCAGGCTGAAATCGCTGACCAGGGTCAGACCCAGAATCGCCGAGTGGCTGTCAGTATTGGCCAGCTCGCCGATGTCCTGGCGAAAGTCGATATCCGAAACAGTCCCGAACAGCACGTAGTCGGCGCCTTTGAAGTTACCGTTCTTGATCCGTTTGATGACGTCGTAAACGTCCTCCGTGGACTTGGCGGTATAAGGCGTGCCTTGAACCAGCTGGAACATGCCGGACTTGAGAATCTCGCCCTTGATGTCGCCGCTGAATTTGCGCAGCTCGCCTTGCTCGATGTAGCTGTAACGCTCTTCGTACTCGTTGTAGCTGGCCGATCCGCTGGCGCTGTAGGCATTGGCACGGATATTACTCTGCGCCGAAACCGTGTGAATGTAGTGCTCCACACGTTGCTGAAACGCCATGTCGGTGACTGCGATTTTCGGCGCGGCCTGGACGCCAAAGGCGCACATCAGGCCGAAGATGCCAATCCATGCACGCATTGCTTAGCGCTCCGTGGTCTTGCGGATTTCTTTCTCGTCCATCCACTCGGCCAGACCGCTTTCAACGTCGATCAGTTGCAGGCTGAATTTGTAGAAGACATCCTTGTAGTCGCTGCTGCGCTTGACGGTGGAGCTGATCGCACCTTCCAGACGGTATTTGGCGGCGATCATGTTGCCGGTCTTGCTGACAGTCGACTGCTTGTACAGGCCGCTCTGGTTTTGCAGCTTGAGCTGGTCAACCTGGCTTTGCATCTGGGTGTTGTCGCTGGCGAAGCGGACAGTACCGGTTTTCATGAGCTGGGTTTTGATCGACGTGGTGATTTCGCGGGTATCAATGTACTCGCTGGTCTTGTTCTTCACGTCATAGACCTGAACCACAGGCCGGCCCTGCAGTACGCCGGATTGAGCCAGCGATCGGGTCATGGACTCGGCGATCATCTGCAGGTCGGTGGAGCCGAATTCGTTGGTCACGGTTTCGACGGCTTTGGTGTCGCCATAGCTGATGTTTTTGCTGCCCAGGGACGGCGAATTATTGGCGCAACCGGCGAGCAGCAGGGCGGCAGCAGCGATGGAGCAAAGGCGGATAGACAACATGTGGAAGTTCTCTTCAACTGAACAAAATAAGGTGCGAATCAAGGCGTCTTCACTTCGAGGCGAAAGTCAGTGGCTTTCGGCACCGGGGCAATCGCGGGCAGGAAGCTGGTTTGCGAGCCATACAGCGTCACGCTTTTCCAGCCCTCTGGGTCCGCCACAGGGAAACCGTCGTTACCCAGCCAAGCGAAGCGGTAGTACATCTGTTTGTTGTAGTTGCTGGTGTTGTTGAGCTGCACATTGACGGTAAGAAAACCGTTTTCCCGAGCTACGCGCATGGCGCCCACTTCGATGTTCTTCATGTCGCCCATGGCAACGACTTTGCTCGCGGCACTGCCAGGAGCCGGTGGCGGCGGGGTCGCGCAGCCAGCTAGCAGGGCCAGCGCCAAAACGCCGAGAATCTTGATACGCATGGAGAGTCTCCGTTCAGGGTTGTTTGGTGGTGGCGATTGCTTGCTGCACAGCCGACGGCGTCACGTGCGCTGCGAGGCCGTCGGTGTAGACCTGATTGCCGATCGCCCGCAGAGCAACGACCTGATAGCGCTGGTCGATTTTGACGTCCACTTTGGTGCCCCCCGTGGAAGAAGGCAGCACAACCTGGTGCGTGCCCTGCGGCAGACGCAGGCGAGCGACCAGCGTGTTGTCCGGCAGTGTGCGCCAGGTGCGGGTATCAGCACCTTCGGTGATCGCCGATGCGATGCCCACTGCCAGACCGGCAAGCGGGTTCACGTCATTGAGCTGCTTTTGGGCAACGCCGCGGGTAATGGCCCGGACGGTGGTACGCAGAATGATCCCTGGCATGTCATCACGCAGGGCGCGACGCGACATGTCGGTGGTGCTGTTGAGTTTTGTCAGATTGATCTGCTGGCCGTCGAGGCCGATCTGGGTGAAGGCAGCGGTCGTTGTGTCGGGCTTGATCACCGGGAACGACAACGGTGTGATGACCAGATTGCCACTGATTGGCAGTGGCAGCGGGATGCGCACCGAGTCGCGCGCGGGAGCGAAGCCGCTCTGGACCACGATCAATACTTCGCTATAACCGTCCTTGCTTTCTTTGCCGTCGAGTTTGAGCAGTGCTTCATCGAGTAGAGGGGTGTTTGGGCGCAGCTCTGCCGCTTTGCGATAGCCCGGTGCGGCGAGGCCTTTTTCACCCATCGCTTCGTAGACGAAACCGGACAGGTAATGGCTGAACGCACTCTGATAGCTGTTCTTCAAACCCACGACTTCCGGCGCATCCAGTGACGCGACCGGATAACCCTGCAGATCCTTGAACTGGGTCTTGACGCCCTTGCTCTCGGCTTCTTCTTCGCTTTTGGCGTATTCCTTGTCCCGCAGCTCAGCGATCACGGCTTCGCGTTCGTGAGTCTTCTTGATCTCGACGCGGGCGCCTTCAAAGTCGTTTTTAGCCAGCAGATTCAGAGCCATCTGCGTGGTCAGCATGACCTTTTCATAGTCATAACCTTCGTAACGACGGACCTTGTCGTTAATCAGGAAACTGCCGAACTGTGACAGGTATTTATCAGTGTCGAGCTTGACCGATTCCTCCCACTTGTAGACCACCAGATCAGCCGCCCGCCATGCGGTCTGGCTGCCGGCGAGGTCGCCTTTGGCACGCAACAGTTCGCCCTTCTCGAAGTAGTAGAGGAGGTCCTTGTCAGCGCTGGTGTTGTTTTTTTCAAGCACACCCAACGCGCCATCGACATTGCCGGTGGTCAGCTGCTGGTTGGTTTCCTTGAGTTCGGCGTCGTAGCTACGGAAAGCGGAGCAGCCAGCGAGCTGCACAGCCGCGAACAACACGAGCGCAGTAAAGGCACGAGAAGACATAAAGCTTCGTTCCTTGAAAGTCGATAGCAGGGCAAAAGCCAACCGCTATGCAAATCCGTTTGATTGAGCAGGCTGGCTGCTCCGTGAGCCTTTTCGTTACGGGTTATGAGGTCGTGACGAGCAGGGCGCGGGATTATAAGCCGCATTCCAGCGCTGACAATGGCTTTTTGATGGCCCACAGCTGATACAGGCATTTCCTACGCTCCAGTAGAGAACTGCCTCACAAAAAATTTTGCCGCAGAGGTGTTTTAGTGGGGAGGACGGGTTTTGGTGGGCATGCAGGCTGTGCAAATATTTGCCGCAACCCATTCACCTTTCGAGAGAAGGAGAGCAGAACTTTGTCTATTTCAAATGCCAGCGACATCCAGATTTCGCGCTTCGAGCCGACTGACCAGCAGGGAGTGGTTGACGTCATTGTGCCGATCCAGCGTGAGGAATTCGGTATCGCCATCACCGCCGAAGACCAGCCGGATTTGCAGGCAATTCCCGGCTTCTATCAAGTTGGCAGCGGCGACTTCTGGGTCGCCAAGAGAGACGGCCAGATCATTGGCACCATCGGCCTCAAAGACATCGGCGCGCAGCAGACGGCGTTACGCAAAATGTTCGTCGCTGCACCCTTTCGCGGCCGCGAGTTCGGCGTCGCGGCATCGCTGCTCAGCACCCTCCTGGAAGAGGCTGGCAAGCGCGGGGTGAAGGACATCTACCTGGGCACCACCGACAAATTCCTCGCCGCGCACCGCTTCTACGAAAAGCATGGCTTTGTTGAAGTGGCGAAGGCGGAGCTGCCGGAGAGCTTTCCGGTGATGAAGGTGGACAGTAAGTTTTACCTGTTGCGGCGGGTGTAGCGCGACCCTTGTAGGAGCGCGCTTGCCCGCGATAGCGTTATACCAGCCGATACATTTTTGACTGACATAACGTTATCGCGAGCAAGCGCGCTCCTACAGGACTCGGTGTGTCCTATTACTTACTCTCCACCGCATGCGCCCAACGGTAATCAAGACGCGGCGCAAGGATGCGGACTTTGCGTTTGGTCTTGGTCAGGGTGGGTTCGAAGACCGGCTCGGGGTCTTTCAGGAAGGCGGTCATCACGGCGCTGAGGGCGTAGAGGCCTGTGAATGCCCAGACCACGCCTTCGAGGCCGAAGCTGTCCTGGAAGATCGCTACCACAGCCGGGCCGACCCAGGTCGATGCGCCAGCGCCAAGGCTCAATACCGACAGTGCAGCTGCCTTGTTCTGAGGCGCGAGTGCCGGTGCCAGTGCCGAAAGCGGTACGAAGCAGGCCAGGGTCAGGCCGTAGAATGCGCCGAACACCGAGGCGATCAGGAAGTTATCCGGGAACGCCTGTGGCATGAAGAAGAACAGTGGCGTGCTGATGGTGCTGCCGACTGCGCCCAGCCAGAGGATAGTGTTGCGATAGCCAATCCGGGTGCTGATGACGCTCGACGCCAGGTTGCCGATGATGTTGAACACGAAGACGATGGTCAGCAGTTGCAGCCATTCTTCCAGGGTAAAGCCCACGGTGTGCATGAAGAAACCGGGCATAACCACCAGAAAACCAAACATCGACGAGGTGTTGATCACGCGCACCAGGCCCGCCAGGGATACCTTGGGGATTTTCCACATGATGGTGATGTTTTTCGCCATCGACACCATGGGCTTTTCACCTTCGGGTGCCAGACGTTGCATGCCGTGTGCTTCACGCATACCCACCAGGCCGATCACGCCACCCACGACTACCAGTGCGAAAGACAGCCAGAACGTCGCCATCGCGCCAATCAGCGGAATACTGAAGCTGGCAACCAGTGAGCCCAGTGTCGGCAGGCCGGCTGCATAGGCGACCCAGAACCAGCCAACGGCCATGCCCATTTTGCGTGATGGGGTTGCCGCCGCGATCCACACCAGGAAGCCATAGGCAAACAATGGGTAACCGAACCCGCGCAGGCCGTAGGTCAGCAGGATCATGGAGTAGCTGAGTTCTTGCAGGCCGTAGACCAGAAACAAGACTTCGAACGCGCTCCAGATCACCAGGCCAAGAATCATTACCCGTTTTGGACCCCAGATATTCGACAGCGCGCCGGCCAGCCATGAGGAAATGCCCACGGTGACGCCGTAAATGGTGAAGACCATGGCGATTTCATCGGCAGGCATGCCGCGTTCGCTGAGGAAAGGGGAGAGGTAACCGAGCTCGACGCCATCGCCGATCATGAAGATCAGCAGGCCGACAAAGCCCCAGAACATTGGATAGGGAATACCGGTTTTCTCGCAGAATCTGGCGAGTGCAGTGTTCGGAGTGGATTGATCGCTCAATTTTCCGGTCCTTCTTTTAAGTGCAGCACGACGTTTGGTGACGCCGTATGAATGGCCTCAATGAGGTTGAAAGGCAGGATTGACCAATACGCTGTCGGCAAAATGCGCGAACACAGAACGTCTGGACTTTTATCTGATGCAGGATCGCCGGTGAACGACTTCAATGACCCATGAATCTATGCTTTTTATAGATTTTCGAGCCCGTTGCCCTTTTGTTATCCCATCTGAAGGCAATGATGGCAACCGCTTGAAATCGGGCCGGCTGTGGCGTGATGTCGCAGCTGCGTAGGGTTGGCGCCCTGTTTTTAGGGGGTAGCCCGTTACAAAACATTTCGTAAAAAAACTACCAAAAAGGGCAAATCGACCAGACTGCTAGCAATTATCCGGTTACAGAAACCGTTCTTGAGCGCTCAGCCCAGTGGATTGAAGCCCTCACCGGCCGAGCAAAACCGCTGTTCCATTGCCTTGCTGGCGTCGTGGTGGTCTGCGCTCCAGCGCTTGCCCCATTCCCGGCATTTTTATCTGGGAACGGAATCAGGTATCAACTGCTTGAAGGCAGATGGATCTGGGACATCGGTTGGCTAAGTAACTACCATTTTACTTCTAATATGTTTCACTCGAGTGTTGATTCTTGCAATCCATGGCGCTGAGTGGGCAAGTGGTTCAGGGTATTTAAGTTTGGATATGGTCAATAACGCGGTGTCAAGGTTGTTATCAGATATAGATTTTTGTGAATTACACGCTGCGTCAAGTCCATACTGTCCTGTGCCGTAAAATGCAATCGACAAATATGCTGAGGCAATGTCGTTTTTTTTAAAATGTCTTGATAGTTCTATAGCAAGAATCTGCTCTCGAATTTTCCGTCTAAAAGTTCGTTCATACCTGTTGGTAACTACTCTAACAAATTGTTGTTCTATTGTGCTGCCGCCTTGGGTTTTCTTGCGTGTTATGAAGATAACACAGCATCGCATTACTGCGATTGGATCAACTCCAAAATGCATCTTGCTCCTATGATCTTCTGCCAAGATAAGCATCTTTACATAGAGGTCCGGAGCTATCGGTGCACAGTTTATAATCTGTGCACACTTATGAAAATCTATCTTCAGCTTCGAACCGTACCAGAAAATGGCAAATCTAGAAATCGCTATAAATGGTGCTGAAAATATAGTAATTATAATTTTTAGAAAGGCGTTCTTTGGCATCTTGCGTTCCCCGTCGAGTCAGCGACCATTGAGGAAAAAGTTCCGCTTAAAAATTCATTTTTTTCTACGGTTAGTTCGTAAAAGTGGCTGGAAACTCTTCCGAATCCATCTTCAACAACATGCAGCTGTATTCTGTCCTTACTAAAATAATTTTTTTCAATATAACCGGTTACTATTGATCGTCTTCTATTTTTTTCTTGGTAAGAGCGCTTCCCAGTTGACGAATCCTCATATATAAGTTCGCCGCTCCCTTCAATTCTATTCCCTTCTCTTATTAGGATCACAACATACCTAAGTATCATTCCTTTGAAGGGGTTGTACCCTGTGGTTATGGTGTGCTGCTCAAGGTACCATTGCCCGGTAATGTTTGGCAGCGGAAATAGTTTTTCTCTTGTTGCGAAAAAGAATATTGCAAGTATTATGCCTCCAATAGTTGTTGCTAGGATGTCTGACCCTAGAGTGTCGAAATTTCCCGGTTGCTTGTCGTTATGGATGGCTGCGTCGGGTTTGAGGATGTCGTGGCCCTGTGGTTTTTCTATATCTAAAACTGTTGTATTGATCGCGACAATAAAAACTGGCAAAATCGAATTTTCGGGTTGGGAAGTAGATTCTAACTGGATAGTATTCTGGCCGCGCGCAAGCGAAGATTGCATATTTGGTGCGCAGTTATTATTGGATTGCCTGATAGGTGGCGCTTGAGTGACTATTTTATTATGTGGTACGGCTAAAATAGCCTGCTTGTTTTTTGCAGTATCATTTTCAAAGTTATTGCAAGCTTGAGTTGATAGAGTCATTAGCCCCAATATAAGTACTAGAATCCCTTTGCCCGCCGCAGACTTCATTCCATTGTTTCGCTGTATAGATAAGTGGCGTGATGATATCACGGTGATATCATTAATGGTTGTTTATCGAGCTTCGGTCGAGCGCTCGGTATTCAGGGTGATTTGCAAGATGGATTTGCTCACAGATTTGGGGCGTTTAGGCTTGATAATTCTAAGTCAAGATGTGGATATCGGTCTCGTGCTTTGCTGAGCGTCCGCATTTGTCCCTAGCGTATGCCCAGCGCGAGCTTTTAACCCAGTGGATTGAAGCCGTCACCGGCCGAGCAAAACCGTTGTTCCATTGCCTTGCTGGCATCTTGATGGTCTGCGCTCCAGCGCTTGCCCCATTCCCGGCACTTTTCCCGGAAGTAGACTTTGGCGCCTTTGCGGCACTCGCGGTATTCAATCGAGCCGCGGCGGTAGTTGCCGCAGACGCTGCTGCCATCAATGCGATTGTCATTGATTGCCCATTCGGCGGCGTAGGTGCGCTTGCCATCCCACTGCCAGATGGTTGCGGTCTCAATGTTGTAGGCAGTGATGCGTTTGGTGCGGGCCGGTTGTTGATCAGCTTTGTACCTGGCCATGTAGGACTCCGTCACCATGCCCTGTGCGGTAGGGTCGTTGCTCGCACGAGGAAAGTGACCATATCGGCAGGTAGCGACGGCTTCGTCGATGATGTTGTCCGGTTTTATACAGTCAGCCAGAGACTTGGGCGCGATCAGGGCGTCAGAGGTGTAAATCGGTGGAACGGGGTTGGAGATGGCGGGCTTGGTGATTGGGTGAGGCTTGGCGGTCGCTTGGCTGACAGCGCTCTGCAGCAGGACGCCGGAGTTGCTCAGTAGATAGATCGCACCTGCGATTAGTACCAGTAGCACACAGACGTTGCGCCAGAGATGCGACGGCGGAGTCGAGTGACCATATCGCTCATCATCGGCGTGGGCGCTGATGGGCTCAAAGGAATGAAAACTCTCGTCACCACGGTTATTGCTGGCATCCATCGACTCTTCCTTGGTGTATATCGCGCGTCCTGCGCCGGGATGTTTCGAGGTTAAACCTGATGGATGTGTTTCGCCAGTGTTACACGGGTAAGCGCGACCTGCAGGAGCTGCCGAAGGGGGCAATAGCGATTCATCAGCGGGAATGCCTTCGCAGTCTTCAGCAGCTCCTACAAGTTTTCACGCTGGGCGAAACACGATCAGAGGCATCGCCCTTTATCGCGCAAAATCGAAGTCCGTTTCAGCGCAGTTATTTTTCAATCCGCCCGTAACGGTTTATTCCCATCGCCGGATGGCACTATGATTGTCGGCAAGCTCTCCCGACAGAGGAACTGCACATGCCCTTGCCGCCCATGAAAGACCAATTCGCCGCTTTGATCGCTGCGCCTTCGGTGAGCTGCACCCAGCCGTCGCTGGACCAGTCCAATCGTGCGGTCATCGATCTGCTGGCCGGTTGGTTGGGCGATCTTGGGTTTGCTTGCGATATCCAGCAAGTGTCGCCGGGCAAGTTCAACTTGCTGGCCAGCTTTGGCAGCGGTCCTGGTGGTCTGGTGCTGGCCGGGCATAGCGACACGGTGCCGTTTGACGGTGCCCTGTGGAAAACCGATCCGCTGAAACTCACCGAGGTCGATAACCGCTGGGTCGGCCTTGGCAGCTGCGACATGAAAGGCTTTTTTGCGCTGGTCATCGAGGCGGTGCAGCCGTTGCTGGACAAACCTTTCAAGCAACCACTGCTGATCCTTGCCACCTGTGACGAAGAAAGCTCCATGGCCGGCGCTCGTGCGCTGGCTGAGGCAGGCCGGCCGCTGGGACGTGCTGCCGTGATCGGCGAACCGACCGGGCTCAAGCCCATCCGCCTGCACAAGGGCGTGATGATGGAACGTATCGACATTCTTGGCCGCAGCGGGCATTCATCCGACCCGAGCCTGGGGCATAGCGCGCTGGAAGCGATGCACGACGCGATCAGCGAACTCAAGGGCCTGCGCCAGCAATGGCAGCTGGAATATCGCAATCCGCAGTTCAGTGTGCCGACGCCGACCCTTAATTTCGGCTGCATTCACGGTGGGGATAACCCGAATAGGATTTGCGGTCAGTGCTCGCTGGAATTCGACCTGCGTCCGCTACCGGGTATGGACCCTAGCGTGTTGCGCGCCGCGATCCGGCAAAAGCTGGAGCCGCTGGCGGAGCTGCATCAGGTGAAAATCGACTACGCGCCATTGTTCCCCGAGGCGCCGCCTTTCGAACAAGCCGCCGACGCGGAACTGGTGCGGGTGGCCGAGCGTCTTACCGGGCATCGTGCCGAAGCGGTAGCATTCGGCACCGAGGCTGCGTATTTCCAGCGCCTGGGTTGCGAGACTCTGGTTCTTGGTCCCGGCGACATCGCGTGCGCGCACCAGCCGGGTGAATACCTTGAGATGTCACGTTTGCAGCCTACAGTGCGTCTGTTAAGCCAACTGATCGAACATTACTGCCTGAGCCCGCAATGATCCGGGCCTTGCTGACTTTGAAGATTGGGAGAAGTGACGGTTTCGCTGACACAGCGCTGTCGCTCATCAACCACAGCGCCTGTAGGAGCGCGCTTGCCCGCGATGACGTCTGCACAGCCAACAAAGTAGCTGAGTCTAAAATCGCATCGCGGGCAAGGTGGAGCGCCACCCCGGTCGCTCCTACGGAGAAAGTATTCCAATTTTGAGAGTTATTTCATTTTTAAAAGGAGAGTGCGCGTAATGACATGCCTGTTCCGACGATAACCACCACACGGTTGTGAGTGTTTCTGTCTTTCGTCCTTATTTTTCGCAGGCTCTCAAAGTTATGCACGAATACGTCAATTGGCTTCGCCACGCTTCGCCTTACATCAATGCCCACCGTGATCGCACCTTCGTCGTGATGTTGCCCGGCGACGGTGTAGAGCATCCGAACTTCGGCAATATCGTCCACGACCTGGTGCTGTTGCACAGCCTGGGCGTGCGTCTGGTGCTGGTCCATGGTTCGCGCCCACAGATCGAAAGTCGCCTGGCGGCACGTGGCCTGACGCCGCAGTTTCACCGTAACCTGCGCGTTACCGATGCGGCTACGCTGGACTGTGTGATTGATGCCGTCGGCCACCTGCGTATCGACATCGAAGCGCGCCTGTCCATGGACATGGCGGCCTCGCCGATGCAGGGTTCGCGTTTGCGCGTGACCAGCGGCAATCTGGTCACTGCCCGGCCCATCGGCGTGCTGGAAGGTGTGGATTACCAGCATACGGGTGAAGTGCGGCGGATCGACCGCAAGGGTATCAACCGTCTGCTGGATGAGCGCCACATCGTGCTGCTTTCACCCATGGGGTACTCACCGACTGGTGAGATTTTCAATATTGCCTGCGAAGACGTCGCCACCCGCGCCGCTGTCGATCTGGGCGCTGACAAGCTGCTGCTGTTCGGTGAAGAGCGCGGTTTGATGGATGAACAGGGCCGACTGGTGCGCGAGCTGCGTCCACAGCAGGTGCCCGCGCACATTCTGCGTCTGGGCACCAACTATCAGGCGGAATTGCTTGATGCCGCCGCTGAGGCCTGCCGTGGTGGCGTGGGGCGTAGCCATATCGTCAGCTATGCCGAAGATGGCGCGCTATTGACCGAGCTATTCACCCGCGACGGTGGCGGCACGCTGGTGGCGCAGGAACAATTCGAGCTGGTGCGTGAGGCAGCCATCGAAGACGTGGGCGGCCTGATGGACTTGATCACGCCACTGGAAGAGCAGGGGATTCTGGTGCGTCGTTCCCGCGAAGTGCTGGAGCGCGAGATCGAGCAGTTCAGCGTCGTGGAACGTGAAGGTTTGATCATTGCCTGTGCGGCGCTTTACCAGATCGCGGATTCGGATGCCGGTGAGCTGGCGTGCCTGGCGGTCAATCCGGAATACCGCCACGGCGGTCGTGGCGACGAATTGCTTGAACGCATTGAGACCCGTGCTCGGGAGCAAGGCTTGAAGACCCTGTTCGTCCTCACCACCCGCACAGCGCACTGGTTCCGCGAGCGTGGTTTCGAACCCAGCAGCGTCGACCGCCTGCCCGCTGCCCGTGCGTCGCTGTATAACTTCCAGCGCAACTCGAAGATTTTCGAAAAGGCGTTGTAAGTCTGGTTTCCACATGGGTCGCCTGCCCTTGTGGGAGCGGTGCTTGCCCGCGATGCAGACGCCTCGGTGTTACTGACGAACCGCGTTATCGTTCATCGCGGGCAGGACACTCCTGCCGAGATCCGAAAACTCTGTGGGAGCGAGCTTCCTCGCAAAGAACGATAAAGCGATTTATCTGATGTACCGCAGCGCCTGATTCGCGAGCAAGCTCGGCTCCCACAGGCGTTGCGTTCAGCCTTAGTCATGTCAGTTACTAATCCGCAATATGCTCGCCTGATACGCGCCGACGAAGGTGTCGAAATCGACTTTCTCTTCGGTCTGTTCCAGTTCTGCCTGTTCGGCAATCGAGGTTCTCGCCAAGGTTTCGAAGTGCGATTGCTCCTCGACGCTCAGCGGGTTGCTGCGGAAGTATTCGGCGTGAGCCTGGCTCTGGCGGAATGAAAAGGCGGTGAAGCCTTCCTTGTGCTCCGTCATGCTTGCCAGCACTTTGGCCGATGGGGTCAGGGATGCATCGTTGACTTTGGCCTGTTGGGCGGCGATGGATTTGACGTGTTCGTCAGTTCCGTTTGCATCGTCCAGCAGTTGAGCGATAGGCGTGATTTTTTCCAGCAGTTCAGTCGCCCAGGCTTTCAGGTCGATGGTGCTGTCATTGCGATTCAACTCAAGCCCTGGACGACGGCCTTCCTTGACGACAGTAAGGAAGTTCGACGCGGCATTACTGCATTCGTTGTTGGCCAACTGCGGGCTTTCCTGCAAGGCGCAGTACAGCACGAAGGCATCGACGAAACGCGATTGCTGTAAATCAATCCCCGTGGGCAGGAACGGGTTGATGTCCAGGCAACGAACTTCAACGTACTGCACGCCACGGGCCACCAGCGCCTGAATCGGACGCTCGCCGGAATAGGTCACGCGCTTGGGGCGGATATTGGAGTAATACTCGTTTTCAATCTGCAACACGTTGGTGTTGAGCTGAATCCATTCGCCATCCTTATGGGTACCGATTTCTACATACGGTGCATAAGGCGTTGCCACGGCTTTGCGCAGGCTGTCGGTGTAGCTGATCAGATCGTTGTAGCAAGGCGTCAGGTCTGCCTGAGCGTTGCTTTGGTAACCCAGATCGCTCATGCGCAGGCTGGTGGCATAGGGCAGGTACAAGGTGTCGGCGTCGAACTGTTCCAGCTGATGAGCCCGGCCGCGCAGGAAGCCCGCGTCCAGTGCTGGCGATGCGCCGAACAGGTACATCAGTAACCAGCTGTAACGGCGGAAATTCCGAATGAGCGCGATGTAGGCGTGGGACTGATAGTCGCGCGCATCGCCGTCGAAATTCTCGGTCTGTTGAAGCAGCGGCCAGACGCTTTCTGGCAGCGAGAAGTTGTAATGAATACCGGCGATGCACTGCATGGTTTTGCCGTAACGCAGGGCCAGGCCCTGGCGGTAGACATACTTGAGCTTGCCGATATTCGAAGTGCCGTAATAGGCAATCGGGATGTCTTCCTCGGCGGGCAGCGGACAAGGCATGGACGGGCTCCAGAGGAACTCGCTACCCAGCTTGCTGTAGGCGAAGCGATGGATCTTGTCCAGACTGGCCAGGGTTTCGACAGGGTCAGCCAGTGCCGGAGTGATGAACTCCAGCAGCGACTCGGAATAATCCGTGGTGATCTGGCTGTGAGTCAGTGCAGCGCCCAGGGCTTCCGGGTGCGGCGTCTGAGCCAACCGGGCATCGCCGGTCACGCGCAGGCATTCGCGCTCAATACCGTGCAGGCACTGCTCTAGCAGGGAGAGGTTAGTGCGCTCGCTAAGCAAAGCCAGGCGGCGGTTGAGAAGTTCGCTCAAGTTGGATTCCTTCACGCGTCAGTCGCCCCAATATGGGGGTGGAAGTGACGGTGTACAAGGGTAGGGCACTGGCGTTGTCGCCTGGGTTCAGGATTTGTACGAAAACGCCGACTGGCAGCGTCGGAAAATCCCGGCGCTACATTCATAGCGCCGAAATTAACTCAAATCGACTCGGTAGAGCTAGGGGCTCTTAAGGCATGTAGCGCAACCGCGCTAAACCACAGCGAAGGTGCCCTGTGCCTTGGCGACGAGTTTCTCGCCTTGCAGCACTTCGGCTTCGACCACCAATGTGCGGCGCCCGGCATGCAGCACCTTGGCGATGCACAGCACCTCGCCCTCGGACACCGATCGCATGTAGTTGATCTTGCATTCGATGGTCACGCTGCGCTGGTCGAAGCCATGGGAGCTGGAACAGGCCAGCCCCATGGCGATGTCGACGAGGCTGAAAATCGCCCCGCCATGCATCACGTTGCCCCGATTGCGCAGGTGATCCTCCAATGACAAGGCCACTTCAGCGACGCCCACATCGAGACGCCGCAACTGGCAGCCAATGGCCCGGAAATACGGGCTCTCGGTAAAGCCTGCTGGCACTTCCATCAGCGTTTCTTCAGTTGCTTGGCGTTGGCGAACAGCGAAGCCATCGCGTTGTTGGCCGGGGCTGCGGCAACGGTTTCCTTGCGTGGCGCGCTGCTTTGCTGCTGGCGTGGCGCCGCGCCAGGACGGGCACCGCGAGCACCATCGACCTTCTCGCCCGGGGTGTCACTCATGCGCATCGACAGGCCAACGCGTTTACGCGGGATGTCGACTTCCATGACCTTGACCTTGACGACGTCGCCAGCCTTCACCGCTTCACGCGGGTCTTTGATGAATTTCTCGGACAGCGCGGAGATATGCACCAGGCCATCCTGATGCACACCGATGTCGACAAACGCACCGAAGTTGGTGACGTTGGTCACAACGCCTTCGAGAATCATGCCCGGTTGCAGGTCCTTGAGGTCTTCGACCCCGTCCTGGAACTCGGCAGTCTTGAATTCCGGGCGCGGGTCACGGCCTGGTTTTTCAAGTTCTTGCAGGATGTCGGTCACGGTCGGCAGGCCGAAGGTTTCATCGGTGTACTTCTTCGGATCCAGACGCTTGAGGAAGCTGGCGTCGCCGATCAGCGAACGAATGTCGCGGTCGGTTTCCGACGCAATACGCTTCACCAGTGGATAGGCTTCCGGGTGGACTGCCGAGGAGTCCAGAGGGTTATCGCCGTTCATCACTCGCAGGAAGCCAGCGGCCTGTTCAAAGGTTTTTTCCCCCAGACGCGGGACCTTCTTCAAGGCCGCACGGGACTTGAACGCGCCGTTTTCATCGCGGTGCGCGACGATGTTCTGCGCCAGCGTAGTGTTCAGACCGGAAATGCGCGCCAGCAAGGCCACGGAAGCTGTGTTCACATCCACGCCCACGGCGTTCACACAGTCTTCGACCACTGCGTCCAGGCCTCGGGCCAGTTTCAGTTGCGATACGTCGTGCTGGTACTGGCCGACACCGATGGATTTCGGATCGATCTTCACCAGCTCAGCGAGTGGATCCTGCAGACGGCGGGCGATGGATACCGCGCCACGGATCGACACGTCCAGGTCTGGGAATTCTTTGGCGGCCAGTTCCGACGCGGAGTAAACCGACGCGCCAGCTTCAGAGACCATAACTTTGGTCATTTTCAGACCTGGGTATTTTTTGATCAGGTCGGCGGCCAGCTTGTCAGTCTCGCGGCTTGCTGTACCGTTGCCGATAGCGATCAGATCAACCGCATGTTTGGCGCACAGCGCAGCCAGTACAGCGATGGTCTGATCCCACTGGTTTTTCGGTACGTGCGGGTAAACCGTGGCGTAGTCCAGCAGCTTGCCGGTGGAATCGACCACGGCAACCTTGCAGCCGGTGCGCAGGCCCGGGTCGAGACCCAAGGTGGCGCGTGGGCCGGCAGGGGCAGCCAGCAGCAGGTCATGCAGGTTGTGGGCGAAAACGTTGATCGCTTCGGTTTCCGCGCCATCGCGCAGCTCACCCAGCAGGTCTGTTTCCAGGTGGCTGTAGAGCTTGACCTTCCAGGTCCAGCGCACCACTTCGGCGAGCCATTTATCGGCCGGGCGGTTCTGATTTTGCAGGCCGAAACGCTCGGCGATCATCATTTCGCACGGATGCATAGTGCCCGGGAGTTCTTCTCCGACCTTCAGGGCAGAGCTGAGAAAGCCTTCGTTGCGGCCACGGAAAATCGCCAGGGCGCGGTGCGAGGGCATGCTTTTCAGCGGTTCGTCGTGTTCAAAGTAATCGCGGAATTTGGAGCCTTCTTCTTCCTTGCCGGGCACCACGCGGGCACTGAGCACGGCTTCGTGCTTGAGGAAGCTGCGCAGCTTGTCCAACAGAGTGGCGTCTTCGGCGAAACGCTCCATGAGGATGTACTTGGCGCCTTCCAGCGCGGCCTTGACGTCGGCGACGCCTTTTTCAGCGTCCACGAAACGAGCGGCTTCGCTTTCCGGACTCAGCGTCGGGTCATTGAACAGGCCGTCGGCCAATTCACCCAAGCCTGCTTCCAGGGCGATCTGGCCCTTGGTGCGGCGTTTTTGCTTGTACGGCAGGTACAAATCTTCGAGGCGGGTTTTGGTGTCTGCGAGCTTGATGTCGCGCGCCAGTTCAGGGGTCAGCTTGCCTTGCTCTTCAATACTGGCAAGGATGCTGACGCGACGGTCGTCGAGCTCACGCAAGTAACGCAGGCGCTCTTCAAGATGACGCAATTGTGTGTCATCGAGGCTGCCGGTCACTTCTTTGCGATAACGAGAAATGAAGGGAACGGTCGAACCTTCATCCAGTAGAGCGACGGCCGCGGCCACCTGTTGCGGGCGTACACCGAGCTCTTCGGCGATGCGGCTGTTGATACTTTCCATGAGACCACCTGGATTTGTGAGCAAAAAAATCACGTGCTAGCGAACTGCCACGCTCAGGCGTTGCCTGACTTCGAGGGCGGCGCATTATACCCAGCGAAGTCCGATTAGGGGGCTAACCCCGGAAAACCGCCCGAAACCACAGCCTTGTATGGCGGCTCCGGTAAAATCTGCTAACAATGCACACGGTGCGCATCACAGCAGCTACGCCATAATGCGACCCGAGATCAAAGGAGCATCTGAATGAGTAGCACTGCACAAACTGCGGAAGGCGAAAAAATCCTCATCGTTGATGACGATCCAGGCTTGAGCAGCCTGTTGGAACGTTTTTTCAGCAGCAAGGGCTATCGCGCCCGTGCTGTGGCCAACGTCGAGCAAATGGATCGCTTGCTGGCCCGCGAAGTTTTCAATCTCGTGGTTCTGGATTTGATGCTGCCTGGAGAAGACGGGCTTTCTGCCTGCCGTCGTTTGCGTGCAGCGAACAATCAGGTACCCATCATCATGCTGACCGCCAAAGGCGATGAGCTGAGCCGAATCAAAGGCCTCGAACTGGGCGCTGACGATTACCTTGCCAAGCCGTTCAACCCGGACGAGCTGATGGCGCGGGTCAAAGCCGTATTGCGTCGTCAAGCGGCTCCCGTGCCAGGCGCACCGGGCAGCGAAGACGAATCGGTAAGCTTTGGCGATTACGAGTTGTCCCTGGCGACCCGTGAGCTCAAGCGCGGCGATGAAGTGCACATGCTGACCACCGGCGAATTTGCGGTGCTCAAGGCGCTGGTCATGCATGCCCGTGAGCCGTTAACCCGCGACAAGCTGATGAATCTGGCCCGTGGCCGTGAATGGGATGCGCTGGAGCGCTCCATCGACGTGCAGATTTCCCGTCTGCGTCGCCTGATCGAGCCGGATCCTTCCAAACCGCGTTACATTCAGACGGTCTGGGGTGTTGGTTATGTATTCGTTCCGGACGGTGCCGGTACTCGATAATCGAGCACTTTTAGGAGCACAAGCCGCAGTGATGACCTGTCACGTCGATAGCCCTGAACCGGGCTATCGACGTTTTGGTTTTCGCGATTCCTGCTGCGGTTTGTCATTAGCGATTCGCAAACCCCGCGAGCCTGGCTCGCTCCTGCAAAGTGTATAGCTGCTGTTATGAAAACCCCGCTCTGGTTCCCACAAAGCTTTTTCTCTCGCACGCTCTGGCTGGTGCTCATCGTCGTGCTGTTTTCCAAGGCGCTGACGCTGGTCTACCTGCTGATGAACGAGGACGTGTTGGTCGACCGCCAATACAGCCACGGCGTTGCCTTGACGTTGCGCGCCTATTGGGCAGCCAATGAAAACGATCGCGAAGCCATTGCCGACGCGGCGGGCCTGATACGCGTAGTGGGCGGTGGCGTGCCGGAAGGCGAGCAGCACTGGCCATACAGCGAAATCTATCAACGTCAGATGCAGGCCGAACTGGGTGCCGACACTGAAGTTCGTCTGCGCGTGCATGCACCACCTGCCTTATGGGTGCGTGCGCCGAGTCTGGGCGATGGCTGGCTGAAGGTGCCGCTGTATCCGCACCCGCTGCGTGGTCAGAAGATCTGGAGCGTGCTGGGCTGGTTCCTTGCCATCGGTTTGTTATCCACCGCCTCAGCGTGGATCTTCGTCAGGCAACTCAATCAACCCCTTAAGCGTCTGGTGTTTGCCGCCAGGCAACTGGGCCAGGGCCGCAGCGTTCGTTTGCCAGTCAGTGATACGCCCAGCGAAATGACTGAGGTCTATCGTGCCTTTAACCAGATGGCCGAAGACGTCGAACAAGCAGGGCAAGAGCGGGAACTGATGCTGGCCGGGGTTTCCCATGACCTGCGCACACCACTGACCCGCCTGCGTTTGTCTCTGGAGTTGATGAAGGGCGAAAACGAACTCACCGAAGGCATGGTCCGCGACATTGAGGACATGGACGCGATCCTTGATCAGTTCCTGGCGTTCATTCGTGACGGGCGTGACGAAGAGATCGAGGAAGTCGACCTCAGCGAGTTGGTGCGTGATGTAGTCGCGCCCTTCAACAACCCCGAGAACCCTGAAGAACAGATCCGTCTTTGCCTGGAACCTATTCCGCCATTCCCGCTGCGCAAGGTTTCGATGAAGCGTCTGCTCACCAACCTGATTGGCAATGCCATGCACCATGCGGGCAATGGCATTGAGGTGGCGGCTTATGTATCAGGCGACACCAGCGCGCCTTATGTCGTCCTCAGCGTGCTGGACCGTGGTACCGGCATTGATCCGTCGGAGTTAGAGGTGATCTTCAACCCGTTCATCCGTGGTGACCGCGCACGCAGCGGCAAGGGCACCGGGTTGGGGTTGGCCATCGTCAAACGCATCGCGGCGATGCATGGCGGCAACGTTGAACTGAGGAATCGTTCAGGCGGCGGGCTGGAAGCGCGAGTGCGCTTGCCGCTGGGGTTGATGTTGCCGAGAGGGGCGGTTTAGAAGCCCACAACTATTGGATTGGAATGCTGCTTTCTGTGGGAGCGGTGCTTGCCCGCGATAAGGCTGGACGCGGTTCACTTTAGATCGCGTCTGGCCTTATCGCGGGCAAGCACCGCTCCCACAGGGTATGGTTCAGCCTTTGCCCTTGGTCCGCGTCATATGCGGACCACTGTTTTTCTCCAGGTACTCGATGATCATCCCGGCCACGTCCTTGCTGGTGGTGACTTCGATGCCTTCCAGACCCGGTGACGAGTTGACTTCCATCACCAGCGGGCCGTGGTTGGAACGCAGAATGTCGACACCGGCGACGCTCAGGCCCATGACCTTGGCGGCGCGGATAGCGGTCATGCGTTCTTCGGGTGTGATTTTGATCAGACTGGCGCTGCCGCCACGATGCAGGTTGGAGCGGAATTCGCCAGGCTTGGCCTGACGCTTCATTGAGGCAATGACTTTGTCACCGACCACGAAGCATCGGATATCCGCGCCGCCAGCTTCCTTGATGTACTCCTGAACCATGATGTCCTGCTTGAGGCCCATGAATGCCTCGATCACCGATTCAGCGGCGGTCGCTGTTTCACACAGCACTACGCCAATCCCTTGAGTCCCTTCGAGCACCTTGATTACCAGCGGCGCACCGTTGACCATCTGGATCAAGTCCGGAATGTCATCCGGCGAGTGAGCAAAACCGGTGACCGGCAAGCCGATGCCGCGACGCGAGAGCAGTTGCAGTGAGCGCAGCTTGTCCCGGGAGCGGGCGATGGCCACCGATTCATTGAGCGGAAACACACCCATCATTTCAAATTGACGCAGTACTGCGCAGCCGTAGAACGTCACCGAGGCGCCGATACGCGGGATCACCGCATCGAAACCTTCCAGCGGTTTTCCCCGATAGTGGATCTGCGGCTTGTGGCTGGCGATGTTCATATAGGCGCGCAGGGTGTCGATCACCACCATCTCATGGCCACGTTCAATACCAGCTTCGACCAGACGACGGGTTGAATACAGACGCGGGTTACGCGAAAGCACAGCGATCTTCATGCAGCACCTGTGGCAGAGGTAGTCGAGACCGGGAAAACCGGTTTGTCCTGAACATAAGTAATGCCCGGATTGACGACCAGTTGGCCGTCGATCAAAGCGTTGGAGCCGAGCAGCAGGCGATAGCGCATTGCTTTGCGGCAGGCCAGCGTGAATTCCACCGGCCAGACGCGATCACCCAAAGCCAGGGTGGTGCGAATGACATAGCGGACCTGCGCATGACCATTGGAGCTTTTGATGGTTTTCATGGCGACCAGCAGCGCTTCACAGCGACGATGACGCAACTGAACCACCGTACCCAGATGGGCGTTGAATCGAACCCATTTTTGGCCGTCGCGCTCGAAAGGCTCGATCTCCGTCGCGTGCAGGCTTGACGTGCTCGCGCCGGTATCGATTTTCGCCCGCAGGCCTGCTACCCCCAAATCGGGCAGCGCCACCCACTCGCGCAGGCCGATGACTGTCAGATGATCAAATGTCTTCAAAGGTATTCCGTACTTCTCACGCTAGCTGCAAAGACCCAGGTTGAAGCTGGGCCAACGCTTTGAATGCAGGTTTGGCGAACCAGAAGCCTTGCATCAGAAAAATCCCGCAGTCGGCGAGAAAGTCTCGTTCTTCGGCACATTCGATGCCTTCGGCGATGACTGTAACCCCCAACTCCGCACACATTGTGACAACCCCCCGAACGATAGCCTGACGCGGGCGATCTCGGTGGATATCTCTGATTAATTGCATGTCGAGTTTTATCAGGTCCGGCTGAAAGTCGGCGAGCAGGGTGAGGCCCGAATAGCCGGCGCCGAAATCATCGATGGCGGTCATGAATCCGAATTGGCGGTATTCACGCAGAATATTCGTCAAATGGCGATTGTTATCGACGTGCTCGCTTTCGATCGTTTCGAAAATCAGCCGGTCCAGCGGAAAGTTGTGCTCACGGGCCGCTTCCAGCGTGCTGCGGATACACAGCTCCGGGCGGTACACCGCGTTGGGCAGGAAGTTGATCGACAGGCGCTCTTGCATGTGCAGCGCGGCGGCACCCTGAATGGCGTGGGTGCGGCACAGCTGGTCAAAGCGGTAGCGGTTCTTGTCCGTAACCTGGTTCAGCACTGAAAATGCACCTTCGCCATTGATGCCGCGCACCAGCGCCTCATGGGCGAAAACCGAGCTGTCGCGCAAATCGACGATGGGTTGGTATGCGAAGGCGAACGAAAAATCCAGGTCAGGGCTGTTTCGGCAGCCATCGCAGCCGACGTTGGGTGAGGTCAATGACGGCGGAAATTCGGTCATATCGCACTCCATGAGTAAAGGTTTAAAGATGGTAAAGGTGGCTGATCGTCGTATTCGCGTACTGCCTGCAACTGATGACGTAGTAAAGTCTGACTATCACCCCATAGAGGAATTCACATGGCGCAAAAGTCAGACGATGACGACAAAGTTCGTTTGGACAAATGGCTCTGGGCAGCGCGCTTTTACAAAACGCGGGCGCTGGCGAAAACAGCCATTGAAAGCGGCAAGGTTCATTGTCGTGGTGAGCGTTGCAAACCTGGCAAAGAGCCCAGAATCGGCGATCAGTTTCAGATTCGTGCCGGATTCGACGAGCGTACGGTAGTAGTAGAAGCTCTGTCTATCGTCCGTCGCAGCGCTCCCGAAGCGCAGGCCCTTTACAGTGAAACTCCTGAAAGCATTGCCAAACGTGAGAATGAAGCCGCGCAACGCAAAGCGGGTAATCTGGGCGTGACTACCGACGGCAAACCGACCAAGAAACAGCGTCGGCAATTGTTTGATTTTCGCGGTGCGGTGCGCGAGACGTGAGGCCAGTTGAACCCTGTAGCCCGGGCAGGCCTCGGACCTGTGGGAGCGAATTCATTCGCGAAGACAAGGTTATTGCCGATTAAGATTCTTCGGGTGTACCGGCCTCATCGCGAATGAATTCGCTCCCACAGGGTTGGAGATCTTCTGTAGCTGCATTACCTCGGTTCGCTTGGAACGCTGCGCAATAGCCCATAAAATGCGCGCCATTACCTGCCATTCATTCAGATACCTTCTCCTATGCCTGATATCGACTACACACAGCGCTTCATTTTCGACGAAAGCGACGTTCGCGGTGAGCTGGTCGCACTGGAGCGCAGCTACGCCGAAGTATTGGCCAAACACCCGTACCCCGAGCCGGTGGCGCAACTGCTCGGCGAGCTGTTGGCTGCTGCGGCGTTGTTGGTCGGCACCCTGAAGTTCGACGGCCTGTTGATTCTTCAGGCGCGTTCCAGCGGTGCAGTACCGTTGTTGATGGTCGAGTGCTCCAGCGATCGTGAATTGCGCGGCATTGCCCGTTACGACGAATCGCTGGTTACTCCAGGAGCAGGTCTGCAGGACCTGATGCCCGACGGCTCGCTGACCCTGACGGTCGACCCGCGCAAGGGCAAGCGCTATCAAGGCATCGTCGCCCTGGATGGCGCGGATCTGTCCGAAAGCCTCAACAGCTACTTCGTGATGTCTGAACAGCTCGGCACCCAGTTCTGGCTTAACGCCGACGGGCATCGCGCCCGTGGTCTCTTGTTGCAGCAATTGCCCGCCGCGCAGCAAACCGATGGCGAGGCACGTGAAGCCACCTGGGAGCACGTCACCACTTTGGCGAGCACCCTGACCGCCGAGGAGTTGCTGAGTCTGGACAACCAGACTGTGCTTCATAGGCTGTTCCACGAAGATCAAGTCAGGATGTTTGACATACAGCCGCTATGCTTCCGCTGCAGCTGCTCTCGGGAACGTTCCGCCAATGCGCTGGTCAGCCTAGGGCTGGAAGATGCGCAGCAGTTGGTGATCGAACACAACGGTACGGTCGAAATCGACTGTCAGTTCTGCAACCAACGCTATCTTTTCGATGCCACTGATATCGCGCAGCTGTTCGCTGGCGGCGGTGTCGATTCGCCATCTGATACACGTCATTAATTACGCGCGGATTTAGCCTCACTGCACGCTGTGGGCAGTGGTGGGGCTGTTCTGACAGGAGGGTCCTACCATTTCTGGGCTTTTCTGGCATAATCCGGCCCACTTTTCCGCTGTAGTAGTGGTTGTTTTTTTACTACAAAACCGTTTGGAGCACTCGGCCACTGGCCGACGGGGACCCTCATGACGCAAACCAACAACGCTGTGTACACCGATCTGAGCATCGACGACCTGGTCAAGCAAGCCCTTGCCCGCGGCGAAGGCGAACTTTCCGACACTGGCGCACTGGTTGTGAGAACAGGCCATCGTACTGGCCGTTCTCCGGTTGATCGTTTCATCGTAGAAGAGCCAACCACTCAGGACGCTATCGCCTGGGGCCCGATCAACCGCAAGTTCCCGGCTGACAAATTCGATGCCCTGTGGGATCGCGTTGAAGCTTTCAACAATGCTCAAGAGCATTTCGTTTCCCACGTACATGTAGGCGCGGCTGAAGAGCACTACCTGGCCGTGAAGATGACCACCCAGACTGCCTGGCAGAACATGTTTGGTCGTTGCCTGTTCATCAACCCGGCTCAGTACAACCCGGCCGGTCGCCAGGAATGGCAGGTTCTCAACGTTGCCAATTTCGAATGCGTACCTGAGCGTGACGGCACCAACTCCGATGGTTGCGTGATCCTCAACTTCGCTCAGAAGAAAGTGCTGATCGCTGGCATGCGTTACGCCGGTGAAATGAAGAAAGCGATGTTCTCGGTGCAGAATTTCCTGCTGCCAGCTTCCGATGTATTGCCAATGCACTGCGCTGCCAACATCGGCGAAGAAGGCGACGTGACCCTGTTCTTCGGTCTGTCCGGTACCGGCAAAACCACCCTGTCGGCTGATGAGAGCCGTTACCTGATCGGCGACGACGAGCACGGCTGGGGCGAAGGTGTTGTGTTCAACATCGAAGGCGGTTGCTATGCCAAGTGCATCGACCTGTCCGAGAAGAACGAGCCGGTTATCTGGAAAGCCATCAAGCATGGCGCCGTTCTGGAAAACGTTGTTCTGGACGACACCAAAAAAGCCGACTACGCCGATGGCAGTCTGACACAGAACAGCCGCGCCGCTTACCCTCTGGAGCACGTTGAAAAGCGTTCCGAGAAAAACCTCGGCGGCGAGCCAAACGCTGTGATCTTCCTGACCTGCGACCTGACCGGCGTACTGCCGCCCGTGTCGATCCTCAGCGAAGAGCAAGCGGCTTACCACTTCCTGTCGGGCTACACCGCACTGGTGGGCTCCACTGAAATGGGCTCGGGCAGCGGCATCAAGTCGACCTTCTCCACTTGCTTCGGCGCACCGTTCTTCCCGCGTCCGGCTGGCGAATACGCAGAGCTGCTGATCAAGCGCATCCGCGGTTTCGGCTCCAAGGTCTATCTGGTCAACACCGGCTGGACTGGCGGCGGCTACGGCGTTGGCAAACGCTTCAACATTCCGACCACTCGTGGCGTGATTGCAGCGATCCAGAGCGGCGCACTGATCGGCGCAGCCACCGAACACCTGGACACCATCAACCTCGACGTGCCACTGGCCGTACCGGGCGTTGAAACCGGCCTGCTCAACCCGCGCAACACCTGGGCTGACAAAGCTGCCTACGACGAAGCGGCTAAAGCACTGGCTAGCCTGTTCGTCGAGAACTTCAAGAAGTTTGAAGTAAGCGACGCGATCAAGGCAGCGGGTCCGCAGTTGTAATACGGACTGGCTGAACAAAAAACCGCCCTCAGGGGCGGTTTTTTTTGCTTGAAAATCCGGCGGCTCCAAACCTGTAGAGATTCTATGGTTGCCCACGACATCGCGCCAATATTGAGACTCTGAGCTGCGGGAGCGGTGCTTGCCCGCGATGCAGGCGCCCCCGTTCATCAGCTATACCGCGTTATTGTTCTTCGCGAGCAAGCTCGCTCCCACAGACGATACCAACCTGTGGGAGCTCGCTTCCAAGAGCGAGGGGAGCCTATTTTCTTGCTGAAATAACGCTTGAGTCCAGATGAGCCTGATCTGCTACTCAGTGAATATCTTTGTACGCGTCATTGCCCTTTTGCAGGGATGCCGCCAAGCCCACTGGCGGGCTGAATTGTGGTCCCTCCAGCGCTGAGAAATGCACGCTTCTATCGCCATGGCTAACTTTGCGTTGACTGTTTTTATGCTCGGTCAGATTGGTGTAGGAGTTTTTCCACATCGCTCTGAAAGTGTCCTCGTGCATAACAACGCTTTGATGCAGGCTGCTGATTTGGGCAGGGCTGAGGTTGAGCTTTTTGTTCAATGAGCTGCCCCAGCGAGTCAGGCAGACTTCCGCAAAGTGTCTGACCAGTTTTCCAGCCTCCGTCAGCGAGCCGCCTCTAGCGGCACCGTTAAATGAAGCATTTCCTACCAGCGTCGCGTGACGACCAGCCATGGGGTAAATGCTGACCCGGGTAGCGGAATCTGTCCTTGGAATCACGCATGAAAAGCCCGTGGATCGTTCATCCCGAGCATAGAACGCCACGTATTCCTTAACGTTTTTTCCCAAGTGGACCTTTTCAAGCTGGAAGTTACCCAGGCCTGGAACCGGGTCTACGGCAAAAATATTGACCGGGATCTGACGCAGCGCCGGGTCGCCAGCCATGGCGTTGGCCAGCATATGGCAACTGATGCCGCCTCGACTCCAGCCAACCATGTTGACCTTGCTGGGAATCAGCCCGCCTTTGCGGAAGATCTTGATGATTTTTTCTTGCAGCTCTTGAGGCGTGACCTTTCTGTCGCCGTAATCATAATGACGCCATAGCCAAGAACTAGGTTCATCGCTGGCGTTGGGGATGGGCACCCCCGCAGCCTTCAAGCGCTTGTAATCAGTCTCGGTCAGTTTTGTCCGCTTCCAGTCGGTTTTGCCTTTAATAATGTTGACCGCGTGCTGCACATTCTCATACCAGCCTTTGCCAAACAGGGTCCCTGTCCAGTTGTAGAATTTTGGCTGGGTGAAAAGCTCATCGGCTTGTAGATTGCCACTGCCTGGGCCATCCATCGCGATCCAGTCGGCAAACTCTCGGCCCGCCATATTTTGGGCTAAGGTCGAAATCAGCTCCCCGTCATAGTAGTTGGGGTGCAAGATGTCGAATTTGGTAGAGCCGGTCCCGCAAAAAAAGATAGTGAATACACTCATCGTCAAACCTCCATGTTTAGTGAGTGGGAGGCAGAGTAGATGAGTGTGGTGGGCCGTGCGGCCGAGGTTTTGTTACCTGTTGTTTGCAGCGCTGCACCACCCCCGTGGGAGCGAGCTTGCTCGCGAAGGCGGTTTATATGCTTTGAAAGTGCAATGGATGTAATGGCCTCTTCGCAAGCTCGCTCCCACAGGCAGTATCACCCTGCCTCAAACGTCCGATTTGCCTCGCAGTAACGATCCCGCGTCTGTTGGCTTTGTTCGTCGCGGTCTCTGGCGGCGCGTTTGGTCCAGTCCAGGCAGCTTTCCTTGAAGAAGATGACGGCGGCGCGGCGACATTCGCGGTTTTCGGCGGTGCCTTTGCTGAAGTTCATGCACACACTGTTGTTATCGATATGGTTGTTGAACATTCGAAAGTCGGCGTGATATCGGTTGCGGCTATCGACGGCGCGGAAGCTGACGCTGACGGTGGTGACGGCTTTCCCTGGGCGTTCGCTTTGGGTGCGGGCGGTGTCTGATTTGAAGTCGGCCATATAGTTGGCAGACACCATGCCTTTGGCCGGCTCGCGCTCAACTGGCCGAGGAACCTGGCCAAAGCGGCAGTTCAGAACATTTTCGTCGATGACGTTGCCGTTTTTCATGCATTCATCGAGCGGTTGCACCTTGGCCGCTGCTTCATGTCTTGCAGCCGGCGCAGCATCGGGCTTGGTGGGCGCAACGGGCTCGGGTGCGGGGAGAGTTTCTACAGGCGCCTGGACAGGTTCGACAACGACCGGTACAGGGCGCGCGGTGTGCGTCGATGGCACAGGCATCGCCGATTTGTTGCGCAAGCTCACAGCGTAGGCGCCCACACCGACAAGCAGTAAGGCGACGAGGATCCATGCGCATGAATTGGACTTGGGCTTTTTTATGACTTTGCGCTTGCTCGGGTGAGAGCCCAGGACAATGTCGACTTTACCCGGCGTCAGGCGCTGGATGTGAGTTAACCCATCGTCCTTTTGATGGTTATCGGATTCCATTCCCGTTCCTTTGCCTCCTTAAGGGCATATGAGATGTCGCAAAGGTTAAACCGTCCAAATAGCACTTTGCTAGTAATGGTTGCCTGTATCCTAGATTCATTTTTGTAATGGTTTGGTTGTTTTCTGATCAGACCGGCCACGCTAAGGTTTTTGCATCTTGGTGCGGTCAATGGAGTGACAGTGTATGCATGAGCGTCTGGCGCAGGTTTTCGGGTATTCGCAGTTTCGACCGGGGCAGGAGGCAGCGATCAGTGCTGTGCTGGCTGGGCGCTCTGCAGCGGCAATTTTCCCCACCGGTTCTGGTAAGTCCCTGTGCTATCAACTCCCAGCCCTGATGCTGCCGCACCTGACATTGGTGGTCTCACCGCTGCTGGCATTGATTCAGGACCAGTTGGCGTTTTTGCAGCGGCATGGCATTTCGGCAGCCAGCATCGATTCGGCACAGAGCCGCGATGACGTCGCGCAAGTCATGGCTCGGGCGCGTTCCGGTGAGCTGAAGATTCTGATGATCTCGGTGGAGCGCTTGAAAAATGAGCGCTTCCGGCACTTCATTTCCCAGGTGCCGATTTCTTTGCTGGTGGTTGACGAGGCCCACTGTATTTCCGAGTGGGGGCACAACTTTCGGCCAGACTATCTGAAGCTGCCGGACTACCAGCGTGAATTCAATATTCCTCAAGCGCTGCTGCTGACCGCCACGGCCACGCCGCAGGTAATCGCCGATATGGAGGCCAAGTTCTCCATTGAGCCTCAGGACGTGATTACCACAGGGTTCTACCGTGCCAACCTGAATCTGTGGGTCGAGCCGGTTGCTGGGCGTGACAAGCGTCGGCGCTTGGTGGAGTGGCTCGGTGCCAAAGCGGGCCAGCCAACCATCGTCTACGTCACGCTGCAGAAAACCGCCGAATACGTCGCCGCCCATCTGGAGCAGAACGGCATGGCTGCCAGTGCCTATCACGCCGGTCTGCCTCATGAAAAACGCGAGGCGATCCAGCGCCGGTTTATGGGCGGTGAGCTCAATTGCATCGTAGCCACCATCGCTTTCGGCATGGGCATCGATAAGAGCGACATTCGCAATGTGGTGCATTTCGACCTGCCCAAGTCCATTGAAAACTATAGCCAGGAAATCGGCCGAGCTGGCCGCAATGGCGCGCCTTCCGATTGCTTGGTCCTGGCTAATCGCGACAGCCTCAACGTGCTGGAGAATTTCGTTTATGGCGATACACCGGAGCTGATCGGCATTCGTCATGTGCTTGAAGAGCTGCTGGATGCCGGAGCGCATGGTCAGTGGGAGTTTCTGCTCGGGCCACTGGCAGACCAGACCAATATTCGCCAGTTACCGCTCAAGACATTGTTGGTGCAGTTGGAGCTTCGCGGCATTATCGCGCCACGATACGCCTATTTTGCAGAGTATCGCTTCAAGTTCTTGCTTGAGCCGGATGCGTTGGTGCAGCGTTTCGAAGGCGAGCGTCGTCAGTTTGTCGAGGCGCTGGTGCAAACCTCCACCCGCGCCAGGACCTGGGCGACGGTGGATTTCGATGCCATGTATCAGCAATATCAGGCTGATCGCGGCCGGGTGGTGAAAGCGCTGGATTACTTTCAGGAGAAGGGCTGGATCGAGCTCGAAAGTAAGCAAATGACAGAGGTTTACAGCCTGCTGGTCAATGATTTTGACGCCCAGGCGCTGAGTGTCGAGTTACACGAATACTTCAGCGAGCACGAGACCACTGAAGTACAGCGGATTCACGCGATGCTCGACTTGTTCGCCAGTGAGCAATGCCTGAGCTATCGGCTGGCGGATTACTTTGGCGATCGCCAGGCACCGCAACGCTGTGGTCATTGCTCGGTATGCCACGGGCACGTCGCGTATTTGCCGGAACCGCCACAGCTGGCGCCGCTGGAGGCCCAGAGCTTCGAGCAACTGTGCGGCGAGTTCATTCGCAAGCATGAGGGTTACAAAGATCACACGCCGAGCGCTGAATGCCTGACGCGTTTTCTGTGCGGTATCAGTGTGCCGTTGTTTACCAAGCTCAAGGCGCGAGGGATACCGGGTTTTGCTCAGCTGGAGGATTATCCCTATGCGGCGGTGAGGGATTGGGTGCGGGCTAACAGCATAATTTCATAGGCTCCCACATAGAAACCCACTCTTTTCGGAAGACTCATGACCAACACCACCCTACAACGAACTGACTATCGCCACTTCCAATCGATCACCACGCGGTGGCACGACAACGATATCTACGGCCATGTGAATAACGTGACTTACTACAGCTTTTTTGACAGCGCAGTTAACACCTACCTGATCGAGCGCGGTGGGCTGGATATCCACGACGGTGCGGTGGTGGGTTTTGTGGTCAGTTCTTCGTGCGATTACTTTGCATCGATTGCCTACCCGGATCTCATCGAAGTGGGGGTGCGCGTGGCAAAGCTGGGCAACAGTTCTGTGCAGTACGAGCTGGCAGTGTTCAAGGCTGGGGAGAACGAAGCCTGTGCGGCGGGGCGCTTCGTGCATGTGTTCGTGGATCGCGCCTCTAATCAGCCGGTTTCTATCCCTGAAGGGCTGCGGGCGGCCTTGCAGGTTTTAGTGATGTGAAAACAATACTGGCCGCTTAAGGGCGGCCAGTATTGGTGTACAGCAAAATTAACGGTGACGGTAATCGCGATGTTTTTTGTGATGGCCGTGTGCATGTCCGCGTGGGCCACGGTCATGGCCACGATAGCGACGGTCGTTACGCTCATCGGCGCGGCTTTCGTTGCCCATATAGTTGCCCAACGCGCCACCTGCACCACCGCCAGCTGCTGCGCCCACCAGGCTGCCTGTATTGCCGCCTACGCTGCGGCCAATCACATTACCGCCTGCAGCACCCAGACCACCGCCGATAGCGGCTTCTGTGCGGTTACGACGGTCAGCGCCAACTGCGGCACCACCTGCACCACCCAGGCCAGCACCAATGGCTGCGCCTGTGCTGCCGCCTACTTGTTGGCCGACAACGGAACCGAGTACCCCACCCAATGCACCGCCCACACCAGACTCTAGCGTACCGCCTGCACAGGCGAGACCACTGGTCAGGGTGAGTGACAACAACAGAATCGAGGAATACTTCATGGAATGAACCTCAGAGGGATGACGGGCCGATCCTGAGGTTATGAAGACGATGTGGCAACGCAAATCCGACGAGTAACACGACTGATACACAAATACCTAAGTTACTGTTTTTGCTAAGGAACTTAAGTGGCTTTTGAGGGTCTGAGGTTACTTGATCAAGGCCCGTTTCTCACGAAACGGGCCTTTTTTGTGGGTGTGGAAAACCTGCTGAATTCTACCTTGTGGGAGCGAATTCATTCGCGAAGAGGCCGGTACATTCAACGCATCTTCATCGGCCTCAACATCGCCTTCGCGAATGAATTCGCTCCCACAAGATCAGTGTCTATCCGTTGGAGTGGCGCTAACCCCAATCAAACAATCCGGGCCGACTCTGCCGCGCGCTCAAGCTTGATCGCCACGAACTTCGAGGTCGGGGTGCTGCTGCCGTCGCCGACGCTTTCCAGCGGCACCAGTGGATTGACTTCCGGGTAGTAGGCGGCAGCCTGGCCCGCCGGGATGTCGAAGGCCAGCAGTGTGAAGTTCTTCACGCGGCGCACGTGGTCGTCGCTCCAGATCGAGACGATGTCGACTTTCTGACCGGGCTGGAAGCCCAGGCGGATGATGTCGGCTTCGTTGACGAACAGCACGTCACGCTGACCTTTAACCCCGCGATAACGATCGTCGAGGCCATAGATCGTGGTGTTGTACTGATCGTGAGAGCGCATGGATTGCATGATCAGGTCCGGCAATTGTCCGGTTGAGCGCACGCTGCTATGCACCAGATCCAGGGGCAGCAGATTGGGTTTGAAGTTGGCGCGCTCGGTTGGAGTGTTCCAGCGACGGGCGCCTGCCGCGTTGCCCAGATAGAAACCACCTGGATGTTCCAGACGCTGATTGAAGTCCTTGAAGCCAGGAATGGTGTCGGCGATCAGCTCGCGGATGCGGCTGTAATCTTCCACCAGCCACAACCAGTCGACTGGCTGCTTGCCCAGAGTTGCATCGGCAATGCCAGCGAGGATGGCAGGCTCCGAGCGCATGTGACGCGACGACGGCTGCAACTGGCCGTTGGACGCGTGGACCATGCTGAACGAGTCTTCCACGGTGACGGCTTGTGGGCCGTTGGCCTGGATATCGATGTCGGTACGGCCGAAGCACGGAAGAATCAGCGCTTCTTTACCGTGGCTCAAATGGCTGCGGTTAAGCTTGGTGCTGATCTGTACGGTCAGGTCGCAATTGCTCAGTGCCGCAACGGTACGGGCGCTGTCCGGTGTGGCCTGGGCAAAGTTGCCGCCCAGAGCGATGAAGACTTTGGCGCGACCTTCGGCCATGGCGTGAATGGCTTCCACCACGTTGTGGCCGTTTTCACGGGGCACCTTGAACTGGAAGCGACGCTCCAGCGCATCAAGGAAAAACGCCGGTGGGCGTTCGTTGATGCCCATGGTCCGGTCACCTTGCACGTTGCTATGGCCGCGAACCGGGCACAAGCCTGCGCCTGGGCGGCCGATGTTGCCGCGCAGCAGCATCAGGTTGGCGATTTCCTGAATGGTTGCCACCGAATGGCGGTGCTGGGTAATGCCCATCGCCCAGCACATGATGACGTTCTTGCCCTTGGCATACATGCGAGCGGACTGCTCGATCTCTGCCAGCGTCAGACCAGACTGTTCGACGATCTTGTCCCATGGGGTGTCGTCAATGGTCGCCAGGTAATCGAGCACACCCTGAGTGTGTTCGTTGAGGAACGCGTGATCGAACACTGACGGGGCATTGGCTGCCTGAGCATCGCGCTCCCATTGCAGCAGGAACTTGGCCATACCGCGCAGTAGCGCCATGTCGCCGCCCAATGCCGGGCGGAAGTAAGCGGTGTTGGTCGGACTGTCACCGTTAGTGAGCATCTCGATTGGGTGCTGCGGGTTCTGAAAGCGCTCAAGGCCGCGCTCTTTGAGCGGGTTCACGCACACCACCTGAGCACCACGCTTTACCGCCTCGCGCAGGGGTTCAAGCATGCGTGGGTGGTTGGTGCCGGGGTTCTGGCCCCAGACGAAAATGGCGTCCGCGTGTTCGAAGTCGTCGAAGGTGACGGTGCCTTTACCCACACCAACGCTTTGTGACAAGGCAACACCGCTGGCCTCGTGGCACATGTTGGAGCAATCAGGGAAGTTGTTGGTCCCATAGGCGCGCACGAACAGCTGATACAGGTATGCCGCTTCGTTGCTCGCCCGGCCCGAGGTATAGAACTCGGCCATGTTCGGGTTCGGCAGCGCTTTGAGGTGTTTGGCGATCAGGAAGAAAGCGTCTTCCCAGCTGATCGGCTTGTAGCGGTCAGTTTCTGCATCGTAGACCATCGGTTCGGTCAACCGGCCCTGATACTCCAGCCAGTAGTCGCTCTGCTCACGCAGGGCGCTGACGCTGTGGCGGGCGAAGAACGACGGATCGACACGACGCTTGGTGGCTTCCCAGTTAACCGCCTTGGCGCCGTTTTCGCAGAACTTGACCATACCGCTTTCCGGCGAGTCACCCCAGGCGCAACCGGGGCAGTCGAAGCCGCCGTTCTGGTTGGTCTTGAGCATCATGCGCAAGTTTTTCAGCGCGTTGTCGCTGGTTAGCCAGGCATGTGTCACGCTGATCAGTGCGCCCCAGCCACCCGCCGCGCCCTTGTAAGGCTTGTAACGCGGGGTCGGTTTGGTATCGGCTTCTTTATGCATGCTCATGCTTGATTCTCCAACGCGGGACTGTAAACCCGCGGCGCACTGTGTTGCGGCAGGTGAATTAGATTCAGGTTATGACGACGTGCCCATTGCAGCGCCAGCCCGGTGGGCGAAGACAGACTGACCAGCGTCTGAATGCCTGCGCGCAGCACTTTCTGGATCAACTCCAGGCTGCATCGGCTGGTGACGATGGCCAGGCCGCCCGTCATGGAAATGTTCTGGCGCACCAGAGCGCCGATCAGTTTGTCGAGCGCGTTGTGTCGACCGATGTCTTCGCGGCCCAGTAGCAACTGGCCCTGGTTATTCATGAAAACCGCAGCGTGCACGGCACCACAGTGGCGACCCAGCGGCTGAAATTCGCCGATGCGCTGGCGCAGGCCCTCAAGCCATTCAATGGGCGGTAAAGGCGCGCCTTGCAGTACGTTCAGTTCAGGCAATGCCTGTTCAACCGCTTCCACGCCACACAGTCCGCAGCCGCTTGTGCCAGTCATATGGCGACGTTGCTGCTTGAGGTCCCAGAAAGCGCGACTGGCTATTTCGACCTCGGCCTGTTGCGCAGAGCCGCAACCGCTTAGCTTGATGTCATAGATTTCGTCAGGCGAAGCGATGATGCCGCTGCCAAGGCTAAAGCCGACGACAAAGTCTTCAAGATTGCTGGGCGTGACCAGCATGACAGCCTGGCTGATGCCGTTATAGGCGATCGCCAATGCAACCTCTTCGGCAAGATCTGCCGGTGCCGACTCATCGGCAGCAAGGTTTGAGTAGCTATAAGTCTGGCTGGCTGCAGGCGCTGGCGACTGTTCGGCGGGCGCCGTACTGACCGTGCGCTTGGCGTGCATGGGGGACGTACCGGCAGATTGATATGACGTTAGCCTAGGCCTCTTGTCGGATAACGTCTAATCGCTAGTTCCAATGCGTTGATAGATGACGTCGATCAATGTTCTTCAGCAATTTTCTGGTATAGGGCGAAGCACGCTTCGGCCAGTGCTGAGCGGGGAGCGCTGCGGCGCATGATCAGCCCCAGCTGCGCCATGGTGCGGGCGTCATCAATGGGGTGCAGGCGCAAATCCTCAGTCAGGTTTTCCAGGCCACCGTCCAACGGCACGATTGCGCAGCAAAAGCCGCCGTGCACTGCTTGCAGCAACTGATGAACGGCGTCGGTTTGCAGCATTGGCTCGAACTGCAGGCCCCGGCTGTGGAAGTTGGTGTCGATGGACTGGCGGAAATGCATACCGCTGGTCAGCAGGCCCAAGGGCAGTGTGATCAGATCCGGCCAGTTCAGTGGTTTTTCACCGAAATTGAAGTGGCGATGATCGTAAAGCACGCCCATCCGGGTCTCCGCCAAGGGCATTGAATCGAAACGCTCGGTATCCAGACGCTCCATGTACGAAACGCCAAGATCAATCCGGTTACTGGCAAGCTGTTCCAGCACCTGCTCGGAGCTGAGAGAGGACAGCTCGAAACGCAAATTTGGATGGGTCTGGTGCAAGCGCTTGAGCAGCGTCAGTGGATCGAAGCTCGACAGAGGCACGATACCCAGGCGCAGCGTGCCCACCAGATGGCCACGACAGGCGGCAGCTTCGGCTTGTAAACCGTCATAGGCCGCGAGCACGGTCCGGGCCCAGGCCAGCACTCGTTCACCTGGCGCGGTGAAACCCTCGAAGCGCTGACCGCGCACTACCAAGGGTAGCTCCAACTCTTCTTCCAGATTGCGCAGGCGCATCGACAGCGTGGGTTGAGTGATGTTGCAACGCGCGGCCGCCTGGCCGAAATGCCTCGTTTCGTCGAGGGCGATCAGGAATTTTAGTTGTTTGATGTCCATAGTCGCTCCGGTTTACTGCAAGCGGCAATTCTAGCCTGTCGAGCCATCGGATGGGCGGCCAACACGTAACCGGAACCAAGTGAGCTGTCTCCCGTCGGAACTTATGTTGTCTATTCAGGACGCAAAAATAACGAACGGAGAACGCTAATGAGTATTTTCAGTTTCTTGAAAGAAGCCGGTGAAAAGATTCTCGATGCAATAACGCCGGGCGACGCCAGTGCCTCGGATGAAGCCTTGAAGAAGCATATAGCTCAGGTGGGTTTGGGCAATCCGAATATCCAGACCACTGTGGAGGGCGACAAAGTCACCGTCACAGGCGAAGCGGCCAGTCAGGAAGAGAAGGAAAAAATTCTTCTGATTTTGGGGAATATCAGCGGTGTCGCCGAAGTCGATGATCAAATGACCATCGCCTCAGGTGCTGCGCCAACCACAGCGGCCAAATTCGTAACCGTGGAAAAAGGCGATACCCTGAGCGCCATTTCCAAGCGCGTGTATGGCGATCCGAACAAATATCAGAAGATATTCGACGCGAATAAACCGATGCTCAAGGATGTGAACAAGATCTATCCGGGTCAGGTGTTGCGGATTCCGGAGTAAACAACACCAGTGGGAGTCTGTAGGAGCGAGCTTGCTCGCGAAAGGGGTAGTGCACCCGGCAACTATTTCGCGCCTTAAACATTGCCTTCGCAAGCAAGCTTGCTCCCACGAGTACGGGTCGCCAGATAGCTACAACCCCACCATCAACTCCCGATAATCCGTCACAGCCGCAAACTCCTCGGTGTTTTTAGGCCCCTTCTGGCTGTTCGGCTCACTGACCGCCAGCAAGTGGCCAACGCCAAAGGTGCGGGCGCTGCGCAGGATGGGCAGGGTGTCGTCGATAAACAGGCTGCGCGCTGGATCGAAGGCGATGTCGGCTTGCAGTGCATCCCAGAAATGCGGGCTTTCCTTGGGGAACCCGTAATCGTGAGAGCTGATCAGCCGCTCAAAATAAGGTGCCAGCTCGATTCGCTCCATCTTCAACGACAGCGAGTCGCGATGAGCGTTGGTGATCATGATGACCCGCTTACCCGCCTGTTTGATGGCATCGAGAAAGGTTTCCGCATCCGGACGCAGAGCGATCAGGTCGGCGGTTTCCAGCTTCAGGTCGCGAACTGACAGCTTCAGCTCGGCGCTCCAATAATCCAGGCAATACCAATTGAGCGTCCCTGCATTTTTTTCAAACAGTGGCTTCATCTCCAGCAAGGCCATCGCGTGGCTGATGCCGTGCAGTTCGGCATAGCGCTGGGGCAAATGCTGGAGCCAGAAATGTTCGTCGTAATGCAGATCGAGCAGGGTGCCGTCCATGTCGAGCAATACGGTATCGATGTCGCGCCAAGGCATTGAAGGCATTCGGGTCTCGCTGGATGTTGATGGCTGTCGTTTTTGGAGCAGAGTGTAAGCATATCCGACACAAACAATCGGAAAAGCCACGGTATAGTACTCCGTCACCGCAAAGGAGCCTGTCATGCGCCAGAAACCCACCGTACTCGCCCGCGAAATCGTCGCCAGTAGCCGTTTGTTCCGTGTTGAAGAGCTGCAATTGCGCTTTGCCAACGGCGTCGAGCGAACCTATGAGCGGTTGGTCGGACGTGGTGCGGGTTACGGCGCGGTGATGATTGTCGCCATGCTTGATGCCGATCATGCGGTACTGATCGAAGAATATTGCGGCGGAACTGACGAATACGAATTGTCGCTGCCCAAGGGCTTGATCGAGCCGGGTGAAGATGTGCTGGCCGCTGCCAACCGCGAACTCAAGGAGGAAGCGGGCTTTGGTGCTCACCAGTTGGAACATCTGACCGAGCTGTCTCTTTCGCCGGGCTACATGAGCCAGAAGATTCAGGTGGTACTGGCCACCGATCTATATGAAGAACGCCTTGAAGGCGACGAACCTGAGCCGATGCGCGTGGATAAAGTGAACCTGCGCGAGCTGTCGAGCCTAATCGAACACCCACAGTTCAGCGAAGGCCGGGCTCTGGCTGCGCTGTATCTGGCACGGGATCTGTTAACCCAGCGCGGACTGTTTCTGCCATGACCGATGTTTTTACTGATTTGCCGCACCCCTTGCTGGAGCCTGTGATCAAGCTTTGCCGACTGGCCGGGGAAGTGATCCTGCCTTACTGGCGCGCCAATGTGACCGTGACGTCCAAGGCTGATGATTCGCCGGTCACCGCCGCCGACATCGCTGCTCATCAATTGCTTGCCGAAGGTTTGCTGGCGCTGGCGCCGGATATCCACGTGTTGTCCGAAGAAGACGCCAATATCCCGCTGAGCGAGCGCGCAAGCTGGGAGCGCTGGTGGCTGGTGGATCCATTGGACGGCACCAAGGAATTCATCTCCGGGAGCGAAGAATTCACGGTCAACGTCGCGCTGATCGAGAAAGGTCGCGTGGTATTTGGCGTGGTCTCGATGCCGACCAACAACCGCTGCTACTTCGGCGGCGCGGGTCTGGGCGCATGGCGCAGCGACGATGATGATCACCTGACGCCGATCAGCGTGCGCCAGGAACTGGGGGAAGGCCATGACTTCACCGTGGTCGCCAGCCGCCGACACTCCAGCGCGGAGCAGGAGCGTTTGCTGGCCGGTTTGTCTGCTGCGGTGGGGCAATTGCAGCTGACCAATATTGGTAGCTCGTTGAAGTTCTGTTTGCTGGCCGAAGGTGCCGCTGATTGCTATCCGCGTCTGGCGCCGACTTCACAATGGGACACCGCAGCCGCCCAAGGTGTGCTGGAAGGGGCGGGCGGCGAGGTGCTGGAATTGTCCGGCGAGTCGTTCAGCTACCCGGCGCGTGAGTCCCTGCTTAACCCCTTTTTTCTGGCCTTGCCGGCTGGGGCTGAGTGGAAAGAGAAGCTGCTGGACCTGGCGCGGTCCTGATTTCAACCTGAAAACACTACGTGGGAGCGGTGCTTGCCCGCGATAAGGACGGCGCGGTCTTTCGGGCATACCGCGTCAACGTTCATCGCGGGCAAGCGCGCTCCTACAGCTCGCCGTCTATCCGTTGGAGCGAGGCTTGCCCGCGAATCAGGCGGCGCGGTCCTTCAGGCCTACCGCGTCATCGTTCATCGCGGGCAAGCGCGCTCCTACAGCTCGCCGATTGTCCGTTGGAGCGAGGCTTGCCCGCGAATCAGGCGGCGCGGTCTTTCAGGCCTACCGCGTCATCGTTCATCGCGGGCAAGCGCGCTCCTACAGCTCGCCGATTGTCCGTTGGAGCGAGGCTTGCCCGCGAATCAGGCGGCGCGGTCCTTCAGGCCTACCGCGTCATCGTTCATCGCGGGCAAGCGCGCTCCTACAGCTCGCCGATTGTCCGTTGGAGCGAGGCTTGCCCGCGAATCAGGCGGCGCGGTCTTTCGGGCATACCGCGTCAACGTTCATCGCGGGCAAGCGCGCTCCTACAGCTCGCCGATTGTCCGTTGGAGCGGTGCTTGCCCGCGAATCAGGCGGCGCGGTCCTTCAGGCCTACCGCGTCATCGTTCATCGCGGGCAAGCGCGCTCCTACAGCTCGCCGATTGTCCGTTGGAGCGAGGCTTGCCCGCGAATCAGGCGGCGCGGTCTTTCGGGCATACCGCGTCAACGTTCATCGCGGGCAAGCGCGCTCCTACAGCTCGCCGTCTATCCGTTGGAGCGAGGCTTGCCCGCGAATCAGGCGGCGCGGTCCTTCGGGCCTTCCGCGTCCACAATCAACCGCAGCTCAAACTCTCTACCGGTGCACCACAAACTGCCCCACAAACCGCACCGCTTCCTGATCGCTGTCGTGGGCGTAGATTCGGGTTGGCAGGGTGAGGCGGGCTCGGCCTCTGCGTTGGTAAGTGGTGAGGAATCGCTCCCAGGCCGCGGCATCCGGTGCGTCGCAGATGGCGATGGCATCGTCACGGACCGGCAGTGGATAGCTGATTTGCCCGTCCTGAATCACGATATGCCCGTCAGTAATACCGACCTCGCGCAGGCGCAAATGCAACCAACCCCAGCCCGCCAGCACGGCGCCGCAATACAGGCTGCCGCCGAACAGGGTGCTTTTGTGATTGATGTTGGGCGCCAGCGGTAAATGCAGGCGTAACTGATGATCCTGCCAACTCAGGACTTTCACGCCCATTTCCCGGGTCAGCGGAATGTCGTGGTGCAGGACATGCTCCAATGCGTGGGCTTGCTGCATCATCGGATCGTCCTCAGTCTTCATTCGGCTCGTCCGCGCTACCGCCGAAACTCAGGCCATGTTTGCGCAGTTTGTCGTGCAGGGTTTTTCGCGGCAGGCCCAGGGCTTCGGCGAGGCTGCGCACGGAGGTGTGCGGCCGGGTCAGTTCGGCGGCAATCAAGGCGCGTTCGAAGCTTTCAACCTGTTCGCTCAAGCCGCCGGTAATGGTCGGCACCACCGGTACTTCATTACCTTCCAGCGCCAGCTCCAGCCCGAGGGCAAAGCGCTCGGCAGCGTTTTGCAATTCGCGCACATTGCCTGGCCAGGTGTGGCGCAACAGCAAGGCGCGTTGTGCTGGTTGTAATTCATGTTTGGGCAAACCGTGGCGCATGCTGGCGGCATCCGCGTAGTGCTGGAACAACATCAGCGCATCTTCACCTCGTTCACGCAAAGGCGGAATGCGCAGCGGCGCGACGTTGAGCCGGTAGTACAAGTCGGCCCGGAAGCGGCCTTGATCGGCTGCCTGACGCAGATCTTCTTTAGTCGCGGCGATGACTCGAATATCCAGCGCGATCTGCTGGTTACCGCCCAGACGTTCCACCACTCGCTCTTGCAGCAAGCGCAGCAGTTTGACCTGCACGTCCATGCTCATGCTTTCGATTTCATCGAGGAACAGCGTGCCACCGTTGGCGAATTCGAATTTGCCGATGCGGCGCTTCTGCGCGCCGGTAAAAGCTCCGGGCTCGTGGCCGAACAGCTCGCTTTCCACCACCGACTCAGCCAGCGCGCCGGCGTTGATCGCCACAAACGGCCCGGTGCGACGGTTGGACAGATCATGCAGCGCCCGAGCCACGACCTCTTTGCCCGCGCCGGTTTCACCGAGGATCAACACATCGGCCTTGGTCGCCGCCAGAGCACCGATCTGCTGGCGCAGACGCAGCATGGGCGCGGACTGGCCCACCAGCCGCGCACTCAATTGCTGGCGGTCGCTCAATGCCAGCCTAAGGCTGCGGTTATCCAGAACCAGGCGACGCAAGGCCAATGCCCGGCGCACGCTGTCGAGCAGCGAATCACTGGCGAAGGGTTTTTCCAGAAAGTCATAAGCCCCGGCTCGCATCGCTTGCACCGCCAGCGGTACATCGCCATGCCCGGTGATCAGCAAAACCGGCAGCTCCGGGTCTCGACCATGCAAATCACTGAGCAGTTCGAGGCCGTCCATCCCCGGCATGCGAATGTCGCTGACCACCACGCCGGGCCAGTCACGCTCAATGCGCGCGGCCAGACCGTTGGCCTCGTGCAAGGTCAGCACTTTGAGGCCGGCCAGATCCAGCGTCTGGCTCAGGGCCTGGCGCAGGTGCGGGTCGTCGTCGATCAGCACTACCTGGATCTTGCTGTCGATGGCGGTCATGCAGATAAATCCTCTGGCGGTTGAAGGTTGACGCCGGATGCCCCGTCACGCAGACGCAAGGTCAGTAGTGCGCCTCCGGTTGGGTGGTTGTCGAATAGCAGCTCGCCACCCAGGGCGCGCATCAGGGTATCGCAAATCGCCAGGCCCAGGCCCAGCCCTTGTGTGCGGGTCTTGGTGGTGAAAAACGGCTCGCGGGCCCGGGCCAGCGCTTCCTGAGTAAACCCCGGCCCGTTGTCACGGATGAACAGATTGACGCCATTAGCGGTCTGTTCGGCACTGATCCAGATTCTGCGCGGCGGGCCCTTTTCTGTCAGGGCATCCAGCGCGTTGGCCAGCAGGTTGCCGAGCACTTGCCGCAAACGGGTTTCACCGGCCTGCACCCACAGCGTTGCGTCAGGCAGATCACGGATCAGCTCCACTTCCATCGCCCGGCGACGCTTGGTCAATAATGCCAGGGCGTCATCGAGGGCCGGTTGCAGGGCCACGCTTTCCGGGGCGTGGCGGTCGCGACGGGCAAAGGCGCGCAGGTGGGCGATGATCGAAGACATGCGCCCGGTCAGTTCGCCGATCAGCTTGAGGTTGCCCCGTGCATCGTCGGTGCGTGAATGGTCCAGCAACACTTCGGCGTTCTCGGCGTAGCTGCGGATCGCCGCCAGCGGTTGATTGAGTTCGTGGCTGATGCTCGCCGACATAGTGCCCAGCGCCGAAAGCTTGCCCGCCTGGACCAGCTCGTCCTGAGCGCGAACCAGCTCCTGCTGGGCTTGTTCGCGTTCGAGCACTTCTTGCCTGAGGCGACTGTTGAGGCCTTCAAGGTCGCTGGTGCGCTCAATGACCCGCGCCTCAAGCTCGCGACGTGCCTGGGCTTCGAAGGCGATGCGGTCCAGATAATGCCTGCGCCGCTGGATCATGATGCCCAGCAGCAACATCACCACCAGCAGCGTAGCGCCGCCTACCGCCACGACGGTGCGCACCGGGCGATCAATCAAGGCTCGGGGCGCCAGAATATTCACGCTCCAACCGGTTTCGGCGATTTGTTGGTTTTGCGTCAGCCAGGCTTTTTCATCGAGCAATAACGGCCGTGGGTCACGGGTCGGGTAGGGCTGGATGGCGACGATGGCCTGCTTCTCTTCCTCGCTCAGCGCACGGGTGGCTCGGAAGCGCCATTCGGGCCGGGAGGTCAGGATGACCACGCCGTTGTGGTCGGTGAGCAACAGTTGTTCGGGGGTTTTACCCCACAGATTTTCGGTGTGATCCAGATCGATCTTGACCACCAGAACGCCGATCACTTTGTCGCCATCGCGGACTGCCGAAGCAAAGAAGTAACCACGTTTGGCCGAGGTGGTGCCCAGCCCGAAGAAGCGTCCGAGATTGCCCGCCATGGCATCGCTGAAATACGGCCGAAAGGCAAAGTTGCGGCCCACGAAGCTGTCACGTTTGTCCCAGTTCGAGGCCGCCAGCGTGGTGCCGTCGGCGTTCATCAGGTACATGACTTCCGCACCGGTCTGGCGAACGATGGTTTCCAGCAAGTGGTTGGCAGTTTGCTGTCTGGCCTGATCCTGGGGCGCTTTCAGTACAGCGGGCAGATCGGGTAGCTGGCTGAGAATCTGCGGCAGGGTTTCGTAGCGATGCAGGGTACCCAGCAAGTTGGCGACATACAGGTCCAGAGTTTGACGATTCTGGCTGACCAGCTCGTTACGGTAATAGCGCTCAGCCAGATGCTCCAGCGGCCACAACAGCGGCGCCAGGCATAGCGCCAGCAGCGCAAGGCTGCGCCAGCGTGGACGGGGTGGGAGGGTGGGGGTCATGGTCATGTTCAGGCTGCGCTAGGGCTCGGCTTTTCGGGACGCCTGGGAAAACGCCATCGCGAGCAAGCTCGCTCCTACAAGAAATACGTTGGTTCTGTAGGAGCGAGCTTGCTCGCGATGGGGTAGGCCCCGGTAACGCAGATACTAACCCTGCTCAGCCATGCACTCCAGTAAAGCGCTGTGCCAGTCAGTTTGCTTCACTCCCCATTCGCGTTGCAGCAGAGTGCAATCCAGGCGCGAGTTGAGTGGGCGGGCGGCGGGTGTCGGGTAAGCGCTGGACGGGATGGCATTGAGCTTTGCGCACTTCTTGCCCTGTTTGACCAGTTGCTCACCAATGGCCTCGGCGAAACCGAACCATGAGGTTTCGCCGCTGGCGGTCAGGTGATAAGTGCCCCAGGCGCCGGGCTGGCCGTCACGCCAGCGCTCGATCAACTGGCGCGTGCTCTGGGCGATGGCGCCAGCCCAGGTGGGTGCGCCGATCTGATCGGACACCACATTCAATTCGTCGCGTTCTTGCAGCAGACGCTGCATGGTCAGCAGGAAATTACGCCCGGTGGTGGAATACACCCAGCTGGTGCGCAGGATCAGAAACTGGCCGCCGACATACTCGATGGCCTGCTCGCCCGCCCATTTGCTGGCGCCGTAGACACCCAGGGGCGCCGGTATGTCCTGCTCGTCCCAAGGCGTGCTCTTGCTGCCGTCGAAAACATAATCGGTCGAGTAATGGATCAACGGAATGCCCAATTCCAGCGCCTGATCGGCCAGCATGCCAGCGGCAATAGCGTTGACCGACAGCGCGGTCTTTTGCTCGGTCTCGGCCTGATCCACAGCGGTGTAGGCTGCCGCGTTGATAATCAGGTCCGGCTTCAAATCCTGAATCTGATCGTAGTCTGCCAGGTGATCGCTCAGGTCCAGCTTGTCGCGGCCCAGCACGATCAGCTCGCCCAGATCCGCCAGGTTTTTCTGCAACGCCTGAGAGACTTGCCCGTGCTGACCGATGATCAGGATTTTCAGTGGTTTGCTCATGGGAACAGGTCTGCCTCCTTAAGTGCGGTACCGTTCTGATCCTTGGCCGACATCTGGGGCGCAGCATCAAGCTCCCAGTCGATGGCCAGATCGGGGTCATCCCAGCGAATGCAGCGTTCTGCGGCGGGGGTGTAGTAATCAGTGGTCTTGTACAGGAATTCGGCGTAGTCGCTGAGCACCACGAAACCATGGGCGAAACCCGGTGGTACCCAGAGCTGGCGGAAATTCTCGGCGGACAATTTGACGCCCACCCAGCGCCCGAAAGTGGGCGAACTGCGGCGGATATCCACCGCGATGTCCAGCACTTCGCCAGCGGTCACGCGCACCAGTTTGCCCTGGGCGTTTTGAATCTGATAATGCAAACCACGCAGCACGCCCTTGGCGGACTTGGAGTGGTTATCCTGCACGAACTTCAGATCGCGCATCCCGGTTGCATCGCCAAAGGCTTTGGCGTTGAAGCTCTCATAGAAAAACCCCCGCTCATCGCCAAAGACACGTGGTTCAAGAATGAGTACTTCGGGGATTTCGCATGGGATGACATTCACGGTTTTTCACCTGCAAGCTTGTAGAGGTACTGGCCGTAGCCAGTCTTGCCGAAGTATTGCGCGCGCTCAAGTAACTGCTCGCGGTTGATCCATTCGTTCTGGTAGGCGATCTCTTCAAGGCACGCGACTTTCAGGCCCTGACGATGTTCGATGGTCTGCACGTATTGCGAGGCATCCAGCAGGCTGTCGTGGGTGCCGGTGTCGAGCCAGGCAAAACCACGGCCGAAGCGCTCGACGCGCAGGTCGCCGCGCAACAGGTAGGCATTGTTGACGTCGGTGATTTCCAGCTCGCCACGAGGGGATGGTTTGACGTCCTTGGCGATCCTGATCACTTCGTTGTCGTAAAAATACAAACCTGTGACGGCATAGCTGGACTTAGGCTGCTTGGGCTTTTCTTCGATGGAAAGCGCGCGGCCCTGTTCGTCGAAATCGATGACCCCGAAGCGCTCCGGGTCCTTGACCCAATAGCCGAACACCGTTGCGCCGCTGGTGTGGGATGTAGCGGTTTTCAACTGTTCGCCGAAGTGCTGACCATGAAAGATGTTATCCCCCAGAATCAGACAAACCGAATCATCACCGATGAACTCCTCACCAATCAGAAATGCCTGGGCCAGGCCGTCGGGTTTGGGTTGCTCGGCGTAGTGGAAATTCACGCCAAACTGACTGCCGTCTCCCAACAGGTTGCGGTACTGGGGCAGGTCCTGAGGCGTGGAAATGATCAAGATCTCCTGAATGCCCGCCAGCATCAGCACCGAAATCGGGTAGTAGATCATCGGCTTGTCGTAAATGGGCAGCAGTTGCTTGGAGACGCCCAGGGTGATCGGGTGCAGGCGGGTGCCGGAACCCCCGGCGAGGACAATTCCTTTGGTCATGCGATCAGATCCTTATGGTCGGTGAAGCCAAGTCGTTGGCCTTGATAACTGCCGTCCTGTACGTGCTGGCACCAGTCCTGATTGTCCAGGTACCACTGCACGGTCTTGCGCAGACCTGACTGGAAGGTCTCTTCAGGTGTCCAGCCCAGTTCGCGTTCGATTTTGCCTGCATCAATGGCGTAGCGCTGATCATGTCCGGGCCTGTCCACTACGAAGGTGATCAGGTCGGCGTAATGCTCCACGCCAGCGGGTTTCTGCGGGGCCAGTTCTTCGAGCAGGGCGCAGATACCGCGCACCACATCGATGTTCTTCTGCTCGTTATGCCCGCCAATATTGTAGGTTTCGCCTACTGCGCCCTCGGTCACCACTTTGAGCAACGCCCGGGCGTGGTCCTCGACAAACAGCCAGTCGCGCACTTGCAGGCCATTGCCATACACCGGCAGCGGCTTGCCCTTGAGGGCATTGAGGATCACTAACGGGATCAGCTTTTCCGGGAAATGAAACGGCCCGTAGTTGTTCGAACAGTTGGTGACCACCACTGGCAAACCGTAGGTGCGCTGCCAGGCACGGACCAAGTGATCGGACGCCGCCTTGCTGGCTGAATAGGGTGAGCTTGGCGCATAAGGGGTGGTTTCGGTGAACAGGTCATCGACGCCGTGCAGGTCGCCATACACTTCGTCGGTGGAGATATGGTGGAAACGGAACGTTGTGCGCTCGGCTTCCGGCAGCGTCAGCCAATAGCCGCGAGTGGCCTCCAGCAGGCTATAGGTGCCGACGATGTTGGTCTGGATGAACTCGGAGGGCCCATCAATCGAGCGGTCGACATGGGATTCAGCCGCCAGGTGCATGATTGCCTGGGGCTGGAACCGGGCAAGCGTTGCGCTGACCTGGCTCTGGTCACAGATATCAGCCTGGACAAATTCATACCGGGTATCGGTCGCAATGCTGGCCAGTGACTCCAGATTGCCGGCATAAGTGAGCTTGTCGAAATTAAGCACTTCATGATCGGTGTTCTGTATCAGGTGACGGATCAACGCCGAGCCGATGAAGCCAGCGCCGCCAGTGACAAGTATTCGCATGAGTGAGCCTTCTTCCTTATTGGCGTAGACGTAAGAGCATAGCTTGTGGGTGTGAACGAGCAGGCGCAAGCAGCATCACTGAAGACCGGGTCTGCTGCCATGAAAAAAATCGATGCGGGGGCAGTCTGGCCGTCATTAAACCGGCGTACAACTTGTGGTCACTCAGATTGGCGGCCGACAGTGGCGTTCCCATTACACATGGTCTCACTTCTGTAGGAGCGCGCTTGCCCGCGATGAACGAAGACGCGGTGTGGCAGGCAGACCGCGTCGACTGCATCGCGGGCAAGCGCGCTCCTACAGGGTTCTATGTAACGGGTCGTCTGGACAAGAGGGATCTCCTATAGTGAGCCCAGGAAGAACCCACGCCAGATTCAAAAACAAGATCGAGGATGTTGCATGCCGCTCGCCACGTTAATCCGCCGCTCCAGTTTGCCCTGTCCCGAAGTCAGCGCCGAACAGGCCCTGCAACTGCTGGCGCAGCATTACGGCTTGAGTGGCACGCTCAAAGAACTGGGCAGCCAGCAGGATCGCAATTTCCTGGTGGATACAGGCGCGCGGCGGTATGTGCTGAAAATCTGCCATGGCGATTATTCGCCCCTCGAACTCGACGCCCAGCATGGGGCTTTAGGGCATCTGCCGCGCCATTCCGACGTCAGGGTGCCTGAGGTGATCAGCACCCACGGCGGCGAGCAACTGCTGACGGTCGAGCTGGCCGGTAACCTCGTCCATGTGCGGTTGCTGGAGTTTATCGACGGTCAGGCGTTGAGCCACTTGAGTCATTTACCGCTGCATGTGGTGGTGGAGTTGGGCGAGCTGTGCGCCCAGGTTGACCGCTCGCTGGCCGCTTTCGAGCATCCGGGCCTGGAGCGCGTTCTGCAATGGGACCCGCGCCATGCTCATGCGCTGATCAGGCATCTGCTGCCGGTCATCGACAACGAAGACGAACGCGCCTGCCTGGCCGAGGCTGCCGAGCAGGCGCAGCGCCGGTTGCTGCCGTTGATCCCGGCGCTGCCGATGCAGACCGTGCACCTGGATATCACTGAGTACAACGTGGTCTGGTCGCGGGACGAGAAGTTGCATTGGCAATTGCAGGGCTTGATCGATTTCGGCGATCTGGTGAACACCTGGCGGGTGGCCGATCTGTCGGTGACCTGTGCGGCATTGCTGCACCACGCCGAAGGCGATCCGTTGTACATCCTCCCGGCGATTCGCGCTTACCACGCCCTCAATCCGTTGCGGCTCGAAGAATTGCAGGCGCTGTGGCCGCTGATCATCGCGCGCTCGGCGGTGCTGGTCCTGAGCAGCGAGCAGCAGGCGGCGGTTGAGCCTGGCAACGCTTATATCCAGGCCAATATAGAGAGTGAGTGGGGCATCTTCGACGTCGCGACCTCGGTGGCGATTGCCTTGATGGAGGCAGCGATTCTCGCTTCGGTGGGGATGCAGGCGGCTCCAGCTGAAACGCCCACCTGGAACTCGTTGCTGCCCAGTCTGGCCGGGCGGGAGTTCCGACAAGTTGATCTGGGTGTGCTCAGCGAGCATTTCGTCGCGGGTAACTGGCAGCACAGCGGCATAGATGAGCAGCTTCTCAAACAGGCGGCACGCGAGACGGGGCAGGCAGCGAGCCGGTATGGCGAATATCGACTGTCGAGAACCTTGATCGACAGCGCCAAAGAGCCGCCAACCTGCGCTCTGCACGTGGAGTTATACCTCGGCACGCAAACCCCGCTGCATGCGCCTTTTGACGGTGTGTTGCGGCTCACGGCCGATGCTGCCTTGTTGTTGGTCGGCGCGCAGATGAGCCTGCGGTTGTGGGGCGCTGCGCTGGAACTGACCCCCGGTGCGAGCGTGGCGGCGGGCGAGGTGATCGGACAGGGTTCGGGTTCGCTGGTGCTGCAACTGTGTTCGGTGCCGGACCTGAGCCCGCCGCTGTTCGTCACTGCGTCCTGGGCTGCTGCGTGGCGCCAGCTTTGCCCTTCACCTGCTGCATTGCTGGGTTTTGATTGCGATGCGCCAGAGTTGCCAGACGCCAGCCAGCTGTTGGCGCGACGCGATGCCAGTTTCGCCCGCTCGCAGAAGCACTACTACCAGGCTCCGCCGCAAATCGAACGCGGCTGGCGCAATCACTTGATCGACATGCAGGGCCGTTCCTATCTGGACATGCTCAACAACGTCGCGGTGCTCGGCCACGGCCATCCGCGCATGGCCGCAGAAGCCGGGCGGCAATGGTCGTTGCTCAACACCAACTCGCGTTTTCATTACGCAGTCATCGCCGAGTTTTCAGAGCGACTGCTCAAGCTGGCACCCGAGGGCTTCGACCGGGTGTTTCTGGTCAACAGCGGCACCGAAGCCAACGATCTGGCGATCCGTCTGGCGTGGGCCTACAGCGGCGGACGCGACATGCTCAGCGTGCTGGAGGCTTATCACGGCTGGTCGGTAGCCACCGATGCGATCTCCACGTCCATCGCCGACAACCCGCAAGCGCTGAGTACCCGCCCGGATTGGGTGCATCCGGTGACCGCGCCCAATACGTATCGAGGCGAGTTCCGCGGCGCAGACAGCGCACCGCAGTACGTGCGTAGCGTCGAACAGGTGCTTGAGCAGTTGGCCGGGCAGCAGCGGCAGGTTGCGGGGTTCATCTGCGAGCCGGTGTACGGCAACGCCGGCGGGATTTCCCTGCCGCCGGGCTATTTGCAACAGGTTTATCAGAAGGTAAGGGCACAGGGCGGCGTGTGCATCGCCGACGAGGTTCAGGTGGGTTACGGCCGTTTGGGCCATTACTTCTGGGGCTTCGAAGAGCAAGGCGTGGTGCCGGACATCATCACCATGGCCAAGGGCATGGGTAATGGTCATCCATTGGGTGCCGTGATTACTCGACGTGAAATAGCCGAGGCGCTGGAAGCCGAGGGTTATTTCTTCTCATCCGCAGGTGGCAGCCCGGTCAGTTGCCGGATCGGCATGGCGGTTCTGGATGTGATGGAGGAAGAACAGCTCCGGGAAAACGCCGTTGTCGTCGGCGACCACTTCAAGGCGCGGCTGCAAGGGTTGATCGACCTGCACCCACTGGTGGGCGCGGTGCATGGCATGGGCTTTTATCTGGGCGTTGAGCTTGTGCGCAATCGCCAGACCCTCGAACCCGCCACCGAAGAAACCGCTTACCTGTGTGATCGCCTGCGGGACTTGAGCATCTTCATGCAGCCCACCGGCGACTACCTGAACATCCTCAAAATCAAACCCCCGATGTGCACCACCCGGCAGAGCGTGGACTTCTTTGTGGATAGTGTGTCGAAGGTGTTGGCTGAGTTGGAGTGATCTACGAACTCTTTGTAGGAGCGCGCTTGCCCGCGATGCTATTTCAGAGCCGGCATCCTTGTCGCCTGTGCCAATGTCATCGCGGGCAAGCGCGCTCCTACGGGACTTGATTTCAGATTAATATCTGTTTTTATCGTCGGATTAACCTTTTTCAGAATACCTATTAGCTTTAATTACCGATTTTTATCCGCTATAAAGTCGCCCTTGTTTGCCTCTCGACGGAGTCCTGATTGCCATGACCACACTCAAAAGCACCCCACGCGCCGATGGTTTTCACATGCCTGCCGAGTGGGCCGCGCAGACTCAAACCTGGATGGTCTGGCCTGAGCGCCCGGACAACTGGCGTCTGGGGGGTAAGCCGGTGCAAAGCGCTCACGTTGCCGTGGCCAAGGCCATTGCGCGTTTCGAGCCGGTAACGGTTGCCGTTTCTGCCGCGCAATACGACAACGCTCGCGCGCGTCTGGATGTGCCGAACATTCGAGTGGTAGAAATCAGTAACGATGACGCCTGGGTGCGTGATACCGGCCCGACGTTTGTAATCAACGACAGCGGCGAAGTGCGTGGTGTCGATTGGGACTTCAACGCTTGGGGTGGTTTCGATGGCGGCCTGTATGCCCCGTGGAACCTCGATTCTCAAGTGGCGAGCAAGATCCTGGAAATCGAACGCTGCCCGCGCTACCAGACCGAAGGGTTCGTGCTCGAAGGCGGCTCGATCCACGTCGACGGCGAAGGCACGCTCATCACCACCGAAGAATGCCTGCTCAATCGTAACCGCAACCCGCACCTGTCGCGCGAGGAGATCGAGGCTGTACTCAGCGCCAATCTGGCTGTGGATAAAATCGTCTGGCTGCCGGATGGTTTGTTCAACGACGAAACCGACGGGCATGTGGATAACTTCTGCTGCTACGTGCGTCCTGGCGAAGTGTTGCTGGCCTGGACCGATGATCCCAAAGACCCCAACTACCCACGTTGCCAGGCGGCTCTGAGTATTTTGGAAAACACCAAGGATGCCAAAGGCCGTGCATTCATCGTCCACAAGATGCCAATCCCTGGCCCATTGTTCGCCACTGCCGAAGAGTGCGCGGGCGTCGATCAGGTGCACGGCAGTCAGGAGCGCAACCCATCGGTGCGTCTGGCAGGTTCTTACGTGAACTTCCTGATCGTCAACGGCGGCATCATCGCCCCGAGTTTTGACGATCCATTGGACGAAACTGCTCGTGAAATCCTGCAACAACTCTTCCCGGAGCATGAAGTAGTCATGGTGCCGGGCCGCGAGTTGCTGCTCGGCGGAGGCAACATTCACTGCCTGACTCAGCAGCAGCCAGCACCTCATCGCGCCTGATTGCAGGACGATGTACGCACTCGTTACAAAGTTGGTCTCGTTCTTGCTGTCATAAGCTCATCCAAGTGATGAGCTTTTTTATGGGAGAGCGTTTCCTGAGTCGTGCCTCTTGGGCAGGTCGACTGTTTTGGCTCAATCATTTCCCGTTTAGCTCATCTGTCATAAAACGACCGTAAATTAAGCCCCTCATGACTTCAGAGGTTGTCCCTATGAACGCAGGTACAGAGCGTTATGCTCGTGTTTTGTCTGCTAGTAGCGAAGCGCGCCAGATGATGGCGGACTGGTTACGGACGACCAGAGTTGCCGGTCCCAAGCGGCCGGATGTACGCAAAATGTTACTGCAGCGTTACCCGGCTGGGCTGCTCAACGAGGCTGAACTCGAGGCACTGTTGGCGGTGCTCAAGGACTGACCGCTCACTTGGTCAAAACGTTGATGCATGACAGCAATGTGTTCAGAAAGTTTTCTCTAAATTGACACGTTCAGGACCGGCGGATAGGATTTGCGCCCTCCGCCTGTGGCCTTGCGCCATGTACGTGCATCAGTAGTCCACTGCGATGATTCGTGCTGGGCCTCCGAATATGGGTCTATCGGAAGCCTCAGACAGCCTCAGGGTTGTCGCCACAGCGCGTGATTAATCCGCAGAAAAGGACGACAAGAAATGCTTAAGCCACGCATCAGTTTGCTTGCACTGGCCCTTATCAGTGCTGGTCAAGTCATGGCAGACAGCCAGGCAGACTCCAAAGGTTTTGTTGAAGACAGCCACCTGAACCTCGCGCTACGCAATGCCTATATCAACCGTGATTACAAAAATGGCAACGAAGACAAGGCCGAGTGGGGCCAAGCCTTCATGGCCAACTTCGCATCGGGTTTCACCCAGGGCACTGTAGGCGTGGGCGTTGATGCGTTCGGCCTGTACGGCGTTCGTCTGGATGGCGGCAAAGGCCGCAGCGGCGCTGGCGGCATCGACTTCTTCAAGCAAGGCGACAGTGGCGCGGCTGCTGATGACCTGTCCCGTGTCGGCGGTGCTGTAAAGGCCCGCATTTCGAACACCGTGATCAAGTACGGCGACCAGATGCCTGCGCTGCCGGTGCTGAGCTACGACAACTCGCGCCTGCTGCCGGAAAGCTTCACTGGCACCATGATTACTTCCAAAGAGATCGACGGTCTGGAAGTGGTTGCTGGCCGCTTCACCCAAGAGGCTCGCAAGAGCGCTGAAGGTCGTGACAGCGGCGAGCTGAAACGCATCGACGTGTATGGCGCAAGCTACAAGTTCAGCGACGCGTTCACTGCTGCGTTCTACGCCTCCAACAACGAAGACGTGTTCAAGAAGCAATACCTGAACCTGAACTACGTTTTTGGCCTGCAGCCTGACCAGTCGCTGACGTTCGACTTCAACGGCTACAACACCAAGCTGGACAAGAACTACTCGGACGCAGCAGCGGCCGGCGAGCGCGACAACAAGATCTGGAGCCTGGCGGCGACCTGGGCAGTGGGTATCCACTCCTTCACCCTGGCCCACCAGCGCAGCACTGGCGAAACCGGCTACAACTACGGCGGTTATCGTAACGCCGGTGGCTTTGGTGATGGCGGCAACACCATCTACCTGGCTAACTCGTACTGGTCCGACTTCAACGGTAAAGACGAGCGCTCGTGGCAAGCAGCCTACGGCGTCGACCTGTCTGGTCTGGTGCTGCCAGGTCTGAGCTACAAGACGGCGTACGTGCGCGGCGACAACATCGACGACGGCACTAACCGTGGTCGTGGCGAAGAGCGTGAAATCTTCAGCCAGCTGACCTACGTGGTTCAGAGCGGCCCGGCAAAAGACTTGTCGATCCGTCTGCGCAACTCGTTCCTGCGTGTTTCCGACAACGCCAGCAACTACAACGGCGATGGCAACGAAACCCGCATCTTCGTCGATTACCCGATCAACGTTTTCTGATGATTGTGGGGGGCGTGCTCAACGCCCCCTCTACTGACGACGTGGGACCGGCTTTAGCCGGGAAGTGGCCGGTACATCCAGTCCATGTTTATCGGCTGGAATGCCGCCTTCCCGGCTGAAGCCGGTCCCACGGCTGTACGCTGCTACGATCCTTCAGGTCAGGCTACTATGTGCCTCACCTTCAGCTGATCCGGTCACGCTTCATGGCCCTCGCTGCACCTCCCGACCTTTCCGACACCGATGTGCCCGTGCAACCGCTGGCGCGGACCTATCCGCGTGGGCGTTTTATCGAGCCTCATGAACACGTCTGGGGGCAGGTGCTGTACGCCACCTCCGGGGTGATGTGGGTCGAGACGCCTTTCGAGGCACTGGTCGTGCCGCCGCAGCGGGCGGTCTGGCTGCCACCGGGCGTTGTGCACGGCATCCGCGTCGTGACTGATCTTGAAATGCGCAATATCTACCTGCGTCCCGCCATCGCTGCGACTCTGGAAAAAACCGTGCAGGTGTTTGAGGTGGGGCAACTGTTGCGTCAGTTGATACTTGGGCTGGTCGAGCACGCCGGGGATCAGGAGTCGGCCTATTACGACGCACTGGTCAGCCTGGCGCTTCTGGAGTTACAGCGCGCCAAACGTTCGATCCTGAAGATTCCCATGCCTGATCATTCCGACCGCCGCCTGCTCAACCTCTGTCAGGCCGTCATGGGCGATCCATCGCTGACGATTCCTTTTGAGCAGCATGCCGAGAACGCCGGAGCCAGTGTTCGCACCCTGGCGCGTCTGTTTCAGAGTGCCTTGGGCATGGGCTTCGCCGAATGGCGCAGACAAGTGCAACTGGCCACTGCCGTCGCCGAGCTGATTCAAGGCGTGCCGGTGAGCACCATCGCCCGTTCACTGGGCTATTCGCCGAGCAGCTTCACCGACATGTTCCGCCGCGAACTGGGCGTCGCGCCGTCGCAGTATCCAGTGGTTTGAGGCCCATTCTGTAGGGCGAATGCAATTTCTGTGGGAGCGGATTCATCCGCGAAGGCGTTATTCCGGACGACGGATTTGCATTGGCTCAACCGTCGCCTTCGCGAATGAATTCGCTCCCACGGATTTTGCGTTCTGGCAGGCACTTCAGATTTTGAATAATCGGCAGCCATGATAGCCAAGACTGGCCGATATCCTGAAGTCCTTGGCCGATGGCCCTCATCGGCGGCCACTAAACTGCGTGCATCCAATGTTTCTGCCCGGTGTTCGCCATGAGCTACCTCATTTCCATTGTTATCGGTATCGCCGTCGGCCTGCTGTACGGCGCCCTTGATTTCCGTTCGCCAGCGCCACCTGCCGTGGCGCTGGTCGGTCTCACCGGCATGCTGCTGGGAGAAAAAATATGGCCAATGGGCAGACAGTTGTTTGCCACCTGGTTTTCCTGATTCATCCAATCGCACCTCTTGGAGCCTCTAATGAACGCACTGCAATTCTCCAAAACCGGCGACCTCGCCGCCCTGCAATACGTTGAGCTGCCAACACCGGTTCCTGCTCAGGGCGAGGTGCTGATCGAGGTCAGAGCCGCTGGCTTGAATCCTAGCGACGTGAAAAACGTCCTCGGGCGTTTCCCTTACACCACGTTGCCTCGTGTGCCGGGTCGGGATTTCGCTGGCGTGGTCATCGAAGGGCCGCAGGATCTGTTAGGCCAGGAAGTCTGGGGCACCGGCAAAGAGCCTGGCTTTTTTCGCGACGGTTCTCACGCACAATTTTTGACCTTGCCGGCCAAGGGCGTAGCGCTGAAACCCAAGGCCTTGAGCTTCAGTCAGGCCGCCAGCTTGGGGGTGCCTTACACCACCGCCTGGGATGCGTTGCAGCGTAGCGGCGTCGATGCTGAAACCCGCTTGTTGGTGATCGGGGCCAACGGCGCTGTGGGCAGTGCCGCGCTGGCACTGGGCAAGATTCTCGGCGCGCAGGTAGTCGGTGCGGTGCGCCGACCTGAGCAGCTGCAGGCTCTGAAAGCTCAAGGTTTCGAGGGTGTTCTGCTGAATGCGCCGGAAGATCTGGCCGCTCAAGTGAATGAGTTCTACAAAGGCGGTGCCGACGTCATCTTCGATACCACCGGCTTCTGGCTACCGGCGGCAGTCCCAGCGTTGGCAACCTTCGGGCGTATCGCGATCATCGCCGCTCCGGTAGACGGCCATGTGCAATTGCCGTCACTGGCGCTGTACCGCAAGGGCGGCTCGGTGGTGGGCATCAACTCGCTGCTCTACGACTGCCAGGCGTGCGCAAAAATGCTCGACCAGTTCGGCCGATATTTCGACCAGGGCACTTTGCCGCTGCCCACCGGCCTGCGCGAGTCGCCCCTCAGTGAAGGTCTGGCGCGGTACGCCGAAGTGAATCAGGGTGCGAGCGAGAAGATTATTCTGTTGCCGTGAGGTACCAGAAAACGACACAGGATCCGTGGGAGCAAGCTTGCTTGCGAAGGCGATATTTCCGGTTCCATAAATGTGCCGGATGTACCTGCCTCTTCGCGAGCAAGCTCGCTCCCACAAGGTCGCGCGAGCATTGGGTTACCGATTAAACCGCTCCACCAATGCCCGCAAGCCGCGCGACGTGGTTTCAAGCTCCGCGCCTCGTGCCACGGCGGCATTGGCGTTGCTGGCCGACTTGTCGAAAGTTGCCGCGACGTTATTGATCTGCCGCGAGATGTCTTCGGCAACGTGCGCCTGCTCTTCGGATGCGGTCGCCATCTGGTGGCCCATGCTGCTGATGCGTGCGATGGCCTCACGAATGCCCTGCAGCGCATCCTGGGCTTCGATCACCTGAGCCACACCTTTGTCGGCTTCGCTGATGCCCAGCTTCGCAATGCTCACCGCTTCATCGGCGCCTTTTTTCAGCGACTCGATCACCGCCTGAATCTGCTGGGTGGATTCCCGGGTCTTGCCCGCCAAAGCGCGCACTTCATCCGCCACAACGGCAAAACCACGGCCTTGCTCGCCCGCCCTGGCTGCCTCGATGGCGGCGTTGAGTGCCAGCAGATTGGTCTGGTCAGCAATCGCCTGAATCACGCCCGCAGCCGACATGATCTGCTGGGTTTCATTGGCCAGGTTATCCACTGCATTGCTGATATTGGTGACCGTCCCCGCGAGCCGCTGAATCGCATCACGTGAGCTGCCAGCCACTTTACTGCCCTGTTCGGCCAGTTCGTTGGCGGTGTTCGCTTCGGTAGCGGTGTACTGCACATGCTTGGCGACTTCGTTGATCGATGCGGCCATTTCCGTCATGGCGGCTGCGGTCAGGTCGGTCTCGGCGCGCTGCTCCAGCAAGGCATGCTCACTCTGCGTGGACAGATGAGATGAATGCCCGGCAGCTTCGGATACCTGCGCGGCAAGGTCGCTCAAACGTGTCAGTGCGGTTCTGAGGCGCGCGTCTTCACTGATCAGAATCATCTCCAGGCGTGCGTTGGTGCCATAAGCGTCACTGTAAGTCAGGGCACTGACCGGATCGGTGAAAGCTCCCGGCGCACTGCGGATGATGCTCCCCAATTGCTGCTCGAAGCGCGCATAAGCCCAGCCTCCCAGCGCCAGGAACAAGACGGCGGTCGCCACCTGCGCAACCAGGCCGGGGAACAACACATTGACCCCGACACCCAGAATCGCCGCGATAGCGGGGACCGCCATCATGCTCAAAAACGCCCCTACATGACGCGAGGCCGTCACGGCTTTCTGGCCGGCACGCAGCCTGGCATAAAGCGCCTCAGCCCGGGCAACCTGCTCACGAGTAGGCTTGACCCTTACCGACTCAAAACCCACCAGGCGACCGTCTTCGAGGATCGGGGTGACGTAGGCGCTTACCCAGTAGTAATCGCCGTTCTTGCAACGGTTCTTGACGATGCCCATCCAGCTTTTGCCAGCCTTCAGGTAGCTCCACATCAGGCCGAAGACCGCTGCCGGCATATCTGGATGGCGCACCAGATTGTGCGGACTACCGATCAGCTCTGCCTGGGAAAAGCCGCTGATTTTGGCGAATTCCTCGTTGCAATAAGTGATTTTGCCTTTGGTATCTGTCGCTGAAATCAAGCGTTGTTCAACGGGGAAGGTTTGTTCTGTTTGAGTGATGTGCTTGGCCATCTTCAGCATCCATATGAAGTTATTGCAGGCGCCGTGAAACCCACTCGTAATGAATGGTTTCGGCCTTGGGTATATGCGGGTTAAGGATTAAATCCTTTAAAAACGGTAGTTTGGTGGATTTGCCAGGAATGCCCCATAGTGACTTCAGATAGGCCATTTAATCGGATAGCTGCTGTGCACAGCAGCAAACACACTCAAATGATGGGGGGAGTATAGATAGCGCTGTGCGCTTATCAAATGTCCCTTGAGGTTTCGTTGCGGTCACGAGAATTAACCGTGGATGCCTGCGTATCGGCTGCGAGGCGGGGTTCTGGAGGGGGAGGTGATAGGTGGTTAAACCCGTCGGAATCGAAACGCTAAGTCTGTAGCGCACGAGCAACGCGAGGCCGCGGTGGCGGTGTGTCAGGCAAACCGTTATCGCTGTCTCGCGTTGCTCGTGAGCTCCTGAAGGACTGTTTTTGCGTCGCGCCCTCACAACTTAAACGTGTCCACAACCCCCCTTAGCCGCGCGGCTTCCGAGTCCAGTTCACCGCAGGCCTTGAGCGTTGCGCTGAGGTTGTCGGTGGTGTGGCGGTTCAACTGGCTTATCTCGTGCACATCTCTCGTCAGCTGGCCGACGGCGGTAGTTTGCTCTTCAGTGGCGGCTGCGACTGTCAGGCACATCTCATCCATTTCACTGATGCTCGACACCACGCTCAGCAGGCTGGCGCCGGCCTGGGTTGCCACCTGGACACTTTGACTGCCGATTTCATGACTTTGCAGCATGGTTTGAGCGGCCTGGGTGGCACCAGTCTGTAGCGCCTCAATGACGGCGCGGATCTCCTCGGTCGCGTTTTGCGTGTGGTGGGCCAGGCTTCTGACTTCGTCCGCTACCACGGCAAATCCGCGCCCGGCCTCCCCAGCTCTGGCCGCTTCGATGGCCGCGTTCAAGGCCAGCAGGTTGGTCTTGCCGGAAATAGTCGAAATGACTTCAAGAACCTTGCCGATATTGGAGCTTTTGATGTTGAGTTCTTCGATCTGTGAGCGGGTCAGCTCGATGTTTTCCTGCAAGCGATTCATGGCGGTCACGGTGTTTTCAACCAAGCCGCAGGTCGAGTCGATTTGCGAACGGGCGTTCGAAGCGCCTTTGGATGCCGCCGAAGCACTTGACGCGATCTCCTGCGCCGCTGCGCCCAGCTGTTCGATCGCGGCCGCAACGCTGGTCGTATAGCCCGACTGATGCTCGGATTTTTCCACGGAGGAATTGGACGCTGACAACACCCGTCGCGTGGCCTCGCCCAATGCGTGGGTGGTCGAGGACACTTCGGTGATCGAGGCGTGAATCCGGTCACCGAAGCGATTGAAGCTGGTCGCCAGTCGCCCGAACTCATCGTTCGAGAGAATCGCCAGTCTGCGCGTCAAATCACCATCGCCTTGAGCGATATCTTCCATGGCGTGGCCAATCACATGCAGCGGCCGCATTAGCACACGAATCAGCAACCCGAGCAGCAGCAAGGTGATCAGGCCCGCTACAACGGTAGCGATGATCGCCGAATTGCGGAACGCGGAAACGCTGGCCAGTGCCGCTTGTTTGTCCAGGACGATACCGATGAACCAATCCTGCGATGGCAGGCCTTTGACTGGTGAGAACAGGGTGAACTTCGCTCCGTCGGCCGAGACGGCTTCCACCATACTGTCAGTGAGGGCCAAGGCGCTGCCCGGAAACAGCTCACCAAGGGTTTTGCCGATCATGGCCTTGTCGGGATGCACCAGAATCTTGCCCGCCTTGCTCACCAGAAAGGCGTAACCGCTGCCATCAAAGGCCTGAGCGTTGAGCGTCCGGGAAATCGTTTCGATGTTCAGATTCGCGCCTAGAACGCCGAATGCCTGTTGCCCGGAGGGGATGGCCGCGGCCTGAGTGATGATCCGGTAATCGATACCCGCGCCAACGTAGGGCTCGGTCATCGCGGTGCCGTTGGCGATGGCGTCCTTGTACCATTGCCGCTGCCGGGCGTCGTAGTCGGGAGGCATATCTCGCGGGGGGAAGATTTGAAAGGCACCCTCACGAGTGCCTACGTAGGCACCGATGAACTGCTCGTTCAGGACCTTGTTTTGTAATCGGGCGAGGGTGTTTTGCGCGCTGGGCTCCTGGCCTATCAGCTCGGCAATGCTCTTGAGCAGAATCAGTCGGCCGTCGAGCCAGCTTTGGATGTCGTGGGCCATGGATGCCGCCAGCGAGCGGGTGTTTTGTTCCAGTTTTTGTGCGTTGTCATCACGAAGACGAAAATCATTGAATACCGTAAAAGCGCAAAACACCGTCATGATCACTAGTGCGGCGATCAACAATATCTTCTGACTGAACTTGAGATTTTTCATCGCTCATTCTCCGGGAATGGATCGGTAAACCAGGTATCGAAGCGGCTGCCGATAAATCCCCGGGGCACGGATGAGCCGCCCCGGGATTTATTATTGACGAGCGTGAGGGTTCGCTTGAGCAAGTCGGATTGATTGATCAGAGGTACCGCTAAGTGTGAACTGGCTATTGATTGGCGAAGGGCAACGCTGTTACCACAAGGCCAATGTATAACTCAGGATCAGACGCGTTTCATCCAGGTCATTACCGAAGTTGGATCGGACTGTCGCATTGCGGATTTTCAAGCCAAGGTTTTTCAACGAACCGCTCTGGATGACATAACCGATATCCGTGTTGCGTTCCCACTCTTTACCGGAGTTGCTGCCTGCGACCAAAACATTGTCGCCGTTCACATAACGGCTCATGAACGTCAGGCCCGGAATACCCAGGGCGGCGAAGTTATAGTCGTAACGCACCTGCCAGGATTTTTCCTGGATGTTGGCAAAGTCATTGATCTGGACGAAGTTGACCAGATAAGGGTCGCTGTTGGCGATGTAGGGGAACGGATCATCACCGCTCATTTGCTGATAGGCCGCGCTGAACACGTTGGAGCCCAGGGTGTAGGAGACCATGCCGTTGGCGGCGCGGTTATCAAGGTTGCGGAAGTTGCCTTCCTCGGTGCTCTTGGAATAGCGCAGGTCGAATTTCAGCGATTGTTTATCTGCCAGAGGGATCTCGTAGACAACGCCGCCGAAGTATTGCTGATAGACGTTTTCCAGATTGCCGTAGTAAAGACTGGTGCTGAGGGACTTGGTGAAGTTGTACGTACCGCCGGCGAAGCGAAAATCGTCACTGACGCCACCGACACGGTTGCCGCCGAAGTCCTGATAATCAGAGGAGCTGTTGTACTTGATCTGTTGCAGCTTGCCGCCTTGCAGGACCAGCTTGTCGATGTCCCTGGAGGTCAGCATGGCACCTTCAAAAGTGGCGGGCAGCAGGCGTGTGTCGTTGCTCGACACCACTGGCGTACGGAAGGCCAGTGAGCCGACTTTCAGAACGGTTTCCGAGATTTTTGCCTTCGCGGTCAGCTCAAGCTTGGAGTATTCGTCCTGCGAACCGCGGCCGTTCTTCGAGCTGAGATCTGCGGGCAGCAGGCCGGTGCCACCGGAGCCATCGCCGCCGTCAAGCTTGACGCCCATCATGCCGACCGCATCGAGGCCAAAGCCTACTGTGCCTGCGGTGTAACCCGACTCCAGACGCAACAAGGCGCCCTGCGCCCACTCGGCGGCGTTATCCCGTTGGGCCGTGGGTGCGCCATTACGGAAGTCACGATTGAAGTAGAAGTTGCGCAGTTCCACACTGGCTTTGCTATCGGCAAGAAAATCTGCCGATGCCGTTAAAGGAAAAACCAACGTGCAAGTACTTACCCATGCAAAAGCTTTGTTGATCGACATGCTTTTTTACGCTCCAGATAACGGCAGATTTTTATGATTGAGTTTTATCGTTATTTTATGTGCACTGTTTCATCTACGGCTTTCGACGGGCAGCACGCGGCAACGGGGTAATTACCCCGTTGCGCGTACTGTCTGCAAAAAAGAAAAGCGTTTAACTAAACAACTAAGTTATTCAATGCGACCGATAACAGACCCTGCGTCGAAGTAAGCACCCGCCTGTTTGCCGATCTGCACGCTGCCAGCACAAGGCGCGAGAATCGATGTTTCCATTTTCATCGCTTCCACCACGGCGATGGGTTGGCCTGCAGTGACCGATTCGCCATCTTCGACCAGCCATGTGTGCAGGTTGCCCGCCAATGGCGTCAGTACTGCTTTTGCATCAGCTTCGGCTGCCGGGGCCGCGCTTTCGCTCGCGCTGCCAGGGGCACTGACGGCGACACCGCGCAACAGCGCGGCAGGCAGGCCCAGTTCGTGGCGCTTGCCGTCGATCTCGATGAAGGTGCGCAGCACGTCAGGGTCAGCCGACAACGCATTGCGTGGCGCGATGGTGACCTGTTCGGCGAAGTCGGTTTCGATCCAGCGCGTGTGCACGGCGAAGCGATCAGCGCCGGTGAAGTCGTCATGGTCCATGACGGCCCGATGGAACGGTAGCACCGAGGCGATGCCTTCAATTTTGAATTCAGCCAGCGCACGGCGGGCGCGGGTGATCGCCTGTTCCCGGGTCGCGCCGGTGACGATCAGCTTGGCCATCATCGAGTCGAAGGTGCTCGGCACGCTGGAGCCGCTGACCACACCACTGTCCAGGCGCACACCCGGACCCGATGGCGGCAGGAACTCGGTGATTTGCCCCGGCGTCGGCAGGAAGCCTTTGCCTGCGTCTTCGGCGTTGATACGAAATTCGAAACTGTGGCCGCGGGGTGTCGGCGTTTCGCTGAACGACAGCGGGAAGCCATCGGCAATGCGCAATTGCTCAATGACCAGATCGACACCGGTGGTTTCCTCGGTCACCGGGTGCTCGACTTGCAAGCGCGTGTTGACCTCAAGGAACGACAGGGTGCCGTCCTGGCTGAGCAGGAACTCCACCGTGCCCGCGCCGACATAGCCAGCCTTGGCGCAAATATCCTGGGCAGACTGGTGAATGCGCGCGCGCTGTTCCTCATTGATAAACGGCGCAGGCGCTTCTTCCACCAGCTTCTGATTACGACGCTGCAAGGAGCAGTCTCGGGTGCCAACAACGACGACCTTGCCATGTTTGTCAGCGAGGATCTGCGCTTCGATGTGGCGTGGACGGTCGAGGAATTGCTCGACGAAACATTCGCCACGACCGAAAGCCGCTTCGGCTTCGCGCACGGCAGAGGCGAACATTTCGGTCACTTCATCCATGCGCCAAGCGACTTTCATGCCGCGACCACCACCGCCGAACGCGGCCTTGATGGCAATCGGCAGCCCGTATTGCTCAGCAAAGGCCAGCACTTCGGCTGCGCTTTCGACCGGGCCAGGAGTGCCAGCTACCAAGGGTGCGCCGACCAGGTGAGCCAGCTTGCGGGCTTCAACCTTGTCGCCCAGCACGTCGATGGTTTCCGGGTTCGGACCGACCCAGATCAGCCCCGCGTTGATCACCGCCCGGGCGAAATCGGCCCGCTCAGACAGAAAGCCGTAGCCTGGATGGACTGCGTCGGCACCGCTGCGTTTGGCGACAGCGAGCAGCTTCTCGATATCCAGGTAGGTTTCGGCAGGGCGTTGGCCGTTCAGGGAATAAGCTTCGTCGGCATGGCGCACGTGCAGTGCGTCAATGTCCGCGTCGGCATAGACGGCGACCGACTGCACACCGTAGTCGCGGCAAGCGCGAGCGATGCGGACGGCGATTTCACCACGGTTGGCGATCAATAATTTTTTCATGAATTGTTCTTCGCATCGGCAGTTGAAAAAGAGGCTTCTGTGCTGGGCTGCATTTCTTTGAATGCATCCAGCGGGTTGAAGCGAATCTGCGCATTGACGGGTATTTGCCCGGCCAGATCCAAATGGTGGCTGGCCACTGAGCCAATCACCGGATAACCACCGGTCAAGGGATGGTCGGCCAGGAACAGCACGGGTTGGCCGCTCGCCGGAACCTGGATCGCGCCAACGGAGGTGCCTTCGCTGGGCAACTCCTGATGATTGCTGCGCTCAAGCGGTGTATCACCGGCCAGGCGAATACCGACCCGGTTGGACTGTGAGGTGACGCGCCACAACTGGCTGCTCAGACGCTGGATGGCATCTTCGGTGAACCAGTCGCTGCGCGGCCCCATGACCACATCGAGGGTGACAATGTTGTCGGTGGTCGGCAGCTCAAAGGCAGGGGCTTCGTTCAGGGATACGCTGGTGCCGGTAACAGGAGCGGTGAAACCCAGTCGATCGCCCGCCGCGAGCGCTTCAGGCCCGAGCTGTGCCAGGGTGTCGGTGGACAGGCTGCCCAGCACCGGCGTGACGTCAAAGCCGCCACGGATCGCCAGATAGCTGCGTAGCCCGGCCTTGGGTGAACCCAGGCTGACGCGGTCGCCCGCTTCCAGCTCGATGGGCTGGTAGTTGCTGGCAGGCCATTGCAGGCCGCTGGCGTTGGTGATGGTGACCGGGGTTTGCGCTCCAGTGATGGCGATCACTGCACGGCCATGGCAAATGAAGCTCAAGCCGCCGAGCACCGATTCCACGCAGGCCATGTCCGAAGGGTTGCCAACGGCACGGTTGGCCGAACGCAGCGCGCCAAGGTCCAGCGCGCCGGAGCGGGATACGCCTTGACCTGTCTGGCCGGGGCGACCCATGTCCTGCAATACGCTGTGCAAGCCGGGGCTAGTGATTTCCAGATACGTCCCGCTTGGGGCGTCAGAGTTTGCTGGCGTCGAAGGCGCGGGCAAACCGCTGGCTGGCAGCGGACCGGCGTCGGTGAAGCGGACTTTGTAGCCAGGGCGCAGCAGGGCAGGCTCGGCGCGGTTCAGGTCCCACATCTGCAATGGCGTGACGCCGATGATCTGCCAGCCACCGGGGCTGGCTTTGGGATAAACGCCGCTGAAGTCGCCCGCCAACGCCACGGCACCCGCCGGGATACGCGTGCGCGGTGTCTGCCGCCGAGGCACCTGGAAGCCAGCGCCGCCAGTCAGGTACGCGAAGCCTGGCGCGAAACCGCAGAACGCCACGCTGTAGTCGTGAGCCGTATGACGCTGTATCACCTCGGCACGGCTGATGCCCAGCAGGGTGGCGACTTCATCGAGGTCTTCGCCGTTGTAATGCACCGGGATTTCCACCCGACGGTGTTCGCCTTCGCGGCGCTGGCTGAGGTCCCGGCCGGCGATAAGGTTGACCAGCGCCTGACGCTCGATGGCACTGGGGCGGAACTGGATCATCAGTGTGCGTGCGGCAGGAATGATTTCCTCCACACCCGCAATGGGCTCGGCCGTCAGCGCGTCGAACAAGGCGAGGGTCTCGTCCAGATCTTTCAATTCGACGAGCAGGACGTCCAGGTTGACCGGTAGAAAACGCACAGGGAGCTCCTAGACGTGGTAAGTGCTGTCAGGCACGTCAGTGATGAACATATGGCCAGGCGAATGGGTGATAGCGAACGGCACACCCGATGCCATGACCGCAGCCTGAGGCGTGACACCGCAGGCCCAGAACACCGGCACTTCGCCGGGCTTGATGGTGACGGCGTCGCCGAAGTCGGGGCGGCTCAAATCCGCGATACCCAGTCGCCCAGGCTCGCCGACATGGACCGGAGCACCATGCACCGAGGGATAGCGCCCGGAGATACCGCTGGCTTCGGCTACGCGATCAGCCGGAATCGGACGCATGGAAACCACCATTTCCCCATGCAAGCGACCCGCAGGACGGCAGTCTCGGTTGGTGCGATACATCGGCACATTGCAGCCATCGGTAATATGTCGCACTTCGATACCCGCTTCTTGCAGCGCGGTTTCAAAGGTGAAGCTGCAACCGATCAGAAACGCGACCATGTCGTCGTGTTCAGCCCAGGCTGTGGTCGCGTCGCTGACTTCTTCCACCAGCTTGCCGTCGCGCCAGATGCGATACAGCGGGATGTCGGTACGCAGGTCCGCGCCTTCCGCAAGGATGGTGGTCGGGCTGCCGGCGTCGCTGACATCAAGGATCGGGCAGGCCTTGGGATTGCGCTGCGCATAGAGCAAGAAGTCGTAGGCCCAGTCGCGTGGCAAGGCAATCAGGTTGGCCTGAGTCATGCCCGGCGCGATACCTGCCGTGGGCCTGATCAGGCCGCCACGGTAGGAGGCGCGTGCTTCATGGGCGGCGGCGATGGCCGCCTTGCGTGCTCGCTCAAGGGCGTTCATGGGCGAACTCCAGTGAACGGCAGCAGTGAGACGTCGGCTTGTTCCAGAATGCGGCGCAGCTCGCGGGCCATCTCGACCGCTGACGGGCTGTCACCGTGAACACAGATCGAATCGGCTTCGATTCTGACCAGACTGCCATCAATGGCTTCGATGGTGCCGTCCTGAACCAGACGCAACATGCGCTGGGCCACAAGCACTGGATCATGCAGCACGGCCCCCGGCTCACGCCGGGAAACCAGGGTGCCTTGCGGCGTGTACGCACGATCCGCGAAGGCCTCGGCGATGCACTGCAAACCTTCGCTGCGAGCCAGCTCAATCAGGGGCGAGCCCGCCAGTGCCACCAACACCAGCGTAGGATCGATGGCGCGAATGGCTTCGATCACCGCCAAGGCTTGGCGGCGGTCATGAGCGATGGTGTTGTACAGCGCGCCGTGAGGCTTTACGTAGCGCACCGAGGTGCCCGCAGCCTTGGCCAGGCCTTGCAGCGAACCGATCTGGTAAATCACGTCGGCGGTCAACTCGTCGCTGGTCACGTCCATGTTGCGGCGGCCAAAGCCAACCTTGTCCGGGTAGGACACGTGTGCACCAATCGCGACGTTCTTTGCTGCGGCGGCTTTCACCGTTCGCAGAATGCCGGCTGGGTCACCGGCGTGGAAACCGCAGGCGACGTTGGCGCTGGTCACGATATCGAGCATCGCTGCGTCGTCACCCATGCTCCAGGCGCCGAAGCTTTCACCCAGGTCACTGTTGATATCTATGTTTGGCATTTCTTGTTCTCCTTGGCCTCTATCGAACTCAGACCACATTGAGGAAGGCGAAAATCGGCCCAATGGATTTGATCGCCATGTACCAGGTCAGCAGGCAGGTCAGGGCCCCCAGTACCAGCAGCCAGCGCGGGTAATGGTAGCCGCCCATCATGTCGGACCGGCGCCAGCCCACGTAGATGAAGAGGCTCAGACCGATGGGCAGGACCAGTCCGTTGAAACCACCTGCGAAAAGCAGCAGTGCGGACGGCGCAGTCCCCATGAGCATGTAGACCAGCAGCGATATGGCAATGAATACCGTGGTGGCGCGGTTACGACCCTGTTCGGTGATGTTCGGTTTGAACACCGAGATAAAAGAGATGGACGTGTAAGCGGCGCCGATCACGCTGGTGATCGCGGCAGCCCAGAGAATCAAGCCAAAAGCGCGCAGACCGAACTGCCCGGCCGCAGCCTGGAAGGCTTGTGCTGCAGGGTTGGCGCCTTGACCCGAAATGTCGATAACCACACCACTGGCAACCACGCCGAGGATGGCCAGAAACAGCACGTAACGCATCAGGCCGGTAACCAGGATGCCACTCAAGGCTGCTCTGGTAACGACTTCAAGATTCTCTTCGCCGGTTGTGCCACGGTCTAGCAGACGGTGGGCCCCGGCGTAGGTGATGTAGCCACCGACAGTGCCGCCGACGATGGTTGTGATGGTGGCGAAGTTAATCTGGTCAGGCATCACTGTCTGGTACAGCGCTTGACCCAGAGGCGGATTGGACGCAAAGGCAACGAACACCGTCAGGCCAATCATCAACAAGCCCAGCCAGACGATCAGCTTGTCAACAGCGAGGCCGGCACGGTGCGAGGAGAATATCCCGATGGCCAGCAGTGCACTCAAGCCCCCACCCCATTTGGGATCAAGGCCCATCAGCGCATTGAGTCCTAGACCGGCACCGGCGATGTTACCGACGTTGAACACCACACCACCGAAGATCACCAGTATTGCCAGCACATAGCCGCTGCCAGGAATCGCTTTGTTGGCCAGTTCTGCGGCGCGCATGCGGGTGAGGGTGACGATTCGCCAGATATTAAGTTGCACGACGAAGTCGATCAGGATCGACGCCAGGATACCGAACGCAAATGCGGCACCCATTTTCGCCGTGAACGTAGCGGTCTGAGTAATGAAGCCGGGCCCGATAGCGGAGGTTGCCATCATGAAGATGGCGGCTACTAAAGACGCCCGCCGCGTCTTTGTGAACTCTAGAGTGGTCGTTGTCACGGCTTCATTCCTACGGTGAGAGATAAACCGATAGAGCAATGTGCATGCCAGAATCCCAATATCGATCCTAAGCTGTAGGTGTATAAAGGAATTATTGTTGAACAATCCATGCGCCATGGTTGAGTCATCAGCACCATTTTGTTACTTCTTCTCTCGCACGTGCTACTTAATGACGCACGGTGCACGCTTCATCCCTTGTGCCCTGCACTAAGCTCTGATCGAATACCCGGCGCGGTTTTCTCATCCTGGATCCTTTATGAACGACTCTTCTCCCGCTCTTCCTCGTACCCTGGGAGAAACCATCACCCAAGAAATACGCAGAATGCTGGTCGAGGGCGAGCTCGTGCCGGGCCAGCGTCTATCAGAAGCCGCACTGGCGGAAACTCTGGATATTTCCCGTAACACCTTGAGAGAGGCATTTCGCGTCCTGACTCGCGAAGGCTTGCTCACGCACGAGCCCAACCGTGGGGTAACGGTGGCGGTTCCCGACATGAGCTCGATCATCGACATCTATAGAGTGCGTCGCTTCATCGAATGCACGGCGCTAGCCCAAGGCTACCCACAGCATCCCGGCACGGTGCACATGCGTGAAGCGGTGGAGTCTGGCGTTCGCGCCCGGGAAGCCCAAGACTGGGTCGCCGTTGGCACCGCCAACATGAAGTTCCACAAATCAATCGTCGAACTCGCCGACAGCCCACGCCTGGTGGTCTTCTACGACCAGATCTCCGCCGAACTGCGCCTGGCCTTCGGCCTCCTCAACGACCCCAAATTCCTGCACCTGCCCTACCTCGACATGAACGCCTCGATTCTCCAGTGCCTGGAAGAAGGCAAAGCTGGCGAGGCAACCAAGATGCTGGAGTCGTACCTGGTGCAGTCCGAGCGGACAGTGCTGGCGGCGTACGAGCGGAGTTTGAAGAGGTAATGCGGACGTCGTAACCACCGACGGCTCTCATCAAAAAAATAACTATCTGAATTGAAAGGCTCCTTTGTAGGAGCGCGCTTGCCCGCGATGGGGTATGCCTGCAAAAGATGTGTTGTTTGATACGACCCTATCGCGGGCAGGCTCCTACAGAGTCCCCTGGTGCAGTCCGAGCGGACAGTGCTGGCGGCGTACGAGCGGAGTTTGAAGAGGTAATGCGGGCGTCGTAACCACCGACGGCTCTCATCAAAAAAATAACTATCTGAATTGAAAGGCTCCTCTGTAGGAGCGCGCTTGCCCGCGATGGGGTATGTCTGCAAAAGATGTGTTATTTGATACGACCCTATCGCGGGCAAGCTCCTACAGAGTCCCCTGGTGCAGTCCGAGCGGACAGTGCTGGCGGCGTACGAGCGGAGTTTGAAGAGGTAATGCGGACGTCGTAACCACCGACGGCTCTCATCAAAAAAATAACTATCTGAATTGAAAGGCTCCTACAGAGTCCCATGTTTGCTGCGCGACGAACTCACTCCCACAGTGCATTTCAATCTGGATGTAGCCCAAGCGAACAGGGGCCGTGGGCGCCCCAATAAATTTGGCATCGCTCAGCGCTTGGCATCAATCGACCGCTGACATTTTCCGTACTGCACTTATTTGATGATGACGGTGACTTTGCCTTTTGATCGGCCCTGCTCAACGTACCGCAACGCTTCTGCTGTCGATACGAAAGGGAAGGAGCGATCAACGACCGGCTTGATGACACCAGCCTCGATAAGCGAGCTGATTTTTTGCAGTTGTATCCCGTTGGCACGCATGAACAAAAATGCATAGCTCACCCCATGTTTGCGGGCTTTTCTGCGGATGCCGCTGCTCAGCAGGCGCATGACTTGCCCCAGCACCCAGGACAAGCCTTGCTCTCGGGCAAACTGCGCAGTCGGCGGGCCCGAAAGGGAAATGAGCTGTCCGCCAGGCTTGAGAACCTTGATCGACTTCTCCAGGACATCCGCGCCGAGGCTGTTCAATACCACGTCGAAATCGCGCAACTCGTTGGCAAAATCCTGCTGTTTGTAATCGATGACCACATCCGCCCCGAGCGCTCTCACCCATTCGACATTGGCTGTACTGGTGGTGGTTGCTACGAAGGCGCCGAGGTGTTTGGCGAGCTGGATAGCAAGCGTGCCGACACCACCGGATCCGGCATGGATCAACACCTTCTGGCCCTTGCTCAGATGAGCGGTTTCAACCAGCGCCTGCCAGGCCGTCAAGGCAGCCAAGGGGATGGAAGCGGCAGCAGCCATGTCGAGATTTGAGGGTTTTAGCGCCAGCGCGTTTTCGTTCACGGCGATCAGTTCAGCAAAGGTTCCGATCCTTGCATCGGGAGGTCGTGAATACACCTCGTCTCCTGGCTTGAATCGCTTCACCGCCGCACCCGTGCCAATGACCACTCCAGCCAGGTCATTGCCCAAAACCAATGGGAATTTATAGGGAAGAATCAGTTTGAACTCACCCGTTTTGATCTTCGAATCCAGCGGGTTGACGCTCGCTGCGTGCACCTGGATCAGAACGTCATGGTCACCGACGGCAGGGTCGGGCACTTCGCCGATGATTCCATCCTGCTTGCCGTAGCGGTCGATAAAAAATGCCTTCATGTTGCTACCGCTCCTGTCGATGCCGTGAGGATTGGCTGCGGCCGCGCCCGATTGCGGGGCGAGGCCGACCTGCTCTGCGTGAGTCAGCCCTGAGTCAGATAGCGTTCAGCCACGACTGACTGCTTGAGCTGCGACAAAAGACCCTGACGCGCGGTTTGCAGGGCATCCCACCGCTCGCCTTCCTGCAGCGCAGGAATGGTCACCGTTTCGCGACGGTCAAAGCCGACCAGTGCGGCGTCGACCAGATCACCCACCTCCATGATGTCGCTCAAGGTGTTGATGTCGATACCGGCGCGGTCCCAAATCTCCGTGCGCGTGGAGGCTGGCAGCACGGCTTGCACATAAACACCCTGAGGCGACAGTTCCAGGCTCAGACCTTGGGAAAGGAACAGCACAAACGCCTTGGTCGCCCCATAGACCGACATGCCGAACTCAGGCGCCAGACCCACCACCGAACCGATATTGATGATCGCGCCGTCACCTGCTTTGCTCAGGCGTGGCGCGATAGCACTGGCGAGCCGCACCAGCGCGGTGGTGTTAAGGGCTACCAGCTGCGCAACGCTGTCGGTGCTTTGTTCGATGAAGGTGCCGGATTGTGCGGCGCCAGCATTGTTGACCAGGATGCCGATGCGCGCGTCATCCCGCAGGCGCGCTTCGACGGTGTGCAGGTCGCTGAGTTGAGTCAGGTCGGCCTGAAGCACTTCAACGGCGACGTTGTGTTCGCCACGCAACTTCGCGGCAAGGGCGTCAAGGCGCAAGTGGTCGCGGGCGACCAACACCAGATCGTGCCCGCGTTGGGCGAAACGCTCGGCGTAAACCGCGCCGATGCCAGTGGAAGCGCCAGTGATGAGAACAGTTGGGCGAGTAGTCATGAGGTCAGCTCTATATCAGGAACGTGGATTGAGATTGCTGCACGAATAAACCAGGCGCGATCAGTCAGTGCTTAGTTCGCGAAAGGAGTAAACAGAGTCTGGTCGCTCATGGGTGTTTGTTCCGTGCCGGTTGGTCGATGGTCATACCGCTGGCAATTAGGATGATGATCGAAATCTAAACTGTCAACGATTTTGATTATGATCAACATCTATGTATCATCCACCCATGAATTTCAGCGGTAGCGAGGTACCGAACATGCGAGTGTCCAAGGCTCAGGCCCAGGCAAACCGGGAACACATTGTTGAAACGGCCTCAGAGGTATTTCGCGAGCGCGGTTTTGACGGTGTCGGCGTGGCCGACCTGATGGCCGCCGCCGGTTTCACCCATGGCGGTTTCTACAAACATTTCGGTTCGAAAGCAGACCTGATGGCCGAAGCCTCGGCGAACAGCCTTTCGCAATCGCTGGCCAACGCCGAAGCATTGAGCGTGCAGGATTTCATCGATGTGTACGTCTCCAGAGACCACCGCGACGCCCGCGCTACGGGCTGCACCATGGCGGCATTGTGCGGAGACGCGGCGCGTCAATCAGGCGACTTGAAGTCCGCCTTCGCTGAAGGCATCGAGCGCATGCTGCAAACCCTCGGCGAAAAATACCCAACCGGACCCGACGCCGCGCCGGATGAGGCAAGGAAAAAAATGATCGACCTGCTGGCCCGCGCGGTCGGCGCAATCATCTTGTCCCGCGCCTGCCCTGACGACTCGGCGCTGGCTGATGAGATTTTAGAGGTGTGTCGTGGGGAGATGACGGGGTCTTTGGTTCGTCAGGCGTAGAGGGGTGGATATCGGGCTGAAGCATTCTTTGGCTCTGGTGCATCACTGCCTGTGGGTTCAGGAGCTGGCAGGGTTGACCTGCGGTCACTTCTCCGAGAGCACCGGTACCTCCGTTGTCAAAATTCTGAGAGGGACGATGTTGTAGGACTGAGGCGGACTGTTATTGCCCGTTTGGCCGAGAGATTGCTATCGCGAGCTACAGGTGCGGCGGATCAATTGGACCGAGCGCGCAGGCTGAGCGATAGCTAGCCATAAACAAAAGAGGCCCACTTTTGGTGAGCCTTTTCTGGTATTGCGGATGGTGCGGCACCAGGAGTCGAAAAAACCTTAACTACATGATTTTAAGAGATTTATTTTTAGTCGTGTCTATCTCTAAAATTATCCTTTGGCGCTAGGTCTGATTTGATGAGTGTGAGTGGGTCAATCTTAGACCGATTCCCCCGATTCCCCTGAGGCAACAGTAGGGCAGTAGGGCTCTGATGGCATTCGTGCCATTAGGCTTGGAAATCATGCTCAAGCAATGGGGGGATTCAGGGCGAAACGTCAATAGAAAGGTACGGAATGACTGAGTGCTGACGTTTTGCTATCATCTGGCTGCTGCCATTGAGATGGAGTTTTTGGCTCTAATGACTGTGTATACAACCGCTGCGGCTACAAATGTGCCCTGTACTCACGCACTCGTGATTGGTGTTAGCCGATATTTACATCTTTCTGGAGGTGAGTCTACTTCAGACTTTGGCCGTGAGCTGGAGATGGCTCAGTTAACTTCAGCTGCGAGATCTGCCTCTGATTTTGCAGCGTGGCTAATTGACAGTTACCGAAACTCGTCTGCACCGCTGTCTTCAGTTCGTATTTTACTTTCGCCAAATTTTGAAGCTGAAGAGGAAGTAAATGCCAATATTAAAGGCATGCTGACTGCAAGTTCAGAAGCCACCAGAGGCAACGCTGAACTCTATTTCGATCAATTTTCAACATCTCTGGCTAAACATACTGAAAACGTTGGGGTTGTGTATTTTGCCGGGCATGGTGTGCAGTTAACAAAGACGGGTGCAATTCTGTTACTTAGTGATGTTGGCGACCCTGCTCACCCTACAGAGTTGCACGGCTCGCTTGATTTAATGAGCTTGCATAAAAGTGCTAGTCATCCTGGGACAGCCCAAACGCAGTTCTGGTTTGCGGACGTATGCAGGCAGGAGCCTAAAGTCGCAAAGCAATTCGAGTATATGGTTGGTTCAATGCAGCGCAGCAAGAAAAACGGTCACGCCAAGAGCTCTACAATGTTTCTCTCTTCGATAAGTGGTGCTAAAGCTTATGGGCGCCCGGATGGAGTCACTCTATTTAACGAGGCACTTATGAACGGTCTTGTTTCGGGTGAGGCAGCGCAGTCTGATGGAGAAGATGAGTCGCCTTGGGAGGTAACAGCTACAAGTCTCATAGAGTATTTATCCTCTACTGTGCCAAAAAAAGCTAGGGCAGCTGGTGCTGAGCAGTTTGTAGAGAATACAGGGATCATTGAAAACGGCGTGTTGCATTCAATGATCGCTGCGCCAACTGTTGAGTTTGAGGCTGATGTAAGTCCACAGGCTCATCGCGGACACTGCACAAATTTCAATTTGAGATCTTCTAGTTGTACACATGTTGACAGCAATTCTGATTGGCCTTTCAGTACTTTTCTCCCGGCTGGCTTGTACAGCGCGGCATGGAACACTTCGCTTAGTAGTGCAACGTCGCAACGCCAAGCTTTACTAAATGTGCGTCCGCCTAAAAAAGTTTTGTCAGTTAAGCCCTAAGGGATAAGGATATGTTAAGTACTCAGGACAGCTGGGGAGCGATAAATATAATTGTTGACTCAAGGCTAAATTTCGCGGGCGACAAGACTAAAATAAAAATTAGAGATCAACAATTAAGGCTCTACCTCACTACTACTCCTAAACAAGTGCTCGTTCCTCCAGGGATCTATGAGCTGAGCACAGTCAAAGATAATGGGCAAGCTATTACTCAAATAGTTCAGGTCTCGGAAGACGAAAAAGCGGAAGTAAAATTTTACCTTAAAGCGGAAGCTGGTCCCGACGCCAGCCTCTTAGATAAGGATTTTGTCCACTTCATAAGTCCTGCTCCTTCAGGCCCCAAGACATCTGACATCAAGCTTGTTGAAATAACGCAAGGTGCACAGATTCACATGAAGGATGATCGGTGGGTAATTCGACAAGAAAATCCCATGGAACAACTTACTTCGGCTACGTTTGTCACCGAAAAAGGTGCAGTGATTGTTAACTTGCCGGTTAGCGGGGGTAATCACTTTCGCTCAATGTGGTGCCAAGTTTTTTCAAATCGTGAAGATAATTTTACTTATCCAAAGATAAAAATAGCACCAACACGTACTATAGCTTCTTCGATGGAGCAAATGTTAGATTCGGGACGAATATTCTATGCATCACAGGTGGCTTTCAATAGCATGAAAGCGCTTTTGGATAGATATCCAGATCCAACTGGGGCGATGCTAGGAGTAATTGCGCTATTTAAAGTTGGGCAGCTGTATCTTCATAAGCATTGGTTGCAAGAGTTCAATAATCGTTATGAGTGGCTGCCTGATGGGAAAATTTTTCTCGCGCTAATATTGGCAGAGTCAGAGAATGATGAACGCAGCGCGATTGAGCTCATAAAAATTGCGGCTCATCAAAAAATCTTATATAGCGATAGTTTTTCAGTGTTGCTTTCTTTAATTAGAACGCTTCCTGTTGAGAAAAGTCAATTTGAATCCATATTTAATATGGCGACTCTTATCGACTGGCGCTCTAGGTATCTCTGCTACTCCGAGTCGAGTGATCTTGATGTTTGAAATTACAATGCTCCCCGCTAGAGAGGGTGATGCGCTCTGGATCCGATGGGGTGATGTGGATAATCCAAGGCAAATGCTTGTTGATTCCGGAATAAAGGCCAGTGGTAGAAAGTTAAAAAGCTTGATAACGGCAATGCCAGAAGAGCGAAGACATTTTGATCTCATCGTTATAACTCATATTGATTGTGATCATATATGGGGGGCTATTAGCTGCTTCGTGGAACATCCTAAAATCCCTAACTTATCAATTTCTGACTTTTGGTTTAATGGGCGGAATCACCTTGTTGAAGGCCAGCATGCCCTCGAATCACTAGGTCCTATACAAGGAGATGAGCTTTCAAACTGGTTGGAATATTCGGGTCACTGGAATTTGGCCTTTGATAAAAGAGCTGTAAGCACTTCTTCGGATGGGCTGCCAATAAAAATTGTTCTGCCAGGAAACATGGTAGTTACTGTCATTGGGCCCACCCCAAGAAGGTTGCACGAATTAGCTCCTTCATGGCCAGAGGCGATGTCTGAGGCTCTGGAGGATGCCCCTCCTCCTGTAGTAGGCTTAGAAGAGCTTGGCGCAAGAAATAGCATCGATATATCCAGTCTTGAGGATTTGGATGAAGTAGCAGGCGAACAGTTTGTAGCCGATACTAGTGCTACTAATGCCAGTAGTATAACCCTTATCTTAGAGCACGATGGAAAGCGAGTTCTGCTCGCTGGTGACTCGCTAGCTGGTGATCTTGTTGGAGCGTTTGAAAAGTTTACTGATAAGCTTCCAATACGTTTTGATGCTGTTAAAGTTCCTCATCACGGTAGTGAAAAAAATGTAAGCAAGGAGCTAGTGGCTAGTATCAGTTGTGATAAATGGTTGATATCAACAGATGGTAACAAACACCATCATCCTGATATTGCTGCGATTGCCAGGATAATTACTTGCTCCAATGAGCCAAGCATATATTTTAATGTCCCTAGTATTCATAATGATCTTTGGGGTAAGAAGCGCTGGCAAGCTGAGTTTAAGTATCGAGCTTTTTATGGGGATCAAAATAAAGGGCTGACTGTAGAGGTGGATTAAAAATCTTGGTTTGGTGTAAGAAAGATTGAGATGCTTAATCCGGAAATGGTGGCTCTGAATTCGGAGCCCTGCTCCGGGTCGCATTTATGGGTCGCGGAAATACACAAGAAAATTTTTAATGTTAATTTAAATTTTTGGTTTTTTGTCTTGAGTTATATAGCAAAAAGTCCATTGTTTCCCTAATCGTCGAGAGAGCATAGCGCGTTTGGTCACTATGCTCTGCTAATAGATGATTCATAAACCAGTCTAGATGCTTTCTCTGCCAAGTCCACGGTGTCTCTCGCTGCCAGCGTCCCGCAATTTCGACCTAGATGATTTTTGCCTGTCGCACGTGGCGTTGCCGGGTTGCTTGCGAACCGGTAAGAACGCCAGGCTAAGAACAGCTCCATATCGAATGGCTTACTCATGTCCGTCCGCCAATGTAGGCAGAGACCACATCGATCCGACCGTGCCCCAGTTCGTAGCTGATTTGCCTTCGGGCCTCGCGATCGAGGTTCCTATCTACCTGGCAGCATTGGCCATCATTGATAGGTGCGAGGTGTTGGGTGATTTGCTCATACCGTTCACACGCAAAGGCGGCTCTTAACTCGTGGAAGCCTTTGAGGTGGTGTGTTTGCAGGATGTCTCGCGCAGGGCGAACGATTCGTCGATGGAAATCAAGGTAGCATTAATTCTGCGCGATCAAGTTGCGGCTGCCGTCGGGCGAGACTTGTTCAGCGAAGCTCAGCGCCTCACGAATATGATCATTCACCGTAATCCAGCGTGGCGCTGAAGCACCCGAGCGGCCCCCCTTGGTGCCGTCCTGAATGTTAATCCTATCTAGGTGGTTAGCCTCGCGGTTTAACCGTGGCAGATCAGCCGGGATGGCTTCACGCAGGCGCATGCCGGTGGCTCTTGCCAACAGGACGATCGCGGCGGCCCGTTTCTGGTCACGACTGCAAAGTGCATCGACGATCTGCTTGATCTGCTCATTGTCTTGGCCCTGCGGCACTGAGTGGCGAATCCCGGTGCGCTGCATACCCAATGCCTTGCTCGGGCTGGGCAATTTCACGTACTGATCACCGCGAAGCGCCGCCATGGTTCTATTAACGCTGGATAGCCGATTTTGTGCGGTGCTGACGGCGAGATCACCGCGCTTAACCATGTCGCGCAGATACGCCGCATGGTCGGCCAACACCTTTCGATCTATCTGCCGCGCATCATTGATACCTGGCCCTTGTTCGGAGCGGCACCATTTCACGAATGCCTGCCACCGATCACAGTGTGCCTTCACCGTGCCGTAGTGGCCGCCGCCGAACATGTCTTTCAGCGCTTGTGATCCTGCGTAGCTCAATTGCCTGCCGTAGCCGAAATTACGACCATCGTGTCTACCTACTAATGCCATATCGGTCACCTCACCATCTGCTCTCCAGTCCTCGCCCCACGTCATCCCGCCACGAATGCTGAGTGTTATCAGGGATCAAGGCCCCTGCGACCTGTGGGGGTTGTCCACTAACGCGGGACTGGCGGCTCTTTTACGACCGGGAGTTTGGGCATCTCATGATCTGGCCTCCTGAACACTTCCGAGGAAGTGGGCGGGTGGAGGCTGCGCTGGCTGACGAGACCGGTGCCGCGAGATCCTGAGTCGGGTGAAGGCAGTGATGCGATGACCGGGGCATGCCTGACTGTCAGTCAGGTGCAGCCCATTCCATAATCAGCTTCGCTTTGGCGGCTGGCTTAGGTGTCTGTCATGCCGATTGTTACGAGGGAAACGCTGCAGCGCATCGGTAGGTCACGCCATGGAGTTGCCGCAATGAACGTAATGCATCAGATGCGCCAAGAGCGGAGGTGTCATGAGAGCCCTATCGACTAAGGGCTTGGGTGGGACGGTAGGCTGATAATCCTGTTATCCGCACTGGCTCAAGCCCGCCGCTTCAGCTCTTTAACGCGCTTGATCACAAACTGTTCGAATAGCTCGTGCATGCGCACTGCATCGTACATCTCGTATTTGGTAAACGCGCGGATGATTGCGCCGCATATTTCGGGTTCGTCGAGCGTTTTGTTTTTACCGTAGGCTGCAGCGAGAATGCCGTTCATGTTTTGCAGGTAATCCTGCATGGCCGTGTCATTCAGGATCTGTGCATAGACTTCGCGCCAAGGTCTTTTGTCTGTTTCTTCTATGTCGCGGCCGATAAAAATCCAGCTCATATAGAACTGACCATCGAGCTCAAAGCGTTCGAAATAGCAGTCTGTCGGGAATATTTCCCTGGTGACCAACGCATCTCGTTCGGGCGGGTAGGGCGCTGTTTGAGACCTTCGAGGGTTGAAGACTTTCGATGAGCTGTCTACCTGTATGCAGATCACAGGTTGAGGCAATGGGCGCAGTATCTTATTAAGCGTTGCTTCTCTGGAAGCCCCACTCAGAGCAAGGACGGAGCGGAAATATTGTTCCACGCTGGATGCACGGTTGAACTCTTCAACTAGCCAGTCGGATGGCATAAGCAGCTCAGCCGCAAACCGATTCGCTTCGGTTTCCATCAGGCTGTACGCGGCATCGACTTCTGCGTTTTCCAGATGGGAGACGATTGTGCCGTTGTGCCAAGGAATGACGATATGCCCAATTTCATGGGCCAGAGTGAATTTTCGACGCGTTACCGGGGCGCTTGAGTTGATCAGTATTCGGGGTTTGGCCGCTGCGCCGATGCCAATTGTGATTCCGTCAACGCCGAATGGCAGATCAAGGTACTCAAGGTCTCCGTATACGCGGGCAAGCTGTTCCAGGTCGTAGGGCGGTTTAAGGTTACGGATGGCCAACACTCGATTGGCCATCTTCTCTTCTGGAGCCACTAGACTTTGCCCACACTACGCAGCCAGGCTTCAACTTTGGTGGCTTCTGCGACAGACCTTGCACGCGCCGCAATGGCAAACTTGCCTTGAGCTAGCTGAGACTCAAGCGAGGTGCCGTATTTGTGGGCCGTCAGTACAAAAGGCAAAACGGAAGGGGTGGTGGCCCACAGTTGGTACTCTTCCCACTCCATGCCCAGGTATTCATGCAGCTGCATATCAGTCCCTTGGCGACCTTCGTGCCAGTCTTCCACGAACCGGTCTATCTCTTCTTCAAGTACGTCGCCTTTAAGGCAAAGCTCAACAAAATTCATATGAACCTCTCAGTTCGGTTTGATCCTTCGCCCGCGGACGGCCGGTTTTATGGCAAGTCCGGTATGAGGGCAGACCGAGCCAGTAGGTGTCTGAGGCGTGGTTTCGTTTCAAGAAATCATGCAGGCCGTCACGTGGTGGGATTAGGGAAGCGGAAACGAAAAAACCCGCCAGAAGGCGGGTTTTCGGGGGTTCCAGAGATTTTGAAAGCCTTCTCTGGAACCTTGTATGGTGCCGGCACCAGGAGTCGAACCCGGGACCTACTGATTACAAGTCAGTTGCTCTACCAACTGAGCTATACCGGCGTAGCGCGCGGATTATACACAGTGGGTAAAAGCTGGATACCCTTCCCGCCAAAAAAACTGGGAATCTGATCTTTAGAACGCCTCAACGTTTGATGGCGCACGAAATCTCCTTCACGGGCTTGGTGGATAACATTCCTTGTTCTAGGCCGGGCATTGTGACAGTCGGGTAACTGCTGAAGGGGTTTATGCACCATGGATGAGCAGGTTTTGGATGGCCAATTAAGTTCTGACTAGAAGCAAACTGCCGCGGATCACTTCGCCCGCAGCGAATCAACGTCTCCCGGTCCGGGTGCTCACGTCCACCCATACGGCCAACACTAGAATGCTGCCTTTGACGATCATCTGCCAGTAACTGTCGACGTCGAGCATGGACATGCCGTTGTCCAGGCTGGTGATGACCAGCGCGCCTAGGAGGGCGCCGTAGACCGTACCGGAGCCGCCGCGCATGGAGGTGCCGCCGATGAAGCAGGCGGCGATGGCGTCGAGTTCGCCCATGCTGCCGGCCGAGGGCGAGCCAGCGGCCAGGCGTGCTGTGTTGACCACGCCGGCGAGGGCGCACATGACGCCCATGATCCCGAAAATCCAGAGCTTCACGGCTTGCACATTGATACCGGACAGACGTGTCGCTTCCATGTTGCTGCCCACGGAATAGACGCGTCGGCCGAACACGGTCTGGCTGGTCACGTAGCTGAACCCGCCCAGTAGAACCAGCAGAAGCAGGACCGGCACGGGAATGCCGTCGTAGCTGTTGAGGGTCAGGACGAAGCCGGCCAGCACCGCGCCGATCAACAGTACGCGGACTACGTCACGCACCAGTGAGTGTGCCGTCAGGCCGTGAAGGGCGCGATTGCGCCGTTGTTTCCAGGTCAGGAATAACGTCAGTGCAAACAGCAGAATGCCCAGGCCCGTGCCGACCGTGTGCGGCAAATAACCCTGGCCGATATAGACGAGCTCCGGCGACACCGGGGCGATAGTCGTGCCGCCGGTAATCCCCAGCAAAATGCCTCGAAAAGCCAGCATGCCCCCCAGCCCGACGATGAAAGACGGAATGCGTAGGTAGGCCGCCATATAGCCGTTGGCGAGGCCGATCAACAGTCCGCACAGGGCGACAAGGCTCAGGTTCGCCAGCAACGGTATGTGGTAGATCACGTCGAGAATAGCCGCGACGCCACCGAGCAGGCCCAGCAATGAGCCGACTGATAAATCGATCTCGCCGCTGATGATGACCAGCACCATGCCGCAGGCGAGAATCCCGGTAATGGACATCTGGCGCAGCAGATTAGAGAGGTTGCGCGGTGTCAGGAATCCGCCCTCGGTCTGCCAGCTGAAGAACAGCCAGATGAACGCCACGGCAAACACCAGTGCGAGCATCTTGTAGCGGGTGAAGAGTTGTTTGACCTGATTCATTTACGCGGATTTCCGATCATTATTATTCTTATAGCCAGCAGGCTGGCTGAGTGCGGCGGCGAGCAACTGTTCCTGAGTGAGTCCGTGATTGATGAAGTCGCCACGCAACTGGCCTTCGCCGATCACCAGTACGCGGTCGGAAACGCCGAGCACTTCGGCCAGCTCCGACGACACCATGATGATCGACACACCTTCGGCCGCCAGCGCCCCCATCAGCTTGTAGATCTCGTACTTGGCGCCGACATCCACACCTCGGGTGGGCTCATCGAGAATCAGCACCCGGGGTTTGGTCAGCAGCATCTTCGCCAAGACGGCTTTTTGTTGATTGCCGCCGGACAGACTGGTAATCGGCAGGAACGGACTCGCGGTCTTGAGGTGCAGGCGCGAAATTTCCCGATCGATGCTGCCTAGTTCGGCTTCGGCATCAATGCGGGTCAGCTTCGAGTAACTGTCCAGTACGGCCAGGGTGATGTTCTGGCCGACGCCCAGGTCTGGAACGATGCCCTGACGCTTGCGGTCCTCGGGCACCAGGCACAGGCCGGCGCGGATTGACTTGAGCGGCGTGCGGGTGTCGATGAGTTGGCCTTCCAGCCAGACTTCGCCTTCATGGCGGCCGGGGTAGGCGCCGAACAGCGCTGTCACCAGTTCAGTGCGGCCAGCACCGACCAGCCCGGCGATGCCGAGAATTTCCCCGCGCTTGAGGCTGAACGAAATATCGTCGACCCGTTTGCGCCTGGGGTTGTCGACGTCGTAGCAGGTGATGTGGCGAGCCTCGAAAATCACCTCGCCAATGTCGTGTGGCTCGGTGGGGTAGAGATTGCTCATTTCCCGTCCGACCATTTGAGTGATGATCTGTGGAATATCCATGTCCGCCATGGCGGTCGTGGCGATGTGTTTGCCGTCGCGGATCACCGAAATGGTGTCGCACACGGCGGCCACTTCATCGAGCTTGTGGGAAATGTAGACACAGGCAACACCCTTGGCTTTGAGTTCGCGGATGATGTCCAGCAACACTTCGATTTCCGAACGGGTCAGGGCCGATGAAGGCTCGTCGAGGATCAACAGGCGAGCGTGCTTGTTCAGTGCCTTGGCGATTTCCACCAGTTGCTGATAGCCGCCGCCGTACTGCGAAACCGGCAGCGATACGTTCATGTCCGGCACTTTCAGTTCACGCATCAGGGCTTCGGCGCGGTGGATCATCGCCGGATAATTCATACGCCCACCGGGCAGCGTCAGCTCATGGCCCATAAAAATGTTCTCGGCCACCGACAGGTCGGGAACCAGCGTCAGTTCCTGGTGAATGATGACGATACCGGCGGCTTCCGTTTCGCTGATCGATTGCGCCTTCAGGGGTTGACCGTCCCAGAGGATTTCACCGTCCCAGGTGCCATGGGGGTAGACCGCCGAAAGGATCTTCATCAGCGTGGATTTGCCTGCGCCGTTCTCGCCGCATAGCCCGACGCACTCACCCGGCTTGACCTTGATGTCGATGCCATTGAGCGCTTTGACACCGCCGAAGGTTTTGACGATACCGTTCATTTGCAGCAGATAGTCGGACATGGCAGAGACTCATAAGCGGCAGGTACGAGGCCGGTCCGCAGGAGCAAGTTCGCTCCTGCAGGTGACATTACGGGGCGATGATCACTGCCCGGTAATCTGCGCCTTGGTGTAAAACCCGTCTTGTTCCAGCAAGTCGATGTTGTCCTTGGTCAGCGGAGTCGGAGTGAGCAGGATGGTGTCGACTTTTTTGCTGCCATTGTCGTACTGCGAGCTGTAGGCGGGTTTCTCGTTACGCGCCAGTTGCACCGAGAGCTTGGCCGCTTCGGAGGCGATGAGTTTGAGCGGTTTGTACACGGTCATGGTTTGCGTGCCGGCGATCACTCGCTTTACAGCTGCGAGGTCTGCGTCCTGCCCGGAAATTGGCACCTTGCCGGCCAGTTGCTGAGAGGCCAGTGCCTGGATGGCGCCGCCTGCTGTGGCGTCGTTGGAGGCGACGATACCGTCGATTTTGTTGTCGTTGCGGGTCAAGGCGTTTTCAACAATGCTCAGCGCTTCGGTAGGGTTCCATTCCTTTACCCATTGTTGCCCGACGATCTTGATATCGCCCTTGTCGATGGCGGGTTGCAGCACTTTCATCTGGCCTTCACGCAGGACTTTTGCGTTGTTGTCAGTGGGCGCACCACCGAGCAGAAAGTAATTACCCTTGGGCGCGGCGTGCAGCACGCCGCTGGCCTGCATCTCGCCGACCTTCTCGTTATCGAAGGAAATGTAGGCGTCGATATCCGCGTTGAGTATCAGGCGGTCATAGGACACGACCTTGATGCCGGCTTTCTTCGCTTCGGCCACCGCATTGGTCAGCACCGTAGCGTTGAACGGCACGATGACGATGACATCCACGCCACGGGAAATGAGGTTCTCGATTTGCGAAATCTGCTTTTGCTCGTTGGCATCGGCAGACTGAACGAAGACCTTGGCGTCCATTTTCTCCGCCGCGGCAACGAAGTAATCGCGGTCACGCGACCAGCGTTCCAGCCGCAGATCATCAATGGAGAAGCCGATTTTCGGGTGGGCAGCATCGGCCATTACCGGTAGCGACAGCAGCGCCAGGGCGCTGGCCAATAGCGCGCGTTTTACATTCTTCATGGTGGTGCGTCCTTTTATTTTTGTTTGAAAGACACTGCCTGACGATGATTCTCGGGCTAGTACAACTGTAGGTAAGCGTTAGACGCAGCGAGCACAGATTTGTCGTGCGAATGTCACAGCTTTGTTGCGCCCGCAGACTCCGTTGGCGATCAGCGATAGATGAACTGGTTGACGACGTTTTCGAGCATTTCCTGCCTGCCGCTGACGGCCCGCGGATTCAGTTCGTTGGCGAAGGCATGTTCGGCCAATGACTGGAGATTGAACGCACCCGTAAGCACCGCCTGTCCGAACGGCTGCTGCCAGCCGGCGTAGCGTTGATCTTTGAGCTGCTGAAGCTGATCGTTCTGCACCATGGCGGCTGCCCGTTCCAGGGACAGGGCGAGGACGTCCATGGCGCCGACGTGACCATGGAACAGATCGATCTCATCGAGGCTCTGCCGACGAACCTTGGAGTCGAAGTTGTACCCGCCATTCTTGAACCCGCCGGCCTTGAGAATTTCATAGGTGGCCAGGGTCATTTCTTCGACGCTGTTGGGGAATTGATCGGTGTCCCAGCCGTTTTGCGGATCACCGCGGTTGGCATCGATGCTGCCGAAAATACCCAGCGAGACGGCTGTTGCAATCTCGTGATGAAAGCTATGGCCGGCCAGGGTCGCGTGGTTCGCTTCGATGTTGACCTTGATTTCTTTTTCCAGGCCGAACTGCTGGAGAAAGCCAAACACCGTGGCGCTGTCGTAATCGTATTGGTGCTTGGTCGGCTCCTGCGGCTTGGGTTCGATCAGCAGGTCGCCTTTGAAACCGATCTTGTGCTTGTGCTCGACCACCATGCGCATGAAGCGCCCCAGTTGTTCGCGTTCACGTTTCAAGTCGGTATTGAGCAGGGTTTCGTAGCCTTCGCGACCGCCCCACAACACGTAGTTCGAGCCTTTCAGGCGTTGGGTCGCGTTCATGGCGCTGAACACCTGGGCAGCGGCGAAGGCAAACACTTCGGGGTCCGGGTTGCTGGCGGCGCCGGCGGCAAAGCGCGGATTACTGAAGCAGTTGGCGGTGCCCCACAGCAGTTTGATCCCGCTTTCTTCCTGGTGTCGCTCCAGGTGATCAATCATTTGCGCGAAGTGGTTGCGATACTCCTTCAGCGAATTGCCCTCCGGGGCGACATCCGTGTCGTGGAAGCAGTAATAGTCGATGCCCAATTTGGAGAAGAACTCGAACGCGGCGTCGGCTTTGCCAATGGCAAGCTCCATCGGGTCGCCGGCGTGTTGCCACGGGCGCTTGAAAGTTCCTGCGCCGAACACATCGGAACCCGGCCAGACGAAGGTGTGCCAATAGCAGACGGCCATGCGCAGGTGTTCGCGCATGGGTTTGCCGAGGATGATTTTGTCGGCGTCGTAATGACGGAAGGCGAGGGGAGAATCGCTGGCAGGGCCTTCGTAGCGAATCTTGTCGACATCGGGGAAGTACGGCATTTGCAATGTCCTTGTTGTTCTTGGCGGTGTCTCGATACTAGCAACGGCCCCATGCCTGCTGATTGTGAAAATCACCAACGCGGGGTGCGATTTTGCGTATTGAGATTCGTCGTCTGCGCGCCTAGTCTGTAAAAACCGCCTCCGTGAGAAGGGGCCCCGGAACAAGCATAAAAACAATGAAAACAGTACCGCCTGTTCACCGCATCGCACTGTTGTTCAACGGGAGCAAGATCTATGACCGGGGCATCATCAGCGGTATCGGCAACTACTTGAGCAGCACCCGCGCGTCTTGGGACCTGTTCCTGGAAGAGGATTTTCTCTGCCGGTTGAAAGGGATCGAGCGCTGGCAAGGTGACGGGATCATTGCCGACTTCGACGATCCGCTGATTGGCGAGGCGTTGGCCGACCTCAAGTTACCGGTGGTGGCAGTGGGTGGTTCCTATCAGGATGAGCGCGCCTATCCAAAAGGAATTCCTTACGTCGCCACCGACAATAACGCGCTGATCACCCTGGCTTACCAACACTTGATCGAGGTGGGGCTGCAGCGTTTCGCCTGCTTCAGCCTGCCTGAAGCGCAGGTCAATCGCTGGGCCCAGGAACGGGAAAAATCCTTTCGACGACTGATGCAACGTGACGGCTTGCACGCTGAGGTCTATCGCGGCATGGGCACCAGTGCGCCGCTCTGGGACAGCGCCGTCGAACAACTGATCGCCTGGCTGCAAAGTTTGCCCAAGCCCATCGGTATCATCGCCGTCAGTGACGCCCGCGCCCGGCAGTTGCTGCAAGCATGCCTGACCGCCGGGATCGCCGTACCGGAGCAGGTGGCGTTGATCGGTATCGACAACGACCCCCTGACACGCAGCCTGACCCGAGTCCCCCTGAGTTCTGTTATCCAGGGCACCGAAACCATGGGCCGCACCGCCGCGCAGTTACTTCACCACATGCTGCACGGCATGCCGTCCACGGGCACGCACATCCTGATTCCGCCTGATGCGATCAACGTGCAGGTGTCGAGTTTGCACCAACCTTTGGGCAACCCCTACGTCATGCAAGCGCTGCTGTTTATCCGCCAATATGCCTGCCAGGGCATCAAGACGGCGCAGGTAGCGGCTTATGTCGGCGTGTCGCGCTCATCGCTGGAGTCGCACTTTCGCACCGTGCGAGGCTGCAGCGTGCACGACGAGATTCTGCGTTTCAAATTGGCGGCGGCCACCAGCGGGCTGGAAAATACCGACACCGCGATTGCGGACGTTGCCCGCAGTTGCGGCTTCAAATCCGCACAATATCTGCACACGGTGTTCCGTCGCGAGTTCGGATGTACACCGCGTGAATATCAGCAGGGTTTTCAGTCCGGCGTCTGCAGCGATGCCGCCAAGGTTGGCTGAAGTTGTGGTTTTACCCACGCCGCCTTTGGAAGAGACAATTGAAACAATGGAATTGACTTGCATGACACTCGGCTCGTTTCAGTGAGAAAACGAGATGTCGTGTGTCGGTCAATTTGAGAGGTGATCGAGAGATCAGATACAGAAGGGTGTGTAACGTACTGCTTTGTATGGTGCCGGCACCAGGAGTCGAACCCGGGACCTACTGATTACAAGTCAGTTGCTCTACCAACTGAGCTATACCGGCGTGATGGGCGCTGAGTATATAGATATTTTTGTCGCTGTAAACCTTAGCTCACTGATTTCGTTTAAAAATTTTCCGAATGGTTCTGGCTGCTGGGTTCCGCTGGCGGGATTGGGCTGTTGCGGGTGTATCGGCGCGGGATTCGGAAGCTGGAGGGCGGTTGGTCGGGGGCTTTGGGGTTTTGTGGGGTTTTGTGCGTTGGGCTTCAGCTTAGGGGTGTGGGGCGGTTTCTCGGGGGAAAGGTTGTTAAGATGGCGCGTCGCCACGGATAGCTTGTTCAATGCCCAAAACACGCACTTATTACGACGAGCTTAATGTCTCGCGGGATGCTTCGGCTGATGAGATCAAGCACGCCTTCAGGAAGCTTGCGCAGCAGTTGCACCCGGATCGTAACCATACGGCCAATTCCTCGGATTTGATGGCAGTGGTCAATGCTGCGCATGACGTGTTGGCCAATCCGCAGAAGCGTGCCGAGTACGACGCGACGCTGATCCGCGAGGCGCAGCTGGCTCGGCAGGCTGCGGCGCAACGGCGTCAGGCCGGGCCGCCGCGTGGGCCTGCGCAGCCGTCTGCCAAGCCTCAGGCTCGTGCTTCGGCCAGGCAGCAAAACAAGAAAACCAAACCTCCCAAGCGTGGCAGTTCTCTGCGTTGGGCGGCGGTGTTTTTGGTGGCGTGTGGGGCGGGCGCCTGGATGGGTTACGACCGTGATGCGAGCAAGGCTGCGGTGGTGCCGCCGTTAGCGCAAGAGCAGCCGATTGTTGTGCAGCCTCCCGTTGCTCCTGTGCCTACCCCTGCGCCTACCCCTGCGCCTGCCCAGTTGCCGGTGAGCGGGCCGGTAAAAATTGTCGAGCCGGGCGAAACTGAGTGCGTGCCGCCGCCACTTGATCCGCTGGGTGCGCCTTGGCCTGTGGCGGCCAGTTATATCGCGGGGATGCCGATGTTGCGCGATGGCGGCTGGTCGGAGATCACGGTGGATAACACTGGTGGTGACAAGCCGGTTTACGCCAAAGTCACCGACGCTAGCGGCAAGCGGGATTATCGTCATGCCTATATTCCGGCCCGTAGTCGTTTCACGTTCGGGCGGATGGACGTCGGTTATTACCAACTCAAATACAAGATGCTCGACACCGGCTGCGCGTATGCGTCGAGTCGGATTCGTCTGGAAGAGAGTCTGGTAGGTGACCGCATCAAGTCGAGTATGTACAAGCTGACGTTGCGCAAATTGGCGAATGGTAGTTCGCAGTTTTCCAATGTGCGCAGTGAGGAGTTTTGATCGGCAGGGGATCGGGTGATCCAATCGTCCGGATTTGGCCCGGACCAAGCACCCCTCTCACAAGAGTGATCTCAATATTGGCGCGACGACGTGGGACCGGCTTTAGCCGGGAAGGCGGCACTTCAGTCAACAAGCTAGCCAGGGAGTGTGCTGGCCTCTTCCCGGCTAAAGCCGGTCCCACGACGATTCGCGCCAATTAGAGCCCGCTTTTGCAGGACATGTCTCTTTCTTTTGAAGGACTTTTCCGAGAGAATCCCCGGCCTCTTGCGCCTCTCAAATTCGGTCTCTAGTCTGCGCCGGTCGCTGCCCATCAGCGATCGGGTTTAGTCGCCCGGCAGTTGAGTTAAGGCGCATGTGTCACCGTTTTGGTGGCTGTGCGCAGGGCACCTTCGGGTGCGCCGGTTTCTTAGCTCGCCGGTCGACTAACCTGCGTACAGCCGCCACCTTTTCGTTTAGTCGCGACGGGGTGGCAGCCAGACTATGGAGAGCTGAGTCATGTTGAATACCTTTACCGAAATCCCTGATGCCCCCGAGCCGGTGCTCAAGCCGTCGGCCGTCAAGCGGGCGCTGTCGTATTACCTGCCTGTCTGCACGCCGCAAAGTGAAGAAGCAGGGGAGTTCATCGATATCGAGGCCACTCTTAATCATGCATCGGAGTTTTTGCGTTGCGCGGCGGCCACGGCGTCGGAGTTGGGCGAGATGTTGAGCGGATCGAATCGCGATCTGGCGCTGACGGCCATGCACATGGTCGAGATGGCCAAGGTGATGGTGGATCGGTCGCTGGAGTGTGTTGAGGTGGTTTGAGTCGCCGGTATAGAAACTGTGGGAGCAAGCTTGCTGGCGAAGGCAGTAGTTCAGGCTCAAGAGATGTGCCGGATGTACTGACGTCTTCGCGAGCAAGGTGGAGCGCCACCCCGGCCGCTCCCACGGGTATCTAACGCAGTGAATCAGATCAACAGACGCAGCACGTCCGGCATCATGCTCATGGCCGCGAGGTTGTTGATGACCATCATGTCCAGCAGCTTGAGGACCATGAACGCCAGGATCGGTGAGATATCCAGGCCGCCCAGGTTAGGCAGGATGCGGCGCAGTGGGGCCAGCATCGGCTCGGTGATCTGGTTGACCAGTTCAGCGCCAGGGTTGTGGCTGGCAGGGGCGACCCACGACAGGATCACGCTGACGATCAGGGCAAAGAAGAAGATCTTCAGGAACAGCGCAGTCACGCCGATGATCGACCAGATCAGCAAGTGCAGCGGGTCACCTGTTGTGCCGTAAGCCAGCAGGAGGGTCAACGCCATCAGAATCATCTGCACGATAATCGCCAGCACCAGCGACGACATGTCCAGGCCAAACACGCTCGGGATAATCCGGCGCAGGGGTTTGAGCAATGGCTGGGTGGCGCGGACGGCGAACTGGCTCAGCGGGTTGTAAAAGTCGGCGCGCACCAGTTGCAGCACGAAGCGCAACAGGATGATCAGCAGGTATAAGCTGCCAATGGTTTGCAGTATGTAGATTGCAGCGGTGTTCAGTCCGATCATTCGGTCTGCTCCTCAATGGCCTGAAAGAATTACTTGTCCAGTTGCTCGGCCAGTTCTGCCGAACGATGTGCGGCGGCAGTCAGGGCGGTTTCCACCAGCGCTTCGAAGCCGCCAGCCTGGAATGATTTGATTGCAGCTTCCGTGGTGCCTGCTGGCGAGGTTACACGGCGACGCAGCTCGGCAGCATCCACATCGCTGCCAGTGGCCATCAGCGCAGCGCCCAGCGCGGTTTGTTGGGTCAGTTGTGCGGCCACTTCCTGTGGCAGCCCGAGTTTCACGCCTGCGGCAGTCATGGCTTCGATCAACAGAAAGAAGTACGCCGGGCCGCTGCCGGAAACGGCGGTGACCGCGTCCAGTTGTTGTTCTTCTTCCAGCCACAGCGCGATGCCGACGGCCGACAACAGTTGCTCGGCTTGAGCGCGCTGGGCTTCGTTGACTTGCTCAGTGGCATACAGACCGCTGACGCCCTGACGCAGCAGCGCCGGGGTGTTGGGCATGCAGCGCACGATGGGTTGCTCGCCCAGCCAGTTTTTCATGCTGGCGCAGGTGATGCCGGCCGCAATGGAAACTATAAGCTGATGGGGCTTGAGGCTCGAGCGCAACGCTTCGCACACGGCTTTCATGGCCTGTGGTTTGACGGCGATCAGGACCACATCGGCGCCTTCGACAGCTTCGGCGTTGTCAGCAAACACAGCGATGCCGTGTTCTGCAGCGATTTTGCCGCGTGTTTCAGCGCCAGGATCGCTGGCGCGGATCGAATCGGCCTCCACGCCCTGGGCGCGCAGCCCTCCGATCAGGCTGGCGGCCATGTTGCCGGCGCCGATAAAGGCGATGCGGGTAGTGCTCATGTCGGATTCCTTGGGTCAGAGGTCATGGCTGGCCGTAGTCACGGGCGCCAAAAAGGGCAGTGCCGATCCGAACCCAGGTCGCGCCTTGTGCGATGGCGGCCTCCAGATCGTGGCTCATGCCCATGGAAAGGGTGTCCAGCGGCAGGTTCAGTTGCTGTTGCAAGTCACGGACCGCCGCAAAGGCAGCGTTCTGTTCGGCGCTGTCATCAGTCGGTTCCGGGATCGCCATCAGGCCGCGCAGCTGTAGGTGCGGTAATTGGCTGATGGCCTGGGCCAAGGCTGGCAGGTCGGCAGGTGTGCAGCCGGACTTGCTGGCTTCGCCACTGACGTTGACCTGGATGCAGATATTGAGCGGCGGCAGGCCTTCGGGGCGCTGCTCGGACAGACGTTGCGCGATTTTCAAGCGATCCACTGAATGCACCCAGGCGAAGTTCTCGGCGATAGCGCGAGTCTTGTTCGACTGAATGGGGCCGATGAAATGCCAACACAAGGGCAGGTCGGCCAATTCGGCCTGTTTGCTTAATGCTTCCTGCAAATAATTTTCACCAAAGTCGCGCAGGCCAGCCGCGTAAGCTTCACGCAGTGCCTCTGCGGGCTTGGTTTTGCTGACCGCCAGCAAGCCGATGGTGGCCGGATCGCGCTGCGCCGCTTGGGCGGCCGCGTTAATTCGCTCGCTGAGCGTTGAAATGTTCGCTGCTATCGTGGACATTGATTTGCGCCAGCAGGGCTAAAGTCTGCGGCATTCTATGTGATTGAGGAGCTGTATGGATATTACCGAGCTGCTGGCTTTCAGTGCCAAGCAAGGCGCATCGGACTTACACCTCTCGGCCGGGCTCCCGCCGATGATTCGTGTCGACGGTGATGTGCGCCGGATCAACCTGCCTGCGCTGGACGCCAAAGCGGTACAGGAACTGATCTACGACATCATGAACGACAAGCAACGTCAGGATTTCGAAGAGCTTCTTGAGACTGACTTCTCGTTCGAAGTGCCAGGGGTTGCGCGCTTTCGGGTCAATGCTTTCAACCAGAATCGTGGCGCGGGTGCCGTGTTTCGGACCATCCCGGCGAAAATCCTTAGCCTTGAAGAATTAGGCATGGGAGAAGTGTTTCGCAAGATTACCGACGCTTCTCGGGGCCTGGTATTGATCACTGGGCCAACTGGCTCGGGCAAGTCCACCACGCTGGCGGCGATGATCGATTACCTGAACGTCAATCGGCATCATCACATTCTGACTATCGAAGACCCGATCGAATTCGTTCACGAGTCCAAGAAGTGTCTGGTCAACCAGCGTGAAGTGCACCGCGACACACTGGGCTTTTCCGAAGCCTTGCGCTCGGCACTGCGGGAAGACCCGGATGTGATTCTGGTGGGTGAGCTGCGTGACCTGGAAACCATTCGCCTGGCGCTGACCGCCGCGGAAACCGGCCACTTGGTCTTCGGCACGTTGCACACCACCTCGGCGGCGAAAACCATTGACCGGATCGTTGATGTATTCCCTGCGGCGGAAAAGGCCATGATTCGCTCGATGCTGTCCGAATCCCTGCACGCAGTGGTTTCCCAGACGCTGCTCAAGAAGGTGGGTGGCGGCCGTATTGCGGCGCACGAGATCATGATGGGAACGGCGGCGATTCGTAACCTGATCCGCGAGGACAAGGTCGCGCAGATGTATTCAGCGATTCAGACCGGCGGCTCGCTGGGCATGCAGACGCTGGACATGTGCATGAAGGATCTGGTCGCCAAGGGCTTGATCACCCGCGAGGCCGCGCGTGAGAAGGCCAAGATGCCGGATAATTTCTGAGGAGGGGGGCAGCGGCGTCGCAAATTTGTGGGAGCGAATTCATTCGCGAAGCGCGTTTGTCAGGCAATAAACATGTTGGCTGACCTGACGCCTTCGCGAATAAATTCGCTCCCACAGGATCTATAGCGTCGTTGCTTAACGCTGAACAACCCGCAACGGTGCGTTCTGCTTAGGCAAAACGCGTTTAGCCACCATGTAGTGGCTGTTCCAGTACGGTTTTTTCAGCGTATCGACGGTCACGGCCTTGCCACGGCGAGGGGCGTGGACGAAGCGGTCGTTGCCCAGGTAAATGGCGACGTGGTTGACCTTGCGGCTTTTGATGTTGAAGAACAGCAGGTCGCCGGGCTTCAAATCCTTGCGATCCACTTTCTGCCCGTGACCTTCGGCCATGGCGTTGGAGGTGCGCGGCAAATTCACTTCGCTAACGTCGCTAAATGCATATTTCACCAATCCGCTGCAATCCAGGCCTTTACCTGGGGTGCTCCCGCCCCAACGATAAGGTGTACCGACAGCTTTCAGAGCGCGGCTGACTACCGAGTTGCTCTGTTTGGCGTTGGGCGCACCGATGATCTGGGCGTTGGCGACGGTTTTCGAATTCTTGATGGGCGCGTTGCGTTGAATCTTCGCCCGGGTGCTGCGGCCTTTTGGAGAGATGACAGGCGCAGGCTCGTTAACATGATTGGACGCGATGGCTGGCGAAGAATGGGTTTTCGCGGTGTAGCCGGTGAAGCTCGCGGGAAGTTGTTGCTCACGATTGGTGGCATGAGCGGCCAGAGGCATTAGCAGGCAGATGGTTAGCCATGACTTGAAAAATGGACGCATTCGGCAGGGCTCTTGTGGGTTAGCGCGCAACTTTATAACAGCTTTTTCTGTGATTCTGATCACCGTTTACGAATCCAATATGGAGCGATCGTTTCACTTTGCGCGACAAACTCTCGCAAAAACCGCAGCAATCCCTTGTGGTACAAGGGTTTGGAATAAGCGCCAGAGGTTCCTGCCATACGTCGGATGAACACGAGAAAGTCACAATCTTTACGAATATTTTTTTCTATCAACCTAAATGAGGGCGCAAATGAACACCTATCAAGTTGAACCGCAGCGTCAGGACACCCACAGCAAAGTGTTGGGCTACCTGTTGTGGATTGTCGGTTTCACCGGCTCCCACCGCTTCTATTACGGCAAGCCGGTCACCGGTACGATCTGGTTTTTCACCCTGGGTCTGTTTGGCATCGGTTGGCTGATCGACCTGTTTCTGATCCCGAGCATGGATCGCGAAGCAGACCTGCGTTTTACCGCAGGTTCCACTGACTTCAGCGTCGCGTGGATTCTGTTGGCGTTTCTGGGGGTGTTCGGCGTGCACCGCATGTATCAGGGGAAATGGATCACCGGGATCATCTACTTGTTTACAGGCGGGCTGTTTCTGGTGGGTGTGCTGTATGACTTCTGGACGCTGAACGACCAGATCTCGATCAAGAATGCACGGCGTGGTTAACGCAACCTTGTGGGTTTGGATGTCTCAAGGTCGGGCGCGGCTACCTGTGGGAGCGACCGGGGTGGCGCTCCACCTTGCTCGCGAAGGCAGTATTCCTGCCGCAGAAATATATCGGGATGTCCCGGCCTCTTCGCGAGCAAGGTGGAGCGCCACCCCGGTCGCTCCCACAGGTGATCACCAAATCTGTGTGGGGCAAGCACCACACAGGGTTGATCTGAGTCCGTTAGCCCGTATGCGTAATCCGCCCATCCACCAACGTGTAACGCACCGCGCCGGGCAGGCAATGGCCGAGGAACGGGCAGTTTTCGCCTTTGGACAGCCAGGTCTCGCCCGCCACGGTTGAGGCCGCCGGGTCGAACAGTACGATATCGGCTGCCGAGCCCGCGCTGAGTTGGCCGGCTGGCAGGCGCAATGCCGCTGCCGGGCCGCTGCTCAGGCGAGCGATCAGGGTCGGCAGGTCCAGCAGGCCATCTTCCACCAGCGTCATGGCCAGTGGCAGCAGTAGCTCGACACTGCTGATGCCCGGCTCAGTCGCGCCAAACGGTGCCAGCTTGGCGTCGCGTTCGTGTGGCTGGTGATGGCTGGAAATCGCGCTGATCACGCCGGACTTCACCGCTTCACGCAGGCCGTCGCGGTCCGCGCGGGTGCGCAGCGGCGGTTGCACGTGATACAGGCTGGAGAAGTCGATCAACGCTTCGTCGGTCAGGATCAACTGATACAACGCTACATCAGCCGTGACCTTCAGGCCGCGAGCTTGCGCCTGGGCAATCAAGGCCGCACCGCGAGCACTGGTCAGCTGGCTGAAGTGGGCGCGCACGCCGCTTTGTTCAACCAGCAGCAGGTCCCGGGCCAGGGCCACGGTTTCAGCGGTTTCCGGAATGCCGGCCAAACCCAGAAAGCTCGCGGTCGGGCCTTCGTGAGCCAGACCTCCTTCGGCCAGATCGCGATCCTGTGAGTTGAAAATCACCGTCAGGTCGAAGGTCGCCGCATATTCCAGCGCCCGACACAGGGTACGAGTGTTGCGGAAGCTCTCCAGACCGTTGCCAAAGGCGACGCAGCCCACATCGCGCAACGCGACCAGTTCGGCCAGTTGCTCGCCTTCCAGGCCCTTGCTCAGCGCGCCTATGGGGTAGACCTTGCTGTGCCCGGCTTCGCGAGCGCGGTCGAGGATCAGTTCGGCCACCGCTGAGGTGTCCAGAATCGGCTTGGTGCGCGGTGGGCAGCACAGGCTGGTCACGCCACCCGCCGCTGCGGCGCGGGTCTCGCTGGCAATCGTGCCTTTGCGGCTATAACCCGGTTCGCGCAGGGCGACGTTCAGGTCAACCAGCCCGGGCGCGGCGATCAGGCCGGTGGCGTCGATTGTTTGTAGGGGTTCGAAACCGGCCGGCGCGGCACCGATTGCGAGAATCTTGCAGGCTTCCAGGTGCAGATCGGTGACTTGGTCCAGCCCGCTGTTAGGGTCGATGACGCGAGCGCCGAGGATGCTGAGCTTCACTGGGCGTTCTCCTGTTCGAATTGTCGTTGCGCGGTCTGGCCGCTCATGGCCATGGACAACACGGCCATGCGTACGGCGATGCCGTAAGTCACCTGATTGAGAATCACCGAATGCGCGCCGTCGGCCACTGCCGATTCGATTTCCACGCCACGGTTGATCGGGCCAGGGTGCATGACGATGCAATGCGGCTTGGCTCCGGCCAGACGCGCCGTGGTCAGGCCAAACAGGCGATAGAACTCGCCTTCGCTCGGCAGCAAACCGCCCTGCATGCGTTCACGTTGCAGGCGCAGCATGATCACTACATCGACGTCTTTGAGGCCTTCCTTGAGGTCGGTGTAGACCTTCACGCCGTATTGTTCAACACCCACCGGCAACAAGGTTTTCGGGCCGATTACGCGGATGTCCGGGCAACCCAGCGCCTTGAGCGCGATCATGTTCGAGCGCGCCACCCGCGAGTGCAGAATGTCGCCGACGATGGCCACGGAGAGGTTTTCAAAACCGCCCTTGTGACGGCGAATGGTCAGCATGTCGAGCATGCCCTGGGTCGGGTGCGCGTGGCGGCCGTCGCCACCGTTGATGATCGCCACTTCCGGGCAAACGTGCTCGGCAATGAAATGCGCTGCGCCCGAATCTCCGTGGCGCACGACGAACATGTCGGCAGCCATGGCTTCCAGATTGCGCAGGGTGTCGAACAGCGTCTCGCCCTTGCTGGTGGAGGACGTCGACACATTGAGGGTAATCACGTCCGCCGACAGGCGCTGGGCCGCCAGTTCAAAGGTGGTGCGGGTGCGCGTGGAGTTCTCGAAGAACACGTTACACACGGTCTTGCCGCGCAACAGCGGGACTTTCTTCACCGCCCGGGCGCCGACTTCCAGAAAGGAGTCGGCAGTGTCGAGGATTTCGGTGAGCAGCTCGCGTGGCAAGCCATCGAGGGACAGGAAATGGCGCAGCTGACCTTGATGGTTGAGCTGCAGCGGGCGCTTGGCGTCGAGGGGCGTCATCGCAAAGGACTCTTTCAAGGGCGGTTAGAGGGCGGCGGAAGCGGTGGACAGGTCTTGCAGCTCGAGGGCCAGCGGCGACGGGCCGCTCAACTTGACTCGTTCGTGGGCGGCCAGCGACAGGGTCGCGCCGACGATGTCCGGGCTGATGGGTAACTCGCCAGCGTCCAGATCCAGCAGACAAACAAGGGTCACGCTGGCGGGGCGGCCGTAGTCGAACAGCTCGTTGAGGGCGGCGCGGATGGTGCGGCCGCTCATCAACACATCATCGATCAATACCAGGTGCTGGCCTTCGATCTCGAACGGCAGCTCGGACGGACGCACTTGCGGGTGCAGACCGTTCTGGCTGAAGTCATCGCGGTAAAAGGAAACATCCAGCGTACCCAGCGGCGTGTCGCGGCCAAGGGCTTCAAGCAGCGCCTGCGCCACCCATACGCCGCCAGTGCGAATGCCGATAAACCGCGGCTCGGTCACGCCGCGCTTGCTCAGATGAGCGTTCAGGTCGGTGGCCATCTGACGGATCAGTTCGGCGGGGTTGGGTAGGCTCATAAAAGTTGCTCCTTGAAGTGCCCGAGCCAGGCCCACTTGGCGAGTCGTGTTGTGGCATGGCTCAGACTGAAACCGGGATTCTGGAAAAGGGTGAACACGTCAGGCATTGAAGAGTTCGGAATTGGCATCCAGCCAGCCTTGCAACAGCAGCATGGCGGCGATGGCATCCACCGGGTTGTCTTTATAGCTGCCCTTTTGTCCGCCACGGCTCATTCGCTCGCCTTTGGCTTCAAACGTGGTCAGGCGCTCGTCATGGGTATAGACCGGAACATTGAAACGGCCATTGATCCGGCGGGAAAACTTCTCGGCCTTGACGCTCATTTCGCTCGGGGTGCCGTCCATGTTCAATGGCAGGCCGACCACGATGGCGTCCGGCTTCCACTCGCGGATCAGGGCTTCGATCTGGCTCCAGTCCGGCACGCCTTGCGTGGCCTTGAGAGTGCATAGCTCGCGAGCCTGGCCAGTGATCACTTGGCCGACCGCGACGCCGATCTGTTTGGTGCCGTAATCAAAACCGAGCAGTAAGCGCAATGCGGCCATCAGGCGTGGCCTGCCTGGCTGGTCAGCAGGTTGAGGTTGATGCCCAGGCGCGCGGCGGCGGCATCAAGACGGTCGTCACTGTCCACATCAAACAGAATGGCGGGGTCGAACGGGCAGGTCAGCCAGGCATTGGCAGCCATTTCAGCCTCCAATTGACCCGCCTCCCAGCCGGCATAGCCGAGGGTGATCACATTTTGATCAGGGCCGTAGCCGTCTGCGATGGAAAACAACACGTCCTGCGAAGTCGAAAGCGACAGGCCGCCCAGTTCGACGGTGGCCTGAAAGATCTGCCCGCTGGGATGCAGCACAAAACCGCGATCCGTCTGGACCGGACCGCCGGTGTGAATGGCGATTTCCTGGCAGCGCGCGGGCGCGGGCAGTTCCGGTCGTAACTGCTCGAGAACGTCAGCCAGGGTCAGGCTTTGCGGGCGGTTGATCACCAGACCCATGGCGCCATTGGCATTGTGCTCGACGATGTAAGTCAGCGTCTGCGCAAAGTTCGGGTCGACCATGTGCGGCATGGCAATCAGGAATTGATGCTTGAGGTAACTCGCAGATACGTTTTTCATGAGCCCTAGTGTGGCGCTGCGCGGCGGGCCTGACAACTGGCAGTTCTGACAGGTCCGCAGGTTTGTGAAGGAGCCGTCAGTTGCTGGAAAGCTTGTCGCCCCGGGCGAATTTCCAGGTGCGGATGATTTCCAGGCGATCAATGTCGGCAAGATCGCCGGTGAACGGCGCAAATGGTGCCGCCAGACGCACGATTCGCTGCGCGGCTTGATCAAGGAGCGGCTGTCCGGAGGACTCCAGCACCAGAACTTCGTAAAGCGAACCGTCGCGATTGATTGAAACCATTAGACGCAAATTGCCATAGATCTGCTGGCGACGGGCTTCTTCGGGGTAATTCAGGTTACCGACCCGTTCGACCTTCTTGCGCCAGTCGTCTTTGTACCAGGCGCCCTTGTCGCGCATGGTCGAGGCGGCGTTGAGGCGGTGGATCTTGGGCCGTTTGGCGTATAGCTGCTGTTCGTTGGAGAGCTCGGCTTCGAGGCTGGCGATTTCGCTGCTCAATTGCGAGCTGTCAAATTCGGGCGCGGCCTTGGGCGTCGGGTCAGGTTTGACCTCTTCGCGTTTGGCGACGGTTTTTTGCGGCGATGCGGCCTTGGTGGCGACGACGGTCTTGGCCGACTCCTGTTTGACCACCGGCTTGGCGGCGGGAGGCGGCGTGACCTTGTTGATTTTGGTGTCCTGAAACGGCGCAAGCTCGGTGGTCTTGGGGATCGCCGCTTTGTCCAGCGTACCGCTGCCTTGCTGATTGTCCTGAGCGAGAAAGTCAGCCTCTTTGGGCTTGGTTTCGCTTTTGAACGTGGCGAGGGTTATTTCAAGCGTCTTGCTGATCTGCTCGGGTTTGACGTAGGTAAACCCCACGCCAAGGATAATCGCCACGTGAATCAATGCCGCAATCAATAGGGTAAAACCCAGACGATCAGCCGGGCGCACCCTTGATGGGGAAAGTTCGTATGGGAGATCGGCAGCAGTCATCAGCGGTTTAGTGTCTCTTGGGGTACATCAAATGCGGTGCATCATAACTCTGTTGGAGCGAGGCTTGCCCGCGAAGGCGTTTAATCGATTGGCATATTCATCGCCCGACACACTGCCTTCGCGGGCAAGCCTCGCTCCAACAAACCTTACTTCCTGGCGCTGAGCTTCTTCTCGATCACATCCATCAACATGCCGCCAATGTTCGTGCCGAAGGCATTGTCGATTTCCCGGATGCAGGTCGGGCTGGTGACGTTGATTTCAGTCAGATGCTCACCGATCACATCAAGGCCGACGAAGATCAACCCTTTTTCGCGCAAGGTCGGGCCAATCTGTTCAGCGATCCAGCGATCTTTATCAGTTAATGGACGCGCTTCACCGCGACCGCCAGCAGCCAGGTTGCCACGGGTTTCACCGGCGGCCGGGATGCGGGCCAGGCAATACGGTACAGGTTCGCCGTCGACCATCAGGATGCGTTTGTCGCCGTCCTTGATGGCAGGCAGATAACCTTGCGCCATGATTTGCTGAGTGCCGTGTGCTGTCAGGGTTTCCAGGATGACGGAGAGGTTCGGATCGCCCTCACGATGACGGAAGATCGACGCACCGCCCATGCCGTCCAGCGGCTTGAGGATTACATCGCCGTGCTCGGCGGCGAATTCACGCAGGATGTCCGAGCGACGGCTCACCAGAGTCGGCGGGGTCAACTGCGGGAACAGTGTGGCGAACAGCTTTTCATTGCAGTCGCGCAGGCTTTGCGGCTTGTTGACGATCAACACGCCAGCGGTTTCGGCCTGTTCCAGCAGGTAAGTGGCGTAGACGAATTCCATGTCGAACGGCGGATCCTTGCGCATCAGGATCACGTCCAGGTCATCCAGACCTGCGTCGACTTCGGCATCCAGCTCGAACCATTTGGCCGGATCGGCGAACACTTTCAGCGGTTTCATGCGGGCGCGGGCCTGGCCGGCGCTTTGATACAGATCCTGCTGCTCCATGTAGAACAGCGACCAGCCACGTTCCTGGGCGGCAAGCAGCATGGCCAGTGAGCTGTCCTTTTTATAGGAAATGCGCTCAATCGGGTCCATGACAATCCCTAGGCGAACGCTCATGGGCAAATATCCTCTGGTCGATTACGGCCGCGACGGCCTTCAAATAGGCGTCAGGGTGGCGCTCCGCTTGCGTGGGGTCAAGAGGCAAGCATGTCGCGGCCGGCTTTATGGATTGAGTGGGGAGAGTGTGCTAAAAAGGCTCGGCGTCTGAATCGGCCTTTGGCCCCTGTAGATCCGGAGTTCGCGGCACGTTCAGGCTCCCGGTGCCAGGCAGAACAGGCCAAAACACGCCGCGGCGATGCAAGAGCAGACTATGGAACAGCATTCATCAGCACTGAAAGTCATGGTTATCGATGACTCGAAGACCATTCGCCGCACGGCCGAGACGCTGTTGAAAAATGTCGGCTGTGAAGTTATCACCGCAATTGACGGCTTCGATGCGTTGGCCAAGATCGCCGACAACCATCCGCGAATCATCTTCGTCGACATCATGATGCCGCGCCTTGATGGCTATCAGACCTGTGCATTGATCAAGAACAACCGGGCATTCAAGTCGACACCGGTGATCATGCTTTCGTCCAAGGACGGCCTGTTCGACAAGGCCAAGGGGCGGATCGTGGGTTCTGATCAGTTTTTGACCAAGCCTTTTAGCAAGGAAGAACTGCTCAACGCGATCAAGGCTCATGTACCGGGGTTCGTTGCAGTAGAACAGCAAACATCGTGATGCTCGCCCTGAAAGGTAGCGGGCATCCATCCTTATGGGGAACACCATGGCTCGAATCCTGATCGTCGACGACTCGCCGACTGAAATGTACAAATTGACCGGCATGCTGGAAAAGCATGGTCATGAAGTTCTCAAGGCCGAAAACGGGGCGGACGGCGTTGCCCTGGCCCGCCAGGAAAAGCCCGACGCGGTATTGATGGACATCGTCATGCCCGGCCTCAACGGTTTTCAGGCGACCCGCCAGTTGACCAAGGATGCGGACACCAACATGATCCCGGTGATCATGATCACCACCAAGGATCAGGAAACTGACAAAGTCTGGGGCAAACGCCAGGGCGCACGGGACTACCTGACCAAACCGGTGGACGAAGAAACCCTGATGAAAACCCTGAACGCGGTACTCGCCGGCTGATCGCCGGTTTGTCATGGCTGAGTCGCAAACTGCCTTCCAGTTGTTGTTCGACATCGATAAACGCTGTCGGGCGCTAGCGGCGGGCCTGCCTTTTCAGGAAACCCGCCAGCAGGACTGGAGCGGTATCGGTTTCCGCATGGGCGAGCGTTGCTACGTGGCGCCCATGGGTGAAATCAGCGAGATCCTTCATGAACCGCGTTATGCCGTGCTGCCAGGGGTCAAGCCCTGGGTCAGGGGCGTTGCCAACCTGCGCGGCCGACTGCTGCCGATCATGGACCTGTGCAGCTTCTTCGGTGACGAACTCTCGCCGGTGCGCAAACAGCGTCGCGTCCTGGTGGTGGATCATCAGGATGTCTTCGCCGGGCTGATGGTTGATGAGGTGCTTGGTTTGCAGCATTTCAGCCAGATCAGCCTGATGCCGCATCAAGCCAGCGAGCCCGCAGAGCGCATCACCCCGTTCATTCGCGGGCAATTCCTGCGAGAACAAGCCTGGCTGGTCTTCAGTCCCGCAGCGCTGGCGCAATCGCCAGGCTTCATGGACGTAGCACTTTGAACGAAACTTTATCTGCCAACGGCTTGGGTGAGCCGGCTGCCTTGGACCTGTGGGAGCGAATTCATTCGCGAAGACGGCATTCCAGGCAAGACAAATGCATAGGATTTAGCCGTCCTTTCGCGAATGAATTCGCTCCCACAGGTTTGGCGCCAGGCGCTGGTTTTTTTGTTTTTTGGATAAGCCATCGGCTAGTTCATACAGGGGCCTGATTCATGAGTAAGCCAGGCAAGTCACTGGAAGGCGCACGCAGTCGCTCGCAGATCCTTGTGCTGTTCGTCGCGCTGATTGTTTTCATCATATTGCTGTTCGTCAATTTCGCTTACCTCAACACTCAATCGACCTACGACAAGCAATACATCGGTCACGCGGGCGAGTTGCGCGTGTTGTCGCAACGGATCGCCAAGAACGCCACTGAGGCCGCCGCTGGCAAGCCTCAGGCCTTCAAGTTGCTGGCCGATGCGCGTAACGATTTCGACATGCGCTGGGGTTTCCTGCGCAAGGGCGACAAAGCCACCGGCCTGCCGCCAGCGCCACTGGCTGTGCGCGACGAGTTGCAGGCGGTGCAGGCTGATTGGGAAGCGCTGCGCAAAAGTACGGACGTGATTCTCGCCACCGAGCAAACCGTGCTGTCGCTGCATCAGGTAGCGGCAACCCTGGCGGAAACGATTCCACAGTTACAGGTGGAGTACGAGAAAGTCGTTGAGATTCTGCTGCAAAGCCGCGCCCCTGCCAGCCAAGTGGCGGTGGCTCAGCGTCAGTCGCTGCTCGCTGAACGGATTCTCGGCTCGGTCAACAAAGTGCTGTCGGGCGATGACACGGCCGTGCAGGCGGCCGATACGTTCGGGCGCGACGCCAGTCAGTTCGGGCGGGTGCTGAGCGGCATGCTTGAGGGCAACGTGACGATGCGCATCGCCCAGGTCGACGATCCGGATGCCCGAGCGCGGCTTGCGGAAATCGCCGAGCTGTTCCAGTTCGTGTCCGGTTCGGTGGATGAAATTCTCGAAACATCCCCTGAGCTTTTTCAGGTTCGGGAATCCGCGAGCAACATCTTCAACAGCTCGCAGACCCTGCTGGACGAAACTTCGATACTGGCCAACCGGCTCGAACATCTGGCCAGCGCTCGCTCATCCAACACCATCGGCGGCTATGTGCTGGGCTTGCTGGCCCTGATGTCGATCATCCTCATCGGCCTGGTGATGGTGCGCGAAACCAACCGGCAGCTGCGCGAGACCGCTGAGAAGAACGAGCGCAATCAGAACGCGATCATGCGTCTGCTCGATGAAATCGAAAACCTCGCCGACGGTGACCTGACGGTTGCCGCGTCGGTGACGGAAGATTTCACCGGTGCCATTGCTGACTCCATCAATTACTCCATCGACCAGTTGCGCGAGCTGGTGACGACCATCAACCTGACTGCCGAGCAGGTGTTCGGTGCGGTCAAAGATACTCAGACGACCGCCACCCAGCTGGCCGCAGCCTCCGAGCATCAGGCGTTGCAGATTGCCGCCGCGTCCACCGCCATCAACCGCATGACGGGCTCCATTGACCTGGTGTCGGCCAACGCCCGCGAGTCCTCCTCGGTGGCCGAGCGTTCGGTGACCATCGCCAACAAAGGCAACGAGGTGGTGCATAACACCATCAATGGCATGGACAACATTCGCGAGCAGATTCAGGACACCTCCAAACGCATCAAGCGTCTTGGCGAGTCGTCTCAGGAGATTGGCGATATCGTCAGCCTGATCGATGACATTGCCGATCAGACCAATATTCTGGCCCTGAACGCGGCGATCCAGGCCTCCATGGCCGGTGATGCGGGGCGTGGTTTTGCCGTGGTGGCGGATGAAGTGCAGCGGTTGGCCGAACGTTCATCCTCGGCCACCAAACAGATCGAGACGCTGGTGCGGGCCATCCAGAACGACACCAACGAGGCGGTCATCTCCATGGAGCAGACCACCACCGAAGTGGTGCGCGGCGCCCGTCTGGCGCAAGACGCCGGGGTAGCGCTGGAGGAAATCGAAGGTGTCTCCAAAGTGCTGGCGGCGCTGATCCAGAGCATCACCAATGCCGCGCAGCAACAGGCGGACCTGGGCGAGCAGATTTCCCAGACCATGACCGTGATTCAGCAGACCACCTCGCAAACCACCTCGGGAACCGCCGCTACCGCACGCAGCATGGGCAACCTGGCGAAGATGGCCAGCGCAATGCGTCGCTCGGTATCGGGCTTCACCTTGCCGTCGTCACGGGACCACGGCTAATGTTCAAAAAATGTACAGCGCCCGCAAATACAGCACCCGTAGGAGCGCGCTTGCCCGCGATGACCATCTCGCAGGCGACAAACGTGCCAGCTTTGAAATCGAATCGCGGGCAAGCGCGCTCCTACGGGAAATTTATTCCTCTTTCGGCGCACAAGCAGGCAGCAGAACCAAACGAGTCGGGGATTTGAATCGTCATGGTTGATCGGCACGATTACGTAGCGCTGGAGTGGGTCAAAGGCGAAATCGCCGAGACCCTCAAGCAGGCCCGCCACGCCCTTGAGGCGTTCATTGCCGATCCCCGTGATAACGCGGCGATGGATGAGTGCCTGGACTACGTGCATCAGGTGCATGGCAGCCTGCAGATGATCGAGTTCTACGGCGCAGCATTGCTGGCCGAGGAAATTGAGCAACTGGCGCTGGCCTTGCAGCAGGACCGCGTCGGTCAGCAAGCCGAGGCCGAGCAACTGCTGACTCAGGCACTAACGCAACTGCCGGTCTACCTGGACCGCATCCATTCAGCTCGCAGGGACTTGCCGCTGGTGGTATTGCCCTTGCTCAACGACTTGCGCAGTGCCCGTGGTGAAAGCCTGCTCTCGGAAACCAGCCTGTTTGCCCCGCAGCTGCTCAGCGTGCCAGCCCTGGATGCTCAAGAGCTTGAACGCCGCGACAACCCTGAGCTTCCCGCCTTGCTGCGTAGATTGCGGCAAACGTTGCAAGCGGCACTGGTGGGCCTGTTGCGCGAGCAAGATGTGCAGGCGCAATTGGGCTACATGGGCAAAGTCTTCGCCAGGCTCGAACAACTCTGCGATGACGCTCCGCTGGGACCGTTGTGGCAGATCGCTTCGGCGCTGGTTGAAACCATGGTCAATGGCAATTTCACCAACAGCCCGGCCTTGCGCAGCCTGTTCAAGGATGCCGACAAGGAGCTCAAACGACTGCTGGAGCAAGGCATCGCGGGTATCAACCAGCCCGCCCCCGATGAGCTGCTGAAAAGCCTGCTGTTTTATATTGCCAAATCCGACAGCCTTGCGCCGCGCATGGTCGACCTTAAAGACCAGTACGGGCTGGACGAAGCACTGCCTGACACCTCGCTGCCCAAACAGGAACGAGAAAGCATTGAAGGGCCCGATCGCGATGCCATGCGCTCGGTGATCACGGCCTTGTGTGAAGAACTGGTGCGGGTCAAAGAGCGTCTGGATGTATTTGTTCGCGGCGACCGCCACTCGGTCAGCGAGCTGAACGGGCTGCTGCCACCGTTGCGGCAAATCGCCGATACCCTGGCGGTCTTGGGTTTCGGCCAGCCACGCAAGGTCATCATCGATCAACTGGCGGTGGTCCAGGGCTTGGCCCAGGGCCAGCGCGAGCCCAGCGATGCGGCGCTGATGGACGTCGCCGGAGCGCTGCTTTATGTGGAGGCAACGCTGGCCGGCATGGTTGGCACCGTCGAACCCGCCGGCCGTGAAGAAAGCCGCTTGCCTACCACCGACCTGACGCAGATCCACCAGCTGGTGATCCGTGAGGCCCGAGTCGTGCTGCAGCAGGCCAAGGATGTGATCATCGATTACATTGACGGCGAATGGGACCGCCAACGTCTGGAGCCGCTGTCCGCGTTACTGGTACAAGTGCGCGGGGCACTGGCGATGATCCCGCTGGCTCGTGCCGCGAGCCTGCTGGCCGCCTGCAACGAATACATTCACGAACACCTGCTGGTTGACGAAACCCGCCCGGCCTGGACCCAGCTCGACAGCCTGGCTGACACCATCACCGGCATCGAGTATTACCTGGAGCGCATGGGCGAAGACCATGAGGCGCCAGGCGAGCAGGTGCTGGACATGGCGCAGGAGAGCCTGGCGCGGCTTGGCTATTCTCCCATCCTGGATGCGCAGGAAGTGCCGCTGCTGGATGAAGTCATCAGCCAGGACGAAATTCTTGAGCTGAAAGCCCGCAACGCACTGATCAGCCCGGCGCAAACCATCGCCGACGTGTTGGCCAGTCCAGTCAGCGCCGTCAACCCGCCAGCGCGCCACATGCCCGCCAGTTTGCTGCCGCCTCCGGCCGATGAAGAAGGGGTGGATGACGAGCTGCTGGAAGTCTTCCTCGAAGAAACCGAAGAAGTGCTGGCGGCGCTGCACGAATACCTGCCGCAATGGATCGGCTCGCTCACCGACGCACGTTGCAACACCACTGCGCTGACTGAAATTCGTCGTGCCTTTCACACCCTCAAGGGCAGTGGCCGGATGGTGCGCGCGCTGATTCTGGGCGAGCTGGCCTGGGCGGTGGAAAACCTGCTCAACCGGGTGCTGGAAAAAAGCGTTGAACCCAACGCGGATGTTCAGCAGTTGCTCAATGAAGTGCTGCTGTTGCTCCCGGACATCATCAAGGACTTTGCCGAGGGCGCTCAGCACCAGCGTGACGATGTAGACCTGCTCGCCGCCCGCGCTCATGCGCTGGCCAAGGGTCAAGGTGCCCTGACATTTGCAACGCCCGCTGCCGGTGATGAAGACGAAGAACTCGACCCACATCTGCTGGAGATTTTCCGTCAGGAAGCCTTGAGTCATCTCGACAGCCTCAAGCGCTTTCTGGATGGCAGCGCGCAGGATCCTTCGCCCGCCATCAGTGATGAACTCCTACGCGCGCTGCATACCCTCAAAGGTAGTGCTTCCATGGCGGGCGTGACACCCCTCGTCGAACTGGCCAGCCCTCTTGATCAGTTGGTGCGTGAATACAAAGCGCACACGATCGCCCTGAGTCAGCCGGAACTGAAGTTGCTGCGCAGTGCCGAGCCTCTGTTTCTCAAAGGGCTGGCGCAGCTATCAAGCCATCCGCTGGGACCGATCCCTGGCGCATCGAAATTGATCGAAGCCGCTAATGCTCTGCTGCAAGAGCGTTTGGCGGCGGTGCTCAGCGCATCGAACAACGGGCTGCGCATCAAGCGTAACCCGCAGTTGATCGAGAGCTTCCTCGCCGAAGGCATGGACATCCTGCTGGATGCCGAAAGCCTGTTGAAACGCTGGCGCGAGCATCCCGGTAAGCGTCAGGAACTCACGGCGCTACTGGATGAACTGACCACCCTGGGCCACGGCGCGCATCTGGCTGATCTGCCGCAAGTGGACGAGCTGTGCGAGGCGCTGCTCGACCTGTATGGCGCTGTGGAAGAAAGCAGTCTGGCGGTCAGCGAGGTGTTTTTTGATGAGGTCGAACATGCCCACGAAGCGCTGATCAACATGCTCGATCAAGTGGCGGCGGGGCAGGAAGTCCAGGCGCGGCCCGAGCGGGTTCAGGCCTTGCGTGAGCTGCTTGATCAAGCCTTGGACCCATCCGCCACCGGGCTGATCAAAAGCGACGGCAGCCAGGCGCAGAGCATTACCGATCTCGCCGAGGCCACCGCGCAGTTGAGTCATCGTCAGGCCGTTGAGTTGGACTGGAACACGCTGGATGACGAGATCGTCGAGATCTTCCTCGAAGAAGCAGTGGATATCCTCGACAGCGCCGGGCAAGCCTTACAGCGCTGGTTCGATGAGCCGGACAGCACCTTGCCTCTACCGTCATTGCAGCGGGATCTGCACACCCTCAAAGGTGGCGCGCGCATGGCAGAAATCGGGCCGGTGGGCGATCTGGCCCATGAGCTGGAAGCCTTGTATGAAGGGCTGACTGACCGTCGTTACAGCTATTCGCCAGAACTGGCTGCGCTGTTGATCAGCAGCCACGATCAGCTGGCACAGATGCTTGAACAGTTGCACAACAAGCAGGCTCTGGATGATCCGACCGAACTGATCGCGGCCATCAACGAAGTACGGCTGGGCAGCTCCCCGAATCTTGCCAGCGAGCTGGACCCCGATGTCGAGACTTCCAGGCCACAGGCTGATGGGCCAGATACCGAGCTACTGGAAATCTTCCTCGAGGAAGGCTTCGACATCATAGAAAGCTCTGGCGCCGCCATGGCGCGCTGGCAGGCTGAACCCGATAACCTGCTGGAAGTGGAAAATCTGCTGCGCGACCTGCACACCCTCAAAGGTGGCGCACGCATGGTTGAAATCGCCCCGATTGGCGACCTGGCCCACGAACTTGAATCGCTTTATGAAGGCCTGTCAGCCGGAGTGCTGCGCCCGCATCCACTGATGATCAGCCTGTTGCAAAGCGGCCATGACCTGCTGGCTGACATGCTGGATGCCGTGCGCGCCGACAAGCCCATGCCCAGCGCCGAGCTGTTGATCGAAAGCATCCGCAAACAGGCCGACCCTGCGTCCGCGCCGGTGGCTGAAGTAGAGACGCCAGTGCCGGTGCCGGTGCCTGTTCCGCCAGCGCCTGAAGCGGCAATTGAGCCAAAAACGGTGTCCGACACCGAGGCCGAGCGTTCAGCCACCGAGATGGTCAAGGTGCCTGGCGAAGAGCTGGAGACGCTGGTGAACCTTGCGGGGGAAACCTCGATCTTCCGCGGGCGCATCGAGCAGCAGGTGCTTGATGCCGAAGGCACCCTGGCGGAAATGGCCACCACCATCGAACGGATGCGCGATCAGTTGCGACGTCTGGACATGGAAACCCAGGGCAGCATCCTCAGCCGTGAACAGGTGCAGGCTGAGCGGCTAGGTTATGAAGATTTCGATCCGCTGGAAATGGATCGCCATTCGCAGTTGCAGCAGTTGTCCCGAGCGCTGTTCGAGTCTGCGTCCGACCTCATGGACCTCAAGGAAACCCTCGACAGCCGGGCCAGCGACGCCCAGACCCTGCTACTGCAACAGGCCCGGGTCAATACTGATCTGCAGGAACGCTTGATGCGCACCCGTATGGTGCCGTTCGAACGCATGGTGCCGCGACTCCAGCGCATCGTGCGGCAGGTGTCCGGCGAGTTGCACAAAAAAGTCCACTTTGAGGTGGGCAACGCCGAAGGTGAGATGGACCGCAGCGTGCTTGAGCGCATGGTCGCGCCCTTGGAACACATGCTGCGCAACGCCATCGACCACGGTCTGGAAAGCACTGAAAAGCGTTTGGCGGCAGGCAAACCGGAGGTGGGCAGCATCACCCTGGATCTGAAGCACGAAGGCGCTGATATCGTCATCGAAATGACCGATGACGGTGCCGGTATCGATCTGGACGTCGTGCGCCGCAAAGCTCGCAAACGCGGCATGATCGGCCCCGATGCCAACCCAAGCGATCATGAAACCTTGCAGTTCATTCTGGCCCCCGGGTTTTCCACGGCAGAAACCATTACGCAGATTTCCGGGCGCGGCATTGGCATGGATGTGGTGCACGCCGAGGTCAAGCAACTGGGCGGCACCATGGTCATCGAATCGGTGCCGGGGCAGGGCGCGTTGTTCCGGATTCGCCTGCCGTTCTCGGTGTCAGTCAACCGGGCGCTGATGGTCCAGTGCGGCGAGGAGCAATACGCCGTGCCGCTCAACACCGTCGAAGGCATCGTGCGGGTTTTGCCCAACGAACTGGAAGCTTGCTACCAGGCGTCGCCGCCGCGTTATCAATACGGTGAGCGCAGTTACGAGCTGCGGTATCTGGGTGAGCTGCTCAACAATAGTCAGCCGCCGAAACTGATCGGCCAGACCCAGCCGTTGCCAGTGCTGTTGGTGCATGTTCAAGACCAATGGGTTGCGGTGCAGGTCGATGCGCTGGCGGGCTCCCGGGAGATCGTGGTGAAAAGCCTCGGCCCACAGTTTGCCCGGGTTCAGGGTATTTCCGGGGCGACCATCCTCGGCGATGGTCGAGTGGTGCTGATTCTCGACCTGCTGGCGCATATTCGCTTGCTGCACAGTCGGCTGATGGCGCAGCAGGCCTCGGGGGTGGTCACGCCTGCTTACAGCGAAGCCGAGCAGGCCCGACCATTGCTGGTGATGGTGGTAGACGATTCGATTACGGTACGCAAAGTGACCAGCCGCCTGCTGGAGCGCAACGGGATGACGGTCCTGACCGCCAAGGATGGGGTAGACGCCATGGCGCTGCTTCAGGATCGAGTGCCTGACATCATGCTGCTGGACATCGAAATGCCGCGCATGGATGGCTTCGAAGTCGCCAGCCAGGTCCGCGCTGACCCACTACTCAAGGATCTGCCGATCATCATGATCACCTCCCGCTCCGGCCAGAAACACCGCGACCGGGCCATGGCGGTTGGCGTCAACCAATACCTGAGCAAGCCGTATCAGGAGTCGATGCTGCTTGAAAGCATCGCCCATTGGAGCCAGGCCAATGCCTAACGCCGCTCGCTCAAGCCATTTGGCGACCCTGACGGGGCTGATTCTGCCGCTGGACGATCGCAACCTGCTGCTACCCAACGTGGCGGTTGCCGAACTCATCGACTATCAGGATTGCAGCGCCGAACCGGGCGCGCCGCAGTGGTATCTGGGCCAGATCAGCTGGCGCCAGCACAGCCTGCCGCTACTCAGCTTCGAAGCCGCCTGCGGTGCCCGGGCTCGAGTGGGCGGCCGCGCGCGCATCGTGGTCCTCAACGCCTTGGGCGGCCGCGACAACCTGAAATTCATCGCCCTGCTGATCCAGGGTATCCCGCGCTCGTGCAAGGTCGACAACCAGCTCAGCTACGTCGACGTACCCTTGGCCGAGCTGGAACTGGCGGCGGTGCAGGTGGGCGAAACCGTCGCCAAAATTCCTGATCTGGTGAAGTTTGAGCAGTGGTTGGTGGAGGCGGGGTTGGTGTAGCTCAAATCTGATGCTCCTACAATTGGCTCCTACAGAATTTGGCGTGAGCCGATTAAAACGGCTATTCGGCTCAGGTTATGAGCCGAATAGCGATAGCGCTCTGCCGAACATCCCGTGGTTCGCAGCCTTCGGCAGTTTCCACAGAGGTTGCATTTTTCAGTCACACCGCTAGTCATTTGTGGGAGCGAGCTTGCTCGCGAAGGGGTCAGCACATCCGTCAGATCATCAGGGCCTGAAATACTGCCTTCGCAAGCAAGCTTGCTCCCACAAGGCTATGG
>NZ_JPQU01000017.1 GCF_000737245.1 Pseudomonas syringae | reverse complement strand
CAGATAGCAGTGTCAGGCAAACCGCTATCGCGGCCTCGCGCCGCTCGTGCGCTCCTACAGATGCTGCTTACACCCGCAATACCCCCTCGATACAGGTCACCGCGTCGCCACCGATCCAGATGTCGTCGCCCAGACGTTGCACATGCACTCGCCCTTGCCGGCCCATCGCTGTGCCCTGGCTGACTACATAACGGTCCGGAGCCAGACCCTCGCTCAATAGCCATTGCGCAATGCCTGCGTTGAGGCTGCCGGTAACCGGATCCTCAGGCATGCCGTCGCCGGCAATGAAAGCGCGCACTTCAAATTGTGCATCGGTGCCGTCCAGCGCCGGGTCCCATGGGGCAAACACGCCGATGGCCAACGACTGCAGCTGCGCATAGTCGGGCTTGAGGCCCAACACAGAGGCGCGGTCCTTCAGCCTTAACGCCAGCCAGCCAGCGCCGTTGTCGACCCAGCGGGCGTCGACAATCGCGCCCTCATCAAGGCCCAATCCCAAGCGGACTCGCTCCAGCAGCGGGTCTTCCACAGGGCCTGATCGCAACAGCTCAGGCGCGGTAAACGCCAACTGCGTTCCGAGGCGACGGATGCGCACCAGACCGATACCGCACTCCTGAATGATTTCTTCGCCCTTGGGCTGCCCACCGCTTTCCAGCCAGGCATGACAGCTGCCCAGCGTCGGGTGCCCGGCGAAGGGCAGCTCACGCAGCGTGGTGAAAATACGTAACCGGTAGTCCGCTTCAGGATGTTGCGGTGCCAAGAGGAAAGTGGTTTCGCTCAGATTGGTCCAGCGGGCGAACTCGGCCATACGTGCATCGCTGAGCCCGTCGGCGTCCAGTACCACCGCCAATGGGTTGCCCAACAAAGTCTGGCTACTGAAGACATCAATCTGCTTGAATGGGTACTGACTCATGAACGCAATCTCTCATCCATTAGGGCTGGAACGGTTAGGGCTGAAAAAAACCAGGGCGGCGAGGTTCGCATTTCAAGCGGGCAAAGGCAAAGCGTACCGCCATCCACGCCACACGGAGGTTACAACATGCTGGACAGCCCTCGGGGTTCGCCGGTGGAGACGCTTTACTCAATGATGGCCGACAGAAAGTTCGCCGTGCTGACCGGTGCCGGTATCAGCACCCCATCAGGCATTCCTGATTATCGCGATACGGAAGGCGTGCGGCGCGGCAAAGCGCCGATGATGTTTCAAGAGTTTCTCGGCTCCCCGGAAGCCCGTCGGCGCTATTGGGCACGGGCCATGCTTGGCTGGCCTCGGGTGCGGGTCGCAGAGCCCAACGCGGCACACCGGGCATTGGCAGAGCTGCAAGCCGGACGACACATCAGCCGTCTCATCACGCAAAATGTCGACACACTGCACGATCAAGCCGGTAGCACCGGCGTCATCGAAATGCATGGCAGCCTGCATCGGGTCATTTGCCTGGATTGTCTGCAGAGTTCGGAGCGGGCAGCCATTCAGCTGATTATGGAGGCGCAGAATCCTTATCTAGCGGGTGTCGACGCGATCCAGGCCCCCGATGGCGATACCCTGCTGGACCCGGCTTTCGAATCTCGCTTCCGGATACCTCACTGCCCGCACTGCAACGGGCAGCGGCTCAAACCCGACGTGGTGTTTTTTGGCGAAAACGTTGCGCCCTCCACTGCCGCCGAGGCGATAGAGAGCATTGAGGAATCACAAGGCTTGCTGGTGGTAGGCTCGTCCTTGATGGCCTACTCGGCGTTTCGCCTGTGCAAGGCAATCCGTGAGCAGGGCAAGCCGCTGATCGCGATCAACATCGGCAAGACCCGCGCCGATGAACTGCTGGATCTGAAGATCGAGATGTCTTGTGACCAGCTGCTGCCGATGTTGGCGGAGCAGTTTTCAGGATGACTGCGTTGACTGATAGCAGAACTGTGGGAGCCGAGCTTGCTCGCGAGGCAGGCGCCGCAATTCATCAGAGACCGCGTCGTCCATATCGCGGGCAAGCGCGCTCCTACAAGATTAGGTCAGCTCATCAGACCGCCACTTCATACAATTTCGGCAACTGCACTTCACCCGTGACCAGGCTGTGACGCAACCGCTCTGCATGTAGACCGGCAGCTTTCACGCCTGCCTCCTTGACGTGCCCGTACCCACGGATTTTCTCCGGCAGGCGTGCCAGCTCCAGTGCCGTGTGGCGATTGACGGCGTTGAGGTTGTGCAGGATGAGTTCAATGTCGCTGACATAACCCTCAATCAGCTCGCGCTCCTGGCGACGCTCCAGGCTGCGTCCGAACGGATCGAGCCCGGTACCGCGCAAGAATTTGAACTTCGCCAACAAGCCGAAAGCGTTGAGCATCCAGGATCCAAAGCTACGTTTGCGAGGTTCGCCTGTGTGCTTGTCGCGCTTGGCCAGCCATGAGGGTGCCAAGTGGAATTCAATCCGGTAGTCACCTTCAAATTGCTCCTGCAGCTGACGAGTGAAGTCGCCATTGCTGTAGAGCCGAGCCACTTCATATTCGTCTTTGTAGGCCAGCAGTTTGAAGTAGTTGAAGGCCACTGCCTCGGTCAAGACCGGAAGCTGGCCCGGGAACAGACGTGCTTCGGTATGCCGGACTTTTTCAACCATGTGCAGATAGCGCTGCGCATAGGCCGCATTCTGATACTGGGTGAGGATGTCCACATTGGCCTTGATGCGCTGCACCTGATCCAGAATCTGTGGCTCTTGCGCCTGGGTTTCCGGGTGAGCCGCGATTTTAACCGCCGCCAGATCATGAGCCGCGCGCCGCCCCCACAAAAACGCATTTTGGTTGAGATTGACGGCCACGCCATTCAATTCGATAGCCTTCTCGATGGCAGCCGAACTCAGGGGGATGAAACCCAACTGGAAGGCATAACCGAGCATGAACAGGTTGCTGGCGATGGTGTCACCCAGCAGCCGAGTCGCCAGGTCGGTGGCTTCGATGAAGTGAGTTTTCTCCGCGCCCACTGCATCCCGGATGGTTTGCTTCATCGCCTCGGCAGGAAACTCGGCATCCGGATTACGGGTGAACTCGGCAGTCGGGGTCTGCTGGCTGTTGACCACTGCATGGGAAAAGGTCGGGTTGAGCTTGGCGATGGCATCCGGCCCGGACGCCACCAGCAGATCACAACCCAGCAACAAGTGCGCTTCACCGGCAGCAATACGCACGGCGAACAAATCCTCCTGGCGGGCGGCGATACGGATGTGGCTGACCACCGGGCCGAATTTCTGCGCCAATCCGGCCTGGTCCAGCACGCTGCACCCCTTGCCTTCCAGATTGGCGGCATAGCCGAGCATCGCGCCTACTGTGGTGACGCCGGTGCCGCCCACGCCAGGTAGCAAGATATTGAATGGTTTATCCAGGCTGGGCAGTTGCGGTTCCGGCAGTTGCACGAAAGCGGCCACTTGAGTCGGCAGGCTTGGCTTACGCAGTTTGCCGCCATGGACCGTGACGAAGCTCGGGCAAAAACCTTCGACGCAACTGAAATCCTTATTGCAGGCGTTCTGATCAATCTCGCGCTTGCGGCCTTGGGCCGTCTCTTTGGGCAGTACCGACAGGCAGCCGGACTTGACCCCGCAATCGCCGCAGCCTTCGCAGACTGCCGAGTTAATCATGACGCGTTTGTCCAGATCCTTCAGAGTGCCGCGTTTGCGCCGACGACGCTTTTCGGTGGCACAGGTCTGGTCATAAATGATCACCGAAACGCCTTTAAACTCACGCAGTTCGCGCTGCACGCTGTCCAGATCCCGGCGATGATGGAACGTAGTGATCGGCGCAAAGCCGTCGCGGCTCGGGTACTTATCCGGCTCATCGGACACCAGCGCGATGCGTTGCACACCTTCGTTGAATACTTGACGGCTGAGCTGATCGACACGCAACACGCCGTCAATTGGCTGGCCACCGGTCATGGCGACGGCGTCGTTATAAAGAATTTTGTAGGTGATATTCACTCCGGAGGCCACCGCGGCCCTTAGCGCGAGGTGCCCGGAGTGGAAATAAGTACCGTCACCAAGGTTCTGGAACACATGAGGCGTTTCAGTAAAAGGCGCCTGGCCAATCCAGGTCACGCCCTCGCCGCCCATTTGCGTGAAGGTTTCAGTGGCGCGGTCCATCCAGATGGTCATGTAATGGCAACCGATGCCGGCTAACGCGCGGCTGCCTTCCGGAACCCGGGTCGACGTATTGTGCGGGCAACCTGAACAGAAATGCGGGGTACGCTGGGTATTGAACAGCGGCGCTTGCAGGGCCTTTTCTTTGTCAGCCAGAAATTGCAGCCGCGCTTCGATCTGTGTGCTGCTGTAAAACGGTGCCAGGCGCTTGGCGATCACTCGGGCGATCATGGCGGGCGTCAACTCACCCAGATTCGGCAACAGTGACTGACCCTGTTCGTCGAACTCGCCGACCACCACCGGGCGACGATACACCGGCCAGTTATAGAGCTGGCCGGTCAGTTGGTCTTCAATCACGCTGCGCTTTTCTTCCACCACCAGAATCTCGTCCAGCCCTTGGGCGAAGTCATGCACAGATACCGGCTCCAGCGGCCAGCTCATGCCGACTTTGAGCACCCGAATCCCCACCTGAGCGCAGAGCTCAAGGTCGATTCCCAGCTCTTCAAGGGCCTGGCGCACGTCAAGATAGGATTTGCCGGTGGTGACGATGCCCAACCGGGGCTGCGGTGAGTCGATCACCACCTGATTGAGCTTATTGGCACGGGCAAAGGCGCGGGCCGCGTAGATTTTATAAGTGTTGAGCCGCGCTTCCTGCGCCAGGGGCGGATCAGGCCAGCGGATATGCAGGCCGCCCTCAGGAATCTGGAAGTCGTCAGGAATTTGCGTGGTAATGCGCAGAGGATCGACTTCTACCACCGCTGAGGAGTCGACGTTTTCGGCAATGGTTTTCATCGCCACCCAGCAGCCGCTATAGCGCGAGAGCTCCCAGCCGATGATGCCGTAATCGAGGATTTCCTGGACGTTGCTGGGATTGAGCACCGGAATCATTGACGCAATGAACGCATGTTCACTCTGATGGGCGATGGTCGACGACTTGCAGCCATGATCGTCGCCCGCCAGCACCAACACCCCGCCATGCTCGGCGACGCCTGCCGAGTTGGCGTGCTTGAACACATCGCCACAGCGATCAACCCCCGGTCCCTTGCCGTACCAGAGGGCGAAAACGCCGTCATATTTGCCTTCAGGGAACAGGTTGACCTGCTGACTGCCCCACACCGCCGTGGCGGCCAGCTCTTCGTTGACGCCGGGCTGGAAGTGGATGGCGTTCTGTTTCAGGTACTCCTTGGCGTCCCACAGACTTTTGTCCAGATTCCCCAAGGGCGAACCCCGGTAGCCCGATATGAAACCGGCGGTGTTCAATCCCCGGGCCTCGTCCCGCTGCTTTTGCAGCATCGGCAGGCGGGTCAAGGCTTGGGTGCCAGTCAGGTACAGGTTACCGGTTGCCAGACGGTACTTATCGTCAAGACGAATATCAGCCAAAGACATTCAGGCGCGCTCCCTTTTGTTTTTATGAGCTTGGTATTTTTGCGGGGTTAAGAACCACTTTAGCGCCGCTCATCACGGCCGTGACTCCTCGTCCCTTCCGCTGAACGGTTCTTTTCAGCGGTCATGGGCAAAATACTGCCTGTAGCAAAGGGGCTTTTTCTTTCTAAATGCGTAGGAATCTGCTGATATTGAGCATGTTCGTTTCGATAAAAATAAAAAAAAGGGTCAATTCATGCAGAACAAATTAAGCCCCATCGACCGCCGGATCCTGCGTTTGCTACAGCACGATGCTGACCTCTCCGCCGCAGAAATCGCCGAGCGCGTTGAGCTGTCACAATCTCCCTGCTGGCGGCGCATCAATCGTCTTCAGGAAGAAGGCTTTATCGAGCGCAAAGTCGCCCTGCTCAACCCGCAGAAGCTGGGGCTGACCATGACCGTGTTTGTCGACGTGAAATTATCCGGGCATGGCCGACGTTATCTGGCCGAATTCGAAGAAGCCATCACGGGCTATCCCCAGGTACTGGAGTGCTACACGATGGCTGGGGATATGGACTTCATGCTCAAGGTGGTGGCTCAGGATATTGCCAGCTATGAGCGGTTCCTCAGGGATCACCTGCTGCAACAGCCCCATGTTCAGGAAGCTCACTCCAACATTGCCATGAGCGAAGTCAAGCGCACCACAGAACTGCCGCTGGACTGACGGGCGTTAGACGGGTTCTGCATTATTTTTTAATCGGGACGATAAAAAGCTTTGACTTGCAAATGATAATGATTATTATTGCAAGCAACTGGCCGCGAGGTCAGTTGGATAACTCAGAAGTCTTAGGTCGGCTTCTGGATTATCTCCTCATCAGGCTAATCACGGTTTTTGACCCGGATTTTTTCCGGGTCTTTTTTTTCTGATCTTTTGCGATCTTTTTTTCGGTTCGGTCTGTTTTGTGCTGCGGGTGTTGCATTCTTCAGGCTAATGAAGACTTGTGATGTTGCGATGGCGCGGATCATAGCAAAAAGACGGCTCAATAGGCCTGGAAAAATAGCTTCTATGGGCTATAGACAGCAGATAACCCGTAATTGAGCTGATTTGTCACTTGAGAACCAATCTCATTTTTTCAGGTCTGTTGTTCTGTAGCGGTCACGGAAGACCCCTTTCCCTCAAGGAAGAATTACCATGAAAAACCAGCGAGGCAATCGATCATGAGTCTTCAGCTCTCGTCCTTTCCCGCTCTGCCCGCACAGCAGTCCGACGCGCCACTGAGCCAGCGAGGCCAGGATCTTCATCGCAGGCTGGTGAAGCTCTCGCGCCGTACCCAACAGGTGTTTCTCCTCAGTCGACTGGACAACCTGCCCTACGCGACGATCGCCAGCCTGCTAGGTATCGATGTGGATGTAGTCGAACAGGCCATGGTCCGGGCGCTGCAACAATGCGACCGTGATGCGGCTGGCACAACAGTCGTCGCCGAATGCGTCAGCGAGCAGGCGATCCGCTGGTACGTTCATCTGCAAAGCCCTCACGCGACAGCCAGTCAACGCATCGAGTTTCGTCACTGGCTGGACGCAGCACCGGCGCACCTCGCCGCGTTCGAAGCCACTGAGCGGCTCTGGCGCCAACTTCAGGCACCGGCAGCCGTGCTGGGTGCCAATGGCTGGCATCGACGCAAGCGCCGGGGTTACATACTGTGGTGCGCAGCGACCGCGTTCCTTTGCGCAGTGTTCATGACTGCCGAGGCATTTGCTTCAATCCTTTAGATCGCTGCATTTCAGGTCGCTGCCCAGCCCTCGGTTGCGTGTAAAGTAGGCGCCACAATTGGCACCAACGTACACAGGACCGAACCGTGACTTCTCTCAAGATCAGCGCCGATTTCGATAGCGGCAATATCGAAGTGATAGACGCCAGCAACCCTGCCCGGATTCAACTGGCAATCCGCCCCGATACACGCAGCCCGCACTTCCAATGGTTCCACTTCAAGGTCGAAGGCCTGCAGGTGGGTCAGCCCCATGGATTCAGCCTGGGCAACGCCAGCCAGTCCAGCTACAACAATGCCTGGACCGGCTATAACGCGGCTGCTTCATACGATCAGCAAAACTGGTTTCGCGTGCCTTCCACTTTCGATGGTCGAGCGTTGAATTTCGAGCTGACGCCCGAGCAGCCGCAGGTCTGGTTTGCCTACTTCGAACCCTACAGCCGTGAACGTCATGAGTGGCTGATCGGACAGGCGCTGGATAAAGCCGGCACACAATTGCTGGCGACCGGTAAAAGTGTCGAAGGCCGTGATATCCCTCTGCTGCGCAAAGGCGACGGCACCCAGGGCAAACGCAAGATCTGGATCATTGCCCAGCAGCATCCCGGTGAACATATGGCCGAATGGTTCATGGAGGGCGTGATCGATCGGCTGCAAGAACCCAATGACCCTGTGCTGGCTCAGCTACTGGAACTGGCCGACCTGTATCTGGTTCCACACATGAATCCGGATGGCTCGTTCCACGGGCATTTGCGCACCAATGCCAACGGCAAGGACCTCAACCGCGCCTGGCAGGATTCAACTCAGGACAGCAGCCCCGAGGTGTTCTTCGTCAAGCAGCAGATGGAAAAGTATGGCGTCGACATGTTCCTCGACGTACATGGTGACGAAGAAATTCCTTACGTCTTCACCGCCGCCTGTGAGGGCAATCCAGGTTACACCGCGAAACAGCAGGCACTGGAAGAGCATTTCCGCAGCCGGCTGAGTGAAATCACCCGAGACTTCCAGACCCGTTATGGCTACCAGCGCTCGCAACCGGGCCAGGCCAACATGAATCTGGCATGTAACAGCGTCGGGGAAAAGTACCAATGCCTCTCGCTCACTCTGGAAATGCCGTTCAAGGACAACGACGACGCGCCTAACCCCACCACCGGCTGGGACGGTAAGCGCTCAAAACAATTGGCCAAGGACGTGCTGACCACATTGGCGGAGATGGCACCGACCTTGCGCTAAAACATGACCCCGCCCGACCGGTAGCAGCAGTGCCCGCATCGCGCAGCAAGCCGTGAACTCGGGGGAGCGAGCTTGCTCGCGAAGGGGGTATCAGGTTTAAACAATACTTGAGAGTTCCGACCGCTTCGCGAGCAAGCTCGCTCCCACATAAATCATTTGAATTAAATGATTTATGTTTTATTTGGTGAGATTGAGCTTGTTCGCGAGGCATCACCTGACACGCCGCCTCGCCAATAAGTTAGCTCCTAAGGGAACGCGGTTCAATTCACGGTCTAGATCGTTCTCGCCACCGACCGACTCGCCAGCGCGCGAACGATCAGTCCCGCCAACGCGAACAGCGCCAGCACGATAACCACCGATCCATACGCATTGGTCGTCGCGATCAAACCGAAGCTGTGTGCGCTCAACCCGGCGATCAGCGCCGGAATGCAGAACGCCAGATAGCTCAGCACATAGAACGTCGACATCAGCCCGGCCCGCTCATGAGCTTTGGCGAGGGGCAGCAGCAGGCGCAAGGCGCCCAGGAAGCCTGAGCCGAAACCGATCCCGGCGATCACAGTGCCTACAAAGAACAGCCACAACCAGCCGCCATTGACTGCGCCAAGAATAACCGCGACGCCCACTGGCAAAAAACTTGCGCCGACCCAGAGGCCCAGGACCGCAGCTCGCAAACGCAGCAGCAGGATCGCCATGGCGCCACTCAGCGTTAGAGACGCCACCGCCAGCCCTCCATTGATAGCGGATGTGGTGCCGGTGGCTGCGGCCAGTAACGAAGGCGTCAATGACAGGAAAAACCCGCCCAGCGACCAGGCGGCAATATCCACCGGAAGCACCAGCAACAAGGTGCGCCGCGCCTGTATCGGGACATGCAATGAAGGCTTGAGAGAGTTCCAAGCGCCAGCTTGCCGGCTGACCGTCTCGGGGATTAGCCAGATATAAACTGCCTGGGCAACAAATGCAGCCAGCAGCAGGCAATACGCGAGCAATGTCGGATGCGGTGCCAACTCCACCAACAACCCGGTACCCAACGCACCGATCGCCATGCCGAACATCGGTGCAATGCTGTTGACCAGCGGGCCCTGCTTCTCATCGCTATCGAGCAAGGCGGCACCCAGTGCGCTCCCCGCCATCCCTGTTGCGACCCCCTGAATCAGGCGCGCGAACAATAACCAGCTGACATCGACAGCTAGAATGAACAGCAACATGGCGACGATTTCCAGAACCAGCGCCGCGAAGATTACCGGTCGCCGGCCCAAGTAGTCCGACAGCGACCCGACAACCAACAATGCGGCCAGTAAAGTGAAGGCATACATGGCGAAAATCAGCGTCAACATGGCCGCCGAGAAACCCCAGGCTTGTTGGTACACATGGTATAGCGGCGTAGGAGCACTGGATGCAGCGAAGAAGGACAGCGTGGTAAATGCCAGGAACCCCAAATGATTGCGACCCCTGACATTCACATCCGGGTTCTGAAAACTCAGGGACATGGGTACACTCTCCGATCAGGCACGTTATTAAAGCTAAGGTTTAGCGTTCTGGATTGTGCGAGCTGCTTGCGCTTAAAGCAAATACTTTGTGTTAAGGTCCGTCACATGGCTATAAAAGAAGGAATACGCACCGGAGGCCGTAGTGCCCGGGTGCAGGAATCAATTCACAGCGCCGTGCGTGACCTGCTCCTCGAACATGATCGCGGTGCATTGAGCGTGCCCTTGATCGCCGCTCGCGCAGGTGTGACCCCGTCCACTATCTATCGCCGCTGGGGCGACCTGACGACATTGCTGGCGGACGCGGCGGTTGAGCGTCTGCGCCCGGATGAACCAATCGATTGCGGAAACTTTCGCGACGACCTGCTGACCTGGACCGAGATGTACCTGGATGAAATGAATTCAGCCCCCGGCCGGGAAATGATGCGCGACGTGGTCGCCAGCAGCGCCACGACCTGCTCGGGCAAATGTATCGGGATCACCCGCGACCAGGTGCAGACCATCATCGACCGTGCCCTGGCCCGAGGCGAAAGCGCCCCGCCGGCTGATGACCTGATCGACATGGTGATCGCTCCGCTGATCTACCGCATCCTGTACGCCGAGGCCGCGCCAAGCCTGGAACGTGTTCATCAGTGGGTGGAGCGTTGCCTGCAGCTCGCCGCCCAGCCGTTGAATTGCGATTGAACCATGCATAGCCTCGAACAACTGCGCACCGGGAAACTGGCGGGAATCAAACGGCTCGATCTGTCTTGTGACCTGAATGAGTTCCCCCGGGAAATATTCAACCTGGCCGACTCGCTGGAGACCCTGAACCTGACGGGCAATCGCCTGAAAAGCCTGCCCGACGATCTGCATCGTCTGCACCGGCTGCAGGTGTTGTTCTGTTCCGAGAACCAGTTCAGCGAATTGCCCGCCTGCATCGGCCGTTGCCAGAATCTGCGCATTGTCGGCTTCAAGGCCAATCAGATTCGTCACGTGCCCGGCACGGCGCTGCCACCGCGGCTGCGCTGGCTGATTCTCACCGACAACCTGATTGAACAATTGCCCAACGAACTGGGCGACTGCCTTTCGTTGCAGAAACTGATGCTGGCCGGAAACCGGCTGCACGAGCTGCCTGCAAGCGTTGTCGGTTGCCAGCAACTGGAGTTGTTGCGCATTTCCGCAAACCAGCTGACCCAATTACCCGAGTGGCTGCTCAAGCTGCCTTCATTGGCCTGGCTCGCGTTCGCAGGCAATCCGCTGTGCGCGGCTCAGCCGCCGCTGCCAGGGCCAGAAATTCCATGGCAGCAATTACTGATCCAACAGCCGTTAGGCGAAGGCGCATCGGGGATCATTCAGCGGGCCATATGGCAAAGCCCAGATCAACCCGCAACCCCAGTGGCCGTAAAACTGTATAAGGGCAGCATGACCAGCGATGGTTCGCCGCTCAATGAAATGGCCGCCTGTATCGCCGCTGGCGAGCATCGGAATCTGATCGAGATTCAGGGCAGAATTCCCGACCATCCCCAAGGTCAGGCCGGATTGGTCATGCAGCTTATTGCGCCTCACTTCGTCAATCTGGCCGGGCCACCGAGCCTTGACTCCTGCACCCGTGATGTCTACCCGGTGGACTTGCGATTGTCTTTGTCGGTGTTATTGCGCATGGCTCGCGGGCTCGCTTCAGTCACCGCTCACCTGCATGCCCGCGGGATTACCCATGGCGATCTGTACGGCCACAACATCCTCTGGGAGCCGGAGGGTGACTGTTTGCTGGGTGACTTTGGCGCAGCCTCATTGCACCCCAATGTCGAACAGGCCCAGGCGCTGGAGCGCATCGAAACCCGGGCTTTCGGGATTTTACTGGGGGAACTGCTGGAGCGCTGTGATGAGCCTGCCCCACTCGAATGGCTTGAGCTACAGGCGCGATGCATTCAGCCGGATGTCGGCCAGAGGCCCGCGATGAGCGAAGTCGAACGGGGTCTGCGGACAGTGCATTCCTTGTAGGAGCGACCGGGGTGGCGCTCCACCTTGCACGTGGTTCGGTCTATTCGAGAACGCTGGACCCTGTGGGAGCGAATTCATTCGCGAAAGCAGTAGTAAGGCCCCTGAAGATGCATCGAATGTACCGGCCTCTTCGCGAATAAATTCGCTCCCACAGGTTTGGTTAGTCCAGCGCCCGCGCAGTAACTACCCCGCCAGCCCCACATAGACGTTCTGCACGTCATCGTTATTGTCGATGGCGGCAAGAAACGCTTCGACTTCTGCCATTTGCTCTTCGGTCAGGCCATCGACTGTGCTTTTCGGGCGATAGCCTAGTTGGGCGGACTGGACGGTAAAGCCGAACTCAGGGAGCTTCTTGCAAACAGCGTCCATATCGGTGGGTTCGGTCAGGAACAGGGTTGCGCCCTCTTCGCCCGGCTCACAATCCTGAGCTCCGGCTTCAATGGCCGCTTCGTCAGGATCGGCATCGGGGTTGATGGGCATCGCTTCGATCATGCCCTGATAGTTGAAATCCCAGGACACCGAACCCGCTGCGCCCAGCTGGCCTTTACGGAACAGCACACGGATTTCCGAGACGGTGCGGTTGATGTTATCGGTCAGGCATTCGACGATTACAGGCACCCGGTGCGGGGCAAAGCCTTCGTAAGTGAGGCGCTCGAATGTGACGTTTTCGCCCAGCAAACCCGCCCCCTTCTTGATCGCGCGCTCCAGGGTTTCCCGGGGCATCGACGCTTTTTTCGCCTGCTCGACGACCAGCCTGAGGCGCGGGTTCATGTCCGGATCTGCCCCGGCACGAGCAGCGATCATGATTTCCTTGGACAGCTTGCCGAAGATACGACCCTTGGCGTTGGATGCTGCTTCTTTATGCTTGACCTTCCACTGTGCGCCCATGCTTGCTCTCTTTATATCCAATGGCGCTTCGCCCACCGCGCGGTGCCAGATACGGACCTACAGCGAACGGGGCAAAGCGTTAAAAATATGGCATGTCAGAACTGATGCGTGACATGCGGCGCATTTTATACGTGATGGCGTCAGATGAAACCCCTTTGAGCCTCGTTCTCAAGTTGTATGACGTGTAATGCCTTACACCGCAATTAGCGACTTCGCCCTTTCATGTGTAGTCCTTTTCCGAAAAAGCCGGTAGCGATGCCTATCCACCTTCGCTTTTCGTACCCTCTGCCCCCTTATTTTTGAGGTGGAGCGATGTGATGTCCGAAGACCAACAACTTTCCGTGACCCTGACCATTGACGATAACGAGATCGACATGGCTGTCGTGAGCGTCAGAGGTCGAGAGGGAATTAACGAAACCTACTGTTTCAGCGTCGATCTGATCAGCAGCGAACCGGATCTACAATCGGCTAGGCTTGAGCGCCGCTGCGCCTGGCTGGCCTTCGGCGCCAATCGTGGGGTACACGGCAAGCTGAGCAACGTCACCTGTCTATACGCCGGAGCAAACCTGAGTCTGTACCGGATAGAGCTGCGCCCACACCTGAGGGATCTACAGCAGGGCAAGAAGCGGCGGATACTGCATCAGCTGAGCGTGCCGCAAATTCTCAAGTTGCTGCTTAGCGAAAACGGGATGGACTCGACCAGCTATCGTTTCGACCAGATGGTCGGCATCTATCCGCCACGCCCGATCTGCGTGCAGCATGACGAGAGCGATCTTCATCTGTTGCAAAGGCTCTGCGAGGAGGAAGGTATCCACTTTCGTTTCGAGCACTGCCCCACCAACCATTGCCTGGTCTTTGCCGACGATCCGGCGAGTTTTGCGCAAAGACTGCTTCCCATGCGCTTCCAGTCGAGCGATCCCAATGTCATTGCGCTGCGGTCCATTTCCTACTTGGCTGAGCATTGGCGGATTCATCCTGCGTCCACTTATCCTGGCCAGTATCGCCATGGACGTGCTGCTGCGACACAGGCCTGGATGGACATGGGCGAATCCGAAGCGCCGAACGAACGATTCGAAGCAAGTACCACCTCCCAGTTGCCGAGCGAGGAGTCCGCCCATGAGAGGCAGCTCAGCGCTCGTCAGCTGGAGCGACAACGTTGTGAACGGCGGGTCGTGTTGGGTCGAAGCGATGACTATGTCATCGGTGCAGGTCTGATCATTCAGGTACTGGACCATCCCGTTTCAGCCCTCAATGATCACTGGTTACTGGTGGAGGTGACCCATGCGGCAAAGCAGCCTCAGGTCCTGGAGGGGCAGGATACTGAGGATGTCGTAGCCATTGTCGAGGCCATTGAGGCAACTGCCGGGATGGTGGCCGTCGCCCCGCAACAGTCCTGCTTTGACACCGAGCCTTTCAGCCAGGGGTACCGTAATCATTTTCGTGTGCTGCCCTGGGAGATGGCGTTCCGCCCGACGCTGAAACATTGCAAACAGCGGGTGACTGACTATCAGCAAGCCACACTGCTCAGCGGCGAAACGGTGATCAATGATGCGGACAAGCAAGCACGTTTACCCATTCGATTTGATTGGCAAGCAGAACTGGATGCCCAGAAAATCGCCCACCGCTCACTGGCCTGTTTCGCATCGCACCTGATTGACGACTTACGGACAGGCAGACGACTGCTGGTTGGATATTTCGAAGGTGATGCGGATTGTCCGGCCATCTTCGATGTCGCCGACAATGGGTCTGATGTAATGCCGACTCAGCACAGCCCTCTGTGGCCTGCCCATAAAACCAAGGACCTGAGCCTGCGCACCGATAAAGCCACCTTCACTCTGACTGCCGAGGGCATCACCGTGACCCGCGAGGATACCCGGCTACTGCTTCAGGAGCCGCCACTGCCTCAGGCGCCGCCCCGGGACGAACCCGCTTCAAGCGGGCGATTTGACACCGATTTGCGCCTGACTCGGCAACATACCCCTGAAGGTGAGCCGTATTCGAATCGGTTGTGGTACATCGTGCGCATGCTTCAGCCAGGCCTGCACTATGTGGCGTGGCTCGAACCGGAGCACTTCCTGCTCGAGGGTAAGACGGACGAGCACGGCAACCTGGGGCTCAATCCGCGCCAGCTGCGCCAACTGGCTGCCGAATATCGCGCAACGCCGGAAAATATCTGTCTGGTGCACCCCGGTTATTGCATCACCCTGAAAAACTGGTTCCAGCAAAACTGGAGTGACTCGCTGTTTCAGGACTTTCTGGACCAGGATCAACCCGAAGAGTGGTCAGAACATTGAAGCCCGAACGGGGTCGAAAATTTGGTAGGCCCTCATGAAAGGAGTTCACCATGCCTCTCGAATTTGACAGCACCCACGAGCATTGCTCAGCGCAGCTCGATGGCGTGAACCGCAGAAGTCGTGTCGTGGATGTTTCGATTACGACTAACGACGTCACGCATATGTCTGAGGCCGAGATAGATGGCGTAAAAGTGCCCATCACCGAAGCTGAAGCCGATGCTCTGACGCTCTATAAAGCCAAGGATCTACGCCACCATACTGTTAATCGCGATGACGAAGATCCACTGACGGTTATCTAAGAGGCTTGAGTCAGCGCCCGCCACCGAGATCGATGAAGGTCCCGGTGGCGTACGATGCCTTGTCCGACAACAGCCAGATAATCGCCTCCGCGACTTCTTCGGCAACGCCGCCCCTGCCCATGGGAATACCCGGTTCCAACCGACTGACCCGATTCGGGTCACCGCTCAACGCATGAAAGTCGGTAAATATGTAGCCTGGTCGTACCGCGTTGACACGGATACCTTCCCCGGCCACTTCCCGGGACAGGCCGATAGTGAACGTATCCAGCGCCCCTTTGGACGCTGCGTAGTCAACGTATTCTCCTGGCGAGCCCAGGCGTGCTGCGACAGACGAGACATTGACGATGCTGCCACCCCTGCCGCCATGACGCGGCGACATACGCAGAATTGCATGCTTGCTGCACAGAATAGGGCCGACCACGTTGGTCATCATCATTTTGAGCAATCGAAACTCGCTCATTTCTTCCACTGGAGACGCCTGCGCCACGGTTGCTGCGTTATTAACCAGATGGGTAACCGGCCCGAACTCGGCATCCACCCTGGCAAACAGTCGGATGATCTCGTCTTCATTACTGACATCCGCCTGCACCGCGAAGGCCATGGCGCCCAACTCGCGTACCTGTCTGCAAACGCGATCGGCGGCCCCATGATCAGAAATATAGTTGATGCAGATCCGATAGCCTTGCGTTGCCGCAAGCAACGCCGTGGCAGCGCCGATACCTCGGGAACCGCCCGTGATGATGAGAACTTTCTCCATAACCTCACTCATAGCTTGTTCAATGATCAGGACCAAGGCTCTTGCCGTTATCCAGGCAAACGGATCAGCCCCCGTAAAGCTTCATCCGGTTCAGAGTCTAGATCACTCCGGAACGACTTGGCGTTAGCTGCATGAATATCGGCCATGAAACGCTCCGCCGGCAAGGGATGCCCGAGCAAAAAGCCCTGCAGCGAGTTGCAGCCCAGGCGGGTCAGGAAGCTCTGTTGACGATGAGTTTCGATTCCTTCCGCTACGATGCGCAGATTCAATGCCCTGCCAAGGGCGACAATCGCCGAGATGATCGCGGCATCGTTGCTGTCATGATCCAGATCGCGAACAAAACCACGGTCGATCTTGAGCTCATTGGCAGGCAGACGCTTGAGGTACATGAGGCTGGAGTAGCCGGTACCAAAGTCATCGATGGACAGGTCAACCCCCATGTCGGATAACTCGCGCAACACCGTAACACTGGCTTCGGTGTCGTTCATCGCCGTGGTTTCCGTGATCTCAAGGGTCAGGCTGTTGGGCGCCAGAGCGTGCCGGGCCAGGGTTCTGGCGACGGTGTCTACCAGACTGGAATGGCAGAACTGCAAGGCCGACAGATTGACCGAAATACGCCAGTGGCTGAAACCCATGTCCGCCCAGACCCGCATCTGCCGGCAAGCTTCGTCCAACACCCACTCGCCGATGCCGATGATCAGACCTGTTTTCTCAGCCATGCCGATGAACGTGTCGGGTTGCAGCAGCCCCCGTTGTGGATGGTTCCAGCGCAGGAGAGCCTCTGCGCCCACCGGTTCGCCCGTAAGGGCATCGAACTTGGGCTGGTAGAACAGGCAGAAATGTTTGTACTTGAGGGCAACCCGCAAATCCTGCAACAGGTCCAGCTGATTGCGGGCGTCGGTGTTCATGGAACTGTTGAAAAAGCTGTAACCGTTCTTTCCGGCATCCTTGGCGTGATACATGGCGGCGTCAGCATTCATCAGCAGCTCTTCGGGAGTTACCCCACCACCGGGATACAGGCTGATGCCAATACTTACCGAGACCTGCAACAAATGATCGGCAATCTGGAACGGCTGCCCGATCACATTGACCTGGCGTGCCGCGATCAGTGCCGCATCATCCAGGTCGTCCAACTCAACCAGTAGCACGAATTCGTCGCCGCCAATGCGGGCGAGTGTGTCCTCGCGGTGCAGATTGGCCCTCAGACGCAGGCCTACCTCACGCAACAACTGATCACCAATGTGATGGCCGAAGGCGTCGTTGACCGGCTTGAAGCCATCCAGATCCATGAACATCAAGGCAAAACTGCCACCCTTGGCATTGATACGCTGCATGGCCCGTTCTATGCGTTCGGCCAACAGAACCCGATTGGGTAAACCGGTCAAGGTGTCGTGCTGCGCCAAGTGCGTCAGCTCTCGGTTGGCCTCGGTCAGAGACCGGGTCAGAAGCGCCGTGCGCGACTCCATTCGCGCATCGAGAATCGACGTCAGCAGCGTGATTGTGAACACCGCCAGACTCGTCACCAGTACCAGAGAAACCAGGCCACTGGGCGCTATTCCCTCGCCAAGAGCGCCACAGAAACTGTTTTCGGAAAAGTTGGCAGCGGCCATGCCGGTGTAATGCATGCCCACAATCGCCAGCCCCATCACTACAGCGGCGCCACCACGGGCAAGGTGGACATTGGGCTTTTGCTCGCGCAAACGAAACGCAATCCACAACGCAGCGGCAGAGGCCACGATGGCGATTAACCAGGAGGCAGCGACGGTCACGGCGTCATAGCTGATGCTCGGATACATGCGCAGCGAAGCCATGCCGGTGTAGTGCATGGCGCTGATACCGGCGCCCATGAATATGGCACCCAGGCTCAGCTGCAACCCGGGCAGGCGCGGCTGGCTGACCAGCCACAAGGCCAGTCCGGCGGACAGAATGGCAATCAATAACGACAGAAACGTGATCGGTAAATCGAAGGCCACCTCAATAGGTAACTCAAAGGCCAGCATGCCAATGAAGTGCGTCGACCAGATCCCCACGCCCATGGAGAACGCGCCGCCAGACATCCAGACTGCCTGCGCCCTGCCCTTGGCCGAAGCGATGCGCCCGGCAAGGTCCAGCGAGGTGTAAGCAGCCAGTACGGCGACGAGGATTGAGATTAGAACCAGCGAGGGGGTGTAACTACCGATCAGCATGAAGGGCCAATGACCTGGATAATTGAGCGTATCCATGCCCATTCAAAAGAGGAGGCGATTCTACCGGGTTCCTACCAAATGTCGCGTTCACTCGTCGCAAATATGGCTGTTTGCTATCAGATTGAAACGGCTCGTGGAGCCCACTGATTTGCGAGGCAGTCAGCCGTTGGAGCGAGTGATTCCGTGGGAGCGAATTCATGCGCGAAGGCTGTGGTTAGTCTTCCCCCCGCCAGCAACGGATGTGCAAACGCTGTTCAGTCCTTCGACGCCTCAATATCCAGCCCACTCTCCGCATTCCACCCCCCACCCAAGGCGGCAATCAACTGCACACTGGCGATCAACCGGCTTTGCAGTAGCGTCAACACACTTCGTTCATTGCTCAAGGCCGTGGCCTGCACATTGACCACATCCAGATAACCAATCAGACCTGCCTTGTATTGATTGCTGGTCAGGCGCAACGAATCACGGGCGGCAGCCAGCGCTTCAGCCCGCACCGCTGATTCGTCCTGATACACCTTTAGCTGTATCAGGTAGTTTTCGACTTCCTGAAAACCACTGAGCACGGTCTGGCGGTATTGGGCGACTGTCTGGTCGTAGACTGCTTCGGTACGATCCACTTCCGCCGAGCGCTGCCCGCCATCGAACAGGGTCATGGCCAACTTCGGGCCGACCGACCAGAAACGGTTCGGCAGACTGATCCAGTTGGAGAAGGTACTGCTGCTGTAGCCGCCGCTGAGACTCAGTGACAGGTCGGGATAATAAGCGGCTTTTGCGATCCCTATATTGGCGTTGGCAGCCATCACCGAACGCTCGGCTGCGGCGATGTCAGGCCGTCGTTCCAGCAACTGCGAAGGCAATGCGACGGGAATCTGCGGCAACTCCGGAATGGTTGTGGTAACCGCCAGACTGAAATCTGCCGGAGCCTGCCCCATGAGCACGGCGATAGCGTTTTCGAACTGTGCGCGCTGCCAGACCAGATCAATCAGATCCGCCTGAGTACTTTTAAGCTGGGTCTGCGCCTGTGCGACAGCATCACGTCCGGAAATGCCAGCGCGGTATTGATTCTGGGTCAGCGTGAGGGAGCGCTGATAGGCGTCGACCGTGGCCTCCAATAGTCGTTTCTGCTCATCGATTACCCGTAATTGCAGGTAGTTCTGCACCAGTTCCGATTGCAGGCTTAGCTGCATGGCCGCCAGATCTGCGAGGCTTGCCTGAGCACTGGCTTTATCGGCTTCCAGACCCCGGCGTAGCTTGCCCCAGATATCCGCTTCCCAGCTGACGCCCAGTTGGGTGCTGTAGGTGTCGCGTATGCCGCTATTCGAAGAGGTCAGGCTCGAACTGCTGCTGCCCGCGCCTTGGCTGGAGCGTGTTTTGCCCGCGCTCAGGTCGAGCGTCGGGAAAAATGCCCCACGGGAACTGCGCACCAGTGCTTTGGCCTGACGGTACTGAGCCTCGTATTGGGCGACGGTCTGGTTGGAGCTGTTGAGTTTCTCCACCAACCCGTTCAGTTGCGCGTCGCCGTAAACCTCCCACCAGGCTCCGCGCGCCATTGCATCACTGGGTGCAGCCTGTTTCCAGCCTTCGGCCGCCTTGAACTGCACCGGTGTCGGCATCTCTGGCGTCTTATAGTCAGGCCCCACCGCGCAGGCACTCAACAGCAGAGCACACAGCCCCAGGCCAAAAGTACGTGCAGGCCAGTGCTTGATGGCGTCAATCTTGCGGTGTTCGGTCATAGCGGAGTTTCCAGAGCAGCATCAGTACGCACGCCGCGCCACTTGTTGAAGCGATGGCGCAGTCGGTCGAGATAAAGGTAAACCACCGGAGTGGTGTAAAGGGTCAGAACCTGGCTGAAAACCAGCCCACCAATAATGGTCAGGCCCAAAGGGCGACGCATTTCGGCGCCAGCCGCACTGCTGAGCAACAACGGCAAGGCACCGAGAATGGCGGCCATCGTGGTCATCAGGATAGGCCGCAAACGCTGCAGGCATGCCATCCGGATCGATTCCTCCGGGCTCATGCCGCTGTCGCGCTCAAGCTGCAGCGCCAGGTCGATCATCATGATCGCGTTTTTCTTGACCACGCCGATCAGCAAAAACAGGCCCAGCAGCGAAATAAGGCTGAATTGCGACCCAATCACATAAATGCTCAGCAGCGCCCCTACTCCGGCCGATGGCAGCGTCGAAAGGATTGTCAACGGATGGATGTAGCTTTCGTACAAGATGCCCAGCACCAGATAGACCGCCAGTAACGCACCGAGAATCATCCAGGGCTGACTTTTCTGGGTGGCAGCAAAGGCACTGGCGGTACCGGCCATTTTGGCGATGACGTCCGACGGCAATCCTACCTGAGCCACCGCGCGCTCGATGGCGATGGTGGCCTGGTCAACGCTATACCCTTCGGCGACATCGAATGAAATGTTTTCCGAAGCAAACTGCCCATCGTGGGAAACACTGTCATCGGCCAGGGTGCGCTCGTAATGGGCAATGCTGGACAGTGGCACCCGATTGCCGTCTTTGGTGATGACCTGGACCTGCTCCAGCGTCACCGGGTCCTGGGCGTATTTCGGATTGACCTCCATCACCACCTTGTACTGGTTCAGGCTGTCGTAGATGGTCGAGACCTGACGCTGGCTGTAGGCGTTGTTGAGGACCGCCGTGACCATATCCATGTCGATACCCAGGCGTTTGGCCGTATCACGATTGACCTGCAATGTGACTTGCTGGGCCCCTCGCCCTTCACGGGCATCAATAGCGGTCAGCTCCGGCAAGGCCTTGAGCGCCGCGACTACTTTCGGGTACCACAGGCGCAATGCGGCAAGATCACCACTTTGCAGAATGTACTGATACGCCGAGGTAGTCTGCTCACGGCCACCACCCAACTGCAGATCCTGGTCGGGCGTGAGGAACACCCGTCCGCCCGGTACCTTCGGCATTTCTTTGCGCAAGCGCTCCACAACCTGCTCGGCGGAAAGCTTGCGCTGCTCGATAGGCTTGAGGCGAACCAGCAAAAAGGCGTTATTGGTGCCGCTGTTGCCGCCGATGAAACCGGCTATGGAGTCCACCGCCGGATCAGCCAGAATCGCTCGACGGAAAATCTCCATCTTTGGCTGCATCACCGAAAACGAAAGCCCGTCGTCGCCGCGCACGAAGCCCACCAGTTGCCCGGTGTCCTGAGTCGGCAGAAAGGTCTTGGGCACCACCACATACAACGCCACGTTGACGACCACCGTGACCAGCAGGCTGAGCAATGTCAGGCGCCTGTGACGCATCACCCAGCCAAGGCTGCGATCGTAACCGGCGACCATGCGCTCGTTGACCCGGTTGCTCCAGCGTTGCAACCGGTTCTCGCTGCCAGGCACATGGGGTTTGAGCCAGCGGGCGCAAAGCATGGGCGTCAGGGTCAGGGAAACCACCAACGACACGAGGATCGACGCCGACAGCGTAATGGAGAACTCCCGGAACAGACTCTCGACCAGACCGCCCATGAACAGGATCGAAATAAAGACCGCCACCAGCGATATGTTCATCGCCATCAGGGTGAAGCCTACTTCCTTGGCCCCTAGATACGACGCCTCCATAGGCGGCATGCCATTGTCGATATGCCTGGAAATGTTCTCCAGCACCACAATGGCGTCGTCCACCACCAGCCCCGTAGCGAGAATCAGCGCCATCAACGACAGGTTGTTCAGCGAGAAACCGTACAGGTACATAAAGGCGAACGTGCCCACCAGCGACACCGGCACCGCCAACGTGGGGATCAGGGACGCGCGGAAATTGCCCAGGAACAGATACACCACCATGATCACCAGCGCGACGGCGATCAGCAGGGTCATTTCCGCCTCGTGCAAGGTGGCCTTGATAACCGGCGAGCGATCCAGGGCCAGTTCCAGCTTGACGCTGGCCGGCAGTACCGCTTCCAGGGCCGGCAACTGAGCCTTTATCTGCGCCACGGTTTCGATGATGTTGGCCCCGGCCTGGCGGTTGATCACCAGCAGAACCGCTCCTTTATCGTTGAAGAACCCGGAGTTGTAACGGTTCTCCACTGCATCGCTGACTTTCGCTACATCCTTGAGGCGCAAAGCCGCGCCGTCCTGATAGCGGATAATCAGCGATTCGTAATCTGCAGCTTTCTCGAGTTGATCGTTGGCCTGCACCTGCCAGTTGTACTGCGAGTTCTCGACCGAGCCCTTGGGCCGACGCACATTAGCGCCGGTAATTGTCGTCCGTACATCGTCCAGGGAAACACCGTACTGATCGAGCAGCTGCGGCTCAAGTTCGATGCGTACCGCTGGCAGAGAACTGCCGCCGATCTGGATTTCGCCCACGCCAGTGACCTGCGAAAGGCTTTGCGACAGGATCGTCGAAGCGACGTCGTAAAGCTGGCCCTTCTGCAGCACATCGGAGGTCAGCGACAGGACCATGATCGGTGCCTGAGACGGGTTGACCTTCTTGTAGGTCGGCATGCTGCGCATGCCGCTGGGCAGCAGATTACGCGAGGCGTTGATCGCTGCCTGTACTTCCCGAGCCGCACCGTTGATGTCGCGATCCAGATCAAATTGCAGAATAATCCGGGTCGAACCCTGGCTCGACCGGCTGCTCATGGTGTTGACCCCGGCAATGGAACCCAGGGAGCGCTCCAGAGGAGTCGCAACGCTGGAAGCCATGATTTCCGGGCTGGCCCCTGGCAAGCTGGCCGACACCACAATCACCGGAAAGTCCATGTTCGGCAGCGGTGCCACCGGCAGCAGGCCGAAGCTCACGCCACCGAGCAACATGATTGCCAGACTCAGAAGCATGGTGGCTACCGGTCTGCGGATGAAGGGGCCGGACAGGTTCATTGGGAGCAGCTCCAGGCTGCAAGCTGCGAGCTGCAAGCGCAAAAGTCGAGAACAACCCTCTTGCCGCTTGAAGCTTGAAGCTTATAGCTACGCCTCATACCGCCACCTCTTTTGGCTCGGAGCCCCGGAATCGGCGTCCAAGACGATCAAAATAGAGATAGATAACTGGCGTAGTGAACAAGGTCAGTACCTGACTGAGCATCAGTCCGCCGACCATCACCAATCCCAACGGCTGACGCAATTCAGCGCCGGAGCCGGTGGCGAGCATCAGTGGCACAGCACCGAACAACGCCGCCATGGTGGTCATCAGGATCGGTCGGAAACGCAGTAGCGCCGCTTCATAGATCGCAGTTTCAGGATCAACGCCACGGTTACGTTCGGCGTCCAGCGCGAAGTCGATCATCATGATCGCGTTTTTCTTGACGATGCCGATCAACAGGATGATGCCGATAATGGCAATCATCCCCAGATCATTGCCGCTGATCAGCAGCGCCAGCAACGCGCCAACGGCGGCCGACGGCAAGGTCGACAGAATGGTGATGGGATGGATGTAACTTTCGTATAGAACACCCAGCACGATGTACATGGTGACTACCGCCGCCAGAATCAGCAGCAGCGTACTGGACAACGAAGCCTGGAAAGCCTCCGCCGCGCCCTGGAACTGGGTCTGCACCCCGGCAGGCATGCCGATGTCCCTCTGCACCTGCTCGATCACCTCCACCGCCGCACCCAGCGACACATCCGGCGCAAGGTTGAACGACATCATTACCGCCGGGAACTGCCCCAGGTGAGTGATTGCCAGCTGCGCCTGACGCTGTTCGACCCTGGCCAGACTGGACAGCTTGACCTGCGCGCCATCGGTGGTCTTGACGTGAATCTGCTCCAGCGCCTGCGGGCCCAGCTCATTGCCGGAAGCGGCCTGCAACACCACCCGATACTGGCTGGCCTGGGTGTAGATCGTGGAAATCTGCCGCTGACCGAACGCGTCATACAAAGCGTCGGTGATGTTCGCCACTGTCACCCCGAGGCGACTGGCGGCGTCCCGATCAATCAGCAGATAAACCTGCAACCCTTTGTCTTGCAGGTCACTGGCAACGTCGGTCAATTCCGGGCGTTTGCTCAAGGCGTCCACCAGTTTCCCGCTCCACAGGCTGAGCATTTCCGCGTCAGGCGACGACATGCTGAACTGGTACTGGGTACGGCTGACCCGATCCTCGATGGTCAGGTCCTGCACCGGCTGCAGAAACAGCCGAATGTCCGTCAACTTGTCGAGTTGCGGCTGCAGGCGCTGGATAATCTGAGTTGCCGTCACGTCGCGATCGGCATGGGGCTTCAGGTTGATCAGCAAGCGCCCACTGTTGAGCGTGGTGTTGTCGCCATCGACTCCGATGTAGGACGAAAGACTGGCGACCGCAGGGTCCTGCAGAATAATCTTCGCCAGTGACTGCTGGCGTTCGCCCATGGCGGCGAAGGATACCGACTGTGGCGCTTCGGATATGCCCTGAATCACCCCGGTATCCTGCACCGGGAAGAAGCCTTTGGGCACCACCATGTAGAGCAGCACCGTCAGTGCGAGGGTGGCGATGGCCACCAACAAGGTCAGCGGCTGATGCTTGAGCACCCAGCGCAATTTGTTGCCATACGCCTCGACCAGCCAGTCCAGCCAGGCACCGCTGGCACGATAAAAGCGACCCTGCTCTTCTTCCTTGGGTTCGCGCTTGAGCAGTCGCGCGCACATCATTGGCGTCAGCGTCAGTGACACCACCAGCGAAATCAGAATCGCCACGGCCAGGGTGATGGCGAACTCGCGGAACAGCCGCCCGACAACGTCAGCCATGAACAACAATGGAATCAATACCGCTATCAGTGAGATGGTCAGGGAAACCAGCGTGAAGCCGATCTGTTTCGCGCCCTTGAGCGCCGCCTGCATGGGCGACTCACCCTCCTCGATGTGCCGGGAGATGTTCTCCAGCATCACGATGGCGTCATCGACCACAAAACCGGTGGCAATGGTCATCGCCATCAGCGTCAGATTGTTGACTGAAAAGCCTGCCAGATACATCACCCCGAAGGTGCCGACCAGCGACAGCGGTACTGCAATCGACGGGATGATCGTCGCGCTGAAGCGACGCAGAAACAGGAACGTCACCAACACCACCAGGACGATGGCGATCAGCAATTCATGTTGCACGTCGGTCACTGCGGCACGAATAGTCTGGGTGCGGTCAGTCAGTACCACAACATCCAGTCCGGCCGGCAGGTTATCGGTGATGCTCGGTAGCAAAGCCTTGATGCGATCCACCACCTCAATCACGTTGGCACCCGGCTGGCGCTGGATATTGAGCAGAACCGCTTGATTTTCATTGGCCCAGGCTGCCAGACGCTCGTTCTCGGCGCCGTCAACAATCTCAGCCACATCCTTGAGCCGCAGCGGCGCACCGTTGCTGTAGGCCAGAATCAGGTTGGCATACTCTTCCGGCGACTTGAGCTGGTCGTTGGCATCCAGCATCGAGACCCGGGTCGGACCGTCAAAGTTACCCTTGGGCTGGTTGACGTTGGACGCACCGATCAAAGTGCGTACGTCTGCCAGGTTCAAGCCATTGGCGGCCAGCGCCTCGGGATTGACCTTGATCCGCACCGCCTGGCGTTGTCCACCGGCGATGCTGACCATGCCGACGCCGCTGATCTGGGAGATCTTCTGCGCCATGCGCGTATCGACCAGATCGTTGAGCTTGGGCAGCAGCATGGTTTTCGACGTAATAGCCAGGGTCAGCACCGGGGTATCGGCCGGATTGACCTTGTTATAGACCGGTGGGGCCGGCATGTCGCTGGGCAACAGGTTGGTCGCGCCATTGATCGCCGCCTGCACTTCCTGCTCGGCCACGTCCATATTCAAGTCGAGACTGAAACGCAACGTAATGACCGATGCGCCGCCAGAACTGGTGGACGCCATCTGGGTCAGACCGGGCATTTGCCCGAACTGACGCTCAAGTGGTGCCGTCACTGCGCTGGTCATCACCTGGGGACTGGCGCCGGGATACAGGGTCATCACCCGAATAGTCGGGTAATCGACCTGTGGCAGTGCCGAAACCGGGAGCAATTTGTAAGCGATCAAACCGGCCAGTACGATGGCCAGCATGCTCAGCGTGGTTGCGACCGGACGCAGGATGAACAGTCTGGAGATGTTCATGCGCGATCGTTTTCCGCCTTCCCGGCCGAAGCCGATTCATCGGTGTTTTTGCCAGGTTTGCCTTGCAACTGCTGACCAGGACCTGCCGGTACATCCTTGCTGTCACTGACCACTTCGACGTCGGCCCCGTCACGCAGGCGGTCTGTGCCTTCCAGCACCACCCGATCACCGGCCGCCAGGCCCTGGCTGACTACCGTCGACTGTTCATTGCTGGCGCCGGTCTTGAGCTCGCGGACCTTGACCTTCTTGTCGCCATCCATGACATAAACGAACGTGCCGTTATTCCCGAACTGCACCGAGGCGGTCGGGATTAACACCGCCTGCTTCAGGGTGTCGGCCAGCAGGTGCACATTGACGAACTGGTTGGGGAACAGCACTTCATTCTGGTTATCGAACCGGGCCTTGAATTTCAACGTACCGGTGGCTACGTCAATCTGGTTGTCCAGGCTGGCCAGCACGCCATCGGCCTGCTGCTTCAGATCGCTACGGTCCCAGGCCTCCACCGGCAGCTTGTCGCCACTGCGATAACGGGCGATTACGCTGGACAAGTCCTTCTCCGGCAAGGTGAACGCTACCGTAATCGGCTTGGTCTGGGTGATGACCACCAGCGCCGTGGTGTCGTTGGCAGCCACGAGGTTACCCACGTCCAGCTGCTTGAGACCGATCCGCCCGGCAATCGGCGCGCGGATACGGGTAAATTCCAGATTCAGTTTCGCGTCGCCCACCGCAGCCTGGTTGGTCTTGATCGTGCCCTGATACTGATTGACCAGCGACTCGGCGGTATCCAGCGTCTGCTTGGCGATACTGTCCTCGGCATACAGCCCGCGATAACGCTGAACATCCAGTTGAGCATTCTTGAGCAGCGCCTGATTGGTCGCCAGTGTGCCTTCAGCCTGTTGCAACGCAATCTGGTAACTACGCGGATCTATTTCAGCCAGCAGATCGCCGGCCTTGACCATCTGCCCTTCCTGGAAGTTGATCTTGACCAGCTCCCCCGCTACCCGGCTGCGCACGTTGATGGTGTTCATCGCCGTCACGGTGCCGAGGGCTTTGTAATAAATCGGAAAATCCCCCAGAACTGCAGGGGCAACCCGCACCGGTACGGCAACCGTAGAACCACCGAAACCTGGCCGAGCCACACTTCCTTGAGCTGCATTACCGGCTTTACGACCGCTGCCTTCTTTATGCGGCGCAGAGGTCGGCCACAGCCACCAGCACAAACCGGCGATAACCAAAAGTATCAGCAGACTGATGAGCCAGCGACGGGAACTACGGGGGCCAGACGATTGCATGAATAAATCAACCATTGCGGATGGGGCTTCTTCAGGAGGCTGAACAATAAGCACAGATGCGTGACAAGCAAAGCGGCTTTACCGGCAATTTACTTTGCCCTTACTTTTATTAAACACATGAAGCGTAAACGAAAACGGCCTGAATATATTCAGGCCGTTCAAGTGTTGCCAAGTGTTACTTCAGGACAGCCAGCGCCGCATCATAGTCTGGCTCCTGACCAATTTCCGGGACCAGTTCGCTGTGCAGGACTTTGTCGTTCTCATCCAGAACCACTACCGCGCGGGTGGTCAAGCCAACCATCGGGCCATCGGCAATGGCAACGCCGTAGTCAACCATGAACTGCGCACCGCGCATGGTGGATAGGTTTTTCACGTTTTCCAGCCCTTCGGCACCGCAGAAGCGCGCCTGAGCAAACGGCAGATCCGCAGAAATGCACAGAACCACCGCGTTGTTCAACTCGCTGGCCTGGGCATTGAATTTGCGCACGGAGGTGGCGCAGGTTGGGGTATCGACACTCGGGAAGATGTTCAGCACTTTGCGCTTGCCGGCAAAGTCAGCCAGGGTCACGTCAGCCAGATCACCACCGACCAGTTTGAACGCCGGCGCTGCTGCGCCGACTTTCGGTAGTTCGCCGTTGATTTGGACAGGATTGCCTCTGCGAGTCACTTGAGCCATGAACTGAGTCCTTTTTTCGAGGGAGGGTGAAACCGGGAAGTTAACCATGAAAGCGTTGAAGGACCTAGATGCTGAATCACTAATCTTGTACGGAGGATGCCTGACCTGTAGCAGCGAATTCATTCGCGAAGAGGCCCGCAGGCTCGATACTTCTGCGTCGGCAGTGCAATCGCCTTCGCGAATGAATTCGCTCCCACAGGCATTGGTTTCATCGTGGGCAAGTGGCAGCCCAAAGATCAAAAATCCCGCTTATAGAAAATATCCAGAGAACTGGCCAAGCCGCTGGCCGCCTCCAGATAGACCCTCTTGCTCAGCATGTACCGCAAGGCGATGGTGTTAGCTGGTTCAAACACACCAACGCCGTAACGCAGGCTCAATTTGTCGGTGATTTTGCCACTGGCGACCACATTGGTTTTATCGCCAGACCCGGCAGTATCCAGTTCAAAATCCTTGATCCCAAGATTCTGGGCCAGCTTGCCGGTGGTGGATTCGCTACCCGCCAGCCCCAGCGCCAGTGCAGCCTGCGCCATCATGTTGCTGTCTTCGCCGGTATTATTCAGCGGCCGTCCCAGCACTAGGTACGACAGCGCCTGCTCCTGGCTCATTGCTGGTTCGGAGAAAACGGTAGTCGTGGGCTGCTCGGCACTGCCGGACAATCGAATGCCGGCAATCACATCGTCGGTCTGGCGAATGGCTTCGACATCCAGGTAGGGCTGATCCACAGGGCCGGCAAACAGAATCCGCGCCTTGCGAATGGTCAGACGCTGACCATAAGCGCGATAACGGCCGTTGTTCAGATTCAGCTCACCACGTGTGTCCATGTTGTCACCAATATGGACACGCCCGGCCAGATCGGCCGTTAACCCGAACCCTGTGAAACTGAGCTTCTCCTGACCCACTTGCACGTCAATATCCATGGACATTGCCAGCGGCGGCGCCCCCTCCTCTGTCTGCTGCCCCACAATGACCGTGTCCCCCGACAATTTGACGGTTGAAGCCGGCAGTTGTCGGATGGTGATATCACCCTTGGGAATCAGCACTTTGCCGGAGATGCCAAGACGGCCTTCTTTCATGGAGATTTTCAGGTCAGGTGCAGCTTCGAGAGTGGCGTAGGGTTCAACACTGATTGGTAAACGCGTGCCCTTGACGCTCACATCCACAACCAGTGCCTTACCCCAGCCGATCTGGCCTCCCAGCGTTCCCTGCCCGGTTTGACCACTGCGCCATTTGCCATCGAGGGTCACGTTCTCTCCCGCAATCAGCGCCTGTATCTGCAAATCCTGCAGGCTCATGGGCAACTCAGGGCCAGAAACCTCGCCACCACTGAGCACCACGTTGCCATTAACCTGCGGTGCCAGTAGATCACCAGACAATCGCCCGCTGCCGTTCAGCTTGCCGCTGAGTTTCTGCACCATGGGCGCGAACGGCCGGGCGATGGACAGATCCAGTCCGCTGAGGTTGAAGCTGCCGTTCAATGTCTTGTTCTTAGCCAAGGGATCAATCTGCGCGGCAACCTGCAAGGTGCCGAGCTTGCCCCCTTGAAAATCCAGCCGGCTGTCGATGAGCTTGGGTGTCAACTTGCTGTTGAGCACCAGGGTTTGATAGGGGAACTCCAGCCACTGGTCCTTATCCCTGATCCGCAGCGTGCCACCGTTCGCATTCACCATGATCTGCCCGTTTGGCCCGGCAGCGGGAACATCAAGCTGTACATCAGCATTGAGCGAGCCTTTCCAGGCAAAGTCCTTGGGCAGCCATTGCGCCAGGCTTTCTAGAGGGAAGTTCTTCAAGTGGTAACGCAGACGCGGCTCGGGCATCAGACGCTGATCCTCGCCACACAGGCTGGCGGGACCGGAAACCCAGCAATGAGCACCGAAATTCACTTTGCCATCTGCCAGCCACTCCAACCTTGCGGCTTGCTGCAGACGCCAGTTTTGCCCGCCGGTTTGCACGTTGCCACTGGCCAATCGTCCACGCCAGTCGCCTTTGTCCAGCGTGCCGTCCAGTGCCAAAGCCAATTTGAGCAGCGGGCCTTGCAGGTCGAGCTTCACTTGTTGACGCTTGATGTCTCCCTGAGCATCGACAACGAGCGTCCCCAATTGCTTGTCACCCAGCTGAATACCACTGCCCTTGACGTCGATATCAGCGCGTTGCGCATTGTCGAGTCGGGCTGTGAGATTCAGGCTCTGCAGGCGGTTGTCCTGAAACGCCAGTTGCGAGCCCTGCAAACCCAGATTGCCTTGTGGCGCTTGCAGCGTGCCCGCGACATCGAGACGACCTTTGACCCGACCTTGCAGCCCAGGCCACAGCTGACCCAGCCGTGGCATATTGATGTCCAGCTGTGCGAGGAGACGTTGCTGCAGGTTGCCACTGCCCTGGATCCGGTTGTCCCCCAGACGAACTTCCAGCGCTCCGACGTTCCATTTTTCGCCTTCGCCATCGGCTTTGACCTGCAGAGCCGCCGGCTGGCCGCGTAGTCGACCCTTCAGATCGAGGTCAGCGTTGAGGCTCAATTGCTCGTCTTTGAACTGACCTTTACTACGCAAAGGGCCTGCCAGCGTGCCTGGCATTTGCGCCACCCAGTAGGCAGGGTCAATGGCGCTCAGATCCAGCGCTGTATCCCAGGCGATACCCTCGGCGAACTGCAGGTTCAGGTGACCGGTGGCCTTACCTTGACCGGCAACCATCTCCAGTTGCGGCAAAAAGATTTGAGTCAGGTCGCCACTGAAAGGGCTGGTCACACTGAACGCACCAGCGGGACCGTCAAGATTGGCGTCGAAGTTGCCCAGGTATTTGCCGTCGGTGTACGACACCTCACCGCTGAACTTGCGCAGCGCTACTTGCGGCTCTTCGATGGCTGGATACAAGCGATGCCAGGGAAAGTCCAGCCAGTTCAGTTTTGCCTCGGCACGCAGGCCCTGCTCCCAATTCAGCGCGCCGTTCAGACTAAGACGCTGTTGCGGGCTGGCACTCAGATCCAGCGCCTGGATAGTTGCACCCTTGGCATCCACACGACCGTTGAGCACAAGAGCAACGGGCCCCTGCTCCGCCGGCAGGCTTGCCGAACCCAGCAGGGCATAACCAGAATTTAGATCGCCCTTGGCATCAATGACCAACTGATCGAGTTGCAAGGTATCGGGCAACGCCGAACTTGCCTTGAAGTCCTCGGCGCTGATTCGTAGCTGTGCGGGCAGGTTGTCTGCCAGCGGCTGTAGCTCACCTTTGAGCAGCCCCTGCAGGTAACCACTGCTGATGCCTTCAAGTTGCAGCGTCTTGAGCAGCTCACCCTGGATATCGAGATTCAATGCCCAGGGCTTGCCGTCCTGATCGGGCAACTTCAACAACCCGGTGGCCTTCAATGGCCAGTCGCCCGAGGGCAGAAGCAGCCCGGCCAGATCCAGCACCAGATCATCGCGCTGCATATGTACGTTATCGAGCCGCAATCCTTCAGCCGTCCAGTGGGCAGCCATTTGCAGATCACGAAACTGCTCAGCGCCGTCCAATTGCAGACTGCCGATATTCACGTCACCCAACTGGATTGCCAAGGGCAACTTGAGATCGGGCAAGGTGATCGGGCCGCTGTCGGTTGTCTCGGCGCCCGGAGTCAGTTGCAAGCGGACCTGAGTCGCTTGCAAACGGTCGATGCACAAGGTCATTTTCAGCAGGCAGCCCGGCGACCACTCCAGTTCCGGGGCATCAAGTTCTACACGGGTCGCGCCCTGCTGCCAGACCAGTCGGCCAGCACTCCACATGCCACCCAGCCGACCATTGAAGTTCTCCACCTGCAAGCCTGGAACACGGGCCAGCGACCAGCGACTTCCCGACTCGGTAAACAACAACAGCCACAGGCTGACCAGCAGCAACATCACGATTGCCAGCAGGCCCAGCCCGAAGATTTTCAGCCCACGTGGCCAGTTCAGAGTGCTCACAACTCAGGTCCCATGGAAAAGTGCAGCCTTACCCCGCCGTCATCGTCCAGGGCATGGGCCAGATCCAGCCGCAAAGGCCCGACCGGCGATACCCAGCGCACACCGATGCCGACACCGGTTTTGAGGCTCGGCAGGTCCAGACTGTTGAAAGAATTACCTTGGTCCACAAACGTCGCCACACGCCATTTCTCAGCGATGGAATATTGATACTCCACGCTCCCGGCCACCATGTAGCGGCCGCCTATTCGATCACCGTCGGAGTTCTCCGGCGAAAGAGTTTGGTAGTCGTAACCTCGAACACTCTGGTCACCACCGGCGAAGAAACGCAGCGACGGGGGTATGGATTTGTAGCCATTGGTGGCGTTACCGCCCGCTTGCACACGGGCGAGGAACCGATGGTTATCCCACAGCGTGGTCAAGCCTTTGAGCAGAACTGTGCCGCGCAGGAGGTTGGAGTCGGACATCAACCCTTCCTTGGCGACCTGGGTATCAAATTGCAGCCGGTATCCGTTGTGGGGATCAATACGGTTATCACTGCGCAGGTAGGAATAGCTGATGCCTGGCATGAGTAAAGTGCTCAGCCCCGAGTCATCACCCAGACGATATTCTTCACGCTGCCATTTCAGGGAAATGACCCGTTCCCAACCGCTGGGCAGTTTGCTGTGCCACTCAGGGCCGACGGTGAGCAGCTTGCTCAGCGTGTCGGTGCCGGCAATTTCCTCGTACTGATAACCTCCGGCAAAGCGCAGTTTGTCGGTCAGCGGCGGGTCCAGGGGGACGTCGTACCAGAGACCGACGTTCTGTCGTGGGGCTGACAGCTCACTTTCAATGCCGTAACTGTGACCCTGAGGGTTGGCCCAGTGACGAGTCCAGTTTGCCTTGCCCCGTGGCCCCACGTCGGTGGAATACCCAAGACCCAGGCCCATGGTGCGCGGTTTGCGGGTATCGAGCTGGACGACCACCGGAATCTCGCGCCCGACTGCGGCGGTGGGCGCAGCGTCCACCCGCACGCCTTCGAAATATCCGCTGGTCTGCATTGCCTGATTCAGTTCGGCAATCAGCTCGGAGTCGTAAGGAGTATTTTCCTTGAAGGGCACCATGCGTCGCAGCAGGTCATCATCGAATGGCGCGTCGCCACTGAAGCTGACCTTGCCGAGGGTGTAGCGCGGGCCGCTGTCATAAACCAGATCGATATCCGCAACGCCAGCCGCAGGGTCGACCGAGAGACGTTGTGAAGTAAAGCGTCCGGAGAAGAATCCATAGCGAGAAGCCTGATTCTGAATCAGCCGTTTGGCATCTTCGTAGTGACCGTGATTGAGCACCGCACCACTTCTCAGTGCCTGGCTGCTGGGGATCCGGAACGCCTTCATCGACGAGGCCTCGCCCTCGATGCGGACGTTGACATTGCGAAGATGGATCGGCTCGCCGGGCTGGATCTTGATCACCAGCTGCGGCTGACTATCACGACCTGTCTGCACGTCGCTGCTGATGATGGCCTGGTAATAACCCAATGCCTGGGCAGCGCGCTGGGCCTGCTCTTCAGCGCCGATGCTGAAATGCTGCAGACTTTGAACATCGCGCTCGCCGGGGCTGCCCACATAGCCTTCGACGTTGGCTTTGAGCTCGGAATTGGCAGGTGTAATCCTTACGTCCAACTGCGCCTCGGCCATCGCCGTGACGCTGGTAACAATCAGGATCAAGCCACTGGTAAACATTGCGAAAAACTTCATGGCGCGAATGCTAACACGAGCAACCACCGTGACTAAAACACGCTAAACCGCATGATTTTCATATCCTTACGCCATGACCGGTGGTGAAACCTGCGGGTTTGGGTGGAAAAACACGTGCTCTCGTATAGGTCCTACAGCCACTTCACCGATTTCTTCATAGCCCTGTCGTTTATAGAAATCCAGATAGCGAGGATTCCCGGTGTCGACAACGATGCCCTGAGAGTTTTCATCTACTGCGCACCAGTCGTGAACCGCCTGTAGCAGCTGCTCGCCCAGCTGCTTGCCTTGAAACTCCGGATGGATACCCACCAGCGGCAGTACATGCACAGCCTCTGAGGGCAGGCACGCCAAGACAGAGTTGTAATATTCCAGATAACGCCGTGTGCAGTTGAAACCGGTGCTAAGCACCATGCGCAGCCGCCAGGCCCAGCTTTCGGTAATACCCAGGCGTCGTTGCGGGGGCGCGATCAGTGCCACGCCCACCAGCCGATCTTCGATGAACAGGCCAATGGCAGGCAGGTCCTGAAGAAAATGCTGTTTGACCAATTCCCGCACGGTGGCCCGTACGCGCTGATCGAACCCGGCGCGTCCGGCATTGAACAGATAAGCAAAACTCGGTTCGTGACGATAGGCGTGATAAAGCAGCGAACGGGTTTCCCTGGAGTAACCGCTGTCGAGCTGGCGCACCTGCGCCACAGTGGCAGACGATTCAGACATGGAATTGACCTCGCATAGACGACGCGGCTCGGACGGCTGCGTTCCGGTGATATACAAGCTTCGAGTCATGGCCTGCGGCCACAGTTCCAACGGCAGCGTCATTGACTTCGCAATGACGACCGCCAGCGCCAAATCAGCCCAGTCTTTCGCGTCAGACTGGTGATGAGCCAAGAGGTCAGCTAGCATCGCTTTTTTGCTTTGCTCAGGACTGCCGCCCCATGAAAATCGTGTCGTTCAATATCAACGGTCTGCGTGCCCGACCCCATCAGCTGGCGGCGCTGATCGAAAAACACCAGCCAGACGTCATTGGCCTGCAGGAAACCAAGGTCTCGGACGAGCAGTTCCCCCAGGCAGAGATTGAAGCCTTGGGCTATCACGTGCACTTTCACGGGCAAAAAGGCCATTACGGCGTCGCCCTGCTTTCTCGAAAAATGCCATTGGCGCTGCACAAAGGCTTCGATAAAGACGACGAAGAAGCACAGAAGCGTTTCATCTGGGGCACATTCGCAGATGATGACGGCCTTCCGGTGACAATCATGAACGGCTATTTCCCACAAGGTGAAAGCCGTGACCACCCGACGAAATTCCCCGCCAAGGAGCGTTTCTATGACGATCTGCAGGAATTGCTGGAAACCCGCTTCAGCAATGACCAGCCCTTGATCGTCATGGGTGATGTGAACATTTCCCCGGAAGACAGCGACATTGGTATCGGCCCCGACAATGCCAAGCGCTGGCTGAAGACCGGCAAGTGCAGTTTCCTGCCGGAAGAACGCGAGTGGATGGCACGCCTGAAGAACTGGGGGCTGGTGGACAGCTTTCGCCATCTCTACCCGGAAGTGATCGATCAGTTCAGCTGGTTCGACTATCGCAGCCGTGGCTTCGAGGATCAGCCCAAGCGCGGGTTGCGCATTGACCTGATCATGGCGTCACACGGCCTGCAACCGCGGATCAAGGCGGCCGGTGTTGATTACGACCTGCGGGGCATGGAAAAACCTTCCGACCATGCGCCGATCTGGCTTGAGTTGAGCTGACAGACTGTACCGACGTCATCGCGGGCAAGCGCGCTCCTACGGGAAACCGCATTCCCCTGTAGGAGCGCGCTTGCCCGCGATGGCGATAGTGTTAGTGCCATAGATCCAAAGTGATTCGCCGCCCTTGCGCGTTCACAACCGTCACATCCCCGTAACACATCCGTCTTATTCTGCGTCCCACCCCTCCTTCCGTAAGGTGCCGCACATGCTGCGCGCTGTGTTTCTGCTGGCGGCGACTGCGTTATTTTCAGCGAGCGCCGTGGCGACCCTCCCCGTACCCACCGACGACTCTCCCGCGCTGCGCATTCAGGGCTCCAACACCATTGGCGCTCAGTTGGGCCCGGCACTGGCCGAAGGGTTAATGCACCAACAGGGTCTGCAGTCCGTGCGCACCGAAGCGGGTGTTGCCACCAATGAAATACGGGTTATCGGGATCGCGGGCGATGGTCGGCAGGTGACTATTGAAGTCGCAGCTCACGGCTCAGGCACTGGATTTACAGCGATGAAGTCTGGCAAAGCGGATCTGGCCGCCTCGTCTCGTCCCATCAAGGAGAAAGAAGCAACGGAGCTCGGCAGCCTGGGCAACATGAAAAGCCAGCGCGCTGAGCAGGTGATCGCCATTGATGGCGTGGCCGTCATCCTGCACCCGGCCAACCCTTTGCGCCAATTGACCATTGAGCAACTGGCGGGAATTTTCTCCGGGGAAATCCATGACTGGCAACAACTGGGTGGCACCGCCGGTGAAATCCACTTGTATGCCCGGGATGAGAAATCCGGCACTTTTGAGACCTTCAAAGAGCTGGTGCTGAGCAAATACGCCAAAAGCCTTGCGCGCAATGCCGCACGCTTTGAGTCGAGCGAGCAGCTTTCTGACCAGGTCAGCCAGGATCGCCAGGCCATCGGCTTCATCGGTCTGCCCTATGTCCGTCATGCCAAACCGGTTGCTGTGGTTGATGGCGACTCGAGACCTATGCTGCCGACCATCGGCCTGATTGCCACAGAAGACTATCCGCTCTCCCGTCGCCTGTACCTGTATCTACCCGCCGAGCTGCATCATCGCTGGGCATTGGCCTTCGTCCACTTCGCGCAAAGCCCCGAGGGCCAGGCCATCGTCGCGCAGAACGGCTTTGTCGCCCAGACCGTACAAGCCGTGAAGGTCCAGCCGACTGCGCAAATGCCAGCCGAATATCAGGCGCTGGCCCGCGATAGCGAACGCCTGTCGGTAAACTTTCGCTTCGCCCAGGGCAGCGCCACCCTCGATAACAAAGCCTTGCGGGATTTAGATCGGGTAGTGGATTACCTGAAGCGCAATGACAAACTGAATCAGCGAGTCACGCTGGTGGGCTTCGCCGACGCCAAGAGCGATCCACAGCGTGCGGCGCTGCTCTCAAGGCTGCGCGCCATGGCGGTCAGGCGCGAGCTGGTTAAAAACAACGTGATGTTGCGCGACGTTCGGGGGTTGGGCGATGAGATGCCGGTTGCCAGTAATAACGTTGAAGCCGGGCGCATCAAAAACCGTCGGGTAGAGGTGTGGGTCGATTAGCGGGTACATCGTCAGATCAGTCATCCCACCGTGCCAATTGCAACTACTCTCTGGGAGAACAACCCTCCCGGAGGCAACCATGCAACAGCCATCCGAAGATAAAGCGCCGACTGAAAGCCGCCCTCCGACGCTCTGGCAAATGCTGCACAGCATCATGGCTGCGGCCTTTGGCGTGCAAAGCGGGAAAAACCGCGAGCGTGATTTCACCCACGGCAAGCCAGCTCATTTCCTCGTGCTTGGACTTATATTCACTGTCGCATTTGCGGCGTTGCTGTTCGGCGTGGTGCAACTGGTCCTGTATTTCGCCTTACCATGAACAGACCAGCATCATGCAGCTCAACGCACCAGGCTTTTCAGTGTAAATGCGTAGTCGCTGCCTGGAGGCATGCCTTGTAGGCTGAACACGCGCGCCTCTATGCCGAAATCGTCCTGCTAGCTGGCTCCGAGGATTTTCTTCACATCTTCAGGCTAGCAATGGCATGACTTGGCTTCTCGCGAGCCGATCATCGAGCGAGTGGCCGAATACGCAACGTCAAAGTCAGGTAGTCATGAATATCCATCGGCTCTATGTCCGATTATCTGCACTGTTATTTATTGATGACTGACCCAGAATACGGCGGCCCCGACCACCAGAATGATAATGAAGAAGATGGCCCATGCATCAACATGGCTATCCTTTTTGGAGATTTTTGGATGATTGCTCATTAACAACGCCTCTTGTCTGTTTTATTAGTGGCATCACGGGAGTCCAGCGTCCTTTCGGAGCAGACTCGACCTCAGTAAAGTTCAGCGATGTGCATCCCACAAGGCGGCTTATGTGCCTGGGAGAGTTGGCTTAGCACTTTTGGTTCTTTGCATATATTCAAACATGACTTTTGCGCATAACTGCAAACTGGTATCTTCCCCCGGCTCCGTTGGGAGTGCGCGGCCGTGCGCGCAGATTTACCGTAGTAATTGCCTGAGAACAGGACCGATATGTACGTATATGATGAGTACGACCAGCGGATCATCGAGGACCGCGTAAAGCAGTTCCGTGATCAGACCAAACGCTATCTGGCAGGGGAGCTCAGCGAAGAAGAGTTCCGACCGCTGCGCCTGCAAAATGGCCTTTATATCCAGCGATTCGCGCCAATGCTGCGCGTGGCTGTGCCGTACGGCCAGCTCACTTCACGCCAGGCACGGATGATGGCAAAGATCGCCCGTAACTACGACAAGGGCTACGCACACATCAGCACACGGCAGAATGTGCAGTTCAACTGGCCTGCGCTGGAAGACATCCCTGACATTCTGGCGGAACTGGCAACCGTGCAGATGCACGCCATTCAAACCAGCGGCAACTGCCTGCGCAACGTCACCACTGATCAGTTCGCCGGCGTTGCGGCTGACGAGTTGGTAGACCCGCGCCCATGGTGTGAAATCATCCGTCAATGGACCACATTCCACCCGGAATTTGCCTATCTGCCGCGTAAATTCAAGATCGCGATCAACGGCTCCACCAGCGACCGCGCCGCGATTGAAGTTCACGACATTGGCCTTGAGCCTGTCCTGAACGACGCTGGCGAACTGGGATTCCGTGTGCTGGTTGGCGGCGGTCTGGGCCGCACGCCTGTCGTGGGTGCCTTCATCAACGAATTCCTGCCATGGCAGGACCTGTTGAGCTACCTCGACGCGATTCTGCGGGTTTATAACCGCTACGGCCGGCGTGACAACAAGTACAAGGCGCGGATCAAGATTCTGGTCAAGGCCCTGACGCCTGAGGTCTTCGCTGAAAAAGTCGAGGCGGAAATGGCCCATCTGCGGGGTGGCCAGACCACCTTGACCGACTCCGAAGTGCATCGTGTCTCAAAGCACTTTGTCGACCCGGATTACAAAGCTCTGGAAGACTACAGCGCCGAGTTGGCAAAACTGGATCAGGAACACCCGGGTTTCGCCCGCTGGCGTACACGCAACACCCTGGCCCATAAAAAGCCTGGCTACGTCGCGGTGACCTTGTCCCTCAAGCCGACCGGTGTTGCGCCGGGCGACCTGACCGACAAGCAACTTGATGGTGTCGCGGATCTGGCCGATCGTTACAGCTTCGGCCAACTGCGTACCTCCCACGAGCAGAACATCATTCTTGCCGACGTGGAGCAGACTCAACTGTTCGCCCTGTGGCACGAACTGCGCGAGCAGGGTTTCGCCACGCCAAACGTAGGTCTGCTGACCGATATCATCTGCTGCCCTGGCGGCGATTTCTGCTCGCTGGCCAACGCCAAGTCGATCCCGATTGCCGAATCCATCCAGCGCCGTTTCGACGACTTGGATTACCTGTTCGACATCGGCGAACTGGACCTGAATATTTCGGGTTGCATGAACGCATGCGGTCACCACCATGTCGGCCATATCGGCATTCTGGGCGTGGACAAGAAAGGCGAAGAGTTCTACCAGGTTTCCCTGGGTGGCAGTGCCAGCCGCGACGCCAGCCTGGGCAAGATCCTTGGCCCATCGTTCGCACAGGACGTAATGCCGGACGTCATCGAGAAGCTGATCGACGTCTACGTTGAAAAACGTAACGAAGACGAGCGTTTCATCGACACCTTCCAGCGTATTGGCATCGACCCTTTCAAGGAGCGCGTCTATGCAGCGAATAATTAAGAACAACGAAGTCATCGACGAAACCTGGCACTTGCTGCCCAAGGATGCTTCGTTTGACGAACTGTCCAACTGTGACGATCTGATCGTACCGCTGGCCTTGTGGCGCGAACACGGCCATGCGCTTCAGGCTCGCGACGGCGGTCTTGGCGTGTGGCTGGACAGTGATGAGGAAGCTGAAGAAATCGGTGACGATGCAGGCAAGTTCCAGGTCATTGCTTTGAACTTCCCGGCATTCACCGACGGGCGCAGTTACTCCAACGCTCGCCTGTTGCGCGACCGTTACGGCTACAAAGGTGAACTGCGGGCCATTGGTGACGTGCTGCGTGACCAGTTGTTTTACCTGCGCCGCTGCGGTTTTGACGCTTTCGCGATCCGTGCCGACAAAGACCCCTATGAAGCCCTGGAAGGCCTCAAGGATTTTTCGGTGACGTATCAGGCTGCTGCCGACGAGCCGTTGCCCCTCTTCCGTAGGCGCTGATACATCTGGCTAAAAAAGCCCAGGCCTGGATTCCAGCCTGGGTTTTTTTGTCACTTTTGGCAGAAGCGCCCAGTCGTTCCTACCGATCACTGGACCTGTGGGAGCGAATTCATTCGCGAAGACGGCAGGATTGACGATGAATGAATTTCGACTGTACCAGCCCCTTCGCGAATGAATTCGCTCCCACAGGCATCACCGAATCAGATGATCAAACCTCATTGGCAGCCGCCCCACCCGCCAGCTCCGCCTCGGTCAACTGCTTCATCAGCCGCTCTTCATCCAGCTGCCGCTGACGCAGAATGGCATCCGCTTCCCGCTTGTACGTCTCATCCGACAACGGGTTTTCACTCTGGAGATCGTCCAAGGCCTCCATGCGCATGGCGGTAGGCCGCTGGCAGGCGGTCAACTCATTTGCGTATTGGCGCTTCAGGTGGTCAATCCAGAAGTCGCGCTTGATGGCAAAGTCCGTCAGCGCTTCAGGGGTTTCATGGTTCAAGACCGTTTGCGTAGCCTCAGCCAATGCTTGATTGCTGACATCGGCAGAGGTGGAGAATTGCATGGTTCGGGTGCCGATCGGCAGTTCAAGTCGGCTGGCAAGGCCGACCCGATAAGCCAGCAAGACTTCAACATCCTCGGTGAACCCCACCCTTGACGCTGCGTCCAGACGAGCGATGGCGTCCACCTCTTCAAGCCGAAACAACCCGCGTATCAGCTTGAGCAACTGCGGCCCTTCCCTGCCGCCGGCTGCCATGGTGCGAGCTTTAGTGACCAACACTTCCAGCTCCATATTGCTGAAAATGACTGCTGCGCCGTCTACACAAGTCTCGGGGAACGCCGCCATGGCGATCAGTCGGCTGCGCAATGCCTGATCTTCGGCCCCCGCTTCCAGCACGTTCCAGAGCCTGTGGGTAACGTCGGCACGGCTCAGGCTGAAGTCAGCCGAACCCTGCAAGCGAGAGACCACCTCAAAAAAATCAGCCCCATGCAACTGGCTCCAGAACAGCTCCCAGATTTCCCGACGACGTACGCGCTCCAGGGCTGGGGTCTGATAAAGCCAGAACTCGGGGTTATCCGCCAGCTCGGTAAATACCCACGGGCCACCCAGCGCCGAGATCCGCGCCCCTGTGCCTGCGGAAAGCGGATTGCCATCGAGTAATGTGTGTCGGACTGCCCCTGGAGATTCATAGAACGCTTCAGGCAAAGTCGTGATGCGATTACCACGCAAATCCAGGGCCATCAGGTTGGGGATCTCAAACACGCCAATAGGCGTATCCTGAAGGCCGGTTGAGCGCAAAAACAGGTTGAGCAATTGCGGCATTTCACTGACATCAAGCAACGGCCCGATCGGGTTGCGCTCAAGATTGAGCAGCCTCAGGCTAGGCAGACGTCGAAGGGTCTGCACCATGTCGCCGGTCAGCACGATGCGGTTGTTAGCCAATGTCAGGCGCGTCAGTTGCCGCAGATTACGAATACCGACGGGTATCACTGACAGGAAGTTGTTTTCGGCATTCAACCAGCTCAGTTCTAGGCATTTGCTGACCAAAGCACTCACGGATTGCTGGGACATGAGGGTGTGCGACAGATTGATCGCCGTGACATGGCTGAGGTCGCCAGGCAGATAAGGCAGGTCGCCAATCACCAAACCTGAGAGGTCCAGCATATAGCCGTTGAGATGCCGGGCGGCGACGCCTGTGACCGGGGTTTGTCGTTGCCAGCAACGCTTGATGCAGTCTGCCGCGTTGCGCCGGGCTATGGCGGTAATCGGCACTGAATGAGTCTCGGTCACCGGCTGCCAGCTCATCGGGCCGTTGACCCAGCGCTCGAGACTGCGATCCAGGGACTGGAAATCCATGGACAGCCTGGCCAGTTGTATTTCGATGGAGGTGCCATTGGCCCGCAAACCGGCGATGAACTCGGCAGCCTGCTGATCGCTGAAGCCGGGGTAAAGCGCTTGCACCTGTGCGTGCAATGAGGGCCGTGCTGTGGAAGGCACTGTTGCAGAGGGCACTGGTCTAGAAGGCCCGGCTGATGGCACTGAAAAGTCGTCCATTCCGCCCTTTAGCCCAGGAAGATCGATATCCCACTGACCGGTTTCCAGCTGTTTGATGAACGGCCCCTGCTTTCCCGTGCCGTCAGGTGAAGTGATTCGCCACTGCCGCGCGGACTCTTCCCAGCAGACCTCGTACGCCTTGTCATGGATGGGCACGAAGTAATGGCCGTCTGCATGATAGATATCCAGCATGCCGCTGGGGCCATGGACGTTCGGCGCGCCTTGTACCGAATCCGGCGCGGCCTCGAACGCTCGCAAAGACTGGCGAAGGTCAGGACCCAGCTGTCGCAGATTGGGCGGCGCCATTTCAAAACGCGGGCGCAACACAGAGGGGCTGGCAGAATCACTGCCGATCCGGGTTGAGGGTCGTGCAGACTCGGCTGTCGTCAGCTCCTCAACAACCGGCGTTGAGCCGGAAGCGCTGACGGCTACGCTGACTACACCTTCCAGCGCCAGTGGCAAAGCATTGAACAGACCAAACTCTATGCGTTGTGCCGCCTGTTGGCGCTCCTCGAGCGTTTTGCCTTGATGGGCCTGGACTGCGCCGACGCCAATCAGGGTGGTGGAAAGTCCAATGATAAAGGGCACCGCTTCAGGCACCATCAACGCAATAAGGCCAGTAAACACCAGACTTCGCGTCAGACCTTCAGCCAAGCCCTCCAGCATCGCCTCATGGCGGTTATGGATAATTGACTTGGCGTCCGCTCTTAGTCGCCGTTGCAGACTGTCTCGTACAGAATCGAAAGGATCGCCCGAGATTTTTTCGCCGGCGTGCACATACTGGCGCGGCGGCCAGCTGCCACCCCTGAACCAGTGTGGGTAATTGGCCACACCTTCCAGGGCACTGTGCAGACCACTGATGAATAGACCGTCGCTGATGTCTCGTTCCTGAAAATGCGTCGCCAGCGCCAGACGTTTGCTCGGCTCACGGCACTGGATGGCCAGCCACTCTGAAACCTTGTGCTGGTTTTCAAAGCCGTGTAGCGGTGAGGAATTGCCCGGAATATAGAGGAGCGTGCGTCGGCTGCGCCGGTCCTGAATCAGCAGGATATCCGTGGCCGTGTAGCGATGGACCTTCAAGGGCGACACGACGATATGACTGGCAGCCGCAAACGTTTCTGAAAGTTTCGCCGGTGTCAGCGTTTCCCAGGACTGCGACGAACTCAGGCCAACAGCTTCAAGCGCCAGTAGTTGATCTGCCTGGCTCAGTGTTCGCTCCTGCACCTGATAAAAGGCCGCTTTTAAATAAGCGGCTTTGGCCAGCACCGGAAAATACCGCCCATGGGTGGAAAGAAGCTGCTCCAGATAGTCGTGGTACTGCGAGGGTAATTGAGTGTCTTTGATGAACTGCTTGAATAGGTCTGGGCTGAGATTGATGTGCGTCGAGGTGTCATAAAGCTGCGGTGTGGTTCGTTTGTACAAGCCTTCGTAAGTCTGGACCGTAAAGTTCGGTAACAGGTTGTCCACCCGCCTCAGCGCGATGCCTCCGGGCCTCCAGGGCTGGATGAAATCGAACCATCGGGCCAGTCCTGAACGGCGCTGTACGTTACTCAACAGCGCTTCAGTCAAAGTCAGCGCATGCTGCACAACCGCCGGGTAAGGGGCTACGGCCGGGGGCGAGTTGAATCTGAGTATCGTCAGGCAGATGGCATCAGGATCGATGTCCAGCGCCCAGTGCTTGCGGGCATGAGCTCTGATCAGCTCCCGGGCAAAACCCGCCGGGCTTTTGATGACAGCACCGTGGTCGGCGACGAAGGTGTCCATCAAGGCATTATTTGTTGGATAGTCGAGAGTGGTTGGCATTGAGGCAATTTCCTTATTGCAGAGTGACCGCCAGTCTTATCTATATCGCCACCTTGAGTGTGTTGCATAGCTACCGCGCCTGAGGCAAATCCCGGGCACAAAAAAGCGCTACCCGGGATTGCAGGCAGCGCTTGGGTCGGAGCGTTTTACCAGAAGCGTTGTTGAGTCAGGCGACTCCACCAGTTGACTAGGAGGCGATCCACCGAGCCAGTGGCTGCCATGCCCATACGCTCTTGCAGGCTTTTGCGCTGCACGTAATGCAGGTGAAACACTTCGGCGGTTTTGGCCCGCTCGCCGATGTATTCATCACTGGTTTTGAGTTCATCCACCAGTTGCTTGTCCAGAGCCGCGACACCCAACCAGATTTCCCCTGTAGCCACCTCGTCAATCGCCAGCTGCGGACGGTAGTTGGCAACGAAGTTCTTGAACAGGTCGTGAGTAATGTCCAGATCCTGCTGGAACTTCTCACGGCCCTTCTCGGTGTTTTCGCCAAATACGGTCAGAGTGCGCTTGTATTCACCGGCAGTCAGCACTTCAAAGTCGATGTCATGCTTTTTCAGCAGGCGGTTGACGTTGGGCAACTGCGCCACCACGCCAATCGAACCCACGATGGCAAAGGGGGCGCTGATGATCTTGTCACCGATGCAGGCCATCATATAACCGCCACTGGCGGCCACCTTGTCGATACAAATGGTCAGAGGGATCCCCGCCTGACGAATTCGTGCCAATTGAGAGGATGCCAAGCCATAGCTGTGGACCATTCCGCCGCCACTTTCCAGGCGCAGCACAACCTCATCCTTGTCGGTTGCCAGGGTCAGCAACGCGGTGATTTCGTGGCGCAGGCTTTCTGTCGCAGAAGCTTTGATATCACCATCGAAATCCAGCACGTAGACACGCGGCTTGGGCTCAGCGAGCTTTTTGTCTTTCTTCAGGCTTTTGGCCTGCTCCTTGCGCAATGCTTTCAAACGATCCTTGTCGAGCAAGGACTGTTCAAGACGTTCGCGCAAGCCTTTGTAGAAATCATTGAGTTTGGTGACTTGCAGCTGCCCGGCTGCACGACGTCGACCTTTTCCGCGCAACGACGCAATCGCCACCAGAACCACAACAATGGCTACCACCAGCGTGACCGTTTTGGCCAGGAAACTGGCGTAATCGGCTAAAAACTCCACAGCAAATCCTCACTTGATAGCGCCCTTACCGTGCAAGGGTCGCGAATAGCGCAAGCATACCGGCGCGGCCTGTTGACGACCAGTCGCCAATCAATTCCAAAACCGGAATTCAAACAAGCGTATGTTTTTTCATTGACACGTCATCGGCATCCCCATAACCTCGCGAAAAACATCAACGTACCGGGATGACGCGGACGTGGGCAGCATCTATCTGATACGACATGGCCAGGCTTCGTTTGGTGCCGACAATTACGATGTGCTGTCGCTCACCGGCGTTCGCCAGTCACAAGTGCTGGGCGAGCACCTCTCACGTCTGGGTCTGCGCTTTGATCGATGCATCGCCGGTGGGCTGCGCCGCCAGCAGCACACTGCCCAAGCCACCCTCGCGCAACTGGTGAGCGCCGGTTTGCCAGTCCCTGAAGTCGAAATCGATGCAGGTTTTGACGAATTCGACGCCGAAGCAGTCATTCGCGGACTACTACCTGCAATGCTCCCGGATGAACCCGACGCACTGCACGTGATGCGCAACGCAGCCCAGAACCGGGCAGAATTCCAGCGTCTGTTTGCGTTGATCATCGGGCGCTGGCTGGACGGACGTCATGACCCGGCGGGCCTGCAGAGCTGGCTCGGGTTTGTCACTCAGGTCGAGGCCGCGCTGCTGCGCCTGCTTGAGCGCGCCAACACCGGCGAACGCATTGCGGTATTTACATCCGGCGGCACCATTACCGCCCTGCTCCACCTGATTACCCAAATGCCGGCTCAGCAGGCCTTCGCGCTGAACTGGCAAATCGTCAACACGTCACTCAACCACCTGCGGTTTCGTGGCAGCGACGTAACTCTGGCGAGCTTCAATAACCACGCCCACTTACAACTGATGAACAGCCCCGAGCTCATCACTTACCGGTGAGCACTGACCACAGAACAACGAAAAGGATCGAAACATGACCTCCGTAGCCGACGCAGTTCAAGCCATGAAAGCCAAGTTCAACCCCGCAGCTGCTGCCGGTCTTGACCTGGTTTTCGGCTTCCGTATCGATGAAGACAAGCACTTCTCGCTGATCGTGAAAGACAGTACCTGCGAGCTGCAGGAAGGCGAAAACCCTGACGCCCAAGTCACTCTGGTGATGGACGGGGAAACCCTGCAAGGTATCGTCAGCGGCGAAACCGACGGCATGCAGGCTTTCATGGGCGGCAAGCTGCGCGCTGAAGGCGACATGATGCTGGCCATGAAGCTCAGCGAGCTGTTCCCGGCCTGATCGGGCGGCACGTTCTGAAAACCGAAGCCTGCGCGCTTCGGTTTTTTTTGCTTTGAAGTTGACCTTGCGCTTGAGCCGAGCATCAATCAAGGCCGATGATCGACCTGCAACACGGCAATCTATAAGACAGCCTGCAACTTGTTAGCTACATTCGATTAGTCAATGATCAACCCGCACCATAATAAGTAGAAGGGATAAGCATGCCGCTTACTGACCAATCCACACAGACCCGCGCGGGGGAAGAACTTGACGCCGCGCTCATCGATCCCTACCTCAAGGCGAGCATTACCAGCCTGAACGGGGTTGCAGCGCTGCCACTGATCAGCCAATTCCCCGGTGGTGCATCAAACCTGACCTATCTGGTGCAATACCCGGATCAGGAGTTTGTCCTGCGTCGACCGCCGTTCGGCCAGAAAGCCAGGTCGGCCCACGACATGGGCCGTGAATTCCGAATCATCAATCAGCTCAAGGACGCCTTCCCGTACTGTCCAAAGGCGTTCTTGCATTGCACCGACGAGACGGTGATCGGCTCCGAGTTTTATGTCATGGAGCGGATCAAGGGCATCATCCTGCGCTCGGACCTGCCGCCCGAACTGAATCTGAACGCGGCTCAAACCGAAACCCTGTGCAAAAGCTTCATCGACCGCTTGGTGGAGCTGCATCAGGTCGATTACCAGGCTTGCGGCCTGGGTGATCTGGGCAAACCCCAAGGCTACGTTGAGCGGCAGGTTCGCGGCTGGGGCGAGCGTTACGACAAGGCTCGCACCCCCGACGCCCCGGAATGGGCAACCGTCAAAGCCTGGCTGCTGGACAAAATGCCGGCCGATCACTCTGTTCCTGCACTGGTCCACAACGACTACCGCTTCGACAACGTGCTGCTTGATCCGAACAATGCCATGCAGATCATCGGCGTGCTGGATTGGGAGATGACCACTATTGGCGACCCGCTGATGGACTTGGGCAACACGCTGGCGTACTGGATTGAAGCGGCGGATCCCGCTCCGGTGCAGCTGATGCGGCGTCAACCCAGTCATGCACCGGGCATGCTCAGTCGCCGCCAGTTTGTCGAGTATTACGCCGAGCGCTCAGGCATCGCCATCGACAACTTCGACTTCTATTACACCTATGGCCTGTTTCGACTGGCGGGCATCGTACAGCAGATCTATTACCGCTTCTTCCATGGTCAGACTCAGGACAAGCGCTTTGCACAGTTCATCCACATGAACAAACTGCTGGAGCACATGAGCCTGCAAGTGATCGCCAAATCCACGCTTTGACTGCGACTTCATAAGGAAAACAATATGTCCAGAACCCAGTTGTTCGACCTCGACGGCAAGATTGCCTTCGTTTCCGGTGCCAGCCGGGGCATTGGTGAGGCCATCGCCCGCCTGCTGGCTCAACAAGGTGCCCACGTGATTGTCAGCAGTCGCAGGATCGATGGCTGTCAGCAAGTTGCGGATGCAATCACTGCCGAGGGTGGTACGGCGACTGCGATAGCCTGCCACATCGGTGAAATGGATCAGATCAACGCGGTTTTCGCGCAGATTCGCGAGCAGTTCGGGCGTCTGGATATTCTGGTCAATAACGCGGCCACCAATCCGCAGTTCTGCAATGTACTGGATACCGATCTCGGGGCGTTTCAGAAGACTGTGGATGTGAACATTCGGGGTTATTTTTTCATGTCGGTGGAGGCCGGCAAACTGATGCGTGAGGGCGGCGGCGGCAGCATCATCAACGTAGCGTCCATCAATGGCGTGTCGCCAGGCGCGTTTCAGGGCATCTACTCCGTGACCAAGGCCGCAGTCATCAATATGACCAAGGTGTTCGCCAAGGAATGCGCACCGTTCGGGATCCGCTGCAACGCGCTGCTGCCTGGCCTGACCGACACCAAATTCGCCTCGGCGCTGGTCAAGAACGATGCGATTCTGAACATGGCCTTGCAGCAAATCCCCCTCAAGCGCGTCGCAGCACCCAGTGAAATGGCCGGCGCGGTGCTCTACCTGGCAAGCGAGGCATCCAGCTATACCACTGGCGTTGCATTGAATGTCGATGGTGGTTTTCTGTCGTGATGTGATCTGCGCCTGCAAACACGGTTATCTGTAGGAGCGCGCTTGCCCGCGATTGCATCAGGTCAGGCGACACATTTTTTGCTGACACACTGCATCGCGGGCAAGCGCGCTCCTACAGAATCCTGGGTTTGCGGCCCGACAGCGCGGCGTCCAGGCCATAGGCATACTCCGACAAAATCACAAGCGGCTGAGCACGACACACCAAAAACTTATCGGTAATATGCCCCCCTTCTGGCGCAGCCCTTCTGCCCAACTGCCGAAAAGTCTTTCCCATGCCCTTTGAACTGAGTGTCGATCTGAGCACCCTTGTGGTGCTGGCTGTTGTGGCCTTTGTCGCTGGTTTTATTGATTCCATTGCCGGTGGCGGTGGTTTGCTCACTACTCCCGCCCTGATGACCGCGGGGCTACCGCCCCATCTGGTGCTGGGCACCAACAAACTCAGTTCCACCTTCGGCTCGGCTATCGCGAGTTACACCTTCTACCGCCGCAAGCTCTTCGACCCGAAGCAATGGACCCGCGCCCTGATCGGCACCGCAGTCGGGGCATTGATCGGTGCTGTCATTGCCCATTACCTGCCCGCCGCCTGGATCAACCAGATGTTGCCGGTGATTGTCTTTGGCTGTGGCTTGTACCTGTTGTTTGGCGGCACACCCAAGGCGCCTGTGGATACTCACTTGCCGATCAGGAAAAAATGGCAACTGCCCCAAGGGTTGGGGCTGGGTTTCTACGACGGCGTGGCAGGCCCCGGCACTGGCGCATTCTGGACGGTAAGCAGCCTGTTGCTTTACCCACTGGATCTGGTGAAAGCCAGTGGTGTGGCGCGCAGCATGAACTTTGTCAGCAACGCAACGGCATTGTCAGTGTTTATCTTTTCCGGCCAGGTAGACTGGCTCATTGGTCTGAGCATGGGCGTGGCGGTGATGTGTGGCGCCGCTATTGGCGCCCGGAGCGCCATCAAAGGTGGTGCGCGGTTCATCCGCCCGGTGTTCATCACCGTGGTCCTGTGCCTGACCGTCCGCCTAGCCTGGCAACACTGGTTCGGGGGCGCCTGAGCGCTGAGCCAGGTACGACTCGATCAGATAACGCGCAATGGACCGGTTGGCGGGCAAAGGCGGTAAATCGTCAATCCGGAACCAGCGCGCATCTTCGATCTCGTCGGCCTGAGGCACGATCTCACCGCTCTCGTACTCAGCGTGAAAGCCCAGCATCATCGAATGCGGGAACGGCCAGCACTGACTGCCCATGTACTTGATGTGTCTGACCTTGACCTGCACCTCTTCCATGACTTCACGTCGCACGCAATCTTCAGCAGACTCCCCCGGCTCGACGAAACCCGCCAGCGTACTGTAGACACCCGTGACGAAGCGCGGCGAACGCGCCAGGAGGATCTCGTCACCGCGGGTGATCAACACGATCATGCTGGGCGAAATGCGTGGATAGAAGCGCAGATTATCGTGCTCGCAATACATGGCACGTTCACCCGGTACTTGTACCGTGGCCGCACCACAACTGCCGCAGAACCGATGTTCCCGTGCCCAGGTGCTGATCTGCGCGGCATAACCGAGCATCTGAAAGATGTGGAAATCCCCTTCCAGCATGAATTGACGCAGCCCTTGCCAGCTACAGCCCTCCACCGCCAACGCGTCTTTGATCAACAGCAGAAACACCGGCTCGCCATCCAGGTGACCAATACCGTGTTCGCCAACGACCGGGAGGTCCAGGCGTCGCAGCCATTCCCGAGGGAACAGCACGCCATTGCCATCCAGCATAAAGCCAAGCCCGCTGTGAACGATGGCCCAACCGCCGGGCACCTGGATATCCAATACAGCAGTGGTCCAGCGTCGCACGCCTGACATGAAAAACTCCTGATTAATTGTCGAATACAGGCTTCTGTTTGCTCATCTGCGCAACCATAGCCAACTTCAAGTCGGCTGATTGCAGCATGGCAGCGTTCCAGATGGCAACGTGTTCCAGGCCATCATCAATGCGATGGTCGCGCATGTAGGTAATCATTTCCTTGGTGCCGGTAATCGCAATCGGGGATTTCTCCGCGATCTGGGCGGCAATCGCAAATACACCTTCGAGCAGAGCGGTTGCATCGGTAAAGGTTCGGTTGACCAGGCCGATGCTCTGCGCTTCCTGAGCCTCGACCGTGCGGCCGGTGTACGCCAGCTCGCGCATGATGCCGTCGTTGATGATCCGTGGCAGACGCTGCAGCGTGCCGACGTCGGCGGCCATGCCCATGTCGATTTCTCGAATGGCGAATTTCGCATCCTCGGCGCAGTAACGCATGTCACAGGCGGAAATCAGATCTATCGCCCCACCCAGGCAGTAACCCTGAATGGCTGCCAGCACCGGTTTGCGGCAATTGTCCACGGCAGTGAAAGAGGCTTGCAGGCGCTCAATGGTCCGTCGCAGCGTTCGCGCATTGCGGCCCACATCCTTGCCCAATTGATTACCGACAGAGGCCAGAAGCCCCAGGTCGATGCCCGAAGAAAAGTGTGCACCGGCGCCACTCAGGACTACCACGCGAACTTCGTCGGTGTCGTCGACCCACTGGAAAATCTCAATGATTTCAGACCAGAATGCCGCATCCATAGCATTGAGCTTTTGCGGTCGATTGATTTGCACGTGAGCAATGTGATCGTTGACTTCGACGACAAACGATTGGTAGTCAGACACGGAGACCTCACTGATTTTGTTGTTCTGTTAGCCAGCGAATTCTAGCCGGGGAACTATAACAAGCCTGTGGCGCTGATCGTAAGGCAGCGGTTGTGACAGATGCCGGACCGGCGTGGTGTTCCTGATTAACCCAGGTCCTATGGGAATTCTATGTTTGCACGCAGGCGGATGGGACGACGTGGGACCGGCTTTAGCCGGGAAGGCGGCATTTCGGACGATAAAGAACGGGTGGATGTACCGGCCTCTTCCCGGCTAAAGCCGGTCCCACGTCGTCGAGCCAATATTGACACCGCTCCCAGAGGGCATCATGCCCTTGTAATACCTGCGCTATCAGGGTGCTATCAATAATAACTGGAACGCTCGTCGCGCCCAGCGGTCAAGTATTGGGTAAACGTAACATGAGTTGTGCTAACGGCATTAACCAGCACAGCGGCCAGATCAATGGCTATGCCACACCTCCTAAGGTCGCAAGAGGGCGATTCTTGACTACATCAAAAGCAGAAACCGGTATTTCCGGCCTGGATGACATTCTGGCGGGCGGCTTGTCTCGTCGACATGTGTTTTTACTCGAAGGCGAACCCGGCACAGGTAAAACCACCGTAGCCCTGCATTTTCTGCAAGCAGGTGCACTAGCAGGCGAGCGTTGTTTGTACATCACGCTCTCCGAGACCGATAGAGAACTGCGCGAAGGCGCGACTTCTCATGGTTGGGAGTTGGGCGAGAACATCTCGATCTTCGAGCTGACTCCTCCGGAAAGCCTACTCAACGCTGAACATCATCAAAGTCTTCTGTATTCCTCTGACCTTGAATTGGGCGAAGCGACCCGACAGATCTTTGAAGTGGTAGAGCGCGTCAAACCCAGCCGCGTGGTCATCGACAGCCTTTCAGAGATCCGCCTCCTGGCGCAAAGCTCCCTGCGCTATCGTCGGCAGATTCTGGCGATCAAACATTACTTTGCGCGCTACGACGCTACCGTCTTGTTGCTGGACGACCTGACGACCGAAGCCTTGGACAAAACTGTACACAGCGTGGCCCACGGGGTGATTCGTCTGGAAGAACTCACACCTAACTACGGTGCCGAACGACGTCGCTTGCGGGTTGTGAAGTATCGCGGGCAGAAATACCGCGGCGGCTTCCACGATTTCACCATCATGGCCGACGGGATCCACGTGTTCCCACGGTTAGTGGCGGCCGAACATCGCAACACTTACCAGCGGCAAGCCATTCCCAGCGGTATTGCGGAGCTTGATGCCCTGCTCGGTGGCGGCATCGACGGCGGCTCCAGCACATTAATTCTGGGACCTGCCGGCACGGGGAAATCGCTGATCTCTCTGGTGTTCGCCGCAGCGGCCGTGGCACGCGGAGAGCGAGTGGGCCTGTTTATCTTCGATGAAGAAATGGGCTTGCTGTTCGATCGGATGCTGAAAATGGGCATCGACCTGCGCGCGCTTCAGGAAACTGGCAATCTGGTCATTGAACAGGTGGACGCGGCCGAGCTGTCCCCGGGCGAGTTTTCCCACCGAGTACGCAACTGCGTAGATAAGCAACATATCAAGACCGTGGTTATCGACAGCCTCAACGGCTATCAGGCAGCGATGCCCGAAGAAAATGCCCTGGTGCTGCACATGCATGAGTTGTTGCTATACCTCAACCGCCAGGGGGCATCGACATTCATGACCGTCGCCCAGCACGGGCTGGTGGGTGACATGCGTACGCCCGTTGATATTACGTATCTGGCTGACACCGTGATCCTGTTGCGCTACTTCGAAGCCATGGGTCAGGTTCGCCGCGCAGTGTCGATCATCAAGAAACGCACCGGTACCCACGAGTCAACCATTCGTGAATATCGGATCAGCAGTCAGGGTTTGAGAATCGGTGCACCACTGGACGCATTCCAAGGTGTTCTGCGGGGCGTTCCACATTACTTCGGCGAAAACAATCCGCTGATGCGAGATGAAGACGCGTGAGCATTCCAGGGCTGTTATCGGAACGGGCAATCATTCTCGCCCCCAAAGGTCGCGACAGCCAGATCGCACTGATGATTTTGCAGGAAGCCGGATTCCCGGCGTTGGTGGCGCACAATCTGCTTGAACTCAATGAAGAACTGAGCCTCGGCGCAGGGATGGCGATCATAGCTGACGAGGCGTTACGAGGCGGCGATATCAGTTCGCTGGTCCAGACCCTTGAACGCCAACCACCCTGGTCAGACATCCCCATTGTGCTGCTGACCCGCCATGACGGGCCGGAACAGAACCCCTCGGCGTTTCTTGGCAGCATGCTGGGCAACGTGACTTTTCTGGAAAGGCCGTTTCACCCCGCTACCTTGGTCAGTCTGGTCACCACTGCGATTCGTGGTCGACGAAGGCAATACGAGGCGCGGGCCCGCATGGCGGATATGCTGGAAGCCGAGCAACGCTTGCAGAACGCCCTCAAAGCCGGGCGTCTGGGTTCCTGGCAACTGGAGGCAGAGTTTCTCACGCTGAGTTGTTCCGACATTACCAAATCTCATTACGGGCGCAGCGCTGATGCGCCCTTCGCTTATGAAGACTGGCTGGACACGGTGTACGCCGCTGATCAGCCGCGCATGCAGTCGGCACTGCAGCGCAGCCTGGACAGCGGCGAAGACTTCATCATCGAGTACCGCAACCTCTGGCCGGATGGCTCGCTCAATTGGGTGGATGTGCGCGCTCGCGCCATCCGGGCCAAGAACGGCCGAGTCAGCTCGCTGGTCGGTGTGACCTCGGACATCACTGAGCGTAAACAGGCCGAAGGTCAGTTGCGACGGCTCAACGAAACCCTGGAGCAGCAAGTTGAAGAACGCACCTCGCAGCTGCGTCACAACGAGGAAGTGCTGCGTCAGTCGCAAAAAATGGAAGCGGTGGGCCAACTCACAGGGGGGATCGCCCACGACTTCAACAATATGCTCACCGGCATCATCGGCAGCCTGGAGCTGCTGCGCAGACGCCTGGCACGAGGTCGCACTGATGACCTGGACGGGTTGATCGAACTGGGCGTAACGTCTGCCAACCGTGCAGCGGCCCTCACCCATCGCCTGCTGGCATTCTCTCGGCGCCAGTCTCTGGATTCGAAGCCCGTAGAGCTGAATCAGCTAGTGCATTCCATGGGCGAACTGCTGCATCGCAGTATCAACGAGAGCATCCGTCTGGAAATGCATCTGAGCGACGATCTCTGGACCGCCGAAGCCGACCCGAATCAGCTGGAAAGCGCTCTGCTCAACCTTGTGCTCAACGCCCGAGATGCGATGCCGGAAGGCGGCTTGCTGATTGTGGCGTCCTCCAACCGAAGCCTGGACGCCTCCTTCACCAATGCCCATGAAAACCTGCTGCCCGGTGACTATGTGGTGCTGAGCGTTAGCGACACCGGTTGCGGAATGCCACAAAGCGTCATCAACAGGGCGTTCGATCCATTTTTCACCACCAAGCCCATCGGTCAGGGTACCGGTCTGGGTTTGTCGATGATTTACGGTTTCAGCAAACAGTCGCACGGGCATGTGTCGATCAGCAGCGAAGTGGGTAAAGGCACCACGGTCGAGCTGTATCTGCCGCGCTTCAAAGGTCTGCAAGTCCAGGATGAGCAACGCTACATCAGCAACCAGACTCTCGCTAAAGATGGAGAAACAGTGCTGATTGTCGAAGATGACCCCGCGGTACGCGCACTGGTCAGCGAGGTGCTCAATGAGCTGGGCTATAGGTTCGTTGTGGCGGCGGACGGGACTGAAGCGGTGCCCATCCTGGAGTCAGGCCAGCGGGTTGATCTGCTGATCAGTGATGTCGGCCTGCCGGGCATGAATGGCCGCCAGCTGGCCGAGATCGCCCGCCAGTTCCGCCCGGGTCTCAAGGTTCTGTTCATCACGGGTTATGCGGAGCACGCCGCGGTCAGGGCGGGCTTCCTTGATGAGGGGATGCAGATGATCACCAAGCCCTTTGCCTTTGATCACCTGACGGCCAAGGTGCGGGAGATGATCGAAGTGTAGGCTGCGGCCCGGGTGACCATCGAAGATCGATTCGCCCTTATCGCGGGCAAGCTCCGCTCCCACATGGCACTTCATAGTGCTGTAGGAGCGCGCTTCCCCGCGATGGCGTTAGACCAGACGCTGATTTCGACTGAGCCGAAGCTATCGCGGGCAAGCGCGCTCCGACCGATCCGTGTGGCCCGCGCAACTCAAGCCAGCAAACGCTCAATCTGCGAATGCAGGGTTTCCATGGTGAACGGCTTGGCCAGGATCGGTGCCTTGCGGGCAATCGGGCTCCCGGAGTCGAGGATCTCGGCCGGGTAGCCGCTGATGAAAATGACTTTCAGCTCAGGCCTCAGCATCACTGCGGGCTCGGCAATCATCACCCCGGAGATGCCGCCAGGCAGGCGATAGTCAGTAATCATCAAGTCCAAGTGCGGTTTGGTGGCAAGAATCTCGAACGCCTGCTCGCCGTTTTCCGCCTGCAAGACCCGATAACCCTCGCCCGATAGATAATCGGCGAGCAGCATCAGGATCAGCGGTTCGTCTTCGACGATGAGGACGACATTTTCTGCATCAGAACTCATGGGACTGCCTTTGGTCTTTAATTAGCTGCCATTACGACCCTGGCGGGTGCCGTAGGTTGCGTGAATGTCAGATAAATCTTCGTTTGCTGCCGCCGGTCCTCAGACCGGCAGGCAAACCCTGAACATTGAACCGTTGCCCTCTTCGCTCTCGACAACGATTTCCCCACCATGGGCCGCGACGATCTGCTCGGAAATGAACAGGCCCAACCCCAGGCCGTGGATCGCATGATTGGCGGCCACGCGCTCGAACTGCTGGAAAATGCGTCGTTGATTTTCCGGGCTGATCCCGATGCCCTGATCCCGTACTTCTACCCGCGCCTGACCGGCAACCGCATAGACGCGCACTTCGATCGGCTTACGGGCGCCGTAGCGCAGCGCGTTGGTCAGCAGGTTGGCGATCACCTGTTCAATGCGGAACTCATCCCATACGCCGATAACCGGCTCTTCTGCGGTGTAGGTCACGCTGGATTCGGCAGCCGCAATCTGTGCGGAAAAGCTTTCCAGCAAATTGCCAACCAGCTCGGCCAGATCAAACGCACTGGTACGGATGGACAGTTTGCCAGTGCGGATGCGGGACACGTCGAGCATATCCTCGATCAAGCGAATCAGGCTCTGGATTTGCCGCTCATCGCGCTCGACCATGGCTTGCATTTTGTCCATCGAGAACGCGGCGCTATTGCCCTTGGCCAGATGCAGCTTGCGCAGCTGGGTCTCGAGGATCAGTCCATTGAGAGGTGTGCGGACCTCGTGGGACACGATCGACATGAAGTCATCGCGCATACGCACCGCGTGTTCAAGTTCGTTCTGGGTCTGCTGCAACTTGCTGAGCAGCAGCTCTTGCTCGCGCCGGCTCTGTTCAAGCGCCTCGACTTGCAACTTCATCGCCTTTCGCTGGCGATAAAGATCGACGAAGACATTGACCTTGCTCTTCACCGCATGGATATCCAACGGCTTGTGCAGAAAGTCTACCGCCCCGCTCTCGTAGCCCTTGAAGGCGTAGTTCAGCTCGCGACCTGCTGCGCTGACGAACACGATGGGGATGCTTTTGGTGCGATCGGTACTGCGCATCAGTTCGGCCAGCTCGAAGCCGTTCATCCCCGGCATCTGCACGTCCAGAATCGCCATGGCAAATTCATGCTGCAGCAGCAGGGACAAGGCTTCATCGGCCGACAGGGCCTTGTAGACCTCGCGGTCCTCGCGCTTGATCAGCGCTTCGAGTGCCAGAAGATTCTCCGGCAGGTCATCGACAATCAGCAGCTTGGCTTGAGTGTGACTCAACATGCGATTCGTTCCAGCTCGACCAGTAACTGGCCTATGTCATTTAAAGGCAGCAAGTAATCGGGCTCATGCAAGGCCAGCGCGGCCTCGGGCATGGTCCGGGCCTGTGCCTGCGCAGGGTCCTGCACAACCGTCATACCGCCGGCGCGCTTGATGAGCGACAAACCAAAAGCACCATCGTTGTTTGCCCCGGTCAGCAAAACGCCGACCAGGCGTTCGCGGTAGGCATCGGCTGCCGACTCAAAAAGGATGTCAATACTGGGCCGGGAATGGAAAACCCGGTCTTCCTGACTCAGGGACAAACTGAAGTCGCGCTCAACTGACAAGTGATACCCCGGCCCGGCAAAATACAACGTGCCGGGCACGATGTCCTCCTTGTCATCGGCTTCCTTGACCGGGATCTGCAAACGCGCCTGGAAAACACTGGCCAATTGGCTGCGGCGCTCATCAGGGATATGCAGCACAGTGATGATAGGCAAGCGAAACCCGACCTTGATCGCAGCGAAAACCTTCAGCAATGCCTCAACGCCGCCGGCGGATGCGCCTACCACGATGGCATCCACCACCGGCAGCGCGTGCTCATCCAATCGAGTAACGTCAAAGCTTGTCTTCATGACTTGCGATAGATCCGTTCTGGCTTGACGAAAGATTCGAACTTGTTCGAATAGGCAGAAAAATCGAGGGTTTCCTTGCTGCCCAGGACCAGAAAGCCGCGATGACTCAAGGAATCATGGAACAGGCCAAATGCGCGATCCTGGAGTTTCTTGTTGAAGTAAATCAGCACATTGCGGCAGGAGATCAACTGGGTTTCCGAAAACACGCTGTCAGTCGCCAGGCTGTGATCGGCAAAGGTCACGTTCTCACGCAGGCTTTTGTCGAAAATAGCGTGGTCATAAGCTGCGGTGTAGTAGTCGCTGAAGGCCCGCTGGCCGCCCGCCTTCTGGTAGTTCTGGGTGTACGCCCGCACGCTCTCCATGGAAAAAATACCCTGCTTGGCTTTTTCAAGCGAACTGGGATTGATGTCCGTGGCGTAGATAATCGTGCGCTCAAGCAGGCCCTCCTCACGCAGCAGGATCGCCATGGAATAGACCTCTTCCCCTGTGCTGCAGCCCGCGATCCAGATCTTGATCGAAGGATAAGTTTTAAGCAGCGGCACGACCTCCCGACGAATTGCCAGAAAGTGCGAAGGGTCGCGGAACATCTCACTCACCGGAATAGTGAGGTATTGCAACAACTGCATAAAGACCGCCGGGTCGTGGAGCACCCTCTCCTGCAACGCGGAGATGGTGCTGCAATCGAACTGGCGCAACGCATGATTGACCCGACGCTTGACTGAAGCGCCGGAATAATCGCGGAAATCGTAGCTGTATTTGAGATAAATCGCGTCTATCAACAGCCGCAATTCGATATCCGCGTTGTGATCTAAAGACATGGTGGACCTGATAGATGAGTCGAGCGCACCGGAGGTGCGGCATTGTTTGGGCCGCCCTGGCTCAAATACGTTCCATTTTCGGTAACCACACCCGTATCAGCGAAAACAGCCGATCCAGGTCAATAGGTTTAGCCAGGTAATCATTGGTACCTGCCTGCAGGCAACGCTCCTGATCGTCCTTCATCGCCTTGGCCGTCACCGCGATGATCGGCAATTTGCGCCAGCGTGGGTCTTTACGAATCTCGATGGTGGCTTCGTAACCATCCATTTCCGGCATCATCACGTCCATCAATACCAGATCGATATCCTCGACTTCATCCAGCTTGGCAATTGCTTCAATACCGTTGCGTGCCACTTCAACCACGGCGCCTTTATGCTCCAGGGCGCTGGTCAAAGCAAAAATATTGCGCACGTCGTCATCCACCACCAGAATCCGGCGACCCTCGAAGACTTTGTCCCGACTGCGAGCAGTCTTGAGCATCTTCTGCCGCTCGTTGGACAGCTGCGACTCCACCTTGTGCAGGAACAGCGTCACTTCATCCAGCAGGCGCTCCGGGGAACGGGCGCCTTTGATGATGATCGAGCGTGAGTATTTGAGCAGTTCAGTTTCTTCATCACGGGTCAGATTGCGCCCGGTGTAGACGATGACGGGCGGGAACGCGCAAATCTCTTCGGTGGACATGCGTTTGAGCAAGTCATTGCCGAGCATATCCGGCAGTTTGAGGTCGATGATCATGCAGTCGTAAACGTTGTCACGCAGCAGATCGAGGGCGTCCTGGGCAAATCCCACGGCGGTAATTTCGATATCGTCATCGCCGATCAGACGAGCGATGCTGTCACGCTGCAAGGCATCATCTTCGACCAGAAGAATCCGTTTGACCTTCTGGGTCAGCTTGGCTTCCAGCTTGGCGAATACATCCTTGAGTTCTTCACGAGTCGTGGGCTTGACCGCATAACCCACTGCGCCCATGTGCATCGCCGCTTCCTGGCGATCCTCGACAGAAATCACGTGCACAGGGATATGCCGGGTGGGTGCCAGTTCTTTGAGGCGTTGCAGGACCGTGAGCCCCGAGTGGTCCGGCAGGCGCATGTCCAGCAGAATCGCATCCGGCACGAACTGCGCCGCCAGGTTGAAACCATCATCGGCGGCGTGAGCAACCAGGCAGTGATAACCCAGCTCATGGGCCAGATCGAAGAGGATTCTGGAGAAGGCCGGTTCGTCCTCGATCACCAGAATGCAGCGTTTGTCCGAAGGCAGCTTTTCACGGTCATCGGCGAAGGTGGGCACCACTGGTTTGGCCACCGGCGGCAAAGCCGCGGGCGCAGGCGCAAAATGGGCCACATGCATAGCTGGCGCGGACAGCGTCGCCAGCGGTGCAGGCTGCTCGCCGTACTCCAGCTGCACTTGCTCGACGTATTGTTCAGGCAGAACCAGCGAGAAAATACTGCCTTGGCCTGGCTCACTGGTGACACTGATCGAGCCTCCCAGCAACCCTGCCAGGTCGCGGGAAATCGACAGGCCAAGACCAGTGCCGCCGTAGCGACGATTGGTGGTGCCATCGGCCTGGCGGAAGGCTTCGAAAATACTTTCGTGATGTTCAGGAGCGATGCCGATGCCGGAGTCGCGAACCGTGAAGACAATGCCTTCCCCCGGCTGACGGGAAACCGTCATGCTGACCGTTCCGGATTCGGTGAACTTCACCGCGTTGGACAGCAGGTTCTTGAGAATCTGCTCAAGACGCTGTCGGTCTGTGAACAGCATAGTCGGCGCGCCAGCCTGCAATTCCACGTGAAAATCGAGCTTTTTGTCGGCAGCCAATGGCTGGAACATGCCGCGCAAGCCCTCTACCAGGCGGGCGACGCTGGTATTTTCCGGACGCATGTCCAGCTTGCCGGCCTCGACTTTGGAAATGTCCAGAATGTCGTTGATCAGGTTGAGCAAATCGTTGCCAGCGGAGTAAATCGACTCGGCGAACTTGACCTGTTCAGCCGTGAGGTTATCGCTGGGGTTTTCGGCCAGCAATTTGGCCAGAATCAACGAACTGTTGAGCGGCGTGCGCAGCTCGTGGGACATGTTGGCGAGGAATTCTGACTTGTACTTGCTGGAGCGTTGCAGCTCATCGGCTCGGGCTTCAAGTTCCACCTGGGCGATATGCAGCTCTTCGTTATTGCGGTCCAAGGCATCGCGCTGATCGGCCAGTGCCTGTCCCTGTTCAGCCAACTGTTCGTTGGTCTGCTCAAGCTCAGCCTGCTGGGTTTCCAGATGAACCTGGGACTCCTTGAGGATCCGCGACTGCTCTTCCAGTTCTTCGTTGGCGGTGCGCAGTTCTTCCTGCTGCACTTGCAGCTCTTCGTTGAGCTGCTGGGTTTCTGCCAGAACCTCTTGCAAGCGCTGACGGTAACGGGCGGCTTCGATGGAGGTACCGACGTTATCAGCGATCAACTCAAGAAACTCAACATCGTCGTCGCTGATCGGGCGTAAAAAACCGAGCTCGATCACACCGTTGACCTGATCGTCGTTACTGGTCGGGATCACCAACACACTGCGTGGTTCACCCTCGCCCAGACCAGAGCTGACTTTGAAGTAATCACTCGGGACATGATCAAGCCTGATGAGCTGATCCTGCTGAGCCGCCTGGCCGATAATGCCTTCACCGCTATAGATCGATTGCTCGTGCTGTTCCTGCTCGCGGGAGAAACCATAAGAGGCCACGCGTTTGAGCCCACCGTGCTCCTGACGGACATAGACCGCCGCCACGACGCTGCCCAGGTACTGCGCGAAAAACTGCAGGACGTTGCGGCCCAAGGTGTTCAAGGTCAACTGGCCCAGTACCTGCTCAGCCAGTTCACTCTGTCCGTTGCGCAGCCAGGCAACCTTCTTCAAACGCTCTGCGTTTTCTTCCTGAAGTTTGAGGTTATCGCCGTAAGTTTTTGACAGTGCTATCAAATCACGACGCCCGATGTACGCCAGGAAACCACTGACTCCCAATACAAAGATCAGATAAAGGGCAACTGACAGAATCGTAGTACGAGTGACGTCAGCATTGCGGGCCAGGCGCAGTTGCTGTTCGACGGCAACGATTTCCTCGAACTGATTGCGGATTTCGTCGGTCAGGCGCTTACCTCGCCCGCTGCGCAGCGGCGCTATGAATTCGCCCTTGTTACGGCGCTGGGTGATCATTTCCTCTGCGTACAGGGTCCACTCAGCTTGCAATGCCTGGACGCGCCTTAGACGGTCTACCTGGGGCGGATTGTCGGCGACCAGCGTCTCGAGGCCCTTGAGTTCAGCCGTAACAGCGGGTTTCGCGAGCTCGTAGGGGTCCAGATAATGCTCATCCCCGGCCAGCAGATAACCGCGCATGCCGGTTTCCATATCAATAGAAAGCTTCAAGGCCCGGTTGGTGTTGTTGATCACTCGGTCGGTATGCTCGACCCATTGAATGACCGACAGCAGATAGCTGATCAGCCCGATGAAAAACACCGCAGTGATGACGCCAACACTCAAGGGCAGAGTGACGTTACGACCGAGTAATTTACGAAAACGTTGCTCATCGACGGTAGACGGACGGTTCATGAAAATGTCCAAGTGATTCATCAAGCCGTGAATATTGCCGTAAACTCCAGAAAAAGACTCTGATTTCTGACACATATTGCTGAATTTTCTGACATTTATTTGGCGAGAGAGCCGTAAACCGGCTCAAAAACCTTACAAATATTGGACAGAACGATTCAAATGGATAGATTTTGAGGCGGGCCGGAACTTTCAGCGCCGTTTTACCTACTTATTCCACGGCCGCGCTACAGCGGCCATGCACCCAGTCATTTGCACAAGGAAACCAATTCATGTCCGCCAGCACCATTCTTGTGGTCGAAGACGACGCTATCGTTCGCATGTTGATCGTCGACGTTCTTGAAGAGCTGGAATATGCCGTCCTGGAAGCTGAAGACGGCGAAGCGGCGCTAAAAGTGCTCGATAATGAAGGCAACCACATCGACTTGATGATGACCGACCATGGCTTGCCGGGCATCAGCGGTGCGCAACTGGCAACCAAGACCCGGGAGCTGCGTCCATCCCTGCCCATCCTGTTTGCCAGCGGCTATGCGGAAAATATCGACGTCCCCGCCGGCATGCACAGCATTGGCAAACCCTTTTCAATCGATCAGCTGCGGGACAAGGTAAAAAGCATTCTTGGATAACTTCGACGCGGCCCTGGTGCAAACCCGGGTTCTGATTATCGGTTACGTGTGGCCCGAGCCTAAATCGTCAGCGGCCAGTGGGCACATGATGCAGATCATCAAGTGTTTTCTGGAACAGGGCTGGCGGATCACCTTCGCCAGCCCAGCGACCGAAGGTGAACACAAGGCTGATCTGGCCGCGCTGGGCATCGACGAAATCAGCATTGAACTCAATAGCAGCAGTTTTGATGAATTTGTCACTGAGCTTGCGCCTGACATTGTGCTGTTTGACCAATTCATGATCGAGGAGCAATTCGGCTGGAGGGTAGAGAAACACTGCCCGGATGCTCTGCGAATTCTGGAGACGTCGGACCTGCAAAGCCTGCGCAACACTCGCCACAGCCAGTTAAAGCGACACCTTAACGAATCTGTTCAGCCTGATGATTTAAATGGATTTTTTGAGTCATCAAAAGTCACCATTTACACCGAGATGGCCACCGCCGACCTTGCCCAGCGGGAAGTCGCTGCCCTTTTCCGATCGGATCTTAACCTGATGACATCCGATGTCGAAATGCAGCTACTGAGCAGTCAATTCGCTGTGCCGGAAAGCCTGCTGCACTGGTGCCCATTGATGGTTGAAGGCGCCGCTTGCGAACCCGGCTCATTTGAAGAACGTGCGCACTTTCTCAGTATCGGCAACTTCCGCCATGCGCCGAACTGGGATGCAGTGCTGTGGATGAAGAACGCGATCTGGCCATTGATCCGCCAACAGCTGCCCAAAGCCCAATTGCACATCTACGGTTCCTACACGCCGCCTAAAGCCACTGCGCTGCATAACGCGGCCCAAGGCTTTCATGTGATGAACTGGGCTGAGGATGCCTTGCAGGTCATGGCACAGGCGCGGGTGTGCCTGGCGCCTTTGCGTTTTGGTGCAGGGATTAAAGGCAAGCTCGTCGATGCCATGCTGTGCGGCACGCCATCGGTCACGACACCGATAGGCGCCGAAGCCATGAGTGGCGAGCATCCATGGCCTGGCCTGATCGCCAGCAGCGCCGAGGCCATCGCCAACGCAGCTGTGCGCCTGTATCAGGATCAGGCGCTATGGCGCGACGCTCAACTGGCCGGGACGGCGCTGCTGCAGGCCCGCTATCAACACACGCAACACTGCGCGAGCCTGATCCAGCGTATCGAGCAACTGCGTCAGAACCTGCCAGCACATCGCACGGCCAATTTTGTCGGGGCGATGCTGCGGCACCACCACCATAAAAGCACCCAGTACATGGCGCAGTGGATTGAGGCGAAGAATCGTAGGTAGCGACATGCGTGGGAGCGAATTCATTCGCGAATAGGCCAGTACGTTCAATGCATTTCATTGGTCTTAACATCGCTTTCGCGAATGAATTCGCTCCCACAGGACTCCATCCACCTGGTCGACCTATTCCGAGCTACGCAATAGATAGGTATCCATCATCCACCCCTTCTCCCGTCGCGCTTGAGACCGGACCTGCTTGATCCGCTCACACACTTCATCCAATGGCCCGCTGATCAGGATTTCGTCCGGCGTACCCAGATAAGCCCCCCAATAAATATGCAGCCCCTGATGTAGAAACTGCTCGAAGGTACAGTGGGCATCAAGCATGACCACTGTATTTTCCGGGACTTGTCCTGGATCCTGCGCCAATTGGCGGCCGGTTGTGATCAGGATCGGTTCGCCGATGCGGTTCAGGGCGATGCGATGCTGTGCTGCCAATGCCTGCACGCTTGAGATTCCTGGAATCACTTCAATATCAAATGCTTGTGATGCATTCTCGAGAACTAACTCGAGGATTCGCAGGGTGCTGTCGTATAACGACGGATCGCCCCATATCAGGAATGCGGCGGTTTGATCTGGCCCCACTTCCTCGCTGATCAGGCGCTGGAACAGTTCGGCGCGCTGTTTGTGCCAGCGACCAACACCTTGTTGATAGCACAGCGGGTCATCTTCTCGGCGCGAATCGCTGATCTGCAAAAGACGATAGTCATCACCACGGATATAGCGCTCGCAGATTTCCTTTCTGAGCCGCAACAGACTGTCGTCGGCATAGCCCTTGTCGAGGATGAACAAGACCTTGGCACGGTTAAGACCGTTGATGGCCTGGATCGTGATTTGTTCGGGGTTGCCCGAACCGATGCCGATGAGGAGGATGGTTTTCATGCAAGCACCTCAGAATGTCAAGCCTGGCGTTTATGGAGGAGCTACCGCAGGCTGCGAAAGCGATATTGCTGCAAAACTGCACTCCGCAGCCTTCGGCAGCTCCTGCAAGAGGTGCATCAGCGGTTTGATCAGCACTGCAAATAGTGCACATTAGCACCCTGGCATTTCTGCATGACGGCCACTCCATGACAAAAACAACAAGGGTCACAGACCCCTCTTATGAATTGATGGACGACCATAACGGCCTGTCCATCATCTACCGCGAACATGGCTTCCCCTGCCCACTGGTGCGCTGGCATTTCCACAAGGAATATGAGCTGCACCTGATTGTTGCCAGTTCCGGCAAGGTTTTCGTGGGCGACTATATCGGTAACTTCTACCCTGGGACTTTGTTTCTCACCGGTCCGAATCTGCCCCACAACTGGATCAGCCAGATCGACGAAGGTGAAGTCGTGCCCAAGCGCGACATGCTAGTGAATTTCACCGATGAGCTGCTGGAAAGCGGCAATCAGGTCTTCGCTGAACTGAAAACCCTGACCCCCCTGCTGGAGCGCGCGCAGTACGGCATCGAGTTCCGCTGCAAGCGAACCATTCGCCAGGCCATGAAACTGATGCAGAAAATCGCCGATTCCAAAGGGATCAGTCGTCTCGGGCACTTTTTCATCCTGTTGGAGCTGCTGGCAGTCAGCGATGACTACCAACTGCTATCTGCCAGCAACTCGGTGCAGATGGCTGATGAACACAGCGTCGACCGCACCAACCGCGCCGTCGATTACATTTTTGCCCACTACGCCCGAGAATTGCCCCTGGAAGAAGTTGCTGAGTACCTGGGCATGAAGCCGACGTACTTCTCCCGGGTCTTCAAGCAGGCGACCGGTCGCTGCTTTGTGGAGTTCGTCAATCGCCTGCGTATCAGCAAATCCTGTGAACTGCTGGCAGACGGCGACAAACCGGTGACAGACGTCTGTTTCGAGTCGGGTTTCAACAACATTTCCAACTTCAACCGGCGCTTCCAGCAGCTCAAGGGCATGACGCCGTCTCATTATCGACGTCTGGCCGTTCAGCGGCTGACCGAACAAAACCTGTACTGATTCACCTCCGCAACCCCCCATCGACTACGCTGAAACACCGGCGCAGACCTTCCCGGACGGGTCAGGCAAGGTTTGCCCGCTGACCATTAGTGCAAAAAAGTATCAGTATCAGTGCGCCGCAGGATTTGTCATTGCCCGCGCCGCCCGCTGTAATCGGTACACCTCTTCCTCGTCTCAGGAAGAAACAAAAACAATAACTGACCCTCTGTCGCTCATCGGGCACAGAAGAGGAGAGATACATGAAGACCACTGCAAAAGTTCTGCTCGCCAGTACCTGTCTGACGCTCTGCGCCACCGCCTCTGCGGGCGACGTCACCATCGCCACGGTCAACAACAGCGACATGATCCGCATGCAGCGGCTGTCGAAAACCTTCGAAGAGAAACATCCTGATATCAAGCTCAAGTGGGTCGTCCTTGAAGAGAACGTCCTGCGCCAGCGTCTGACCACGGACATCGCCACCAAGGGCGGGCAATTCGACGTGCTGACCATCGGCATGTACGAAGCCTCGCTGTGGGGTGCAAAGGGCTGGCTGCAAGAGATGAAAGACCTGCCGGCCAGCTACGCCCTCGACGATGTATTCCCGTCTGTACGCGATGGTCTATCGGTGGATGGCAAGCTGTTCGCGCTGCCCTTCTATGCTGAAAGCTCCATCACCTATTACCGCACTGACCTGTTCAAGGCTGCAGGTCTGACCATGCCTGAGCGCCCGACCTGGACCCAGATCGCCGAGTTTGCCGACAAGCTCACTGACAAATCCAAGGAACAGTACGGGATCTGCCTGCGTGGCAAGGCGGGCTGGGGCGAGAACATGGCCCTGATCAGCACGGTTGCCAACTCATTCGGCGGGCGCTGGTTTGACGAACAGTGGAAGCCGCAGTTCGACCAGCCAGAATGGAAAAACGCGCTGAACTTCTACGTCAACACCATGAAGAAATCCGGCCCTCCGGGGGCCTCCAGTAATGGCTTCAACGAAAACCTCGCGCTGTTCAATAGCGGCAAATGCGCCATCTGGGTCGATGCCAGCGTGGCAGGCTCCTTCGTGACCGATAAATCCCAGAGCAAGGTGGCCGACAGCGTGGGCTTTACCTATGCCCCACATGAAGTCACCGACAAAGGCTCGGCGTGGCTCTACTCCTGGGCGTTGGCGATCCCGACCAGCGCCAAAAACCAGAAAGACGCCAAGGCCTTCACCGAATGGGCCACGTCTCAGGATTACGCGAAACTGGTAGCGGAGAAAGACGGCGTGTCCAACGTACCGCCAGGGACTCGTGCTTCGACTTATACCGATGAGTACAAGAAGGCCGCACCATTCGCCAACATCACCCTGGAATCCCTCAAGGCTGTCACGCCCAAGACTCCGACGCTCAAGCCTGTGCCTTATGTGGGCATCCAGTTGGTGACCATTCCTGAATTTCAGGCGATTGGTACTTCGGTAGGCCAGCAGTTCTCGGCAGCACTGGTCGGCACAGCAACACCTGAACAGGCATTGAAAAACGCGCAGACCGCCACTGAACGGGATATGAAACGAGCGGGTTATCCGAAGAAGCAGTAGTCAGCCATTGACTATCGGCCGGGGTATTAGACCCCCGGCCTACCGCTCTTCTTTGAACCAGGATCGCCATCATGACAACCTCGACTCCCACTCCCTATGCTGCTACGCCAGGCGAAAAGCCGCTGGCGAAAGGCAGCGTGACCAAACCCGGCTGGTTTCTGGTCAGCCCTTCGGTCCTGCTATTGCTGGTCTGGATGATCGTGCCGTTGGGCATGACTATCTATTTCTCGCTGATCCGTTACAACCTGCTCAACCCCGGCGAAAACGAATTCGTCGGCCTTGAAAATTTCGAATACTTCGTCACCGACAGCGGGTTTATCCCTGGTGCCACCAACACATTGCTGCTCGTGGGTAGCGTACTGCTGATCAGCGTGGTGCTGGGTGTGCTGATTTCCGCCCTGCTGGAAGCCAGCGATTTCCTGGGTCGCGGCATTGTGCGGGTGCTGTTGATATCGCCGTTTTTTATCATGCCCACGGTCAGCGCGCTGATCTGGAAAAATCTGATTTTTCATCCGGTGTCCGGGATTCTGGCCTCGGTGTGGAAGCTGTTTGGCGCTCAGCCCGTGGACTGGCTGGCCAATTACCCGTTGCTGTCGATCATTATCATTGTCTCCTGGCAGTGGCTGCCGTTCGCCATTCTGATCCTGATGACGGCCATGCAATCGCTGGATCAGGAACAGAAAGAAGCCGCACGCCTGGATGGCGCAGGCCCCATCGCCATTTTCTGGCACCTGACCCTGCCCCATCTGGCCAGGCCGATTGCCGTGGTAGTGATGATAGAAACCATCTTCCTGCTATCGGTATTCGCCGAGATTTTCACGACCACCAACGGTGGGCCGGGCTTTGCCTCGACCAACCTTGCCTACCTGATCTACAACCAGGCCCTGCTGCAATTCGACGTGGGCATGGCGTCCGCTGGTGGTTTGATTGCCGTGGTCATCGCCAACATTGCTGCAATCATCCTGATCCGGATGATCGGCAAAAACCTCACCGATAAGTCTTGAGGGCCGAATCATGATGACGCTCAAACAATCCCGTCGCCTGCAAAGCGTGCTGCTCGGCACCTTGTGCTGGGTGATCGCGGCGCTGATCTTCTTCCCGATCTTCTGGATGGTACTGACCAGCTTCAAGACCGAGATCGACGCCTTCGCGACGCCGCCGCAGTTCATCTTCACGCCGACGCTGGAAAACTACCTGCACATTCAGGAGCGCAGTGATTACTTCCACTTCGCCTGGAACTCGCTGGTGATTTCCTTCAGCGCAACGATCCTGTGCATGTTGGTCGCGGTACCTGCAGCTTACTCAATGGCGTTTTTCGAGACCAAGCGCACCAAGAGCACGCTGCTGTGGATGCTCTCCACCAAAATGCTGCCGCCAGTGGGCGTGCTGATGCCGATCTACCTGCTGGCCAAGACCTTTGGCGTGCTGGATACCCGTATCGCGCTTATCGTGATCTACACGCTGATCAATCTGCCTATCGTGGTGTGGATGATCTACACCTACTTCAAGGACATCCCTGGGGAAATCCTCGAAGCCTCAAGGCTGGATGGCGCCAGTACCCGTCAGGAAATTTTCAAGGTGCTGATCCCCATCTGCAAAGGCGGCCTGGCGTCCACCGCGCTGCTGTCGCTGATCCTGTGCTGGAACGAAGCGTTCTGGTCACTGAACCTCACCTCGTCCAATGCAGCGCCGTTGACCGCGCTGATCGCTTCTTACTCCAGCCCCGAGGGGTTGTTCTGGGCCAAGCTTTCTGCGGTGTCGACGCTGGCCTGTGCGCCAATCCTGATCTTCGGCTGGATCAGTCAGAAACAGCTGGTCCGCGGCCTGTCGTTTGGGGCGGTGAAATGACGGACACAAGATATCCGGCGCCGCCTTTGACGGCCCGCGGTGGTGCGGTAAACGCCAGAACCTGTAGGAGCGCGCTTGGTCTGGGCCGCATCCGGACGATTACGATGGTTCAGTTGAAGAATCATTGCCTGATCCAACGCTATCGTCCGGATGCGGCCCAGACCAAGCGCGCTCCTACAGGTCGGCTTCGCAAGCAATACATCGGCTTGGCAGGACCAACCGGCACATTGTTTACCCATTGCTGAAATATTGAAGAATAAGAACGGAGGCCATCATGGCTAACCTCAGCATCAGAAATCTGCAAAAAGGCTTCGATGGCCATCAGATCATCAAAGGCATCGACCTGGACGTGAAAGATCGCGAGTTCGTGGTCTTCGTCGGCCCCTCGGGCTGCGGCAAGTCCACTCTGCTGCGCCTGATTGCCGGGCTGGAAGACGTTACTTCCGGCACCATCGAACTGGATGGCCGCGACATCACTCAGGTCACCCCTGCCAAACGCGATCTGGCCATGGTGTTCCAGACCTACGCCCTATACCCGCACATGACCGTTGGCAAGAACCTGTCGTTCGCTCTGGATCTGGCCGGGGGCGACAAGGCCTTGATCAAAAAGAAAGTCGATGAAGCCGCGCGGATTCTCGAACTGGGCCCGCTGCTGGAACGCAAGCCCAAGCAACTCTCCGGCGGACAGCGTCAGCGAGTGGCCATCGGCCGGGCGATTGTGCGCAACCCGAAGATTTTCCTGTTTGACGAACCCCTCTCCAACCTCGACGCCGCGCTGCGGGTGCAGACACGCCTGGAGTTGTCGCGCCTGCACAAAGAGCTGCAGGCAACCATGATTTACGTAACTCATGACCAGGTGGAAGCCATGACCCTGGCGGACAAGGTTGTGGTGCTCAACGGCGGCAAGGTCGAACAGGTAGGCTCGCCGCTGGAGCTTTACCACCACCCGGCCAACCTGTTTGTCGCTGGGTTTCTCGGTACGCCGAAAATGGGTTTCCTCAAGGGCAAAGTCAGCCGCGTCGAAGCCAGCGGCTGCGAAGTCGAACTGGACGCCGGCACGCGCATCACCTTGCCGTTCACTAATGCACATCAGAGCGTCGGCGATCCGGTGACGCTGGGCATTCGTCCTGAACACCTGAACCTTGCCAAAGAAGGCGACTGCCAGATGCAAGTCATTGCCGATGTCAGCGAACGGCTTGGCAGCGACACCTATTGCCATGTACGCACCCGCGCTGGTGAAGCCTTGACCATGCGGATCCGGGGGGATCTGGCCAGCCAGTACGGCGACACCCTCAACCTGCATCTGGATAGCGCTCATTGCCATTTGTTCGACGCCCAGGGTCTGGTGATTGCCAGAGCCCTGCCGGTCGCCGCCTGAGAATCAGAGGTCCCTGCCATGAAATTGAATAATCAGAATCTCACGCAGCTGGGGGCAAGTATCGCCTTGCCCGCTTATGCGCCCCGAGCAACACGCCAGGGCATTGCGCATATCGGCGTCGGCGGTTTTCACCGGGCACATCAGGCGTTTTACACCGATGCGCTGATGAACAAGGGCGTGGGCCTGGATTGGAGCATCTGCGGCATCGGCCTGCGCCCGGAAGACCGTGCCGTGCGCGATGCGCTCGCGGGCCAGGACTATCTCTATACCCTGTATGAGCTGGGCGACACTCCGGACACCGAAACCCGGATCATCGCGTCCATCAGCGGCATGCTGCTGGCCGAAGACGATATCCAGGCGCTGATCGACAAACTCGCCAGCCCTGAAATCCGCATCGTCTCGCTGACCATTACAGAAGGCGGTTACTGCATCGACGACAGCACTGGCGAGTTCATGAGCCACTTGCCGGTAATTGAGCATGATTTGGCCAATCCGGACGCGCCGCGAACCGTGTTCGGCCTGCTGTGCGCGGCGTTGAACAAGCGTCGCGCAGCATCGATTCCGGCATTTACCGTGATGTCCTGCGATAACCTGCCACACAACGGCGCCGTGGCCCGCAAGGCGCTGCTGGCCTTCGCCGCCCCGCTGGATGCTGCGCTGCACGACTGGATCGCCGAGCACGTGAGCTTCCCCAATGCCATGGTCGATCGCATCACGCCCATGACCAGCACCGCCCACCGCCTGAAACTGGCGGACGAAAAAGGCATCGACGACGCTTGGCCAGTGGTCTGTGAACCCTTCGTGCAATGGGTGCTGGAGGACAAGTTCGTCAACGGCCGCCCCGCGTGGGAAGAAGTCGGCGTGCAATTCACCGACGACGTGACGCCCTACGAAGAAATGAAAATCAAGCTGCTCAACGGCAGCCATCTGGCCCTCACCTATCTGGGCGCGCTCAAGGGCTATCGCTTCGTCCACGAGACTATGAACGACCCGCTGTTCGTGAGCTACATCCGCAGCTACATGGACCTAGATGTAACCCCTCAGCTGGCCTCGGTGCCGGGGATTGACCTGGAAGGTTACAAAGACACCCTGATCGAGCGTTTCTCCAATCAGGCCATTGCCGACCAGCTGGAGCGAGTCTGCTCGGACGGCTCATCGAAATTCCCCAAATTCACCGTGCCGACTATCAACCGGCTGATCGTTGACCAGGGCAATTTGGAGCGCGCGGCGCTGGTGGTGGCCGCCTGGGCGGTGTATCTGCAACGCACTGAAGGCGAGAACGGCGTGACCTATAAGATCGTCGACCCAAGGGCTGACTTCTGCAAGGCACTGGTGGCAGACGATGTTCTGATCACCCAGCGCTTGTTGGCCGTGGAAGAGATTTTCGGCGCTGCCATCGCGCAATCTGCCGAATTTGTTGCCGCCTTCGAACAGAACCTGAACAGCCTCAAGCAGCTGGGCGTCAGTAAGACCCTGGAAAACCTGTTGGCCAGAACCGTCTGAGGTGAGCATGTTTCTCGGCATCGATTGCGGCACCCAAGGCAGTAAAGCCATTGTCCTCGACGCCCGTTCCGGGCAGGTACTCGGTCAGGGCTCGGCGCCCCACAGCATGATCAGCGGCGCCAATGGCCGCCGTGAACAGGATGTGCAGCAATGGCTGAGCGCTTTTGAACAGGCGACGAAGCAAGCATTGCAACAGGCGGGCGTCTCGGGCCAGCAGATCCTTGGCATTGGCGTTTCGGGCCAGCAACACGGGCTGGTGTTGCTGGATGCGCAAGGTCAGGTGCTGCGCCCGGCCAAACTCTGGTGCGACACCGAGTCCACTCCGCAAAACGACCGGCTGCTTAAGTATCTGGGCGGTGACACGGGTTCGTTGCAGCGGTTGGGTATCGTCATCGCGCCGGGATATACGGTGTCCAAGCTGCTGTGGACTCAGGAGCAGCATCCGGAGATTTTTGAGCGCATCGAGAATATCCTCCTGCCCCATGACTACCTGAATTTCTGGCTGACCGGGCGCGCTGCCAGCGAGTATGGCGATGCCTCGGGCACCGGTTACTTCGATGTGCGCAGCCGCCAGTGGGACTTGGGCATCCTGCATCATATCGACCCCACCGGTCGTCTCAGCCGGGCCCTGCCCGAACTGCTTGAGGCAGAGGCCCCGGTGGGCAGGATTCTTCCGCAGATCGCCCAGCGGCTAGGCCTAAACCCTGAAGCCGTGGTGTCCAGTGGCGGCGGCGACAACATGATGGGCGCCATCGGCACCGGCAATATTGAACCGGGGGCTATTACCATGAGCCTCGGCTCTTCCGGCACCGTGTATGCCTTTACCGATCAGGCGCAGGTCAGCGATGAGGCGTCGGTGGCGACGTTCTGCTCATCCTCCGGCGGCTGGCTACCGCTGATCTGCACCATGAACCTGACCAACGCCACTGCAGCCGTGCGCGAGTTGTTCGACATGGATATTGCGGCGTTCAACCTGGCGGTGGATCAAGCACCTATTGGCGCGCAAGGCGTGTCGATGTTGCCGTTCCTCAATGGCGAACGCGTGCCTGCCCTGCCCCATGCCACCGGCAGCATTCTCGGCCTGGACGCGACCAATCTGACCCAGGCCAACCTGTGCCGTGCAGTCGTGGAAGGTACGACCTTCGGATTACGTTACGGCTTGGACCTGCTGCGGGACAGTGGCATCAAGAGCTCGAATATCCGCTTGATTGGCGGCGGCGCGAAAAGCCCGATATGGCGGCAGATAGTCGCCGACATCATGGCCACGCCGGTCATCTGCACCGAGCACGCCGAAGCGGCCGCATTGGGTGCGGCCATACAGGCGGCGTGGTGCCATTCAAACGCAGGCGCAGAAGCAGACCCAGATTCAACGCCAGAAACCCTCGCAAGTCTGTGCGCGCGCTGTGTGAGTCTGGATATTGGCAGTGAAACCCGGCCTATCGCCGCGAACGTCATCGCCTATCGACAGGTCTACGAGCGATATCGCAGCCAGTTGCCGTCGCGTTAGGGCATTGGCTCATCTAACTTCAGGAGCACCTATGTTTCTCGTGTGTGGTGAAGCACTCTTCGATTTTTTCAGTCAGCCCGATAGCAGCGGCCCACTCAATAGACTGGGCTTTCAAGCGATTGCCGGAGGATCACCCTTCAACGTTGCCGTCGGCTTGCGACGCCTGGGCGTGGAAGCCGGACTCTTTGCCGGGTTGTCTACTGATTATCTGGGCCAGCGCTTGCACACCGTGCTGGATAAAGAAGGCGTGAAGCCCGACTTTCTGGTCGCTTTCGATGCCCCGACCACCCTGGCCATGGTTGCCGTGGGTGCCGACGGCTCTCCGGTTTACAGCTTCCGGGGTGAAGGCTGCGCGGATCGACAACTGCGCCTCCAGCATTTGCCGGACCTTGATGAACAGGTGCGCGGCATTCATGTCGGATCGTTTTCGCTGGTGGTGCAGCCGATTGCCGACACACTGCTGGCTTTGGTGGTCAGGGAAAGCGGCAAGCGTTTGATTACCCTGGACCCCAATGTACGCCTCAACCCGGCGCCGGATATCCAGCGCTGGCGCAAGCAGGTCAGCACCTTTGCCGAACATGCGCACCTGATCAAAGTCAGCGACGAAGACCTTGAACTGCTCTATCCCGACCAGGACGCAGCCAGCATCGCTCAGGGCTGGCTGAGCAAACGTTGTCAGTTAGTGATTTTGACCCGAGGCGCAGATGGCGCCACAGTGTTCAGCCGTCAACACGGCAGCTGGTCAGTGCCCGCAGAAAAGGTCGAGACCGCTGATACGGTTGGTGCCGGGGATACCTTTCAGGCCGCACTGATCACCTTCCTGACCGAGCGCCAACTGGACGACCCCATGAGCCTGCCTACCCTGCGCAAAGAAACCCTCGACGAAATGCTCAGGTTCGCCGTAAAAGCAGCAGCACTGACCTGCACCAAGGTTGGGCCGGACTTGCCGTATCGGGAGCAGTTGGGGTGAAAGATGCCTGAATCGCTGATCACCGCCTCACGGTGCTCGTGAGCGCCTACCGGTATCGAGTGCATCCACACATCCGTGGGAGCAAGCTTGCTTGCGAAGGGGCCGGTACATTCACCGCATCTTCTGCCAGATCAACCGCCTTCGCGAGCAAGCTCGGCTCCCACAGAGTCTGCAGGACCTCACGAGCACCGCGAGGCAGCGAACAGCGGTTACCGCCGCACCGCGTAAAGCCGCCTTAAACCAACGCCAACCTGGCCGCCAGTATCTTGCTGTTCACATCAGCAGTGGCGGTTTGTTGCTGTTCTTTCAACGCCGCTTGCAGCTTGTCATCGATGGCGAGCTTGTCTTCCGGAGACATGGCGTCGTAATCATCCTTGCTGACACCAGTAAGCTTTTCGCGCATCTGTTCGGCTGGCGTCAGGTTCATGTAATCCATGAACTGTTGCTGGACCGAGTTGAATTTTGATACGGCATCGCCCACATCAGCGTCAGTCACCACGGCTGAATCATTGGCCGCGATATTGCTATCGCTGGTCTTTGAAACAAAAGTCGGCTCGGACTCTGCTGCGGTTTGGGTTGCGGATTTCAGGTTGACCAGCATTTTGGCGAATGCTTCGTCATACGACGCATCCTGCTGGCTGCCTGTGTTCTGCTCGATGCTGTTGACTGCCGGTACAGGGCTGACCGTACTGGCAGGCACGGAAAACGCGTCGGCTGCCGCATCTTCCTGACTCTTGCGCCCCACCACCTGTGAAACCAGATGGTGAAGAGCGCTGATACTCGCAGTGTTCATTGCTCACCTCCTGCTGCCCATTGTCTTGCGCGATATGAACAGCAAGACTGGTGCCACTTTGCATGCGCCGCCGCAAGCCTCCCTGGGCAGTGGCTTGCTGTCGATTCAGGCAAGGTCGACGCCACGGATGGCCCCGAGCAATACGGCAAAGTCCAGCCAACTGCGGCCAGCTTTTGCCGTCTGGCTACAGACTCAGCACCAGCTTTTCTTCCGGCTGCGGTACGGCAAAGAAGTAACCCTGGGCCTGGCCTGCTCCTATCTCCCGCAGCAGGTCGAGGGTGGCCTGATCTTCGACACCTTCTGCCACCACGCTCAGGTCCAGGGACTCGGCCATCCGCACAATCGCCCGCACAATGGCGCGGCTGCGGGAGCTGGTCGTCAGCTCGAGGATGAACGACTTGTCGATCTTCAAACCGCTGAAATGGTACTGATGGACATAACTGAGCGATGAGAAGCCAGCGCCAAAATCATCCAGCACCACTGAAACGCCATGATCAGCCAGATGCTTCATGGACTGACGGGCGGCCTCGGGCTCAGCAACCAGCGCACCTTCAGTGAGTTCCAGGCAGATACGCGCCGGCGACATGTCATAACGGGCAAGCAAAGCCAACACTTCGCCTGCGAACTCCGCTCGGGTGATGCTGTAACTGGAGCAATTGACATGCACGGTCGGCCAATGCTCATTGCCAGGACGAGCCAGGATCGCCACGACACATTGCAGCATGTATAGATCAAGACGCCCGATCAGCCGCAAACCCTCCAGCGCAGGAAGAAAATACCCCGGCGCCATAACGCTGCCATCCGGCCGACACCAGCGAATCAGCGCCTCCAGGGCCAAAAGCTTGCCGGTGGTGACGCAGACAATGGGCTGGAAATAAGGAATCAGTTCGTCGGTACGCTTGAGGGCATTGCGCAAAGCCCCTTCCCGCTCAACCTGATCGGACACCTCGCGGCGCAGCTCCTGATTGAACACCGCAAAACTGTCACGTCCACCGTTCTTGACCCGATACATCGCCATGTCAGCATCGCGCAGCAGATCGGAAGGCTCCCGATGGAACTGGCTATCTGCCCCAACGACGCCGATGCTGCACGACGAGAACACTGCATGGCCGTCGATAAAGAACGGCAAGTCGAAGGCTGCGAGTATCCGCTCTGCAATGCCGATGGTGACGTCCAGGGACGCTTCGACTGCGAGCACCGCGAACTCATCCCCACCCAGACGTGCCAGCAGATCCGATTCACGCATGCAACTGCGCAAACGGTCAGCAGTCTGGGTGAGCAGTTGGTCTCCAAAATGATGCCCGAGGCTGTCATTGACCAGTTTGAAACGGTCAAGATCAATGAACATCACGCCCAGAGGCTTGCCGCTGGTACTGAACTCCCGCCATGCGGACTGCAAACGCTGCTGTAGATGACTGCGGTTGGCCAACCCGGTGAGCGAATCATGGGAGTTTTCGTGTTGCAGTTTGGCGTTGGCCAGATCCAGCTCGCGGGTGCGGTCCTGAACACGGGCCTCCAGGCGCAGATTGGCGGTGTGGACGGCCTCTGCCGCGCTACGCCGGGCCAGCGCTGTGTCAATGTGCCGGGAGACGAACGTCAGCAGCTCCTGATCGCGTAGCGAATAACGCACCAGGGGGGAATAACTTTGTACTGCCAACACGCCACGCACATCATCGCCGTCGAACAGCGGAACCCCCAGCCAGGAGGATGAGCGATTGTCGACATTGATGGGTTCGACTTCGCCAGATGTTTCCAGGACAAGCGTTTCTTCCAGGTCAATCAGGCAGGCTCGACGCTCGCGTATCACGTATTCGGTAAAACCACGCTGGCCCCGACGCGCTGGCGGCCGAGTACGCACGCGCTCATCCACGTAGTAAGGGAAAGTCACTTCCCCCGTAGCATTGTCGAACAGGGCTATGTAGAAATTGAGCGCTACGAGCAATTCACCGACGATCAAATGCAAGCTATGAAACAGCTCGGCCATGTCACCAGGCTGGCTGGACAATTCGGCGATCTGAAACAGCGCGCTTTGCAGATGCTCGGCTCGCTCACGCTCGGCCACTTCCTGGCGCAACGCGGCATTGAGCGTCGAGAGCTCCTGGGTACGCAGCAGCACCGTGCGCTCCAGATCAGCGCGATGCAGGATGCGATCCAGTGCCATGGCCACATGCCGGACCACCACCAGAAACAACGCCCGGTCCTCGGCACTGTAAACCCGGGACACGTCATAAACCTGCATGGCCAACATGCCAAACACTTCATCAGAAGCATTCTTGAGCGGTGCGCCCATCCAGAACTCGGGACGCTCGCCCATACAGTAGAAGCGCTTTTGCGCCCTCGCTCGCTCAATTCCGGTCGCATCCACGAACAAGGGCTGCTCGCTCTGCAACACGTAGGCCGTCATGGACAGATGCGATGGATCGATGAACTCGTGGGCGTCAGGCGTCACCACCTCTTTGTCGATGATATCGATGTAGTACGGATAGGTGATTTTGCCCGAGGCTTTATCGTAGAGGGCCAGGTAGAAGTTTTCGGCGTCGATCAGCGATGCGAGCTGGTCATGCACCCCTTGCAGAAACGCCCCGCGATCGCGGGTGGAGCTGGCCAGATAAGTGATTTCGTACAAGACTCGCTGAGTGATTTGCGCTCTGGCCAGGGCATCAGTCTGTAACCGATGGCCTAAACGCTGTGCCAGTCGGCCAAGCTCGACGTTGCCGGATTCATCCTGCGGCGCCAGCAACCATGCCAAGACTCCTTCGCCCCGGCCGGCCACCCAGCGCTGCATCTGGTATTCACGACAGAAGTCATCGAATCGGTCGTTGGCGATACTCACTGACCAGCGCATTTCGCTGTCGCCGCGGCCTAGCAAGTGCATCGGATCACCGACGGCATAGACAGCCCACGGCACGTCGCCCATGTGGTTCTGAATAGCGCTCAAAAGCGTTTCGATGGGCTCGGCTGCATCACCCGCTGCCGCAACCTCACTAACGCTCACGATTGCCGGGTCTTCGTAAAACTGCCGCCGGTCATGGGCCAAGGGAGGGACATTCATGAAAGCTCCAAAACCAGGGACTGCAAGCGTGTATCTTCACGGTGCCGCCATAAGCGTGCAAGTGGCATATTCGAATCACTGATAAGAAAGCCGCTTTTTTATAGACGACTGTATCTAAACAGTCAAAACCGGGCTTGATGGAGCACGATGCCCTTGGGTATTAAGCGCTGACTGGCTCCCCCCGATCATCAGAGGAATACTCGAAATGACTCTCTCCATTGGCAGGCCCTTGCTTGCAAAACTCGTCAGTAGCGCAGTGCTGGTCTCCGCTCTGGTAATGGCGACGGGAGCCACAGCTCAGACGCCCGCGCCGGAAAGAATCGGCGTGCGCGGAACGATCACGGCGCTCGACGGCGAGGTGATGAAAATCCGCAGCAATCGAGGCGAAGATCTGACCGTCCATTTGCTCCCGCAAACTCAAGTGCGAGGCGTGACCCTGGCCAAAGTTGCTGACATCAAGCCCGGCAGCTACATCGGCTCGGCCGCAGTCCCTCAGCCTGACGGGACGCTCAAGGCGCTGGAAATACATGTTTTTCCACCCGAAATGGCGGGCACCGGCGATGGTCATCGCCCATTCGATCTGACCAAGGAAAGCACCATGACCAACGGATCAGTCGGCGGTCTGGTGACCAGCAATGGACGCAGCATGACGATCAATTACAAAGGGGGGCAGAAAACCATCGTGGTACCAGACGACGTACCGATAGTGAATCTGCTTCCTGGGGACCGAAGCCTATTGAGTCCTGGCGTGAAAGTCGTGCTGCGCGCCGAGAAAGCCGAGGATGGCAGGCTGAACGCTCAATCGATTTCAGCAGGAAAAGATGGGGTTACGCCACCTATGTAGGAAGCGCGCTGCGAGATTTAAGGGTGGGCCGCTACGAGGTAGCGATGTTTCACGCTCTGGAGCTCACGAGCAACGCGAGGCAGCGTCTGATACACCGCGATCGCGGCCTCGCGTTGCTCGTGCGCTCCTACGGGAACGCGCTCCCATTCAGTAGTCACACCAAGTGTGCTAGCTGATGTTGCTGACGATTATACCGGCAATACCCAGCAACTCAGCCTGACGCAAGACTTCAACAGGTGCCGCGTCAGCGGACGGGATAATTAAACTGTTCTCACCGTCGCCGAAGTGTAATTGCAGCAAGGGCATGGCAACCGTTTCAATGGGCAACTCTTGCTGTTCTGATTCCACGACACATTCACGCGGTTCATTCTTGAACTGGTAGGACACGCGAATACGCCAGAGGTTATTCATACGCCGAGATCAATTCAGCGCGTGGCTGTAAATATCAGACTCCCGCAGGAAAGCGTTCCAACGTCCGAAAGAGCGGCTCTGGCGCATCGAAGCTGCTTCCCAGAGCGGGCCGGTGGTTTGATGCGAGCCAACCATCCCCATCATCGCGCAGGTGGCATCGTTCAACTCAAGCATCAATGCGCTTGCCTGATTTCTGGAGTCTTCTCGCATAGTCATTGGATAGCCTTCTTTACAAATATCGCAGGAGGGCAACTGACCAACCTTATGCCCTGTAATCAATAGGACATCCCATAAGTAGATATGACGATTTCGCCCGATAGACGGTCGTCGACCTTAGTCTGGAGGCGCACCATTTGAATGCATTGATAGTCCGCGAACGCGCTCATGCTCAGCAAAACGGAGCATCCAGCATGGTTTGGATCGCGTGTGGTCAGGTCTCCGCTAAATTTCCTGAGCATTTGGCCGAGATAATCATGTACCGCAGATTAATTCTTTGGGGGTGGCACCATTCATGCTTTACCGAGCTCCATGAAGGTTTGATGACACAAATGTGACCATGCCCAGTGAACCATTCACCTTCAGCGCTTTCAAGACGTTAGCAACAACAGGCAATAGCCTCACCTCTTCAGGTTGGGCAACGAAAGGTGAATAGACGATGAAAGAACGGGCCACAGTCATCTGCAAGCGCGACGGAAGGATTCTTTACGTGCGCAAGCCAAAATCCAAGTGGGCGCTGCCCGGCGGCAAAATAGAAGTGGGTGAAACTCCGGAGCAGGCTGCTATTCGCGAACTGACCGAGGAAACCGGCTTGAATGACATCGACCTGGTTTACCTGGCCGAATATGAAAAGGATCAGGTCACGCACTACATCTTTATGACGATACTCTCCCAGTCCGCCAAGCCCTCGCCGCAAAACGAGATTGCCGCTTGTAAGTGGCTACACCGCAAAAATGTCAGCGATCTCAACGCCAGTTCAGCCACCAAGAACATTATTAAATCCTTCGCCAGGCGTGGCGCTTCAAAGAAAGCCATGGCTCAGGCAAGCAAATAAAAAGCCCCGGAAATACCGGGGCTCATATCTGAAGACCAGATTATTTGCTCTGCAACTTATTTGCGCTGCAACAAGCCAAGATTGAAGCCATCCACCGACGCGATCTTGCCGCGCCAGAGCACACCCTCCTCGCAGATCGGGCTCTGATCGCTCGCGTAAGTTTTGCAGTCTTTCAGGTGAATGAAGTGGAACGCCGTTGATGAATCGGCTGACTCACCTGGAGTAAAGGACAAAATGATCTCTTTTACTGACTCGTCGGTGCCATCCTTGAACTGACCGAATGGCGCTGCCATGTCCTCAGCCAACTGCTTGAAATAAGCGTCGTGACCGATCAACTGACCTGACACCAGATTGCCGCCTACAGAGAGAGTAATTCCGATCTCGACCGGGGTGGTCACGACAAACTTGACCAGAAACTGTAGCAGCCAGTCGATCTGTTTACCTTGATCCTTCAAGTGTGCGATCAGGTCGTCATACTTTACGTCCGACGACGTATTGAGGGCTTGCTCTACTTCCGACATCGACAGCTCCTTGCCACGAAAGAAATGAGCCTTAGCTATACAGCAGATCAGCGGGAAACGAAACCAGGGGGGCCAGCGAAGTTTCCCTCAATCATCCAGAATCCGGGCCCTGACACGCTAATGGCTGGCTGAATTCGAGCGATGCTCCCTGTGCAAACCCGGCTCACTGACCACCTCATCAATGATCGATACATTGCGATCAAGCGCTGTCAACGCGGAGGCAACCCGCCTCGACAAACCGGTGTAGCCCTGGCGCTCGGCAATCGCAGCCAGATATTTCATGGCGGCAATAATGGTCAACTGGTTGCGGCAGAAAACAGCCAGTTTGGTAGCGATCAACACTCCTTGTTTTGACTGCCGCGCCAGCGTGCGTGACTGGGTCAGGTAGGCGTCGAACACGGCATCCAATGGATCAAGAACGCCATCGCCCGAGGAGAATCCCGAGGGGGGCACGGGAGTGCCGGTCAGGACGTACACAACGTCGACCCCGGCTGAGAGAATCCGGGACAAATAATCGGCCCTGGGAGAGCGCTTGTCCTTCTCATAAAAACCTTGAGTGTTCGCAGCCACGCCGCCCAGCAGCCCCAGCTCGCGTTGAGTGAGCCCCACCCGTAGTCTTTCCTGCCTCAGGCGGATGCCGATAGTCGACATAGCTGTTCTCCTGATGTGATCTCCAGACTCGTCCCATGGACTGTCTGTCAGCCCTAGCCAATGAGCAACAGACCCGGGTGTTTTCGCAACCGTCTCGCAGGGTCAGGAATTTCTCCTCAACGCGCCAACCAATTGCGGTTTAGTTATTTGAGAACGCCCGGATATTTGCTGGCTGCGGGCCTCGTTGACCAGCGAATCCTTGGTTTGGGAAGACAGCGATCGTTGGATAAGCAAGTCTTACCCTCTATGGAAGCGGCAGCACGTTTGGCCGAATCCCGTCTGGATTGGCTTTTTTTTGGCGGCTAAAGTATGTGCGTCTCCGGCCTGACGCTTCTGCTTCTCGGCGTACTTGGCTTTGCTACCACGAGGCATCAGTCATCTCCCAATGTTCGCTGCAGGATCAGCAGTGCCAACGTCGCAGGCCTGGTAACGCCGATGAGTTTCAACACACCCTGTTTTTTTAACAGGGCCCTGTCCGTCTGCCAATAAGCCTGAAATGGTCAGGACTACCCGGGATATTGTTGCTTTATCCTCGTCCTTCAGAGCGCGGTAATTAGCCAGAATCATTGATTCGCTATTGCTGAGCTCAGTGATTGCGGACGCCGGCTGCCCAGTCAACACATAGAGTACGTCAACGCCCAGCGCCGACACGGCTGCAAGATAGTCCGCTTTTGGCAAACGTTTTGCGTTCTCGTACTTGCCCTGTGTATTTATTTCTACGCCACCGGCTTCACCGAGTTCCCTTTGAGAGAGGCGCAGACGAAGCCTTTCCCTTCTGAGCCGCAGCCCGATGCCATCCATTTGCCCATCCATTTGAACAGCCCTCCACCCGCTCCATCCACAATGAATGAAAGTAATAGGTACGTATCTGACTGTCTAAACCTACAATGCTGGCTCTAATTCGCCCAGTGACAAACGCACTAGCGCGCACTAGTGCAACAGTGATCAAACTAAAATAAGCCTCTACGACCCGACACTGCGGGTGCATGGTTCATTCCCGAGCGATTCGCGATGCTTCTTTCGACCGCCGTGGCGGAAGCGCGAAGGCAAATGCGGAAGCCTCCTCCCTCGTCGGAAAGACGCCCAGTCGATTACTGGCAGTGCATACGGTCCATTGCGCGCCACGGACATGAATCAGCGCATAGCCGTTCACGTGAACTCGACACATTGTTTGCAGGGTCATGAGACTCTCCTAGCCGGATAACTACCTTCGGGCTATGAATTATAGTCGGCGGTCAGACGCCGCTCGTCGGCAAATACCCGGCATCAGATAAAGCCAACTGCCCTACGCCTCTGCAAAACATCGGCAAAGCTGATCCAACATGTATCAAACTTTAGACAATCAAAGTTTTTACATCCGAACAGCCCGCTCAAAAATAACGCACACCCTCAAATGAATAAGTTTCATTCCCTGTGTAACACCGCTCATACAGCCCATCGCAAGAAGACAAGTGGTAGATACTCGAAGGTTTTTGTTGTTAGCCTATGGGCACGAGAAAAGGAGGTCCGATGAATCTGCTAAATCCACGTCAAATAGAACATGTGCTGGCAAACCGCCTTCCAGGGTTCAAGGTTTCATGCACCAATCGCAAGGAAGATGTCATCTCGCTCTGCATCAGGGACATCCAGACCAGCGAGGTTTTCGGCGTTTCGGGAATAAGGCCCTCAGCTTACAAGGGCCGATACGGCGCGTTGATACTCGCCAAGCTACTGATGGAGGACATTCAAGGCCTACGCGATCCTGCTACTCGTCAGCCCGGCGACTCGCGCAGCAACGGTCAGCCTGAACACTCGATCGTTTTGTCATTGATCAGCAATCACTGAATCACCATTCACACTTTTTTCACGTTCGGCAGAGTATGGTTACCCCAGCTCCTTCAAGACTTTCAAGCCCGTTGATCCCCATCGCGGGCTTTTCTTTTGCCTGCGATCCGGGTGAGCGCCCAAACAAAAGCTCCCGGAGTTTCCTCGAGGAGCTCTTTGAAGATCACTTGTCGATCAGCACTTCTGTTGAGCGCGTTATTCAATAGTTATCCTGTAGCGTTATCGATGGTTACGACGGCGACGAAAGCGATTCACTTCAAACATCCGCGACGCTCGCTAACTCCGATAACAGCAACTCAATACAACCGATCAACGACCCTGACTTCCGACTGTTGCTCGGTTTCAATCCAGGCATTCCTTAGTGTTTGAAATACTCGACTCATGAATACCTTGTCGGCTGCGGCTTTCTTGCCTACATAGCCCTGGCCCCTGCGGTACATGCGCAGACGGGTGCGCATTTCAGGATGAACTTCGTTGAACGCCTGTTCCGGAGTGCCTGATGCCAGCGGGTCAATGTGAACTTCGCCCTCTTTGCAGACCCACAGGATATGGTTATCCAGGCTGTCCTTGCGTGCTGCAAACAATTGCGCAAGTTCATCGATAGTCGGTTGTTTATTCAAGTTCATTTGATACTCCTTGACCGCTCGTCAATCTGATTAATTAGTGAGTTAAAACACATCATCAAATCGGCCAATTGATTCATATCGCTGCAGATGAACGATCGAAATCGTCCACACCCATGCAGAGCCGGTACTAGACTAGATGCATGTAGCCTTGATGAAAAAGCCCTACGCAACAGTGTCAAAACGAGAGGAAAGGTAGCGAAACATCCTGATTCGAGGGTAACCATACTACCGTCAGCCACAAGCCTCATGAGGACGTCTCGCCGGCATCTCCACGCCGTACGACGCACATGCTGGCTCAGCTTCATCAATCTGCCTTGTGGGCAGCACACATCCGGGAACATCACGACGGCTCGTCGTGTATGTCTGGAACACCCTTTTACTGCTCTCCCGATCAGGGAGACAGCTGCATAATGCAAGTCGAAAAGGCATGCGTCAATGGTTATGTAGTGATTATTTTAGAGCACTACATATTTCTGATTGTGACTGACCGGTCACTTGAAACCGGCCAGCCATCACATCTGACGTGCACCGGAAGCCAACATGGCGTCGACTTTTTCCAGCAATGCACCCAGCTTGAACGGCTTGATGATCATGTCCATGCGCTCACCCAGGAAACTCTGCCGATTGAGGGCATTCTCAGCGTAACCGGTCATGAACAGCACGGGCAGAGAGGGACGCCACCCCCGCGCCCGGTCTGCCAGTTCGCGGCCATTCATGTGCGGCAGCCCTACGTCTGTGAGCAGCAGGTCGATGGATCCATCGTTTTCCAGTATCGACAAGGCAGTGGCCACATCAGCGGCCTGAGTGCAGCGGTAGGCATTATCGACGAGCAGTTCATTGACGAACATCCGCACCGAGGCTGTGTCTTCGACGATCAGAATATGCTGCCCCGCCCCCAAGCGAGGCGGCAGACTGGGCGCTGACTGGGCAGGGACTACATCAATCCCGGCGGGGAACATCAGCGTGACTTCAGTGCCGTGCCCCGCAAGGCTGCGAATCACGACATCGCCCCCTGACTGCCGGGCGAAACCGTAAATGGTCGAAAGCCCCAATCCAGTGCCTTCGCCAATGGGCTTGGTGGTGAAAAACGGATCGAACACCTTGTCGATCACACTGTGCTCGATGCCAACCCCATCATCCTTAACGGAGAGCGCCAGATAAGCACCATCGGCCAGTCTTGAATCACCGGTGGAGTGCGCGGCAAACGTAGTGACCCGAATTGTTCCGCCCTGGGGCAGCGCATCGCGGGCGTTGATCACCAGATTGAGCAGTGCGCTCTCCAGCTGGCTTGCATCCACCAGGGCAATCGCTGATTGCGAGGTGAGGTCCAGCTTCAGTGCAATGCGTTTGCCGATGGTGCGTCGCAACAGGTCTTCCAGCGAGCGGATATGCTGGTTGATATCAATCGGCCGTGCATCCAGCGGCTGCTGACGGGCAAACGCCAGCAATCGATGGGTCAGCGCTGCCGCGCTGGAAGCGGACGCCAGGGCCGCGTCGGCATAACGCATGATTTTTTCAGGACGATTTTCTTCGGTGCGCTTCTTGATCAGCTCGATGCCGGTAATGATGCCGGTCAACAGGTTATTGAAGTCATGGGCGATACCGCCGGTCAATTTGCCGATCGCGTCCATCTTTTGCGCCTGCAGCAGTTGAGCTTCGGTGCGGGCCCGTTCGGCGACTTCATGGGCCAACTGGATGTTGACGGTATCGAGTTGTTCGAGATGTGACTGTTCGCGACGTCGGTGCTCGGTAACATCCTCGATAAAGACCAGGCTCAACTGCGGTGTGCGGTAGGGCGATATCTGCCATTCGGTTTCGCGCAACTCACCCCGAACCACCATGCGCAAGGTGCCTTTCCAGCGCTCCCCCGCCAGCAGTCCGGCGCGCAGTTCCTGAACGATTTCGTCCTGTTCGCCAGCCAGCGAAGGATACACGGACTGTTGTGCCGCGCTCTGCTGGATCAATCGGGCAAAGGCATGATTGCACTCATGCACTTTGAGATCGGCATCCATCACCGCGATCGGCGCGGAGATGTTGACGAATATCTCCCGGAAGCGCGCTTCACTCTCACGTAAGGCGTATTCGGTATCCCTTACCCGGAGCAAGGTGCGCAAGGTCGCCAACAGCACGTCCGGATCCACGGGATGGACCAGATATGCGTCCGCCCCGGCTTCAAGACCTGTGACGATATCCGCCGTCTGAATCGACGCCGCTGAGACATGCACCACAGGGAGTAAGGCCGTACGCGGCTCAGAGCGCAGCAAGCGGACAATATCGAAACCGCTCATGTCCGGCAGGTTCACATCCAGGATTAACGCATCAGGCATCTGCGAAGCAATAAGTTCGAGCCCCTCAGTGCCGGTGCCTGCTTCTGACACGATAAAGTCATGCCGTTCCATACGCCTACGCAGGGCGTAGCGAGTGGCGGCGTTGTCATCGACAATCAGCAGGCGCAATTCACGCATCACCGTGCCCCGCAGCGATGGCCAGCGGGATGATGACAAAGAACGTCGAGCCTTGACCCGGCTGGCTTTCGACCCCCACCTGTCCGCCGAGCAGTTCAGCAAACCGCTTGCACAGCGACAAACCGAGACCGGTGCCGCGCAAGCGCTTCTGCAGCGGTGAATCGATCTGAGAGAAGTCCTCGAACAGTGCGCCGTGCATCTCTTGTGGAATACCCACGCCGGTATCGGTCACAGCGAAGCGGATCTGGTCGTCACCCTGCAGTTTTGCCGACACCCGTACTTCACCGCGCTGAGTGAATTTCAGCGAATTGGAGATGAAGTTACGCAGAATCTGCGCAAGCTTCTTGTCATCGGAATAAAGCCGGGGCAGTCCCACCGGCTCCTCGAAAATAAGATCAACCTCCGACGCATTGACGATCGGCCGGAACATTCCGCGCAGTGCCGAAAACAGGTCGAACATATCGAACCAGGCGGCGGAAATAGTGATGCGCCCTGCTTCGATTTTTGCCAGGTCGAGTAAATCGTCGACCATATCGCTCAGCTCCTGAGCGGCACCGCTGACAAAAGCCACCTGTTTATGTTGCTCGCCACTCAACGGTCCATCGATTTCGTCTTTGAGCAGACTGGTGATACTCAGGATCGACCCCAGGGGCGTACGAAATTCGTGGCTCATGTAGGACAGAAAACGGCTCTTGAGATCCGACGCCTGGCGCAATTCGTCGGCCTGGTTATCAAGCTCGGCATAAAGCGCGAGTACGCCCTGATTGGTTTCTTCAAGTTCAGCACGCAAGGCTTCGGCCTCAGCGCGCAGGGTTTGCAGTTCAAGCTCGGCAGCGGTCAAATCAGGCATTGAAGGCCTCCATGGCAATGACCAGGACAGTGACATCATCACGGCCACGGCAATAATCGCGATGCAGCACCGCTGCAATCACCGCAGGATGACGATAGATCAGACCCGGATAATCACGCAGGTTCCAACGAGATTGCAGACCGTCGCTATACATCACCAATAATTGCCCGTTCACCTGAGCATGTTCGAAAGCCTGAGCTTTCCTGAACTGCAACCCGACAATGCCTGGATGGGACGCAAGCCCTCGGTTTTTTTCTTCATCGAGCAGGGTTGCGCCAATATTGCCGATGCCGACAAAGCGAAGCCCACCACTGGCCGCGTCGAACTGCATCAGTGCTGCCGCGCCACCGCGAGTGCCTTTCATGGCATGGTGCATTTCTTCAAGTACATGCTCTGCGCGATCGAACGGTTGCCGGATAAACTCGACCTCCCCTGCCCGAGCGGCTACTTCCGCGTCTTCACCATGGCCCAGGCCATCAATGATCAATGCGCTTATCTGCTCGCCGTGAACAGCCAGCGACCAGACGTCACCGCAGGCTGGATCGTCGTGCAGGGAGTGCTGGTTAATACCGATCCGCAGGTCACGGGTCTTGCAATTGCGTGGGAAAAAGCGCGTAAGCACTACAGCGCCACGGCCATCCACGTGAACATCGAACACGTCAGCCTGACGCTCGATGGCACCCAGCCCTATACCCTGGGTACCGACCGAGGAAAATCCATCACGCATGCTTGAGTGAAGGTCGAAACCTGGGCCGCGGTCAACGGCAATGATCTCGACCGCCGAAAAACCTGCGCTGTCATAGACCCGCAGATGCAATTCGCCGCGAACCGCATGTTTGAGGATGTTGCTGGCTAGCTCGGTGGCCACCAGCGCGACGCGGCCGGCATCCGCGCTGTCGAATCCCAGGGTTTCAGCCAGTTGCTGAGCCATGCGTCGGGCGTGGCCCACCTGACTGCTGTCTTCAATCAATAAAACCTGAGTCAGGCTGCCGCGCAGATTCACGTCCATCGGGTGATCGATATACGCGTACCAACGCCCGGCGTGGTGTCCAGTTCAAACTCATCGACCAGCCGTTTAGCGCCCGTCAAGCCGAGCCCCATGCCGCTACCGGATGTCCAGCCATCAGTCATGGCCAGTTTCAGGTCGGGAATGCCAGGCCCCTCGTCGCGAAAGGTTATGCGCAAGCCGGTGCGCATGTTTTCATCCAGAATCTGCCAATCCATGTCACCGCCACCACCGTAGACCATGGTGTTGCGTGCCAGCTCGCTCACAGCAGTGACCATCTTGGTCAGGTCAATCAACCGCATGCCGCATTCCTGAGCCAGCTTGCGGGCCGTCTGGCGCGCAAGCACGACATCCTGCTCGATCAGCACGGGTTGCGTCCCGCTGCTGCGCACGGTCATTGGGCAAGCACTCGCTCTTGGAGCAACTTCATGCCTCGCTCGACGTTTAGCGCAGTACTGACGCCCGGCAAGGTCATGCCTAGCTCAACCAGGGTAATGGCCACAGCTGGCTGCATGCCAACCAGCACGGTTTCAGCGTCCATGATGCGTGACAGGCCAGAAATAGTGCCGATCATGCGCCCGACAAAGGAGTCGACAATGTCCAGCGCCGAGATGTCGATCAAGACACCCCGGGCGGACGTTTTGCTGATCCGTTCGGACAAATCATCCTGCAACGTCAGGGCCAGCTGATCGTGCATGTCGACCTGGATGGTGACCAGCAGGTAAGCGCCCATCTGCAGAATAGGTATACGTTCCATGACTTCATACCGCCTTGGTGACAGTCATTCCCAGGCGACGCAGCGCCAGGGCCAGTGCATCGGCGAGATTAGCCTTGGTGACCACACCCTGCAGGTCGAGCCCCAGGTGCACGATGGTTTGGGCGATTTGCGGACGCACACCACTGATGATGCAGTCGGCACCCATCAGGCGGATGGCGGTCACCGTCTTGAGCAAGTGCTGAGCAACCAGGGTGTCTACAGTCGGAACGCCGGTGATATCGATGATCGCGATCTCCGACCCCGTGTCGACGATGCGCTGTAACAGAGACTCCATCACCACTTGGGTACGCTGGGAATCCAGCGTGCCGATCATAGGCAGGGCCAGCACGCCGTCCCAGAGTTTGACCACGGGCGTGGACAGTTCCAGCAATTCTTCCTGCTGGCGCTTGATCACGCTTTCGCGAGACTTCTGGAAGGTCCGGATGGTGTGCATCGCCAGAGCGTCGAGCAGTTCCGAAAGCTCCAGCAGTTGTTCGGCGTACACAGCCGGTTCAGCTTCATATTCGCGTTGCAGCAAGCGGAACACCGGGCCTTTGAGCGAGAACACGAAGCTGGCGGTCTGCTGGGAGTCCTGACCGATCAATGCACGGCTTTGGGAAAGCTTTTCGAGAAACTGGCGAATTTCGTCCCAATCGCTGCCTGCCAGGGACTGATGACGGCCTTTTTCAGCCACAGCAATCACCAGACGCAGGAAGTCGGCTGCCTGCTGTTTGAGGTCGTCTTCTTTGATATTGCGAGTGGCGCCGCTGGCCTCCAGCGCCGAAAGCCAGGCGGTAGTCAGTTCCTGCTGGGACGATTTCATTGCGTCCACGGTTTTTTGCTGCACTGCTGCCATGTTGTTTTAACTCCTGAACAATTTCGGCGCCGCTGATCAATCAGGGGCGCAATATCGACATACACGGGGGGGGACGAGCGTAGCTATGGCGCGATTCTCTACGCTTTAAATCGAAATGCAAGCAGCCACTGCCAGCAAAGTGCCGAAGGCTGGCAGTCAAGGGTTATAGAGCACCATTAGAGGGCTATAACCATTCAAACGGATGCGACTCTATCCATACGATAACCTGCCTTAGCTCACGACGGCGAACATTTCAACAATTTTTTCAATCACTGCCCTGACACGTGCCGTATGGCGCAGATCCTCATGGGTAACTAGCCAGATGTCGTAGGTGCCCTGCCGTTCCCGGTCAGGCCATAGCCGCGTCAAACCGTCAGCCTCGCCGAGGCATACCGGCACTTCCCCGATACCGATGCCAGCAGCAATGGATCGACGCATCATCAAGCCGGTGTTCATCGTTGCCACCAGCCGGCCGTGGGTGATCGATTCGGAAACGATAGTCGCTTCTCGGCCATTCTCCAGATAAGGCTGGTACATGATCAGGTCATGCCCGGCGAAACCCGATCCGGGCACCGGCTCGCCTCTGCGCTGGGCGTAGTCCGCTGATGCGAACAACCCGACCGGCCAGCGGGCGATACAGCGGGTGATCAGATCAGGATTCTCCGGCTTGACGTTTCTCACGGCGATATCGGCTTCGCGCTTGGACAGGCTCAACATCTGGATGGAGGTATCGAGCCGGACTTTCACATCGGGATGCTCTAGATGCAGGCTGGCAATGGCCGGGATCAGGAAGTCGGTCGCCAGGGTGTCGGTGGTGGTGATGCGCACTTCGCCGGTCAGCCGGTCATCGAGACCTTGTATCTGGCGTTGTAGCTCCAGCGCCGAGCGTTCCATTTTCTCGGCAGACTTGAGCGCGGCCTCCCCTGCCACCGTCAAAACATAGCCCTCGGAGGTTCGCAAAAACAGCGTGGTACCCAGGGCTTTTTCCAGAGCAGCGATCCGGCGCCCCACAGTCGCCTGATCGACATTCAACACCCGCGCAGCGCCACGCAAGGTGGCCTTGCGGCAGACGGCCAGAAATATCCGCGTGTCATCCCAATTCACAGGGCCTCCAAGGTGATGCATTTTTGCATATGAGCAGTGAGAAATATCTGCAGGATTGCATCGATCATCCTCGTTACCATGGATTCAGCCAAGCACTTTGTGGTGCTTATTCGATTATGTCCGGGGATTCCATCATGCTCACGACAACCGACACGGTTTCTACCCAGCGCTCAGGGGTCTGGCTGCACATTCTGGCAGGCCTATGCGCCAGCCTGGTGAGCATCGGCCTCGCGCGCTTTGCCTATACACCCCTGATCCCTTCGTTGATTCAGGCCCACTGGTTTTCGGCCTCGGATGTGATTTATCTGAGCGCGGCCAACTTGATTGGCTATCTGATCGGCGCCCTGGCAGGCCGGCCTATCGCGACCCGGCTGTCCAACGGTCACACCCTGCGCTTGATGATGTTGGTAGCGACGGCATCGTTCTTCGCTTGTGCCTATCCGTTGTCCATCAGCTGGTTCTTCAGTTGGCGTTTGCTGTCGGGGATTGCCGGGGGCGCGATCATGGTGCTGGTGGCTTCGACCGTCATACCCCATGTGCCAGCAGCTCGCAAAGGGCTGGCCAGTGGTGCGATCTTTCTTGGCGTTGGCGTGGGCATTGCCGGATCCGGGACCCTGGTGCCGTTCCTGCTGTCTCTGGGACTGCAAGATGCATGGATAGGTCTGGGCATCGTCTCGCTGCTACTCACCCTGATCAGCTGGTTCGGCTGGCCATCGGCAAGCGCTAGCGCCGCTGTTACTGCACCGGCCGTCGATCAACCTGAACAGGCTGCGCCGCTCAATTCAGGGGTTTACCTACTGTTCGGCCAATATGCGCTGATGGCGGTAGGACTGGTACCAGCGATGGTCTTTCTGGTGGACTACGTCACCCGTGGCCTGGGCCTGAGCACCCACGTCGGTGCTGTGATCTGGATCATGTATGGCGTCGGCGCCATATTCGGCCCAGTAATATACGGCCTTCTGGCTGACCGAATGGGTGCCCGCACCTCTATTCGCCTGGTGCTGGCGGTCCAGGCCGTAGCGGTTGCGGTACTGTGCAGCACCAGCAACTTTGCGCTGCTGGCGGTACTGGCAATCATCATCGGTTCTTTTCCACCGGGCATCGTGCCGTTGGCCCTGGCGCGCATCCACGAACTGGTGCCCAGCCATCACCAGCAACAAGTGGCGTGGAGCCGAGCGACAGTGTCCTTCGCGACTTTCCAGGCCCTGGGCGGTTATGCCTACTCGACAATATTCAACGCCAGCGGGGGCCATCACGTGATGTTGTTTGTCATTGCCGCAGCCGCTATTGCGGTTGCCCTGTTGGCTGACTTTGTCGCGGGGTTGGTTGCCCATAATCACCGGGTGAATCCGTAGGAATGGTTTTCGGCTGGCAGGTGCATCCTGTGAAGGATCTCGGTTCCCCGCCGCACGCCCCTGTTGGAGCAAGGCTTGCCCGCGAAGCATCATATGCGGTTAGTCAGACCCACCGCTTTATCGCTCATCGCGAGCTAGCTCGCTCCTACAGATCACATAACGTGTGGGAGCGGTGCTTGCCCGCGATGCAAGCACCTCGGTTTTACAGGCATACCGTCTTAGCGCTAATCACAGGCAAAAAAAACGGCGCCCCACCTAAGTGGAGCGCCGTTTTTACTTGCGGTAGAACTTACTTGGCAGTCAGTGCCGAGTAGCTGGTCATCAGATTGCGGTAGTTAGGAATGCGCGGCGACAGCAGGTTCGCGAGGCCTTCCATGTCATTGCGCCAGTCAACTTGCAGCTCGCAGGCAACAGCGAACCAGTTGACCAGTTGCGCACCGGCGGCGCTCATGCGAGCCCATGCGGCCTGTTGCACGGTTTCGTTGAAGGTGCCGGAAGCATCCGTCACCACGAACACTTCGAAGCCTTCAGCCAGTGCCGACAGCGTCGGGAATGTCACGCAGACATCGGTCACAACGCCAGCGATGATCAGTTGCTTGCGGCCGGTTGCTTTGACGGCCTTGACGAAGTCTTCGTTATCCCAGGCATTGATCTGGCCTGGGCGCGGGATGTACGGCGCGTCCGGGAACATTTCCTTGAGCTCGGGAACCATCGGGCCGTTCGGACCGTTTTCAAAGCTGGTGGTCAGAATAGTTGGCAGCTTGAAGAACTTGGCCAGATCAGCCAAGGCCAAAACGTTGTTCTTGAACTCGTTCGGCTGGAAATCCTGTACCAGCGAGATCAGACCTGTCTGGTGATCCACCAGCAGTACAACCGCGTCATCTTTGTTCAAGCGTTTCCAAGGGGTAGCAGTACTCATGGGATAACTCCTTCAGGTTTTCAGAATGTCAACATTGCCGCATGGCAAATCATCAGAATGCGAAACACGAACAGCCAAACGCGCCCCAGAAGCCCTGGAAGTCGCTGACTGGCACATTGGAAAGCCGGGCCCGCTCATGGCTGTGGGAGTGAACCGTGCAAGGCCCGGCGCACTGGTGAACCTGGGCAACCAACGGCGAGTTCGGACGCCAGTGACCCGGCACCTTCACCACCGGCGACCAGTCCGGCAGAACCGGTACCTGAGGTGGGGCGAGGGTTTCAAAGTCGCCGCTGCCGTAAACCACCTTGCCGTCCACGACGGTGAGGACTGACTCGATCCACTTGATGGACTCTTCGTCAACACTGAAGTAATCCGCCGAGAGCGCCACCAGATCGGCAAGCTGGCCAACCTTGATCATGCCTTTCTTGCCCTGCTCCGATGAGAACCAGGCGCTGCCGTGGGTAAACAGCTCCAGCGCCACGTTACGGGACAAGCCTTCCGGATAGAGCTCCAGACCGCCGACGGTACGGCCGCTGACCATCCAGTACAGCGAGGTCCAGGGGTTGTAACTGGACACGCGAGTCGCGTCAGTGCCTGCGCCTACCGGCACACCTTCGGCCAACATACGTTTGATCGGCGGCGTATATTCGGCCGCTTTGGCGCCGTAACGCTCGACGAAGTATTCGCCCTGAAACGCCATCCGGTCCTGAATCGCGATACCGCCACCAAGGGCCCGGACTCGCTCGATGTTTTTGGGGGTGATGGTTTCGCAGTGATCGAAGAACCATGGCAAACCGTTGAACGGAATCTCGCGATTGACCTTCTCGAATACATCCAGCATCCGCGTGATCGACTCGTCATAAGTCGCATGTAGACGGAATGGCCAGCGATGCTCCACGAGATGACGCACCACCGGTTCCAGATCCTGTTCCATGCCCGCAGGCAGGTCCGGACGTGGCTCCAGGAAGTCTTCAAAGTCGGCTGCGGAAAACGCCAGCATTTCCCCGGCGCCGTTGTGGCGCAGAAAGTCATCGCCCTGATGCAACTTGACGGTGTTCGTCCAGTTCTTGAAGTCCTCCAGTTCTTCCTTGGGTTTCTGGGTGAACAGGTTGTAGGCAATCCGAACGGTGAGTTGCTTTTCGCGGGCCAGTTGTTCGATCACCGCGTAGTCGTCCGGGTAGTTCTGGAAGCCGCCGCCGGCGTCGATGGCACTGGTAACGCCCAGTCGGTTCAGTTCACGCATGAACTGGCGCGTGGAGTTGACTTGGTACTCAAGTGGCAGCTTCGGCCCCTTGGCCAGGGTCGAGTAGAGAATCATCGCATTGGGTTTAGCCACCAGCATGCCGGTTGGGTCGCCGTTGGAATCACGGACGATTTCGCCACCCGGCGGGTTCGGCGTGTTGCGCGTGTAACCGGCGACACGCAAGGCGGCGCGGTTGAGCAAGGCGCGGTCATACAAGTGCAAAACGAACACCGGAGTATCTGGCGCGGCCTGGTTGAGCTCTTCAAGGGTTGGCATGCGCTTTTCGGCGAACTGGAACTCGTTCCAGCCCCCGACCACGCGCACCCACTGTGGCGTCGGCGTGCGGTCGGCTTGTTCCTTGAGCATACGCAGCGCGTCCGCCAATGACGGCACGCCTTCCCAGCGCAATTCAAGGTTGTAATTGAGCCCGCCACGAATCAGATGCAAGTGAGAGTCGTTGAGGCCAGGGATTACCGTACGCTTTTTCAGGTCGATGACCTGGGTAGCACTGCCGCGCAGCGCCATGACCTCAGCATCGGTACCCACGGCAACAAACCGCCCGCCACTGATAGCCACGGCACTGGCCTGGGGCTTTTCACGATCGACAGTGTGAAGCTGGCCGTTGTAAAGAATCAGTTCGACATTCATCGTAGTTCCTTCGACAGAGTATTGAGAGGCACCGGCATAGCCAGCGAAGGGAAAAGAAGGAAGGATCGCCGCCGCGGCACTGAGCAGCGTTCCCTTGGCAAGAAAACGGCGTCGTTGCTGATCGGTGTTCTGATCGTCATCACTCATGGCTCACTCCACGGGATCATGGTTCTGCGCTGCGTTCAGCCATGGCGCGAACAGACGGGTCGCGGCAGGCATCATCACGTAACACACCAACAGAACGATGGTGACCGTGACCAGCGCGGTGCTGACCACGTAGTTGGCCAGCAGTGGGCTCAACGCAAACACCGGCCTCCACAACACCGGAATCAGCAAGGTCAGCGGGCAGATGACCAGGAACGTCACGCAGGCCTGCTTCCAGCGCGGCGGCGGAGACGCGGAGGCTTCCGAGGTCGGTGTAAACCAGAATTCGTTATGGGGGTTGACCTCGGTCTGATCGCCGTCCGCCAGCATCGGCCTGGCCTCCTCCACCAGATCGCGACGCTGGTCCGAGTCCAGCCAGCTCTGCATCGCTTCAGTGGAATGGAAGCGCAATACACAGGTGAACAGATGCAGACCACCGGATTTGCTACGGATCACGTCCACACCCAAATGCCCGGGATGGCTGCCAGCAATAGAAACAATGCGGCGCAACCAGGCCTCGTAGTCAGTCTCCAGACCAGCGCGGATCCGGTGCTTGATCACCAGAGTGACAACCTCGCTGAAGGCTGGCTGACTGATCACTGCTGCTTCGGACAATCGGGAATTTGTGTCAGGCATACCGTACCGCTCCGTTGAATCGTGCGCTTAGGGCAAGCCGTCCCGGCCCGGCAATCAGCACAGTGGTAAAAATGATCAGCAGCAACCAGCCGAACTGGCCTTCTTCCAGGCTCCATTGCGGATGGACTACCACCAGCGCGACCAGCAACAGAAACACGATGGGCACGCAGCAAAGACGCACGAACATCCCCGCCGCTATCAGCAGCGGGCAGATAACTTCGGCAAATATTGCGAGGATCAGGGTCAACTGCGCCCCCATGTGGAAAGGGTCTTCGATAAGCGTCAGTTGATGCTGGAAATCCAGCAGTTTGGGGAGGCCGTGGACGACCAGGAGAAAGGCGGCGCCGCTGAGCCTGAGGAACAGCAGGCCGAGGTCAAGTGCATTGTTTTCCAGCGTTGAACGATTCATTTGGCACACCCGCAATCATAGGAATGACCAGAACAGGGACTTGCCTGTAAGGGCCAACTCTGGATTCGATAATGCGCGGTGAGTGCGAAATGATAATTGAATGCTTGTGCTTTCTTAGGGCTACGTGTGCGCAAACCTGGGTTTGAGGGAATCTATGCGGCGCTGCGTGCGGGAGATGGCAGTATGCATAACTCTGTGGGAGCGAGCTTGCTCGCTCCCACTGGTCTTCCGTGTGCTTCTACAGGGGATGTGTGCGGGTATTGATCAGCCGACGTCAGGCGTCTTGGACATATGCTGGATAATCCGCGAACGCAGCCAGCGCTCGGCAGGATCGTTGTCATGCACACCGCTCCAGACCATTGACAGCTCTGCGGCGACAATCGGGAACGGTGGGTCGTCGGCACGTAACGCACAGCCTTCCACCAGGGCACACGCGGCATAATCGGGCACTGTGGCAATCAATTCGGTGCCCGCCAGCAAGGCACGCAAACCATTGAACTGAGGGACGCCCAGAACCACCTTGCGGCTGCGGCCGACCTTGGCCAGATCCATGTCGATGTTGCCACTCAGATCGCCTGAAAAAGACACCATCGCATGGGGTCGCTCGCAGTATTCATCGAGGGTCAATGCTCCCGGGCGCGAGTCGCCACGCAGCACCTTGCAATCAATATCCCGGAGCTTCTTGCGCTTCGCGTTGGCGGGTAACTCAGTGGTGTAGCTGACACCCACGGAAATTTCCCCGGAGGCCAGCAGCGCTGGCATCAACAGATAATTGGCACGCCTGACGACAACGATGATGCCAGGGGCTTCTTCACGCAACTGATGGAGCAAAGGTGGCAACAGGCCAAATTCGGCATCGTCGGACAGCCCGATGCGAAAGACGTCGCAACTGGTGGAGGGGTCGAAATCTTTCGCCCGGCTGACGGCACCGGAAATAGTGTCCAGTGCTGGCTGAATCTCCTTGAGGATGTCCAGCGCCCGTGCCGTCGGCTCCATTCCACGCCCGTTGCGTAACAGCAGCGGATCGTCGAACAGGTCCCTGAGTCGCGCCAGCGCCGCACTCACCGCAGGCTGCCCCATGAACAGTTTTTCCGCGACCCGGGTCAGGTTGCGTTCAAACATCAACGCCTCAAAGATGACCAACAGGTTCAAGTCGACACGGCGCAAGTCATTACGATTCATCTAAGATTCCAGAGACTGAGGACTGAAAACGCCGCGAGGCTCGTCTGCGGGTCAAGTAGGCACTGTTATCGGCGTAGTGACTTGTATGTTTGTGCTTTTACATACTTGGGGTAGTGATTCTGCGTGGAGGCATGCGCCTCTGGAGAAGGCGTAGGCTTGTCGTGGGACCGGCTTCAGCCGGGAAGAGGCCGGAATAGCCTCAGAAGTAAGGCGCCTGAAATGCAGGCTTGCCGGCTAAAGCCGGTCCCACGGCCTCGCGCCAGTCCCGTTGGCGAACAAATCGGCTGACAATCACTGCTTACGGAAAAACAGCGTGACCTGCCCCAACTCCACACCCAGCTTGCTCATGTATGAGCGGTTCGCCAGGGTCTTGTCGTCAAGCAGATACATCCAGTCGTCAAAAGAGACTTTGTAGGTCGAGTCATCCACTTTGAGGTTAAGCACATAACGCCAATGGAAGGCATTTCCTGAAACCTCGCCGAATGCTTCACCGTCAACGTCGGCAGCGGTGCCTTTCCAGCGCCCCGGTCCGTCGGGGAGCAAGGTCCAGACACGGCTTTCCTTTTTGCCGTCACTGTAGGTGAACGCCTCCTGCAGGATCAGCGCATCGCCTTGGCTTTTGCCATCGATGACCACATGCATGCGTTTGGTCACTTCGCCCGAACGCTTTTGAAATATACCGTCGGCCAGCACCCGGCCATTGAAGTATTCGCGTAAATCCAGCTTCGGCGTTTCCTGGCTGTACTGACTGACCTGTACCCCACTGCAACCCGCCAGCCCGATGCAGGCCGCTATCAGAATCGTTTTGAACATGTATTGAGTCCCCCACTGAAGCTATTCATTTCACACTGCCCAGCAATTGCTCGCGCAGCTCGGGATTACGGGTTTTCGGGCTCAACCAGATATCAAAGAAGGCTTTAGCGAATTGTGGATCCTGTACAACATGCTGTAGCTTTTCACCCACATAAAATCGCGCTTCGCGGCCCGGAAGATAGACACCGGTGATTTTCGAACCGGCCCGCACATCGACGAATGCCTGAGCCATCTGCGCTTGCCATTTGACGAGCTGTTCTTCGCTAACGGGGCGCGGCGAAGTGCGTTTTATCTCGTCGATACTGGCCTCGACCAACTCCTCGCGGGTGATATCGCGATGGTAGGTCAGCTCCAGAGCGAACGGTATATCCCCGCTCAACGGCGTGTCCGTGCTCCACAGACGGGCTGTGTAGACCCGAAAGCCGAAGACCCGTAGATCTCCGCCGCCGAGCAAGTGGGCGCCAGGCAGTACCTCTTGCCAGCGAGCCAGAGCCGGACCGCTCACCAATAACAGAACCATCAACCACAAATGCCGCATCGCGTAATTCCTTCACGCTAAATGCCGACAGGTTTACTGTCGAACCCTCAGATAAAGTTATACGCAGATGACGACCTTGTACAACAAATGGTCGATTTTATTCAAACGACTGATCTAATACGCGGGGCAATTACAGGTTCGCCTTGAAGACAGGTTCACCCAGATTCAGCATCAAGCGATTAGCCCAGGCAAAAATCGAAATCGCATGGGTCAGGTCCAATATTTGAGCGTCATCCAGACCTTGAGCCCGCAAAGGCTGAATGTGCTCGGCTGTGAATGAGGCCGGGGCCAGGGTCAGGTCATAGCCGGAGACCCTGGCCTAAGGATGACTCTCCTACAGCACCGCGATCTGCTCCGGGGTCCCTCCATCGAGACTGATGGTCGGCAACCAGACCTTCCAGACCTGCGGCCGAACTCACCTGTCCATCTGTCGGAGCAAGTAAGGCGGATGACGGTATTCAGAAGAGAGTCTGATCAGCCAACCGCCGTGAAAATCTCCTGCTTTCTGTGAGGCCCGATGTTGGCGGAATACTCAGTGCAAACGAGCCCTTGGCTAAACGCCACATTGCTGACCAACTGTCGGTTCCACAGGCTATTACCGGGGTCTGCCAGATAGGTTTGCAGTGCAACCCATTTCGCCTCTTCGATCTCGTCGGTGTCCAGTACGTTGATACGCTGGGTCAGGGCCGTCATTCGGCAGATGAAGTGAATATTAGATTTGCCAAATTGATACGGGTGCCTGGTGGTGAACGCCACGATGGATTCGCACCTCGACTCAATCCCGGTTTCCTCAAGCACCTCGCGCTCGATCGAATCCTGAATTCGCTCAGCAGGATCTACATGCCCCCTTGGGAGCTTGAACCCGGTGGTGCCTCTCTCCCTTATGACGAGCAACTCCCCTGCGTCGTTAATCACAATCGCCCCCGCCCCGACTGTATGTGTGGGTACGAATGGGACGAACGCCTGCTCGGATGGGCGGCGCACCAGAGTCAGTTGCTCGGCCAGACAGCTATGAAAGGAAAAACCTGCGGCAGTGAAGACTGGAATACTTTGAGCATTGCTGATCGGCAGTGTGATCCAGGCCAGAGCCAGACGCTTATGCTGGATGCGGACGACTAGCGCATCCACCGCGCTACGCACAGCCTGCGGGCCGTCCGGCAGCGAAGCGGGATCGATAATGATGCCGTTGAATCTGTCCCGTTTGAAATGCACGGTGCACCTTTGGACTGATCGAAATGTCGAGATTGTAGTGCGGTGGGCGCCGCTTCGAAACCTGGTCAACTTTCGATCTAATCGTCATGGAGCGCTTCTCGCTACTAATCGAGGAATAGAGACTGATCCGGTGTTCCAAGCCAAGATTTCGCGAAAGTTGTGTATATCGTCTTTTCCTCCGCGCAACAAAAAAGGGCCAACCTTTCGGTTGGCCCTTCTAGTACCGGCAGCAGGACCGGATTTAGTTTGGTAGGCGCGACTGGACTCGAACCAGCGACCCCCACCATGTCAAGGTGGTGCTCTAACCAACTGAGCTACGCGCCTGCTGTGGGTCGGCATTCTACGGATATTCAAATGTGTGTCAACACCTTTTTTCGCGCTAACTCTATGAATATGCGAAATTTTTCGTTTGTGGCGATTTGCCGCTTTGTTTCGTGCCCGGCTGGTGGAGATTTTTGATCTCCGGTAGGATCTGACCATTCGTAAAATATATTAAACGGAGGTTGAAGGATGGCGAACACTCCTTATCCGCAGTCTTACTACGCAGCTTCGGCTAACGCCGCCCCGCCACGTGCTCAGCTGCTAGACGATGTGGAAACTGACGTTTGTGTGATCGGCGCAGGTTATACGGGGCTGTCCAGCGCCCTATTTTTGCTCGAGCACGGTTTTCGCGTAACGGTACTGGAAGCTGCCAAGGTCGGCTTCGGTGCGTCCGGACGTAATGGCGGGCAGATCGTTAATAGTTACAGCCGCGACATCGACGTCATCGAGCGCACTGTCGGCCCACAACAAGCCCAGCTTCTAGGGCAGATGGCGTTTGAAGGCGCGGGGATCATTCGCGAGCGAGTGGCCAAATACCAGATCCAGTGCGACTTGAAGGATGGCGGCGTGTTCGCCGCGCTGACCAGTAAACAGATGGGTCATCTGGAAGCCCAGCAGCGCTTGTGGGAGCGCTACGGCCATACTCAACTTGAGTTGATGGATCAGCGTCGGATCCGCGAAGTCGTTGCGTGTGAGAATTATATCGGCGGAATGCTAGATATGACGGGTGGACATATTCATCCGTTGAACCTGGCACTGGGCGAAGCCGCTGCGGTTGAGTCTCTGGGCGGCATCATCTACGAACAATCAGCAGCCGTGCGGATAGAGCGTGGCGCCAACCCCGTGGTGCATACTGAACACGGTAAGGTCCGGGCGCGCTTTGTGATCGTTGCCGGTAACGCTTACCTGGGCAATCTGGTGCCGGAGTTGGCGGCCAAGTCGATGCCTTGCGGTACTCAAGTCATCACCACCGAACCCTTGAGCGACGAGCTGGCTCACAGCCTGCTGCCTCAGGATTACTGCGTCGAGGACTGCAATTATTTGCTGGATTACTATCGTCTGTCCGCTGACAAGCGCCTGATCTTCGGCGGCGGCGTGGTGTACGGAGCGCGAGACCCTGCCAATATCGAGGCAATTATCCGGCCCAACATGCTGAAAGCCTTCCCGCAGCTCAAGGATGTGAAGATCGACTATGCCTGGACGGGGAATTTTCTGCTCACTCTGTCGCGCCTGCCTCAGGTCGGGCGCCTAGGCGATAACATCTATTACTCCCAGGGATGCAGCGGGCATGGTGTGACTTATACCCACTTGGCAGGCAAGGTGCTCGCCGAAGCATTGCGCGGACAAGCCGAGCGATTTGATGCATTCGCCGGGCTGCCCCATTACCCTTTCCCCGGCGGCCAACTTTTGCGTACGCCGCTGACGGCGTTAGGCGCCTGGTACTACAGCCTCAGGGACAAGCTGGGTTTCTAGAAAGTCGTGTTATGAAACGGCGCTCATGGGCGCCGTATTCATTTCAGCGTGCCTTCAAGGTCTTCAACGCCTCGCCCGCAGCCTGTTCCTGCCCCGCTTGCGCCAAATCATTGGCCGCCTTGATCCAGCGCTGCTCGTCCAGATTGGCCGGCAACTGACGTGGGCTCTGGATCAAAACAGCCCAGCTACCGGCGCTTTCCCATGCCGAACTGAAGCTGCTGAAGCTCATCAGTAAATGGCGGTTCATCCCCGAATGCAGCAGAACGGTCTGCTTATTACGGTTATAACCCACCAGTACTGCATAACGCGGTTCAGTGAAAACCGTGCCTTCAGCAAAACGCAACATCACTGGATAACCAGCGGAGACCTGGGTGAGCAATGAAGGCAGGCCCTTGTCCAGCGGATAAACCATGAACCCGTATTGACGCGCCACTTGCGGCAGGCTTTGTTCAAGCCTGGACTCGCCACCCGGCAGTTGCAGCGGTTTATCCAGCAAGCCAGGGGTTATTTGCACCCGTTGATACGACAACATACTGGCCAACGCGCCGGGGCCACTTTGATAAGCATTGCCCCGAAAAAACGGTACGTTATTGAGCTCTACGCGATCCGGCAAACGTTTGATTTCAGGTGTAACGGTCGAGGCGCACCCCGTCAGCACCAAGGCGAAAGCCAGCACGAGCCGCAGTGGCCTGACTCCTGCGGCACAGGATCGAAAAAAAACCGGTGACATGTTCACTCACTTCCGCAAAACGCCAGACAACCTGCGGCCCGGCTTGAGGGTTGATCATAGGTCGCGGCGGGAGCCGGGTATAGCCTCAACACCCAGTCATGAGCAGCTAATAGATCTAATCAGTCCTGAGTGGGTGACCACTGGTCAACTTACGGAAACATCCGCAGGGCTAGACTGTCGATTCATAGGACTGCATAAAGAAAGCATGGTCCGCGGAGGACGTATGAGCCTGGAAATGACAATCGTGATGCTGATCGCCGCATGGCTGGCCGTGGCCAGCGCGATGCTCTGGGGCGTGATGCGAATTTCTCGTCGTCATCATCACCCTTACCGTCAGGTAAAACCTTCAGCCGGCAAAGCCGAGAAGCCATCCAAAAGCCGGCAGCACATACCGGCCCATTGACCAGGGCTCAATAAAAAAGGTCGGGCGGTATTAACCGCGCCGACCTTTTATTCTTGCGACTTAGTCTTCAGCCTTGCTGTCAGGCATCAGATGCCTGACTTGCTTCTCGTTTGAGCCTCGCTTTGCGTGACCAAAGGTTCAGCACCTCGATCAAGGCCGAGAACGCCATGGCTGCGTAGATGTAGCCTTTAGGCACATGGGCACCGAAGCCTTCGGCAATCAGCGTCATGCCGATCATGATCAAAAAGCCCAGCGCCAGCATCACTACTGACGGATTGTCATTGATGAACTTCGCCAGAGGTTCGGCAGCAACCAGCATCACCACAACAGCCGAGACCACAGCGATGATCATGATCGGCAAGTGTTCAGTCATGCCGACTGCCGTAATGATACTGTCGATCGAGAACACCAGGTCGAGTACCAGAATCTGACCAATCGCTGCAGCCATGCTGAGCGTTACTGTCGATTCGATTTTCTTCTCGGCCTCGGTTTTCACATCAACGCTGTGGTGTATCTCTGTGGTTGCTTTCCAGACCAGGAACAGACCACCGGCAATCAGGATCATGTCCTTCCAGGAAAACACCTGACCCAGAATATCAATCACCGGCTCAGTCAACTGCACGATCCACGCGACAGTACTCAACAAGCCCAGACGCAGGAACAACGCCATACCGATACCCAGACGGCGAGCCTTTTGCTGCTGATGTGCTGGTAATTTATTGGTCAGGATCGAGATGAAGATCAGGTTATCGATGCCTAATACCACTTCCATGACGACCAGCGTTGCCAAAGCAACCCAGGCGGCAGGACTTGTAGCGAGTTCTAACAGATATTCCATGTGCGATGCCCTGATTCAGTATTGAGATGACGTTAAATTTCTTGGCTGGCTTTGTCTGCTTTCTTTTCAGACTCAGGCTGAGCCATCGAAAGATCCTGCCTTGCATCATCCAGCGCATCGGTTGCAGCTTTATGCGTGTCGTCGATGGCCTTTTTCGCAGAATCCGCAGCAGTGCTCAATAGTTGCTTTGAAGAGGTTTCAATCTGGTCACAGCCGGACAGAGCCAGAAGCGGCAACGCAATCAGCGCAGCGAAGATGGGTTTAATCATAAAGTGCCTCAGTACATGAAGCCGGAGGCTAAGGATGCTCCGGCGATAGGCCAGCATCTTAGAGAGATGTGATAATCAGGAAAATTCGTATTTATTAACGATATACTTCGGCAATACCGAATCGGGACCCGTCATGCTCAACTATCGTCAGCTTCATTACTTCTGGGTCGTCGCCAAAACCGGCAGCATTGTGCGCGCCTGCGATCAGTTGAACCTCACCGCCCAAACCATTAGCGGCCAGATCAGTCTGCTTGAGCAGTCACTTGGAGTCGATCTGTTCCAGCGGGTCGGCAGACAACTCGAGCTGACCGAAGCCGGACGCCTTGCCCTACCCTACGCCGAACAAATGTTTCAGATCGGAAATGAGCTGGAGGCCGTCATCCGCGCGCAGCCCGATGAGCAGCAAATCCTGTTTCGGGTGGGAGTGGCTGATGTAGTGCCTAAATCCATTGTGTACAGGCTCATAGCGCCCACTATGGAATTGAGCGAGCCGGTGCGGATTACCTGTCGAGAAGACAAACTGGAACGATTGCTGGCTGACCTGGCCATTCAACGCCTGGATCTGGTGATTTCCGATAGCCCTATGCCTTCACACCTGGACATCAAGGGCTACAGCCAAAAGCTGGGGGAATGCGGGATCAGTTTTTTTGCTACAGCAGAGCTCTTCGAACGCTACGGGCAAAATTTTCCGTTTGGCATGCAAGGGGCACCCTTGCTGATTCCAGGGCAAGAGACAGTAGTTCGTAGCCGATTGATGCGCTGGTTTGCCGAGCTGAAAGTGCAGCCCCGTATCATAGGCGAGTTCGATGACAGCGCCTTGATGAAAGCATTTGGCAAGTCAGGGAGCGGGATTTTCGTCGCGCCCAGCGTGATCGCCGACGAGGTCCAGGCGCAATATGGTGTCGTGCTTCTCGGCCAGACAGACGCCGTGACCGAGTCGTTTTACGCCATCTCCGTCGAGCGCAAGATCAAGCACCCCGGCATAGTCGCCATCACCGAAGGTGCCCGACGCAAGCTCTTTACTGACTCACCCTGAGACCCCATCCAGACAAATCCAGAACTAAAGGGCTCAGCGGTAAAGGGTTGCGATTTAAACGGTACCCATGAAATCGCGTTTGCCGACTTCCACGCCGTTGTGACGCAGCAGGTCATAAGCTGTGGTCACGTGGAAGAAAAACTGCGGAAGGCTGTAAGTCAGCAGGTAGCTTTGACCGGTAAAGCGTTTTTCTTTCGGTGTACCTGGGCGCAGGATGATTTCAAGCGCTTCGCTGCCGTCGATCTGCTCCGGCTTGATGCTGCCAATGAATTCCAGTGTCTTGGCCAATAACGCCTGCAACTCAGCGAAGGTGGTCTCGGTGTCATCGTATTTCGGCATTTCTACCTGAGCCAGACGCGCTGATGCACCTTTGGCAAAATTCACCGCAATCTGTACCTGGCGGGTAAAGTTCAGCATGTCCGGAAACAGTCGGGCCTGTAGCAGCGCTTCTGGCTGGATGTTTTTATGCGTAGCGTGGGCTTCGGCTTTGGTCAGGATAGCGCTCAAAGCGTTGAGCATTTGCTGGAAAACCGGAACAGATGCGGCATACATGGAGATAGTCATGACAGGTCCTTTTTGAAAAGTGGCTGATTATAGCCATGGGCAAGCCTCAAGGTTGCGCCTGTTTCACGAAGTCATTTGCTGCTGGAATTATTTGCCAGCACGCCCTAGGCTGACTGCCCGCCATCGCCTACGGAAAGCGCCATGACCACTGACCCGTCCTCGACGACGCTTGCTGACGAAACTTCCGGGCTGAACCTCAGCAGCACCGAAGTCCGCATCCTTGGATGCCTCATCGAAAAGCAGGCAACCAGTCCGGAAACCTATCCGCTGACGCTGAACGCTCTGGTCACAGCCTGTAATCAGAAAACCAGCCGTGATCCGGTGATGAATCTTAATCCAGGAGCGGTCGGTCAGAGCCTGCGGGGCCTCGAAGGCCGCGGCCTGGCAAAGCTGGTGATGGGTAGCCGCGCCGATCGCTGGGAACATCGTGTCGACAAAAATCTGGAACTGGTGCCCGCCCAGGTCATCCTCACCGGCTTACTACTGCTACGTGGCCCTCAGACGGTCAATGAGCTACTGACACGCAGCAATCGCATGCACGACTTTGAAGATGCCGAGCAAGTGGTTCACCAGCTGGACCGGCTGATCGCCCGAGGTTTTGCGACTTTGTTGCCGCGTCAGTCGGGGCAGCGCGAGGATCGCTACATGCACGCCTTGGGCAGCTCTCAAGATCTGGAGCACATCCTCGCGACCCGGCAAACCACAACGGATCGCCCCTCTACAAGTCACTCGCCCTCGGCCGAGCGCCTGGATGAACTGGAAGCCCGGATTGCGGCTCTGGAGGAACGCTTGTCCAGGCTGGAGTAAGGCCAGAATCAGCATGTTCCAGTTCTGAGCAAGCTTGCTTGCGAAGGCGATGTCTGGCTCGCAAATCATGTTCTGGCCTGCATTGCCTCTTTGCGAGCAAGCTCGCTCCCACAGAACCAATTAAATCTGTGGAACCGGCTTAAGCCGCTCCTGCGAAGTATCAATAATGCAGGCAAACATAGAATTACCCACTGGCTGATTTTTCTAAGGAACGGTATTAGAACAAACCGCTGCAACAGGCCTAATATGCGCCGGTTGCTGTAACTGCGGTGCAATGGGACGGCGCCGATACCTTACACAAAATTTACTTAACGGCTTCGCAGTTTCTCCGCAAAGCGTGGTCATATAAGTTATCCCGTGGCAGTGCTTGAGAGTGATGCAGGCTCGCGACAACGGGTTGAAAGCCGAGGAATAGTCATGATTCGTCAAATCCCCAGAATTGCCTTGTTATTAGGTGCGCTGGCGCTGGCAGGCCAGGCGAACGCTCACGGTGGCGGCGGTGGCGGTGGCGGCTGGGTTGGCCCCGCGGTTGTGGGTGCAATTGTTGGTGGCGTAGTTGGCTCAGCTGTTTCATCCGGACGTGACCGCACCGTCTACGTTGAACAGCCCCCAGTCTATGTTCAACAGCCGGTTTATGTTCAGGCCCCACCTCAACCCGTCTATTACCAACCTGCCTATCAGGTGATAGCTCCGCCGCCGATTTATCGTCCGCGCTATTACGGCCCGCCTCGTGGCTATTACGGCCCACCGCCCGGTTACTACGAGCGCGGTCGCTGGTAATGCTAATGGCCCCGCCCTCACCCGGCGGGTTTTTTTTGGCCCATTAGAAAGCCCTGCACGGCTATAGTGAGTTCATCGTCCGCCCTAAAAACAAGGAAGCCCCATGCCGACACAGCATCCCCACCGCGTCGTCGGACTTTGCACCTCTAGCAAGGTTTACAGTGCCTTGACTGAACTCAAGAGTCTGGAAGGTCATCGCACCGCCAAGTTTGTTGCACTTATGGCGCAAAGCCTTGTTGAGAAAGGTGTGATGTCAGAGCAGGAAGTGGTTGCCATACTGGATCAAGTCGTCGACTGATTCCTGCCCGGTTCTCGACGGGCACTCGTGATCATCAATGTCCACTATCGAGAGCAGTGATTTTTGCTCCACTCAATGACGCCCTAAAGTAGCGCCATAGATTGCTGGAGGTACTCATGAACTCACTCAAGATTATGTCGGTTGTTGGCAGCGCTGTCCCCCAATCGCTCAGAGAGCGCGGCCTTTTGGCCTGCTGGTACCTTGTGAATGACGGTGAACCGGTCAGCGGGCCATTCGCTTCACTGACTGCGGCTCAGACGACTTCGCAGCAACTGGAACAGGCGCGAGCTGACAGCCTTCGCTTCAACTGAATTCCGCATCACTGCACTCGTGCGTTGCTCCGCACACTCCCTTGCCCGCATCCGCCCCAGATGCGGGCTTTTTTTTGCTTAAGGCGTGCTGGCGCGATCAACAATCAGAGCTTTTCTGCCATGGCAGCATTGACCTGGCAACGATGGGTCAGCCTTTGCAGACGCTTCTCCAGGCTCATGAAAACCACCCGATCCGTTCGACCGCTTTCCAACTCATCAATCAGATCATTGGCGACCTGACGCAACTCATAAGCAATGACAATCCGGTCCTCGTTCAGGTCCTGACGGTGCGATTCGAACAGACGATGCAGGTAATCCTGCAAGGTATTCTGCAAACGGTGCCTATCAGTGGCGCGCAAATGATTCAGGCTCAGGCTGATCTTGCCCAGCAACTCCCCCAGTTCACCGCACAAGTACTGCATCCGCCGAGCATAACCGACTTCCCGTTCACGCATTACCTTATGCCCGGTGGCGGCCTCCTGACTGCGTTGAATGCCGGGAACAGCCACTGCCACCATCATGCCAACGATCAGTCCGGTTGCCTGCACCCAACCTGCCCAATCCGCAGGTTTGGAGAAAAAACCCGCCCCCATCAACAGAACGGCTACTGCACCGGCAACTATCACTAGTACAACGTAATCCTTGCTGACAAACCCCTTGGGCATTGCGTGTCTCCTTCAGTCTGTGGCGGCTGGCATCAATGCCAAGGATGCTAATCGCTGCGCCCGCTGGATACCATGACTATTCTTGCTGGCAATGAGGATTGGCCACGCCCAGGCAAGATGTTTATTTAATTTTTATTATGGCGAAGGCTCACAACAACCATCGACAGTGTTCAATGCTACTCATAAAATGCAGCGGTGCTTATGTCCCCGTGCGCTAACACGCATTCCATTTATTAGTGAGCGTTGCTCTTGAACATTCGTCTTCCATTTTTGGGCCTTTTATTTGTACTTACGGGCCCGGCACTCTCCACCAGTACCCTCGCAAACGAAACGCCTGCGCTGAACCGTGATCCCTCGCAACTCCATCTGGCTTCCGGCAGCGCCATGGTTGTCGACCTGCAGACCGACAAAGTGCTGTATTCCAGCAACCCGGATGTGGTGGTGCCGATTGCATCGGTGACCAAGCTAATGACCGGCATGGTGGTACTTGACGCCAAACAGTCCATGGACGAAGTCATTCCGGTCAATATTTCCCAGACGCCGGAAATGAAAGGTGTGTTTTCCCGCGTGAAGCTCGGCAGCGAACTACCGCGCCGGGAGATGCTGCTGATTACTTTGATGTCCTCGGAGAACCGTGCGGCAGCAAGCCTCGCGCACAGCTATCCAGGTGGTTACGCTGCGTTCATCCTGGCAATGAACGCCAAGGCCAAGGCGCTCGGTATGAAACATACGGTCTATGTCGAGCCTACCGGACTATCCATCTATAACGTTTCAACCGCTCGCGACCTGACAAAGCTGGTGCTGGCGGCCCGCAAGTATCCAATGCTCAGCGAGCTAAGTACCACCGCCGAAAAAACCGTAACCTTCCGCAAGCCCACTTACAGTCTGGGCTTTAGCAACACCGACCACTTGGTGCGCAAGGACAACTGGGATATCAAACTGACAAAAACCGGCTTCACCAATCAGGCCGGGCATTGCCTGGTGCTGCTCACCAGCATGGCAAACCGGCCGGTGTCGGTGGTGATCCTCGATGCATTCGGCAAATACACTCACTTCGCCGACGCCAGCCGTCTGCGTCAATGGGTAGAGACCGGCAAGAGCAGCCCGGCTCCGGCGGTCGCCTTGCAGTACAAGAAGGAAAAGAATCTGGTGATGAAACAGAACGGATTGCAAGCCAAAGAGTAATAGGCCAAGTCTGATCTTTAGAAAGCAAAAAAGGCCGCTGTCCCTAAGGATCAGCGGCCTTTTGCTATGCATCGATCAGCGATTGAACTGGGTCACCAGTTTGGTATTCAGGTACGCCTCGATGGCTTCGATACCACCTTCGGAGCCGTAGCCGGAATCCTTGATGCCGCCAAATGGAACCTCAGGCAAGCCGATGCCTTGATGGTTGATCGACAACATCCCAGCCTCGATATAGGTGCCCAAAGCGTGGGCTGTCTTCATCGAAGTGGTAAACGCGTAGGATGCCAGACCGAACGGCACACGGTTGGATTCAGCAATCGCCTCTTCCAGCGTATCGAAAGGCACCAACAGCGCGACAGGACCGAAGGGTTCTTCGTTCATGATGCGCATTTCCCGAGTCAACCCACTGAGTACGGTAGGCTCGAAGAAATAGCCTGGACCGTCGATTGCCTTGCCCCCCGCATTAACGGTCGCGCCGGCCGCGCGGGCGTCATCCACCAACGCTGTCAGCGCCGGGATCCGACGATCATTCGCGACCGGGCCCATGGTGGTGCTGGCATCCAGGCCGCTGCCGACCTTGATTTCCCGAGTCAGACCGACGAACTTGTCGAGGAACGCATCAAACACTCCGCGTTGCACCAGGATTCGGGTCGGCGACACGCAAACCTGTCCCGCGTTGCGGAACTTGGCCGTCGCCAATACCCGTGCAGCGAGATCAATGTCAGCGTCGTCGAAGACCAGCGCAGGGGCATGGCCGCCCAACTCCATAGTTGCGCGCTTCATGTGCTGACCGGCCAGCGCAGCGAGCTGCTTACCCACTGGCGTCGAGCCGGTGAAGGTCACTTTACGAATGACCGGATGAGGAATCAGATACGAAGAGACCTCTGCAGGGTCGCCATAAACCAGGCCGATCACCCCTGCCGGTACGCCTGCATCGGCAAACGCGCGGATCAGCTCTGCCGGCGAAGCCGGGGTTTCTTCCGGTGCCTTGATGATGATCGAGCAACCGGCCGCCAGCGCCGAGGAAAGCTTGCGCACAACCTGGTTGATCGGGAAGTTCCAAGGGGTGAAGGCGGCAACGGGGCCTACAGGTTCTTTGATCACCTTTTGCTCAATATCGCTGCCGCGTGAAGGCACAAGACGGCCGTAGCTGCGACGCCCCTCTTCGGCAAGCCAGTCAATCACATCCGCGCCGGAGAGCACTTCCATGCGTGCCTCTGCCAGCGGCTTGCCCTGCTCCTGAGTCATGATCCGGGCAATGGAATCGGCTCGCTCGCGCAGCAATTGAGCCGCTTTTTGCATGGTCTTGTAGCGGTCATAGGCTGAAGTCTTGCGCCAGACGGCAAAGCCGCGCTCGGCAGCCGCAAGGGCTTCGTCAAGATCGGCAATGCTTGCATGGGCAACAGTGCCCAGTTTCTCGCCGGTAGCGGGGTCGATCACAGCGATGGTGCGACCATCGCGACCAGCGCGCCACTGACCGTCGATGAACAGCTGTACTTCAGGATACATAGCGATCTCCAATTGCATTCGCAAGGACAAATAATGTTCTTTCAAAGGTGCACGAGTTCAATGGGGGCGCTGGGGTATATATCAAGGCGCTATATCGCTCCAACCTTAGAGATCGATGGTTCGCGACGATATATCAGGCCCTGGTGCGCTGCTGCCATGCGGCGGCAAGGCCGCTGAGGCATATCACCACGATGCCAAACTGGGCGGTCAGCGAAGGCGCATGTCCGAATACCAGGTAACCCAACAGCCCTGCAAACACGATCTGACAATAACTGAACGGCGCCAGCATCGCCGGGGCCGCGAAGCGAAATGCCTGAGTCAGCAGCAAGTGCGCGACCATACCGCAGGTGCCCAGCGCGAGCATGAACGGAAGATGCTTGAGCTCAGGCATGGTCCAGAAAAACGGCAATAATGCGGTCATGACCAGGGTATTGAACAAGCCCGCGAAAAAGTTGCTCGTGGTCGGGCTGTCATGGGCACTGACCATCCGGGTGAGCAGTTGATAAGAAGCAAACAGCATGGCAGAACACAGGGGCAGCAGACTCGCGGGCGTAAACAGTTCGCCGCCAGGGTGCACGATGATCAATACCCCCACGAATCCCACCAGCACAGCAGCCCATTGCTTACGAGTGACGTGTTCCCCCAGTAACGGCACCGACATCGCAGTGATGAGCAAGGGGGCAAGAAAATTGACTGCCGTAGCCTCCGCCAGCGGGATATACATCAGGCCAGTAGTGAAGAACAGGCTGGTACCCAACAGACACAGCGCCCTCAATATCTGCAACTTCAACCGCTTGGTGCGCAATACACGCAGGCCTGCTGACGGCATGAAAATCCCCGCCATTAGCAGCGTATGCACCACATAGCGCACCCATACCACCATGAAAATGGGGTAAAAACCGGAAAGATACTTGGAGATAGTGTCGTGACTTGAGAACAGAAACGTCGCCAGCACAATGAGCGCGATGCCCTTCAATGGCTGGTTAACGCCTGACAATGGCGTGCTGGCGGTGCTCATCGAGTTTCCTTGGCGAGGCAGAAAACAGGCACAGGTTAAGATGCCGAACGGCAGCGTGCCCGACGTCCCTGACTGGTGGATGAACCCAGAATATAGAAGCTCCGGCTGTATTCCAAACAAAGCCAGCGCGTTGGCGCAATTAAATGACCGGGCAGTCGGCCTTCAGCAGCAAAACACCGGAATGCTCCAACCACCGCTCGAAACAGACGAAAATGCCAAGCGCGGACGAGACCACCTGATGTCTTTCGGCGGGCGCAACGACTTGTGCCAACTGTGCCAGATACGCTTTCCACATCCGCCCGGTGGCGCTGCCATATACATCCAGGAACTTGCCCCCCGTCGCTTCATCAATAGCGAGCTTATCGCGGGCAATCCGGCGCAGAACTTGCCCGCCTAGTGTGGCACCTTCAATTACATATAAGACACCCATCAACTGTGCATGGGTCTGGATATCCGGCAAGTCCGGGCACTGGGCAAGCATCTGGATCTCGTCAGTAGTCATGCCTAACGCGAGCAAATCATCCTCAAGTGCCGACGCTTTGTAGCGATCGCTGCTTGTCACGTGCCCCCCCTCGAACCGATCCAGAACCTTTTCCAGCGGAATATAAAAACCGTAGTACGCCTTGATAAGCCGCGTGTACACGCTCAGATCAAGTTCTGGCGAGGTAAATGGCAGTCGTCGTTCAAGTCCTCTGTGATTCTCGGCAGTGGCTTGTCGCAGTTCCTGAAGTACTAACGAGACATGACCAGGCGCAGTTTTTTCCTGCTGCGGTGGAGACTTTTCATCAAGCAAGGTATGTGTCCCTTTACTGAGCACCCGAGTCCAGGGGCATGAGGAATTCAGTGCGTGATCGGGTGGGCTCGATCATGGGCATTGGTTGACTTTGAGAGACCGACACCTTACAGGAACTGCATGATGCGGCGGAATACCTGCGTGCTGAAGTTACCCCGGGGGCAGTGTGCCAGGGCAACTTCCTTGTGTCCCGGGATAGATCAGAAAATGTAATCGGTAGTCAGGAAACCAGACTCGCGGTTACGAATAATATCGCTGACCAGGGTTTTATTCGCTTCCTGAAACTTGGTCGCGACTAATGTCCGGATCGAGAACACGCGCAAAGCATCGTGAACAGAAAGCGTCCCCTCGGCGGAGTTTTTGCGCCCGTTGAACGGAAACTGGTCCGGCCCACGTTGGCACTGGGCATTGATATTGATGCGCCCCACCTGATTGGCGAAGGCGTCGACCAGACGTCCGACTTCGCGGGAGTCATTGCCAAAGATGCTCAATTGCTGCCCGAAATCCGAATCCAGGACGTAATCGATCACCGTCTCAAGATCGCTGTAAGCGACTACCGGTATCACAGGCCCGAATTGCTCTTCGTGATAGACACGCATCGTTGAGTTCACAGGGTAGAGCAACGCTGGGTAAAAGAATGTCTCAATGATTTCTGCCCCGCCTTCATTGACGACGCTGGCACCCTTATCGACGGCATCTTCAACCAACCCTTTGAGATATTGCGCTTTGCCTGGCTCCGGCAATGGCGTCAATGACACGCCAGCTTCCCAGGGCATACCGGGTTTCAGTTGACCCAGTTTTTCCTTGAATTTGTCCAGGAAGCTGTCAACCACACTTTCATGCACAAACAGAATCTTGAGCGCGGTGCAACGCTGACCATTGAAGGACAGAGAACCCGTCACCGCTTCATTCACAGCATTGTCCAGATCAACGTCAGGCAGCACGATGCCGGGATTTTTTGCATCCAGCCCCAAGGCGGCCCTAAGGCGGTGCGGCTTCGGATGCAGTTTCTTCAGGTCACTGGCTGCTTTGTTAGTCCCGATGAAGGCGAACACATCAATCCTGCCGCTCGCCATCAAAGCACTCACCGTTTCCCGACCACTGCCGTAGATCACGTTGATCACGCCTGCCGGGAAGCTGTCACGGAAGGCCTCCAGCAAAGGCCGGATCAGCAGCACACCAAATTTGGCAGGTTTGAACACCACGGTATTGCCCATGATCAACGCCGGGATCAGCGTGGTGAAGGTTTCATTAAGTGGATAGTTATAAGGCCCCATGCACAAAGTCACGCCCAGTGGCACGCGCCGAATCTGCCCCAGCGTGTCCTGCTCCAGCTCAAAACGGCTGGAGCGGCGGTCCAGTTCCTTGAGGGCGTTGATCGTGTCGACGATGTAATCGCAGGTGCGGTCAAACTCCTTTTCTGAATCCTTGAGATTCTTGCCGATTTCCCACATCAACAGCTTGACCACTGCGTCCCGCTGTTCGCGCATGCGCTTGAGAAAACTTTCGACATGCTGAATCCGCTCGACAACCCGCATGGTCGGCCATGCGCCCTGCCCCCGGTCATAAGCCGTCACTGCGGCATCAAGCGCAGTCATCGCAGTCGGCGCATCCATCAACGGCGTGCCACCGAGTATCACGGAACGGATGCCTTCCGGTGCTGTGAGGCAGACTGGACTGCGCACCGGCGCCAACGGCCCATGCCACAGCTGCAAAGTACCGCCAACCAGATACTCGCGCTGCTCGATAGCTTCACCTGGACGATACTGTTCCGGAATCTGCTCGAAGGAAGGGAACAGTGTTTCAAAGCGGTTGCTGACACTCACTGGGTTCACCTCTCTTGGGTAGTCAACAAAAGATACGCCAGACACATTACGCCATGGCCCGCTGTAGTGGAAACGACCCGGCGCGATACCGGGGGAATCGTAAAAATATTTCAGCCCAATGCTTGACTACTCTAATTTAATCAGTAACATAGCGCTCATTCCGCGATAGCTCAGTTGGTAGAGCAAGTGACTGTTAATCACTGGGTCCCTGGTTCGAGTCCAGGTCGTGGAGCCACCTTCAGGAAGCTGTAGATTCAAGGGTTTGAGCGGGTTTTGTCGAAAGGTTCTCAGCAACGCTGAAAATCACCCAAATCCGCTCACTCCACTACAGCTTACCTTCTGTAACACTTCAGTATGCGAGTCAAAGCGCTGTCTCTAATCAATCGATTTAGAGGCAAGCACCATGAAAATCGCATCGGTCCTCTCGACCAAAGGCGGCCCTGGCAAGACCACGGTAACCGCAAACCTGGGCGCTTTCTGCGCCGACGCCAATCTCCGTACCCTGCTCATCGACCTCGATACGCAACCCTCGTTGTCCTCGTTCTATCGTCTGGACAGCGAAGCTCCTGGCGGCACCTACCAGCTGATTTCCCAGAACGAAACCATCCCTGATCTGGTCGTTTCCCGCACTTGCATCCCCAATCTGTCGCTGATCCTTTCCAACGATCCCCACAACCAGTTGAGCAACATGCTGCTCTACGCAGCTGATGGACGTCTGCGCCTGAAAAATTTGATGTCGGAATTTGCCCAGGATTATGACCTGGTGCTGATTGATACCCAAGGCGCGCGCTCGGTGACGCTTGAGACCGCGCTGCTCTGTTCGGATCTGGCGATTTCCCCCATCACCCCGGACATGCTCGCCGCCCGGGAGTTTTACCGCGGTACCCAGCAATTGCTGAAAGACCTGGCGCCGTTGGCTTCGTTGGGCGTGTACACGCCGCCGCTGAACATCGTGATCAACAAGCTCGACGCCACCAACGACGCCAACCTGATCTACCAGTCGCTGGTAGAAACCCTGGCCGACCATCCGCAGATTAACCTGCTGCAGACCACCATCCCGGCCGCCGTGAGCTTTCGGCGAGCCGCCACCGAAGGTGTGCCGGCCCATCGCCTCGAATACCGCCAGCCCCATAACCGCCGTTCACCCGCCGCCTTTGCCGTGATGAAAGATTTGGCCTCGGAGCTGTTCCCGGAATGGCGTGCGCTCTTCAACAAGCTGGCCCACGACACCCTGGGCACCCCAGTGGATGAGGAGTTGGCCTCATGAACCTGCTCGATCTGGTACCTCCGCATTCCATCGAAGCGGAACAAGGCGTACTCGGCGGGTTGATGCTGGATAACAGCACCTGGGATCTGCTGGCCGACACGCTGTCTGCGCAGGACTTCTTCCGGCGTGACCATCGGGTGATCTTCCAGGCCATTCAAAGCCTGGCGATTGTCGACCAACCGTTCGACGTGGTGACCCTGGCCAACTCCATCCCTGAGATTTCACAGGCCGGAGGCTTAGGCTATCTGGCCGATCTAGCCAAGAACACGCCCTCGGTGGCCAACATCAGCGCCTACGCCGACATCGTCCGCGAACGGGCGCACCTGCGTCAGCTGATCCTGCTCGGCCACGAAGCCAGCGGCAACGAAGAACCGCGACGACTGCTGCGACTGAACGTCTACTTCGATAACTCCATCCCCCGCGGTGACGGCAAGTACGAAGACCGCGGAGGCTTCTGGGCCAACGTCGAACTCTGGCACAAAGACGCCGAGCGTTACTCCCGACTGTATGCCAAGGGCGTTCGAGTGCTGGTGCAGGGACGGATGCAGATGGACAAATGGGAGGACGACGACGGCGACGAAAACAGCGCCATGAAAGTCCAGGCCAGCCGCATCGGGATCCTGCCGCATCGCATCGACAGCATCGTGCTGGCGGCACCAGACCATGCCGGCTCAGATCCCGAGCCTTAAAGCTGGCACAAAAATCGCCCTCCACGTGGAGCTTCTGCAGGCTGGAAGCTTCACCTCGGGGGACTGCGGTAACCGTTCAAGCACCGTGAGAATGAGCTTCAGAAAGGTGATGCCACTGGCATCATACTAGCAACTGGCCACGGTGATTCCACTGGAATCACCGTGGCAATGAGCCACCAATTACCCGGCGCAGGACCAAAAAATCGCGAAGCCCGTGAGACTATTCTTGAACAGCAACCACAGGCCGCAGCGCTTGAGACGCCTCTCAACCTGCCGCGAAACCAAAAATCTCGATCATGAAGCAGAAGCGCCCTCCGCTGCTCAGACGAGCCGTGTTCGACGGCTACGACTACGGTCTGCTCCTGACCTTCATCGAGGGCAGCAATCGCCTGCTGCTGGATCGTCAAGGTTACTTCATCCGCCGCACAGATCATCCACAGCATCGAGCCTGGCGCATCCCCAAAGCGCGGATCCATGAAGACCCTGCGGCGTTGTTTCGACACCTCATTGAACTGGCTCCGATGAAGCTCAACGAGACCTTGAGCAGCTTCCTCGCCAAACTGGATCAGGCCCGAAGTCACTGCACGCGTGATGCCTTCATCTGGGGCATGCGTATTCGCCTGGCACCACTCGCCGGTGGCGGCGTGCTCGCCAGCGGCGATTATCATCCTGGCGTTGTGGCCGTCTACAAGCGCATGCAGGGCCGTTACCTGTCGCAGATGCGCGCCTGGCAGCTACCCGGCACCGCCGAGCTGACCAAACTCAACCTGGTTGAAGAGCTCGGCCTGGCCGACGAGCAATTCGAAATTCTCGCCACGCTGCAGGAGCTGCACAGCGATGGCTCTGTCACACCTGTTAGCACCTCCGATGGCATCTGCATCAGCGGTGACTTTCCGGAGCCTGGTCCAGAACGAACAGAAGACAAAGATTGCAAAGACATCTTCCTGGCCTGCATCGCAGGCATTGAGCGCACCGCCTGGACCGATGAAGCCATCAACGAAGCGCTGCAAGGCTATTCACTCTACGACTACCTGCCCGCAGGTGTCCGCCACCTACTGCGACGCAACAGCGCACTGCTGGCTGACGACATGGGCCTGGGCAAAACCCGCGAGGCAATCGTCGCCGCAAAAGTCCAGGTTGCGGGCAAACCGATCATGATCGTCTGCCTGGTGAGCCTGATCATCAACTGAGAGCGCGAGATCCGCGCCGTGGATCCAGACGCCAGGATCTGCCGCCAACATTTTGAAGCCGACGCACAGTGGGTGCTGGTCAACTACGAAAGACTGGGCGACTTCCTGCAGACCGCCAGCCGCTTCGCCGTACTGGTGATCGACGAAGCCCACCGCCTCAAAGAACCCACCGCCCTCTGGACCCGCAACGCCTTCGACATCGCCGCCCAAGTGCCCTACCGCTACCTGCTCACCGGAACCCCGGTGCTCAACCGCGAAACTGCACTGCATCGTCTAGTCAGCTGATCCGGGGTAGGTACACAAAAGTCCCTCGCCATAAGGGTGCACCACCTACGACAGCTTTCGGCCAAAAGCAGACGTTTGCTTTTCGCACCCTATATGAACATTTCAAACACCCATGCACTGGCGTGAGGCAGAACAAAAAAAGAGAGATTGAAGGCGTAAAAAAACGATAGTACATAAGATTTGTGCCGTGTTATGTTGGTAACAACACAGCGGAAAATGACGCCAGGATAACATTCATGATTCCGTTTTCTGATACTGCTACGGATCTCTTATGGACAAAATAGGCTTCCTGGAAATGCTGGACCAGAGGTTTGCCGACCTCACTCCGACAGGCAAACGGATTGCCGGTTACCTGCTGGCTAACCCGCAGAAACTGCCATTCGAGACAGCGGATAGTATCGCGCAGCAGACTGAAACAACCGGAATCTCAGTCGGGCGTTTCCTGCGTTCGCTGGGCTATCGCAATATCGATGATGTGAAAAAAAGCTTGCGTGACGATGACGGCAGCGCCTGGGTGATCACGGACAGATTGGGAGCGTTCCGCGAGGAAAAGATCCATGGCGACACGCTTGAGAGGTCAATGAAACGAGAAGTTGAAGCCATCCAGCGAGTTTATGCGCTGGCTCGTGGCGCTACGTTCTCTCGGATCATCGAAAGACTTTGCGCCGCAGATGCTGTTTTTATTGTAGGGATTCAGTCAACTCGCGGCATTATGAACGCCTTCTTCAGCCACTTGGAATACATCAGGCCCAAGGTCTATTACGTTGACGGTTTGTCAGGCACCTACGCAGAGTCATTGAACTCCCAGTTCGCAAATCCCTACGCTGTCATTGCAGACTTCCGCATGTATTCAGCTGTGGCTCGGACCTTCTGCGATGTGGCTAATCAACAAAAATTGCCGTTGGCATTCATTACCGATTTTCAATGCCCATGGGCACGTGACTATCCGCATGATCTGCTTCAACTGGATTCGGACGTGGGACAGTTCTGGGACTCGCTGGCACCGCTTTCTTGCCTTCTTAACCTTATCGTTTCCTCTGTAGCTGAAAAACTCGGAGACGGCCTTGATGAGCGGCTGACCAGAAATCGCGAGCTACAGAAGTTGTTTGGCCAGTTTGATTAATAAACAGCAGCGCACAATTTAACGCCAGTGTTGGAGCTTTGAAGTGAATAACACCCCACTCATCGAAATCGATGCTAAAGCATTGAGAGTCGAGATCGATCTGGTGTACGCCGGCGCAGATAACCTGGCCGGCAAACAGATCTACCAAGACCCAAGGTGCCTGTTGCATCCGGACGCGGAAGTCTGCTTGCGCAAGGCCAGTCAACTGGCACAGCAGGCGGGCTTGACCCTTCGGATTCTCGACGCATACCGGCCGCCCTATGCCCAATATCTTTTGTGGGCCGCGTTACCCAACGCGGAATATGTTCGTGACCCTGCCCTGGGTTCGCATCATAGTCGCGGCGTGGCAGTCGATCTCACGCTGATCGACGCCAAAGGTAACGCTTTGGATATGGGAACAGGTTTTGATGACATGAGAGAAAAATCTCACCAGTTCCACATAGATCTACCCCCTCACGTGCAACAGAACCGGCTCATGTTGTTAGGCATCATGCTTGCCTCGGGATTTACCTACATAGACAGCGAGTGGTGGCATTACGAGCTGCCTGATGCTGAAGCATACCCACTGATTGATGATCAGTCAGTCGCCCCCGCACATTGACTCAATGACCGTGACACCCGACCGGGACATTAATGAATCCCGGCTTAGAACAGGCTGCCAGCTCGTGGGGTTATGCGAATGGCGCTACGTGGATGCCCTGATGCGTCCAGTTTAACTGCCCGGTAAAGCACCAATAATAAACCTGAAGAAATTCCAAACATCGAACGATAAAGGAACCGGCATGAAATCAATCGTTGAACCTCGTCATCTGGCGATGGCTGTTTTCTTCACTGCGATGGGCCTGGGCACCTGGCAATCGGCAAGTGCCGCCGTGCCTCAGGATACCTTGATGATCGGCAAACCTTCCGATCCCCAAACCCTTGACCCGGCAGTGACCATCGACAACAACGACTGGGCAATAACCTACCCTGCCTATCAGCGCCTGGTGACCTACAAAGTCGAGGACGGGAAAGGCAGCACCGAAGTCCAAGGCGAACTCGCCACTGGCTGGTCGACGTCCCCCGATAATTTGATCTGGGACTTCAAGCTCAAGGCAGGCAATAAGTTCGATGACGGAACCGAGGTGAACGCCGAAGCCGTCAAGTTCTCCTTTGATCGAGTGATGAAACTCAAACAAGGGCCTTCCGGTGCATTCCCCGAGGATATGCAGGTCAGCACTGTTGATCCAATGACCGTGCGCTTCACCCTGAAAGCGCCATACGCGCCATTTCTGTCGACGCTCGCGCACAATGGTGCCGCTATCGTGAACCCGGCCATCGCCAAAAAACCTGAAGGTGCCGAGACTTATCTGTCGACGCACACTGCCGGTTCGGGTGCTTTCAAACTGGTCAACTGGCAGAAAGGCCAGACGTTGACCATGGAGCAGAACAGCTACTACGCAGGGCCAAAGCCAACCCTTAACAAGGTGGTCGTGAAGATCATTGGTGAGGCCTCGGTACGCCGCCTGCAACTGGAACACGGCGACCTGGACATCATCGAAGACATGCCTGAAGACCAACTCAAGGCCTTGGCTAAAAAGTCCGGAATTGTTGTAGGTGATTACCCATCGCTGCGAGTCACGATGCTCTATCTGAACACTCAGAAAGCACCGATGAGCAACCCGGATGCCCGTCGCGCAATTATCGAGTCGCTTGATTACAACGGCATCATCCAGGGCATCCTGGGCGGCAAGGCAAAACCGTTGAATGGCCCTATTCCTCAAGGCATGTGGGCTCATGATGAAAAGCTCCCCGTTCTAAAGCAGGATCTGGCCAAAGCCAAAACCGATCTGGCCAAGGTCTCGCCGAAAGTCAGCAACCTGACATTCATGTATTCCGACAAAGACCCGAATTGGGAACCCATCGGGTTGACCTTGCAAGCCGGGCTGCAATCCATTGGCGTCAATCTGAAGATGGAAAAGCTGGCCAACGCCAGTATGCGCGAACGCTTGGGTACAGGTGACTTCGACGTCGCCATCGGCTCATGGAGCCCGGACTTTGCCGACCCCTACATGTTCATGAACTTCTTTTTTGACTCCAAGCTCAAGGGCCTGGCGGGCAACCGGTCCATGTATGAAAACCCGGCAGTCGACAAGCTGATTCGTGAATCGGCTACCACCAACGATATGGCCAAGCGTGTCGAACTGTACCAACAGGCGCAGAAGATTGTGCTGAATGACAGCGTCTACGCCTACCTCTATCAGAAGGCCTATACCTTACCGATGAGCGATAAGGTGAAAGGTTATGTGTTCAACCCGATGCTTGAACAAGTATTCAATATCGGCACGATCACCAAGTAAGGCACAGCCAGTCTCAGCGGCCCCGCAGCACCCGCGGGGCCGCTGCAACGCCATGCCCGCAAGAAGCTTTGCTCTGCCCATTTATAGAGTGACCGAGGTGCCATATGGCCTTCCTGAACATACTGCGAAAACGCCTCGGAGGCCTCCTCTTGGTGGTATTCGGGGTTTCGCTGATCACCTTTTCGATTTCACATCTGATCCCTGGCGATCCGGCGCGCCTGATAGCGGGTGATCGGGCCACTGATGCGATTGTCGATAATATTCGACATCAATTGGGTCTGGACCTGCCGCTGTATCAGCAATACGGGCGTTACATGCTCGACTTGATTCATGGCGACCTGGGAACGTCGATCAGAACCAGCCGACCAGTACTTGAAGACTTGCAGGCGTTCTTCCCGGCAACCCTGGAGCTGGCTTTCGCGGCACTCACGTTGTCGATCCTGGTGGGCGTACCACTGGGCGTATTGTCGGCGGTCTATCACAACCGTCTAATCGACCAGATCGCGCGAACCCTAGCCGTCACCGGCATCTCCACGCCTGCATTCTGGCTGGGTCTGGGTTTGATCGTGGTTTTCTACGGCCATTTGAACTGGCTACCCGGAAGCGGACGACTCGATGAAGGCTTGACCCCACCCCAGAAGTTCACAGGCTTCTACCTGATTGATTCGTTGATTGCCGGTGACTCGGAGCTTTTTTTCAACGCGCTCAAGCATTTGATCCTCCCTGCAATAACCCTGGGTTTCGTCAATCTGGGGGTAATAGCCCGGCAGATCCGCTCGGCGATGCTTGATCAGCTTGGCGAGGACTACATACGCACAGCACGCGCCTACGGCTTGTCGAAGTGGACCGTGATTCTTCGCCATGCGCTGCCTAATGCACTGATTCCTTCAATCACCGTGCTGGGCCTGACACTGGGTGACCTGCTGTATGGCGCCGTTTTGACTGAAACCGTGTTCGCCTGGCCGGGCATGGGCGCCTACGTCGTGAAATCGATCCAATCGCTGGATTTCCCGGCCGTCATGGGCTTCGCCATTCTGGTGTCGTTCATTTACGTGCTGCTCAATATGACTATCGATCTGCTGTATCGCTTGATCGACCCACGCATTGGCGAGGTCAACTGAAAATGTCTGATTCCATTATTGCGCCTGCGGTTACGCCGTTGCCGAGAGTGAACGGCTGGCAGGACAAGCTCGCTTATCTGGGCCACCAACTACGGCGCAGCCCTCTGACCATGGCAGGCCTGCTGATCACGCTGGTGGTATTGCTGGTGATGATTTTTGCACCCTGGTTGGCGCCGCATGACCCCAACGCATTGAACCTGACTCAGCGGCTGGCGGCGCCATCGGCAGAGTATTGGTTCGGCACCGATGAAGTCGGTCGTGACCTGTTCAGCCGTGTCTTGTATGGCAGTCAGCAGTCGGTGGGCGTAGGCCTGTTCGTGGCCTTTACGTCGTGCTTGGCCGGTGGCTTGCTCGGCTGTATGTCCGGGATCATTGGGGGACGCTTTGATAGCCTGACCATGCGCCTGATGGACATCATGCTGTCGGTACCTTCACTGGTGCTGATCATGGCTCTGGCTGCCGCATTAGGCCCCAGCCTGTTCAATGCGATGCTGGCCATTACCCTGGTACGAATTCCGTTCTATGTCCGGCTTGCTCGCGGCCAAGCCCTGAGCATCAGGCAGATGGGCTATGTAAAAGCCGCTGAGACCTTCGGCGCGGGACGCTGGCATATGGTGATCTGGCATGTAGCTCGCAATGCCATGCCTCCCCTGCTGGTGCAATTGAGCCTGGATATTGGCAGCGCGATATTGATGGCCTCCGCATTGGGTTTCATCGGTCTGGGCGCTCAACAACCGACCGCTGAATGGGGTGCCATGGTCGCGACCGGACGCAACTACATTCTTGACCAGTGGTGGTATTCCACCTTCCCAGGCGTTGCCATCCTTATTACCGCAACGGGCTTCAATCTATTGGGCGATGGCGTACGCGACCTTCTCGACCCTCGTCAGCAGGGGAAATGAGCATGAAGACTCAAGCGCAACCAGCGACATTCTCCAGTGATTCCGTGCTGTCCATCGATAATCTGCGGATTGAATTCCCGGCCTACCGCAGCACCGTAAAAGCACTCAATGGCGTGTCGATTGACGTCAAATCTGGCGAAATTGTCGGCGTAATCGGTGAGTCCGGCTCGGGCAAATCGGTGACGGCGATGCTCAGCATGCGTCTGCTGCCTGAACGCGCCTACGAGGTCAAAAGCGGGGCGCTGCATATTATGGGACGTGACATGTTGGCCGCTGAAGAAAAGGATCTGCTCAAGGTTCGCGGTAAAGACGTCGCGATGATTTTTCAGGAACCAATGACTGCGCTCAACCCAACCCGGCGTATTGGTCGCCAGATGCTGGATGTGATCATTCATCACCAGAAGCTGAGCAAGTCTGATGCCCGAGCGAAAGCCATTGCCCTGCTGCGGGACATGCACATTGCTGACCCCGAGCAGGTCATGAACAGCTATCCCTTCGAACTGTCAGGCGGAATGCGTCAGCGGGTCATGATCGCCCTGGCGTTCTCCTGCGATCCGCAGTTGTTGATCGCCGACGAGCCCACCACGGCCTTAGACGTAACAGTGCAACGTCAAGTGCTGTTGCTGCTACGCGAAAAGGCTCGCCAACGGGGCACGGCGATTCTGCTCATTACCCATGACATGGCCTTGGTGTCGCAGTTTTGTGACCGGGTTTACGTGATGTATACCGGTGCGGTGGTTGAGCAAGGCATTACAGCTCAGGTGATGGCTGACCCACGTCACCCCTACACAAAGGGCTTGCTCAGTGGCCTGCCAGAGCAGGTCGAACCTGGTCAGGACTTGATGACCATCCCCGGTCAGGTCCCCAATCTTTCCGCATTGCCTGATGGCTGCACTTTTCGTGATCGCTGTGGCTATGCAATGGCGCAATGTGCCGAGCGGCCGCCGATGTTGACCATCGACGCCGAGACAGGCCGCAAAAGCGCTTGCTGGCTGGCCGAGCCGTCTCGTACTTCATCCTGGGAGTTGCAGTCATGAACCACATAACCGCGCAACCTTACCTTGCCACCAGCCCCGCCATCCTGGGGTTGCAAGATGTCAGGGTTCACTATCCGATGGGCACTGACTGGCTGGGTAGACCCAAAGCGGTGGCACATGCGCTCAATGGTATTGATCTCGATGTGCATGCCGGTGAAACCCTGGGGATCGTAGGAGAGTCAGGGTGCGGAAAGAGCACCCTGGCGCAATTATTGATGGGCTTGATCAAACCCACTTCCGGGAAGCTGGATTGGGTCTACAACACAGACAATGAGCGCAGTAGCAATGTCCAGATCGTGTTTCAGGACCCTCAGTCCTCCTTGGACCCACGTCTGCCAATCTGGAAGATCATCACTGAACCGCTCTTCGTTCAGCACTCTGCCCCCCGCCGGGATATGCGCGACATCGCCGCGAAAATAGCGGCTCAGGTGGGCATTCGTACCGAGTACCTTGACCGCTATCCTCACCAGTTTTCGGGCGGACAACGCCAACGGATCGCGATTGCTCGTGCTCTGTCGTCAAACCCGGACATTATTGTCCTTGATGAGCCGACCTCTGCCTTGGATATCTCCGTGCAGGCGCAAATTCTCAATCTGTTGAGCGAGTTGCAACGAACTAGGGAGCTTACCTACATCCTCATTTCCCACAACGTGTCCGTCGTGCGCCACATGGCTGACCGAGTGGCCGTCATGTATCTGGGGCAGATTGTGGAGCTGGGTTTGGCGTCGCAGGTGCTGGAGCATCCGCGCCATCCCTATACCCAATTGCTGCTCGAAGCCGTTCCCCGACTGGATGTCAGCGTAGATGATGCTCATGCCTCGGCGCCTACTGAGTTGCCCGGCAATCGTAACCTGCCAGCAGGCTGTTTTTTCCGTGATCGTTGCCCGAAGGCGACCTCGGGCTGTGAACGGCCCCAGGCCTTGTTACCGACCAAAACAGCCGGTGGCGGTGAGCGGGTCAGATGCCATTTGGAGTCAGTCGCATAACCCTTGTCGGCATCATGATTGAGATGGGCCGACTGTGGTTGCTCTCGATCTTCACGCTAACCGTCGCGTCTAGTCGACGCAGCGGGTGAAGCTTCGAAGCTTATCCGTAGGCAGGCATTTAAAGCCCCGTAGCTGTGAGTCGCGACCGTCCGCTTTGGGTCGATAGCAGTCACCTGCCAATGCCTCCGCTACTTACAGCGAACCGTCCAAAGCTCATTTACCTTCGTCGTAAAACTCCCACTCATCATCTCCCGCCGCATCGCCCATCCCGGGTCGGCGGGCACACTCCCACTCCGCAACGTCCCCCTACCCCACCTCTCATTAATCTCATCCAACACCCCCATCACCTTCTCCGCCGCGACCGGTTGCCCCTCGGCAAACAAATCATCCGTAAACTCCCCTGGCTGCCGCAGATCCAGCAACAACACCTCAGCCTTGCTGTATTTGAAGCCTGGCCGAAACAGCCGATTGACCGCTTCGGTCGCGGCCTTGGTCATCAGGCGCACGTCATTGGTGGGGTATGGCAGTTCGACCAGGGCGCCGTTGGCGTATTTGGCTTCTTCGGGGTTGAACATGCCGGTGCGGATGCTGACGCGGATCTTTTTGCACAATGAGTTCTGGGCGCGGAGTTTTTCGGCGGCGCGCTGCACGTAGGTGGCCACTGCTTCTTTGATGGGTTCGATGGTGGTCAGGCGTTTGCCGAACATGCGGCTGCTGCAGATCTCTTGCTTGGGCGGTTCGGCTTCGCCCAGTTCCAGGCAGGAAGTGCCGGCCAGTTCGCGGGCGGTCTTTTCGATGACGACGCTGAATTTCTGCCCGAGCATGGTGGGATCGGCTTTGGCCAGGTCCATGGCGGTGGTGATGTTCATCGCATTGAGGTGGGCTTTCATGCGGCGGCCGACGCCCCAGACTTCGCCGACCTCGGTGTTGCGCAGCACCCAGTCGCGTTTGAACGGGTCGCAGATGTCCACCACGCCGCCCGTCTCAGCCTGTAGGCGTTTGGCGGTGTGGTTGGCGAGTTTCGCTAGGGTTTTGGTGTGAGCGATACCGACGCCGACGGGGATGCCGGTGCATTTATGGACGGCGGCGCGGATGGTGCGGCCGAAGGCGGTGAGGTCGCTGGGAATACCGGTCAGGTCGGCGAAGGCTTCGTCGATGCTGTAGATCTCCACGGCGGGCACCATGGATTCGATGATGGTCATCACCCGTTCGCTCATGTCGCCGTACAGCGCATAGTTGCCGCTGAACGCCACCACGCCGTTCTGGCGCAGCGCGTCTTTGATCTGGAAGTACGGCGCGCCCATTTTCACGAAAGGCTTGGCATCGTAGCTGCGGGCAATCACGCAGCCATCGTTATTGCTCAGCACCACAATCGGCGTCTTGGCCAGGTCGGGGCGGAACACCCGTTCGCAGCTGGCGTAGAAGCTGTTGCAGTCGACCAGGGCGAAGACCGGATCAGGCTTTGCCATGATCGCGCACGCTGTATTTCACCACGCCCCAGATCACCAGGTCGTCACCCTCCATCACATAACGCGGCGGGTATTTCGGGTTTTCGGATTGCAGGATGAACACGTTGTTGCGCATGTGCAGGCGCTTGCAGACCGGCTCGGAATTGAGCGCCGCGATGACAATATCGCCGTGCTCGGCGTACAGGCTGCGGTCCACAACCACCAGGTCACCCGAGTAGATCCCGGCCCCTACCATGCTGTCGCCTTCGATCTTCACCAGGTACACGTGCGGCGCGCGGATGTCGAACAGCTCATCCAGGGAGATGTGCTTTTCGATGTGGTCCGCCGCCGGGGACGGGAAACCGGCCGGTACCTGGAAGGAATAAAGTGGGAGCTTTTCGCCCCCTGCCGACAACGGGCCAGGGATAGTGACACTCATGATGCGAACCTTGCGATTGATTGCTGTATGTATATACAGTTAACGACGAAGGCCGGTTTCGGTCAATCTCCTCTGTAGGAAATTTCGACGGGTGACAGCATGTGTGGACGCTATTCGATCTACGAATCCATGGACCACTACCTGCGGGAACTGGCCCCAAAGCAGCTGGTGATCAACGGATACGACCTCTGGCCGATCCAGCGCTACAACGTCGCGCCCTCCACTCGCGTCCAGATAATCCGTAGCACTGAACAGGGCCTGAGCGTGGATAAGGTGCGCTGGGGATGGTCGCCGTTCTGGGCGAAAGGCAAACGACCGGATCCGATCAATGCTCGGGTCGAGACGGTGACGACGGGGAAGTTTTTCAAGCAGCTGTGGCCCAATGGCCGCGCGATTGCGCCCGCTAATGGGTGGTTCGAGTGGGTCAAGGATCCGGCTGATCCGAAGAAGAAGCAGCCGTATTACATCAGGCTGAAAAGCCAGGCGCCGATGTTTTATGGCGCGTTGGCTCAGGTGACGCCAGGACTGGAGCCCCGCGAGGATGATGGGTTTGTGATCATCACGGCGGCGAGTGATCAGGGGATGGTGGATATTCACGATCGGCGGCCGTTGGTGTTGACGCCGGAGTTGGCCAACGAATGGCTTGATCCCGCTACGAGCGCGAAACGCGCCGAGGAAATCGCCAAGGAGTGCTGCAGGCCGGTGGAGGATTTTGAGTGGTATCGGGTGGGAAAGGCGGTGGGGAATGTGAGGAATCAGGGGGCTGAGATCATCGAGCCAGTCGACCAGGACCCGGCTGACCTGTTCCAGCTTAAGGCTCCGATGTAACCCAAATCCTCTCATACCAGCGCCACCCGTGAATGCCCGAACCCAGAATTCGTTTCGCTGCCCGCTTTCGGCCGATTCTGTTGAAAAAGTCGGATTTTCAAACTGGAAGATTTTGAAGTTGATCATCTCTTCAGAACCTATTCACCACGTTGCGTGGCTTTCCGGTTCTGCGTTGATCGTTGCAGCTTGGTTAGTAGGTTGATTTGAAGGTTTTTGCTGATCCCAGGCGCAACTAGCCCGTAGTCGGTGGCCCTTGAGAGGTCAGTTTCGCCAGTCTTCTTAGATTCTGTACCGCAGCCGCCAAGGTGAATTCGTCGTTCGCACCGGTCATTCCTCGTAGTCGCAACCGATCCAGTTTCAGGATTCGCTTGAGATGAGCGAACAACATTTCGACCTTCTTGCGCTCATTGCGAGAACACTGGTATTGAGGTGTCTTGGCGATGCGCCGCGCAACTTCGCGCGCGCTCTCATGGATGCTACGGGCGATTTTCCGGAACGAGGTATTGGGCAGCATTGCTCTTTCATTGAGCAAGTAGCGCAGTCGGGATCGGAAGATGATGGTGTCGGCTTTCGTGATATGTGAGCGTTGGTTCTTGAAGGCCCGCCATTCGCTACGCAGATGCGGTTCCATAAGCGGTATCGCCGATGAGCCGATCAGGCTGGATGTCGAACTGTTCTTCGACCCGCTCGACCATGGTCTTGGCGCTCGCGACCTCGGCGGTTCGATGCGCTGGGGTCGGCCCCACATCCATGATCACACCATGTTCGACATCAATCAGGTAGTTCGTCGAGTAAGCGAAAAACGCCGGGCCTCCTGGTGCTGCTGTCCAACGAGAAAGTGGATCAGTCAGTGACAGGCGCTTGGGCAGTGCTTCGGCCAACGCCTCTGCATCCAGCGCTTCAAGGTACTCACGCACGGCGCGAGTACTGAGCGACGGATCGCGCCAGTTGATTTCATCATCGCCAGGTACGCCACGTTGCCGACTGGCATCTGCCTTGATGACGCTGGCGTCGACCGCAAACCCTTCGCCCTTGACCAGACCTGCGTCCATGCAGCGACGCAGCACCTTGTTGAACAGCCAGCGGAGAAGCGAGCTGTCGCGAAAACGACCGTGGCGGTTCTTGGAAAACGTAGAGTGTTTGGGGACTTCGTCTTCGAGGCTTAAGCAGCCTATCAACATCTCAAACACCCAACCCTAGCTCTATGTATGGGCTTTAGCCGATCCAGTCTCACATCGTGCGCAATCCGTGCGCCGACAAAGTTGTAAAGCTCGTCGAGGCGCGTGAAGTTAGTGCCGGCAAGGTGGCTTGAGACTCATCAACGAGCGCGACGACTCCGGGCCGTCGCGCAGATGGGTAGAAGGTTTTTGCAGCCACGCTAACAGCGCTAAAGTGGTTAGAATTGATCGTCGCGTATGCCATATAAAGAATCGCTTCCGGCGCAGATGCTAGCCTCCAGGCTCAACGTGCGGGGGAGCAAGCGATCAAAGAAAAATTGCGCCGTCGCCAGTTTGCCGCCGTAGAACGCCTCATCCTCTACATATCGTGCTTGAGCCACTGCGGCCATCCGCGCCCACATCCAAGCATAAGCGGTGTAGCCAAACAGGTGTAGGTATTCCACCGAGGCAGCACCTATTTCGTGAGCATTTTTGGCGGCGCGTTCCTGCACCCAACTGCTGATGCGTTCCAGGCGCTCTACCGCATCGAGCAGAACCGTGGCGTGCGGGTTTTCATGCTGATCGGCAAACCGCCGGATTTCGCCGGTGAACTGACGCAGCGCCAGACCGCCGTTGGCGATGATCTTACGACCAAGCAGGTCGAGTGCCTGAATGCCGTTCGTGCCTTCGTAAATCTGTGCGATACGAACGTCGCGCACGAGCTGCTCCTGACCCCATTCACGTATATAACCATGGCCGCCCAATACCTGCTGCCCATGCACGCAGCTTTCAAGGCCTGTGTCAGTGAAAAATGCCTTGGTCACCGGCGTCAACAAGGCCGCCAGGATTTCCGCACTCTGTCGCTCGCTGGCGTCAGGACTGAATTTGCTAAGATCCAGTTGCAGGCCGACATAGGATGCGAACGCGCGGCCACCTTCGGTCAAGGCTTTGATGGTTAACAGCATTCGTCGCACATCGGCGTGTACAAGAATGGGGTCCGCGACTTTGTCCTTCTCCTGCGGCCCAGTAGCTGCGCGGCTTTGCAGACGCTCGGCGGCATAACCGCGTGCGGTTTGGTAGGAGGCTTCGCTGCAACCCAGACCCTGGATTCCGATGGATAGGCGCTCATAGTTCATCATGGTGAACATAGCGGAAAGGCCCTTGTTGGGCTCACCGATCAAGAAACCTGTAGCACCTTCGAAATTCATCACACAGGTGGCAGAAGCCTTGATACCCATCTTGTGTTCGATCGAGCCACAGCTTACGGCGTTTCGTGTGCCGAGGCTGGCGTCAGCTTCGACGTTGATTTTTGGCACCAGAAACAGCGAGATCCCGCTTACTCCAGCTGGAGCATCCGGGAGCCTGGCTAGCACCAGATGGATGATGTTCTCGGTCAGATCATGTTCGCCCCCAGTGATGAAGACTTTGCTGCCAGTGATGGCGTAGCTGCCGCCGGCATCTGGCTGGGCGCGTGTACGAATCAGCCCCAGATCAGTGCCCGCGTGGGCCTCGGTCAGACACATGGAGCCGGCCCATCGGCCTTCGTACATCGGCGGTAGATAAGTGCGCTTGAGAGCTTCGCTAGCGTGAGCATCGATCGCCAGGCACGCTCCGGAGCTCAGTGCCGAATATAGGGCAAAACTGGACCCGGCAGCGTACAGCATTTCCTCGAAGGCAACGCAGAGCATCTTGGGCATGCCCATGCCGCCGTAGGCGGGATTGCCGGACAGCCCGACCCAGCCGCCCTCTGTATAGGTAGCGTAAGCATCGCCAAACCCCGCTGGCGTAAACACATCACCGTCGAGCCACTGCGCACCCTCCTCATCGCCACTGCGGTTGATCGGGGCAATAAGGCTCCCGATCACCTTAGCGGCTTCTTCTAGGATGGCATCGGCCGTATCAGCATCGATCACGTCGGCCAGGGCCGGCGTGCGTGCCCACATGGTCGGACCGGCGAACACTTCGTGCAGGACAAAGCGAAAATCGCGGAGAGGGGCATTGTATACAGGCATAGTTGCTACTCGTATGGGTCTCGCACAGCGAGTGGAAGACAGAGAGCCGAACCCGAGCTTTGGGTTCGGCCCTCATCGCGACGCTTACAACAGCGGCAATGTGTAGCTGAGGATCAAACGGTTCTGGTCTATGTCACTGCTACCGGCGCTGCGGTAAGTACCGTTGCGCCATTTGACAGATAAATTCTTCAGCGATCCTTGCTGGAAGGCATAAGCGACTTCACTGTTGCGCTCCCATTCTTTGGCTCCACGGTCGCCGCGTTCGAAGCCGTCTCCAGCGACGTAACGGGTCATGAATGTCAGACCGGGAATACCCAGAGCCGCGAAGTCGTAGTTGTAACGGGCCTGCCAGGATTTTTCGTCGGGGTTGGCGTAGTCAGGCGACAGCATGGCGTAGTTGACCAGGAACTCATCCGTGCCATTGATGTAAGGGAAACCTGTGTCGCCCTTCATTTTCTGGTACGCCAGGCTAATCCCGTGGCCGATCACGCTGTAGGTGAACATGGCACCCAACGCGGTGTTATCAACGTTGGTGTTGCCGTCATTGGTGGAGCGCGCGTAGCGCAGGTCACTTTTCAGTGAGCCGTGGCCAATAGGCAAAGAGTGCACCAGATTGACGATGTGCTGCTTATAGTTGTTGTCCAGATGACCGTAGTTGTACGAGGTCATCAGGTTCCTGTTCCACTGGTAGCGCGCGCCTCCAAAGTTGAACTTGTCGGTAAACTGCCCTCCGGTAATGGCGCGACCGTTGGCAATCATGTCTTCGCTGCTGCTGTCGTTACGCAGGCTGTTTTGAGTGAGGCGTCCGCCATCAAGGGTCAAACCTGCAAACTCCTGCGACACCAGATGCGCACCTCGAAAGGTCTGCGGCATCAGTCGCGATTCATTGGACAAGACTGTTGGCATCTTCGGGAGCAGCGTCCCAACGCGCAGGGTGCTTTTTGACACCCGCGCCTTTGCCGTCAAACCGAGTTCGCTGTAGTTGTCCTGCGGATTGCCATCGTTATCCGCCGATAGCAGTCCAGTGTTGATATGGTCCCGGCTTGAATCGAGTTTGATGCCGAGCATGCCGATGGCATCCAGACCAAAACCCACAGCACCGTTGGTGAAGCCCGACTCGTAGTTGAGCATAAAGCCCTGAGCCCACTCCTCCCGCTTGGACTGAGTGGCACCGGGCTGGCGATAGTCGCTGTTGAAATAGTAGTTATTAATAGTAAGGCTGGCTTTGCTGTCCTTGATGAAATCCGCCTGTGCCCAAAGTGGCAAGCTCGAACCCGCGGCCAGGACAGCCAGGGATATCGTTTTGGTTCTAGGGTGTTTGTGCATTTTTTTTCCCATTTCTTATTGTGGTGTTGCCTTGTGAAGCCAATGCCCGCCTCGGTACAGAAGCCAATAGCTCACGACTAACGATTCAGGCGATTGAGGATCAGGTGCTCCACGTCCTCAACGCAGTCATCCAGCGCGACACCATCGCCCTGTGGCGGACCGTCGAGTAAGCGCAATGCCTGTCGCGCCATCGTCGAAATCCTCCAGGCATCGGCGCGTTGGCCCATTCGCTTCTGCAGGAGCCGTTCAAGCAGCACCGCATAGTCCGTTTTGAGGCTGCGTAACTCTTCTTGTGCCTCGTCGCCCAAATGTCGGGATTCGATCAAGGCAAGCGCATACCAGTGCGGATTGACTATCTGAAAGTCCAGGTGATTGTGCAGGAACATGCTGAGCGCTTTACTCGACGGTGCCTTCTTCAGACGCGCCAGGCTGCTGTCCATCAGCCGCTCGTAGCCGTCTTCGATCAGCTCCTGCAATAGGGCTTCCTTGCTCTCGATGTGCGCGTACAACGAACCTGCATGCATGCCAACCACCTGACCCAGCTCACGCAGACTGACAGCGTGAAAACCGCGCTCGGCAAATAGCTGGCGTGCACTGTCGAGTACGCGCTGACGCCCGCATGGCTCACCCGGTACGCGTTTGATTACTGCTGTCATGGTCCGCTCCTGGATCTGTTCGTTTGTCCTCAGGCGATGTTTTCCAAAATGCGTTGCGCACGCAGGATCACAGGCAAATCGATCAGTTTGCCATTTAGGCTGATCGCCCCTACGCCCTGATCCTTCGCCACCGCGTCCATTACTGCCTGCGCCCACTGCACTTCGTGCTCGGCTGGAAGAAACCCGTTATTGATCGGTGCAACCTGCTTGGGGTGCACGCACAACTTACCGGCGAAACCCTGTTGGCGGGCGCGGTATACATCGCTGGCCAGCAGATCGAGGTCGTCCAGGTTGGTCGTCACGCCATCTACCGGCGCGCCGATACGGGCGAGCGCCGAGGCAAGCACCAGACGCGAACGGGCGAACAGCAGCTCCTCTCCATCACCGAGAATTCCGGTGTCGACCTGAAAATCCACCGAGCCGAAGGCCAGGCACTGGACCTTGGGTGCGCTGGCGATTTCTTCGGCATTAAAAATACCGCGGGCGGTTTCGACGATCGGGAGAATGCGCAAAGACTCGGCCATCCGCTGTGCCAGAACGCTGATCTGTGCGGCGCTTTCCGCCTTGGGTAGAGACACCCCGAGCAAACCCGGGACATCGATCAGGCTGCAATCATCTGCGTGCCATCGAGTGTCGCTTGCATTGAAACGCACCCAGGCCTTGCCGCCAGTCTTCAGCCAGTCGCGAATGGCTTCGCGGGCCTGGTCCTTGTGCTCAGGGGTCACGGCATCTTCAAGATCGAGAATGACGACATCAGCGCCAGCGGCGCAGGCTTTATCAAAACGCTCCGGACGATCCCCCGGGACGAACAGGTACGAGCGGGCTGCCATGGCATTTCTCCACGTTGGGTTGGATAGAAAAGTGAGGGGTGAAACGAAGGCGCGTTAGCTGGAGTCCGCGCACATGCTACTAATGTTCAAGCGCACCAGTGCAAGCGCGATCAGCAGCATCAAGCCGCCGAACCACGCGTAACCCGTGGCAAGGGAATCGCCAAGCTGTGTCAGCCCGGCAAACAGGGGGGGCCCGGCCACCACCCCGAAATAGGTAAAGAATAACGTCCCCCCTGTGTATTGACCGGCGGTGCCGACCGGCGCGAGACGAGCTACTTCGGCCAGATAAACGCCATTCCAGCCAATAGCGCTGGCACCGAACAACATACTCACCGCAGCCACCAGCGGAAGCGGCCAGTACTGGGTGAAGGCGGCAGTGAGCAGCGAAGCGATCGCCATCAGCAGCGCCAGTAATGGCAGAAGCCGATTGGGCTCCAACCAGCGGTCGGCGACCCAGCCCCAGAGCAGGCGCCCGGCGACGCCTGCACCTTGGGTTAGGGCGAGGATGACCCCGGCAGTGACCAGTGCCAGGCCGTAATCGTGGGTCAGATAACTCACCAGATAGGTGGTCAGGCATAACTGCATGGCACCGAAGAAGATCGAGCACAACGCTAGGTTGCGCATGCGAGGCATGGCAAAAATCATTCCCAGCGGCTCAAGCAAGCTCCTGCCTGAGCGGCGGGTCGACGGGTCGCGATCATCATCTAGTTTGCGCCTTGCTACTTGGGCGATAGACGCCATGACCACGCAACCAAGCGCGGTCAGCAGCAACGCCCCGCGCCAACCGATGACAGCGACCAGACTAGGAATCAGCATACCGGCGAGCACACCACCTATTGGCACGCCCGTCTGCTTGAGAGAAAACATCAACCCCATCAAATGCGTCGGCGTCGTGCGCGCCAGGATATGCGAGCTCGCCGGCGTTACCGGGCCGTAACCCGCGCCAAGGGCCAAGGCACTGAGCAGCAGGCACCAGCTATGACCACCGGCAGCCATAGCCAGGCCAGCAGCACATGACAACAGACAGACCTGACTGACGCGGATCGCACCGAAACGCAAAATCCAGCTACCGCTGAGCAGGCTGGAAATCATTGCTCCCAGGTAAATCAATGCAACGAACAAACCCACCAGGCTGACGCTGCCACCGAGCTCACGCAGAGCGACAGGCGCCAACACGGGTACGGTGAAAGTCGCCATGGACACCAGGGCCTGAATGGCCAGGGTGACCGCCAGAGTCGAGTAGCTGTTATTCACCGTTAGCGCCCTGCCAGACCAGTCTTTGGGTGATCGAGTAGCTGAAGCGCTCACCCGGGTGGATGTTGACCGCAACCTCCAGCAGCTCATCGTTACTGCCGTAATACTTGCGAACGATGTGCAGTCCCGGCGACCCCGGCTCTACTTGCAAGGCACGTGCGTCGTCCTCACCAAGATTCACCGCGCTGAGGGTCTGACGTACTTCGGTCATCTGCAGGCCGAAGCGTCGTTGCAGCAGCTCATAGATCGGCGTGCGTCCATCGCCGAACGCATCCAGAGCGGCGCGGTAAGCACTTGGCACATAGACCTGAGTACGCGCCAGTGGTGCGCTGTCACCCTCGCGATGACGCAGGCCTACGGCGCACACCCAGGCTTGACCTGGTTTGCATTCAAGCAGCTCGATCAACTCCTCATCGGCGCTGATTTCCTGTGAACTGCCCAGTTCCATGCGTACGTCGCGCACGTATTGGTGTAAGTCGGAGATCCCTTCACTGGCCTGCACGTAGCGTGACGCGGGATGGACTGCCTTGACCCGCGTGCCGATACCATGCTGTTTGCTGATCAGACCCAACTCGTTGAGTCGGCGAATCGCTTCCCGGACCGTGTGCCGACTGACATTGAACTGCTTGCACAGCTCATGTTCAGTTGGCAGCAGGCTACCGACTGGATACCGCCCAGACTTGATCGCATCGATCAGCGCCTGCGCAAGAACCAGATAGCGAGGCTGTCCGCCAGACAGTAGGGAAGGCAATTCGTTGGTCATTCAGCTGACTCCAGCAGGGTTTTTCACAGCATCTGATCCACGCGTCAGCGCGGCCAGTATTGACTGGTGTGCGCCAAGACGGGGGGCAGGCTGATTGGGTAGTTGTTCGCCCGGGCAACGAATCGGGCAGGCAAGGGTCTTGATCTTACCTCGAACCGGGTGTTCAACCTCAAAGATCAGCCCCTGCTCCTTGGCAAACGGGTTATCGAGTGCTTGACCAATGTCGTTGACGGGCGCCGCCGGCACCTGGCCGCCAAATTGTTTCAACCAATATGCAGTGGGTTGTTGCATCAGCACCGCATCGAGGTCTTCAGTGAGCTGGTCACGGTTTTCCAGGCGCGCCTTGAAGCTGCCGTAGAGATCGTTGCGGGCCCATTCTGGCTTGCCGATCAACCCGGCCAGCACAGCCCAGAACTTTTCCTTGTTGCACATGATGAACATCCAGCCATCCTGCGTCTTGTAGAGCTGGCTCGGGGTCAGAGACGGATGCGCGGAACGGGGCGTGCGCTCGGTTTTCACACCTTCGTTGAGATACCAGGTGCCCAGGTAGTTAACGTTGTGCATCGCCACATCGTAAAGGCTGACGTCGATATCACGACCAACCCCCGACGCGCGAGCGCCGACCAATGCCGAGACCAGTGCCAGAGCGGCGGTGGTGCCAGTCATCATGTCGATGATGGACAGGCCGAAACGCGCCGGAGGACCGCCCGGCTCGCCCGTCAGCGAGCAGTATCCGGCCTCGGCCTGCATCAGGTAGTCGTAGCCCGGCCAAGCCTTGCGAGCGCCCTCGCGACCGTATGCCGACAAGTGACAGCAGACCAGGGCCGGGTTGTGCTCCTTGAGCGCTTCGTAGGTCAAGCCAAGTTTTTCCGGGAGATCGCCGCGCAGGTTGTCGTAGAGCGCATCAGCGCTCTTCAGCAGCTCAATCAGTTGCGCCTTTTCTTCAGGATTCTTGAGGTTGAGCACCACACTTTTCTTGTTTCGGTTGAAGGACTGATAGAAATGACTATCGCCTTCCTCAAAGAAATAGGGACCCACATGACGACCGATTTCACCGCCTTCATTAGGGTTTTCGATCTTGATTACCTCAGCGCCAAGGTCAGCCAGATGCTGGGTACCGAATGGCCCCGCGCCATACTGCTCGACGGCGACGATGCGCACGCCTTCAAGAGGGAGGGTCATGCCGGATTCCTCTGTACCAGTTGCTTGGCGATGATAATGCGCTGCATCTCGTTGGTGCCTTCACCTATGGTCAACAGTGGCGCATCGCGGAACAGACGCTCTACGTTGTACTCCTTGGAATAGCCGTAGCCGCCATGGATGCGCATGCAGTCGGTGGCATTTGAAAGGGCTGCCTCCGAGGCGTAGAACTTGGCCATGCCCGCCTCCATGTCGCAGCGCTCACCTTTATCGTACGCCTTGGCGGCGGACTCGGTGAGCAGGCGCGCGGCCTCAACACGTGTCGCCATCTCGCCGAGCTTGAGTTGTATCGCCTGGTGCTCGCAGATAGGCTTGCCAAAGGTCTTGCGTACTTGGGAGTAATTGACGGCTTCGTTCAGTGCTGCACGGGCCACGCCAACGCCGCGGGCAGCGACGTTGATACGTCCCAGCTCCAGACCGGAAAGCACCTGCTTGAGGCCCACGCCCTCGACACCGCCAATCAGGCAGTCAACCGGTACCTTGTAGTCTTCGAACACCAGCTCGCAGGTGTCGATTCCGCGATAGCCAAGCTTCTCCAGTTTGCGTGCAACCTTGAAGCCCGGGCCTTTCTCGGCAATCAACCAACTCATGCCTTTGTGGCGAGGTTCGGCGGTCGGGTCGGTTTTCACCAACAACGCAAGAAGGCTACCGTGCAGGCTGTTGGTGATCCAGGTTTTGGCACCGTTGACCACGTAGTGATCGCCTTCGCGGCGGGCGGTGGTTCGGATCGCCTGCAAATCGGTGCCGGTATCGGGCTCAGTGAAACCTACGGCACCGCGCAGCTCACCGGTGGCCATGCGTGGTAAGAACTTCTGCTTTTGTTCCTGCGTGCCATGACGCTGGATAGCTGACGCCATGATTAGGTGTGAATTGATGATTCCGGACAGCGACATCCATGTGCAAGAAATACGCTCGACGATCTTCGCATAAGTGGAAGTAGACAGACCCAACCCGCCGTACTCCGGATCGATGATGCAGCCGAACAGCCCCATGGCCTTCATTTTCTCGACCATTTCTTCAGGGTAGGTGTCGTTCTTTTCCAACTCGTGCACAAACGGCTTGGCTTCGGTTTCAAGAAAGCGATCCAGGGCATCCAGAATCATGCTTTCCTGTTCGTCGTATTCACTCATCTTTGTCTCTCCAGATTGTTCTTGTCATGTTCGTTCTTAAAGATTCAGGCACATGCCGTAAGTACGCGGGAAAGCTCTCGGGTGCTTCCAGCATCGAGGTTCAGTACGGCGTCGAGGATCCGCTGGACGGCTTGTGGAGCAACGGCGGTTTGAGCGTTTTCGTGATACTTGGCGATGATGTCGTCGGCTGAGAGAGGTCGGTCCGCTGCACCACGGTTGATTGGCTCGCGGTGACGCAATTGGCGTCCGTCATGCAGCCTGACAACCACCTCACCGGAGTAGTGACGTGGGAACCCCGACTGAGGGTCCTCCTGATAGTCAATCTTCTCCATCAGCGCGAGGGCCGCCGGATCTGAATAGGCTTCTGGTTCGAGATCGGCCAGGCCAAAGCGCCCACGAAGCAGGCCGCTGGCGACGGCGTACGGAACGCTGAACTGCGCCTCGTAACTGTTGGACGGCTTGCGCTTGCTGGCTTCGGGCTCGCAGACGATGCCGATGGTTTCTTTAGGCACCAGAGCGGTGATACGAGCGATGTCTTCGATACGAATGCCCTGCTCGTGAAGAACTACCGCCGAGTCGGCGACCGCATGAGTGAAGTGGCACGCCGGTACCGGCTTAACGGATACCTCCCCGACTTCCCACGCACTGCCCAGATTTTCGGTAGCCAAGGCATAGTCACACTCCGTTTCGCGCTCACCCAGGTGGCTCTTGAACAGACCAAACCGCCCCTCATAAACGGCCTTCGGTCCAATGAAACCATGGCGTGCCAATGTCGCTGCAGTGAGCCCGGCAACACCTGCCCAACCCGGATGCATGCGCTTGGTCCAAGCACCGTCTTCGAGAAACTCTAGGCTGCCGGATGCCGTGCTTAGCGCGACACCCTGAGTCATCGCTAATTGCTCGGCGGTCTGGCCCTGCAACTTGCCGGCGATCAGTGCGCAACCAAACGCACCAATCAGCCCCGTGGGGTGAAAGCCGACCTGATGGAAGCCACCCTTGGCCACCGACGCCAGGCGCGTCGCGACTTCCATTCCCAGCACATAGGCTGTCAGGAAATCACGACCGCTCGCGTCGTACTTTGAGGCGATCCCCAATGCTGCCGGGAAACAACTGGCGGTCGCATGGATAACGCCGCGACCGTGGGTATCGTCAAAATCCAGGCCGTGGACCAGCACTCCGTTGAGCAGAATGGCATCGCGCAGGGAGAGCTTGGCGCTGAAGCCAATGACATCGCTTGTACCTTCACCCAGTTCACGCGCTGCAGAAAGCGTGCGATGGGCAAATTCGTAGCGAGTCGACGCCAGTGCGATGCCCACGGCATCTAGGATCAGCAGCTTGGCGCGCATGCGAACCGGCTCGGGTATCGAATCAAAACCAATCTGTTCAGCAAAAGCGGCGAGGGATTCGGCGATCGGTTTATGGGTAGAGGCATACATTGTTGTTTTCCTCTCAGCTGACAAGTGACAGAGAAATTGCGGGGACGAACGTGATCAAGGCCAAGCCGAGCATGCGCACGCCATAAAAAGGCAGTACTCCACGCGCTACTTCATGCACCGGCTGTTTGGAAATACCGGCCATGACGAACAGGTTGAGCCCGATAGGTGGCGTCAACGTCGCAATTTCAACGTTGGCGACCATGATTACGGCGAAATGAACGGGGTTGATTCCCAGGTGAGTCGCGATAGGGAAAAGCAACGGTGCGGTGAGCACGATCAACGCGATACCATCGAGAAACATACCGAGTATCAGCAGTACGATGTTGGCCAGAATCAGGAACTGCCATGCACTGAGTTCCATGGCGCTGACAGTCGAAACCAGGCTGGCTGATACACCCATGCGGGCAAGGGCGAAGCCCACCAGACTGCCGCCCATAACCACAGCGAAAATCATGGTTGTTTGGAGCAGCGAATCACGGGCCACATCCCAAACTCCGCCCAAGGTCACGCTGCGGTAAACCCAAAGGCAAAGAATGGCTGCGTAAGCGGCAGCGAAAGCCGATACCTCCGTGGGCGTCAAATAGCCGGTGTAGATGCTGCCGATAATAAGCACCGGCATCATTAGCGCTGCGCCAGCACCCGGCAGACGACGGCCGAAACCTGCCCAGTCGGCACCCTTGACCTTTGCGCCATAGTTATTGCGACGAGAGAAAAAAACCACGGCCGCCATCAGCAGGCAAGCCTCCATCAAGCCCGGCAACACGCCTGCGATAAACAGTTTGTCTACCGGCAAACCGACGATGGAACCGATCAGGATGAAACCTAGCGATGGTGGGATCATCAGCCCTAGGGTGCCGCCGACGGCAACAATGGCAGCGGAAAACCGCGGAGGGTAATTCTCCTTCGTCAGCACACCCACGGTGGACGCGCCGATGGCAGCTGCAGAACCCACACTTGAGCCAGAAACGGCGGCGAAAAACACGCTTGCGATCATCGCGGTCAATGCCAGCCCACCACGCACAGCTTGCACAACACTGCCGACCAGTTGGATCAGCAACTCGGCGATGTTGCCGCGCATCATCAGGTTGCCAGCCAAAACGAACATCGGAATGGCCATCAATGGATAGCTATTGACCGACTTAAAAGCGGTCTGGGCAATTACAGTGGTTGGCACCCCGGCCACGAACAGGATCAAACCCGTGGTGACCAGCCCTAGGGCAACCGCAACGTGAGTACCGATGGCAAGAAACGCCAACATCACCAGCAGAGCGATAAGCATCAGCATGGTAGCCTCCTAGAGCTGTGAGCCGGTGATTTGACCGGTGCCATACGGATCCTTGCCTTTTAGGGCAATGACCAGGCAACGCAGGTAGTAGACGAGAAATAGCAGTGCGCCTATCGGCATGACCAGGAACAGAAACCACAACGGCAAATCTAGGTTTGACTCGGTCATCATGCCCATCGTGTAATAGCGATGAACCTGCGGCAGCGAAGCGAAGAACAGCAGGACGCAAAACGCTATGCCGACTAGGCTGGACGCCACATGACACGCCGATCTCGCGAGTGGCCCCAGACGCTCCAGCAGCAGTTCGGTGCGGATGTGATTGCCCGCGTTCCCGCTAACCCCAAGCGTCAGGAAAAACGACCACACCATCAGGTAACGCACGCTTTCTTCAGCCCAGAACGCGCTGCTGTCGAACGCGGCACGGGAGACGCCCTCGAACAGCATGATTGCGGTCGAAAGGAGAAACATCACCGTGGCCACGTTGAGCAATACTTTGCGCTCAAACAGTAACCACAAACTGCGTCTCGCCTTAGGCGTCTCCTGCAGAGTTTCAGGAGTCATCTGGACGGACATCACAGGCACCTCTTCTCGATGGCGTCCATTGACGGCAAGACATCTGGATGTAGGCTCGAGAAGATCTTCTTATTCTTCGCTGCGAGAGCCTCATAGGCTTCGGATTGCTGTGCGGTCGCCTGGGTGAAGGTCGCACCACCGGCAACCATCTTGTCGATCAGCTTCTGATCCTCTACCACCACCTCCTTCCATTGCCTGGCAGTGATTTCGTCCATGCTGCTGGTGATCGCGTCCTGCTCGGTCTTACTCAGCTCGTCAAACCAGGTTTTATCCACAACCACTGCATAGGTGGTCAGCGAGAAATTGGGCACGTAGTAAGCGTGTTTGCCGGTCTGTCCAATCATCTCGGCCCAACCGCCCGCCGAAGTGAAGACGCCGTCAATGGCACCCTGCCCCAACGCAGTACTCATCTCCGATGCGGCCATCGATACCGGGCTCGCACCCAGGCCACGAATGGTGTCGAGGAATACCCGCCCCCCAATCACGCGAATTTTGGTGCCTTTAAAGTCCGCAATCTGCTTGACATCATGTTTGCTCATAATGAAAAACAGATCTGCGGCCCTCAGCAGTCCGAGAATTTTCAGCTTGCGCGGTTCGACATAAGACGACATCAGCTCAGTAATACCTTTGGCATAACACTGATTGTTCATCAGCTCGTCGGTGAGGGTAAACGGAAGGTTAATTGCACCCAGTCGCGGATCTATGGTTTCGATGCGCACGGAGACGGGCCAGACCATTTGCACCGCGCCAGTGCCGAGCGCTGCAAGGGCGTCCTGGTCGTTGTACAGCTGGGATGACGGGAAAACCTTTACCTCCAGGCTGCCACTGGTCCGCTTGTCCACCATGGTGGCGAACTCGTTCATGTACCCAGTCTTCCAGTGGCTTGCAGCGACCTCGTTTGGCAGCACCAACTCAGCGGCCTGAAGCGGCATAGTCAGAGCGGCCAGAGTGCAAGAGGTAAAGGTTGCAACGATTAAGCGTTTCAACTTGATCATGGGTGTTTCCTCGTATTTATTTTTGTAGAGGAATTATCTGGATCAGACGTAAAGGTGCAGAACAGATCGTGGCTGCCCTGCAGCCCCAGTTTGTGGAGGCGTTAGAACTCAGTAACCGGCCGCTTCGTCCAGCGTGTTGCCTTCGCGCTTCTGGATGAGCACGTTGCGCTCGAAGCTCATAAACTGCGTACCATCGGCTTTGGTGCCGATTGTTTTGACCGTGATGATGCCTTGGTTGGGGCGTGACTTGGATTCGCGCTTGTTGAGCACCTCGGTAGCGGCGTAGATGGTGTCGCCAGGAAATACAGGCGCGGTCAGCTTGATGTCGGTCCAGCCCAAGTTAGCGATGGCTTTGCCACTCACGTCAGGCACCGTCATACCCAGGACGATCGCCACCGTCAGGCCGCTGTTGACCAAGGGCTTGCCAAATTCGCTTTTGGCCGCGTAAGCCGCATCGCAATGCATGGGATGCAGGTTCATCGTCAGCAGTGAAAACTGGATGTTGTCAGTCTCTGTGATGGTACGACCCGGACGGTGCTCGTAAATATCGCCGATCTCGAAGTCTTCGAAATACCGGCCGATCTGACCGCGATACCGCTGCTCACCAATCTGTTTAACGCTCATGAAGGAGCTCCTTATTTTTGTTTTTCAACAGACCTGAGGTACTCGGCGCCCGATGAGAGCCGGCACGTTGTTATGTTGTCCGGACAACACATTAATAACAAAAATAGTCTCCGCCAAGAGCCTTGGTCGCAATGTTTGAGGCAAGCATCCGGAAACCCGTCGGCCAGAAATATAAATATTCTGTTTTTTTCAACTGGTTAGGCTGTAGTAGACCGTTTGTCGGATTGCCTATTATTCGATGCCAATACGGCTTCGGTGCGGGAGAGAGGCGACAGAAACGCCGTTTCGGGGAGAAGGGCGAAGCGCTTTGAGCGTCTATTATCTTGGGTCTTAAAGAAGGCTACCCGCAGGCCTGTTGCCGCTGGCCGAAAACTGACCCAGGTGTTCAACAGCTTCTGCTCACTTTTTCGAGCAGGAGCACACAGGGTGATCAACATGGAAATGTTAGGAAAGATCTAGCGGATGTAGTTCCGCGACAAGCTCTCGCTGTACCGGATAGCCAGGCGTGCCGGGCTCTCGAGAAACCATCCAAAAATGGGTCAGAGGATCCGAAGCACCCTCAATGCATCGTTTTATAATCACCCATGCCCGATCTCGACGTTCGGAAGGTAAGACAAAGTCCGTACGTTTCTCCAATCGCATTGATCCGAAATGAGATTCGGTAATATTGCCGCATCCGAAAGTCGAGGTTTAGTAAGCCATAGTGCGAATGCGACTAGACGTTGGATCCAGGCATCTTAATGTTCAGCCTTCACTCATTTGTAGAAGCGCTGGTTCTACCCTCTGGCTGAAGGCCTTGCCACAGGCTGCTTTCGGCCGATTCTGTTGAAAAAGTAAATCTCCTGCCTGGCATGCGGCAAAATCAGGTCATCGGCCAGCGGGAGGATCCGCAGCATGATGGGACAATTGTCGAGCGGACAATAGAGACTGTTTAACTCGTTCAACATTGAAGATCACATCCCAGCCAATCACCTCCTGCGCAGCATTGATCGATGCCTCGATCTAAGCAATCTGCGCCACTATCTCGCCGATTTTTATAGCCCAATCGGGCGTCCATCGATTGATCCCGAACTGATGATTCGCCTGTTGGTGGTGGGCTACTGCTACGGCATTCGCTCCGAACGTTGGTTGTGCGAAGAGGCTCATTTGAACCTGGCGTATCGCTGGTTCTGCCGTTTGAGTCTTGAAGACGAAGTCCCCAATCACTCTACGTTTTCCAAGAACCGCCACGGCCGTTTTCGTGACAGCTCGCTGTTTCGCTGGCTGTTCAACGAGGTGCTGCGTCGCTGCATGGACGCGGGTCTGGTCAAGGGCGAAGGTTTTGCTGTGGACGCCAGTGTCATCAAGGCAGATGCCAGCCGGCAAAGAGGCGTACCCGGCAACGAAGAGGTCAACTGGAGCGATCCGTCGCTGAGTACTCGCGCCGTGCGTGAGTACCTTGAAGCGCTGGATGAAGAAGCTTTGGCCGAAGCACTGCCCAAACGCCTGTCGCTAACTGATCCACTTTCTCGTTGGACCGCAGCGCCAGGAGGCCCGGCGTTTTTCGCCTACTCGACGAACTATCTGATTGATGTCGAGCATGGCGTGACCATGGATGTGGAGCCGACCCCAGCGCATCGAACTGCCGAGGTCGAGAGCACCAAGACCATGATTGAGCGGGTCGAAGAACAGTTCGACATCAAGCCGGATCGGCTCATCGGCGATACCG
>NZ_JPQU01000016.1 GCF_000737245.1 Pseudomonas syringae | reverse complement strand
CGCTTGCCCGCGATACGGTGTGTCAGCGAAAAATGTGTTGTCTGACCTGACGCGATCGCGGGCAAGCGCGCTCCTACAGAGAAATCATTAAGCTTCAAGTATTTGCTTTTCCTCGGCTAAAACTCCAGGGTACTGGACACCACCACCTGCCGCGAATCGCCCATGGAAACGAAGTAGCGGCTAACGCTGGAGGTGTAGTAAGTGCGGTCGAAGATGTTCTTCAGGTTGACCTGAAAGCGCACTTTCTGTCCGTCGAACCGGGTGTCGTAAGTGGCGAAGGCGTCGGCGACGGTGTAGGCCGGCAGGTTGAAATCATCGGTCGGGTTGCCAGCCCGTTCACCCACGTAATGCGCACCCGCACCGAGGCGCAATTTGTCACTGCCCAGCACCGTGCCCAGGTCATAGACCGCCGACAGTGAGCCACTGTGTCGGGCGGCGTTTTGCAGGCGGTTGCCCTTGAGCAGCGGGTCTTCAGTGACTTCAGCGTCGGTGAAGGCATAAGCCCCGATCAGACTCCAGCGCTCGTCCAGCTGCCCGCTAAAATCCAGCTCCAGTCCACGGGAGCGCACTTCACCCGCCGAGCTGTACACCGTGTCAGCGCTAGCGGCATCAAAATTGGCGACCAGCACGTTGCGTTTCTTGATGTCGAACACCGCCAGATTACCGCTCCACGCCCCCGGCACGTCCCATTTTGCCCCCAGTTCCCAGGACTGCCCCTCTTCAGGCAGCGTGCCGGAGTCCAGCACCCGCCCGCCACTGAGCGGCGCGATGCTGGAGTTGGGTTTGAAGGATTCGGTGTAGCTGCCATAGAACGACAGCTGCTCGTCATAGCGATACACCAGCCCTGCCCGGGGTATCCACTTATGCCCGGTGGTGTTGGTATTGACCGTAAACGGGCGGCCCTTGCCAGCTACTTGGTCGTAAGTCTGATAGCGCCCGCCCGCCACAAGAATCCACTGCTCGTTCAGGTGAATGGAGTCCTGAATGAACAGTGAATCGGTGCGCAGAATGTCGCTTTGCCCGCTGTCCGGATCGCTGGATAAGGTCCCCTCCACTTCCCGGCCGTACACCGGATTCTGGTAGCTGAAGGTGGTCAGGCTTTTCTGGCGGATCAGGTCAGAGCGGTAAATCTTGCGGTATTCATCATCAATGCCGACCAACAGTTCGTGCTGCATGCCGCCTGCTTGCACAGCTCCATTGAGCGTCAGGGTGGTGAAACGGTCAGTGCTGAGCGCCCCGCGCGTGCCATCCATGGAGCGGGTCAGGGTGCCGCTCGCCGGATCGACCGCCGTCACCCGCACCTGACTGGCGTCGTAGGTTTCACGGTTGTAGCTGTAGCCCAGATGACCTTTCCAGTTGCCGTCGAAATCATGGTCGGCTTCAAAGCGGTACAGATCCGAGCGCCCTTCCATATTGTTGAACGGCTCATCCAGACGACGGGTCGCGGGAATATCCAGCGGATGATTGGTGAGCGGATCGATCGCCGTACCGCGATCAAAAGGCGAGAGGAATTCACGATGTTCATAGGCGGCCGTCAGTTGCGTGTCCTCCCCGTACCAGGCCAGTGAAGGCGCAACCAGCGACTCACGATGCACCCCGTAATTGCGCCAGTAATCTTCATCCACATGATCGACAATCATCCGGTACGCCAGCCTGGAATCCCCCAGCGCGCCGGTGCTGTCGAGGGTTGCGCCGCTGCCATTCTTGCCGGCACCGTAACTGGAGCCGGTGGCGGTCAGGGCGTTATAGGACTGCAACTCCGGGCGTTTGCTGACCACGTTGATTACGCCGCCGGGGTCCTGAATGCCATACAGCAAAGTCGAAGGCCCTTTGAGCACTTCGACCCGCTCGGCGCTGGCATTGAGGCTACGGCCCTGCACAATTGGCATACCGTCGCGCATGATCGAGCCGTCGCGGTTTTCGCCAAACCCGCGTTTGACGATGGTGTCCTGCGTACTGCCCAGGGTGTTGCCTTGGGTGACGCCGCTGACATTGGTCAACGCATCGTCGAGATTGCGCGGTGCCTGATCAGCGATGACTTGCGCTGGCACGATGGCCACGGCTTGGGGTGTTTCAAGCAGCGGCGCGGAAGAGCGCAATACCGTTGAGCTGACGGTTGGCTGATAGCTGCTGCGGCTCGGCGTCGATGATTGAATCTGAGTGGCACCCAGATTGATCGCGCCGTCGACTGCCGCTGTCTCCAGAGTAAAGGTGTGCTCGGTGGCGCGGCGCCAGGTCAGCCCGGAGCTCGCCAACAACCGGGTCAAGGCCTGCTCGGCGCTGAACTGCCCGGTGAGCGCCGGTGCCTCGATCGCATAGGGGGTTTCCTGGGTGTAGATGACACCCAGGCCAGTCACTCGGCTGAACTCGCTCAAGGCTTGCGGCAAAGGTTCGGCCGGGATCGAGAAATTGAAGGCGGCTTCGGTCGCTTGCGCGGTGCTGATGGCAGCGAAAATTAATACACCGAGCATCATGCCAATTGTTGGAGCGAGGCTTGCCCGCGAAGAGGCCTGTACATTAAGCACCTTCTTCGATACTGCGCGATCGCCTTCGCGGGCAAGCCTCGCTCCAACAGGCATCACCATTGGGCCCGAGATTTCATCGCACAAAAATCACTCGCCCCATGACGCTGTACTCCTCAAACCCCACCACGGATTTCAAGGCTGCCAGCACCGCTTCGGGATCTTTACTGGGGAAGCTGCCGCTGATGCGTTTTTCGCCCAGTTTAGGGCTGAGCAAGACGATGCGGCCGGGGTAGTGACGGCTCAAGTCGTTGATCACGTCCGCCAATGGAGTGCGGTAGTAATTGAGCCAGCCGTCGCGCCAGGCCAACTGGTTTTGTGGATCGATGGCCTGGGGAGCACTGGTGGTGCCTTGGTCATAGGCCACGCGCTGGGCGGCGCCGAGAATCCGTTGCGGTTCATCCTGAGCAGACTTGACCCCGACACGCCCGGACAACACCGTCACCTGAGCGCCCTGCTCTTGCAGGCGCACTTCGAATTGCGTTCCCAACACCTGCGTCTGACCGCCGTGGGCATCCACCATGAACGGCTCGCCCGTATGGATCACCTGAAAGAACGCTGCGCCGCGCCGCAGTTGCACATGCCGCTCGCCATGGCTGAAGTTCACCGCGATGGCGCTGTCGGCATCCAGAGTGACCTGCGACTTATCGGCCAGCATCACGGTCCAGACCTGACCCGGCGCAGAGACATAATCAGCACCCAGATCATCGGCCCATCGCCCCGGTTGCCAGCCCGCGCCGACGGCAATCGCCAGCAACAGGCACGCCGCCATGGCCAGGCCTGTTGACCAGCGTTTCATGGGGTGGTGCGACTTTCGGATTGGCGCATCCATTTGCTGCAACAGGGCAGCCAGCGCGACGGAGTCTTCTGCGGCAAGACGCGCGGCGGGCACTTCGCTCAACTCCCAGAGCACCTGAGCCTGGGAGTAAGCCTCGACGTGAGCAGGATCGGCTTGCAGCCATCGCCTGAAATTCTGCTCGTCGCGACTGCAGGGGGCGTCATGCAGGAGGGTGAGCCATTCCAGAGCTGCCTGCTGCAATGCCGGGGAAACCTGGACAGGCGCCGCAGGGGTTTTCATCGACGAGCGTCCTCTGACTTCGAGCGAGTGGCGCGAGCCGAAGACGGAGACTGTTCCAGACACGCCTTGCAGGCTTGCAAGGCGCGCATCATATGTTTTTCCACGGTGCTTTGCGAAAGCCCCATGACCTTGGCGATTTCTCCGTATTTGCGACCATGGATACGGTTGAGCAGGAATATCTGCCGGGTCCGCTCGGGCAACTCACGCAAAGCAGCCTCGACGTGGCGCAGGTCGTTACCCGCTTCCAGCGCCGCCTGCGGTTGGTCGACATCATCGTGCTGCCCGTCGGTCATCAGGCCCTCGCTGATACGGTTGCGCACCCCTTCGCTGCGTAAATGATCGACGGCGATATTCCCGGCGCAGCGCAATAGATAAGTGCTGAGTTCTTCGACCTGCACCAGCGGCCGTCGCCAGAAGCGCACGAATAAGTCCTGAACCAGATCAGCCGCCGTCGCCCGACAGCCCACACGGCGCCTGACCAGCGCTTCCATTTGCGGCTGCTGGGACAAAAACACTTCGAGGAAGTACGCACGTCCACCTTTCGCCGCGTCCCGAGCAGAATCATCAGCGACAGGCTTGAGGGGGTCGGGCTGTTCCGATTCAGGAGACGGTGCGATGTTCATGGCGGCCCGCTCAAACCAGCAGTTGATTGAACGCCGCCACCGGGCTCAACAACAGCCCCGCCGCCGCGAGTATCAAAGCCAGCCGTGGCCGAAACGGAATCAAAAATACCAGCAACAAGGCGCTGGCCATCAATGCCGCAAACCACTCGACCAACGCCATGCCCCAGGCAGGGTCACTCAGCGCGCAGGATAGCGACAGGCACAACAGCGCCCAGCCCAGCAACTTGAGCAAGCGCCCGCGACCGACGCCGAGTTTGCTGTGCAGCAACTCGCCGTAATGTTTGGACATCGACAGGCACAGGGCCGTAAAGCCTACGTAGCACAACAGGGTAGCCAGCAGCATCAGTTGGCCTCGCCTTCAAGCCGAGTGGTATCGATGCCGGCCTGAGTGGTTTTGTTCGATGCCGTTTGCTCGTCACCCTTGGCGGCGAGTACTGGCGGAACCGGACGAAACTTTGTCGCGCCCCAGGCCATGAACAGACCTGTCATCAATGCCGTCAGATCGAAGCCGATCAGCACCCAGTCCTGCTGCTCCAGCGAAGCCAACAGGTACCTGCCCCCGGTCAAGATATCCAGCACGGGCAGCCCGGCAAACAACACCGCACCCAGGGCTAATTGTTCGCGCCAGCCCTGACGCCCGTTACGTACAAGAGCGTGCAGCACGGTCATGCCCCAGGCGCTGAAGAACAGATTGATTTCCCAGTCGCTGCGCTCGGCCAGGCCAAGCGGCAACAGGCGATTGGCCCAGAAGAACGCCGCCACGGCGATCATCAGGCCAGCCATGCCCGCCAAGTTCAGCACATGCACCAGACGCAATTCCAGCGGCAATACGCCGGTCTTCACATGCTTGAACTGCCGCTTGGCGAGCCACATCACCAGCCCGGTGCCAATCATGGCCGTGCCGGCGATACCGAAGATGAAGTACAACCAGCGCAGCAGTGGCCCGGCGAACTCGCCGATATGCAAACCATACATTGCACCGGAGACCAGCATCGGCCCGGAACGCGGAGTGGGCGAAGTCTGCAATGCGCCGTTCACGCCGTTGAATATCAGTGCTACGCCGTTGTCGTGAATGACACTGTCGGCGGCACTGCGAAACACAGCCACGGTGGCATTGGCATCGCCGGGATTATTGACCACCAGGCGCCCGATATTGCCGTCTGGCCATTGCTCTTGGGCCGCCGACAGCACCGGCATCAAAGGGGTCAGTGGCGCAGCGGTTCCGGCCGATTTAGCGCCGTTGGTGCTTGGGAATATGTCGGCGTAAAACGCCTGAACGTTGTCGCCGTAAGACGCAATGATGCTGGCGGGCATGACCATGGACATGAAGATCACCAGACTGCTGTAGGTGATCATCAGGTGGAACGGCAGCGCCAGCACGCCAATCGCGTTATGCCCGTCCAGCCAGGAACGCTGGCCCTTGCGGGGTCGGAAGGTGAAGAACTCCTTGAAGATCTTCTTGTGGGTAATGATCCCGGTGATCAGTGCGATGAACATCAGCATCGCCGCCGCAGTCGCCAGCCAGCGGCCCCACGGGTGCGGCATTTGCAGCTGGAAGTGGAAGCGATAGAAGAACTCGCCGCCCATGCTGCTGCGGGTGTGGATTTCCTCACCGCTCTGGGGGTCGAGGCTTTTGCGCACGAAACCACGTCGGCCTTCCTGGCCCGGCGTCTGCCACATCACCCCAAGCGCCGGCTCGCGGTCGTCAGGCATACGGATGAACCAACGCGGTGCGCCAGCAGCATTGTTTTGCAGATAAACCTGGGCCCGCTCGATGCTCGCCGCTGCCGGGACCGAGCGCACCGGGATTTCCGGGTGAGTCCAGCGGTTTATCTCGGCCTTGAAATAGGACAGCGTTCCGGTGAGGAAGATTGCGAACAACAACCAACCGAAAATCAGTCCGATCCAGGTGTGCAGCCAAGCCATCGCCTGCCGGAAGCCCTCTTTCATGACAACCACCGCCCGATGCCGAACAGCGCCGCCAGAATCGCAGCCGGCAGCAGGATACCGGCCCATGCCCGCCAGGCGCTGCGGCAGGCAAAGCACCAGATCACTGCGCCCAGATACGCCAGGAATGACAGCAACATGCCGGTGACAACCGCATCGGCGCGCGACATAGGCAACCATTGGGTCAGGCAGACGCTGGTCAGCGCCGCCAGCAGATAACCGCCAAACAGCGCCGCCAGGGCTCGCGAAGTGACCGCAAGCCGATAGGCGAGCGAGACCTGCGCGCTTTTGACTTTGCGTGCTGGCTTCTTGATCTGCGTGGCGTCCATCGCTGCGCCGTCCATTAACACGCAGCCGCCCGGGACTGGCAGCACACTGGAGAGCAACGGCGTTGAATCGGCATGGGACATTCCTGATGAAGGGCTATCACGCGAGAGTTTTGTAACCAATTGCGCGCGCAGAACGCAATATTAATGATAAATATTCTCATACGCAAAAGAGTCTGACAGAATCTGCGCCAATCAATGGTTCATCGCGGACTGCAGTCGCTCATGCCTAACGCCCAATACGTGCTCAACGACAGTGTCGAAGGCCTGTATCACGCCCATCACAACTGGCTGACAGGCTGGTTGCGGCGTCGGCTCGGCTGCCCGCACAGTGCCGCAGACCTGGCTCAGGACACCTTCGTCAAAGTCCTGCTGGCCCGCGAAACACCGCAGCTCATCGAACCTCGGGCGTTCCTGACCACCATCGCCAAGCGTGTGCTGTGCAACCACTACCGGCGTCAGGATCTGGAGCGGGCCTATTACCAGACCCTTCTGGAAATGCCCGAGTGCGTCGCGCCGTCGGAAGAAGAGCGGGCAATCATTCTGGAAACACTGGTGGAGCTGGACCGGTTGCTCGACGGCCTGCCAATGCTGGTGAAACGCGCTTTCCTGTTATCCCAGGTGGACGGTCTGAGCCACGGCGAAATCGCCACGCAGTTGGGGATTTCCATCGCCACAGTCAAACGCCATTTGAACAAGGCGGCCTTGCGTTGCTACTTCTCGCTATGACCCTGCCGCTATGAACAGCAACGCCGATTCCCTGAACAAGTCCGATATTTCGCCGCTGGTGGCCGAGCAGGCCGTCAGCTGGCTGATTGAAATGCAGAGCGGGCAGTTCGCCGCGCCGCGCCAGCAGGCCTGGCAGCACTGGTTGAATAGCGACGGTGAACACCAGCGCGCCTGGGCGCATATTCAGCGGGTCAATCAACGCTTGAGCGGGTTGTCTTCGCCGTTGGCCCACGCAGCCATCAATGCGCCGAAATCAGCCGGGCGACGTCAGGTGCTGAAACTGCTCGTGCTCCTGGGTGCCGGTTCCGCTGCGGGTTGGGGTCTGCGGGATCAGATCGCCTTGCAGCCATTGCTGGCCGACTATCACAACGGTGTGGGCGAGCGGCGCAAGATCGCCCTGGCCGATGGCAGCGAAATCCACCTCAACACCGCCAGCGCCATCGATGTGCGTTTCGATGCCCAGCAACGCCTGATCAAGCTGCTGCAGGGGGAAATCCTGCTAACAGTGGCCAACGATTACCGGCCGCTGAATCTGATGACCGCCGAAGGAAGCATCCGTCCGACCTCCCCCGCCAGCCGTTTTGACGTGCGTCAGCGCGAGGGCAAGACCCAACTGGCGGTGTTCAGCGGTAGCGTGCAAATCAGTCCCGAAACCTTTCCCGGACCGGGCTTGCAGGTGCAGGCAGCGCAACAAGTGGCGTTCAACCGCAACGCCTGGGAACCGGTGCGCCCGGTGGATGCCAGCAGCGGTGCCTGGGCGGACGGCATGCTGGTCGCCGCGCACATGCGCTTGCAGGATTTCCTCGCCGAACTGAGCCGCTACCGCCGTGGCCGACTGGAATGCGACGCAAAAGTCGCTGACCTGCTGATCTCCGGCAGTTATCCGCTGGCCAACAACGAACGGATCCTGGATCTGCTGGAAGTGGCTTTGCCCGTGCGGGTCAGGCGGTTTACCCGGTATTGGGTGACGGTTGAGGCGCGGGGTTGAAGGTTGAGTCACTCTCGGCTCACCCGGTGACTTACCGAATAAATACAAATTCTCTGTAGGAGCGCGCTTGCCCGCGATAGCGTCAGGTCAGACGATAAAATGCCGGCAGGGACATCCGATCGCGGGCAAGCGCGCTCCTACAGCCCCGTTCCGACTACAAGAAAGCGCTCTGCCAGCAATTTATTTTCAAAACTCATGAGCCGTTTCTGCTTCCTCGCGTGACAGACAGGAAAAGCACTTTACTCGTCTCGCCAAAGGACTCCTGCATGTCAGCTCGCCCAAGTCGTGTTTCCCCCCTCGCCCGCTCGTTACGGCACATCCTTATCGGTGCCGGTCTGTCCCTGTGCAGCGTTTCGCTATTGCAGGCGGCCGACGCGGTGAGCAAGCCATATCACATCGCGCCAAGCGCACTGGAAGCGGCGCTGAATCAATTCGGCCGGGAAGCTGGGGTGTTGATTTCCTTTGGCTCGCAGATCACCGCTGGTTTGCAGAGCCGTGGACTGGAGGGTGAATACACGCCTGAGCAAGGTCTGGCAGCACTGCTCGAAGGCACCGGGTTGCAAGCCACTGCAGATGGCCAGGAGGGTTACACCCTGCGATCGGTCACAGCGCAGGTGAATGGCCCGATCGAATTGGGCGCATCCACCGTAGTCGGCGACTGGCTGGGCGAGGCGCAGCAGACTGACGTGTTCGAGCACCCCGGCGCCCGTGATGTGATCCGTCGTGAAGAAATCGAGCGTATCGGTGCCACCAGTGCTCGCGAAGTCCTCAACCGTATTCCCGGTGTCAACGCTCCTGAAAACAACGGCACCGGCAGCCATGACATGGCGCTGAACTTCGGCATTCGCGGCCTCAACCCCCGCCTGGCTTCGCGCTCGACGGTCTTGATGGATGGCATCCCGGTGCCCTTCGCGCCTTACGGCCAGCCACAACTTTCCTTTGCACCGATCAGCATGGGCAACATGGATGCCGTGGACGTGGTGCGCGGCGGCGGCGCTGTGCGTTACGGCCCGCAGAATGTCGGCGGTATCGTCAACTTCGTGACCCGCGCCATCCCGGATGCACCAACGGTAAAAGGCGGTTTCCAGACCGAGACCAGCCCTTCCTCCAGCCGTGACGGTTTCAAGACCACCGGCAATCTGCTGGCCGGTGGTACTGCCGACAACGGCCTGGGCGGCGCGATTCTGTATTCCGGAGTACGAGGCGGTGACTGGCGCGAACACAGCGATACGCAGATCGACGACCTGATCCTCAAGGGCAAATACCAGATCGACGAAGCCAACAGCCTCAACGCCATGGCCCAGTATTACGAAGGCCGGGCAGACATGCCCGGTGGTTTGAGCACTGCTGCCTACAAAGAAGATCCGTACCAGTCGACGCGCCCCAAGGACGAGTTCTGGGGCCGTCGCACCCTGGTCAACTTCGGCTATCGCTACGAGCAGGACGCTCGTGTGTTCACCGCCAATACCTTCTTCACCAAAACCCTGCGCAGCGGTTATCTGGATCAGGGCAGTTTCGTTTCCCTGTCGCCTCGCGAGTATTGGGTGCGTGGCATCGAAACCCGCTTCTCCCAAGGCTTTGCACTGGGTGAAAGCTGGAACGAAGTCGGCGTCGGGTACCGCTACGTCAACGAAGCCGGCCACGAAATGCGCTATCGCACGCCGACCGCCGCCAATATCCTGCCGACTACTTACAGCACCAACGACCGCGATACCCGTGGCTCAACTGAAGCCCATGCGATCTATATCGATGACCGGATCGATATCGGCAAGTGGACGTTCACGCCCGGCATTCGCTACGAGATGATCGACTCGGCGCAAAACAACAACCTGACCAACGTCAAATACCAGGGCGACTACAACACCGCACTGCCGGCGTTGAACGTGCTGTATCACGTGACTGAAAGCTGGAACCTGTATGCCAACACCGAAGGTTCATTCGGCAGCGTGCAGTACAGCCAGATGCCCAACCGGGTAGCGGGCGGCGAAGTGAAGCCGGAGAAAGCCCGGACCTGGGAATTGGGTACCCGTTATGACAACGGCAACTTGCGGGCGGAAATCGGTGCGTTCCTGATCAACTTCGACAATCAGTACGAAAGCAACCAGACCAACGATACCGTCATCGCTCGCGGCGAAACACGCCATCAAGGTATCGAGACCAGCGTTAACTATGCACTGGACGGTTTGAGCCCGGCGCTGGCCGGTTTTGATGTGTACGCCACCTATGCGTTCGTCGATGCGACCATCCGCGAGGACGGCCCGAACAAGGGCAACCGCGTACCGTTTTCCTCGAAACACAAAGGCACCCTCGGCGTGGGTTACACCGAAGGCCCATGGAAGTTGAATCTGGACAGTTCGTACCAGAGCGATCAGTTCGCCGATAACGCCAACACCGCCACAGAAAGCGCTGACGGCAGCACCGGTAAAATCCCTGGTTACATGCTGTTCAGCACCCGCGCGGCTTACGACTTCGGCCCGCAGCTGTCTGACCTGAACGTCGCCGTCGGGGTGAAAAACATCCTCAACCGCGAATACTTCACTCGTTCGTTCGACGACAACAACAAAGGCAAATACGTTGGCGAACCGCGCACGGTGTATGTGCAGACGTCAGTGGCGTTTTAAAGCAGACGTGGTTCCCCCTTGTGGGAACGGTGCTTGGTCTGGGCGGTATTCCGACGATAAGGGTGTTGCGGATAGCAGGCCAATCGCGTCCAGCCTTATCGCGGGCAAGCCTCGCTCCCACAGAAAATGTGATCGCCGTTGGAGCGAGGCTTGCCCGCGAAGAACGATAACGCTCGGCGTCTGGCACTGCGCTGGTCCCTGTGGGAGCCGAGCTTGCTCGCGATCAACGATGACGCGGACTATCTGATACACCGCATCGCCTGATTCGCGGGCAAGCCTCGCTCCAACAGAAAATACGATCGCTGTTGGAGCTAGGCTTGCCCGCGAAGAACGATAAAGCGGTACTCCTGACACACCGAGTCGCCTAATTCGCGAGCAAGCTCGGCTCCCACAGGGTTCGGCGGTGTTCCGTTAGAGCGAGGCTTGCTCGCGATCAACGATGACGCGGTCTATCTGATACACGGTATCGCCTGATTCGCGGGCGAGCGCGCGCCCACAGTGCAGAGATTCAACTTACCAACGATAAGTCGCACTCGCCTGCACGGTCCGTTGCGAGCCATACCAGCACCAGCCATAACCACTGCACGTCGCGACGTATTCTTTGTTGGCCAGGTTGGTCACGTTCAGCGCCAGTCGCAGGTTGTCCATTGGGTTGTACAGGCTCGGGATGTCGTAGTGCGCGGCGGCATCGAACAGCGTGTAGCCCGGCACTTTGAACGAGTTGGCTTCATCCCCATAGGTGGCGCCCACATAGCGAGCACCGCCGCCCACACCAAAGCCTTTCAGCTCACCGTTACGGAAGGTGTAGTCCACCCACGCCGACGCGGTATGACGTGGGATGGCGACCAGTGTCTTGCCTTGCGCCGACTCCGCCGCACCATTGGCCACCCCGCTGCCCGGCGATACGCTGACGCTGTTATTGGACTTGCTGGTCTTGGCATCCAGATAAGCATAAGCGGCAGTGATATCCAGGTTGTCACTCAAACTCGCCTTGCCTTCCAGCTCAAAACCACGGGACTGCACTTCGCCGGACTGGATCTGGCAACGGGAACCGTTACACAGGTTGGTCACCACTGGATCCAGGGTCAGCACATTGGATTTGCGCAGATCGAAAACCGCAGCCGTGATGAAGCTGTTGCTGCCCGGCGGCTGATACTTGATACCCAGTTCGTATTGCTTGCCTTCGGTCGGATCAAATGGCGCGTTGTTCAGGCCTGTACCGGATTGCGGCTCGAAGGATTCGGAATAGCTGACGTAGGGCGCCAGGCCGTTATCGAACAGATAGACCAGGCCCAGACGCCCGGTGAACGCCTCGCTGTCGATGCCGCTTTTGGTTTTCGCGCCCGTGGCGATACGTTGTGAGCTGGTGGTGCTTTCAGCCCAGTCGTAGCGACCACCGGCGAGGAATACCCACTTGTCCCACTTCATCTGTTCTTGCAGGTACAGGCCTTTTTGCTGGGCGCGGGTCGTGGCGTCAGCGGTATAGGTAATCGGTGTAATGGCCGCACCATAAACCGGATCGAAAATATCCAGCGTCGGCCCCAGACCGCTGCCGGATTTGGTGTCTGTACTGGTGTTCTGGTAATCGGCACCGAACAACAGCGTGTGCTGCAAAGGCCCGGTGGCGAATTTGGCCTGAGCCTGGTTATCCAGAGTGTAGGAATCCAGGTTGACGTCAGTGGCAATAGTGCTGCGTGTCAGCGTGCGGTAATCGGCCTGCAGGGCGCTGTTGTAGATGCTGCGATACTGGCCTTCGCTGCGCATGTAGCGCGCATTCTGGCGCAAGGTCCAGACATCATCCAGGTGATGCTCGAACAAATAACCGACGGCGTAATACTTGCGGTCGATCTTTTCGAAATCCTTCTCGCCATCATAAAAATCGACGTCAATGTCACGGCCGATCGGGCTGTTCAACACCGAGCCATAGGCTGGAACCGCACCGTAGGAACCGGCTTTCGGGTCAGCTTGATAATTGCCCAGCAGGGTCAGCGATGTGTCTTCGCTCGGGCGGTAAGTGAATGCACCGGCGATGGACTGACGACGGGTTTCGGTATGTTCGACCTGGCCGTCAGCGTCGTCGAACAGCCCCGAAAGACGGTACGAATAAATCCCTTGATCATCAACCGGGCCGCCGAAATCGAAGGTCGTGCGCTTCTTGTCGAAGGTGCCATAGCTCAGACCGATCTCGTGGAACGGTGTTTCGGTGGGCATTTTGCTGACCATATTCACCACGCCGCTAGGGCTCGCCTGACCGTACAGCACCGACGACGGGCCGCGCAGCACTTCAACCCGCTCAAGGTCAAACGCATCTTTCTGCGGCGACGCATCGCGGCTGCCCGGCATACGCAAGCCATCCAGATAAGTCGCCGGGGAAAAGCCGCGAATACTCATCTGATCAAGGCGCGATGCGGTTGCACCACGGGTCTCGGGAATCACTGCGGCGGTGTAGCGCAGAATCTGATTGAGGCTTTGTGCACCCTGGGCCGTCATCTGGTCCTTGGTGACCACGGAGATCGACTGCGGCGTTTCGATGATCGCGGTGTCGGTCTTGGTTCCGGTGCGGCCACGGGTGGCGACATAACCGGACACCGGCCCAGACGCGCTTTCAGTCTGGTATGCGCCCTGAATCGCAGTTGCCCCCAACTCCATGGCACCCGCCACGTTCTCGGGGGCCGCCTCGATGCGGAAGCGATTGGCCGACAACGCCGTACCCCGCAAGCCACTGCCAGCCAGCAGTCGAGCCAGCGCAACGTCAGTACTGAAACTGCCCTGCAGGCCGTTGCTGTGTTTGCCTCGGGTCAGCGCCGGATCGAAAGCCAACACCAGATCGGCCTGTTCCGCCAGAGTATTCAGGGCCTGACTCAAATCTCCAGCCGGAATCGCAAAGCTGCGCGCAGTAGAGGTTTGCTGTTCGGACGGGGTTGGAGCAGCACTCAACGGCGCGGCGGCACAAGCCATCAGCACGGCGAGAGCCAATGGTTGCAATGAACTGACAGGGCGTGACATGAACGATCCTTGCTGGTTATTAGATTCTCTCTAGCCATGACGGATGCCCCGGCGAAACAGACAGTTAATGCGAGCAATTTTCATTCAGTATTTCGTAGATATTTTTCTGCCGCGAAATATTTCTTTCTCAAATGGGGTTGAATTGTTTCCTCAGAGGCGCCAACACTGTGATTGAGCCCAGATGAAATGAACCTCCTGCCACGGAGTTCGTCCGATCTCACAAGAGCAAGCCTTATAAGGGAAGAACTATGCAAATCCAGGTCAATTGCGATAACCACATCGAAAGCAGCATCCGACTGGAGGAGTGGGTACGTACCACTGTAGAAAGCACGCTCGAACGCTACGAAGAGAATCTGACTCGCATCGAAGTCCATATCCGCGATGAAAACGGCGACAAGCCCGGCCCGCATGACATGCGCTGCCAGATGGAGGCCCGCCCGAAAGGCCATCAACCGATTTCCGTGACCCATAAGGCCGACACACTGGATCAGGCAGTGGATGGGGCCGCCGTAAAACTCGATCACGCCCTTGAGCATTTATTCGGCAAGCTGCGTAACAAACGCGCAGGAGCCCCAATCATTGACGGCGCAGACTCGGACTCCGAGAATCCGGATGCTCTGCTGCAAGAAGAATTCCTCGAAAAAGAGCAGGAAAAGGATGTTGCCCAACTGGGCTGATTCCCTCTGATTCAACTTTTTGCGTCATGAAAAAGAAGGCGGGCCTCGCAAGGGCCCGCCTTCTTGCGTTGCAGCCCGATTATTCTTTTGGCGTGATCCTGACAAAGAGATCGGTGTAACGCTCGACCCGGATGGGCAGGTTGTCCGCCAGCGTCGCCAGCGCAGCGTCGGTATCGTCCAGACGAAACAGCCCGGAAACCCGCATCCCCGCCAATGCCTGTTCATCAAACTGCATCAGGCCGTGACGATAGACCGCCAAAGCCTGCAGGACTTCGTTCAAGGGTTGATCATCGACCTTGAGTAAACCCCGGGTCCACGCTGCCGGGTCATCGTGGCCGATCAGCTGAGGTGTCTGAACCAAGCCGTCTTTCAGGATGGCCTGCTGACCCGTCGCGACGTTGACGTTCTCCATGAGTCTGGCCTTGGCGGCAATCGCCGACTCCAACACGCTGACCTGCACGGAACCGTCCGCCGCTTTACGGACCACAAAGCGTGTGCCCAGCGCCGTTATGGTGCCTTGATCGGTCCTGACCACGAACGGTCGCTGCTGGTCCTTGGCCACTTCCACCCAGATCTCACCCTGCCGCAAGTTGATGAGCCGCTGCCGTTCGTCGAAATCAATGTCCAGCGCCGAATCGCTGTTGAGCCGCAACTGACTGCCATCGGCCAGTGAAATTTCCCGGCGCTCACCGACATGCGTACGTTGATCTGCCAGCCAGATCGGGGCCTGCTCGACACCGAACCAGCCGCCCACCAGCACACCCAGCAGCGCAATGGCTTGCACCACAGGCAATGAAAATTTCGCGCCACTGGAAGCAAACGCCCTGTTCATTGCCTTGCGCGAGGGCAGCGGCGGCAGATTATTGAAAGTGCCCAGTAGCGCCTCCATTCGCTGCACCGCCAGATGATGTCGGGGATCTGCCCGCCGCCAGGCATTGAATGCGTTCCGGTCGGCTTCGCTGATGTTCTCGGCTTCAAGCATCGCCAGCCACTGAGCCGCCTGGCTGATCATCGCCTCGCTCGGTTCATGTTCATCGCTCATCCCGGATGGCCCGAACCATGCAGGGCTTTATAACAATGCACCAACACGCTGGCCATGTACTGCTTGACCATGCTGGCCGAGACGCCCAGCACCTTGGCGATCTCGTTGTAGCTCAGACCGTCAAGGCGATTGAGCAAAAATGCTTCACGGGGTTTTGCTGGCAAGCCTTCAAGAAGCTGGGCAATTTTTTCCAGAGTCTGGAGTGCGGCATGGATAGCTTCGGGACTGGGCGTCCCGGCTTCGTCCGCGTTGACGGCCAACGCCTCAAGATAAGCGTGTTCGAGCTTGCGACGCCGGGCACCATCGATCAGCAGGCGTGTAGCCGTGGTGGTCAGGAATGCCCGGGGTTCTTTGAGGTTTTGTGGCTCCGCAAGGGTCAACACACGGATGAACGCATCATGGGCCAGATCCGCCGCCCGCTGCGAGCAGCCAAGCTTTTTACGCAGCCAGCCATGGAGCCACGAGTGGTGGTCACTGTAGAGCTGAGTGAACTGGCGGTGTCGATGGATCAGGTCGCCATCAGGGGCAGGAATGTCGCGCATGTGCTAACGCTTCTTAAACACGAAAAATTATCATTAGCGCGGAAGATGCCATCATTCAGTAGCAACGGCAAGCTTGGGAATTTTCCGATCAATCATCCAACAGTCGAGAACTAAAGGGCCAAAACCCGAGTCAATTTATGCAGACCCAACTGGCAGGTACCGAAAATGGATAATCCTTTTCAGCAGATTACCGATGCGTTCCATCCTGACTACCGGGTGAACCTGAGCATTCAAGGCCTCGACGGCAGCATCATGCTGACCCTGTCGAATGAAACCGGCGTGGTTGCCAAGCGTTTGATCAGCGCCGCGCAGCGAAACGATCCCAAGCGTTTGCAACGGCTGATCGAAAGCGTGCAATTCGGCATCGCCATCGAAGAAGGTCATAGCGCAATCAAGATCCTCGCAGCCATGACCGACGGCGACCTCAAACGCCTGGCCCCTCCGCCACCTGCCAAGCTCGGCCTGTTGATCAATCGCCCGACGCTTGCGGCGGGAATTTGATAGCAATACCGGGCCCGCTTGTTCTGTTGAATCACCCGCCTATGCATCAAAAAAAGCCCCTGATCCGGGGCTTTTCAGTCGGGATTCATCCCGCGTCATGAAGCGCGTTGAGCTTCATGAACGTCAAGAACTCAGTCGCTCTTTTCTTTCACGGATGGATATTGAGAGGACGAAAATCTGACCACAAGAATCGAGAAAGCGAGCAACAGCACGCCACCGCAAACATAAAGGATCCCTTCATCTGGGGCTTTGTGGTGGGACACATCGCTGATCAGTAGCCGAATCAATGCTGTCACTCCGATGTAGAGGAGGAATCTCAACGGCATATGATTGGTCTTGAAATAGATACCCGACATCGCGAGCAATTCGAGATAAATGAACAGCAGCAAGATGTCATCAACACTGATCTTGTCTTGCTGCAGCATCTCAATGAAGGCTGAGATGCCCGCCCATACAGTGATGGCACCAATTGCGAATAATGCAAGGTAGTGAAACAACTCCACGCCCAGATTGCCCAGGCTGTTAGCCCCGGCGTGCAGCCGCACTCGCATTCTATCTGCCCACTTCATAAATTTTGACTCCCCATCACACGCCAAACTGGCAAATAAAAGGATCAGCATTGCCTTTACCGCTTAGAGGTAACTGCGCTGCCGATCTCAACTCATCCTGTACAAAGATCGAGCAATACATCCCGGCCAACATCATGCCCCGCCTGGGTGACGCGTTTGCGTGGCGACATTCTCAAGCAGGAACGAGGCCATTAGCTATGGTTGAGAGCGCGACGGGTTGTCGCAAGGCACATCGGCAAGGTAAAAAGATGCGCCAAGGCCACTATCCAAGGCGCAGCGTTTCGCTTATGCTGTGCACTGTATAAAAATACAGTAGTCGCTAAAGACAACTATCGTGAAGGCATGTGAGGTGGTGAATGGCCGTCGAAGTGGTATACCGCAGCAGCCGAGATCTGGAGCGTTTGTTCATGGATAAAGCCGAAGCTGATCGTCATGACAAAATGCTCGAACTCGCTGAGTTGCTGGCAACAGTATTGAACAAGGCCGTACCTTCTCTGACCGAAGCGCAGGTCGAGGAAGCCGGGATTTACATGGCCAAGAATCGCGACATATTTGCTCGCGCGTTCAAGAGCCAGCCGGATGCGTTGAATGAATTGTTGAACGCGCCTGCTGAAGAATAAACCGAAGCATCGGGTGGCCTGTATCAGGCTGCTCTGTAGGAGTGAGCTTGCTCGCGATTCGGCCTGTCGTTTACCGAATGGTTTAATGGAAATAAGATATCGCGAGCAAGCTCGGCTCCCGCAAATATGGATGTCCGCCGGGCAAAACGCGTTACCGTTCTTCGCGGGCAAGCCCGGCTCCAACAGACGACCGCAACCTCTACTGTTTGCTGTGTTTACCCGCGATGCAGCCGACGCGTTTTTTTGCCTGAAAGACGAGCGCTAACGCACTCTCAACAGATGCTCGGCCAGCATGTCGGCCACTCGTGCAGGTGAACGTTTCTCCGCCTGGGCGTGGGCATAGACCTCTGTCAGGCGCTGGCCGATGCGTGAAAGGTGCGCGGTAATGGTGCCCGGGGATTCTCCCTTGTGTTGCAGCGCAACGTAAATCAGCCCCCCTGAGTTGATCACGTAGTCGGGCGCGTAGAGAATTCCGCGGTTTTCCAGCTGATCAGCCACTTGCAGGCTGCTGAGCTGATTGCTGGCTGCACCGGCCACGGCGGCGCAACGTAATTGCGCCACGGTGGCGCTGGTCAGCACACTGCCGACACCACAGGGGGCAAGGATGTCGCACGGGGTGCTGAGCAACGCTTCGCACGCGATGGGGTGCGCGCCGAATTGCTCCATCGCAAGTTGCACACGCCCGCTATCCAGATCGCTGACCAGTAAATCGGCGCCTGCCGCATGCAGTTGCTCGGCAAGGGCATAGCCCACATGACCCAATCCTTGTACCGCCACGCGCAAGCCTTCCAGATTATCGCTGCCCAGACGCGCCATGGCCGTGGTCCGGATACCGGCGAAGACGCCCATAGCCGTATGCGGCGAGGGATCGCCGGATTCCGAAGTGCTGGTGACGTGTTGGGTATGTTGAGCGATGCAATCCATGTCGGCGTTGGAGGTGCCACTGTCTACGGCGGTGATGTAGCGGCCGTTAAGGCTTTCTATGAACCGTCCGAAGGATTCGAACAAGGCTGCGCGGCTGGGCAGATGCGCCGGACGCATGATCACAGCCTTGCCGCCGCCATGAGGCAACCCGGCCAGAACCGCCTTGTAACTCATGCTTCTGGCCAGATGAATGGCATCGGCAATAGCGCTTTCCTCGTCGGCATAGGAAAGATAGCGACACCCTCCCAGCGCCGGGCCATGACGGCAATTATCAATGGCTATCACTGCTTTAAGGCCGGTTTCCGGATCGACGACCAGATGCAGCGACTCCACGCGTGATGAATGCATGAGTGCGAACATCGGCGGTGCCTCCGGTATATTTTCTAGACCGAGTATAGGCGCTGGCAGAAAAAATGATCGACCGCTGGGTGCCTGAGCCTGAAACACATTCATTAGCCTATTCACCGCTGGACGAAAAGCATGGGGAGGACTAAAACAAACCTTACGTACCTGCCCGAATAACCTCGGAGCACCCATGACCCCACGTGAATACTGTCTCGCTTGCCTGAAGAAAACGCCGCAAGATGTTTTCGAGGCTGCGTTGTGGATATCCGCCGAGCACGATCAGCAATTCCTGCCGCAGCAGATTACCGGTGAGATGGATGATTTGTTGCGTCGGGTCAGCGCATTGCTGCCAGCCTTGCCAAACACCGAGCTGGCGCAGCCGTTATTACGTCAGCTCAATGCGCTGGGTTTTGCTCAGGACGACTGGAACCCGCCGAAGCCGCAAACGGCGTTAATGCACAAAGTAGTACAACGCCGTCGCGGGCAGCCCTTGGGGTTGGCATTGGTCACCATGGAGTTGGCCAGGCGCTTGGGTATTCCGCTTGAGGGTGTCAATTTCCCGGGGCACTTCCTGCTCCGTGTGCCTGGCGCCGACCATCTGCTCGACCCCTGTGGCGGGCGCAGGCTATATCCTATGGACTGCCGGGAGTTGTTGGTGCGGCAATTTGGTCCAGACATGCAACTCAGGGCGGAATTCATGGCCCGCGCCACTGAGGTGAACATGCTGCAACGCCTTTCACGCAATTTGCGGCACTTGCACCAGCTCGAAGATGACTTGCTGGCGTCACTCAAGGACGCCAACCGAGTGATGGAACTGGGCCCGGCCACCACCAGCGATTACCTGGCCCGCGCCAGCCTTTACCAAATCCTCGAATGCCCGCAGGCCGAGCGTTTCGACCTGGAGCATGCGCTGATGTTGAGTGACGACCCTGTGCAGCGATTGCGCCTAACCGAGCGTTTGGGACACTTACCTCACGGGAAGGCGATTCATTAGATGATCGGGACAGGCAAGCGGTTGGTAAAAGCCCAACGGGCAAATCTGAGTCCATTCTCCTTGCCAAAGTTGCCTAAAGGACTGGCAACCAGCCCTTTCAACGACACCGAGACAATTGAGGCGAAGATAAACAACTCGGCCGTCGCACGATCTCCATCCAGATAGGCCAAGTAGCCGCGGATGAAGTTATGGGTCAGCTCAACCGCCAGGGCCACTAAGCCAACCACTGGAAATGCCAGCGACAGAATCAGCGCCGCCCATTTTATGGCGTTATAGGCTGACTGGGCTGCCGCTTCATCTGGGCTAACGGTTTGCTGGTCAACATCCTCAATCATTCTTTCAATCATGGCGACATACAGTTGTTCAAGGCGCGTGATCCGGTGATCCGGCCTGACCGCTGTCGTCAGCGTATGGGCAAACCTTTCAGGATCCTGTTCCAGATTCAGCACCAGGGTGCCGACAACGCGCTGATCCTTATAACTGGCCCTGCTGTAATAATAGGCGGGCATGCCTGGGTTTTTCATACTGGAAATAATCGCATCTGCCCTTCGAAACAGAACGCCGTCGGGAGCGTTGGGGGTGTAAACCAGCCGGGAATCAGGGTTGTTAGTCAGGTCGGTAAAAATCATGGCGCCCTCGATTATTCGATGATTAAGCGCCAATACGTAAATTGAAATATTCTCTGCGCCCGCCGGACGGCGTCTCGACTGGTCCAGATTGCTCAGGCCTCTTGCGACTACGTCATATTGCTGACTATCCAATCCTCCTCGCAGGTGCTCTCGTAGTGCATCGCGGTGGGCTTGATAAAAGGTACGGCTTGCAAGGATGGCACGACGATAGAGGTGGAGCTCTGCATCCGGTTCGGAAAGACGCTGTTCGAGTAACGCAATATATTTCTCGCCCAGAGGTACAGCGACCAGTTCCCTGAAAAAACTCAACGGCAAAGCGCTCAGGTCCTGACCTATGGACGAATAGATCACCGGTGCCGATAACGGAGAAGACAAGGCTTCTACGATATCCCTGATAAGACTCAATGCTGACCAGAAAGGAACGATATCCAATCCCCAGTTCACTATTTCGTCCGCCCTGGAATGCACCTTCAGCGCTGTTTCCTGCAAATAATCATTCATCAATAATTCAGTTAAGGTGAGTGGCTCACGATAAGGGCCCGCGTAAGGATTCCTTTCATCTTCCTTACGGTTCAAATCGAATAAAACCGTGTCTGGGTCAATACGCTGAATATGTCCTTGCGCTTGCAGATACTCGGTAATCCTCTGCATGCATTCTTCACGAATGAAATCCCGATAAGGCCTCATGTCTACGTCGCGGGTGAATCGCTCATCGAGCGCCTCGGCACGCGCCTCACACAGTGCAAGCACTCGCCGTTGCGAATAGGTTTGGGACAAGTCCTGGTTGGCATTGTCGATGAAAGTCTCTGACAGGTCCTGAGCAACTTTGGCTCTAACCTGAATGATCAGGTTGGATTCGTAGCTTAGCGGCGCCATGGGCCTGAATACCGCAGTTGATTCACTCCATTCACTGGGCTTGAGTACTGTGCTGCGGATCAGTGAAGCAACCGCCGCACGCGACTTCATGGGGACCTGATCGATTACGTATTTCGCCCCTTCTGGCTTCGCCACCCAGCCGCCAACTTCTATCGATAACCGCTGCCAGCTATTGAACTCGAACATGTCACGATCACCCGGAGCACCGGGCGCATAAAGGACGTAATAAGTGGCGTTATCGCGCTTCATGCGAAACACCAGTACGTCTTTCATTACATGACGCGAACCCAGAATCGCCAACCCACCCATGCTGAATTCCGTACCCGGCTCCTGATGATCGCCACGAATCTTATGAATCAGCTCCTGACTCTGGTCTTCGCGCAGATGCCCTTTAAGCTGCGCAGTCCAGGCGCTCAGTGCGATGGCACTGTCACGCTGATGGGCTATCGCGCGGATAGTTTGCTCGGTATATAAACGCCTTTCGGTATCCAGCTCGAAATGTTGCTGCACATCCAGCTCGGCAATCATTTTCTCCACGAATGGGAAGTCCAGTGCAGCGTTTTGATACTGCACGGGAACCTCAAGCGTGAAAATCGTCTCCTCGAGCACGACGGGCAGACCCTCCACGACAAAGTCTAAAAGCGATTTGCGATAGGTAAACGGCTCCTCGATGGTTTCGCTCAACACGACTTCATCTACTATTGAGATGAAGATCTGCTCCGGATCAATTCGATAACCCAGGTGCTTCAGGACATACGCGTTGATTTTGTCCAAGGCGTAAATCCGGATCGACTCTAATCCCTCCATCAACCCGGCTGCCTGATCAGCGTGCTTCTGATAACTGGCAGCCAGTCTGCGATAAAACGCCTGATCGTCAGCAGACGCATCGTTGAACCAGTGTGGCATGGCTCGCTGGCGGACCAGACTGAACATCCGATGAAAATGTCGTCGCTGTGCGCTGTCCAGATAAGTCAACTGGCTGAGCGCATCGGTAACCAGCAATAAATCGGAAGGCAGTTGGCGGGACTGCTGCGCGGCTTCAAGGAGAAAGTCCAAGTCTTTGATCTGCTTACGCCGTAGCGCGACCATGCGGTATTGCATCAAGTTGTCACCGAAATAGCTGTAGAACGGCTCGATTACAGCGCCCTCTTCAGCGCACAGGGCCGCATGCTCCTCAAGCAGCAGATCCTCAAGGAAATAGCTCTGCTCATGAGCATCGCTCAGGCGAGCACGCAGCCTCTGATCCAGATCGGCAAGGGACTCGTACAGCTCAATGCCATAAGCGGCAGACACAAGGAAAACGTTGCCTTCGCAATTGGCGAGGGTCAGGGGACTTCTGGTTTGCGGAGCGCGGGGAATGACAAACGCCGTGGTTACGACACCGGAGCCCGTCCCGCTTCTCAGCGAAATCCGGTACAAATTACTGCCCCTGAAACTCTCCATCAAAGTGGTCTTGTCCTCTTCGCCGATCTGGCGGTTCAGGGACAGGAGCTCCATTTCTCGGGTCAGTATGGCGCGATGTAAAGTCACGCAGGCATTATCGCGCGTCTGCGACTCCCCTTCTTGCCCGTCCAATGGCAATGATTCGGACCAGAACGCGTCCATTCGGTCCTTGTAGTACCTCGGGAGTGCCTCCAGGGCGTTGCCTAACACCTCAAGGACAAGCTCACCCTCCAGAGCTGAGACATGGTGCTGCTCGTCGAGGGAATCATGCCGGGAATAGACTCGCACAATGCCGCTCTCGAACTCAGCCAGACCGTGTGTCAAGGTTTGCAACAAGGCATCGGTCAGTGAGAGGGATCTGGCGAGAGAGCCGTCGTCAGAAGGCGTATTGATAAACAGAACATCCGGATTTTTCACGACGCTGGATTCAGGCAACAGCAGTGTCAGCAAATCGTGTCCAACTTGACGCAAGGAAGGCGCTGTACGGGTATGTTCATGCCACTGCGTAAAAACCTCTCCGAGCTGTCCGAGTGCAGTCGCGATGACTTCGGTAGACGAACTGGCGGCGCTGGCCTTTATATGGTTCAAAATCGATAAATCAGTCATATGTAGCTCCACGGTTGCGCTACGCAAACCCATAAGGCATCCAGCCAAATGGAAATTAAGTTTGAGCAGCTAAATCACGAAGCCATAAGACACTGGCACGAGCAGTCCCTGACAATAATTATTGCTATATATGTAACTTGCTTGCAGTCAATTACTGCAAGAGTCTGCGCATTCAACCGTGGGAAGTTTTACCTGGATCCAATAAGTGGATGGCCTTTTGACTATTACCGTCACTGCAACACTCAATTTCACGGACAGGCCTTATTAACCCGACCGATAATGCCTATCATCCCGGCCACGTTGATTTTGAAGCTCCTGGATCTACGTATCATTTAGCCGCTGCGTTGCAGCGGCTTTTTTTCGCCACTATCTAACCGGCTTCAATGGCTCCGCTTTTTTAAGTTCTCCTTCCTTCTCGCGGCGCTTCCTCTCAACAACATCAAACGTATCGCCTTTGCTGACAAAATCCTGCAGGCACCTCATGACATGCACCGTTCTTACATAGTCAGGCTTGAGCATGGTTGCGTATTTGTCTCCCTTTAACGCTTTGGTATTCATGCTGTCGAGTTCCCTGGCAAAGAACTGAAGCGCATCAATCTCTTCATCAGGCTTCAAGGGCTTGCCGTCTTTACCGAATTCAAGAGCTGCGCGGCTCATTAAATCGGCGGTCATATTATCTATAAAGCCATAGGCAAACAGCGTTTTACCGACCTTCTCGAGATTCGCCGGCGTTATTTTTTCCGCGTCAAAGCCTTTGAACAGCGGCTTGAGGCCACCCAGTTCCATTCTCGTGGTATTAAGCGCGGACACATTGTGGCCAACTTCCATCAGCATTTTCTCAGTTTCAACTGCTCGAGGCGGAACCACTGGCGCTTTCATGGGTGTGACAATGAACGGAGGCAGATCGCCCCAAATAGTAAAGCCCATATCAAATGCTCCTGCATAAACCATGGTAATCATGGAAAATATCGGCGCTTGAGCAGAGGGCTTTATGGTAAAAATACTCGGCAGGAAAAATCCAGACAAGTACTACGCAGGGAGCAGAAAAATCTTACTTAAATAAAGGAATAAACAACAATAGTTCATCAGATAAAGTATCTAAAACTGAATTTCACATTATCGAAAACCGATCAAGCGAACCTGATCGGTCTGGGCAACATGGGATTTCCTACCTGATAAATTTTTGCAGATTGGCCATCATCTCTTTAAGGGCTTCGACATTGTCTTGCGGGTGCACAGCACCACTGAAATCGTTAATACGAGACCATTGGGCAGCAACATCTTCCGGACTGAAGCCCGCAACAGGATCAAAGCCGGCACCCAGGCTGCGCTCCCAGCGCACCTTGCCTATCCAGCCACCGCCTACTTCAAACAATGCTGAAGTGTCCTCGCACTGCTCGCTGCCCAGATACACCACCAACGGGCTGATCAACTCCGGCTTGAGCAACTCAAAGACTTGCGGCGGGATCAAGCCTTCCGTCATGCGCGTACCGCCGGTAGGTGCGATGGCATTGACCAGGATGTTGTTCTTGCGCCCTTCCAACGCCAATGTGCGCGTCAGACCATACAGACCGAGCTTGGCCGCTGCGTAGTTGGACTGGCCAAAGTTGCCGTAGATCCCGGAAGTCGACGAGGTAAAGATGACACGCCCGTAATTCTGCTCGCGAAGGTGGGGCCAGGCGGCGTGAGTGACTTTATAGGCGCCTTCCAGATGTACCCGATACACCAGGTCCCAATCGGCGTCTTCCATCTTGGCAAAGGACTTGTCCCGCAGGATGCCGGCGTTGTTGACCAGCACATCAACCCGGCCAAAGGCGTCCAGTGCGTTTTGCACGATTTTATCGCCGTCGGTGACCGAATCGTGGTTGGCTACTGCAATGCCACCCGCTTCGCGGATCTCGGCCACCACCCGATCCGCAGCGGATGCGCTGGCGCCTTCACCCTGCGCCGAGCCGCCCAGATCATTGACCACAACCTTGGCGCCATGACGAGCGAAGAGCAACGCATGCGCACGGCCCAGACCACCACCGGCTCCGGTGACGATAACGACCTTGTCTTCAAAACGTATGGATTGGCTCACGGGCAACTCCAGCAAAAGTTGTAGGGATAACAGTGTCATCCACCCTCGCTGTAGTCACAATCAACACGACCGGCGCTGAATGGTGCGCGATAACGTAGCGGGATAGCGCTCCTGCGCCAGTGACAACACAAAACCTGTGGGAGCGAATTCATTCGCGAAGGCGGCATTAAAAGCGACATCTATGCCGGGAATGTCCTGGCCTCTTCGCGAATAAATTCGCTCCCACAAAGATCATTTCAATCAGAAAGCTGATTGTTTGTCGGGACGCCTTAAACGGACTTCCCCAACAACTCAATGAACGTCCCCAGCCACGGCTCGGCGTCGGTTTCCGGGGTGACGCTTTCACTGGCGTCCAGGCGCAACATTTCCTGCACTTCAATCACACCCAGCTCTGCGAACAACTCACGAATCTGCTCACCGCCGCCACAGAACGTGTCGCCATAGCTGGCATCGCCCAGGCCGATCACACCGCCTGGCAGGCCACGCCATTGCGCAGGCAAAACGTCACGAATCTGCGAGTAGACTCCATGAATGTTATCCGGCAACTCACCCATGCCCGTAGTGGATGTAACGCCCAGCAAAGCCTGAGGCGCGAATGCCTGAAGTTCGGAGAGGGTCACGCGCGGGTTGTGCAGCACTTCATGTCCGGCAGTGCGGAGAATACCTGCGGCATGACGAGCCACTTCTTCAGCCGACCCGTAAACCGAACCGGAAATGATGGCGACTTTCATGAATCATCCTTTTATGACCATCTGGAAACGTCGGACATTATGCCTCATGCGAGCGGATGACCTAGAATGCTGGATGTGCAACTTGCTTCGGAACACTTTCATGATCAACGCAAAGCTACTGCAGCTGGTGGTCGACGCCTCCAATGACGGCATTGTCGTCGCCGAGCAGGAAGGTGAGGACAATATTCTCATCTATGCCAACAAGGCCTTCGAAGCACTGACGGGCTACCCGATGGACGACATTCTTTATCAGGACTGTCGCTTTTTACAGGGCGAGGACCGCCAACAGCCTGAGCTGAATCTGATTCGTGAAGCACTGACCAACAAGAAGGCCTGCCGCCAGGTACTGCGTAATTATCGCAAGGACGGCAGCGTGTTCTGGAATGAGCTGTCGATTACTCCAGTGTTCAATGATGCCGACCAGCTCACTTACTTCATCGGCATCCAGAAGGACGTTACACGACAGGTCCAGGCCCAGGCACGAGTAGTGGAACTGGAAGCGGAGCTTGCCGCTGTCCGACAAGAACTGGCGGCCTTGAAAAAGAACCCGTGATTGCAACAAAATGTTGAATCCACGGTCTGCTTCTCCACTGATCGAGATCCCAGAGCGACGTCATGCCACACGAAACCCTTCTCACCCAGGCTGAACTGGATTTCATCCAGAACATGCAGCACAACCCCAAGCTGAACGTGCGCGATGCGACACGCAGCTTGACGGTTAACGGTGGAAGACAGATTCAGGACTTATTGACGCGTCTGGCTGCTCACGAGCAGGTGACCATTCAGGCTCAGTTCGACAATCAGCAAATGACGTTCCCGCTGCATCTGGTAGAAGACGAATTTCACGCCTTGCACCTTGAGCTGGGAGCCCCTTCCATTTTCGAGGAAGGGCCACGTATCAGACCCTGGCGTTTGACGCTGCCGGAACCGGTAGCGCTGGAAACCGAAAAAGGTGCAATGACCGCCTTGTGGGTCTATGAGATTTCGTTCAAGGGCGTGTTGCTGGAGAACCGCAGAAACACTCGGCCGCCGAAAGTATTTGCCGCCTGGTTTTCGCCCGAGGGACACCCCCCCATTGCCCTGCGCGGGACTTTCGAGCGCCTGACCGAGTCAGGACTGGCGGCTTACCGGCTCAGTCAGCACAACAAGGAAGAAACCGAGCGGCTGCGTCAGTACATCCTGCAACAGCATCGGAAAATCTTTCCGACGATGCATCGCTGAAGCCTGTCAGGTATCGAGCCGACCATTCAAATACTGCTGCAAGCCACGCTGCATTGATCGCCCGTCGCTGCCCAAGCAGGCAACCGGTGAACCTTCAAGGCTCTCGCGCGCCAGATCGGAACCTTCTCCAGCCATTAACACGGGACAATCCAGTGTCAACGCAAGACGTTTAAGCCGCTGTGGTAGATCAATCGCTGGCGGAAGATTGCTGTAAAGCACTACGGCCAAAGGGCTGACTTTGCCACACACCAGGCTCAGTTCTTCTAGCGGCTGCCCCAAGGCCAGCACCTGAATGTCCACTTCGCTGCTGCTGATCAATAGCCCTGTAACCCACAGCTCCAACTCTCGACACTGGCCCGGGATGGCCGCCAGGATCACCTTATGCTGCGCAAAGGCGCTGGCCATTTGCAGACGCTGGAGGGTCCGCGCGCGCAAGAAACTGTCGAGAAACAGCCACTCGCTGGCCTGACCAAACCGTTCACGGTGCAACAGCAATTCGCGCCACACGGGCATGAAGATGTCCTGGAACACTACTGGTATGGGGTAGCTGGCAAAAATCTGGCCATAGAGCTGCTCCAGACGACGCTCATCAAAACCGCCAATCGCCTTGCGGATCTGATCGTGCCAGTCAGCCCAGTCGCTGGATTGCACATCACTTTCCAACGCCGCAGGTTGCGGCCGAACGGTGCTGGTGCGGGCCAGAATCTTGCCAACCTTGCTGACCGCGACGCCCCGCTCGATCCAGCCCAGAATGCTGCGCACCTCTTCGATGTCGCTTTGGGAGTAAAGCCGGTGGCCGCTTTCCGTCCGGGTGGGCTGAATCAGGCCGTAACGGCGCTCCCAGGCACGCAGGGTCACCGGATTGATGCCGGTAATGCGGGAAACCTCGCGGATAGGGAATAGCTCTTCCTGCTCAAGGCCCACCTGCCGGACATTAGCGGACGAGTGGTCAGTGGTGGTCTCGGTCATGACAAGGATCGCTTGGAAACAAGCGTCCTATTCTACGCTTGCCTACGGCTCATTTCGCCAGAAGGACGACGTCAATTCATCATCCGCAAGAGAATATGCCCGACCCTATGGCTTATTTACGGAATTCAGGAATAATCCTTGCTTGCTTAATAGCGAACCTGACGCAGCCCATCACCCCGGTGCCGCGCCATGTGAATTCCCTACCCGGGAACCTCACTCGTTTATCGGAGATACACAATGTCTACCACCCCCGTTACCCTGCTGGTTGCGCGCCGCGTAGCCGATGGCCGCTATCAGGAACTGATCGCCTGGCTGCATGAAGGCGAGCAACTGGCCACTGATTTCCCCGGTTATCTGGGTTCGGGTGTACTTGCCCCGCCGCCGGGTGACGACGAATTCCAGATCATCTTCCGTTTCGCCAATGCCGAAACCATGCACGCATGGGAGCATTCTGCCTCCCGAAGCTCCTGGTTGGTGCGCGGCAGTGGTTTGTTCGCACAACCTTCCCAGCATCGTGTCAGTGGAATTGACGGCTGGTTCGGCGCCGCTGGCCAGCGTCCACCGCGCTGGAAACAGGCGGTCGCGGTTTGGCTGGCGTTCTTTCCGGTGTCCTTGATCTTCAACTTTGTGCTTGGTCCGCTGCTCAACGACCTGCCGTTGGCGCCTAGGATCATGATCAGCACACTGATTCTCACCCCGCTGATGGTGTTCTGGTTCATTCCGCTGTCGACGCACTTATTGGCGTCCTGGATGAACCCCGCGCCGACGCCGCGACAGGCAAGTGCCGAGTCGGTGCGCAGTAACTGATTCAGGACTCATCGCACAGGATTCCGTTGGAGCGAGGCTTGCCCGCGAAGAAAGATGACACGGTGTGCCTGCTAGACCGCAGCTCCCGATTCGCGGGCAAGCCTCGCTCCAACAAGTTCTGTATATGCAGATGATTATTTTTGCCTGATCGGAACGCTCTGGAGCTCAATGCCCCCGTCGCAACAAACTTCGGTATGCTATGCGTTCTCGTAAGGACATCCCCCGAACGCATGCTGAATAGTCGCTAAATGAATAATCCGATTCTGATCACCGGGGCCAGTCAGCGAGTGGGTCTTGAGTTGGCAATCGCGCTGGCCGAGGCAGGCCACATCGTCGTCAACGCCAGCCGCACTATTGCGCCCGCCTCAGCGCATCCCAATATCGTGTCGTTTGCGGTGGACCTGCAGGTCGCCGAAGAGCGCATGGCTCTGGTGGCCTGGCTGCAGTCCAACTATTCAGGCCTGCGGGCCGTGATTCACAACGCCTCGCTGTGGCTGGATGACGGCATCGACAACCTGAATACAATGTTCAAGCTGCACGTTGAAGCGCCCTACCACCTCAATCACGAACTTGCACCGCTGCTGGCCGAAAGTGCCAAGTCGGACATCATCCATATCTGCGATGAAACCTCTTCCCGTGGCAGCAAGAGCCATATCGCCTACGCCGCAACCAAGGCGGCGCTGCAAAATATGGTTCTCTCCTTCGCAGAAAAGCTCGCCCCCGATACCCGGGTGAACGCAATCCTGCCAGGCCTGCTGATCCTCAAGGAAAACAGCGATGAGGCCTATCGGAAACAGACTTTGAAAAAGGCTCTGCTGGAGTTTGAACCCGGCTCGCAGCCCTTGATCGACGCCGTGTTCTATCTGCTCAATACGCAATACAGCACGGGCAGCAGCGTGGTCGTTAATGGCGGCCGACATTTAAAAAAAGGAGTTTAAATGATCGATTCGAAAAAAGTGATTTACCTGCCCCGGTGGATCAAGATCAGCGTCATATCCGCGCTCGCCGTCTGCCTTATCGCTTCTATCTATATTTCGCTGTCGTTTGTCGGTGTGCCAGATCACAGCGACTGGATTCTGCTGTCGCTGTCGATCGCCCAATTGGCCGCAACCGCACTGGTGATTTCGCTGGTACTGATCTTTGGCGAGCGCGAAGCCAACCTGCAGTTTCTCATCAACAAGACCGAGTCGCTGTTAAGGATTCAATTGCCAAAAATGCTCGGCAGAGTTGAAGACTCCGCCGGCAACAAGGCGAAAGTGACGGTCTCGGAAATCAACAATATTTTCGGCGCCAACTACACCCTGAGCACACCCAGCACCGAGATGAAGATGTGGGTGGGTTTTAATGTTGATCGAATCATCATTGCCTACTTCATTCCCAATATCACCCATACGCCGCCGGTAAAGGATATTTTCCACTACACCTTCAGCGGTGCGGAGTCGGTGGGTTACAAGGTCAATTTCGAAGAAGCGACGTCACTGGATACCGGCGAACAGGTGTTATCGATCTGGTGTACCTGGCCCGCGATTCAGGACAGCTCTAACCTGTCAACAGAACTGCTGAGCAACCCCGAGAAGAAACTGTTCATTATTCAGGACATCGCGATGATGACTCAGTCATTTATCCGCACCGCCGAGCGCAACGCAGTGCCATTGCTCACCCAGTGCGATCCGGGCCCGTTATGATGAAGGCCTTCGATCCCCATTCAACGTCGCAGGACCATCATGACTGACCAACAACGCCTCGAACTCGAAGCCGCCGCCTTCCGCAGGCTGGTGGCGCATCTGGACAGCCGCAAGGATGTGCAGAATATCGACTTGATGAACCTCTCCGGCTTCTGCCGCAACTGTCTGTCCAAGTGGTACAAGGCAGCGGCCGACGAGAAGCACATCGACGTCAGCCTCGATGAAGCCCGCGAAGTGGTGTACGGCATGCCGTACAGCGAGTGGAAAGCCCAGTACCAGAAAGAAGCCAGCGCCGAACAACAAGCGGCGTTCGTCAAGGAACCCAAGCATGACTGATTTGAACACCCTGCGTGCCAGCCTCAACAGCGGCGAACATCTCTTCGCCGACACCCTGGCATTCATCGCGGCACGTTATGACTACCAACCTCAAGCCTTCAGCAATGGCGGTGTGGATAGTGCCGCTGGCCAAAACGAGGGCTCGTGCAAGACCCTGGGCCTGGCACTGCTCGAAGGCCTGAGTGATGAAGAAACCCTGCTGGCATTCGGTGAACACTACCGCTCGGTAAAAGCCACGCCTGAGGGCAGCGACCACAGCAATATTCGTGCGCTGATCGCCAACGGGTTGGCGGGCGTGAAGTTTGCGGGCGAGCCGCTTACGCGTAAGGCTTGAGCCTCACTGCTGGACCTGTAGGAGTTCACCGAGGTTACGAGGCCAGCGATGGCGACGTGTCTGTCGCACCGCGTCGTTTGCAATCGCGGGCAAGCGCGCTCCTACAACCTGTAGTCCAAAAAAAACCGGCCTGGGCCGGTTTTTTTTATTGCTGCTGAACAATCGCTATCAGAACGAAACGTCAGCCAGCCCATCCAGATACCGCTCGGCATCCAATGCGGCCATGCAGCCCGCGCCCGCTGAGGTAATTGCCTGACGATAGACGTGGTCAGCCACGTCGCCCGCTGCAAACACGCCTTCAACGCTGGTAGCCGTGGCGTTGCCTTCACGGCCGCCCTGCACAACCATGTAGCCGTCTTTCAACGCCAGTTGGCCTTCGAACAGCGAAGTGTTCGGCGTGTGGCCGATGGCGATGAATACACCATCAACTTTCAGCTCGGAGCTGCTGCCGTCGTTGTTCTTCAGGCGAGCACCGGTCACGCCCATATTGTCACCCAGGACTTCATCCAGCGTGGCGTTGAGCTTGAGTTCGATCTTGCCTTCAGCAACCCGTGCATGGAGCTTGTCGATCAGGATCTTCTCGGCGCGGAAGGTCTCACGGCGGTGGACCAGAGTCACCTTGCTGGCGATGTTGGCCAGGTACAGTGCCTCTTCAACGGCTGTGTTACCACCACCCACGACAGCGACCGGCTTGTTGCGATAGAAGAAACCATCGCACGTGGCGCAGGCAGAAACACCTTTGCCCATGAACGCTTCTTCCGACGGCAGGCCCAAGTAGCGGGCACTGGCGCCGGTGGCGATGATCAGAGCGTCGCAGGTATAGGTCCCGCTATCGCCCTTGAGGCTGAACGGCTTGCCCGCCAGGTCGACGGCATTGATGTGGTCGAAGACGATTTCGGTTTCGAAACGCTCGGCGTGTTCACGCATGCGATCCATCAGTGCCGGACCGGTCAGACCATGCACGTCGCCGGGCCAGTTATCGACCTCGGTGGTGGTGGTCAACTGACCGCCAGCCTGCATGCCGGTGATCAGCAAAGGCTTGAGGTTGGCACGCGCGGCATACACGGCAGCGCTGTAACCGGCAGGGCCGGAGCCGAGAATAATCACTCGGGAATGACGTACATCGGACATGACACACTCCTATCGACCGGCCTTTATCGCCGTGGTCGTGACGGCTGGAATAAAAAAGGACCACCGAAAGCACTTGGGGAAGGCCTGTAGCACGGTAATCCTGAAATTTGGAAGCTGCGGCCGCAACCGCAGCAACGTCTTACAGGCTAGTAGCGTTTTCAGCTAGGTAGTCAGCGACGCCACGAGCGTCAGCTTTCATACCCTTCTGACCCGGACGCCAGCCTGCCGGGCAAACTTCACCGTTTTCTTCGGTGAACTGCAGCGCTTCAACCAGACGCACCATGTCGTCTACATCGCGACCCAGCGGCAGGTTGTTAACCACCTGGTGCTGAACCACACCGTCGCGGTCGATCAGGAACGAAGCACGCAGGGCAACGCCAGCATCGTGCTCGATACCGTAGGCACGGGTGATTTCGTGTTTCACGTCGGCGACCATGGTGAATTCGACTTCACCAATACCGCCCTTCTCCACCGGGGTGCTGCGCCATGCGTAGTGCGTGAACTGCGAATCGATGGAAACGCCCACCACCTCAACACCCAGCTCGCGGAATTTGGCGATGCGGTTATTGTGGGCGATGATTTCCGAAGGGCAAACGAAGGTGAAATCCAGCGGCCAGAAAAACAGCACAACGTATTTGCCACGCAGCGAGGACAGTTTGAAGCTGTCGACGATAGAACCGTCGCCCAGTACTGCTGCTGCATCGAAATCCGGTGCCTGTTTATTTACCAGTACGCTCATGAAGTCTCCTAGAAGAAAAAATGTAAAGAGATCGGCTCAGAAAGTGAAGCCAAGCCTATCGGGGGTGCAGAGATTAAGGAAATATCGATTCACAATCCAGCTCATAGGCAACCTCTATGCACCTGATCCGACAATACGGCCGACGACGTGGGCAGACTTTACGCTCATCGGTTTGTTACCGCGAATGTCCAACAGATACACCTAGAGAACCCGGGATATGTGAAAAACGCCGAACGTGTAGGAGCTCACCGAGGTTACGAGGCCAGCGATGGCGGTGTGTCAGAATGCCCGCCATCGCGGCCTCGCGTAGCTCGTGCGCTCCTACAGGCTTATAGAGCTTCCTCCAACACCCTTTCACCCTCCCACCAAAGCCGGTAAGGTCGCGCAATTCTCTTATCTGGAGGCTGCCATGCCTGCTCCCGCGCTCTCGGGCCCGCAATACCTGCGCGAAGGCCTGAAACTGGTCCTCAGTCCAGGCTTGCGTCTTTTCGTTTTGCTGCCGCTGACGATCAACCTGGTGCTGTTCGCCGGCTTGATCTATCTGGCCATGCATCAGTTCGGCATGTGGGTCGATACCTTTATGCCAGAGCTGCCGCAGTGGCTCAGCTTCCTCAGCTATATCCTGTGGCCGCTATTCGTAGCGCTGGTGGTGTTCATGGTGTTCTTCACCTTCACCATGATCGCCAACATTATCGCGGCGCCTTTCAACGGTTTCCTGGCAGAAAAGGTCGAAGTGGTGGTGCGCGGCACCGATGACTTCCCGGCCTTCAGCTGGGGCGAACTGGTGGCCATGGTGCCCCGCACCTTTGGCCGGGAAATGCGCAAACTGGGTTACTTCCTGCCGCGCGCCATTGGTCTGTTCATCCTGTCCTTCATTCCGGTCGTCAATCTGATCGCCGCACCGCTATGGCTGTTGTTCGGCGTCTGGATGATGGCTATCCAGTACATCGACTACCCGGCGGACAACCACAAACTGGGCTGGAACGAAATGCTCGCCTGGCTGCGTTCCAAGCGCTGGCAGAGCCTGAGCTTCGGCGGGATTGTTTATGCTGTGCTGCTGATCCCGGTGGTCAATATCCTGATGATGCCCGCGGCCGTAGCCGGGGCGACGTTGTTCTGGGTAAGGGAACGGGGTGAAGAGGCGTTGTTGACGAATAAGGTGTAAATACTCAGAGGCCCCAGATGGGGCCTTTTTATTACTTGAACCAGTTTAAATAAATCGTGCCACACTGAAGCCCAAATAAAATAATAGGAAACATCCTACACACTCTAAATATTGTTCTTACATCACCCTTAAAACCCCACCCAATTGCCAACGGCAAACTTCTGCCTGTATCGGCACAAGCTTGCCGACACTAACAAAGCAGATATGTAGGACTTGTCTGTAGGAGTATATTTGAGACAACCTTCTTCACCCTATAACCATTGACGCTTCAAGCACCGCATTCAAAAACATTGAAACTGGCACTGTTGTTGCTGATACAGCAAAAAAAACAGGAGAACCACAACAATGGAAATCAACAACACTATTGCCGCAAAAAAACAACCATTAAAAACAGAGAAAGCAGCCAACGCTCAGGCGGCGCAGTTCGCCGAGATATTCAAACTGGTCACAAAATCCAAGCCCACCGAACAACCCAAATCAGCCCCTGCAACGCTGACACGGCCCCCCCCGCCGCGTTCACCTCTGGAACTGAAAAGCCTCAACCCTGTGGGCGAAACTCACAAACCCCAAGCGGCGGCAATGGAGAGAGTGGGTAATTCGCGGGTATTGCCTTTTGTTTCTTCAAGCAACCGATAAGCCACGGGAGTATTCCATGCAGGTTAACAACGATAACAAGGCCCAACCCTCAATGGCCGGGTTGCCAGAACCCGTGAAAAATGTGATCAGTACACCAGATGGCACGCCATCGTTCTCAACGGTCCTGACTCAGGTAACACCGTGTTATGAGCCTCAGCGACAGCTACCGGGTCGGATACCAAATCTGGAGATCAGGGAGAGCATCATGAGAGACGCAAGGTCCTCTCCTGAGGAAGCCTACAACCTTGCACATACGTATGCCTTCAACTCACTGACAATGCCGCTCGTGACATCACTGACAGTGGTCCCTCAACGCTATGCAACCGGCGAACTGATCACCGAGGAATCAAAGGCTTACTTCCAAAATACTATGCTCGCCATGCAGCGCGAGCGGACAGAACTTTATAAAGCAGAGATGGACAAGGGCACTCCCCCCGTGGAAATCGTCGAAAAAATCCTGAATTTCAACGACTCGCTGCCCCCTCGATTTCTTGACATGTGCGCTTGGTAAACAAAGGTTCGCACCCGCACAATGTGCAGGTGCGAACCTGATTAATCACCAATCGACAGTGATGCGACCGACCTGCCCCGCAATAGGGGCTGGACCAGAAGGAGACAGCTTCAGCTCATAATAAAACGGCTGCTTCGCGAGAAGGCCTTTGAACGCCGGCGTAGACCCAACTCGATTTCGAGACACATCGATACACCTGTGGGCGGCTTGGCAAAGTTGCACCTGCAATCCTCGGGGCCATCCCTGGACATTCCAATTCCAGCTCACGTTTTGGATAATTTGCCCCGCCCTCACACTAGCTGAAACTGGAACCCGTGCGGTATAGACATACCCCTTGGAATGCAGCACCGGCAAGTTGACAGAGGACGAGTAACTCCCTGCCATTGCCTGCTGTGAGCAAAAAACTGCAATAGAAGCAAAGAGTGCAGACGTAATGATACCTTTCAACTTTTTATAGTTTTTCATTTTTTCTTCCTGAAATTTGGATACAAACCTGCTGATCCGTAACTTCGAATCGTGCAGGCTCAAGGTATCGGAGCAGCTCTACTTATGAGCTTTGCCTCTCGACACATCCAACGTTACTCAGGAAGAAACCGGCAACCGCACTAATCTTATATATCTAACTGGATTTATTTATTGGCGCACCACACTAGCTTTTGGCACTAAATAAAACACCCCTGCGCCTTAATTAATTACCTACGCAACCCATTGCACTTGCTATTCACTGTTAGCGGCGGCGTTGGTTATTCCTGCAGACCGTCACAAATCCATCACCCGACCGCCACATAACCGCAACCATCGCAGCCGAGACTGGCTGTCATGAGCAAATCTCTTCATGTCACCCTCATCACCGAAACCTTCTCTCCCGAAATCAATGGCATCGCCACGACCCTGGGGCGGCTTTGTGACGGGTTGCGTTTGCGTGGGCATCGGGTCGAGTTGGTTCGGCCTCGTCAGGCGGAAGATACCGGCCCTCCGGCGGATGACCTGATGCTGTGTCGCGGCTGGCCGATTCCGGGCTATCCAGGGTTGCAGTGGGGGCAGTCGTCGATGCGTAAATTGCTGCGCCGTTGGCAGCGCCAGCGCCCGGACGTGCTGTATATCGCCACTGAAGGCCCACTTGGGTTGTCTGCCCTGCGTGCCGCGCGGCGTCTGGGGATTGCAGTGGTCAGTGGCTTTCATACCAACTTCGCGCAGTACGCTCGGCAATACGGGATTGGCATGATCAGCCGCATCCTGACCCATTACCTGCGCTGGTTTCACAATCGCTCGCATATCACCCTGGCGCCCAGCGTGAGCCAGAAGATGGAGTTGGAGCGACGGGGTTTCGAGCGGATCGAGTTGTTGTCCCACGGTGTGGACAGCCAGCTGTTTCATCCGTCGAAACGCAGCCAGTCATTGCGCGACAGCTGGGGATTGGCAGCGGACGACGTAGCGGTATTGCACGTGGGGCGGCTTGCGCCAGAAAAGAATCTGGGGTTGCTCAAGACGGGCTTCGAGGCGCTGAAAAGCCGATACCCGCAACGGACGTTGAAGCTGATTATGGTCGGCGACGGTCCGCAACGCGCCAGCCTTGAACAGCAGATGCCGGAGGCAATTTTCTGCGGGACTCAGCGGGGTGAGACATTGGCCGCGCACTACGCATCTGGGGACATGTTTCTATTCCCGAGCCTGACCGAAACCTTCGGCAACGTGGTACTCGAAGCGCTGGCGTCCGGGCTTGGCGTTGTGGCCTACGATGAAGCGGCTGCGGCGCAACATATACGCCATGGCCACAACGGAGCGTTGGCCATGCCGGGAGATGAAGAAGCGTTTATCGATGCCGCCTGCTGGCTGCTCGAAGACAGCGAAACCTTACGCAGAGTGCGCCTCAACGCCCGGCAGCACGCAAGCCGCCAAGGCTGGGCAGCGATTATCGATCTGTTCGAACGACAGCTGCTCAGCGTTTGCCCGGTGCCGCAATTGCTGGCTCTAGGGCAAGTCCCGCGCTGAGCTGAGCTCAATCCACATCAGATCAATGTGGTCAGGGCGTCGCGGCTGAAAGGCAGGATGTCCTGCTCACGGCCTTCACGCACTTTCAACGCCCAGTCCGGATCCACCAGCAACGCACGGCCCACCGCAACCAGGTCGAACTCGTCGTTGCCCAGACGCTGCAATAGATTTTCCAGGCTGGCGGGTTGAGCGACTTTGTCGGTATTGACCATGAACTGCAGAAATTCACCATCCAGTCCGACGCTGCCCACGGTGATGGTTGGCTTGCCGGTCAACTTGCGTGTCCAGCCTGCCAGATTCAGCTCGGAGCCTTCGAATTCGGGCTCCCAGAAACGTCGTGTGGAGCAGTGGAAAATATCCACCCCCGCGTCGGACAGCGGCTTGAGAAAGGCTTCCAGCGCCTCCGGCGTTTCAACCAGTCGAGCGCTGTAATCCTGCTGCTTCCACTGTGAGAAACGAAAGATGATGGGATAGTCCGGTCCAACGGCTGCACGTACCGCCTGGATCAACTCGATGGCGAAACGCGATCGGGCAGCCAGGTCACCGCCATATTCATCAGTACGCTGGTTACTGCCCTCCCAGAAGAACTGATCCACCAGGTAACCGTGGGCGCCGTGGATTTCCACGCCATCCATGCCGATGGTCTGCGCATCTTTAGCGGCCTGAGCAAAAGCCGCGATGACCTCGGCAATGTCTGAGTGGGTCATGCCGTGGACAACCACCTGGCCATCCTTGAGTTTCTCGCTGGGGCCATACGCCGGGACGCTGCCATCGGGCTCCGTGCCCAAGCGACGCACCGCACCGACGTGCCACAGCTGAGGAACGATCTTGCCGCCCTCGGCGTGCACTGCGTCGACGACTTTTTTCCAGCCAGCCAAGGGCGCTTCGCCAAAGAACTGTGGAACGTTGGGGTACCCGTTGGAGGCCTTGTGATTGACCGTCGTGCCTTCAGTGATGATCAGCCCGACGCCAGCAGCAGCTCGTCGACGGTAATACTCGATCACCTTTGAATTGGGTACATGGCCGGGCGAGAAGGAGCGGGTCATGGGTGCCATCACTACCCGTGATGACAATTCGAGGTTGCCGAGACGAAAGGGTTTGAACAGGGCTTTGACCGGCATGTGAGCGTCCTTGATGATTTTTCAATGGCCAAGGATAGAGCGCAGCATCACAGAGGTGACAGCACTATTGATTTGAGTGATTGGGGTTTAGAAGTGGATTGGGAAATAAATGAGATCAACCTCTGTGGGAGCGAATTCATTCGCGAAGAGGCCAGAACACTCACTGCATAGTCAGCGTCTGAAAGATAGATTCGCGAATGAATTCGCTCCCACAGAGTCGGTTGCGCAATTCACAACTCAAGCCAACGCTTTTTCAATCGCCTGAATCACCGCCGGATCATCCGGTGCAGTGCGCGGGGAGAAACGGGCGATGACGCCGCCGTTTTTGCCGACCAGGAATTTTTCGAAATTCCAGGTGATGTCGCCCGGGAACTCCGCGCCTTCGCCGGCCAGCAGGCGATACAGTGAATGGCGCTGCGGGCCGTTCACTTCAAGCTTTTCGCCCAACGCGAAGGTCACGCCGTAGTTGAGGCTGCAAAACGCCTGGATCTCTTCCTGAGTACCAGGTTCCTGTCCGGCAAACTGATTGCAAGGCAGACCGAGAACGTTGAAGCCTTTGCTTTTATACGTCTGATAGAGGGTTTCGAGCGCGGCGTATTGAGGCGTCAGCCCACATTTCGAAGCCACGTTAACGACGAGAACCACTTGCCCCTTGAACGGCGCCAGCGGCAGCTCCTGTCCATCCAGAGCTTTGAGTTTCATGTCGTGAAAAGCACTCATGACCAATTCCCCCTTGACTGCAATACGTACCAGCGGCGTACTAAAAAGGCGCCTTGCCAGGCCGCGCTAACATGTCGTCTACGCGGAACCGGCCTGGGCGCCTTTTCAGCTACCTGAGCTTAGCAGCTCAGATTAATGGTGGTGACCACCTTCGCCATGGACGTGACCATGAGCGATTTCTTCTTCACTCGCGTCACGGATATCAACGATCTTCACTTCGAAGTTCAGGCGCTGACCAGCCAGAGGGTGATTGCCGTCAACGGTCACATCGTCACCATCCAGGTCGCGAATGGTCACGATCTGCATGCTGCCGTCAGGGCCGGAAGCGTGGAACTGCATGCCGACTTCAAGTTCGTCGACACCTTCGAACATGCTGCGGCTCAGAGTGCTGACCAGTTCGGCAGAGTATTCGCCGTAAGCATCTTCGGGCTCGATGGCAACTTTCAGTTCGTCGCCGACGTTCTTGCCGTCCAGCGCTTTTTCCAGACCCGGGATGATGTTGCCTGCGCCTTGCAGGTAAACCAGCGGCGCGCCTCCGGCGGAGCTGTCGATGACCTCACCAGCGTCGTTGGTAAGGGTATAGTCGATGGAGACAGCCTTGTTGGCGGCGATCGGCATGAGGGCAAGACCTTTGCTTAAGATTGAAGAACGAGCAAGTTTAACCAAGCAATCGCCCGAAAGCGAACGCAACTCTGACAGACGGCCCAATTTGCAAAACCCGACGGTGGTTGATTTCCGGCAGGACGAGGACGGTCATTGGGTCGTGGTGTTGTCGTGCGGGCACACTCAGCACGTGCGCCACCAGCCGCCGTGGCAATCCCGCGCCTGGGTTCTCGATCCAGCGCAGCGCCAGAAGAAAATAGGTGAAAGCTTTCACTGTGGCTGGTGTGCGCAGGCCTCGGATAACGATAACCTTAGGCCCCGTTGAGACGCTGCGATTCGACAGCGCCCTGATTCCCGGTCGAGGCTGATCATTGGCGCCACGACCCTTGTACTGCTTACGCTTATGCGAGAACTCTGAATGCAGACTTTCTTTATTGCGCCCACCGACTTTGGTGTGGGCCTGACGTCCATAAGCCTTGGCCTGGTGCGCACCCTTGAGCGGGCCGGCCTGAAAGTCGGCTTCTTCAAGCCCATCGCCCAGCCGCACCCGGGCGATCTTGGGCCGGAACGCTCTACGGAGCTGGTCGCTCGCACCCATGGTCTCAATCCGCCACGGCCGCTTGCGTTGTCCCATGTTGAACGGATGCTCGGCGACGGGCAGCTTGATGAGCTGCTCGAAGAAATCATCAACCTTTATCAACAGGCAGCCATCGGCAAGGACGTGCTGGTGGTCGAGGGCATGGTACCGACCCGCAACGCCAGCTACGCGGCGCGGGTGAATCTGCATCTGGCCAAAAGCCTGGATGCGGATGTGATCCTGGTTTCCGCACCCGAAAACGAAGCGCTGACCGAACTGTCCGGCCGAGTCGAACTGCAGGCACAGTTATTCGGCGGACCCAAGGATCCGAAAGTGCTGGGCGTGATCCTGAACAAAGTTCGCACTGAAGAAAGCATGGAAGCCTTCGCCACGCGCCTCAAAGAACATTCGCCGTTGCTGCGCAATGGCGACTTCCGCCTGTTGGGCTGCATTCCTTATCAGGCTGAACTCAACGCTCCGCGCACCCGGGATGTAGCCGAGTTGCTGGGTGCACATGTGATCAACGCCGGCGACTACGAACAGCGCCGCATGTCGAAGATCATCATTTGTGCGCGCACCGTGCTCAACACCGTGCAGCTGCTCAAACCGGGCGTACTGGTGGTAACCCCGGGGGATCGCGACGACATCATTCTCGCCGTCAGCCTCGCCGCGATGAATGGCGTACCGTTGGCTGGCCTGTTGCTAACCAGTGACACGGTGCCTGACCCGCGGATTCTGGAACTGTGTCGCGGCGCACTGCAAGCCGGTTTACCGGTGCTGTCGGTGAGCACAGGCTCCTATGAGACCGCCACGCAACTCAACCAATTGAACAAAGAAATCCCCATTGATGACCGGGAGCGGGCCGAGATCATTACCGATTTCGTCGCCAGCCATCTGGACGCTGCCTGGCTGCATCAGCGTTGCGGCACGCCACGGGAATTGCGCCTGTCGCCAGCGGTGTTCCGCTATCAACTGATCCAGCGCGCACAGTCGGCCAACAAACGGATTGTTCTGCCCGAAGGCAGCGAGCCTCTGACCATTCAGGCTGCTGCGATTTGCCAGGCGCGGGGCATCGCTCGTTGTGTGTTGCTGGCCAAGCCCGAAGAAGTGCATGCGGTCGCCAAAGCTCAGGGGATCGAGCTGCCGCCGGGGCTGGAGATCCTTGATCCGGACGTGATTCGCGAGCGCTATATCGTTCCCATGGTCGAGTTGCGCAAAAGCAAAAGCCTCAATGCGCCCATGGCCGAGCAGCAACTGGAAGACACGGTGGTGATTGGCACCATGATGCTGGCACTGGATGAAGTGGACGGACTGGTTTCCGGGGTCATCCACTCCACAGCCAATACCATTCGCCCTGCCCTGCAACTGATCAAGACCGCACCGGGCTGCACGCTGGTGTCTTCGGTGTTCTTCATGCTGTTTCCGGAGCAGGTGCTGGTCTACGGCGACTGCATCATGAACCCACACCCGAGCGCCAGCGAACTGGCCGAGATTGCGCTGCAAAGCGCTGACTCTGCGGTGGCCTTCGGCATTGCTCCGCGGGTCGCGATGATCAGCTATTCCAGCGGCAACTCGGCCAGCGGTGAAGAAGTGGAAAAAGTCCGGGAAGCCACGCAACTGGCCCAGGAAGCCAAACGCGACCTGCTGATTGACGGGCCGTTGCAGTACGACGCCGCGGCCAATGAAAACGTGGCGCGGCAACTGGCGCCCGACAGCTCAGTGGCCGGGCGTGCCAATGTGTTTGTGTTCCCGGACCTGAACACCGGCAACACCACCTATAAAGCCGTACAGCGCAGCGCCGATTGCGTCAGCCTCGGCCCGATGCTGCAAGGACTGCGCAAGCCGGTCAATGATCTGCCACGTGGCGCTCAGGTCGATGACATCGTCTACACCATCGCACTGACGGCGATCCAGGCCGACACCCTTCACTGACACACAACCTCGGTACACTTCGCCGCTGTCGCTTCTCTGACGACAGCGGCCGAACATTTTCTGGAGTTTGATCCACCATGGATTTCCTGCCTGCCCCATTGCGCGGCGTTATTGCCTCGCTGCTGTTGGCGCTCAATACGGTCGTTTGTTGTACGCCGCTGTTCATCGTCGCCCTCTTCAAACTCTGCCTGCCCTTCACGGCGGCGCAACGGCTGACCGACTGGCTGATGAGCCATATCCACGAAGCCTGGGTCGCCAACAACAGCCGCTGGATGAATCTGCTGGGCCATACCCGCTGGCACATGAGAGGGCTGGAAGGCCTGGACTATGAACACTCCTATCTGGTGACCAGCAACCATCAGAGCTGGGTCGACATCATGGTGTTGCAGTACGTGCTGAACCGCCGGATCCGCCCTCTCAAGTTCTTCCTCAAGCAGGAGTTGATCTGGGTGCCGGTGATTGGTCTGGCGTGGTGGGCGCTGGGCTTTCCGTTCATGAAGCGCTATTCCAAGGCGTACCTGGCCAAGCATCCGGAAAAGAAAGGCAAAGACTTGGAAACCACTCGCCGTACGTGCGCGAAATTTCGCCATAACCCGGTAGGAATCTTCAATTTCGCCGAAGGCACACGCTTTACCGAGGGCAAGCATGCCCAGCAAAACTCACCCTTTCGCCATCTGCTAAAACCAAAGGCTGGCGGGATCGCTTTTGTGCTGGATGCAATGGGTGAGCAGCTGGAGTCGATCATCAATGTGACGATTCACTATCCCGACGGGCGTCCGGGTTATTGGGATCTGCTGTGCGGGAACGTCAAGGAGGTGGTTGCGCATTTTGAAGAAATCAAAATTCCGCAGCATTTCATCGGCAAGAACTACGACCAGGACGGCGAGTACCGCCTGGAGTTTCAGCAGTGGATCAACCATCTGTGGGAAGAGAAGGACCTTTTGCTGGATCGGTTGCATGCCGAGTATCCCGGCAAAACGCGTTAATGCTGGGGCGCGCCCGTCATCCGGACGCCGCTGTCGCGCAGCAAACACGGGACGCTGTAGCAACAGTCGAAGGTTACGACGTCGACGAATGCGGTTTGCCTCACACGCCACGTTCGCAGCCTTCGGGCAGTTTCTATAGGGCAACGACTAATGACTAGGCAGTGACTTGGCATGCCTGGCACAAGGCTGGACTGTAGGAGTGACCGGGGTGGCGCTCCACCTTGCTCGCGATAAAGTCGGAACGACTTTCCTGCGGTGGTGAATTCGATATTTTCACGACTGCTTCGCAGCCGATCGCGAGCAAGCTCACTCCTACAGATTCAGGGTGCACTTCACGGTTCTGAGCGCGCTTCGTCTGGGCCGCATCCGAAGAGGCAGTACATCATCGAAAACCGTGTTGCCTGACATGAGGCTATCGCGGGCAAGCGCGCTCCTACAAAAACAGCATTGCATTTCAAATAGTTATTTTTATGTTTGATGAGAGCTGCCAAAGCTGCGAATGGCGCCGTTTAAGATGCATAGCCTTCGGCAGCTCCTACAGGTTTTACTGCTGATACTGCTCGTATTGCTGCCCCGGAATCGGCTTGAGGTTGACCTCTACCCGACGATTCTGGGCGCGGCCGTTTGCGTCGGCGTTGCTTGCGATCGGCTGATCGGGGCCTGCACCGCGTACCGACAGGTGTGAAGAATCCACGCCCTGAGAAGTCAGGTAAGTGCTGACACTCTGCGCACGCTGCAAGGACAGGTCCATGTTGTGCTGACGCGAGCCGGTGCTGTCGGTGTAGCCAATGATTTCGATGTTGTTCTGGTTGAACTGCTTCAGCGAGCCCGCCAGGTTGTTCAGTGGCGAATAGAAGCTGCTGGCGATGGCCGAAGAGTCGGTGGCAAAAGTGATGTTGCCCGGCATGATCAGCTTGATCTGATCGCCTTGGCGCTGAACTTCAACCCCGGTATTGGCCATGCTGGCCCGCAACGCGGCTTCCTGCTTGTCAGCGTAATAACCGTAACCGGCCGAGGCTGCGCCCACGACAGCAGCACCAATCAAGGCCCCTTTGCCACGGTTGTTATGGTCGATGGCCGCACCGGCCAAGGCACCGGCCAGAGCACCCAGCCCACCATATTTAGCAGTTTTGCTGACACCACCAGAGCTTTGCGCCTGACCCTGGTTGTCATATGGATTCTGCGACGCACACCCGGAAAGCATGGCCAGAGCAGTAGCGGCAATAATCAAACGACGTGAGGTAAACATGGAGATGCTCCTGATTCTATGAACATCAAGCCTTACAGACTTGTGCGCGAATTAGAGCATGACACTCGTCAAAAATTCCTTAACCGGGCCTGAACAGCCCAGATCCGCCCGGAAAGCGATCGCGCCGCTGGGGCGATAGGCGCAAATGGCGATGAGTAAAGCCGGCTATTGGGTTGATGGCCATGGGCAACCGACACCGCTCAGTCATTACGACTCCAACAACACAAACAGCAGGGATTAAAAACGAACAGTTGCTTGATGCTTAACCGTTGAGGACGTTTTTAAGCACGTGCCTCGCCTCCCATTACTCATGTGTTCGACGCCAAAAAACAACACTCATAAATAGCAAATAACGAGTGATGGATGATGCATATGGCGCTTGCTTGATCGCCATCAAATCCCGGCTGTATTTTTAGATCTCCCCCTATGATGGCACATGGCAATCAGGCATCATCCGAGTGTGTACATTCCGCCCTCATGCTTATCTGCCAGCTTCAAAGCGAATGTCATGAATTGCCATGTCCCTAACTTCAAACTCGATGGTGCGCAAGGCAGCAGCACATCAAGGCCAAACAGGAATCAGGCAATGCTGAAAAAGATCCCGGTTTGCGAATTGATGCTGGGCATGCACATCCATGAGTTCTGTCGACCTGCGCTAAGCGAACCGTCGTGGGCAAGTCAGGTTGATCTTGAGCTTAATGACGCCGAACTGCTCAGACAGATTCAACAGTCCACTATCAATGAAGTCTGGATCGACACCAGCCTGGGCCTGCGACCCGACGGTACCGCTGTGCCCGCTCCAGACGAAGATGACCTTGGCAGCACCGCATCATCAAGCATGGCCAAGGAGCTGCTGCGAGCCAAATTGATCTGCGGCCGGGCCAAGAGCGCGGTCATGACCATGTTCACCGAAGCCAAAATGGGCAGAGCCATGAACGTGGCAGACGTTGAGCTGCTGGTCGAGGAAATCTCCAATTCGGTGTTGCGCCATCCTCATGCGCTGATCAGTCTCTCGCGTTTGAAAACTTCGGATGAATACACGTATATGCATTCCGTCGCAGTCTGTGCGCTGATGGTCGCATTGGCGCGGCGTATGTCCTTGAGCGAGGAAAAGGTGCGCGAGGCGGGGGTTGGCGGGCTGATGCATGACGTCGGCAAAATGATGATCGCGCCTGAGATCCTCAACAAACCCGGCCGGCTGACGGAAGAAGAATTTGCCGTCATGAAGTATCACCCTGAAGCGGGTCTGAAAATCCTTAAGGAAAGCAATACAGCCAACGCCACGGTGTTGGATGTTTGCCTGCATCACCACGAGAAACTTGACGGCTCGGGCTACCCGCACGGCTTGGTGGGCGAAAAAATTGGTCTGTTCGCCCGCATGGGCGCGATATGCGATGTCTACGATGCGGTGACTTCCGACCGGCCCTATAAAAAGGGCTGGGGCGCTGCACGTTCAATTCGTGAAATGGCCAGCTGGAAAGGTCATTTCGACGACGGGATCTTCCAGACCTTCGTCAAAACGCTGGGCATCTATCCTGTGGGCACGCTGGTGAGGCTCGAAAGCGGCCGTCTAGGGGTTGTGGTTGATCAGAATAGCCAATCGCTGTTGCTGCCACGGGTAAAAGTCTTCATGTCGGCGCGTACGCGGCGTCCCCTGGAACACAAGGTCATCAACCTGGCAAACCAGCAGGAGCACGACACCATCATCAGGGTCGAGTCCCCGGAAGACTGGGGCCTGACGGATATTGATGAGCTTTGGTTGGGGTTCAAGCCGGAGGGGAATTAAAAGCCGAGGGTGCACCGCATATCCATGGCGATTCGACGTGGGACCGGCTTTAGCCGGGAATAGGCCTGTACATCCAAACTATATTTATCGTCCGTGAGACCGCTTTCCCGGCTAAAGCAGGTGCCACGTCGCAATTCAGCTTGCGAGCAGCCATAGAATTTCCTGCAGGTTCTGCGGTGTCCTTAGCCCAACAACCCCAACTCCTGCGCCCGCGCCACCGCCTGGGTACGACGCTCGACCCCCAGTTTGCTGTTGATATGGCTGGCATGGGTTTTAACGGTGTGCAGCGAGATAAATAGCTGGTCGCTGATTTCCTGGTTCGAACAGCCCTGTGCGATCAGTTGCAGGACGCCCAGCTCTCGCACACTGAGAGTATCGACGGTATGTGTGGTTTCGCAGCTCTCCCGTTGCGCGCAGGCTGCGACCGGGAGTTTTTCCAGCAGCAGATCGCGAATGCGGCAAGGTTCGGCCTGGAGCAGCTGTTTGCGCATCCAGTCAGGGTGCTGTTCGATCAGCTCATTGAATGGCAACGATGCCCCACCACTCGCCGCGCGCAAACAGCGTTGCAACAAAGCAGTCCCCTGCCCCTCGTCCGCCGTACCCAGTACCAGTCGGATCTGCTGGATTAACGCCGCCATGAGCAATAATTGCGCATCGATCTTCTGCGCGTAGTCTTCCAGGGTTGCGAGCCGTCTCGCACAATCGCCGCTGCGCCCCTGAATACGTTCAAGCGCGGCGCAATGCAGCTCGACATGTTGAGGCAATTGCGGATCGCACTCCGGAGAGGGCGCCGGCTGCTCACTGTTGTAGGTCTGGGTCAGACGCAATAACCAGGCCTCGGCCAGATCGATGCGCCCCTGACGCAGCCATAACTCGCACTTGGCAAGGGTGATCATCGCCAAGTAGTAGATGGGCGGCACGTCCCAGATATGCATCAAGCGCTCGGCTTCAGCGAGTTCGGCGAACGCCTCGGCAAAGCGCCCTTCACGCCCTTCCAGCCCGGCGATGGCACAGTGCGCGATCAGCACACTGATATCGCGACAAGCACGCGCCTCGCCCAGGCCCGCCAGTAACTGCGCGCGACCGTCCTGGCCACGCAGTGTCAGCAAATAACCTTCGTACAAGGTCAGGCGGGCGCGCACGGCGTAGAGCCGCTGCGCGGACAACCCCTTGAGGCGCTGCAGCCCGTGGTGCACCTCGTCCAGGGCACGTAACACCTCGCCCCGAGCGTGCAATACCCTGGCGCGATCGTAATGCGCGAGCGCTTCGAAAAGCGGGTTGGCGACTCGCTGCGCCAATTCGAGAGCATCGCGATTCAACGCCCTTGCGCGCCACATATCGCCTTCGGTAATCGCCAAGCCGGCCAGCGTCGACAGGCACAACAGCCGCTGGCCATAGCGCTTGCGGGGCAGGCTGAGCAAGGCTTCGTTGCAGTAACGCTGGGTCTTTTCACTGTCACCTCGACCACGAGCGATAATGCCGCTGAGCGCCAGCCATTGAGCAAGCATGGATTGCTGCGCGGTGGCCGAAGGGGCAGGTAGAAAACGACTCAGATGGCTGGCCAGCTCCTCAGCGGCGTCGAGCTGACAGGCCAGCCCTAGCGCCCATGCGTAGAGCACGATCAAGCGCGGCGTGCTGATGAGCAAGCTATCGGGCAAATCCATTTTCCAGCGCAATAACATGCCGACATTCTGTTCGGCCAACAGCTGCTCTTCGGAAAGGTTCTGAACCAGATTGGCCGCCACATCCAGATGCCCGGCGCGCAATGCCTGCTCGACCGCCTCGTCCAGCAACCCCTGATCACTGAACCAGCGACACGCATTGAGGTGCAGGCGATTCTGTTGAGGTCCGGCCTGAGTGCGCGCGCGCAGCAGGTCGGTAAACAAATGGTGGTAGCGAAACCAGCGACCATGCTCGTCCAGCGGAACCAGAAACACTTGATGCGCTTGCAGATAACGGAGCATCTCCGGACTGTCGTGGCTGTCCCTGACCGCGTCGCACAACTGGCTGCAAAAACGCTCAAGGCAGGCGGTGTCATACAGGAAGGCTTGCACTTCGGCAGGCAGGCACTCGATGACTTCTTCGAGCAAATAGTCGCGAATCAACCCTTCACCGCCATGTAGCGCCTGTGGCAGCTCGCTGTCGGCACCGGCTTCGGATGCCGCCAGTAGCCAGAATCGCAGCCCTGCAACCCAGCCTTCGCTGCGTTCGATCAGGCTTTGCAGCGCATCAGCGTCCAGCGCGCGGCTGTGCTGGCCGAGCAGGGCCACTGATTCGGGGTGAGTCAGGCGCAGATCCTGCTCGTTGAGCTCCAGCAATTGCTGGCAAAGGCGCAGCCGTGCCAGGTGCCAGTCTGGACGTTGCCGGCTGGTGACCATGATGACCAGCCCGGCCGGGAGATGATTGAGAAAAAATTGCAGACAACGATCCAGCACCGAACCCTGAGCCAGATGGTAATCATCAAGCACCAGCAGCAACGGCTTGCTGAGCATCAGGTGCATGGCCAGCTCATCCAGCAAACCGTCGAGCCATTCTTCAAAAGCAAAGGGTTGGTGGCGCTGGCGCATTTTCAACAGACCTGACGCCTGCGCGCCCAGTTGCGGAAAAAATTGCTGCAAGGCCGTCAGCAAACGCTCAAGAAAACGCCCAGGATCGCTGTCGCGTTCGCTGAGCCCCAGCCATACGCTTTGCCATTGCGGCGGCAAGTTCTGGCAGAACTCCACCGCCAGTGAGCTTTTACCAAATCCTGCAGGCGCGCTAACCAACAACAGCCGCCCGGACAAACCCGCAGTCAATCGCTCGCACAAACGGCTACGGGCAACGTAGCCGTCAGGCAATGGTGGTCGAAAGAATCGCCCTTCCAGCGCGGGAAGGGCGCTGTTTGCGAATCCTTGCAAACGGGACAGGTCTGTCATGGCCGGCTCTGTTGTTTAAGTCTTATCGGCTTGGCGGATGCACCGGAGACTAGACGCTAACTGAGCTCTTTTGAAGGCTGGTACGGAAAAGACTGTAACAATTTCCCTACAATCATCGAACCGAATACGCGGCCATAAAAAAGCCCCCGTGAAGGGGCTTCGGGTGACAGGGTTGGTAATCATCTGTGGGAGATTCTATGTTTGCTCGCAAGCGGATCTGACGTGGGACCGGCTTTAGCCGGGAAGGCGGCATTTCAGACGATAAATATCGGATGGATGTACTGGCCTCTTCCCGGCTAAAGCCGGTCCCACGTCGTCGCGCCACTATTGAGATCACTCTTGTGGGTGCTTGCCCCGATAAGGACACCGCGATCTGAAGTGAACCGCGTCCAGCCTTATCGTCGGAATGCCGCCCAGAACAAGCACCGCTCCCACAGGTTTTTGATCTCCTACAAACTTACCGAACCCCCTCCTGGCGCAGTGCGTTAGGCGTGAATTCGCTGGTAGTTGCAGTGAAGCCGAAGTCGTAAGCACTCTTCTCTTCGTTCTTCATGCCCAGTGCCAGATAGCGTCCCGACTGCAGGTCGTACAGGGCTTCCAGGGCGTACCACGGAACCTGTTTGTCGTAGTAGTTCTCGGCATGAGCCTCGGCGACGCGCCACAGTTGGCCGCGACCGTCGTAGTGGTCGATCACCGCAGCCTGCCAGGTGTCTTCGTCGATGAAGAAATCGCGTTTGGCATAGATGTGGCGCTGACCTTCCTTCAGCGTGGCGGTGACGTGCCAGACGCGACGCAGCTCGTAACGGGCCAGATCCTGATTGATATGGCCGGCCTTGATGATGTCGGCGTATTTCAGCTTGGGATCGTCCAGCTTGTGGCTGTTGGACGCGATGTAAAGCTCCTGTTTGCCGATGAGCTTCCAGTCATAACGATCCGGTGCGCCGTTGTACATGTCCAGATTGTCGGAGGTGCGCAGACCGTCCGCCGCCGTACCCGGCCCGTCATAGGACACTTGCGGAGCGCGACGGACCCGGCGTTGTCCAGCGTTGTAAACCCAGGCAGACCGCGGCTCCTTCACCTGATCGAGGGTTTCATGAACCAGCAGCACGCCACCGGCCAGACGCGCCGGAGCAGTCACTTCCTGCTTGAAATAGAACAGCACGTTGCCGGGATTTTTCGGGTCGAAATCTTTCATCTTGTCGCGAAACACGAACTGATCGCGGAAATACACCAGACTGTAAGAGCCGTTTGGCTGCGGGGTCGCCTGGGTCACCAGACGGGTCACGCTGCCACCGCGATAGCGGGTGATGTGGTTCCAGATCACCTCATTGCCGTTTTGGGGAATCGGGAACGGCACGGCAGTTTCGAAGTTCTCCAGTCCATTGCCGCCAGCCGCCAGCTTGGTGCCGGTGGCATTTCTCTTGATCGCGGCATACACATCATCGGGCACAGTGGCGCCACGGTGTGAGGGATAGACCGGCATCTTGAAGCTTTCCGGGTAACGCTTGAACATCGCGTATTGGCCAGGGGCCAGATTGGCCTTGTACTGCTCAACGTTGGCCGCCGTGATGATGAACAACGGTTTCTCGCTGGCATACGGGTTGGCCAGGAAGCCTTTACTGTCCACCGCCCCCGCATTTTTCGGCATAGGGCTCCAGGCGGGAATGGTATTGGCGGCGTTACCGGCCTTTTCCGCGCCCATGGGTGTCAATGTGGTACCCAGCTTTGCTGCTTCCGATTCAGACACTGCGGCCATGACGCCGGTCGCCAACAACGACAGACTCAACACACCGACCTGCAACAGACCTTTTGTTATTTTCATTTTCATAGTCGTCCTGGAAAACCGTGTTCTTAGAAGTTCATGCCAAAGCTGAGGGCAACAAAGTCGCGATCATCGACAGTGGTGTACTTGCCATCAAAGAAGTTGGTGTACGAAAGGCTCGCGGTGTAAGTGTTCTGATACTCGGCATCCAGACCCAGGCTGACCGCCTTGCGACCTTCCTCGAAGTTGCCGCCAGGACCAGGCGAGTAACCTTCGACGTCATGGGACCAGGCCACGCTAGGGCGCAGGTTGACGCCGGCGAAGACGCTGTTGTAGTCCCAGATTGCCCGGGCGCGGTAACCCCAGGAGTTGGCGGTGGTGAAGCCGTCATTTTCGCAGTAGCGGGTGAGGTTGTTTTGCGCAGCGCCGGTCAGGGTGCCTGCGTTGAGGGTTGCGCACTGCCCGGCTGGCAGCGGACCAGGGCCATAGCTCGGGTCACGGCCGTAACGGATTTTCGACGTGTTTTCCAGACCGCCCACGTGGGTCCAGCCCACTTCACCGACCACGGTCAGACGCTCCGCACCCATGACCTGGTCAAAGAACTGAGTGAAGGTGGTTTGCATCTGGGTGATTTCTTTGCGGCGGTAGCCCGGCTGGTCGGTATTCGGCTGGCCTTGCAGCACCGACACGTTAGGGTTCAGCGGCGTGATGCCGGAATACAGAATGTCGGTGGTATTGACCTGCACCGGCGCATTCGGACGGTAGCTGATTTCGCCGCTCCACGCGGTGCCGGTAGGCAAGGTGGTGGAGAAGCTCAGGCCGTACAGGTGAATGTCTTCCGGGTATTCGACGTAATAACTGGAGTTACCGGCGACCACCACAGGCAGCAAAGTCGGCGCCAATGCCGTGGCAGTCGCCACTGGAATACCCGCCCGCGCCAGGGAACCGACTAAACCTGCCGCGCTGTAGGCGCTGGCCGGGCCGCCACGACCACTGAAGATCGGGGCGCGGCTGTGGTAGTTCATGAAGTACGCGCCGAACTCGGTGTCCAGCGGCTCAAAGTTGTAGTGCATTGCCAGACCGAACTGGCCGCCATCACGCGCATCCCGGTCAGGACCACGACGCACAATGGCGCCCTCGTCCGGGTTGCCGAAGCGAACGCCCTGTTGGGTCAGCGAATTGAGAATCGCAGTCCGAGCGCCTGCCGGCAGGCCCGCAGCAGTGAGCGAACTGTTCAAGCCATTGCGACTGCGCAGCACCGCCAGGTTGTTATCGCAGCCGTCGGAGATGACGTCAGGTTGCGAGAAGAATGTGCCGCAGTTGTCAGTAACGGTCTGATCCCATTCCAACTGGTAGAAACCTTCAGCAGAGAGGTTTTCAGTGAGGCTTTGGGACAGGTAGAACATGTTGACCGGAATCAGGCCTTCCTTGATTTCCGCGCCAGGACGGCGGAACGCTGAAACGTCCACCGGGTTGATGCTGTTGATACCGTTCTGGATAAAGGTACTCTCACCCCAGCTAACGACCTGTTTACCCAGACGTACCGAGCCTGGCTCATCGCCAATGCTGTAGTTGTGATACACGAAGGCGTCGAGAATCTGTCCGCCGGAAGACTTGGCGCCTTCCTTGCGATTGGAATCGCTGATGTCCTTGAATTCGCGCCCTTCGTCCTTGAGTTCAAAGTCATACCAGTACTTGCCCCGCACGAACACGCCGGTGTCGCCGTACTTCAGTTCCAGATCGTGAATGCCCTTGAAGATCTTCGAAAACGTCTCACCCCGTTTGAAGTTCAAGTGCCCGTCATCAGACGTTTGCGACAGGCCATGCCCGCCGTTGTTGGACCCGATCAGATTCTTGTTGGCCTTTTCGGTCGACCAACTGGCGCCAACGGAGAGCGACGAGTCGAACTTGCCTTCGATTTCGCCAATATTGAAACTGACGCCGAACGCAGGACCGGCGAGCGTAGAAGCGAGACTGACGGCCAAGGGCAGTTTCGCCCGGCGCCAGAACTGGTTTGCTGTTGTCATCGACGCTACTCCATGTGTTTTTTATTGTTTTGGCAGTGGTATGGGTTAAAAACGCTGCGAGCTTTATCTCGAAAATCGCTGGACGCTCATCGGGTAACCCAGAAGGTTACAACACGAAGGCGCATCCCCATTCGTTTTTACCCAGCCCATGCCGACTATATCCAGCCGGATGCACTGCATGATCCCTCTAAAGTGTGATTTGTTGCCTGAAACCGTCTGGGACGGGGATTGTGGGAATGTTGTCTCTGGAGGAACGGGGGCCAACGTGAGAGCGGTGCTTGGTCTGGGCGGCATTCCGACGATAAGACTGGACGCGGTTCACTTTAGACCGAAGTGCCTAAATCGCGGGCAAGCACCGCTCCCACAGAAAACCGCGTTTCAAAGCGGAAATGGGCTTGCCAAGGAAACTCAAAGAGTAGAAAGAAAAGCGCTATTCGCGCTCTGCCACTCGACGATATCCAGCCGCATGCGTTTCTTGTCGAGCTTGCCGACACTGGTCTTGGGAATTTCAGTAACAAGGGCTATCTGATGGGGGATTGCCCACTTGTTGATATGCCCCAACTCAACAAATGGCTTGAGGTGCTCTTTCAGTGCTCTGGCGTCGATGCTGTGGCCTTCACGTACCACCAGCAGCGCAAATGGCCGCTCGCCCCATTGCGGGTCGGCGATGCCCACCACTGCCACTTCGCGTACGCCCGGATGCCGACTGCAGAGATCTTCCAACGCCAGGGACGAGATCCATTCGCCACCAGTCTTGATCACGTCCTTGATACGGTCGCGAATATCAATCACGCCCATGCTGTCCAGCGTCGCCACATCCCCGGTGTGCAGCCAGCCGCCCGCCCAGAGCTCGGCACCCTTCTGTGGCTCACGGTAATAACCTTGGGTCAGCCAGGGGGCGCGCAGCACCAGTTCGCCCATGGTTTCACCGTCGGCGGGAAGAAAATTGCCGTTTTCGTCGACAATCGCCGCATCCACCAGAATCCCGGGCACTCCCGCCTTGATGCGATAGGTGACGCGCTCATCTTCAGTGCCGGCGCGCAATTGATCGTTAATATGCGCTACGGAAATCAGCGGGCCGGTCTCGGACATGCCATAAGCGCCGGTCAATGCGATGCCGCGCGCCTTGGCGGCTTCGTACAGGCTGCGAGTCAGGGAGCTGCCACCAATGATGATCTTCCAGCCGCTGAAGTCGACGTCCTGGGCGCTTTTGCAATTGAGCACCATCTGCATGATGGTCGGCACGCAATGGGAGAAGGTCACCTGCTCCTTACGCCACAACGCCACCAGCATTTCCGGATCATAACGACCTGGGTATACCTGTTTGATCCCCAGCATGGTTGCGGCGTAAGGCATGCCCCAGGCATGGACGTGAAACATCGGCGTGATGGGCATGTATACATCATCGGTGCCAAGCAAGCGTTCGGCACTGCCAACAATGGTCGCCACGCCCATGGTGTGCAGCACCAGCTGTCGATGGCTGAAGTACACGCCCTTGGGGTTACCCGTAGTGCCGGTGGTATAGAAAGTGGTTGCGACCGAATTCTCGTCGAACTCTTCGAACTCATATTCGCTGCTCGCCTGGGCCAGCAAGGATTCGTACTCGCCCACCAGATTCGGCAGATCAGCGGTTTTCTCCGGCAAATCCGTTAGCAGCAAGGTTTTTTCGACGGTGGTGAGATGCCCGGCAATGGCCTGGTACAAGCCGACGAACTCACTGTTGACCAGCACGAATTTATCTTCCGCGTGGTTCATCGTGTAAACGATCTGCTCGGGAGACAGCCGAATATTGACGGTGTGGATCACCGCGCCAATCATCGGCACGGCGAACATGCATTCCAGATAGCGATGGCTGTCCCAATCCATCACCGCCACCGTATCCCCGGCCTTGACCCCGGCTTCGGTCAGCACGTTGGCCAGCCGGGACACGCGCTCGACCAGCTCTGGATAGGTGTAGCGCATGATGTCGCGGTAGACGATTTCCCGGGTTTTTTCGTAGCGGCTGCCGGACATCAATAGCCGCTTGATCAAAAGTGGATACTGATAGGCACCATCGGCTGGCGGAATAACGCGGGTCTGCAACATAGGAGTTCCTTTTCAAAGTACACAGGCGTGGCTTGAAATATGGACTTTAGAGGCGGACCTCGCCAGCCAGATCAGCCGAAAGGATGATTTGCTGACCGAGCGCGGTGCAGGGATCAGGGTTGGGATCTTGGGAGTGGGACTTCCGACATGGGACCGGCTTTAGCCGGGAAGACTGCATTCCTGGCGCAACAGATGCAGCGCTTATACCACCCCTTCCCGGCTAAAGCCGGTCCCACGACAAATTGCGAGCAAGATCCTAAGGCTTCAATGCACCTCGGTAAACGCCAGCTTCAACCCCAATGCCACCAGCACTCCGCCCATGGCCCGGTCGAACCAGTGACCCATGCGCGCGAAACCTGCACGCACGCGCTCCTGGCTGAACAAACGCGCCACCAGGCAGAACCAGATACCGGTCGCCACGGCCAGATAAACGCCATAACCGGCCTGCACCCAGAGCGGGGTGTGGGGGTTGATGACCACGGTGAACAGCGACAGAAAGAACAGGGTCGCCTTGGGGTTCAGGCCATTGGTGATAAAGCCGCTGGTAAACGCGCCACGAGCGGTCCGCTCGCCCACCGCAACATTGACCGGAGCATCGCTGGCACTGGCCGGCTTGGCGCGCAGGGCTTTGAAACCGATGTACAGCAGATAAGCCGCCGCAGCCCATTTGAGCGCGTTGAACAGCACGATGGATTGAGAAACGATCAGGCCGATCCCCAGCAACGAGTAACCCACATGCAGGAAAATCGCCGTCCCTACACCCATGGCGGTATAAGTGCCCGCCCTGCGCCCATGGGCGACGCTTTCGCGCACCACCACAGCGAAATCAGGACCTGGGCTGGCAACCGCAAGTAAATGGATCAAGGCAACGGTCAGAAACTCTGCCCAGTACATAGGGTTCTCCAAAAATGTAAGCAAGCGTTTCGCTCTGTTAGGCTGACCACCTTAAGCCTTCAAAACCTCCAAGAACAGGTACAGCTGATGAGCAATCACGGTAAGGCAGTTTTCCTCGACCACACTTCTCTGGATCTGGGTGATCTTGACTTGAGCACACTGCGTGAGTGCTTCAGCGAGCTGATCTTGCACGCCAGCACCACTGCGGAGCAGGTGATCGAACGCTTGCAAGGTGCACAAGTGGCCATCAGCAACAAGGTCATGATTGATGCCGCCACGTTCGCCGCCTGTCCCGAGCTTAAGCTGGTGTTGGTGACCGCCACTGGCACTAACAATGTGGATCTGGTCGCTGCTCGCCAGCACGGGGTTACGGTCAGTAATTGCCAGGGTTATGGCACGCCTTCAGTTGCCCAGCACACGTTGATGCTGTTGCTGGCCCTGGCGACGCGCTTGCCTGACTACCAGAATGCCGTTCAACAAGGCCAATGGCAGAAATCCAGACAATTCTGTCTGCTGGACTTTCCTATCGTCGAACTGGAAGGCAAAACCCTGGGTCTGCTGGGCCATGGTGAGCTGGGCGGCGCCGTTGCGAAGCTGGCCGAGGCTTTCGGCATGCGCGTGCTGTTGGGGCAGATCCCCGGTCGCCCTGCCCGTCCTGATCGCATGCCGCTGGAAGAACTGCTGCCCCAGATCGATTCCCTGACCCTGCATTGCCCGCTGAACGACGACACTCGGGACATGATCGGCGCCCACGAACTGGGTTTGCTCAAGCCCCACGCTTATGTGATCAACACCGCCCGGGGTGGGCTGATCAATGAACAGGCGCTGGCCGATGCCCTGCGTAATGGCCATCTGGGCGGCGCGGCTACCGATGTGCTGACCGTCGAACCACCCCGCGATGGCAATCCGTTGCTGGCCGGGGACATCCCGCGGCTGATCATTACCCCGCACAGTGCCTGGGGCGCGCGGGAAGCCCGACAACGGATTGTCAGCCAGGTCACGGAAAATGCCTTGGGGTTCTTTGCGGGCAAGCCGATTCGGGTGGTGGGTTGAGGCGGTAGCAACACCCACCCCCTGTGGGAGCGAGCTTGCTCGCGAGTTGGGTAACGCGGTGCATCAGGCAAACCGCGTCATCGTTCTTCGCGAGCAAGCTCGCTCCCACAGGGATATGAAACCACAGCATCCTCCGGCTCGGCCTCCAAACTGTTAGACTCCGCGCTTTTTCGAGGAGCCCGCAATGGACCCGCGCAGTGAAGTGTTACTCCGTCAGGCCGAATTGTTTCAGGGCTCGCTGCTGTTGGCTGGTCTGCCTGCAGATGATTTGCTTGGCCGGTTGCCGCAAGCCCACGGCTGGTGCTGGCATGCGGGCGATCAGTCGGCACTGGAGGCGCGCTTCGAAGGCCGCAGTCATTTTGGTGTGGATGTCCCCGACCAGCCTTTCGAAGCTGCCGTGGTATTTCTGCCCAAGGCCCGCGAACTCACCAATTACTTGCTGAACGCGCTGGCCTCGCGCCTGGCAGGCCGTGAATTGTTTCTGGTGGGCGAAAAACGCAGTGGCATCGAAGCAGCCGCCAAACAGCTCAGCCCGTTCGGCCGCGCCCGTAAACTGGACAGCGCCCGGCATTGCCAGCTTTGGCAGGTCACCGTAGAAGACGCACCGCAAGCGGTTACCCTCGAGAGCCTCGCTCAGCACTACGAAGTGGAAATGGAAGACGGCCCGCTCAAGGTCGTCAGCCTGCCAGGTGTATTCAGCCAGGGTCGTCTGGACCGAGGCTCGGCGCTGCTGCTGGAAAACATCGACAAACTGCCCAGCGGTAACCTGCTGGATTTCGGTTGCGGTGCCGGGGTGTTGGGGGCTGCGGTAAAACGTCGCTATCCGCATAACAACGTGATCATGCTCGACGTGGATGCTTTCGCCACCGCCAGCACGCGCCTGACCCTTGCCGCAAATGGCCTGGAAGCCGAAGTATTGACCGGCGATGGCATCGACGCGGCGCCCATGGGTTTAAGCACGATTTTGAGCAATCCACCGTTTCATGTGGGGGTTCATACCGACTATCAGGCAACAGAAAACTTGCTGAGAAAAGCACGCCAACATCTGAAATCAGGGGGCGAACTGCGTCTTGTAGCCAACGCCTTCCTCAAGTATCAGCCGATCATCGAAGAGCATTTCGGCGTCTGCGCGATCAAGGCACAAGGCAATGGTTTCCGAATCTATCGGGCCAAACGGGCGTGAAAATAAGCACTTGCCGAAAGCGTCCGGCGTAGGCAGAATCCGCACCGTCCTAGGGGAGTAGTCTCCCACGAGCGCCATGCTCGTCCGGTACGCATCAACATACTTGGTCCTCAGACCATGGTGCGTACGACCCCGAATCCGCTCAGACGGATCGGTGGTTTGACAAGACCTATGACACGAACACCTTACCCGGGGCGGGAAGGCTGTACGTGTCATAGCCGTGTCGACCCGCCCCTTAGGAAAACCTGATGCTGGAATCCCTGTTGGTCCCCACGGCTGTCGTCGCGCTTGCCGAAATCGGTGACAAGACCCAACTCCTTGCCCTCATTCTCGCCGCTCGCTTTCGCAAGCCCTGGCCGATTATTGCCGGTATCGTCGCCGCGACTCTGGCCAACCATGCCGCTGCCGGCGCTGTGGGTGCCTGGTTCGGCAGCTTCTTCTCCAATGCCACGCTGCACTGGATCCTCGCCGCAAGCTTTACCGCGACCGCGCTCTGGACCCTGGTGCCGGACAAAATGGACGATGACGAAGCCAGTACCGGGCGCAAGTTCGGTCCTTTCCTGACCACGCTGATTGCCTTCTTTATCGCGGAGATTGGCGACAAGACACAGATCGCCACGGTGATGCTGGCGGCGCAATATTCGTATCTGTGGCTGGTGATTCTGGGCACGACGCTGGGCATGTTGATAGCCAACGTTCCGGTGGTACTGGCGGGCAACTTCGCCGCCGAAAAACTGCCTCTGACCCTGATCCGCCGCCTGGCCGCGAGCGCGTTCTTTGTGCTGGCGCTGGTGGCGGTATACAAGGCGATGCAGGTGAGTGGTTGGGTGTAGCAGGCTCGGCAGATACATGACCCGTGGGAGCGAGCTTGCTCGCGAAGACTTCAGTAAACTCGACACATTGCTCGGGACTGAAACACCGCCTTCGCGAGCAAGCTCGCTCCCACAGTAATCTCGATCAACTCAGGATCAAGATTTTTTCGCCGCCTCATACAACGGCATCACCTTGGGGATCGCCGCTTGCAAGGCAGCAATTCGGTTCTGTGAAGCCGGGTGAGTGCTCATGAACTCCGGTTGAGAACCGCCGGAATTCTGGGTCATCTTCTGCCAGAGGGTAATCGCGGCATTCGGGTTGTAGCCCGCACGCGCCGCCAGTTCCAGCCCCAACAGGTCCGCCTCGTTCTCGTTGCTGCGGCTGTTTGGCAAGGTCAGGCTGTAATTGACCACTGTATCGGCCAGCGCAAGGCTGTCCTGCCCCAACCCCAGAATCGCCCCGGCACCTTGCTTGGCCATGGCGACACCATAAGCCTTGGACATCGCTTCACGACCGTGTTCACGAAGGGCGTGGGCAATTTCGTGGCCCATCACCGCAGCGATTTCATCGTCCGTCAGCTTCAAGGTATCGATCAGGCCGGTATAAAAAATGATCTTGCCGCCTGGCCCGCAATTGGCGTTCAACTCATCGCTCTTGATCAGATTGACCTCCCACTGCCACTGCGCCGAATCAGGCCGCAGCTTGGGCGCCTGACCGATCAGGCGGTCAGCAATGGTGTGCACGCGCTTGGCGTAGGCACTGGTGGTATCGAGCACGCCTTTGCTGGACGCCTCGCCCACGGTTTCCTTGTAGGACGTCGCATACATCTGATTGACCTCATCGGTCGATAGCATGCTGAACATGTATTGCTTGCGCTCGACGCCGACCGAATCACCGCTGGTGGTATTCACGGACTGACAGCCGCCGAGCAGCAATGCAGCGCTCAAAGCACATAGAGCAAACGTCTGACGCATGGTGGATCTCCCTCTGAACATGGCGATCATCCTGGGCGGTGAAAGCATGGTGCGCCAGATACTGGCTGATAGCCCAGTTTGTCAGTTTATTCACCGAATGGTTCCAATTTCGACACATATCCATATACGACCATTCGGCATCATTTACGCCCATATGAATGGATTGCGTCACAGTTCCGAAATGCTCAGCCGATAGCTTGTTATAGCCGCATTTCCCTCCGGAGCTCCTATGAAGTTCAAGTCGATCCAGTTCTCAATCGCTGCTTTGGCGGGCGCAATCGTGCTCTCGGTGGTAGCCGCACTGGTGCTGTACTCGCTATTTGCCAGCGAACGTACCCAGGAACTGGTGGATCAGCGGACCCGGGCACAATTCGAACAGGCCATGGAGCAGCGCCTCAGTGCGCTGGCCCAGACACAGGCCAGCGAGATCAAACGCGAACTGGAAACTCCGTTGCAGATCGCAGCGGGCCTGGCGAATACCAACGCCCTGCTCGGCACAACCAACGCTCAAGGTCAGGCGCAGCTAGAGATCAGCCGCGAGCAGATGCTCAACCTGCTGCGCAATGCCGTCGAGCAGAACACCAAAGTGCTTGGCGCGTACATCGGCTGGGAACCCAATGCTGTTGATCACAATGATGCGGCATACACCGGCGCCACCGACAAAGGCGTCGACCCCAAGAATGGCCGCTTCATGCCTTGGTGGTATCGCAACACCGACGGCAGCCTTGCCATGGAAAAACTGGCCAGCCTGGAAGATCAGACGCTGCTCTCCACCGGCGTGCGCTCCAGCGAATATTATTTTTGCTCGAAAGAAACCAGAAAACCCTGCGTGATCGACCCCGCGCCCTACCCGCTCGGCGGCAAAGTCGTGATGCTGTCGTCATTCATCACGCCCATCATGGTCAATGGCGCGTTTCAGGGCATCGTGGGTGCCGACCTCTCGGTCAACTTTATTCAGGACATGCTCACCGCAGCTGACAAGAAACTGTACGACGGCGCAGGCGAGATGGCGCTTATCGCCACCAACGGCGGCCTGGTCGCCTATACCAAAGACCCTACCAAGCTCGGCCAGAAAGCCACCACCATCCTTGATGCCAGCGAAGTGGCGAATCTGGCCAAGATCAGCCTCGGTGAAGTGCGCTATGACATCGACAAGGAACATGGCCACATCGAGGTGTACATGCCATTCGGCATCGGTGCCACCGACGCCCGCTGGACCTTGATGATTCAACTGCCACTGACCGCCGTCATGGCGGACCTGAACAAGCTGCAAAGCGATCTGGCCGCACAGCGTCAATCCGACATTGTCGGCATGACTGTGGTCGGGCTGATCATTGCCGCACTGGGCTTGCTGGTGATCTGGTTGGTAGCCAGAGGAATTGCCAGTCCACTCAAACAGATGGTGCTGATGCTCGATGACATCGCCCAGGGCGAAGGTGACCTGACCAAACGCCTGACCAGCGACCGCGCCGATGAGGTCGGGCAGATCGCTGTGCGCTTCAATACCTTCCTGAGCAAGCTGCAAGCCATGATCAGCCAGGTAGTGACGTCGGTGCAGAAGGTCAGCGACTCATCGGAGCACACGGCCGACATCGCCATCCGCACCAATCAGGGCGTGCACAGGCAGATGTCGGAAATCGAACTGGTCGCCACCGCCGTGCATGAAATGACTGCCACCGCCCAGGACGTGGCACGCAATGCCACCCAGGCAGCACAAGCGGCCAATCATGCTGATGATGCGGCCAATCAGGGCCTGCAGATCGTGCAGAACACATCGAACTCCATCAGCGCACTGGCTTCGGAAATCGGTCGGGCGGTGGGCGTGGTACAGACCCTGGCCGCCGACAGCGAGAACATCAACGCCATCCTGACCACCATCCGCGGCATCGCCGAACAAACGAATCTTCTGGCGCTGAACGCCGCCATCGAAGCTGCACGAGCCGGTGAACAGGGCCGTGGCTTTGCGGTAGTGGCCGACGAAGTACGCAACCTGGCGCAGAAGACTCAACAGGCAACCCAGGAAATCCAGAGCATGATCCAGCAGCTGCAAAGTGGCACGCGCCAGGTGGTGCAGGTCATGGAGGACAGCCAGAGTAAGACCCAAGAAAGCGTCGGGCATGCCGCCGAAGCAGCGCAGGCCCTCGAAACCATCACCAAGGCCGTGTCGGTGATCAACGATATGAACACCCAGATCGCCAGCGCCGCCGAGGAGCAAAGCTCGGTGGCGGAAGACATCAATCGCAACGTGACCAACATCGGTCAGGTCGCCAACGAAGTCGCCGGTGGCGCCACCGAATCCAGCCAGGCCAGCGCTGAACTGACCAAACTGGCCGAACAGCAGCGGCGGTTGATCAATCAGTTCAGGGTTTAGATCCTCGCTCCAACAGCCACGCCCCCGTCTGTGGGAGCGAATTCATTCGCGAAGAGGCCGGGACATCCGATAAAGATATGTCGGCTGGACTACAGCATTCGCGAATGAATTCGCTCCCACAGCAATCCGGTTTTTTCAGATATGCCAAGGCATCGTTTGCCGTCGGAATGCGACCCAGACCAAGCATCGCTCTCACAGACGACCGCGTTCTCATGTGGGACCGGCTTCAGCCGGGAAGAGGCCAGTACATCCACCCGATATTTTTCGTCTGAAATGCCGCCTTCCCGGCTAAAGCCGGTCCCACATGAATGTGCACTGCAGGCAACATAGAATCTCCCACAGGTTCTGCGCTCTACTGGCAATGTCCTACAACGGCGTCAAACACTCCGGCGCGTTGAGCTTGGGATCGTTGATCAGATTGGCCAGCGGCCGTTCGCGCAGGGCGGTTTGTGGACTGGCGAGCAAGGCTTGCAAGGTCGGCAGCGGTGTGTCGGCGCTTAGCCAGTCTTTCTGGCCCTGGGCATCGAGAATCAGCGGACGACGCTGGTTGGCGGCGAGCTGTGTGACCACGGCCACACTCAGATAAGTGTGTTCCTGTACGGGATACGCCTCCCAGATCGCGGCAAAAAACAGCGCCGAGCCCTCCCCCGGCGTCAGCCAGAACGGGCGTTTGCGGGTTGTGCCGCGCCACTCGTAGAAGCCGTTGGCGGGCAGCAGGCAACGCCGCAAACGAAACGCCTCACGAAACATCGGTTGCTCGACAATGGTTTCGGCCCGGGCATGGGCCGGCGTGCGGGACAGATCGGTCAGCCACGGCGGCGTTAGCCCCCAGCGTGCCCTGGCCAGTTCAAGATCACCGTCTGCGGCGGCCGTGGCGCGCAACATCAGCACTGAATCAGCAGGAGAGATATTCCATTGCGCCTGCTGGTCTGCCGGGAAACCGGGCAAGGCCGCAAAAGCGGGCGTCCAACGGAACAGCGCATAACGTCCACACATGGGGCAACAAGACTCTTTCAGGCGACGCTCAACACACCAGCACGTCGGGAAAATGGTCCGGTTCATTACCGGGCTCTTCATTGATGAAGGGCTGCGCCGCATTGTACGCAGTGATCAACGCGCGCGCCCGTTCGACGTCATCGTTACCCACGCTGATCCCCAGCAGGCCCAACGCCGGCAGCTCGCCAAGGCCGCCCAGCAAATGCCGGCCGGTCACATGGGCGTCAATACCTTCACTGGCCAGCATGCCTTGCAGTAGCTCGGCCTCCATCAGGTTTTCCGGCTCGTAGACTTTCTGCATCATTCGTTCTCGCTGCGCACTGCCAGATTCCAGTCTTCGCCATCGGTTTGCAGGTCGAACACAATAGGCCGGCAACAGACCGGACAATCCTCGATGTACTGCTGGTCACCACCGGACAGGTCCAACACGGCTTCCACGGGCTCGCCGCAGTAAGGGCAGTCGTAATCCTGAATTTCCTGCATCGCGGTCTCCAAGGTCAGTTGTGCGTATAATCGCGCTCTTTGCAGATGGAGTCTGGACGCATTTTTCAGACCATCCCTAATTATTTTTCACCCCCTACAAGAGAGCATGATGGGCGAATTTGATGCCATCCGACCTTACAACGACGCTGAAGTCTCCGCGGTGCTTGCGCGCCTGCTCAGCGACAAAGAGTTTCTCTCGATCCTGACCCGCTTCCGCTTTCCGCGCCTGGCCGGTGCTCTGGGCTGGGCCTTGCAGCCCGTTATCGCGCGCAAGCTGCGCCGCCAGTTTGTGGGCATCAATTCAGTCGCCACACTGCAGGACAAGGTCGAATACTACGTCGATCACACGATCGAACGCGCCACCGACGGTGTGACCTATACCGGCGTCGAGCAGTTCAAGTCAGGTAGCGCCTATCTGTTTCTTGCCAACCACCGGGACATCGTCATGGACCCGGCCTTCGTCAATTACGCGGTGTATCACGCCGGTTTGCCGACACCGCGCATTGCCATTGGCGACAATCTCCTGCAAAAGCCCTTCGTCAGCGACCTCATGCGCCTGAACAAGAGCTTCATCGTGCACCGCTCCATTATCGGGCGGCGGGAAAAAATGGCCGCCTATCAGTTGCTGTCGGCCTACATCAACCATTCGATTCGCAACGACTGCCAGTCGATCTGGATCGCCCAGGCCGAGGGCCGCGCCAAAGACGGCGACGACCGGACTGAATCGGCGATCCTGAAAATGTTCCACATGAGCCGCAAGGATGAACCGTTCGCCGAGGTGATTCGCTCGCTGAACCTGACCCCGGTGTCGATCAGCTACGAGTACGATCCTTGCGACCATGCAAAGGCTCGTGAACTCTACATCCGCGACACGACTGGCAGCTACGCCAAGGTGCCGGGCGAGGATGATGTGAGCATCGCCCTGGGAATCACCGGCTACAAGGGGCGCGTGCATGTGAACTTTGCATCGCCGATCACCGAGCTATTCGAAGACACCAAAGCGCTGGCGATCGAAATGGATCGGCAGATCCTCGGCGGTTATCGCTTGTTCCCGGTGCATTACCTGGCCTATGCACAATGGGCAGACGCCGACCCGAGCCTCAATGTGCCGCTGGCGAAGGATATCTTCCCGGCGCCAGAACTGGCCAAAGCTCAGGAAGAATGGCAACGCCGTCTCGACGAGTGTCCGGTAGAACATCGCCCGTATCTGGTCCTGCAATACGCGACCCCGGTGCGCAATCAATATCGGGTCAAGGCTGGCATCCCGCTCTGATCGTCACGTTGCTGGAAAAAAGGCGCTCAATCAGAGCGTCTTTTTTTGTCGGACAATTCTGCCTGCCGTCACTTAACCGTAACCTCAACCGGGCACTGTATGGCTCCTTCGAGGCGCGACCTCGACCCCTTATGGAGCTTGTCATGCTGCATGCAAAAAATCAGGACCGCCTTTATCTGATCACGCCCAGCGATGAGCAGGAAGACTTGATCAACGGCCTGGCCTTCAATGTCCAGGACCGCCATTGGCTGGTCTATTGCGCCCTCGGCGGCCATCAGCACCACGACCTTCCGGACATGGACCTGCAGACGGGTTTCAGCTTTCTGGATTTTTATCAGCAGGCGGCGTGATTGAATAACGTGGGGCCGATGATGGCTGTGGGAGCGGTGCTTGCCCGCGATGAGGCTTGACGCGATTAACCTGATATCGGTGTCGCCCTTATCGCGGGCAAGCACCGCTCCCACAGGGTTCCATGGAAAAAGTGCCATCGGTAGTCCATAAAAAAGCCCGGTCTCTCACGAGAGCCGGGCTTTTTTACAAGCGCTGAATTACTGAGCCAGCGTGCTACCGATGGTCTGATCCTGGAACAGACGCGTCAGGGCATCGCTCAGCACGTCGCTGACCAACCGGGTGTTGGTTTCCTGGTTAGGCGCCATGCCAAAGCGCTGATCCAGCGACGCGGCGTAACGACCGGAGTAGCTGCGACCGTTGTTCTGCACATCGGCACGGAATGTCGAGCTGATAGTCGCCTCAGTCACGTACAGACCTTCCTTCGGCGATTGGTATTTCAGATCCGCGAGGGTAACGGTCAATGTCGGGCCGCTGCCGCTCGAGGTAGGCGTGAAACCCAGCAGACGAACTGCCGCTTCAGCCTGGGCCTGCAACTTGGGCAACACATCGGCACTGGCAACACTCACCGCGCTGGTTTCCGGGTACATGCCACCGCGGGTGCCCAGCGTCGGGCTCGGACGGCCGTCAACCACACGCACGACCACAGGCTGTCCACGTCCAACAGCGGCGAACTGAGCGTTCAGCTTGGGTTGCGGGCTAAGTTGTTGCGGGCTGTGGGCACAGCCGACCAGCGTCAAACTCGTTACAGCAAGCAAACCAAACACAATGCGACGCAGCATGCTCATCTCTCCATGGGCCAGGCACTAAATGTGCCGCAGTATAGCGGCCTCCAGCCACCGCCAACCAGTTGAAAATCCGACCGCCGCGCAAGTGCAATGGTTCAGCAACCCGGTCGTCATCATGATGTCACGTGGGTCTTGCAAGCTTGTGCTCACATCAACAGGAGCCGCCCATGGACTTTCTCTGGTCATTGTTCAACTCGCGCCGTAACGACCGTCACTTTGCACGCGTGGATGCCAGCGGGATCTGTCACGCCTTCAAGCAATGTCGCCAGCCGCCGCAGGGCCAGGACTGGGTGGAAATCACCGAACAGAAACTGTCCTGGCTGGGCAACCCGCTACCCAACAGCGCCCGCGTGATCCCGCGCCCTGAACGTTCTTCGCCGCTGCGGCTGTATGCCGCCTGACTGCCTAGTCACCAAATAAAAGTCAGTTAATCAGATCAATTCCTGTCGTTTCATCGCTATAATCTCCGCCCGACTATAAGGACGTCTCCTGATCGGGCCTCGCAGCATGGCTAATCCCCGGATTAGCGCCTTCGTAACGCCCACAGAGAGCCGCCCACACAGGTCATTTGCACGCAGATGTGCTCGTTGGTCGGTACTGAAAGCTCGAAACAATTCGAACCTTTGCTGCCCCCCGACGCCTTAACTGCATGCATTGACCTGCCGGTGCTGCCATCGTGCAGCCCTTTTGAGGTTGAGGTTCACGTTTCCAAAAGGACGTGAAAAAACGGGTTTCACTACTTCACAAGAGTGTGGCGAGCAAATGAACAGTTACGCGTTTGTAAATGCACCATTAGCATCTCACCCAGCCCCATTGCACAGGATCGAGCGCTGCTGCGCAGTCTCCACAACCGGAGTCTGAGGCCTGTCCACTACGGATTTGGTTGCATAACCGGAAGCCTTGACGATAGTCGAATGGCTGACCGGACTGAAAAATGCGTTCATGCTGCCTTGATGAACCTTCATTCATGTCCGTTTGGTGGCCTCCGTTGAAATGCGAAGAATTGCGAAGAATCGGACATGCTGATCCTGGCCATGGTCATCGGGGCACAACTTTGAACAAAGCCCCGCGACCAGGCATCTGTCCTCGGGATCGTATGCCGTCAATTTGGTGCTGCAGATTTTTGGAGACGCATTAATGGCGCATAACGAAGCAGTCGACGTGGTATTGGTCGGGGCCGGCATCATGAGTGCCACCCTTGCCGTACTGCTCAAGGAGCTCGACCCCGGCATCAAGCTGGAAGTCGTTGAGCTGATGGACTCAGGCGCTGCGGAGAGTTCCAACCCGTGGAACAACGCTGGTACCGGTCATGCCGGGCTGTGTGAACTCAACTACACACCGCCAGGCACCGATGGCTCCATCGATATCAAAAAAGCCGTGCAGATCAACACCCAGTTCGAAGTCTCGAAACAGTTCTGGGCTTATCTGACGCAAAAAGGCACCTTCGGCTCCTCGAAGTCTTTTATAAGCCCGGTGCCGCACCTGAGCTTCGTGCAGGGCGAGAAAGGCGTTGCCTTCCTAAAGACCCGTTTCGAAGCCATGCACAAGCACCATGCCTTCTCGTCCATGGAATACACCGAAGACAAGGCCACCCTTGCCGAGTGGATGCCGCTGATGATGCCCGGCCGCCCAGCCGACGAACAGATCGCCGCGACCCGTGTGATGAATGGCACAGACGTCAATTTCGGTAACCTGACCAATCAGTTGCTCAAGCACCTGACCAGCAGCCAGGACGCTCAGGTCAAATACTGCAAGCGCGTCACCGGCCTGAGCCGCAAAGGCGCAGGCTGGAGCGTCAGCATCAAGGACGTGAATAGCGGCAGCACCCGCGAAATCGACGCCAAGTTCGTTTTCCTCGGCGCTGGCGGCGCAGCACTGCCATTGCTGCAAATGTCCGGCATCGAAGAAAGCAAAGGCTTCGGCGGTTTCCCGGTGAGTGGCCAGTGGCTGCGGTGCGATAACCCGGAAGTGGTCAAGCATCACCAGGCCAAAGTTTACAGCCAGGCCGCCGTGGGTTCACCGCCCATGTCCGTGCCGCACCTGGATACACGCGTCGTGGATGGCCAGAAATCCTTGCTGTTCGGACCTTACGCCGGCTTCACCACCAAGTTCCTCAAGCACGGCTCGTTCCTCGACCTGCCGCTGTCGGTACGGATTGCCAACATCAAGCCGATGCTGGCCGTAGCCCGCGACAACATGGACCTGACCAAATACCTGGTCAGCGAAGTGATGCAGTCGATGGAACAACGCCTCGAATCGCTGCGCCGCTTCTACCCTGAAGCCAAGGCGGAAGACTGGCGTCTGGAAGTCGCCGGTCAACGCGTGCAGATCATCAAGAAAGATCCGAAAAAAGGCGGCATCCTGCAGTTTGGTACCGAACTGGTTTCGGCCAAGGATGGTTCCCTTGCTGCGCTGCTGGGTGCTTCCCCAGGCGCCTCGGTGACGGTTTCGATCATGCTCGATCTGATCGAACGCTGCTTCCCGGAAAAAACCCATGGTGAGTGGGCTGCCAAGCTCAACGAAATATTCCCGGCGCGGGAAAAGGCTCTGGAGACTGACGCTGAACTCTACGAGCGCGTCAGCACTCAGAACAACGAACGCCTGGAACTGGTCGAGAAACACAGCGAAACCCAAAGCTTCGCGTGAAGCATGACCCATAAAAAAACGCCCTTCGGGGCGTTTTTTTATGACCGCGCAATCTTAGCCGCGGGCTTTCTCGATCAACTCGATGTACTCGTCGGCGTTGCGCTGATCCTTGATGGTCGCAATAAAGTCATTGCCGTGCTCGTCTTTGCCATCCAGGTCGTAGCCGGCTTCGAGGAAGAACACCAGGAAGCGCTCGAAATCATTGACCCGCAGGCCACGGTAAGCCTTGATCAGCTTATGCAGTGACGGCGAAGTGGCATCAACCGGTTCAAAGGCCAGGAACTGTTTAACCTGCTCATCGCCGATCTCGTCACCAATCAACTGCTTCTTATCTTTACGCATTGCGTGCTCCAACAGGATCGCGGACATGTTAACCGGCGGGCAGTTTACCCCTGGCTCAGCTCAAGGCTCAACGAGTACGCACGGCACCGGTGTGCAAATCAGCCCAGACATGGCCGTTGGCGTAGCTCAGGAACTGGCAATAGAGCTTTTCGTTGCGCAACAGATCCATCAGCGTGCGGTATTGAGCCACCGGGTAATACAGATTCAGCACCCGGGTCTTGTCGTCGAACACCGGCTTCTTCAGGCTTTTACTTTCGCTGTCGAAATGGATCAGCACTTCGGAAATGGTCGCGCCCTTGTTCATCGGCTTGCCTTTTAGGCGCAGCAAGACAGGCGATGTCACCGGGATGGGGGTCTGATTGGACTGACGCTGATTGCCCACTACCACCGAATATTCGGTGATTTGCAGCAATTGTTGCTGCTCAGGTTCGCCTTCGCGCAGATTCAGATCGTCAGGCGGCAGGTATTGCGCATGCATCGGTTCAGCTGAAACAGGTGCCACAAACGGCAGACTGCACAACAGAGCCAGCGCAGCAGTACGGATCAAGCACTTCATGTCGACTTCCCGCAAGGACTGGGCTGGCACTTTAGCATGTCGGATACAGGCAGATCGCCCTCGCGGCTAAAGCCGCACCTACGGATCCCCCACTTTCCGTAGGAGAGGCTTCAGCCGCGAGAGCAATATTCCAACCAACGAATATGCGTCGAGTCTACTGGCCTCTTGGCGAATGAATTCGCTCCCACAAAGAAAGACCTCAATCTGAATTACATCCCCTTTACCGCATAAATCCCCGCAGCATTGCGCCAGTAGCCTTTGTAATCCATGCCGTAACCAAAAATGAAGCGGTCGATGCACGGCAGGCCGACGAAGTCTGCTTTCAGGTCCGGGCGGGCTTTGCGGTCGTGGTCTTTGTCGATCAGCACGGCGGTATGCACAGCGCGGGCGCCAGCGTGTTTGCAGAAGTCGATGATCGCGCCGAGGGTGTGACCTTCGTCGAGAATGTCGTCGATGATCAGCACGTCACGGTCAATGAACGAGACTTCAGGCTTGGCCTTCCAGAACAGGTCGCCGCCGCTGGTTTCGTTGCGATAGCGGGTAGCGTGCAGGTATGACGCTTCCAGCGGGAAGTTCAGATGCGTCAGCAGCTTGCCGGAGAAAATCAGGCCGCCATTCATCACGCAGAACACCACAGGATTGCGTTCAGCCAGTTCGGCGTTGATCTGCGCACCGACACGGGCGATGGCAACTTCGACTTCAGCCTCTGTGTACAGGCAGTCAGCCTCGCGCATGATTTGACGGATATGCTCGAGATCAGCAGACATGACGCTCTCCAAGGGTGGGCAGTGTAAGAAAAGCGGGCAAAGGTACGCATCCGCAGAAGTCAGAGCAAGCAATTCTGGACTAACGTGTCAGGATTCGTCCGAAAACGCCGCAAGCCGTGTAGGACAGTACCAGCTGAATAGATTAACCTAGGCCGCTTTTTTTGCCCCTCCGCCGGAGCTTTATTCCTATGCCTATCCGTGAGATCCGTCACCCGCTGATCCGCCATAAACTCGGCCTCATGCGCCGCGCCGACATCAGCACCAAGAATTTCCGTGAGCTGGCTCAGGAAGTCGGTGCCCTGCTCACTTACGAAGCCACCTCTGACCTGCCACTGGAAACCTACGACATCGAGGGTTGGGCCGGGACTGTTGCAGTTGAAAAAATCGCCGGCAAGAAAATCACCGTGGTGCCTATCCTGCGCGCCGGCATCGGCATGCTCGATGGCGTGCTCAGCCTGATTCCGGGCGCCAAGGTCAGCGCCGTGGGCGTGGCCCGCAACGAAGAAACCCTGGAAGCCCACACGTATCTGGAAAAACTGGTTCCGGAAATCGACGAACGTCTGGCCATGATCATTGACCCGATGCTCGCCACCGGCGGCTCCATGGTTGCGACCATCGATCTGCTGAAAAAAGCCGGCTGCAAGGAAATCCGCGCCATGGTCCTGGTTGCCGCGCCAGAAGGCATTGCCGTAGTAGAGAAGGCTCACCCGGACGTCATCATCTACACCGCATCCATCGATGAGCGCCTCAACGAACACGGCTACATCATTCCGGGCCTCGGCGATGCCGGTGACAAGATTTTCGGCACCAAGCAAAAGGACGCGTAATGAAGCAGGACGAGTTCAACGATCCACTCTGGCGCACGGTTCTGTCCGGCGCACAGATGCTCTTTGTGGCGTTCGGCGCGCTGGTGTTAATGCCGCTGATCACCGGGCTGGATCCTAACGTTGCACTGTTCACCGCTGGTCTGGGTACCTTGCTGTTCCAGATCGTGACGGGCCGTCAGGTGCCGGTTTTCCTGGCGTCGAGTTTTGCATTCATCACCCCGATCATCCTCGCCAAAGGTCAGTTCGGCCTCGCTGCGACCATGGGTGGTGTGATGGCGGCAGGCTTCGTCTACACCTTCCTCGGGCTGGCGGTGAAGGTCAAAGGTACTGGCTTCATCGACCGGTTACTGCCACCGGTGGTGATCGGCCCGGTGATTATCTCCATCGGCCTGGCCATGGCGCCGATTGCCGCCAACATGGCAATGGGCAAGAGCGGTGACGGCGCTGAGCTGATTCCGTACAAAATCGCCATGTGGATCTCCATGCCTGCCCTGCTCACCACGCTGATCGTGGCAGTGTTCGGCAAAGGGATTTTCCGTCTGGTGCCGATCATCTCCGGCGTGCTGGTGGGCTTTGCGCTGGCGTTCTATTTTGGCGTGGTCGACACCGCAAAGATTGCCGCCGCACCGTGGCTGGCGATTCCGCACTTCACCGCACCGGAGTTCAACTGGCAGGCAATCCTGTTCATCGTGCCCGTCGCCCTGGCGCCAGCCATTGAGCACATCGGTGGCGTGATTGCCGTGGGCAGCGTGACCGGTCGTGATTACCTGAAGAAGCCAGGCCTGCATCGCACCTTGTTTGGTGACGGGATCGCCACTACGGCGGCCGGTCTGTTTGGCGGCCCACCCAACACCACCTACGCCGAAGTGACTGGCGCTGTGATGCTGACCAAGAACTACAACCCGAAAATCATGACCTGGGCGGCGATCTTCGCCATCAGCCTGGCCTTCATCGGTAAGTTCGGCGCACTGCTGCAAAGCATTCCGGTGCCGGTCATGGGCGGGATTCTCTGCCTGCTGTTCGGCTCGATTGCGGCGGTGGGGATGAACACTCTGATTCGTCACAAGGTCGATCTGGCTGAAGCGCGCAACCTGGTGATCGTCTCGGTGACGCTGGTGTTCGGGATTGGCGGGGTACTGATCGGCACCGGCAACGGCCCGGACGACTTCGGCCTCAAGGGCATCGCCCTGTGCGCCGTGACAGCCATCGCCCTGAACATGTTGTTGCCGGGCAATGACGGGTGGAAGAAAAAGCGGCTGGATGATCAATTGCCGTAGGGGCAATCCCATGTGGGAGCGGTGCTTGCCCGCGATAAGGTTGAATGCGATCTAGCATGAATCGCATTGACCTTATCGCGGGCAAGCACCGCTCCCACATTCAATCTCATTCCAATCCAGATCGCCTCACAACATCAACGGCGCCCGCTCACACAGCTTGCTCAACGCCGCGGCCCAGTTAGGGTCGTCGTTCAGGCACGGGATCAGTACCAACTCCTCGCCTCCCGCTTCTTTGAACTGCTCGGCACCGCGATCACCGATCTCTTCAAGAGTCTCGATGCAGTCAGCAACGAACGCCGGGCACATCACCAGCAGTCTCTTCACGCCTTGCGCAGCCAACTCCTCCAGATGCGCCTCGGTGTAGGGTTCGATCCACTTCGCGCGGCCCAGCCGTGACTGGAACGACACCGACCATTTACCGTCAGGAATGCCCATCAGTTTGGCGAAGGCTTCTGCTGACTGGATGCACTGCGCGCGGTAACAGGTAGCGAGTACTTCTGGCGGCGCAGTTTTGCAGCAATCCGGGCCTTTCAGGCAGTGATTACGGGTTGGATCGAGTTTGAGCAGATGGCGCTCGGGCAAACCATGGAAACTCAACAGCAGGTGATCATAGGGCTGTTGCAAATGCGGTCGCACACTCTCAACCAGCGCCTGCAAGTATTCCGGCTGATCGTAAAAAGCCTGCAGTACCGAGAAGTTAACCTTCAGCGACTTGGCCTTGACTACTCGCCTGGCTTCTTCGATGACGGTGGTCACGGTGCTGTCGGCAAACTGCGGATACAACGGCGCCAGGGTGATGTTCTTGATGCCCTGAGACGCCAGGCGGGTGAGCACGGTTTCGATGGACGGTTCGCCATAGCGCATCGCCAACTCCACCGGGCCGCGAGTCCATTCCTGGGTCATCGCCTGTTGCAAGCGCTTGCTCAGCACCACCAACGGCGAGCCCTCGTCCCACCAGATAGATGCATAAGCGTGGGCCGACTGCTCAGGACGTTTGACCAGAATCAGCGAAACCAGCAGCCGCCGGACCGGCCATGGCAGGTCGATGACGTAAGGGTCCATCAGAAACTGATTGAGATAACTGCGGACATCCGCCACAGAAGTAGAGGCTGGCGACCCCAGGTTTACCAGCAGCAGGGCGTGATCGGTCATGCAACTTCCCAATTCAAATTAAGCGCTCAGTAAATCGTTCAATGCAGCAGGCAGTTCGGTGTATCTGAAGGTGAAACCCGCCTCTTCCAGGCGAGCCGGTCGGGCACGCTGGCCACCCAGCAGGAGCACCGACAACTCGCCCATCAATACTTTCAGGGCCAGGCCAGGCAATGGCATGAAGGCCGGCCGGTGCAGCACGGCAGCCAGGGCCTTGGCAAAGTCCCGGTTACGCACAGGTGACGGCGCGCAGAGATTATACGGACCTTGCGCATCACTCCGGTTTAACAGGAAATCTATTGCAGCGATTTGATCGTGAATATGAATCCAGGGCATCCACTGCCGACCGTTGCCGATCGGGCCGCCCATGCCGAACTTGAACGGCAACAGCAGCCGCTGGAGAAAACCGCCCTGATCGGACAGCACCAGACCGGTACGAATGATCACCACCCGAACACCCAACGCCTGAGCCCGTTGCGCCGTTTCTTCCCAGGCGCCGCACAAGTGACTGGCAAAATCCTCTTTGACCGGCTGCGCAGCTTCATCCAGCTCACGCTCGCCACCATCGCCGTACCAGCCCACCGCCGAACCGCTGATCATCACCTGCGGTTTATGTTCACGCTGCTCCATCCAGGCCAGCAATTGCTCAGTCAGACCGATACGACTGTCCCATAACAGCGTACGCCGCTTGCGAGTCCAGGGACGGTCTGCAATGGGCGCACCCGCCAGGTTGATCAGCGCATCCACCGGCTGATCGCCAAGGTCTTTGAGGTGGGCGATGCCCCGCACCGTCTCGCCACACAGGCGCGCAACATCTTCGGGCCTGCGGCTCCAGACGGTCAGCTGATGCCCTTGTTGATGCAGTTGCTGACAGAGCTGACGCCCTATCAACCCAGTACCGCCGGTCAGCAATATGTGCATGGCAGGTTTCCTTGCGTGGCGTTCGGGAGCAATGCGTAGTCTATTTTTTATGGCCCACTGTGTTTATGGATGCAGATCATCGTGAACGGCATCTTGAACAACAATAGGCCAAACCTGCCGCCCTCGGAGCGAACCATCCTTTTGGACAGTTGCTCCAGGCCCTCAGGTATCGGATTTTATGCTCGTGCCGTACGAGACAAGCGCTGCAATTCCGCATGAGATCGCAGCAAGTTATACCAAAAAACAATATTGTACAGGTTTTAACTACGGCGTAGTCTGTGCAGACAAGGTAACGAGGCCCCTATGACTGTACCCATCGCAATCATCGGTACCGGCATCGCCGGACTCTCCGCCGCCCGCGCGCTCAGCGCCGCCGGGCACTCCGTTCATCTTTTCGACAAAAGCCGCGGCAGTGGCGGCCGTATGTCCAGCAAGCGCAGTGATGCTGGCTCGCTGGACCTGGGCGCGCAGTATTTCACCGCTCGCGACCGCCGCTTCATGAGTGCGGTACAACAATGGCAGGCTGAAGGCTGTGCCGCCCAATGGACGCCTTCGTTGTATAACTTCCATGGCGGGCAGCTCAGCCCTTCGCCGGATGAACAAGTGCGCTGGGTTGGCACGCCCGGCATGAGTGCGATCACTCGGTCCATGCTTGGCGATCTGCCGGTGTCCTTCGCTTGCCGGATTACCGAAGTGTTTCGCGGCGAACAGCACTGGAATCTGCAGGATGCCGAAGGCCAGAGCCACGGCCCGTTCAGCCACGTGATCATTGCCACACCCGCTCCTCAGGCCACTGCACTACTCGCTTCAACGCCCAAGCTTGCCGGCGCTGCTGCCAGCGTGAAAATGGACCCGACCTGGGCCGTCGCGCTGGGTTTTGACAACCCGCTGAAAACCCCGCTGGAAGGCTGCTTTGTGCAAGACAGCCCGCTGGACTGGCTGGCCCGCGACCGCTGCAAACCTGGGCGCGACAGCAGCCTGGACACTTGGGTGCTGCATGCCACCAGCACCTGGAGTCGTCAGCATCTGGACATGCCCAAGGAAGCGGTGATTGAACATCTGCACGGCGCGTTTGCCGAACTGATCGGCTGTGCAATGCCCGCGCCGAGCTTCAGCCTGGCCCACCGCTGGCTGTATGCGCGGCCCGCTACCGCCCACGAATGGGGCGCGCTGTCCGATCCTGACCAAGGCATTTACGTGTGCGGCGACTGGTGCCTGTCAGGCAGGGTCGAGGGCGCATGGCTCAGTGGCCAGGAAGCGGCGCGACGCTTGTTGGAGCACATTAATTGAACGCAACTGGATTGAACCGCCTGAACCCCCGCAAGCTGCTGCTCTCGAAATGGACAGCTGCTCAGCCGCTGAACCGTGAGAAACATTTTCTGGTCACCGAGTTGTTTCGTGACGAAGAAGGCACCGTGCTGGAGATCGAACTCCAGGCGGTGCTGACCCAGCGCAGCGAGCGCTTGCCGTGGCAGACGCTGCAGGATGCCGAGGCGTGGAAGATGGGCTGGAAGTAAGTCTTGTCGGAGCGAGGCTTGCCCGCGAAGAATGATGACGAGGTACACCTGAAGCACCGCATTGCCTGGTTCGCGGGCAAGCCTCGCGCCAACAGATCACATCATACAAACCCTATACAAATAATTTGACTTGTACAGCCGCCCACCTATGATGAGAGCAGGTTGTACAGCGAATCCACTCTGTACAATTTTGTACAGAGGTTCGCGATGCTTGCGCCAGCAGTTCATAAGCCCAAACTCGGTATCAGTGCCTGCTTGATGGGCGCCGAGGTTCGCTTCAATGGTGGTCATAAAGAATCCCATTTGTGCACCCGCGCACTGACCGAGTATTTCGAATTCGTCACTGCCTGCCCGGAAGTCGCCATCGGCCTGGGCATTCCTCGGGAACCCATTCGTTTGGTGGGCGATGCGCAAAGTCCGCAAGCCGTGGGCACCGTCAATCGAGAACTGAACGTTACAGAGGCGCTGGCCGACTACGGCGTACAGATGGCAGAAGAACTGGGCGATATCTGCGGCTACATCTTCATGCAGAAATCACCGTCCTGCGGCCTTGAGCGGGTCAAGGTCTACACCGAAAAAGGCGCGCCAGTTGACGGTGGCGGGCGTGGCATCTATGCCCAGGCGTTCTGCGAGCGCCATCCGAATCTGCCGGTCGAAGAAGATGGTCGCCTCAATGACCCGGTCCTGCGGGAAAACTTCATCACCCGCGTGTTCGCCTACGCCGCCTGGCAGGATTTGCTCAAGACTGGCATCACGCGCCGCGCCCTGACCGAATTTCACTCCCGCTATAAATACCAGCTGATGGCCAATGATCCGGTGCAATACAAGGCGCTGGGCAACCTGCTGGGCAACATGGGCCGCAGCGACCCTAACGACATCGCCCCGCAGTATTTCAGCGACCTGATGGCCGCGCTGAAGAAACCCGCCAGCCGACGCACCCACACCAATGTCCTGCATCACCTGAGCGGCTATCTGAAGCAGACCATCAGCGCCTCGGACAAACAGGAAATCCAGCAGCTCATCACGCAATACCACCAAGGCATCGTGCCCTTGATCGTGCCGCTGACGCTGCTCAAGCATCACTTCCGCCAACACCCGGATCCCTATGTAGCGTTGCAGGTTTACATGCAGCCGCATCCGGAAAATCTCAGCCTGCGAAATGCGATCTAACCTATGAATGACTTTAGCGACCCAGTGCCTGACGACGAGTCAGGCATAGCAGAAGACTGGCTGCCGATCCGAGAGGTGGCACGCCAGACCGGTGTCAATGCAGTCACCTTGCGCGCATGGGAGCGCCGTTACGGGCTGATCGTTCCTCATCGCACGCCCAAGGGCCATCGGCTTTACTCCGATGCCCATGTTCAGCGGGTGATGACCATCCTGACCTGGCTCAACCGTGGCGTATCGGTCAGCCAGGTGAAAAATCTGATCGACAGTCGCCAGCCAGATACTGCTGCTCCGGCCAGCGACTGGGAAATACTCAAGCAGAATCTGACCAAGGCCATTGCTGAATTGGCCGAACGCCGGCTGGATGACCTGTTCAACCAGGCCATGTCGCTGTATCCGCCGCGAACCTTGTGTGAACAGTTGCTGTTGCCACTACTGGCTGAACTGGAAACCCGTTGGCAGAGCCAATTTGGCGGGCAGATGGAACGCACGTTCTTCTACTCATGGCTGCGCAGCAAGCTCGGCGCCCGGATTTACCACAACAATCGCCAGGTCGGCGGCACGCCCGTGTTGCTGGTCAATCATTCCGACCTGCCGCTGGAGCCGCATCTGTGGCTCTGTGCCTGGCTGATCAGCGGTGCCGATTGCCCGGTGGAAGTGTTCGACTGGCCGCTGCCCAACGGCGAATTGGCCTTGGCTGCAGAGCTTCTCCAGCCCCGTGCGGTGCTGCTGTATTCCAGCAAATCCCTGAATACGACCCAGCTCTCCAGATTATTGAGCAACGTTCACTGCCCAGTCGTGCTGGCCGGCACCAGCGTGCGCATCCACAGCGACGAACTCGGCGACTCAATCAGCAGCATACAAGGCCTGCATCTGGCGCAAGACCCGCTGGGCGCGCTGGCTGCCTTGCAACTACTGGATCTTTTCAAGGAATGACCATGCAACTGCTATGGCTGCGCAGCGATTTGCGCGTTCACGACAACACCGCGCTCACTGCTGCCCTTGAGCAAGGGCCGACTGTTGCTGTGTACCTGATCAGTCCAACCCAATGGCTCAACCATGATGATGCCCCGTGCAAGGTAGATTTCTGGCTGCGTAACCTGGTAGAGCTGCGCACCGCCTTGAGCGACTTGAATGTGCCGCTATTGATTCGCCACGCCGACACTTGGGACATGGCGCCTGAGGTGCTCCTTGACCTATGCCGCGAACACAAGATTGAAACAGTGCATGCCAACGAAGAGTACGGCATCCACGAAAGCCGCCGGGATGAAGCTGTAGCCCAGGCACTGCAACACGCTGGCATCCACTGGCGCAGCCATCTGGATCAGCTGTTCTTCAAGCCGGGCAGCGTGCTGACCAAAACCGGCAGCTACTTCAAGGTCTTCAGCCAGTTTCGCAAGGTGTGCTACACCCGCATGCATCACGCGATGCCAACGCTGATCCGCCTGCCGAAAAAGCAGCAAGCGCTGGGGATCAATAGCGACGATATTCCGCATCAGGTTGAAGGCTTTGCCACGCCATCCAAGACGCTCATAGCCTTATGGCCCGCCGGAGAAGAAGAAGCACGGCGGCGGCTCGCGGCTTTCAGTGACGAACAGATCGACTACTACAAAGATGAGCGTGACCTGCCCGCCAAACCCGGCACCAGTCAGTTGTCGGCGTATCTGGCAGCCGGCGTGATCTCGCCACGCCAATGCCTGCACGCAGCGCTCAACAGTAACCACGGTGAGTTCGAGACCGGCAGCGTCGGCGCTGTCACTTGGATCAATGAGTTGCTCTGGCGCGAGTTCTACAAGCACATTCTGGTGGGCTATCCACGGGTGTCCCGGCATCGGGCGTTTCGTCCGGAAACCGAAGCCTTGCAATGGCGCAACGCACCACAGGATTTGAAGGCCTGGCAAGAGGCGCGCACCGGTTTGCCGATCATCGACGCCGCCATGCGCCAGCTGCTTGAAACCGGCTGGATGCATAACCGCCTGCGCATGGTGGTGGCGATGTTCCTGACCAAGAACCTGCTGATTGACTGGCGCGAAGGCGAACGGTTTTTCATGCAGCACCTGATCGATGGCGATCTGGCCGCCAACAACGGCGGCTGGCAGTGGAGCTCGTCAACCGGCACCGACTCGCAGCCCTACTTCCGGATATTCAACCCTTTGTCTCAGTCGGAGAAATTCGATCCCGAGGGGCTTTTTCTCAAGCACTGGTTGCCGGAGCTGGCCGGGTTGAACAAAAAAGAAGTCCACAACCCCGCAGCAGCCGGTGGCCTGTTCGGTGTTGCCAGTTATCCAAAGCCGATCGTCGATCTGCGCAGCAGCCGGGTCCGTGCCCTGGATGCATTCAAAGCGCTGCCGCACCGGCAACCGGTCGCGGAGTTTGAAGATGAGTGATTTTCTGCGTGGTTTCGCTCGGGAATTCGCCGCTCTGGATAAAGACAATCTGGATCGGCTGAACACGCTGTACACCGAAGACGTGCAGTTCACCGACCCGCTTCATCAAATTCGCGGCATCCAGGCTATGCAACGGTACTTCGCCGAGCTGTACGCCAACGTCAGCCAGCTGCATTTCGATTTCTATGGCTTCGACGAAGTCAGCCCCGGCAAGGGATATCTGCGCTGGACCATGAGCTATTCCCATCCGCGTCTGGCCAAGGGCCGCACGATTCGGGTCGACGGTTGCTCGCACCTGATGTGGCGCGGGGACAAGGTTTACCAACACCGGGATTACTTCGATGCCGGTGCCCTGTTGTACGAGCACTTGCCGGTCATGGGCACGCTTATCGCGTGGCTGAAAAGGAGATTGGGATGAACAATCCGAACGTCAAACGGATCTGGTTGACCGGTGCCAGCAGTGGTATCGGCCTGGCGTTGGCCGAAGAGCTGCTAAAGGCCGGTCACCGGCTCGCGCTCACCGCCCGCACCATGGCGCCACTCGAAGCCCTCGATCAACGCTTTCCGGAGCAAGTGTTGCTGGTGCCGGGGGATGTCACCGACGGCGAACAGGTCACCGGCATCGGCGATCGCATCAACCAGGTCTGGGGAGCGCTGGACTGCGCGATTCTCAACGCAGGCACCTGTGAATACGTCGACAGCAAGCAGTTTGACGCTGCGCTGGTGGAGCGTGTGATCCGCACCAATCTGCTGGCCACTACTTATTGCATCCAGGAAGCCCTGCTGTTGCTGCGCCATGGCCACAGACCGCATCTGGTCGGCGTTTGCAGCTCGGTGACCTATCTGCCGCTGACCCGTAGCGAAGCGTATGGCGCGTCCAAGGCTGGCCTGCGCTACCTGCTGGAGTCGCTGCGTATCGACCTGGCCCATGAAAACATTGACGTAACCATTGTTAGTCCAGGTTTCGTCGACACCCCGCTGACCGAGAAAAACGATTTCCCCATGCCGATGCGCTGGCCAGTGGCGAAAGCCGCTGTTTATATCGCCGAGCGTTTGCAACGTGAGCGCCGCCCCATGGAAATTGCCTTCCCCGGCCCGTTCATTCTGGTGCTGCGTCTGCTGGCCTTGTTGCCCACCCGCCTGCAACTGGCGTTGGGCAAACGAATGGCACGCTCACAGAACAAGGAAGCGCAATGAAAATCGCCATCGTCGGCAGCGGTATCGCCGGATTGACCTGCGCCTATCTGCTCAATCGCAAACATGACATCAGTGTTTTCGAAGCAGCGGACTGGGTCGGCGGGCATACCCATACGGTCGATGTGAATCTGGCGGGTCGCGATTACTCCGTCGACACCGGCTTCATTGTCTTCAATGACTGGACCTACCCGAATTTCATCAAACTGCTGGGCCAGCTCGGTGTGGGTTTCAAACCCACCGAGATGAGTTTCTCGGTATGCGATCCCAAAACCCGCACCGAATACAACGGCAATAACCTCAACAGCCTGTTCGCCCAGCGCAGCAACCTGCTTTCCCCAACGTTCTGGGGCATGTTGCGCGACATTCTGCGCTTCAACCGCGAAGCCCTGGCCGATCTGGAAAGCCAGCGCATAGGCTCTGACACAACCCTCGGCGACTATTTGCAAAGTCACGGCTACGGCCAGCGCTTCATCGAGCATTACATCGTACCCATGGGCGCGGCGATCTGGTCGATGTCACTGGCAGACATGCTCGCGTTCCCATTGCAATTCTTCGTGCGCTTTTTCAAGAATCACGGCTTGCTATCGGTCAGCAATCGCCCGCAGTGGTGTGTGATCGAAGGCGGTTCGAGCAGTTATATCGAGCCTCTGACCGCGTCTTTCCGTGAGCGGATTCGCCTGTCATGCCCGGTGCACAGGGTTGAGCGCGATGAACAAGGCGTTGCCGTGCACAGCGCCGATGGCAGTGAACGCTTCGACAAAGTCATCTTCGCCTGCCACAGCGATCAGGCCCTGAAAATGCTCGCCCAGCCGACGACTGCCGAGCAGGACATCCTCGGCGCCCTGCCCTATGCCGAAAATGATGTGGTGCTGCATACCGATATCAACCTGTTGCCCAAGCGCAAGCTGGCCTGGGCGAGCTGGAATTACCGGCTCGGCGGCGGCACGCAGCAATTGGCCGCTGTGACCTATGACATGAACATCTTGCAAGGCATCGACAGCGACACGACCTTTTGCGTAAGCCTCAACCAGACCGATGCCATCGACCCGAACAAGATTCTTGCTCGCTACCGCTACGCCCATCCGCAATACAGCCTTGCCGGGGTTGTGGCTCAGGGCCGCTGGGAAGAATTGAATGGCGTCAACCACACCTGGTTTTGCGGCGCTTACTGGACCAACGGTTTTCATGAGGACGGTGTGGTCAGCGGGCTGCGGGTCGCGCAAGCGTTCGGAGAACGGCTGTGAACAGCGCCCTCTACAGCGGCTGGATCGCTCATCGGCGCTTTGCACCCCGCGCCCATGACTTCCGTTACCGGATCGGCCTGCTGTATCTGGACCTGGACGAGCAAGACGCTGTGCTGGGCCTGTCGCCACTGGCGGGCAACGGGCGCTGGGCACCGTTCGCGTTTCGCGAGACCGACTACTTGCGCGAATCAACCCGCCGTGGCGTGCCCTTGGTAGACGCAGTGCGCAAACGGGTCGGCCAGGCCATCGGCCATACGCCGCTGGGTAAAGTCTGCCTGCTGACCCAGGCGCGCAGTTGGGGTCTGGCGTTCAACCCGGTGAGTTTTTTCTATTGCCACGAAGCCGACGGCTCACTGGCGGCGATCCTCTGCGAAGTCACCAACACGCCCTGGCGCGAACGCTATCACTATGTGCTGCCCGCCAACGGCGAAGGTCATCAGCACTTTGCGGTGGCCAAGGCGTTCCACGTCTCGCCGTTTCTACCCCGTGATCTGGAATACCGGATGAGCTTCAGCCCACCGGATGCCCGGCTCGGCGTGCACATGGCCGACTGGCAAGGCGAGTTCAAGATCTTCGATGCGACGCTGAGCCTGCATCGCCAGGAACTGAATCGTCACAACCTGCATCGCTACTTGCTTGCGTTTCCCTGGATGACCGCCAAGACCTGCCTGGCCATTTACTGGCAAGCCTTGCGCCTGTTGCTCAAACGTACCCCGATTTCCCCTCATCAGGCCGCCGATGGCGAATACCGCACTGCCGCCACGCAACCGAAGGATCAGCGCTATGAAAAGTAGCAGCAGTAGTTTTTCTGCCAATCTGGGCACCAACAGCCTGACGGCCAGCATCCTGCGCCGGGGCGTTCTGCGCCAGCTCGCACAGCTGCGCAATGGTCAGTTGGTGATTACCGAGGGCAGTGAACGCCATGTTTTCGGCACTGCCGGCGCATTGGTTCAGGGCGAGATCCAGATTCTGGATTCGGCCACCTGGGGCATGGTCGCCAGCAACGGCTCCATTGGCGCGGGCGAAGCGTTCATACATGGTTACTGGACATCGCCGGATCTGACCGCCGTGATTCGGGTTTTCGTCAGCAACCTCGATGTGCTTGATGCTATGGAACGTGGCATGGCCCGGCTCAGTCGCCCATTCATTCAGGGCCTGCATTGGCTTAACCGAAATACTCGGGAAGGTTCGCAGAAGAACATCGCCGCTCATTACGACTTGGGTAACGATCTGTTCGAACGATTTCTCGACCCGACCATGATGTATTCCGCTGCACAATTCCTCAGCCCTAACGACACGCTGGAGCAGGCGCAACTGAACAAGCTGGAGCGCATCTGCCAGAAGCTGGCGCTCAAGCCTGAAGATCACTTGCTGGAAATCGGCACCGGCTGGGGCAGCATGGCGATCTATGCCGCGCAGCACTATGGCTGCAAAGTCACCACCACCACGCTGTCCAAAGAACAGTTCGCCTACACCGAGCGCCGCATTGCCGAGCTTGGCTTGCAGAATCAAGTCACGCTGCTGCTCAAGGACTACCGAGACCTTACCGGCCAGTTCGACAAACTCGTGTCCATCGAAATGATCGAAGCGGTAGGTCATCGCTTCCTGCCGACCTACTTCAAACAATGCGCGTACCTGCTCAAGGCCGACGGTTTGATGCTGCTGCAGGCCATTACCATTCGAGACCAACGCTACGAGCAGGCCAAACGCAGCGTCGACTTCATCCAGCGGCATATCTTCCCTGGTGGCGCCTTGCCTTCTGTGCAGAAAATGCTGGAGATCGTCACCCGCGAAACCGACATGAACCTGCTGCACATGGAAGATTTCGGCCTGCACTACGCCAAGACCCTGCGCATCTGGCACGACAACTTCCGCCACGCCCACGGCTCGCTCACCGAGCTGGGCTACGACGATTACTTCCTGCGGCTCTGGGAGTTTTATCTGTGTTACTGCGAAGGCGGTTTCCTGGAACGCGCCATCGGCACCGCGCAGTTGCTGCTGGCCAAACCGTCAGCTCTGCCGCAACCGTTGCTGGGCCGCTTCAATGCTTAAGCAGATCGCCAATGCGGCGCTGTTCCAGATCGGCTGGTTTGCCTGCGTGATGGGCGGCAACAGCTATTGGCTGCTACTGGCGGTCGGCGTACTGGTCGCGCATCTGCTGTGGATAAGTTCGTGGGCCGCAGAGGGTAAATTGCTGCTGTGGATAACCGCGCTCGGCATAGTGCTCGACAGTTTATTGATGAATCTGGGGGTCTTTGCGTTCAGCAACGAAGGCTTGTTGATTCCGCTGTGGTTGATCGTGCTTTGGCCGGTACTGGCCACGACCCTCAATCATTGCCTGGCCTGGACCGCCAAACCCTGGTGGCGCGCCAGCCTGCTGGGCGCCATCGGCGGGCCAATGTCGTATTACGCCGGCTCGCAACTGGCGGGCGTGCAACTGCCACTGGGGCTGTTGCCGAGCATGCTGATACTGGCGGTGATCTGGGCTGGTGTGTTTCCGTTGCTGCAATGGCTCGCTGGGCGTTCAATCGCTGGTCAGGCAATCCACACCCGCGACACGCACTGACATACACTGCGCGCCTATGACGTCGACCCTCATCCCGATTAACACGATTCCCACAGAAACAGCCATCACGTGCTCAACCTGTGCGGCCTGCTGCTGCCAACTGGAAGTGATGCTGATCACCGACACCGGCGTGCCTGAACGCTTCATCGACCAAGACGACTGGGGCGGCGAAGTCATGCTGCGCCTGGACGACGGCTGGTGCGCGGCGCTGGATCGCAACACCATGATGTGCACCATCTACGAAAAACGCCCACTGATCTGCCGCGAGTTCGAAACCGGCTCGGAAGAGTGCATGAATGAGCGGATGGGGATTGAGACGGCTTATCTCTGAAATCTGCAGGAACCGCTCCGGCAACTCTGACACCACACTGCCGGGCAGCAAACACGAACGCTGTAGGAGTGACCGGGGTGGCGCTCCACCTTGCTCGCGAAGAGGCCGGGACATCGGCATATATTTCTCAAGGCAGGAACATTGCTTCGCGAGCAAGCTCGCTCCCACAGATCCTGTGTTTGCTGCGCGACAGCGCGTCGTCTGGACGACGGGGGATCTCCTACTGGCCAGTGCTTGCTCTAATAGCACTCAGCTCCACGCATCAAATATATAAATAAGCGACACCGCCAGCGCCAAACATATAAGCGAGTAGTGCCAGATTTATTCGGAATAATATGACAGTTTTTCGCTTGAGCTTTGCAGGAAAGCTTTCCAAATCTCCCGCAACGGCACCTCCGTCCTTGAGATAGATACTGGGGTACATGAGCACAGACGCTATCCCGCCCAGCACGAACAGCCGTCCCCACACCCCAGTTTTATGAAATAAAGCTCGATTCATAACAAATGGACAATTTCTTAAATGAGCAAGCATTACGTCCATTTTGGTGTGGGCAAAATGAAGCGCAATACCTAGCCAAATAGCCATGCCTGAAAATCCTGTTAACGTTATGCCTAGAAAAATCTTTTCGGCGAGAGTTATGCTCATTTGCTCACCCTATAAATTATATCTCCGGCGGCTTCACCCATTTTGCCGAAGAACGCACCCGATGCTAAAGCCGCAGCGGCAACAACTACCAATCCGCAGACCATCGTGCCAGCCCCAAGCGTCGGCACGCTAAACGCCGCACAGACAGTTCCGGTCGCTCCTAAACTCGCGGCTGCGCCCGCCGCAGCGCCGCCTAAGACGCTTCCCGCAAATCCTCCAGCCTCGGTATATTTCACCCTCTCACAAGCCTCGCTTTCCCCCGCCGCACACACTTTCTGGACTTTGACATACGACGCACCGCCACCAATCGCCGTACCAATCCAACCGCCGTACTTTAGGTATTGGCTCGCCTTCGCCACACGACCGAGATGGGTGTAATAACCGGGGTTCTGGCCAGTTGCGCCCGCTCTGCCATAGCGGTGGACCAGGCTACGGCTGGATATACCCAAGGCGGTTTTGAGTTTGGGGTGGTCGGGGAAACCGATGCCTTTCCTGGTCAGTGAGTTGAGGTGTCTATCGAGCGAGTTAAGCAGGGTTTTGCGTTGAGCGAAGAACTCTGGGGGCGCAGGTGTCCATGTTGTTGCAGCGTTTTAGTGTGCAATTCGTCTATGTCGACCAGCAGTTTTTGCACATCGCCCAAGTGCTTGGAGAAGATCGATGTGCCGACCCCAATCGCGGAAGAGCCATGGGTGAGGAAGCTCTCGATTTCATCCCGATGCCGAACCATGAAATCCGCCTCCTCAGGGCTCATTTCATCCAGCACGCTTTTGACGTTTTGTGCGGTGCTCATCAGCAGCGTTTCTTCTAAGGTACAGCGCGGGTTTTGCGGGTCGCTCAATACGATCAGCTGACCGGCCCTGACAACCTTGCCCAGCCCTGGATTCAGCGCCCTGAATTTATCGAGCACCGCGTTGGAGGGCGAGGTAAACAGGTCTGTCTGTAGTTGAGCCGCAGTTGTGCTTCTAGGCACGATGTAAAACCCCGGCTCATGCAGTTCGATGGGCTCAGGCCATTGCTCTTGAGGGAAAAAATCGAAGGGGTCTGGTTCTTTCGGGCGCAGAGGGTTGCCCGGTTTTCGCGCCTTGTGCTCCAGCGCTCTGAGGTGCTGCTCGTGTACGAAGCGCAGCAGGCGCTCGGGGTCGCGACGGTATGAAGGCTGAAGCAGCCAGATGCGCTGAATGCGTCTGACCGCAGGGGTGATCGCGCTTTGCGGGTCGCGCTTGAGCGCTCGTGACTGGGCCAGCAGGTCCGTACGCTCTTGTTGCAACACCCGCACGGCCTGTGCAGCAGGTGTAAGGCCTTGCTCAACCTTGCGAACGACACCCTTCGTGTACCTTGCCACTTGTTGCTGAAACCGCACCCGCGGTATGCCCGGTTCGAGATGCGCCAGGCTCAGCGCTCGCGCCTTGCTGATCAGCCGGGTGGCGAGCTTTCGCACATCTTCAGCCACATACTGTTGATAATTCATGGCTTCTCATCCCAGAACGTCTGACCGCTGGTACTGGTCAGATGGTTCGTCCAGGTGATGTCCTGATAACGCAGCGCGAGGTGTTCTTGTGGTTCTGCATCGGGCTCCTCGAGCACGTGGGGAAGATCTAAAGTCAGGCCAGCGATGATCCCGCCGTTAATGCTGACCGAGTATAACTTGACCAACCCGGCCTCGCCCGCCGCCCGATAGAAATCGACAGTCGCGGCAATCTCCTCCCGCTGCGCCAGCGCTCGCGCCAACAGGGGTGAAGATTTATCGATGTACTTGGTAATGACGATGGGGCTATGGGAAGGCTTGTCGAGATTTTCAAGGTTGGCCAAGTCATGGGTGCAGGCCAGCACCATGATTTCGTCGACATGCGCAGCCTGAAATTTGTTGCCGATGGATTCCTTCGTCGAGCATCCCGCTGAAATCAGTTTCTGCTTTTTGCCTTCGAGCTTCATGTAGCCGTGGATAGCCATGCTTACGATTTCCTTGTTCGCAGGCAGGGGAGTCTATTTAAGCGAAGGATTTGACAGCTGTAGGCTTATTCGGTGCGGGATGTAGGATCATGGCTGTAGCTGGATAGTACGAATCGTACCGTAATGCGGGTATTCGGAGCGGAGTTCGGCTGTAGGTGCTGCCGAAGGCTGCAAATGGCGGTGTGTCAGATGGAATGCTTTCGCAGCCTTCGACAGCACCTGCCAATCGGCGTCATGCCTGCAAGATGCCGCCCCTGTGGAGCAAATTCTCATCTGCCGCGAGTTCGAAACCGGCTCGGAAGAGTGCATGAATGAGCGGATGGGGATTGAGACGGCTTATCTTTAATTCCCGCAAACTTCTGTGGGAGCGAGCTTGCTCGCGAAGAGGTCAGTACAACCGGCGCATTTCTTGTGCCTGAAATACCGTATTCGCGAGCAAGCTCGGCTCCCACAAATGAGTCACTACCCTTCTTTTACAAAGGCATCGTGTAGTGTAGTGCGTAGCTTTCTATACCGTCGTTTGGCTGTTTAATACCCGCATTCGAATAGTGAGTCGCGCGAATGCCGATTTCGTGGCCGCCGTTGAAGCGCAGGCCGAAGCCGATGCGGTCTTCGAAGTTGAAAGCCGAGCCGAAGTTTTTGTCTTCGTATTTGGTATTGGAGAACACTGCGACTCCGATACCCGCCTCAACGTAAGGCTTGACTGTTTCGCCTGCAAATTCGTAAACCAGTACCGGCGAGAACGACAGGCTGTTGTTACTTGAGCCTTTGTCGCCATCCCAGTAGGTATAAGCCCCATCCCAATAGCCGGTCAAACGGCCGACGTCACTTTGCAGCCAGCTCTGATCCCAATCAAACTTCATACCCAGGCGATAGGTCTGGGTCGTCTGCCCGGTCTGACCGACCGAAAACTCGACGCCTGCAGCTTGAGAAAGAGAGGTTTGCCCCAGTAAAGCGGCCGCAATCGCAGCCAGACAAAACAGACGCTTCATCAGAAACTTCCTATTTATACATACAGTTTTTAGGTTTTTTTACAGCCAATCTGTTGCTATAGAAATCTGCACGCGTGGCTTAGTTCAGAGCAAAACAGGGCTTTTCACGATTTTTTTACAAACCGAAGCTTCGCACACTGTCAGATTTTTTCCATAGGGCAGGTAGGATGTTTCTGAAATTAGTTGGATCTGCACTGGTCCAGAACACAGTTTCTCGGGCTGGCCCCTGTGCCAATCCGTCTTGCTGGGCAAGAAGACGTTGGAGTTGCCGCGCTACCGCGTGCCCGGTATCGATCAGGATGACCGATTCGGGGATCATTTCCCGCAGCAGGGGTTTGAGGAAGGGATAGTGAGTGCAGCCGAGAATGATCGTGTCGCAGCCTTCATTGAGCAGAGGCTCGACGTAGCTTTGCAGCAAGGCACGAATCATCGGGCTGAACAGGTCGCCGGTTTCGATCAGTTCCACCAGGCCAGGACACGGCTGAGTCACGACCCGCACGTTGCCTGCAAACCGATCCAGTAATGCGGCGAACTTGGCGCTCCGCAAGGTGCCTGTGGTGGCCAGCACGCCAACCACACCGCTGCGCGTCGCTGCCGCTGCGGGTTTTACGGCGGGCTCCATGCCGACAATCGGCCAGTCAGGATACTGCTCTCGCAGTTGCGCCCCCGCTGCCGCTGTCGCGGTATTGCACGCCAGCACTAGCGCTTTGGCACCCTGCTCACGAAAGAAGCCAGCGATGGTCAGGCACCGCTGGCGAATGAATTCCGGGGATTTCTCACCGTACGGGATGTGCCCACAATCGGCTACGTAAAGCAGCGACTCGTTGGGCAACAGGCTGCGTATTTCACCCAAAACCGACAGGCCACCAACGCCTGAGTCAAATACGCCTACCGGCGCATCACTTGCTCTGTTCATGCCAACCCGCAAACGCTGCAACCCGGATCCCGCTTGACCTTGAGTTCGCGAAAGCGCGTGGTCAAGGCGTCGATCAACAACAGACGCCCTACCAACGGCTCACCGAAGCCCACCAATAGTTTCAGCGCTTCCAGTGCTTGCAGGCTGCCCACCAATCCCACCAGCGGGCCAAGCACACCGGCTTCGCTGCAGGTCAGTTCGGCTTCGCTGCCGTGACCGTACAAGCAGTGATAACAAGGGCTTTCAGCACGACGCGGGTCGAACACCGACAATTGACCTTCGAGACGAATCGCCGCGCCGCTGACCAAAGGTTTGCGCGCAGCAACACAGGCGGCGTTGACCGCACCCCGGGTGGCGAAATTGTCTGAACAGTCCAGGACCAGATCGACCGCCTGCACCGCCGTCGACAGCGAGTCGGCATCCAGCGCGACAGGATGAGCGACCAAAGCAATCTCAGGGTTGATCGCCCTCAGCCGGGCCATCGCCGAATCGACTTTGGTCTGCCCGACGCTCTGGCTGTCGTGGATGATTTGCCGTTGCAGGTTGGTCAGATCGACAGTATCGAAGTCCGCCAGATGCAGCTCCCCAACACCGGCGGCAGCCAGGTACAGCGCCACTGGCGAGCCCAGCCCGCCCAGGCCGACGATCAATACCCGACTCTGCTTGAGATTCAACTGGCCGTCGATATCGACGTGCTGCAACAGAATCTGTCGGCTGTAGCGCAACAGTTCCTGATCACTCAGCACGGCAGGCGCCCGAAGGTGATGCGTTCATGGTCGCCCAGATCACGGCGGGTCTGGATTTTTTCGAAGCCATGGCTGCTCAACAGGTCCCGCACCGCAGCGCCTTGGTCGTAGCCGTGTTCCAGCAGCAGCCAGCCTTCCGGCCTCATGTGCGCAGGGGCTTGGTCAATGATCAAACGCAGGTCATCCAGGCCCTCAGCGCCGGCAACCAGCGCACTGTTGGGTTCGAAACGTACGTCGCCGGTGACCAGATGCGGATCCTCGGCAGCGATGTATGGCGGATTGCTGATGATCAGGTCGAAGCGCTTGCCTTGCACCGAATCAAACCAGTGGCTGCTCATCACGTGGGCGTTATCGAGTTGCAGACGCTGACGGTTGCGTTCGGCAAGGGCGACGGCTTCGAGCACCCGATCAACCGCCGTAACGTGCCAGGCCGGTCGTTCGCTGGCCAGCGCCAGGCCGATTGCGCCGGTACCGGTGCCCAAGTCCAGGACCTGAGCAGGGGCGAATGCGGGTACCAGCTCCAGAGCCGCCTCGACGAGCATTTCGGTTTCTGGACGCGGGATCAGGGTGTGTGGCGCGACTTCCAGGTCCAGTTTCCAGAAACCCTGCTGGCCCAGAATGTATGCCACAGGCTCACCAGTCTGGCGACGTTGCAGGTACGAGGCGAACTTCAATGCCGCTTCGCTGCTGACGATCCGCTCCGGCCAGGTGTGCAGGAAACTGCGGGGTTTGCCCAGTGCAGCTGCCAGCAGCAGCTCCACATCCAGACGCGCAGTTGGTGAATCGGGCAGTTCGGCGCTTCTTAACAAGCTGGCGATGATTGTCATTTACTCACCCAGTGCCGCTAGTTGGTCTGCCTGATATTCGGCAAGTAGCGGTTCTATCACTGCATCGACTCCACCGGCCAGAACTTCATCCAGCGAATACAAGGTCAGATTGACGCGGTGATCCGTTACTCGCCCCTGAGGAAAGTTGTATGTGCGAATCCGCTCGGAGCGATCCCCCGAGCCAACCAGCAGTTTACGCTCACTGGCGATGGCATTGGCCGCCGCGCTGGTTTGCTGGTCATTAAGTTTGGCAGATAGCCAGGACATCGCACGGGCGCGGTTCTTGTGCTGCGAACGTTCTTCCTGACACTCGACGACAATACCCGACGGAAGGTGGGTAATCCGAATCGCCGAGTCAGTCTTGTTCACGTGCTGCCCCCCTGCCCCCGACGACTTGTAGGTATCAATGCGCAAGTCCGACGGATTGATCTCGATAGCCTGCTGCTCATCCGGCTCCGGCAGCACCGCAACGGTGCAGGCCGAGGTGTGGATACGGCCTTGGGATTCAGTTTCCGGAACCCGCTGTACGCGGTGCGCGCCGGACTCGAACTTGAGTTTGCCGTAGACATTCTCGCCTTCGACCCGGGCGATCACTTCTTTATAACCGCCGTGCTCGCCTTCGTTCTCGGAGAGAATCTCGACCCGCCAGCCACGGCGCTCGGCATAACGCGAATACATGCGGAACAGATCGCCGGAAAAGATCGCTGCCTCATCGCCACCGGTGCCGGCGCGGATTTCAAGAAACACGTTGCGTCCGTCGTTGGGGTCCTTGGGCAGCAGCATGCGCTGCAACTGGGCTTCCAGGTCCGCCAGCAATTGCTTGGTTTCCCGGACTTCCTCGACAGCCATTTCACGCATGTCAGGATCGCTGTCCTTGAGCAGCGCCTGGGCGCCCTCCAGGTCAGCCAATGCCTTGAGCAATTGCTTGTAGGCCGCGACGATCGGCTCTACCTCCGCGTATTCACGGGAATACGCGCGGAATTTGGTCTGATCGGAAATGACCTCGGCATCGCCAAGCAACGCAGTCAGTTCCTCAAAGCGGTCGCTGAGGATATCCAGCTTATTGAGCAGTGAAGCTTTCATTGCGGGGGTTTATCCGTCGAGCCCTCACCGAGGGCAAAAAGTTCCTGGGCCATGGCCAGCGCATCGAGGCGGCCTTCGGCAGAGAGTTTTTTCAGTTGCACACTCGGTGCATGCAGCAATTTGTTAGTCAGCCCGCGGGCGAGCTGGACCAGCACGTCGTCGGCATTGCCACCGTTGGCAAGCAGGCGCTGGGCCTTGAGTAATTCTTCGTCGCGCATCCGCTCGCTTTGCTGACGATAGGCTCGCAACACGTCGACCGCCGCCAGTTCACGCAGGCGAAACATGAATTCATCGGTGCCCGCCGCGACCAGCTCTTCCGCAGCCTGGGCAGCACCCTGACGACTTTTGAGGTTCTCGGCGACCACTTCGTGCAGGTCATCGACGGTATACAGGTAAACATCGTCAAGATCGCCGACTTCAGGCTCGATGTCCCTGGGCACGGCGATGTCGACCATGAAAATCGGCTTGTGCTTGCGCAGTTTCAAGGCGCTTTCCACGGCGCCTTTACCGAGAATCGGCAACTGGCTGGCCGTGGAACTGATAACGATGTCGCTGTTGACCAGCTCCGCCGGTATGTCCGACAACAGCACCGCATGGGCACCAAACTCGGCCGCCAGAATGCTCGCGCGCTCCAGGGTCCGGTTGGCGACGACAATGCGTTTGACGCCAAGATCATGCAAGTGACGGGCAACCAGGGTAATGGTTTCGCCAGCCCCGATGAGCAAGGCCTGGCTGCGCTGTAAATCACTGAAGATCTGCTTCGCCAGGCTGACCGCGGCAAACGCCACCGACACCGGGTTTTCACCAATCGCGGTATCGGTGCGCACCTGCTTGGCGGCACTGAACGTGGCCTGAAACAGACGCCCCAGCAACGGACCAATGGTTCCGGCTTCCCTGGCCACTGCATAAGCCGATTTCATCTGACCCAGAATCTGTGGCTCGCCCAGCACCAGCGAGTCCAGCCCGGAGGCCACCCGCATCATGTGACGAACGGCCGCATCATCGGCGTGCACATAAGCACTCGCGCGCAGCTCTTCGAGGCTCAAATGGTGATAATTGGCAAGCCAGGCGAGGATGGTTTCCGAGCCAGCCTGGTCTTGTTCGATGTACAACTCACTGCGGTTGCACGTCGAAAGAATCGCGGCTTCGCGACTATTGGTCATGCGGCAAAGCTGCTGAAGCGCCTCTACCAGCTGCTCTGGCGTAAACGCCACGCGCTCGCGGACGTCTACCGAGGCAGTCTTATGGTTAATACCAAGTGCAAGGAAGGCCATTCAAGGTCGCTGATGGTGACGTGAAGCCGGCAATTGTCCTACTTCAATAGGTTCAGAACAACCACCGCTGACTATTGTCCTAATAGAGCTGCTCTCAAACCGCCACCATCGCGGGCTTTGCGCCCAGCCAAAAACCGCGTCCCAGCAGTTTTCGAACCCGCTGTGGGTTTGCTCTCGGCCTTGTGTCATGATGCTCCAACCGCAGGTAAGTCGTCCCTTCTTATATATGAATAGATCCTCCGCACTGTTCCTTGCTCTCGCCTTTCTCAGCGGCTGCCAATCCATGGCTCCCGTACAGCCGCAGAACACGCCTGCGCAGAAAGACACCGTTCCCGCACCTGAAGCCAAGCCTCAGGTGTATGGCTCGTTCACCCAGGAAACGCTCGTCAGCCTGTTGAGCGCGGAGCTGGCTGGCCAGCGCAATCGTTTTGATATTGCGCTGGACAACTACGTGACTCAGGCGATCAACACTCAGGATCCGGGCGTCTCCGAGCGTGCCTTTCGTATCGCCGAGTACCTGGGCGCCGATCAGGCTGCGCTGGATACCTCGCTGATCTGGGCCCGAAACGATCGGACCAACCTCGAAGCGCAGCGTGCAGCGGCCATTCAACTGGCCCGCGCCGGGCGCTACGACGACTCCATGATCTATATGGAGAAAGTTCTGCAGGGTCAGGGCGACACGCATTTTGATTTCCTGGCCTTGTCGGCTTCCGAGACCAATCCGGAAACCCGCAACGCGCTGTTGACCAGTTTCGACCGCTTGCTCGCTAAATACCCGAACAATGGCCAACTGATTTTCGGCAAGGCACTGCTGTTGCAGCAGAATGGCGATGCGGAAAACTCGTTGAAACTGTTGGAGGACAACCCGCCCAAGGAGGGTGAAGTTGCACCCATCCTGCTGCGCGCGCGTCTGCTGCAAGGCATGAATCGCGGCAAGGAAGCGCTGCCGATCCTTGAAAAAAGCATCAAGAAATACCCGGACGACAAACGTCTGCGCCTGACTTACGCCCGAATGTTGGTGGAGCAGAACCGCATGGACGACGCCAAGGTGCAGTTCTCCAGCCTTGTGCAGCAGTTTCCGGATGACGACGAACTGCGCTTCTCCCTGGCACTGGTATGCATAGAAGCCAAGGCCTGGGACGAGGCAATCGGCTACTTGCAGGAATTGATCGCCCGTGAAGCCCACGTCGATTCGGCACACCTGAATCTGGGCCGTATCTACGAAGAGCGTAACGATCCGCAAAATGCCCTCTCCGAATACGCCCAGGTTGGTCCCGGCAATGATTTCCTGCCCGCTCAGTTGCGTCAGGCCGACATCCTGATGAGCAATGGCGGCGCGGCTGAGGCATCCAAACGTCTGGCTGAAGCTCGGGAATCACAACCGGAGTTCGCCATTCAGCTGTATCTGATCGAAGCCGAGACCCTGACCAACAACAATCAGGCTGAACGCGGCTGGCAGGTGTTGAACCAGGCGCTCAAGCAATACCCTGACGACCTGAATCTGCTGTACACCCGCTCGATGCTGGCCGAGAAGCGCAACGATCTGACCCAGATGGAAAAAGATCTGCGCGCCATTCTCAAGCGTGAACCGGACAACGCCATGGCGCTCAACGCACTGGGCTACACCCTGTCCGACCGCACCACACGCTACGCCGAAGCCAAAGAGCTGATCGAAAAAGCCCATAGCCTGAACCCGGAAGATCCGGCCGTGCTCGACAGCCTGGGCTGGGTCAATTACCGCCTGGGCAATCTCGATGAAGCCGAACGTTTGCTGCGCAAGGCGCTTGAGCGCTTTCCCGATCACGAAGTCGCCGCTCACCTGGGCGAAGTGCTCTGGGCCAAGGGCGAACAGCGTGAAGCCCGTAAAGTATGGGGCAAAGCCCTTGAAGACCAACCCGATAGCCCAATCTTGCGCAGCACCGTGCGGCGCTTGACCGGATCCGAGACTCTTTGAATTTATGTTTTTGCGCCACGTAATCGTATTCAGCCTTATCGCCCTGCTTGCCGGTTGTGCCGGTTTGACCTCCCGCGAAGCCCTCCAGGGCAAGGGCGACCCCGCCCAATGGCAGCAACACAAACAGCAATTGACCAGCCTTGATGGCTGGCAGATCAACGGCAAGGTCGGCATCCGCGCCCCCAAGGATTCCGGCAGCGGCACCCTGTTCTGGCTACAACGCCAGGATTATTACGACATCCGCCTGTCCGGCCCCCTGGGTCGCGGTGCAGCACGCCTCACCGGTCGCCCTGGCGCGGTCAGCCTTGAAGTCGCCAATCAGGGTCGCTACGAAGCGCCGACGCCGGAAAGCCTGCTTGAAGAGCAACTGGGCTGGAAATTGCCGGTATCGCATCTGGTCTGGTGGGTCCGCGGCCTGCCCGCCCCTGACAGCAAAAGTCGTCTGACCCTGGATGGCGACAGCCGCCTGGCCAATCTCGAACAGGACGGCTGGCAGGTCGAATACCTCAGCTACGTCGAGCAGAACGGCTACTGGCTGCCCGAGCGGGTCAAACTGCACGGCCAGGACCTGGACGTCACGCTGGTGATCAAGGACTGGCAACCTCGCAAACTGGGTCAGTAAACATGAGTACACCTCGCCTGACCCTGCCCGCGCCGGCCAAACTGAATCTCATGCTGCACATCCTGGGCCGTCGACCTGACGGCTATCACGAGCTGCAAACCCTGTTTCAGTTTGTCGATTACGGTGATGAACTCAGTTTCGCCGTCCGTGAAGACGGCGAAATCCGCCTGCAGACCGATGTCCCCGGCGTTCCACACGACAGCAACCTGATTGTCAAAGCCGCCCGAGCGCTGCAAAAACAATCGGGCTGCACCCTCGGCATGGACATCTGGCTGGAAAAACGTCTGCCCATGGGCGGTGGTATCGGTGGCGGCAGTTCCGATGCGGCCACCACTTTGCTGGGCCTGAACCATTTATGGCAGTTGAACTGGGACGAAGATCGCCTGGCCGCGCTGGGCCTCACCCTCGGTGCCGACGTTCCGGTTTTCGTCCGTGGACACGCCGCATTTGCTGAGGGTGTGGGCGAAAAACTGACCCCCGTAGACCCCGAAGAACCGTGGTATCTGGTGCTCGTGCCGCAAGTATCTGTAAGTACAGCAGAAATTTTTTCAGATCCACTGTTGACACGTAACACTCCTCCCATTAAAGTGCGCCCCGTTCCCAAGGGAAACAGTCGAAATGACTGCTTACCGGTTGTAGCAAGGCGTTATCCAGAAGTACGTAACGCATTGAATTTGTTAGGTAAATTTACCGAAGCAAAATTAACCGGAACTGGAAGTTGTGTGTTTGGGGCCTTCCCAAACAAAGCTGAAGCTGATAAAGTCTCGGCCCTTCTGACAGAGACCCTTACAGGGTTTGTAGCGAAAGGAAGCAACATCTCGATGTTGCATCGCAAGCTGCAAAGTCTGCTTTAAAAGGAACCGAGTACTCGGTACTCGTTGCAACAGATACAGGGGCGTCGCCAAGCGGTAAGGCAGCAGGTTTTGATCCTGCCATGCGTTGGTTCGAATCCAGCCGCCCCTGCCATTTTCCTATACTCATCCAGGTTACCCTCAGCCTTCAGGTACTGCGCGTGTCCAAGATGATGGTCTTTACGGGGAACGCTAACCCCGATCTGGCTCGACGTGTTGTACGTCAGCTGCATATCCCACTAGGTGATGTTTCTGTCGGCAAGTTTTCCGACGGCGAGATTTCTACTGAGATCAATGAAAACGTCCGCGGTAAAGACGTCTTTATCATTCAGCCAACGTGCGCACCGACCAACGATAACCTGATGGAACTCGTCGTGATGGCAGATGCCTTCCGTCGCTCCTCAGCGTCCCGAATCACTGCGGTGATTCCTTACTTTGGTTATGCCCGCCAGGATCGCCGTCCGCGTTCGGCACGTGTTGCTATCAGCGCAAAAGTTGTCGCTGACATGCTGACCGTTGTCGGGATCGACCGTGTACTCACGGTGGATCTGCATGCTGACCAAATCCAGGGTTTCTTCGATATTCCGGTAGATAACATCTACGGCTCCCCTGTTCTGGTGGATGACATTGAAGATCAACGCTTCGAAAACCTGATGATCGTTTCCCCGGATATCGGCGGCGTCGTGCGTGCACGTGCTGTTGCCAAATCCCTGGGCGTCGATCTCGGGATCATCGACAAACGCCGTGAGAAAGCCAATCACTCTGAAGTGATGCATATCATCGGTGATGTCGAAGGGCGTACCTGTATTCTGGTCGATGACATGGTCGATACCGCCGGCACTCTGTGCCACGCGGCCAAGGCCCTGAAAGAGCATGGCGCTGCCAAGGTCTTTGCCTACTGCACACACCCCGTGCTGTCGGGTCGGGCGATCGAAAACATTGAAAATTCCGTGCTGGACGAGCTGGTGGTGACTAACACCATCCCGCTGTCCGCTGCAGCACAAGCCTGTAGCCGTATCCGTCAACTGGATATTGCTCCGGTAGTCGCCGAAGCGGTTCGCCGCATCAGCAACGAAGAATCGATCAGCGCGATGTTCCGCTAAGGGTTTTCCCTGAGCTGACACCCTGTTGACGAAAAGCGCCCCGCCCTGACATTCGGTCAGGGCGGGGCTTTTTTGCCCATATCGTTCTGACGTCGGTCGCAAACGTCAGCTCGAATGTGGCTAATTTGGAGATACAAAATGAACGATTTTACCCTGAATGCTGAAGTGCGTTCCGACCTGGGGAAAGGTGCGAGCCGCCGCCTGCGTCGTCTCGCAAGCCTGGTTCCAGCTGTTGTTTACGGTGGCGAAAAAGCCCCTGAATCCATCAGCCTGCTGGCTAAAGAAGTTGCCAAACTGCTGGAAAACGAAGCTTCGTACAGCCACATCATCGAGCTGACCGTTGCTGGCAAAAAGCAAAACGTGATCATCAAAGCTCTGCAACGTCACCCGGCCAAAGGCCACGTGATGCACGCTGACTTCGTACGCGTTATTGCTGGCCAGAAACTGACCGCTATCGTGCCTGTTCACTTCGTTGGTGAAGAAGCTCCGATCAAGAAAGGCGGCGAAGTTTCGCACGTAACTTCCGAACTGGAAGTAACCTGCCTGCCGAAAGATCTGCCTGAGTTCATCGAAGTCGACGTATCGGCTCTGGAAATCGGCGCAATCGTTCACCTGTCCGACCTGAAAGCGCCTAAAGGCGTTGAGTTCGTGGCACTGGCGCACGGTAACGACCTGGCTGTTGCAAACGTTCACGCTCCGCGCGTTGTACCGACCGAAGACGAAGCAGAAGGTACTGCCGAGTAATTCAATTACTTGGTAATGCCGGAGTTGCTCGGGAAACCGCTGTAGAAGTCAGGCAAAACGGGCAGAATCGCGGAGTTTACATCATGGTAAATGAGCAGTTTTCCTCCAGTTTTGCCGCTGCCTGCAGCGGCTTCATCCACAACTCCAGAAAAGGGCCCCTGTCGTGACTGCCATACAACTGATCGTTGGCCTGGGAAATCCAGGCGCTGAATACGAACAGACCCGGCATAACGCAGGGGCTCTTTTTGTTGAGCGTATCGCTGAGGCGCAACGGGTCAATCTCGTCGCCGAGCGCAAATTCTTTGGCCTGACCGGGCGCTTCACTCACCAGGGTCAGGATGTTCGTCTATTGATTCCCACCACCTATATGAACCGCAGCGGCCAGTCCGTCGCGGCGCTCGCTGGTTTCTACCGGATTCCGGTCGATGCCATTCTGGTGGCTCACGACGAACTCGATCTGCCACCGGGCGTTGCCAAATTCAAACAGGGCGGCGGCCATGGCGGTCATAACGGGTTGCGTGACATCATCGCGCAACTCGGCAATCAGAATACTTTTCACCGCTTGCGGCTTGGCATTGGCCACCCAGGCGATGCCAACAAGGTCTCCGGTTTTGTTCTGGGTCGAGCGCCACGCGCCGAACAGGAAAAACTGGACGCCAGCATCGACTTTGCCCTCGGCGTGCTGCCGGATATCTTCGCCGGTGAATGGAACCGGGCGATGAAAAACCTGCACAGCCAGAAGGCCTGACATCACTCGAGGGGATACACCATGGGCTTCAATTGCGGCATCGTCGGCCTGCCCAACGTCGGCAAATCCACCCTGTTCAACGCCTTGACCAAATCCGGTATTGCGGCGGAGAACTTCCCCTTCTGTACCATCGAACCGAACAGCGGCATCGTGGCCATGCCTGATCCGCGTCTGGCGGCACTGGCAGCTATCGTCAATCCGAAGCGCATCCTGCCGACCACCATGGAATTCGTCGACATCGCCGGTCTCGTTGCCGGTGCGTCGAAAGGTGAAGGCCTGGGCAACAAGTTCCTCGCCAACATCCGTGAAACCGATGCCATCGCCCACGTGGTCCGCTGCTTTGAAGACGAGAACGTGATTCACGTTTCCAACAGCGTCGATCCGAAACGCGACATCGAAATCATCGACCTTGAGCTGATCTTTGCCGACCTCGACAGCTGTGAAAAACAACTGCAGAAAGTCACCCGCAATGCCAAGGGCGGCGACAAGGACGCAGTGGTTCAGAAAGGCCTGCTGGAGCAGTTGATCGCTCACTTCACCGAAGGCAAGCCGGCGCGCAGCCTGATGAAGAGCATGAACGCTGACGAGAAAGCAGTGATTCGTGGCTTCCACCTGCTGACCACCAAGCCAGTGATGTACATCGCCAACGTTGCTGAAGACGGTTTCGAGAACAACCCGCTGCTCGATGTGGTGCGTGCCATTGCCGAAGAAGAAGGCGCAATGCTGGTGCCGGTCTGCAACAAGATCGAAGCTGAAATTGCCGAACTCGACGACGGCGAAGAAAAAGACATGTTCCTTGAAGCCCTGGGCTTCGAAGAGCCAGGTCTGAACCGAGTGATCCGTGCGGGCTACGAAATGCTGCACCTGCAGACTTACTTCACTGCAGGCGTCGAAGAAGTCCGCGCCTGGACCGTCCGCGTCGGTGCCACCGCACCGCAAGCCGCTGGCGTGATCCACACCGACTTCGAAAAAGGCTTCATCCGCGCCGAGTGCATCGCCTACAACGACTTCATCCAGTACAAGGGTGAAGCCGGTGCCAAAGAAGCCGGTAAATGGCGTCTGGAAGGTAAGGAATACATCGTTAAAGACGGCGATGTGCTGCACTTCCGCTTTAACGTCTGAGTGTTGCCGTGGTTTAGCACGGCACCTGATGAACCCAAGCCCCCGTGGTCGCACAGCGACACGGGGGTTTTTCGTTTAATGGGCCGTTGCAAAATCGGGTAATGCTTATAAAGGATTTCTGTTTAGCGATTAGACAAACAGCCACCAGAAACACATCCGCTAACAAATAAAGACAGATCAAGTTGCAACTTGTAGATATTTAGTTGAAAAAAATAATTACTACATTAAAATCCCGCCCCTTGCCTGCAAAGCCACTTACATGATGGCAAAATGCAGCCTCTCTATTTAGAAATATATTATTACAACTCGCCCTCCTTAAACGACTGATTCATGAAATTAAAACTTGAGACACCTATCCTGAGCGATAAAGGTGGCCTCCCCCGCCTGTTGGCTACGTCGAAGGGTTTACAGGGTATTTCAACCTTGCCCAGCCTGCTGCATGACTATCAGCTACTCCACAGTCGCGATTCTGCGGCCACGAAGGCCGATGCGGTATTGGTGTGGGGGCGCAAGCCAAGCTATAGAACGGCCAAACGAATAGCCGATAAGTTCCAGCTGCCTCTTGTAACAATTGAGGATGGTTTTCTGCGTTCAATCAAAGCGGGGCCTGATGAACCACCTCTTTCATTAGTGATCGACAACTTAGGCATTTATTTCGATGCCAGTGCGCCATCATTATTGGAACAACTCATTGCACAACCACTCACGGCCTCGGTAAAACAACGAGGTCTCGCACTTAAACTACTTTGGCAGAGTAATAGCGTTTCGAAATATAACGCAGCACGTATTGAAAGATTCGTACCGAAGATGCCCTGTGTTTTAGTGGCCGACCAGACATTGGGTGACGCCTCGTTGCAAGGCGCGGGTGTGGCGGAGTTTCAACAGATGCTGCAGGCCGCGCTCCTCGCATTCCCGCAATGCGAGGTTCTGCTGAAGGTGCACCCTGACGTAATAGCAGGGCGCAAGAAAGGCCATTTCAACCTGACCGCCCTGCGCCAAAACCAGCGCGTCAAAATCCTCGATCAGGATATTCACCCGGCAGAGCTGCTACCGCATATGCATGCCGTGTTTGTCATGACTTCCCAACTTGGTTTCGACGCTCTGCTGTGGGACGTCCCCGTCTATACCTTTGGCATGCCGTTCTACGCGGGCTATGGGTTGACCCGGGACGCCCTGTCCGCTCCGCTGCGACGTCAGCCAGCATCCCTGGCCCAATTGATCCATGCCACGCTGGTGCTCTATTCCCGTTACGTGCATCCAGAGACAGGCACCCTCTGCACACCGGAGGAGCTGATCGTGTGGCTGGGACTGCAGCGCCACAAGCGCAGCTGTCTGCCAGTACAGCTGCAGGTGCTGGGTTTCACTCGTTGGAAGCTGCCCCATGTCCGGCGCTTTTTCGATGGCAGCGTCCTGCACCTGAGTGGGCAGCGTATCGGTCGGCCTAACGCTCGTCATGTGGTGACCTGGGGTTGTAAGCACGATGCTGCACTGGACGGTAAACAGGTTTCGGTCATCCGTGTGGAAGACGGCTTCCTACGGTCTGTAGGGCTGGGATCGGCGAAAAACCGCCCACTGTCATGGGTCATTGATGACCTTGGAATCTACTACGATGCCACTCGTCCATCCCGTCTGGAGCACATCCTGCAGCACGGGGGCAGCACACCGGCACAGCTGCATCGTGCGGCGGCACTGCGTAACGCCATATGCAGCGCTGGAGTAACGAAATACAACCTCCCCGGCCCGTCCTGGAGGCGTCCGGATCACGCTGAAAAGGTGATTCTGGTAACGGGCCAAGTGGAGTCGGATGCCTCCATTCAGTTTGGCGCCAACAGCATTCGCACCAATCTTCAGCTGCTCATGGCAGTACGAGCGGGCAACCCGCAGGCCTGGGTGCTTTACAAGCCTCATCCCGAGGTGTTGACCAGTGCGCCGGCCAAAGGCGACAGCCAACACCAGATCGTGAACGGGTGTGACGAAGTGCTGGGCGGCAACTGTTTCCATCAGCTACTCAATCAGGTCGACGAAGTCCATGTGCTGACCTCGCAATCAGGCTTCGAAGCGCTCATGCGAGGGATTCCGGTGACCACGTATGGCCAGCCATTCTATGCGGGCTGGGGCCTCACGACTGACATCGACATGAGCCCTTCAGTCCAGGCCAGGCGCCAGCGCAGACTGAGCCTGGACGAGTTGGTCCTGGGCACTCTCATCCATTACCCCACTTACGTCAGCCGCATCACCGACCGCTTCACTACTGCAGAGCAGGCTCTTCTGGAGCTGACGAACTGGCATGAAATACCCGAGCAAGGAACTCCCGAAAAATGGCGGCATGTGATCAAAACCTGGTGGAAAAAACTGTCAACGAACCGGTACTCCACCATGTGAGCCGACCAAGCCGGGCTCGAAGTCTCGGCATCCGCCCCCGCAAGTCATTTTTGTTCCTGCAAGGGGTCAGCTCGCCCTTCTTCGCAAGACTCGCACATGGGCTGCGTGCCGAAGGCCACTTGGTGAAGTCCGTCAGTTTCAACATGGGCGACCAACTCTACAGCAGCGGCTCCAGGGTTTACTTTTCAGGGCGACCGGAACAACTGGAGGACTTCTATTTCCAGTTGATGCGCGACGAGTTCTTTACCGACCTCGTGCTATTTGGCGACCAGCGCCCGGTGCATCAGCCAGCGTTAAAAATAGCCAGTCTTAGAGGCATACAGGCTCATGTCTTCGAAGAAGGTTACTTTCGTCCGTACTGGGTGACACTGGAGCGTGACGGGGTCAACAACCACTCTCGGCTGCCCAGAGACCCCCGCTGGTACCTCGATGTCGGCAAGCACATCCCGCATTACCAGAACGGTCGCAGGTTCAAGCTTTCGTTCCCGCAGCGGGCGATGCACGACGTCCTCTATCACATGAGCGGAGCCTTGAATCCGGTGTGTTTCCCACACTACCGCACCCATGCCCCCTACAACGCTGCCATCGAATACGCAGGTTATCTACGGCAATGGCTGCGGCTGGCTGCTGCGAGAAGCCGTGATGCCGAAACCGTCAGGCAGATCGCGCAAGAGCGGCAGCCGACGTTTCTGCTGCCGTTGCAACTGGACAGCGACGCTCAGATTCGCAAGCACTCGGCGTTTTCCGGCATGGGTGAAGTGCTGCACAAAGTGCTGCGCTCGTTCGCTGCGCATGCGCCTGGCAATGCGCGCCTGGTGGTCAAGAACCACCCGTTGACGCCGGGCCTGGTGAACTACCACCGGGTAACCCGGGAAGTCGCTGCACACTATGCGGTTGCCGACCGTGTCGATTTCCTTGAAGGCGGTTGCATGCCAACTCTTCTATCCCATGTTGCCGGTGTTGTGACAGTTAACAGCACTGTGGGCGGGTCGGCCTTGCTGCACAGCCGTTCCACTTTGACCCTCGGCGACCCGATTTATGCGATGCCCGGCCTGACCCATCAAGGCAGCCTGGATGACTTCTGGGTTGCACCGCAAACACCGGATGCAACCCTGTTTCAGCGGTTCCGCAATACGGTCATTCACACCACTCAGGTCAATGGCGGCTTTTACACCCCCTGTGGCATTGAGATGGCGGTTAACAACTCAATGGAGGTGTTAATGGCCAAGACTTCAAGAGTCGAACTGTTTCTATGAAACTGATCAAATTCCCGCGCTGTATTGTCATCACCGGGGCCACGGGCGGGATTGGAGGCGCACTCGCAGCCGCCTATGCCGCGCCAGGAGTGACGTTGATTCTCCAGGGCCGACGCCTGGGGCGGCTGGAGCAACTGGCCACGCAATGCCGCGCTGCGGGTGCTCGGGTCGTGTTGGCTGAACTGGATGTCCAGGATCTCGACAGGCTGCGCGCCTGGATGCGGCGCATCAGCGATGAGGAGTCACCGGATCTGCTTATCGTCGGCGCCGGGGTGAATACCGATGTGGGGGCCGATGGCGCGGGGGAGGCCTGGGGCAATACCCAGGCACTGATCGAAATAAATGTGCTGGCGGCAATGGCGACAATTGAAGCCGCCCTGCCCGCCATGCGCGCTCGTCGCAGTGGTCAGATCGCTGTGTTCAGCTCGCTGGCTGCGTGGCGCGGCCTACCCATGACGCCTAGCTACAGCGCCAGCAAGGCCGCGATGAAAGCCTACGGTGAGTCGCTGCGGGACTGGCTCGCACCGCAAGGTGTCCGGGTCAGTGTGATCATGCCTGGCTATGTCGAATCGAAGATGTGCAACGAAATGCCGGGCCCTAAACCGCTGCTGTGCACGCCCGAAAAAGCCGCGCGCCTGATACAGCGCGGCCTGGGTAGTGACCGTGCACGTATCAGCTTTCCTTTCCCGCTGAATCTGGGCTGCTGGGCCCTGGCTTTCATTCCTCAGCGCCTGTCATCACTGATGCTGCGCTGGTTGCACTACGGAGTCTGATATGAGCGATCTGCTCTTTGCCTCGGCAACCCTCGGCGGACTCTGTCTGACTGTCGGAATTGAAGCGATTTTGAAACCCCGCCCCCGCCTGTTGCGCCCCCTCTCCTGCTGGCTGCTTCACAGTGGCGTCTGGTGCCTGCTGCTGACCTGTGTTTTAGCATTGACCGGCCGGGTCTGGTTCAGTGTGTTCAGCCTGCTGGCCGGATGGCTACTGATTGTGCTGGTCAGCAACGCCAAATTTCACACGCTACGCGAACCGTTTGTCTTCGCCGATTTCGAGTACTTCAGTGACGCGGTGCGTTTTCCACGGTTATATCTGCCCTTTTTCGGAATGGCTAAAACAGCAGCGATGGCGGCAGGTTTCTGCGCCTACCTCGTCTTCGGCCTGTATTTCGAAAGGCCCGCGACTGACGCATGGCTAAAAAGCACGCTGCTGCTGGGGGCTGGCGCGGCGCTTGTTGCCTTAGGCATGAGGCCGTTATGGAAACCCAGCTTTGCGCCGGAACTGGACCTACGCAACTGGGGGCTGGTTTTTTGCCTGTGGACCTATTTCCTTGCCGGTCGAAGCAAGGTTGATATCACCACACTAGGCTCGCCGTTCCTGAGCACCGCCACACAGCCGCCTGATCACAGGCTGCCGGACATGATCTCCATCCAGAGCGAATCGTTCTTCGACGTCCGACGTCTGTACAGCGGAGTCAAACCTCAGGTGTTACAAAACTTTGACCTCATGCGCAGCGAATCCCTGGCTCAGGGCGAGCTTCAGGTTGCAGCCTGGGGCGCCAACACGGTGCGCAGCGAGTTCGCTTATCTAACGGGCCTGAGCAGCGATAGCCTCGGGGTACACCGCTTCAATCCTTATCGCGTACTGGCGCGGCAGGGGCTGCCGAGCATCGCCACGCACCTTAAGCAACAGGGCTATCGAACCATCTGCATTCATCCTTTTGCTGGCGGCTTCTATGGTCGGGATCGAGTGCTGCCTGCTTTGGGATTCGACGAGTTTATTGACGGGCGGGCTTTTGATACCAGCCAGAAAGCCGGGCCCTTCATCGCTGACTCGGCCGTAGCTGAAAAGATCCTCGCACTACTTGATGCCCCTGGTCGTACCGAGCCCTTGTTCATTCACGCAATCACCATGGAAAACCATGGTCCGCTGCATCTGGAACAGGTTGACGCCGCGCAATTACCAGACTGGTTTGATGGTGCGCTCAGCAAGCACCTGTCCGACCTTGGACCCTATGTACGCCACATCGCCAATGCTGATCACATGCTGGGGATGCTGCGCCAGAACCTCAAGGCCAGCTTACGCCCTGCCAACCTGTGCTTCTTTGGTGACCACGTCCCCATATTGCCCAGCGTCTACCGCGCGCTTGGGGAGCCCGACGGCAGCACCGACTATTTCATCTGGTCCAATCGGGTCAGACACCATCAGCAGCCCAAGCTGCTAGCCGTGGACCACTTGGCCAAGACCTTCATCGAGCTTACTCAGCCATGAACAGTAGAGACTCGACAACTGCGGCCATGCTTCACACAGACGGTGAAGGCTGGATCGGCATCATGTCGCAATGGGTTGCCTGGAAGGTCTTGCACCTGCCGCGCTTCCTCGGCGACGAAGGGACTCCCCATTGGTTATGGCGACGAGGTCGGCGAGCACCCGAAGGCCTGAAAGCCATTGCCGGCATCGGTTACAAGCGCTCATCGGATCACGCCCGGGTTCTTTGCCAGCGCTGGGAAATTCCCTATATCGCACTTGAGGATGGTTTCCTGCGGTCTTCCTCTCTTGGGGTTCAAGGCGATACGCCAATGTCCATGGTGGTGGATCCCATCGGAATTCACTACTTGGCCGATCGGCCGTCTCTACTGGAAAACATTCTGCAGAACCCCGAAGACATCAGCTCACAGGAGCTGGACACGGCACGCGCACTCATAGACATCATGCGTACTAGCGGCATTGGTAAGTACAACCACGCGCCGGATCTTTGCCCGAGCGACGAGCTTGGGCAAAAGCGCCCTCTGGTCCTGGTGGTTGACCAGACCTTTGGCGACTTTTCGATTCCCGGGGGTGGCCTGTGTGAAGCGGATTTCATCCGAATGCTCGATTGTGCCCTGATGGAAAACCCGGACGCCGATGTGCGGGTCCGCATTCACCCCGATTGCGTCGCTGGCTATAAGAAAAGCTGTTTGTTGGAAGCCGCACAGCGTCGCGGGGTTAGCGTTGAAAGCCGCGTGATTTCCTGGTCATCCCTGGTCAGGCGCGCCAGCCGTGTCTACGTCGGCACCAGCCAGGCGGGTCTGGAAGCTTTGATCGAGGGAATACCGGTGACCTGTTTCGGCCTGCCGTTCTATGCAGGCTGGGGGCTGACGGACGACCGCATGCCGTCGCCCCGTCGCCAAGCACAGCCGAGTCTCTTGCAATTGGTAGCCGCGGCTTATATCCGTTACTGCCGCTATGTCGATCCGCTGACTGGCGAGCGAACTGACGTGTTGACCGTAGCGCGTCAACTCGCCCTGCAAAAAAATCGGGACAGTCTGTTTGCCGGACCTTTGGCAGTATTTGGCGTAAAACCAAGGGAGCGAAGGAGGATTCGACATTTTTTGCACAGTCGGTGGGGGCAACTGCGTTTTGTAAAGAATGCCACCCAGGCACTGCCGGGCATCTCGGCAGAGGGTGGGAAACTTGTGGTTTATGCAGGTCGAGAACCCGACGGATTGCAACAACACGCCAATGCCGTGCAAGTGCCAATCTGGCGGATCATTGAAGGCTTGTTGAAACCTGACGGCCCGATCGCCGCCAGGGCGTCAACCTTGTCGCTGCTGCTGGATCGAAACGGCGTGGATAAAGGCTCCGACAATGATCTGGCCTCGACGCTGGTCAACAACCTAAGCTGTCGAGCAGGGGTTCGACTTCATTGGCAAAGTCGGTCTGCAAATGCTGCATGACCGGCTCCCCCAGCACCGTTGACAGTGCGGCGTAAAGACTGACTGCCGGGGTGACCTGGATATCGGCACCGTTCACAGGCATTGCCACCCCGATTGTGTCGAGCCGTTTGATGTCGGCAGAACCATCACGCTGTAAACGAACACCCCGAAAACGCGCATCCTTGATATGCACCACTGCACGGCCGTCTTGATCGTAAAGGGTGAAATCCAGCAGCAATGAATGCTCGGACACCTTGACCTGTCGCACCTCGGCGAGTGTCGGGACACCTGCCTCGCGAGCGAAAGCAATACGGCCCAGTTTTACTGGAATGAATGCCACCCCCGGTCGCCGCATCGGGTCACGGGCCAATAATTGAGTCACCAGCTGAAACGCACCATCGAGCAATGCCGGGTGCAGATGCATCCTCTTCAGCTCAGCCTCGATCGACGCCGGGATGCGTAAACGGGCCAGAACACCCCGGTCCAGCCTCCAGCCCTGCTCCACTACTTGATAAGCAGGCCCGTAGTTCAGGCCCGCCGCCCGGGTCAACTGCAAGTGATCATCGCCGCTAAAGTCCGCAGCACGTTCCGGGATAACGGGAGCACGCCTATCGAGCATTACCCCTTGCGCCGCGCCAGGAAGACGAGCTACCACATGTGCTGACCAATCTTCGCTTTCACCGGTAGTACGCGATGTGATGCTCAGGCTGCCATCAGCCGTATCGATCCTGACCCGCACTTTCTTGCTGAAATCGGCACTGAGAATCAGTGGACCCAGGATCTCCAGCTCCTCGATATCCACGAATTCGCCGGGCTGATATTGCAGCGCTGCCGTCAATGCCAGCTCCGTGAATCCCGCCGCGGGAAACAAAACAGCATCACCGATCTGGTGATCCTCAAGCGTGGGAAACAATACCGTATCGAGCCGGTTTTCCCAGTGAAATGCCTGGTTCGGCAAGGGGTAACCCAACAGTGGGTGAAGCCGCTCACGCAACAACAACCCACCTGCCTCGGCCGTTACCGGGTGCCAATGATGCTCGCGCTGCCAAGGATAATTGGGTAGCTGCAACCAGCGTCCGGGGGTCGGAAACAATGCGTGCCAATCAGGCGTGACACCGGCGATCAACAGTTTGGCCAGGGTGCGGTCAATCAGATCCTCGCGGTCTTCGTTACGCCGCAGCGTTGGAATCACCACCCCTGGCAACGCATTGATGCGTAGAGTATCGAGCACATAACTGCTAAGAATCGGGTGTGGCCCCACCTCGACAAATACATTGCAACCCTGGTCGACCAGGCGCTCAATCGCCCCTTGAAACAAAACCGGCTGGCGTATGTTTTGCCACCAGTACTCGGCATCAAGACGCGTGCTGTCGAACACATCGCCAGTCACAGTGGAATAGAAAGGAATCAAGGCAGCCTGAGGCCTGACGCACCCAAGCGAGTCAATTACCGCTTGGCGAATGGGGTCCATGCTCGCCGAGTGGAAGGCATAGTCCAACTTCAACCGACGCACGAATACCTTCCGCTCGCCAAGCGCATGCTCAAGCACCTCCAGCGCGGCAGCAGAGCCCGCTACCGTCGAACCCTTCGCGCTGTTCTCTCCAGCCACGACAATCGCTTCAGCCAGACCCAACTCATTCAGCAACCGCTGAACGTGCTGGCTCTCCAGGCCCACTGCCGACATCTGCCCAGAGCCACGCGTCAGGCCCTGCAACAGACTGCGGTGGTAAATAACCAGGGTCGCATCCGCCAGACTCAGCGCGCCACATGCCCAGGCAGCAGCCACTTCACCCACACTGTGACCCATCACGGCCTGTGGCTTCAAACCGCGTTTCTCAAGCATGCGCACCACGCCAACCTGCACGGCAAACAGCGCAGGCTGGGCAACCTCGGTCAAGTCATAATGGTCCTCTCCATTCTTGCCAGCCAACTCGGCGAGCAACGAATAACCGGCCAAGGGTATGAACAACGTATCGACTTCGGCCACTGCATCGCTGAACACCTTATCGTCCATCAGCGCCCGCGCCATTCCACTCCACTGGGAACCGTTGCCGGAGAAGACCCAGACCGGTTCGCTGGCAACGGACAACGAGGTCCCTGTTTCCAGAATTACAGGCAACGGGCACGTTGATCGGTTGCCGGCAAAGGTCGTCAAGGCTTGAGCTGCCTGCGTGGCATCAGCGCTGATCACCACCACGCGCTGAGCTTGATGATCACGGCGCAGCAACGTGTGGTAGGTGGTGTCATACCAGGCATGGGCATGATCGTTCAGATGGGCGGCATGCAGCAGAGCGCTGGCAGCCAGGCCGCCGTCATCACGGGCGCTCACCATCAAGGGCAGCGGCTGCGGGTCCGCAGATGTGTCAGCGTGTGGCTGCGGCTCGACGCTGGTCAGAATCACGTGCGCATTAGCCCCGCCAAAACCAAATGAATTAACGCCTACCACCAACTCGCCTTCCGCCTTCAAGGCAAGCGTGTGAGCAACTACATTCAGATTCAATTCGGCAAACGGGATAGCCGGGTTCAGTTGAGTGATCCCCACGGTGGCCGGCACTTGACGATGCTTGATACACAGCAGCGCCTTGGCCATACCAGCCACTCCAGAGGCAGCTTCCAGATGGCCCAGATTACTTTTCACTGAACCGATTGGTAGTGGCCGGGACCGTTGCATCCCCAGAGCCTGACCAATGGCTTGCGCTTCGATAGGATCGCCAACCGGAGTGCCTGTTCCGTGCGCCTCGATGTAATCAATCTGGTCAGCAGTTATACCCGCGCTGGCACAGGCACTTTGCATCACGCTCACCTGCGCCTCTACACCTGGAAGCGTCAGGCTAGATGTACGACCCGTCGTATTGATCGCACTACCCGCGACGAATGCCAGAATTGGATTACCGTCGGCCAGCGCCTGCTCGTACTCCTTCAACAGGAACAGCCCACCCCCTTCGGAGCGCACATAGCCGTCAGCAGACTCGTCAAAGACGTGGCACTGACCGGTTCTAGACAACATCGACGCTTTTGAGAAAACAAGAAATCCAAAGGGATGCAGGTGCAAGCTGATACCGCCAGCGATTGCCTGGCTGATTTCTCCCGTGCGGATGGCTTGGCATGCTTGATGAACCGCCACTAACGACGACGAGCATGCCGTATCGACCACCATGCTCGGGCCGTGCAAATCATAGAACCAGGAAAGGCGATTGGCCGCGATGCTTGAAGCATTACCGGTAGCCGATCCCGCATCGATTGCCGCCATGTCTTCGGCCAGTCGGTAGCCGTGGTCGACACTTGCCAACCCCAGATAAACGCCACAATCAGAACCGCGAACACTCGACGGCCTGACGCCTGCATTTTCGAACAGCTCCCAGGCCATCTCCAGCAGCACACGCTGCTGGGGGTCCATGCTTGCCGCCTCCCTTGGGGAGATATTGAAAAAACCGGCATCGAAACCGGAAATATCACCTAGGGTTCCTGCGGCAAACGTGTAGGCAGTACCTGGGTTGGACTTGTCCGGATGAAGGAATTCCTCATGCGTCCAGCGGCTTGCATCCGCCTGAGTAATGAGGTTTCGCTCCTCAAGCAGGGCTGGCCAAAGCGTAGCGCTGTCTACACCCGGAAAACGACAGGACGCTGCCACTACTACGACTTTTTTCAACATAACCTACCTAAAATCATTCATCGGCTGCAGGCCCATACGTGTTATCGCGCAGGCGCCAGCGTCAACTGTCCACGACCGCAAGGTCGGCACTGTCCTTTGAAGTTAATTAACTCGTATTGGCGGCTGACCGGCTGATAGCAACTTGCCGTAGCACGCAGAACTTTCGGCCGAGGGCACCGAAGTAAATATGTAACCAGAGACTATAGAGAAAACCTGACACCTGTCGCTGAGGCGGCATGATAGAGACTTGCCGTAACCATTACACCCACGAACCACTAGATTAGGAAATTTCCTACAACCACGTCTTACTAGTCCTACATATCCCTTGAAAAGATTAGATGTATAAATAGCCTAATATTTTTCGATACAAATAATCCTTCCATCACAAGCTTATTTGCTGGCTTTACGCCAGTCATTTAGATGACTTCCATATATGGAAATCATCATTAACGCACCACTAAATTTCCTGTTCAGCGGGTGCGTCGGCACTTATCGGTAAATGTCTTGAAACAGCGTTCCCCACTTGAAATTCAAAGGTCGGTCATTTTCGCATTGCTGCTGCGGGAGGTTCGCTCGCGGTTGAGCGCGCGACGATTCGGCGCGGCATGGGCCCTGTTGGAGCCTGTCTGCCACATTCTGATTCTGAGCCTGTTATTCAGTTTGTTACGGAGTAACAGCGTCAGCGGCGTCGACTACCCCGTATTTGTTCTGTCTGGTCTGGTGCCTTTCCTGCTATTTCGCAACACAGCACTGCGCTTGATGGACAGCACGCGGGAAAACCGCTCACTGTTTGCCTACAGGCAGATCAAACCGCTGGACACCTTCATTGCTCGCGTTCTGGTCGAAACCTGCCTCTCAGCCTCGGTGTACGCCATCCTGTTATTCAGCTTTGCCTGGTTTGGGTATGACGTGAGCATCGCAGCGCCCATCGAATGGGCAATGACGCTGTTGCTGGGGCTGTTATTCGCAACGGGTCTGGGGATACTTCTCGCGCTGGTTGCCCACGCCATCCCTGGCAGTAAAACCGCCATCCGCATGATGTTCTTCCCGCTGTATTTCATCTCTGGCGTGCTGGTGCCGGCGACCTACCTGCCTTCGGCATTCATGCCGATATTGCTGCTCAATCCATTTCTCCACCTGCTCGAGCTGCTCCGCGCCGAGGTCTTCACGACCTACACGGCGGTCGCTGGGGTATCGGGGATGTATGTCATCGCTTGGACTTTAGTGCTCATCTTCGTCTCGCTGGGTACCTATCGGGCACGTCGCCTGCACCTGCTATCCACCAAGAACGGTTAAAACAGGCTTTCCGTGTTTGAACTCAGAAATATCACCAAGTCATACCTGACGCCTAAAGGTCGGCGCTACATTTTGCGCGATCTCTCCCTTGCTGTTCCTACAGGGAAAAACATCGCCTTGATCGGGCGCAATGGCGCCGGCAAAACCACTTTGATGAACCTGCTTGGTGGAGCGGACATTCCAGATTCGGGAACAATCGTCAGCGATAAAAGCCTCTCGTGGCCGGTGGGTTTGACGGGAGGCTTTCAAGGCAGCATGACAGGGCGAGACAACATCAAGTTCGTCTGCCGGGTTTACGGTGCGACCGGTGATGCGATGCGCGAGAAAATTCGCTATGTGCAGGAGTTCGCCGAGATCGGCGACTGGATCGATGAACCCATCAAGACCTACTCCTCCGGGATGCGCTCGCGGATAGCGTTCGGCCTGAGCATGGCGTTTGACTTCGACTACTACTTGATCGACGAGGTGATGTCGGTGGGTGACGCGCAGTTCCGTCGCAAATGCGCCGAAGTTTTTCAAGCCAAACGGCAAAGCTCCAGGATTGTGCTGGTCACCCACAACATGAATGAAGTTCGCAAGCTCTGCGACATCGTTCTGCATGTGCGCGACGGCGGCATCCAGCTCTATCAGGACGTGGAGCAGGGAATCGCAGCCTATGACGCCTGACCTTCTCCAACCAAACATCAAGTTTCAGCTTCAGGGGTTCATGAGCATATGAGTAATACGGGCATACCCAAACACTGGCGGATGATGATCGGCCTGGTCGTCGCGCCATTAGCTGTGGCCGTCATCTACTACGCATTCTTGGCCGTCGACCGCTTTGTAAGCTCGGCGCAAGTAGTCGTGCGCCAGGAAAGCAACACGACTTCCGCTGCCCTGCCTAACCTGGGAGCCCTGCTCAGTGGTGCCAGCACGACTTCCCGCGAAGAGACGCTGTACCTGCGCGAATACATCACTTCAAACGACATGATGCAATTGCTCGAAGAGCGTTTGCAGTGGGTAGAGCATTACCAGCAACAGCGCCGAGACGTCTTTTTTCTGCTGAGTAAAAAACCTCGGCGCGAAGACCTGCTCAAATTTTATCAGCGCATGGTCAAGGCCACGTACGACGAATCCACCGGTTTGCTCAAAGTAGAAGTCCACGCCTTGCAACCCGATATGGCCAAAAGAATGCTGACGGCCATCCTTGAAGCCAGCGAACATTTTGTCAACGAAGTTTCCCACGGTATCGCCCGCGAACAGATGACCTTCGCCAAGGAGGAACTTCAGGGTGCTCGTGAAAACTACGCTGTGCATAAAGAGCAACTGCTGAGCTTCCAAAACGAAAACAAAGTGCTGGACGGCAAAACGTCGGCCCAGGGTCGAGCTGAAATCATCGCCAGCCTGGAAAGTGAATATTCCAGGCAACAGGCCGTCGCCACCGAAATGAAGTACAAGCTGCGCGCCAACTCCCCGCAAGTGCTTCAACAGCAAGCGCGAGTCAATTCCATTCGTGCACAACTGGCTGCAGAAAAACGCCTGCTGGTATCAGCTCCGTCCGGTGGTCAGGCCAACGTTGTCGCTTCACGCTATCAACAGCTTCTACTGGACACCGGCATCGCGGAAGAAAGCTACAAAGCGGCCGTGGCAGCTCTCGAAAACGCACGCATCGAGGCGAGCAAGAAAATTCGCACGCTGGTCACCGTAGTCAGCCCGAATACCCCTGAGATGGCGCTTTATCCAGAGCGCATCTACAACCTGGCAACCATCCTGCTGGCGTTGCTCATGCTCTATGGCATCACCTGTTTTCTGATTGCATCCATTGAGGATCACCGTGATTAACTTTCCACCCCTGCTCACCCGTCGCGCCTGGACAACGAATATGCGCAAAGCCAGTGTTGCCAGCACGATGTCGCTGACCTTGGTGCTTAGCGGCTGCGCCGGCACTTTTTCCGGCGCCGGTCCGTTTAAAAGCTCTATCGAAACAACGACCGAGGCTTACACCCTGGTGGATATCAGCGCCAGCACCATTACGCCGTTCATGCGCAGTGCACAGGAGCCAACGCTTGCTACCGTGGCCAACTCTGCTCCCGCGAAAACCAGCTTGATGGCGGGCGACGTGATTGATGTCCTGATTACTGACAATGCCGCGCAGGGAATTGCGTTATTCGCCCCCCTTGCCACCGGCGGCACTCAAATAAAAGTCCGCCTTGATCATCAAGGCATGATTTCCCTGCCCTACGTTGGTCGCAAAAAAGTAGCTGGCATGACCCCGATGCAGGTCGAGACCCTGATCCGACGAAAACTCAAGGGCGTAACCTCCGACGTACAAGTCCATGTCGAACTGGTCGCAGACTTGTCGGGATCGGTACTGGTGGCGGGAGCCGTCAAATCCCCGGGACGTTTTTCGACACTGCAGGGACCATTGACACTGCTGGATGTGATCAATCAGGCAGGCGGCCCGATCATGGAGCCGCATCTCGTGAGTGTGACAGTGCGCAGTAGCGGCAAAGTGGAGACGATCAGCTACGAAGAAGTACTGGCCGGAAATAACTGGGCTCTGACTCCCCGCGCGGAAGTCGTGGTCGAGCGCTCTCGACAAAGATTCGTCGCCATGGGGGCCGTGGCGAAACCAGGCCTGCATGACTTACCACAAAAAAACACCAGCTTACTGGACGCACTCGGAGCTGTAGGTGGATTAAAGGAGAACATCGCAAATGCTCAAGGGGTATTTGTTTTTCGCCTTGACGAGCACGCACCTGACAAGCCTCTGGTAATGCGAGTGGATCTTAGGGATCCTGCGGCCATTTTTTTTGCAAAACGCATAGTACTTAAACCTGACGATACCCTTTACGTCACCAATGCTGCTGTCCATGAGTGGCAAAAAGTAATTACTCCCATCGTACAAACGTTGATTTTGGGTAATGCCTTGGGCAACTCGGCTAACTAGCAAGCAAACAAATATCGATGTTGATCACACTACGTCGTAATAAAAATCCCGCCCCCGCAATCACTAAGCATGTAGAGGTAGTTACCCCGCTCAAGCCAGTATCCACAAATGCCCATTGTGCACCTGCAGAGCAGCGCGACCTATAACAAAATGGAAGAAATTCTTAAAGAAACGCCAAGAAGACTTTTCTGGATTCAACAAACACACGAACCCGATGGCTATACGTCTTGTTTCCGGTGTTTATCTTAGAATAGCCTTTGATGCCTAAGCCGAACGAGCTCTTCGTCACCGCGCTGCCCCAGTGGATTTCTGGACAAACACCAAAAATCCGGATACTGAAAACGTGATGAAAGCTCCCGGGATTTAGCTCTTTAACTCAATCCCGAACAGGCTTGGCCCCACTGCTGACAGATACAACGTGTCAAATATCGAAATTGGCTTTAATAAAAAACCTGTTGAATGCTTGAAGAGTGCCTGCCGGAAATTCATACAATTCAGTAGGCACTCAGAGAGCTTTGTTTGGCTGTCAGTCGAAAATCTCCACAACCCCCACCACCTCTTCCCCCTCGTCCGCTATCACCGGCAGGGCTTTGATTTTTCGCTCCAGCATGTACATTTCGGCTTCCGAAAATTGCGTGCTGGCCTTGATGGTATGAGGGTTGCGACTCATGAAGCTGGATACGTCGTCGTTGACTGTCTGCGGGTTGTCCAGCAACGCTCGTCGCAGATCGCCATCAGTAACAATGCCCGCCAACTTGCCTTCGTCGATGACAACTGCCAAACCCAGGCGACCTGCTGTCATGACCCACAAGCAATCATGAAAGCTGGTAGTCGGTGTAACCGTGGGCATATTGGTGTGCATGACGTCGCTGACCTTAGTCAGCAGTTTTCTACCCAGGCTACCGCCGGGATGGTACCGGGCAAAGTCCATTGGCTTGAACTGCAATGCGTCGATCAGTGCGACTGCCAGTGCATCCCCCATGGCCATGGTTGCGAGGGTGGAAGTTGTAGGCGCGAGGTTGTTCGGGCAAACTTCTCGCTCGACGGAAATATCAAGCCAGATGTCCGCATGCTTTGCCAATATCGATTCGCCATTACCCGTCATGGCGATAATTTTATTGCCGAAGGATTTGAGACTCGGAATGAGTTTCACCACCTCCTCAGTCTCGCCGCTATAAGAGATGAGAATAATCACGTCACTCGGCTTGAGCATACCGAGGTCGCCATGCAAGGCTTCCGCCGGATGAAGAAACAGGCTTGGAGTACCCGTAGAAGCGAAAGTAGCGACCATTTTTTGGCCAATCAATCCGGATTTACCCATCCCGCAAACAGCGGTGCGTCCTTTACAGTTCAATATCAGTTCGACCGCGCTTTCGAACTCATCAGCAATGCGGTCCGCAAGTTTTTTAATCGCTTCAGCCTGAACGGTAAGAGCCTCTTTGGCGGTGAGAATATGTTTCATTACGAACAATGCATCCTTGAAACTTAAAATGAAACAAATTTTAACTAAATCAAAAGATTTAACAAAATTACATATGTAACGGAACATGCCAGAGGTGCAGCAAGCTGCTGATAAAAAACCTCAGGGATATACGTCTTTCTAAAGCGGAGTTAATTTGACCAGCTTTGAATTCAGCCGACTACAATCTGGTAAAACGGTGTACTGGCTCACCCGCAAAACGCTGCAAAAGCGCCTGGCCCTTATGCTGCCGGATATCGACATGAATGAAGTTGTAACTGTGACTGCCGAGCTGTCCGGCAACGCCTCCTTCGTAAACTATGTGCGGCATCACACACTTACCCACCTGCCCAGCGGCGCGGTGCTGGATGTTGTGGAGAAATCCATCCGCAAGCTGGGGTTTGTATCCAGTCTTGAAGCCAGTTTTTACCGTGAGAGACATCTGTTCGCCGACAGCATTCACTTTCAGCATCCGCCCTGTCATGCACTGATCGACACGCCGTGGGAAAGTCTGATCTTTATTCAATTCGTCGAAGGAAAGGCCCCGCACCTACACGCTATCGCTGAAAAAATCGCACGGGGTATCGCGGAGATCGAGAGTGTTTCCAGGCAACATTTGCGGGATTCGTCGAGAATCCAGGGTCTGAAGCATTGGCGAATGGATTTCTTCCGACTTTGGTACCTCCTGCGCCCGCGCTTCAATTTTTCACGATTGCTTCCAAGTGTCCGTGCGTTGGCCACGCAAGATACTCGCTTCGCTGGCCTGGAAGCCCAGTTGAGACCATTCATTGCGCAAGTCAGGGAAAATGCCCGCGCAGCCCAGCGTTCACCTCGTTGCTATTGCCATATGGATTACTTGCGGAAAAACCTGTTCGTTTCAGAGCAAGGTCTACATCTGATCGATTGGAGCGAGGTAAAAGTAGGCAGGGTCGGCTTCGATGGCGGTGCTTACTTGAGTGCCGTGTTCCGCCGCAACAACATGTTGCGATTCAGGCAAGTCAGCGAAGAGTTTTTAACCGCTTATTCACAGGCGCTCACCGATGACGCTGACAGATCACTGGCGATTGCCAACGTACGCTACGTATTCCTGCTAAACAGCCTGTGGTACTGCATGCGGCCGCAGACCATCGCCGAATATTCCAGAACGGAAAACCTCAACGAGTTACGGGAAAAGTTCGAGTACCTGCTGACTCTGAAAGTCGTGTAATAGCATGGACTCGCCCAGGGCGAGTCCATCAAAAAGCCTATGACTATCGGTCAGTCTTGGGCCCCTACCTCCACATGGTCACCCCGCAACCGCGCCGGCCAGACCCGCAGCCGCTCATCCGGAGTCTCGACACAAACGCCGTCCTCCAGGCCGAAATGCTGTTTGTACAAGGGCGCAGCCACCACCAGTTTGTTCGCCAGATTGGCAATCAGCCCACGGCCGATGATATTGGCGCCTGAGCGAGGGTCGCGATTGTCGACCGCATACACCCTACCGCCGCCCTCTTGGTCCGGCAGGAAAAACAAGGCGATCTGCGCGCCGTCCAGCCAGGCAACCACCCCGGAGTTGGGTACGAGGTCGTTGCGCGCACACACCGTGCGCCACGTCGCATTCACTTCGGTCAGCACAGCATTCAGACCACTCATCACACCACCTCCGTAGCGGTAATCAGGTTCAATTCATCAAGACGCGCCGGACGTCGCTGGCCGCGTTCTTTCACGAAATGGATATCAGGGTCCGCGCCATTGGCATTGACGAAGGTGCGGAAACGCTTGAGTTTTTCCGGGTCCTTCAGGGCGTTGGCCCATTCGCATTCATAGCGATCAACGACCAACTGCATTTGCGCTTCCAGCTCAACCGCGAGACCGAGGCTGTCATCGATCACCACCGCCTTCAGGTAATCCAGACCACCTTCCAGACTTTCGCGCCATACCGAGGTGCGCTGCAGTTTGTCTGCGGTGCGGATGTACAGCATCAGGAAGCGGTCGATGTAGCGAATCAGGGTTTCGTCATCCAGGTCAGTGGCGAACAGTTCGGCGTGACGCGGGCGCATGCCGCCGTTGCCGCTGATGTACAGGTTCCAACCCTTCTCGGTAGCAATCACACCGACGTCCTTGCTCTGGGCTTCGGCGCACTCGCGGGTGCATCCTGAGACGGCGAACTTGAGTTTGTGCGGCGAGCGCAAACCCTTGTAGCGATCCTCGATGCGCAGGGCCATTTTCACGCTGTCCTGCACGCCATAACGGCACCAGGTGCTGCCGACGCAGCTCTTCACGGTGCGCGTGGACTTGCCATACGCGTGTCCGGTTTCGAAGCCGGCGGCGATCAGTTCGGACCAGATGTCCGGCAGCTCGTGCAACTGGGCGCCAAACAGGTCGATGCGCTGGCCGCCGGTGATCTTGGTGTACAGGTCGTACTTTTTGGCGACAGCACCAATGGCGATCAAACCGTCCGGCGTAATCTCGCCACCCGGAATGCGCGGCACAACCGAGTAGGTGCCGTTCTTCTGCATGTTGGCCATGAAGGTGTCGTTGGTGTCTTGCAACGGCACCAGCCAGGGCTCCATGATCGGCCGATTCCAGCACGAGGCGAGGATCGAGCCGACAGCGGGCTTGCAGATATCGCAGCCCAGATGCCCTTTGCCATGACGGGCCAGCAGCTCGTCGAAGGTTTCGATGCTCTCGACCCGCACCAGCGAATACAGCTCCTGACGGGTATAAGCGAAATGCTCACACAGGCTCTTGTCGACTGTGACGCCCCGGGCAATCAGCTCATGCTCGAAGACCTGCTTGAGCAGCCCGGCGCAACCACCGCAACCGGTGGCGGCTTTGGTCTGGCTCTTGAGCCCGGCCAAATCGCCACAGCCGGCGTCAATGGCGCAGCAGATCGCACCTTTGCTGACGTTGTGGCAAGAGCAGATCGTTGCAGTGGCGGGCAACGCATCCACGCCAAGGGTGGGTGCCGCTTCGCCCTGGGGCAGAATCAGTGAAGAAGGGTCCGCAGGCAGCTTGATGCCGTTCTGGATGTATTGCAGCAGCGTGTCGTAATAGCTGTTATCCCCTACCAGCACGGCGCCGATGGCCTGTTTACCGTCAGCGGACACTACAAGACGTCGGTAGCTGGCCGTGGCTTCGTCGATAAAGCGATAGCTGCGTGCCCCAGCAGTGGCGCCGTGAGCGTCGCCGATGGAACCGACGTCGACACCCAGCAGCTTGAGTTTGGTGGACATGTCGGCGCCCACAAACGACTCGCCCTCGGCTGTACACAATTGCGCCGCCACGCTGCGAGCCATCTGGTAACCCGGAGCGACCAGGCCGAAGACGCTGCCGTTCCAGGCGGCGCACTCACCGATGGCATAGATGTGCGGGTCGTTGCTGCGGCAGTTGCTGTCGATGGCAATACCGCCCCGGACGCCCAGCTCCACCTGGCACGCTTTGGCCAGCGCATCCTGTGGGCGGATGCCGGCAGAAAACACGACGAGATCGGTTTCGAGAAATTCATCACCGGCGAAATTCATGCGGAAGCGATATTCGCTGCCCGGCGTGATCGATTGAGTAGCGCGGGATAAGTGCACGCTGACGCCTAACGCCTCGATACGCGCCTTGAGCGCGACCCCACCCGCCTCGTCCAACTGGACCGGCATCAGGCGTGGCGCGAACTCGACGACATGGGCTTCCAGCCCCAGACTTTTCAGCGCATTGGCCGCCTCGAGTCCTAGCAGACCGCCGCCGACCACGACGCCGCGACGGGCATTTCTGGCGGCTGCGCGGATGGTGTCCAGATCCGCCAGGGTGCGATAGACCAGACGCGAATCACCGGCCGCGCCTTCAATAGGTGGCACAAACGGGTAGGAGCCGGTGGCCATGATCAGGTGCGCATAGCTGACACAGCCATTGGCGGTAATCACTTCCTTGCGTGCCCGATCAATCTCCAGTACCGGTACACCCAGATGCAAGGTCACTCCGGCACGCTGATAGAGCGCCGCGTCGCCAAGGGCCAGGGATTCAGCATCGCGACCACCGAAGTACTCGGACAGATGCACGCGATCATAGGCGCGCAGCGGCTCTTCGCTGAACACGTGGATCTGGTAGCGGCTCAATGCACCGCCTTCCACCAGTTGCTCGACACAGTGGTGGCCGACCATGCCATTGCCGATTACCACCAGGTTTTGCAGATCACTCGCCAACTCGCTGTTCATAGATGCACCCATCAAAGCCGATCCGGTTTTTTCAAAGCAAAAAAAAACGCCTGGAACCAAAAGGTTCCAGGCGCCTTTGCCTGTTCGTGCTGCGGGCCCATGGGCCTGACGCAGTCATTGTTACCCGGGCCATTGAGGGGCCAAACGATCGCCGTTGATCGACCAGGTATCCCACTGGCGACTCCGCCGCGGGTTGAACAGGCTTATGCAGTGGTTGTGCCAGAAAGGCTGGGATGGTCTGCAAGCCCCGTTTCTAGGGCTTGCACCAGTCTTGAGAGATTTTAAGGAGACACGCACGACAAGGCCCAAAACAGTGCGATTCGAACACGGCATGCCCCACGGCGAGGCGATTCCATGCAATCGCAACCCCTTCGATGTACCTGAAAATCCACCTCAAAGGCCCCAGCCTCCGACGCCGCCCGTTGTTGGCCCAGCCATTGCTACACACATGCAAAGGCTATCAACGACGATGGTCATCTATCAGGCAACACCTCACGACAAAGGCGCCGTGCAGCTCCCGTTGAAAAACGGAGAAGCAGCATGGCGCCTTTGTCGTTTCTGCAAGAGAGAACGGCGATGGCGAATTCCCTTGAGGTCAGCAAGACAGTACGCAGCGTATGCCCCTATTGCGGCGTGGGCTGCGGCATCGTCATGCAGGTGGAAAACAACCTGATCGTTAAAGTCTCCGGTGACAAACAGCACCCGAGCAACTTCGGCCGCTTGTGCACCAAAGGCAGCACCTGCGCAATACCGGTCGCCAACAGCGGGCGGATGGAACATGCCTTCATGCGCCAGGAGCGTAATCGCGACCCGGCACGCATTGGCATGGACCAGGCGATTCAGGCCACTGCCAGCCGCTTGCGGGCGATCATCGATGAGCATGGGCCCGACGCATTCGCCTTGTATGTCAGCGGACAGATGTCCCTGGAAGCCCAGTACCTGGCCAACAAGTTGACCAAGGGTTTTATCCGCAGCAGCCATATCGAATCCAACTCGCGCCTGTGCATGGCCAGCGCCGGCAGCGGTTACAAGCTTTCCCTCGGCGCTGACGGGCCGCCCGGTGCTTACGACGATTTCGAGCACAGCGACGTGTTTCTGGTGATCGGCTCGAACATGGCCGACTGTCATCCGATTCTGTTTCTGCGTCTGCTGGATCGGGTCAAGGCCGGCGCCAGGCTGATCGTCGTCGACCCACGGCGCACCGCTACGGCGGACAAGGCCGATCTGTTACTGCAAATCGCGCCTGGCACCGACCTGGCGTTGCTCAATGGTCTGTTGCATTTGCTGGTCAAGAACGGCCACACGGACGCGGCCTTCATTGCCGACTTCACCGAGGGCTGGGAGGTCATGGAGGATTTTCTGCAGACCTATACGCCCGAGCACGTCGCGCAGTTGACCGGCCTGGCCGAAGCGGATATCCGCCAGACTGCGCAGTGGATCGGCGAAGCAGCCAACTGGATGAGTTGCTGGACCATGGGCCTGAACCAGAGCGTGCAAGGCACCTGGCACACCAACGCGCTGTGCAACCTGCACCTGGCCACCGGCGCCATTTGTCGAACCGGCAGCGGGCCGTTTTCCCTGACCGGGCAACCCAATGCCATGGGCGGCCGGGAAATGGGCTATATGGGTCCGGGTCTACCAGGGCAGCGCTCGGCGCTGGTGGCCGAAGACCGGTCCTTCATCGAACAACTGTGGAACATCGAAACTGGCAGCCTGCGCGCCGAAGGAGGCGACGGCACCGTGGAGATGTTCAAGGCCATGGCCGAAGGCAGCATCAAGGCTTGCTGGATCATTTGCACCAACCCGGTGGCCAGCGTGCCCAATCGCCAGCAAGTGATCGATGGCCTGCGCAAGGCTGAGCTGGTAATCACTCAGGACGCCTTTTTGGACACTGAAACCAACCGCTACGCTGACATCCTCCTGCCGGGTGCGCTGTGGGCCGAAGCTGAAGGGGTGATGATCAACTCCGAGCGCAACCTGACCCTCACCCAGCAAGCTGTACAACCGCCCGGCGAGACCCTGCCGGATTGGCAAATCATCGCCCGCGTCGCTTGCGCCATGGGCTATGCAGACGCATTCAGCTACGCCAGCGCCGCTGAAGTCTTTGAGGAAATCAAAGGAGCTGCCAATCCAAACACCGGCTACGATCTGCGCGGCGTCAGCTACGAACGCCTGCGCGAATCCCCGCTGCAATGGCCGTGCGCCACGCCGGACTCGTCCGACCGCAACCCCATTCGCTACCTTCAGCAAGCCGGCGCCGCAGAGCGGCCAGGCGTGGCCTTCCCCACCGCCAGCGGCAAAGCGCAATTCTTTGCCCGCCCCCATCTGCTGCCTGCCGAGCTGCCGGACGATGACTTCCCGCTGGTGCTCAACACCGGGCGCCTGCAACACCAATGGCACACCCTGACCAAGACCGGCAAAGTGCCGGCGCTGAACAAACTCAACCCCGATCCTTTCGTTGAAATCCATCCTCTCGACGCCGAGCGGTTGGCGATCAAACCGGGCAATCGGGTGCAGATCCGTTCGCAGCGCGGCGTTGCAGTGTTACCTGCCGTGCTCAGCGACCGGGTGCGGCCGGGCAATTGTTTTGCGCCCTTTCACTGGAGCGATGTGTTTGGCGAAGAGCTGGCGGTGAATGCCGTGACCAGCGACGCCGTGGACGCTATTTCACTGCAGCCGGCGTTCAAATATTGCGCGGTGGCCCTGCAAGCGCTGCCCTCGCCTGAACCTCAACCTGAAACAATCCTGCCGGTATCGACCAACGCGAATGCCAAGGAGTTTGCGCCGATGCAAATCGACGCCTTCGCCCGCGCGCTTAACCTCGAAAAGGCCGCGCCACTGGCCTTGAATGCCAACCAACAGTTGTACCTGAGCGGTTATCTGCTGGGGTTGCGCAGCGCCGAAAGCACACAAGGCGGCGTGCCGACGTTGCCCGCCAACGCCCCGTTCGGCGCGGACCAGCGTCTGCTGCTCAATGGTCTGCTGGCGGGGTTGTTTTCCCGAGGCGACGAAGCGCAGCCCCTTACTCCGGCAAGCCCTGAATGGCTGGTGCTCTGGGCGTCGCAGACCGGCAACTGCGAAACCCTGGCCGCCACGTGCGCCCAACGCCTTGGCCGCGCCGGTCAGCCTGCCCGGGTGCAAGCCATGGACAGTGCCAACCTCGAACAACTGCGCAAAGCCGCAGGCGTGTTGCTGGTCACCAGCACCTTCGGCGACGGCGATCCGCCGGACAATGCCAGTGATTTCTGGCAAGCGCTGCTCGACGCCGAACCTCAGACCCTGAGCGACAGCCGCTTCAGCGTGCTGGCCCTGGGCGATTCCAGCTATCAGCAATTCTGTGGTTTCGGCCGCAAGCTCGACGAGCGTCTGGAGGCGCTGGGTGCCGAGCGGATTCAGCCGCGTCTGGAATGTGAGCCAGATTATGCAGAGCCCGCCGAACAATGGCTGGCCCAGCTGTGCGGCAAGCTGGCGTCGACCCCGAACCCGGACGCTCCAGCCGACGACACCACGCCTGCCCCACCGGCGAGTGCCGACAGCAATCCCTATACCCGCGCTCATCCGCTGCGTACCAGGTTGCTGGCGAATCGTCGGCTCAATGGCGAGAGCGCGGAAAAGGAAACCCGCCACCTGGCCTTCGATCTTAGTGGCCACGATTTTCCGTACCAGGCGGGCGATGCGCTGGGCGTCTGGCCCTGCAATGCCCCCGAGCTGGTGGATGAGCTGTTAAGCACTATCGGACTGGACGGCTCTACTGAGGTCCTACTCAACAATCACCCGCCTATGTCCTTGCGCACGGCCCTGAGCGAGCATCTGGAAATCGCCCGCATCAGCCCGGATCTGCTGCGTCGGGTGGCGGACCACAGCGCCAGCCCGCAACTGCGAACCCTGCTGGAGGTGGACAATCACGGCGCCCTGCAGGATTGGCTGTGGGGTCGGCAGCTGCCCACCTTACTGCGCGAATTCCCCATGACGCTGGAAGCTGAGCAATGGGTGCAACTTCTCAAGCCGTTGCAGCCGCGGCTGTACTCCATCAGCTCCAGCCCGAACCTGACGCCCAATGAAGTGCATCTGACCGTCGCCACCGTGCGTTATCAGCATCAGGATCAAGCGCGCGGCGGCGTGTGTTCGACCTTTCTTGCTGATCGCGCCGAAGCGCAAGGCGTGCGGATTTACCTGCAACGGTCTGCGCATTTCCGCCCGCCCAAAAACCCTGAAACGCCCCTGATCATGATCGGCCCAGGCACCGGCATCGCGCCGTTCCGCGCCTTTCTCCAGGAGCGTCAGGCTCAGGGTGGCAGCGGCAAGAACTGGCTGTTCTTTGGCGAACAGCGCGCCCGCACTGATTTCTATTACCGCGAAGAACTGCGCGACTGGCAACGCAGCGGTTTGCTGCAGCGCCTGGATACGGCGTTCTCCCGGGACCAGAGCGAGAAGATCTATGTCCAGCAACGCATGCTCGAAGAAGGTGCCGAGCTGTGGAAGTGGCTGGAACAGGGCGCGTATGTCTGCGTGTGCGGCGATGCCAGCCGCATGGCCAAGGATGTCGATGCCGCGCTGAAGAAGATTGTGCAGATGCATGGCAAGATGAGCAGCGGTGCGGCGACGCTCTACGTGAGTGACATGAGCAAAGAGCGCCGCTACCTGCGCGATGTCTATTGAGCAGGGCCAGATGACACGTGTTTCAGGCAGTATTTTTTTCAAGCAGCATGATTCAGGAATAACGGCATGAGCGATAACAGCAACGACCTCGCAGCACTGCATGCATTAGCCTGGGTGGCAGGCAGCGACGGCCCGGAAAAGAACGAGCTGAATATCGGTTTCATGCCGCTTAGCGACTCCGCCTCTGTGGTGGTCGCTGCCACTCAGGGGTTCGCGCAACCTTATGGGCTGACCCTCAACCTGCGGCGGCAGCCGTCCTGGGCAGGCGTCAACGACAAACTGCTGAGCGGCGAACTGGACGCTGCTCACTCGCTGTACAGCATGATTTACGCCATTCAGCTCGGTATCAGTGGCGCGCCGGCCACCGACATGGCGGTGCTGATGGGGCTCAATCAGAACGGCCAGAGCATCAACCTTTCGCAACCACTCAAAAATGCCGGCATCACCAGCGCCAGCGCTTTGAAACAACGCGCCGATCAGGCCGGTGAAAAACTCAACTTTGCGCAGACTTTCCCTACCGGCACCCATGCCATGTGGCTGTATTACTGGCTCGCCAGTCAGGGCATTCATCCGCTGCAAGATGTGAATAGCGTGGTGGTCCCGCCGCCGCAGATGCTCGCGCACTTGCAGGCCGAGCGTATCGACGGCTTCTGCGTGGGCGAACCCTGGTGCGCCAATGCCTTGGCCCAGGGTCAGGGTTTCACCATCGCGACCAGCCAGTCGATCTGGCCGGACCACCCGGAAAAAGTCCTGGCCTGCACCCGGGAGTTCGTCGAGCAATACCCCAACACTGCCCGGGCGCTGGTGATGTCGGTACTGGAAGCCAGCCGCTTCATCGAGGCCAGCCAGGAAAATCGCCGCAGCACCGCGCAGCTGTTAAGCAGCAGCGATTACCTGGACGTACCGCTGGCCAGCATCGAGCCGCGCTTTATGGGCAATTACGACGATGGCCTCGGCAAGCAGTGGCATGACGCCCATCCGCTGAGTTTCCACAACCATGGCGCGGCGAACTTTCCGTACCTGTCGGATGGCATGTGGTTCCTCACCCAGTTCCGGCGTTGGGGCCTGCTGCGTGAAGACCCGGACTACCTTGCGGTGACACGTCAGGTGCAGCAGCTTGACCTTTATCGCCGGGCCGCCAGCAGCCTGGAAATCCCAGTGCCAGACAGCCCGATGCGCAGTTCGCGATTGCTCGACGGCAGCATCTGGGACGGCTCCGACCCGGCAGCCTACGCCCGCAGCTTTGCCCTGCATGCTCGTCATGACCAGTAACCGGAGGCTCACATGTTGCGCATCCTGCTGATCAACGACACCTCGAAAAAAGTCGGCCGCCTGCGCACCGCGCTGAGCGAGGCAGGCTTTGAAGTGATCGACGAGTCCGGTCTGACCATCGACTTGCCCGCCCGAGTCGAAGCGGTGCGCCCGGACGTGGTGTTGATCGATACCGAGTCCCCTGGCCGCGACGTGATGGAGCATGTGGTGATGATGACCCGCGACCAGCCGCGCCCCATCGTCATGTTCACCGACGAGCACGATCCGGCGGTGATGCGTCAGGCGATCAAATCCGGGGTCAGCGCCTACATCGTCGAAGGTATTCATGCCCAGCGCCTGCAACCGATCATGGACGTGGCGATGGCCCGCTTCGAAAGCGATCAGGTCCTGCGCTCGCAATTGCAGGCCCGTGACCAGCAACTGGCCGAACGCAAACGCGTGGAACTGGCCAAGGGCATGCTGATGAAAATGAAAAACTGCAACGAAGAAGAGGCCTACACCCTGATGCGCCGCCAGGCCATGAGTCGGCAACAGAAGTTGATTCAAGTGGCGGAGCAGATCATCGCGATGAATGAGTTGTTGAACTGACAGCGCTTCGTCCGACACACCGCCATCGCGGCCTCGCGGTGCTCGTGCGCTCCTACAGATGATCACCGAACCTGTGGGAGCGGTGCTTGGTCTGGGCCGCATTCGGACGATGCAGGCACCACGGTCCAACAGGCACACCGCGTCATCGTTCATCGCGGGCAAGCGCGCTCCTACAGGCGATCACCGACCTCGTTGGAGCGAGGCTTGCCCGCGATGCAGGCGCCTCGGTCCAGCAGGCACACCGCGTCATCGCTCATCGCGGGCAAGCGCGCTCCTACGGGTCAGCGCCGTACCTGTGGGAGCGGTGCTTGCCCGCGATGCAGGCGCTGCAGTCCAGCAGGCACACCGCGTCATCGTTCATCGCGGGCAAGCGCGCTCCTACGGGCGATCACCGACCTCGTTGGAGCGAGGCTTGCCCGCGATGCAGGCGCCTCGGTCCAGCAGGCACACCGCGTCATCGCTCATCGCGGGCAAGCGCGCTCCTACGGGTCAGCGCCGTACCTGTGGGAGCGGTGCTTGCCCGCGATGCAGGCGCTGCAGTCCAGCAGGCACACCGCGTCATCGTTCATCGCGGGCAAGCGCGCTCCTACAGGCGATCACCGACCTCGTTGGAGCGAGGCTTGCCCGCGATGCAGGCGCCACGGTCCAACAGGCACACCGCGTCATCGTTCATCGCGGGCAAGCGCGCTCCTACAAGTCAGCGCCGACCAGTGGAAGCGAGGCTTGCCCGCGATGCAGGCGCCTCGGTCCAGCAGGCACACCGCGTCATCGTTCATCGCGGGCAAGCGCGCTCCTACAGGCGATCACCGACCTCGTTGGAGCGAGGCTTGCCCGCGATGCAGGCGCCTCGGTCTAGCAGGCACACCACGCCATCGTTCATCGCGGGCAAGCCCGCTCCTACAGGCGATCACCGACCTCGTTGGAGCGAGGCTTGCCCGCGAATCAGTCAACACGGTCCAGCAGACACACCGAGCCATCGTTCATTCGCGGGCAAGCCCGGCTCCAACAAACAACGCGGATCGTCTATCGGAGCGAGCAGGACCTGTTTCGCACCACAATGCGGCAGCGCTGCACCAACAGAGTTACGGTCGGTCGGCCACGGAACCTAAACTGCTCGCCAAACCCTAACAAACCACTGACCTAGAGCCATCAAACGCACTTGGCACACAACCTGCTGTGGTCTTTCCACAGGTAGCCAACGGCGGTTGCCCCACCACGACAAAGACGTCGCACTTCCCTTCGCGAAAGCGGAACCGGGATTGCGACGTCTTTTGCGTTTTTGGCCTCGGAAACGAGGCGGTGGAGTGGCCGTAGGCGGTCACCCACCTGCAAGCACATGACCTTCGTTGACTCTTTTTGCAGATGAGGTGCTGGAATGAACAACAGTTTCTGGAAAGCCGGACACACACCCACATTGTTTGCCGCGTTTCTGTACTTCGATTTGAGCTTCATGGTCTGGTACCTGCTGGGCCCAATGGCGGTGCAGATCGCTACCGACCTGCAACTGACCACCCAGCAACGCGGCTTCATGGTCGCCACGCCGATTCTGGCCGGGGCGATTCTGCGCTTCATCATGGGCATGCTGGCTGACCAATTGTCGCCGAAGACCGCTGGCATCATCGGTCAAGTTATCGTGATCACATCTTTGCTGGCGGCCTGGCAGTTGGGCATCCACAGCTACGAACAGGCGCTGTTGCTCGGTATAGGTCTGGGCATGGCGGGCGCTTCTTTCGCCGTAGCGTTGCCCTTGGCTTCGCAGTGGTATCCCGCTGAACACCAAGGCAAGGCCATGGGCATCGCTGGCGCGGGTAACTCCGGGACGGTGCTGGCTGCACTGGCCGCACCCGTGCTGGCTGCCGCGTTCGGCTGGACCAACGTTTTCGGCCTGGCGCTGATTCCGCTGATTCTGACGCTGATCGCTTTCAGCCTGATGGCGAAAAACGCACCCAACCGCAGCAAGCCGAAATCCATGGCCGACTACTTCAAGGCCCTGGCAGATCGCGACAGCTGGTGGTTCATGTTCTTCTACAGCGTGACCTTCGGTGGTTTCATCGGTCTGGCCAGCGCCTTGCCGGGTTACTTCCATGATCAGTACGGCCTGAACCCGGTAACCGCCGGTTATTACACAGCCGCCTGTGTATTCGGTGGCAGCCTGATGCGTCCACTGGGTGGCGCACTGGCCGACCGGTTTGGCGGTATTCGGACGTTGCTGGGCATGTACGCAGTAGCCGCTATTTGCATCGCGGCGGTGGGCTTCCATCTTTCCAGTTCGGTTGCAGCGCTGGCCTTGTTCGTCAGTGCGATGCTGGGTCTGGGTGCCGGCAACGGTGCGGTTTTCCAGCTGGTGCCACAGCGCTTCAACAAAGAAATCGGTGTGATGACCGGATTGATCGGCATGGCCGGCGGCATCGGTGGTTTCCTGCTGGCCGCAGGTCTGGGCGCCATCAAGCAGAGCACCGGCGACTATCAACTCGGCCTGTGGCTGTTCGCAAGCCTTGGGGTTGTCGCATGGTTCGGCCTGTACAGCGTCAAGCGTCGCTGGAGAACCACTTGGGGTTCGGCAGCCTTTACCGCCGCGCGGGTCTGAGTCAGCCGCCATGCCTTTGCAATTGAGCTACGCCGACAGCAGCGCCAGCGGCCCTCGCGAGGAGAATCAGGACGCCACGCGCATGGTCAGCCCGGCGCTATCGCTGGCGGCCAGCAAAGGCTACCTGTTCGCTCTGGCCGACGGCGTCAGCCAATGTGCCGATGGTGGCCTGGCGGCGCGCTCAACTTTGCAGGCCTTGGCCCACGATTATTACGCCACGCCACAAACCTGGGGCGTGGCCCAGGCGCTGGATCGTCTGCTGTTGGCGCAGAACCGCTGGCTGCACGCCAATGGCGGTGGCCAGCCGCTACTGACCACCATCAGCGCACTGGTGCTGCGCGGTCGGCGTTTCACCCTGGCGCATATCGGTGATTGCCGGGTCTATCGCTGGTGCGAAGGGCAGTTGCAGCGCATCAGCGAAGACCACGTCTGGAGCCAGCCGGGCATGCAACATGTGCTCAAGCGCGCCATGGGCCTGGAACAGCATCTGGTGGTGGACTACCTGGAGGGCGAGCTGCGCACCGGCGAGAGTTTTCTACTGGTCAGCGATGGCATCTGGGCGACGCTCAGCGAGGCCTCGATTGCCGGAGTACTACGCGACGAAAGCAATCTGCAAAGTGCCACTCAGGCGCTGGTCAAAGCGGCGCACCTGGCTGGCAGCCAGGACAACGCCAGCGCCGTGCTGGTGCGCGTCGAACAACTGGGCGAAGCCAGCCTGAACGATGCACTTGAACAAGCGGAGCAATGGCCACTACCGCCGGCCTTGAAACCGGGGCAACGCTTCGAGGGTTGGCAGGTCGAGGCGCTGCTGAGTCAAACCCGCCAATCTCTGCTGTATCGAGTGCGCGACGCCCAGCAGCAAAGCTGGTTGCTGAAAACCCTGCCACCCCATCGCGAAGGTGACAGCGAAGCCGGTCAAAGTCTGCTGCAGGAAGAGTGGTTCCTGCGCCGGGTGGCCGGGCGATTTTTCCCTGAAGTACATTCCGCCAGCGAGCGGCAGCATTTGTATTACCTGATGCGTGAGCATCCGGGCATCACCCTGGCCGAGCATCATCGCCAGCATGGCAACCTGAGCCTGACCCAGGGGCTGGAAATCGCCATGCATCTGGTGCGTGCGCTGGGCATGTTGCACCGTCGCAACATCCTGCATCGCGACATCAAGCCAGACAATTTGCTGCTCAACGAAGATGGTGATCTGCGGGTGCTGGATTTCGGCCTGGCTTATTGCCCTGGTCTTTCCATCCAGGCACCGGGCGAGCTGCCTGGCACACCCAGCTACATCGCGCCTGAAGCTTACGCAGGAGCAGCGCCGACGGCAGCGCAGGATCTCTACAGCGCGGGAGTCACCCTGTATTTCCTGCTGACTGGCCATTATCCCCATGGCGAAATCGAGGCTTTTCAGCGGCCGCGTTTTGGCACGCCGATACCTGCCAGTCGCTACCGCCCTGACCTGCCCGAATGGCTAGTGCACAACCTCGACCAGGCACTGGCCAGCGACCCGGCCCAGCGCTTTGAAACCGCCGAGCAATGGCTGTTGGCGTTGCAAAACGGCGAGCAACAACCCAGCGTGCGCCCCCGTGCGTTGCTGGAACGCGAACCCTTGAAAGTCTGGCGAGCCCTGGCATTGGGTTCGATGCTGTTGAATGGCTTGCTGTTGATCTGGATGTTGCACCGATGATTCAACCCACCCAGGATCGCACCCGACGATCCGCCACCCTGATGAGGTAACCCCATGAATGCAAAAGTCTGGTTGGTAGGCGCAGGCCCCGGTGATCCGGAACTCCTGACCCTCAAGGCAGTGCGCGCCCTGCGTGCCGCCGAGGTGGTGATGATTGATGATCTGGTCAACCCGGCGGTCCTTGAGCATTGTCCCGATGCCAAGGTGATCAGCGTCGGCAAGCGCGGAGGTTGTCGTTCCACGCCTCAGGCGTTTATTCATCGCCTGATGTTGCGCTATGCCCGGCAAGGTAAATGCGTGGTACGCCTCAAGGGTGGAGACCCGTGCATTTTCGGCCGGGGCAGCGAAGAAGCCGAGTGGCTCAGTGCTTATGGCATAGAAGTGGAGCTGGTCAACGGCATCACCGCTGGCCTGGCGGGCGCGACCCAGTGCGGGATTCCCCTGACCCTGCGCGGCGTCGCTCGTGGCGTAACCCTCGTGACCGCCCACACTCAGGATGACAGCCAGCTGAACTGGCGAGCCCTGGCCCAGACCGGCACCACCCTGGTGATCTACATGGGCGTGGCCAAACTGGAAGAAGTACGTCGCGAACTGCTCGCCGGTGGCCTGGCGCCCGATACACCGGTAGCCATGATCGAAAACGCTTCCCTCCCCAAGCAGCGCGAGTGCTTCAGCGACCTGACCCATATGCATGAGGCGGCACTGGCGTTTGAACTGAAGGCGCCGGCGGTGATGGTGATTGGTGAAGTGGTGGCTCAGGCTTACATTCAAGCGGCGGCTGCGGGTGATGCGATTTCGGCGTGAGCTGATGGAGTAGTCATCCGTAGGAGCGCGCTTGCCCGCGATAAAAGCGCCGCGGTGTATCAGATAAGACGAGTTGTCCGTATCGCGGGCAAGCGCGCTCCTACAGGACTAATGGAATCCAACAGGTGATCGGCGTTTTCGATTGGAGCCGGGCTTGCCTGCGAAGAACGATAACGCGGTTTGCCGACAGGCCGCAGCGCCTGATTCGCGGGCAAGCCTCGCTCCAACGGAGGCGGTGATCATCGGCAGCGCCTACCGAGTGTATGAAAACCCCAATCACCGCCCATTGAACGCCGTCATCTCCTGCTGCAACTGGCCCAGCAACCGGCTGGAGCCGACGCTCAACTGGCGGCCCAGGCGGCTGATGATGTGGACCTGAGATTCGCTGAACACTGGCGACTCCAGAGGCAGCGCCACCAGCTTGCCGCTTTCCAGCTCATCGACCACCACGAACGTGGGCAGCAAGGTGACGCCGCCTTCCATGGCGAAGCGCTTGAGCATGGCGAAGGTGTTGCACGTCAGGGTCGGCACCAGAGAGACACCAGACTGTTGCTCGGCCTGGGTCAAGATCTGCCGGATGCCATAGGAAACCCCGAGCAAGCCCAGCCGATAACTGTCCAGCCCCTTGAGCGGAATCGGTCCCTGGTGCCGGGCCAGCGGATGGTCAGGACTGACCATCACGCACACCGGCTGTTTCTGATGGGCATGGGAGCGGATCTTGGGGTCGGCGGGTGGGTTGAAGACCAGGCCCAAGTGCGCTTCGTCCTCCACCACCTGGCGAATCACTTCGTTGGTGCCGCAGACATTCACTTGCAGCTCGACCTTGGGGTATAGGGTTGAAAACCGTGTCAGCGGTTCCGCCAGGCCGTCTATAAAACCCTCGCCAATGGCCAGCACCACCACACCACTTTGTAGACCGCGCAGTGCTTGCAGCGACTCCAGCAACACTTCCTGCTGAGAAAGCCGCTGGCGGTAGTAACCCAGCACCCGATCCCCCGCTTCGGTCGGTTTGACCCCACGGCGATGACGCTCCAGCAAGGGCGTGCCCAGTTCATGTTCAAGCTGCGCAATTTGCCGACTGACGGCCGACGGCGCGACGTCGAGGAAGTCCGCAGCCGCCCGTACGCTGCCCAGACGCACGGCCTCGAAGAAGTAAAGAATGCGTCGATCCTGAACCAGACTCATAGCCACCTGCGTTGCTTTTATCGCAACAAAAATGAATTTGTTGATTATTGCTGTGCGTGCAGAGCGATGTCCATACTCGGATCATCTGCCGATAACCACTGACGGTGCAACGTAGCCTGTCAAACAGCTGAGCGAGCATTTCAAATGACTATAAAAGTAGGCGTGATCGGGCTGGGCAACATGGGCGGCGGCATGGCGGCGACCCTGGCCAGCAAAGGTTTCGATGTCAGTGGCTTTGACCTGTCTCAGGCGGCCCTCGAGATGGCTGAAAGCAAAGGCGTGAAGCCGGTCACTGATCGCACCGTGCTGATCAAGCAGGTTGACGTGCTGATCCTGTCGCTACCAAAGGCTGAGCACGTTGAATCGGTTTGCCTGGGCGACGAAGGCGTGCTGCAACACGGCAACCCTGGCCTGATCGTCGTCGACACCACCACTTCCACACCGGAAGCCAGCCGCAAAGTGGCCGCTGCTCTGTTGGCTAAAAACATCGGTTTCATCGACGCCCCGGTTTCCGGCGGCCCGAAAGGTGCAGCCACCGGCACGATGTCCATGGTTATTGGCGCAGAAGACGCCGACCTGGAAAAAGTCCTGCCGGTCCTCGAAGGCATGAGCGGCACTCGCGTCCACGTGGGCAAATGCGGCGCTGGCAACGTGGCGAAGATCGCCAACAACATGCTTGCCGCCTGCCACCTGATCAGCACTGCTGAAGCCGTGAGCATGGCGGCCAAAGCGGGTGTCGATCCGGAAAAACTGATGCTCGGCCTCAACGCGGGTTCCGGCCGCAGCGGCGCGACTCAAGTGATGTTCCCGACCTGGGTACTGAACAAAACCTACAACTCCGGCTTCACCATGGGCCTGATGCGCAAAGACGTCGGCCTAGCCCAGGATCTCGCTGCAAGCCTGGATCTGGACCTGCCGCTGGCTCGTATCGTCGCTCAATTGTGGGCCGCCAGCAGCGAAACGCTGCCCGATGGCGAAGACTTCAACTGCATCGTCCAGCGGACCGATGCCCAGCTGTTCGGCAAAGGGGAATAACCGATGAGCACTCAAACACTGCTGGACCTGATGCGCCCGTACTGGGGCGACCGCAACACTGTAGCCAGCTATGTAGGCGGCGAGTTCATCGAAGGCCACGGCGAGCCGGTCGAAGTGCGCAACGCTCACGACGACAGCCTGATGCTGAGCTTTCCGGACGCCGACGCATCCCTGGTGGAAACCATCGACGCGGCCGCCAAAACCGCACAGGCACAATGGGCAGGCCTGACGGCTCAGGCTCGTGGTCGCCTGATGTATCAGGTGGGCGCGTTGATTCGTCAGGAAGCGGCCAATCTGGCGCAGATCGAATCCATCACCGCCAACAAACCGATCCGTGATGCCAACGTCGAAGTGGCGAAAGTCGCCGAGATGTTCGAGTACTACGCCGGTTGGGCTGACAAGCTGCACGGCGAGGTGATTCCGGTGCCGACCTCGCACCTCAATTACGTGACCTACGAACCACTGGGCACTGTGCTGCAAATCACCCCGTGGAACGCGCCGATCTTCACCTGCGGCTGGCAGATTGCACCGGCCATCACCGCTGGTAACGCGGTGATCCTCAAGCCATCGGAACTGACTGCATTGTCGTCCCTGGTCGTGGCCGTGCTGATCGAGCGCGCCGGCGTGCCAAAAGGCCTGGTCAACGTGGTAGCTGGTTTTGGCCACACCATCGGCCAGGCACTGATCGCCAAGGCGGATATTCGCAAAGTGGTATTCGTGGGCTCCCCTGCTACCGGTCGCCACATTGCCACCGCTGCGGCACAACGCTGCATCCCTTGCGTATTGGAACTGGGCGGCAAGTCGGCGAACATCGTCTTCGAAGACGCTGATCTGGAAACCGCCCTGCGCGGCGCTCAGGCAGCGATTTTTTCCGGTGCCGGTCAAAGCTGTGTATCGGGTTCGCGTCTGCTGGTGCAGGAATCGATCTTCGAGCGCTTTACCAAGGCTCTGGCAGCTGCGGGCAAGCAGTTCAAGGTCGGCGACCCGAGCGACCCGGAAACCCAGATTGGCCCGATCAACAACGCTAAACAGTACGCCCATGTGAAAACCATGGTCGAAGGCGCACTTAAAGACGGCGCCAGGCTGGTAGGCGTGGATGCTGATCCGCTGCCGGAAGGCCCGGGTTATTACGTCAACCCGACCGTGCTGGCGGGCCACAATGCGCTTTACTGTGCCCAGGAAGAAATCTTCGGCCCGGTGGTCGTGGCAATTCCTTTCAAGGATGAAGCCGACGCCATCCGCATTGCCAATGACAGCCGTTTCGGCCTGGCCGGTGGCGTGTGGACCCGTGATGTAGGCCGCGCTCATCGGGTCGCCAAACAAGTGCGCGCCGGGACTTTCTGGGTCAACGGCTACAAGACCATCCACGTCAGCTCGCCGTTTGGCGGCTATGGCGACAGCGGTTACGGTCGCTCGTCAGGTCTGGACGCACTGCGCGAGTACAGCGAAGTCAAAAGCGTCTGGGTCGAAACCTCGGCGGTCCCTGCCGCCAGCTTTGGTTATGGCGCGAGCCTGGAGTAACCCTGATGGAAATTTCCAACATCATTTCCAAAACCCTGATCGACGACGCCACCCTGTGGCGTCGCGACTTCCACTCGGCACCTGAACTGGGCTTTGAGGAACTGCGTACCTCCGAGCGGGTTGCAAAGCTGCTCGAAAGCTTCGGCATCGAGGTGCATCGCGGTCTGGGTGGCACCGGCGTGGTCGGCACCTTGCGTACCGGCGACGGCCCGAGTATTGGTATCCGTGCCGACATGGACGCACTGCCGATCCAGGAGCTGGGCGCTCATGCCCACGCCTCCACGCACAAAGGTTGCATGCACGCCTGTGGTCATGACGGCCACACCGCGATTCTGCTGGCCACCGCTCGGCATTTGAGCGAAACCCGCAACTTCAAAGGCACGGTTTATTTCGTGTTCCAGCCTGCCGAGGAAAACCTTGGCGGTGCTGGCCGCATGATCGATGACGGGCTGTTTGAGCTGTTCCCGATGGAGGAGATCTACGGCCTGCACAACTGGCCTGGGGCACCGGCTGGTCAGGTGATCATCAATCCGGGTCCGATGATGGCTTCGCTGGACACCTTCGAGATCACCCTCACCGGCAAAGGCAGCCACGCCGCCATGCCGGACAAGGGTGCTGACCCGATTGTGGCCGCTGCGCAGCTGGTACTGGGCCTGCAGACCATCGTTTCCCGACGTTTGTCGCCGCTGGATTCGGCGGTGGTCAGCATCACCCAGTTCAACGCCGGTGAAGCGATCAACGTTATTCCGGAGACCGCCGTGCTTCGCGGTACCGTGCGCTGCCTGCAATCGCCGGTGCGGGACAAGGTGGAAAAGCTGATTGGTGAGTTCGTCGAGCAGCTGCCGGTAGCCTTCGGCGTGTCGGGCAAACTGGCCTACAAAGTCGGCTACCCGGTGACCGAAAACAACCCCGACGCCGCCGCAACCATTCGCCGCGCTGCCATCACTGCGGTAGGTGAGGCCAACGTTCAATGGGGCTGCAACCCGTCCATGGCGTCCGAGGACTTTGCCTACATGCTCAACGCCCGTCCTGGTGCCTACATCTGGCTGGGCGTGGACGGCGAAAAACCGTCAGCGGCGCTGCACAACCCGTACTACGACTTCAATGATCAAGTGATCGGCGCGGGCGTGGCGGTGTGGACGAAGTTGGTGGAGCAGGAATTGCCAGCGGGCTGAGATCGGAATCCTGGGCTGAAATGAAATCCCAGTGGAGATTCTAGAGTTGCCTGCAGGCTGATGATGACGTGGGACCGGCTTTAGCCGGGAAGAGGCCGGGACAGCCGCTGGATTTGTGACATCCGGGAGGCAGCATTCCCGGCTAAAGCCGGTCCCACGTCGTCAGTGGTGTCTGTGCTATTGCATCCCAAGTAGTTTGGCTGGCTGACTCAACACTCAACCCACTTCACCGCCAAGCCACCGCGTGATGTTTCCTTGTACTTATCGAGCATGTCCGCGCCGGTATCGCGCATGGTGCGGATGGCGTGGTCCAGGGAGATGAAATGCTCGCCATCACCGCGCAGGGCCATTTGAGCGGCGTTGATCGCTTTCACGGCAGCAATTGCATTGCGTTCGATGCACGGCACTTGCACCAGGCCGCCCACCGGGTCGCAGGTCAGTCCCAGATTATGTTCCAGCCCGATTTCCGCAGCGTTTTCGACTTGCTCCGGGGTCGCGCCAAGAATCTCCGCCAGACCCGCCGCCGCCATGGCGCACGCCGAGCCCACTTCGCCCTGACAACCCACTTCTGCGCCGGAAATCGATGCATTCTTTTTGCACAGGATGCCCACCGCCGCCGCGCTCAAAAAGAAGCGCACCACGTCGTCTTCGTTGGCATCCGGATTGAATTTCATGAAGTAATGCAGCACCGCCGGGATAATACCCGCCGCGCCATTAGTGGGCGCGGTGACCATGCGCCCGCCTGCGGCGTTTTCCTCGTTGACTGCCAAGGCGAACAGGTTGACCCACTCCATGGCGCTGAGGGTCGAGCTGATCACGTTGGGCTTGCCGAGCTCCTGGAGGCTGCGATGCAGACGGAATGCACGCCGACGCACATTCAGGCCGCCGGGAAGGATCCCCTCCTCGCTCAAGCCTTTGTTGACGCAGTCCTGCATCGCGCCCCAGATGTGGATGATTCGCGAGCGGATCTCTGCCTCAGTGCGCCAGACCTTCTCGTTTTCCATCATCAACGCGGAAATACTCAAGCCGTGCTGCTTGCAGAGCCGCAGCAGTTGCGCGCCGCTGGAAAAGTCGTAAGGCAATTGGGTGTTGTCGTTATCCAGAACACCGCTGGCGGCCTGCTCGGCGTCGATGACAAAACCACCACCGACCGAATAATAAGTCTGCTCGTACACTTCCCCCGTGGCACCGTAGGCGCAAAGCGTCATGCCATTGGGGTGATACGGCAGGCTTTCCTCCAACAGACGCATGTCCCGCTGCCAAGCGAACGTGATGCGCTGCTCGCCGCCGAGCATCAGCACCTGGTCTTTAAGCACCGCGTCTACGCGCGGAGCGACTTGCGCCGGGTCAACTTGATCGGGCCACTCGCCCATCAAACCGATGACCGTGGCCCGATCGCTGCCGTGGCCAATGCCAGTGGCCGACAAGGATCCGTACAACTGCACCTCGACACGCTCGACTTTGTGCAGCAGCCCAGAGTCACGCAACTGGCTGGAAAAGATCGCGGCAGCACGCATTGGGCCTACAGTGTGGGAACTGGAGGGGCCGATGCCGATTTTGAACATGTCGAAGACGCTGATAGCCATACGGTTTGCTCGATTCATGAGAGGCTTGTCGCCTCGATAGACACTTATTATGTGTCGGTATTTTTAGGCTGCGCCCAAACGATCCACAAACGAAACTTCCTAAGCCACGGTTAAGCAGAACTGATCTATGAGCAAAATCCTCACCGCGCAAATGCACGCCTGGCTTCAGGTCTTCGCCTGTGCGGCACGACATCTGTCGTTTACCCGTTGCGCGGAAGAGCTGCACGTTACGCCAGGTGCTATCAGCCAGCAGATGCGCCAACTGGAAGAGCGACTGGGCTTTGCGCTGTTCCACCGGGTCGCACGCGGGCTGGAATTGACTGCCGAGGGCCAGCGCCTGGCAATCGTCGCCAACGAAGTGCACAGCCGCATCGATGACGAACTGCGCCTGCTGCACTCCGGACGCATCGGCGGCGTGTTCAAGCTGCGCTGTATTCCATCGTTCCTGAGCAAATGGCTGATGCCGAGGCTGCCGCAACTGGAGCGCGCCTTCCCGGACATCCAGCTGCGGATCATTGCCGAGGACAGCAGCGGCTCGTTGCGCGATGACGATTTCGATCTTGCCATCGACCTCAACGACGGCAGCTATCCGGGGCTGATGACGACTTCGCTGCTGGAGGAAGAGCTGTTCCCGGTCTGCTCGCCTGCCCTTCAGACCGGCAAACCGCCGCTGGACACCCCGAGCCAACTGGTGCACTACCCCTTGCTGCACGACATCACCGCCTGGCGCGGCAGTTATGAATATGCCGAGTGGGAGTTCTACCTGAATGCCATCGGTGCAGCAGGCATCGACGTGCGTCGCGGTCACACCTTCAATCGCAACCACCTGACCATCGAGGCGGCGATCATGGGCATGGGCGTGGCCATCGCCCGCAAAGCGCTGATCACTAATGAACTGGAAGAAGGCTCGTTGATCATTCCCTTCGGCCACCCGATTGCAGCGCGCAAGAAGTACGTGCTGGTCTACCGCGAAGGCGCCCTGCAAACCCCGGCACGCCGGGCGGTGCATGACTGGTTGGTGGAGCAGGCGTTGAAGTCTTGAGCTGACAGGTGGACAACCTGTGGGAGCGGTGCTTGCCCGCGATAAGGGCATCTCGGTTTGAGAGCCGGATCACTGAAACCTTATTGCGGGCAAGCACCGCTCCCACAGACATCATTCACAACCGGTAAAAATGGCCTACCGCTTTCGACTCAGACAAATATTTCGGCACCAGAACCGAATCGCCGTAGGCACTGCCCGCCCAATCCGTAGCACCGGCTTTAACCGGTCCTACGGGTAAGGTTGATAACCGAGCAAACTCTCAAGCTCATCAGAAACATCCCACAACCTTTGTCATCCGCTCCGACAGACTATTAACGTCGAAAAATGCAAAGTCCTGCGCTTCTACGGCCAAGGACCAGCCCATGTTCATCTCCGCGCGCAGCACTTCATTCCCAGCACAAACCATCTGCAATGACCTCGCACCTCTGACGTTGAGGGGATTCAAAACCCTCATCGGCGTCGGTGTTGGCGAGAAATCCTGAGATGGCTCACTACATCGGCGACTTGAGCCGTGGCCCTTGCTGTGAAATCAACAAACTCATCGTTCAGGTGGTCGGCAAGAATCATCCAGCCACCCAGCGGCTGGCCATTTATAAAAAGGACACAACTCAACGTTTTGACGCGCTGACTGCCGAAGATGAGCCGGAAACCGTCACGGCCTGGATGTGCAAGCCAAGTGCGCTGCACGTCTGGGACTGGGATGGCGAACCCGGCCATCGCATGGTGCTGGAGGTTGAAGAAGAACACGGCGGGATCATCAAACTGCCGCTGCCTGAAGTGCGTATCACCACTCGACAACTGGATATGCAATGGAACCAGATTGTCCCGGTCCTGCCCTTCGTCGCGTTGCCTGGGATCAGCAGTGCACAGGACCACGGCACCCCCGTACTCTGCCGCCCCGGCTACCTGTATGTGTTCATGGAAGGTCGGCTGTGGCGCGAACTCGAAATCCGCATCACGGATGAGCGCACCACTTACCACGACATTGAACTGGACAAGTTTCGCGTTGGCGATCAATACGCCGACGATGCCCGCTTGGCCACCGGTAAAGGGCTGGATGATATCTGGCTGCCTGCCAACTGGAATGACCGGCGCGTGGATATCCAGCTGTGCTTCAGCGAAATCCAGCTCAACCATGCGCGGCTCAAACGCCTTGAGCAAGACCCGGCACTGCGCAGACAGCGCTGCCAAAGCCCAGACCTGAGGGTGTCCAGAGAAGACACCGAAAGGCGCTTTACCGGCAAGCCCGATGGCGCGGCGATGCTTGAGACGTTCCGCAGTTTTGACGCGTTTGACGAGATCAATCAGTCCCAGACCGCCGCCACTCATGCCGCCTGGCTGAACCTCAAGCAAAACGCTTTTCCCCTTTCAGTTCCGGCTCCGCAACGGGCCAGGCAGGTGGGTTTTGAATGGATGCTTGATCAGCCTTCCCACTACCTGTGTGACCAGAGCGGATTGTTTCTGGCAAAAGCCTTCAAGGATGCCCGCTACCATGTCAAGGCGTGTGAAGAGGGGACCGCCCCCTATTGCCCCCGAGTCCTCGAAACCGGTGCCTGGGCCCAACGCCTGGAGCAAATCCTTGAACCTGCGGCCGATAACGGCAATGGACTGTGGGAGCCTCAGCCCCCCGTAACGGACGTGTTATCAAACGCTCGCGCCCGAGAGCTGCACGGCGTGATGGTGGAGGATACTCAATACCGGCTACGGCATTTGAATATGCGGATTCAGGACCAGCGCTACCTGCTGCAACTGCTCGCTGAGCGAGCACAAAAGTACCCCCATCACGGCAGTGCATTGCTGGTGCAGCAGTTGCTTGCCCCTCAGCGGATCAAGGGCAAGACGAACCCTCTGCATCACAAACTCGAACGGCTCAAAGAGCAGGGTCAGCGAGATATCAATCGCTTCACCGCCAGCAGCGAGCGCGCTCAGCTGTGGCGCCAGCTGGAAATGAGCCAGTCGATATTGTGTGAATGTCTGCAACTTCCCGCCACGGAACAAAGCCTTGCGGATCATTTCAGCCAGAACCCTTTCAACTACGCCGCAGCGTTGTATTTCGTCAGCCAACTGTTCGTCACCCTCGCCATGCGTCCAGCGCAATCTGACCCGTTAGCGGCCAGCGCAGACATTACCGACGCTACCACCGGCTTGAGCCTCTACAGCGCCAAAGCGAGCGCCGGGCAGCAATGGATTCACAAGGTCGTCAATGACACTGCGCATCCGCTGCACAGAATGCTCTGGCCTGACGCTGACAAACAGAATATGAACGCCCCTTACCAGCCGCCAGCGGAGCCTGATGTCAATAACGGCGACGGCAGCTTTCGGGCTACCGAGTTGGCGAAAGTCGAACTGGACGACTTACGGCCGGTGGAGAGCTATAGCACGATCGACAGCTTGTTTCTGGCGAGCGTGTTGAAGAAGGGTGACCTGAAAAACACCCTCACCCTTATCGCAAAAGCTGGCGCAGGGGCCTTGGTTTCGATTGGCGAGAGTATGCAGGGTGCCATTGAAGCAGCCGAGCGTGCTGTGGAAGCTGCAAAAGTTGCGGGTCTTGCCGAAGCTGATACCAAACCATGGCGGCTCAGTGACGCTCTGCATCGCCGTAGCATCGCTCAAATGCGCAGCATGCTGCCGCAAACCCTTGGAGACCTGCACTTTCTCCCACACAGCGACGCCTTGAACAAGGATTACTACATTTTCGGTCTTGAAGACGCTCCGACGAAAATACCCCGTTCCGCCCAGCCTTACGGTGTTTATCGCAACCAGTACGGCGTGCTGAACCCTCCTGCGGAGGAACATGGGTATAGCCATCCCCAAGGGTTGCGCTCGGACCGAGTAGTGCTCGGCATGCCCCGCAATCACCGTACGGCAATGGCCGTCAGCCGCGTTAACCAGCGCTTCAATGAGGCGTGGCAAAACGAGATGGCGACACGCGTTGCTGAACAGGGCGCGAAGGTCACTGCTTTTGAAAACGCGAAAATTCTGCGTGATGTTGCTAAGGATAGTTCGCTGGCCTGGATGCTGAATTCAGTTCCGGTGGCGGGGCTGATTGTGGGGTTGGAGATTTATAACCTGGTGAATGAGTTGGACGGGTGGGATAAAACCACGCGTGAGAAACATGCGCTTCGAAGTTTTGTGGGAATGGCGGGAGCAGTGCTTGATCTGGCTGTAGCGATGGAAGCGGTCACTGTGAAAGTCGCAGCCAGCACTTCCCTGCTAGCTGCTGGACGTAAAATCCTTTTTACGATTTCTGAAGCTTCAGCTGAGATGCTTCTCGGACCGCTGAGTGAATATCTGGTCAAGGCATACACCGCCCGCGCATTCGCGCAAACGGCCGCAGGACTGATATTTGCCGGAATCAATATTTATGACGTCTGGTATTCCTATCGATGGAATGACGATGCCTATATCGGCCACTTGATTATGGCTGCTGGGGGCCTGGTGGCTTCCGTTAGCAGTATGATTATCGCAGGCAATCTATTTCTAGGGCTGTCCCGCCTGGGCTGGGTCAGCCTGATTTTGATCGTGATCGGGGCTGGAGTGGCTTATGCGTTAAGCAGCAAGCCTGTTGACGATTGGTTGCAAAGAGGGCCTTTTGGAGAAGATCCTGATGAAGTGGCGATTCATCTACAAGACCCGGAACTGGCTTTTTACTACCTGGTTGGCCTGTTCGCGAACGTTCGCATCGGTATCTATCGCAACCCCGACTTTATTCCTGATGCAAAGCTTGATTCTCGCGACACGGTCCCCCAATCCATTCGCGATGCCAACACCTGTATTCGCATCAAGAGCAATCTAAGCGGGCTATTCAATGGTCTGGATTACCTGGAGACAAAAGCCTTTCTCAACCTGAAAAGCTTTGAGGTTTTCTTCGAAACCAGCAGTGAAAGAAGCAGGACCAACAGCTCAGAGATCAATGTGACTCCAGTTGCCCACAGACTGTGGCCGGATGCTTTGGAGCTGTTCGTAAAAACGCCTTACTCATACAGGGCAGAACCTGCTCAAAACTTGCCCGAGGTTTATCACGTATGGCGGGTACGCGCTCAATTGACTTTGAAAGACGGCCAGCGCACCTGGGTCTTTCCAACACCACCGCCTAAAGACCCAACACCTTTTAGTCAGGCCTATAGCAAACACGATTTTGAATCTCGCAGCAGTCTGTTCTGGGCCGACGAAACCGAGCACCGTGCCAAGGAGGTTCAATGAGCGCCGAGAAGATGCCCTACTATGCCTCGACGGCCTATCGACCAGACCGTATTCCCAACCAACCCGACTCTGCCGAACGTTCATGGCTCAAGCGCTTCGGCAAAAAAAGATTGCCGTGGGGCAGCACGACAGAAGTAGCCCCTGATGAGTTCATACAGCGGCGTGGACCGAGTAATCTTAGGTTTCGCGAAGAAATGCGTAAAGAGCGCGAGGAAAAATTAGCCGCAGGCACTTACGTACCTGCGCCTTATGAGCATGTGGATTTCCACGATAGACATGACCATGAGCGCTTCAGGTTTTCACTTTGGTCTACGCGCTCAAAGTTCTGGAGTTACGTGTACATGTTCGGGAAGGGGTGGTCGTTAATTTTCACTCCTATCTACATCCTTACCGCGCTGGCGATAGCAACAAAGTCGCGTGACACTTATCTGAATGCGCTTTTTGATCTGGTCGATGAAACGTTCTATGCGACCTTACTTCCGCTGTATTCAGCCTGGGCTCTGGGTGCTCTCGTTATCCACAAATTCCCCAAACTCTGGGTAAAACCCTCCAGAGGCCCAATGTGGGAAATCAACCGCCGCACCGGCCTGGTCACGGTCTTCGATTATAAAAACAACGGCGAATACAAAAAGAACGGCACCATCGGCGAACTTACTGCGCCGTTTTACGAGTTCGACGCTTACATCGTCTCGGCACCCGATCGCCAGGGGACGATGAATCACGTGCTGTGCCTTGCCCATCGTTATCGAGACATCGTGATCGACTTCTCATCCCTGGTGAATCTCGATGATCGCCTGCAAATGCCCTGCGCCTTGTGGGATTACCTGCAGAACTACATGGACACCAGCCGCCCGTTGCCGGACCTGCCACGCTATGAAGAATTCCGCCACCTGGACTCAACCACCGCCGCCCACGACTTGAAAACCGGCCGCAACCCGCGCTACTGGATCGACATGGATGACGAAACCTACAAACAGCACCTGAACCAGCTGCATAAAGATATCCACAACATCAACACCTTCAAACGTCCGAACCTCATGGCGCGGCATGTGCGGTATGTGGATTGAAAGAATAACGGAGTGCGTCTGGCCCATCGCTGCGTCCATTACTGCATAAAAAAAACGCCGGGCAGTTGATCTACCCGGCGTTTTTTATTGCCAACTGCTCAGTACTTAATGGAAGAACTCAGCAATCATCACAGCACCGATAAAGGTCCCGAAGTTGGCCAGGAATGACACCAACACGATGCGCCAGCCCAGCATGCGGAACGCTGGCAGGTCTTTGGCCACGGACAACCCGGCGAAGGCCAGCATCGGTGTGATCACTGCAAGCATGTTGATCGAGCCGACCATCTGCGCGATCTGCGGCGCCCAAGGGCATGCTGGCGAGGTCATGAACATGGCGACGATCGAGACCGTGCACACAGCCGGGATCTTGCGGCGCAGGGCGATGCAGATCAGCTCGCCGATGAATACGGCCAGGATCATCACTGCCATACCGCCGAAGGCCGCTGGCGTCAGGGTCTTGTAGCCGACGTAGTTGGCGATCAGCGCCAGCGCACCGGCTGCCAGCCAGGCGCTGACTTTGCCGCCCCAGCCCAGTTCGTTGACTTCCAGCGACACCTGATCATGGCTCGGGCCTTCAGTCATCACCGACGCTTTGGTGGTGCGCCCGATGATCGGCTCCAGCACGCGGTAACCCCAGACTGCCAGCGGCAGGGAGATGAACAGCGTGAAGTAAGTACCGATAGTGGTAGTGATCAGATTGGAAGCCGCCGCCAGGGCCATGACTTCCTTGGCCACTTCAGGCGTCTGCTGTGCAGCAATGGCACCTGCCGCTGCGGCCATCATGCTGCCAGAGCCGATACCCGAACCCATGGCCAGAGAATTGGGATGGAAGATCCCGAGGCTGGCGATGAAGCCGGCAACGATGGCGATGAACAGTGCGCCGAACAGGGTGCCGGTCAGGTATTCCGCCAGCACGCCGCGGCCTTCAGGGGAGTCCATGCCGTAGCGTTCGCCGATGATCGCCAGGCTTGGCTCACGGCCTACCGAGAAGGTTGCGCCAATGGCTTCACGCTTGATGCCGAGCATCAGCGCCACCGGCAAGCCAAGAATCACGGTGCCGACAAAGTGGCCGAACTCTTGAAACATCAACGCCCAGCCTGAAGCGAACACCAGTGGCAACGAACCGCCAACCACCATACCCAGCTTGGCAATGAACACCAGCAGCGCGGGTTGCAGGATTGACGCTGAACGAACCTGGTCACCCAGACCCAGACCAATGCTGGCGGGCATGCGCCGACTGAAAATACCGATGCCTGCGCCAAGCAACAACGCCCAGACCATAGGCAGCAGAACCACTTTGCCGGGGCCGAGGGGAATACTGATCGCGCCAATCGTTTCGGCAACAACCAGAATAATCGCTGCCCAGATGTACAGCTTTACAGTCGATGAAATCGCACGATTATCGCCCAGTGGTACGGCGTGAGAATGTTGCATGGTTGTCCCCTCACCTGTTGAAAAGCCGTCATGCGGCCGCTCAATAGTTGTTGTTTTTCAGGAGGTGCCGACGGCACCCAGGGCAGTTTCAAATCCATGTCGGGCATGGAGACCCGCGCTTTGCGAGTCATGACGCTTGATGCTCTCGCCTGCTTTATGACGTCCCTTTCACGGGTTGCTCCGTCAACAGATCCGGCCTTTGCGACCCCGGACACAATGCCCGTGGTGCAGCCCGAGTATGGGTAGGGACAGGGCACGCACCAATATTAAAGAATGACTTTATTGTTGCCTTAAAGAGAACACCAAAAGGTGTGGATGTGACTGTTCGGCGCCACCCCTGTAGGAGCGCGCTTGAACTGGCCTAATGATTCCGGACACCTCTTAAGGGCGATATGATTTCGCCCAAT
>NZ_JPQU01000015.1 GCF_000737245.1 Pseudomonas syringae | reverse complement strand
ACCATGATCGAATCAAGATGAAGCTGGGTGGGCTGAGCCCTGTAGCGTACAGAACACAGTCCACGGTAGCCTAGCCAACAGCTGTCCAACTTTTGGGGCGCACTTCATTAGCCTGTGGGAGCGGTGCTTGCCCGCGATAGGAGCGACGCCAGTCTTCCGGCCAACCAAGATATATATCCATCTGTTACCCAGCCCTAAACCAGGTAACGCACCGCCCATTTGTGGGGCGATCCCTCCCAATACTGTAGGAGTTTGCTGCAAAAGCACCCGGCAATTAGCCATGCGTCAACGCTGCGCTTGCCGTATTACAAGGCTTTGCCAATAATGGGCGCGTATCTTGCTGTAGTCACAGGTTACGCCTTCGATCCATTTGCATAACCTCGGATTGTTGTCAATTAGCTGGGCGTCACTTCTTGATGCATTTGTAACTACTTGTCGCATTGAAGAAATATCGACTTCAGGCCTGTGGTTAAAATGCCGGTCACTCGCCGAAGGCTTGCCGGGCCGGAAACCGGCACCAGCGTCAGGCGTCTACTTCCAATCGTCCTCTTCGCATATTGGGCCCTTGCTCACTCTGCCATTTGTCGTGTTTTACCGACGGAGTCCTAACAATGAAAAAGCTCATGCTTCTTGGTGCTTTGGCCCTGACCGTCCTGGCTCAGCCAGTGTTCGCTGATGAAAAACCTCTGAAAATCGGCATCGAAGCAGCGTACCCTCCGTTCGCTTCCAAGGCGCCGGATGGCAGCATCGTCGGTTTCGACTACGACATCGGTAACGCCCTGTGCGCCGAAATGAAGGTCAAGTGCGTCTGGGTCGAGCAAGAGTTCGACGGCCTGATCCCTGCGCTGAAAGTGCGCAAGATCGACGCGATCCTGTCCTCCATGTCCATCACTGAAGACCGCAAGAAGTCCGTTGATTTCACTGATCGCTACTACAGCACTCAGGCGCGTCTGGTTATGAAGGATGGCACCACGATCAGCGACAGCCTTGCTGAGCTGAAGGGCAAGAAGATCGGTGTACAGCGTGGTTCGATCCACGACCGCTTCGCCAAGGAAAAACTCGAGCCGCTGGGTGCCGAGATCAAATCCTACAGCTCGCAAAACGAAATCTATCTGGACATCCAGGCCGGTCGTCTCGACGGTACCGTGGCTGACGCTACCCTGCTTCAGGACGGTTTCCTGAAAACCGATTTGGGCAAGGGCTATGCTTTTGTCGGCCCGGCGTTTACTGATCCGGTGTATTTCGGCGATGGCATCGGCATTGCCGTGCGCAAGGGCGACAAGGCCAATCAGGAGCGTATCAACGCTGCCATTACTGCGATCCGTGCCAACGGCGAGTACAAGAAGATTCAAGACAAGTACTTCGACTTCGACGTTTACGGCAAGTAAACACGTCGTCCGGGATGGCGCAGCCATTGGCCGTTACAGGCCTCCGGCTAGCGCCATTTTTTACACCCATGAGGACCGCACAACATGTTGAAAGGCTACGGGGCTGTCATCCTCGAAGGCGCAGGGCTGACGTTGCAGTTGGCGCTCTCGTCGATGGCGCTGGCAATTGTCCTGGGCCTGATCGGCGTGTCGCTGCGTTTGTCGCCGGTGCGTTGGTTGGCGGCGTTGGGTGATCTGTATTCCACGGTGATTCGCGGGATCCCGGATCTGGTTCTGATTCTGCTGATCTTCTACGGCGGCCAAAGCGCGCTCAACAGTGTCGCGCCGATGCTCGGCTATGACGACTACATCGAGCTGAGCCCGCTGGCAGCAGGTATCGGGACGCTGGGCTTTATCTTCGGGGCCTATCTGTCGGAAACCTTCCGTGGCGCTTTCATGGCGATTCCCAAGGGGCAGGCCGAAGCAGGCATGGCTTACGGGATGAGCAGTTTCAAAGTGTTTTTCCGGATATTGGTGCCGCAGATGATCCGTCTGGCGATCCCCGGCTTCACCAATAACTGGCTGGTACTGACCAAGGCTACGGCGCTGATTTCGGTGGTCGGTCTGCAAGACATGATGTTCCGGGCCAAACAGGCGGCTGACGCCACTCGTGAACCCTTTACCTTCTTCCTCGCAGTGGCCGCGATGTACCTGGTGATTACCAGTGTTTCGCTGCTGGCCCTGCGCTTCGTCGAAAAGCGCTACTCGGTAGGCGTAAAGGCGGCTGACCTATGATCTTCGACTTCAACGTCGTCTGGGAAAGCCTGCCGCTCTATTTTGCCGGCATGTTGATGACCATCAAGCTGCTGGGGATTTCACTGGCATTCGGTTTGCTGGCGGCGCTGCCGCTGGGTCTTATGCGGGTCTCGAAAAATCCATGGGTCAACATGCCTGCCTGGCTGTACACCTACGTGATTCGTGGCACGCCCATGCTGGTGCAATTGTTCTTGATCTATTACGGACTCGCGCAATTTTCCGCCGTCCGCGAAAGCTTCCTGTGGCCCTGGTTGTCCAGCGCAACGTTTTGCGCCTGTTTGGCCTTCGCCATCAATACCAGCGCCTATACCGCCGAAATCATTGCCGGCAGCCTCAAGGCGACCCCCTCTGGCGAGATTGAAGCGGCTCGGGCCATGGGCATGTCCAAGTCCAAGATGTATCGCCGCATCCTGCTGCCTTCGGCGCTACGCCGGGCGCTGCCGCAGTACAGCAATGAAGTGATCATGATGCTGCAGACCACCAGTCTGGCGTCCATTGTGACCTTGATCGATATCACCGGCGCGGCCCGCACGGTCAATGCCCAGTTCTACCTGCCCTTCGAGGCATTCATTACCGCAGGCGTGTTCTACCTGTGCCTGACATTCATTCTGGTGCGACTGTTCAAGCTGGCGGAACGTCGCTGGCTGGGCTATCTCGCGCCCCGGAAGGCCTGACATGCAAAGAACCGATCATGTATTGCCGTGGAGCACCCTCGGCACCGAGCGTCAGCTGAGTGTATTTCGCTTCGGCAGCGGCGAGCGTAAAGCCTATATCCAGGCCAGCCTGCACGCCGACGAGTTGCCCGGTATGCGTACCGCCTGGGAGCTGAAAAAGCGTCTGGCCGAGCTGGAAGAGCAGGGCGCTTTGAAAGGTGTCATCGAACTGGTTCCGGTGGCCAATCCCATTGGTCTGGGTCAGTTGCTGCAAGGCGCGCATCAAGGCCGCTTCGAGTTCGGCAGCGGCAAGAACTTCAATCGGGACTTTTCCGAGTTGAGCGAACCGGTCGCCGAGTTGCTTGAAGGGCTATTGGGTGATGATCCGCACAGTAACGTGCAACTGATTCGTCAGGCCATGACCACCGCGCTGGAGAATCTCCCGCCGGCGGAAAGCGAGCTGCGCGGCATGCAGCGGATTCTGTTGAGCCATGCCTGCACGGCTGATGTGGTGCTCGACCTGCATTGTGACGCTGACGCCGCGCTGCACATATACGCCTTGCCCCAGCATTGGCCGCAATGGCGTTCGCTGACCGCGTATTTGAATGTGCAGGTGGCATTGCTCGCGGAAGATTCCGGCGGCAGCTCGTTTGACGAAGCCTGTTCGCTGCCCTGGTTGCGCCTGTCGCGGATTTTTCCTGACGCGCAGATTCCGTTGGCCTGTCTGGCGACCACCATCGAGCTGGGCGGTCAGGCCGATACGGGCAAGCCACAAGCCGAAACCCATGCTGAAGGGATTCTGGCGTTCCTGGCCGAGCAGGGTTTCATCAGTGGCGACTGGCCGCCGGCGGCCCACGAAGAATGTGAAGGCATGCCCTTCGAAGGGACTGAATTGTTGTTCGCGCCGCATCCCGGCGTGGTGACGTTCCTGCGTGAGGCGGGCGCTGACGTCGAAGTGGGCGAGCCGCTGTTTGAAGTCATCGACCCACTGTCCGATCGCGTAAGCACCGTGTGCTCCAACACTGCCGGTGTGCTCTTCGCCATCGAGCGCTTGCGTTACGCCCAACCGGGTTTCTGGCTGGCCAAAGTGGCGGGCCGCACCGCACGACGTCAGGGTCGCCTGCTCAATGACTGACCCATTTGTGAGAACCGAAAGCATGAACAAACTGGAAGTCCAGGACCTGCACAAGCGCTATGGCAGCCATGAAGTGCTCAAGGGTGTGTCCCTGACGGCCAAGGCTGGCGACGTGATCAGCATCATCGGCTCCAGCGGCTCGGGTAAAAGTACGTTTCTGCGTTGCATCAACCTGCTGGAGCAGCCTCATGCCGGCAAGATTCTGCTCAATAACGAAGAGCTGAAACTGGTAGCCACTAAGGATGGCAGCATGCGAGCTGCGGACCCTAAACAACTGCAACGCATGCGTTCTCGCCTGTCCATGGTGTTCCAGCATTTCAATCTGTGGTCGCACATGACCGCGATGGAAAACATCATCGAAGCCCCGGTCCATGTACTGGGTATCTCGAAGAAAGAGGCGCTGGAAAAGGCCGAGCATTACCTGAACAAGGTTGGCGTGGCGCACCGCAAGGATGCGTATCCGGGGCATATGTCCGGTGGTGAGCAGCAGCGCGTGGCGATTGCCCGGGCACTGGCGATGGAGCCGGAAGTCATGCTGTTCGACGAGCCGACCTCGGCCCTTGATCCTGAGCTGGTCGGTGACGTTCTCAAAGTCATGCAGGCGCTGGCTCTGGAAGGTCGGACCATGGTGGTGGTGACTCACGAAATGGGCTTCGCCCGCGAGGTCTCCAATCAGCTGATCTTCCTGCACAAAGGCGTTGTCGAAGAGCGGGGCGATCCCCGCGAAGTGCTGGTCAATCCGCAGTCGGAACGCTTGCAGCAGTTCCTGTCAGGTAGCTTGAAGTAACGAAAAGTGTCGTTTAAACGATGCCTTTCAAGAGGGAACAGGTCATGCTGGGCGGCAAGCGAGCTGACCTGATTGCAGCAGATTCAGCCCGGGTGTTGTGATGCCCACTCCATAAGCTGTGCAGACAGTTTTAACAACAGCGATACGCTCCGGATTGCACGCCATGACCGCCCATAGAATTGGTTTTCTCATTTGGCCCAGTACCAAAGCCCTGACGCTGGCGCTGGCCGAGGAAGCCTTGCGTGTTGCTCAGCGCGTCCATCCGGAAGTGCTCTACGAACTGTCGTTCCTGCAAGCCGAAGTACCCGCTGAAGGTGCGTGGCAATTGCCCGGCGAACCTTGGACCGGACGCCTCGAGGGCTGTCAGAAACTGTTCCTGCTGGCCGATGAACCGCCAGCGGCCATGAGTCCTGCACTGGCGGGGGCGCTGAAACAGCTGGTGCGTTCCGGTTGCGTGATCGGCGGCCTGTCAGCCGGTGTCTATCCACTGGCGCAGTTGGGTTTGCTCGATGGCTATCGGGCGGCCGTACACTGGCGCTGGCAGGATGATTTCAGCGAGCGCTTCCCCAAGGTGATCGCCACCAGCCATCTGTTCGACTGGGATCGGGACCGGCTAACGGCTTGCGGTGGCATGTCGGTCCTCGACCTGCTGCTGGCGGTGCTGGCCCGTGATCATGGCGCCGAGCTGGCGGGTGCGGTCTCTGAAGAGCTGGTGGTTGAGCGCATTCGTGAAGGCGGCGAGCGCCAGCGCATTCCGCTGCAGAATCGACTGGGCTCCAGCCATCCGAAGCTGACCCAGGCGGTGCTGTTGATGGAGGCCAATATTGAAGAACCGCTGACCACCGACGAAATCGCTCAGCATGTCTGCGTATCGCGTCGTCAGTTGGAACGGATCTTCAAGCAGTACCTCAACCGTGTTCCCAGCCAGTACTACCTTGAACTGCGCCTCAACAAGGCCCGGCAAATGCTGATGCAGACCAGCAAGTCGATCATTCAGATTGGTCTGTCCTGCGGCTTCTCGTCCGGCCCGCACTTCTCCAGCGCCTACCGCAACTTCTTTGGCGCAACCCCCCGGGAAGACCGTAACCAGCGCCGCAGCAGCAGCCCGTTTGAGTTGTCATCGGTGCCGGCTGAGCGGGGGTGATCCCACAGAGTTTGCGACCTTCCCCTGTGGGAGCGAGGCTTGCCCGCGATAAGGGCGACGCGATCTAAAGTGAACCGCGTACAGCCTTATCGCGGCATGAGTGTCTATACATTTTCCTGAGGTTTTTGTGTACATATCCGTTACCGCAGCAACGGATATGTATTCGAAAAAGGTGTCTAGATAACCATGCCGCGATAAGGCTGAACGCGATTTAAAGTGAAACGCGTTTGAGCTATCGCGAGCAAGCTCGCTCCTACAGGGAAATGTATCCACCCAAATCAAATAAATCTGTATCTGCAACTCTGCGCCCGCAACGTTTAAACTGCGCCTTTGCGACGGTTAATGTCGCATTGCCGAAAGTCCGCGAAAAACCCGGTTTTAGGCTGTAACAAGTTGTCGCCTCGCGGCAAGGCCCGGACGTAATCAGTCCTTACAATCCTCCCATCGCTTGCCAGTTTCAGGCGAGCGTTCCTCTTCAGGAGACTCCGATGTCCGTTGAGCAAGCTGCGGTGCAACGTGCCGATTTCGACCAGGTAATGGTCCCTAATTACGCTCCAGCAGGGTTCATCCCCGTGCGCGGTGCGGGTTCCCGGGTCTGGGATCAGTCGGGCCGTGAGCTGGTGGATCTCTCCGGCGGGATCGCCGTCAACGTACTGGGTCACTGCCATCCGGCGCTGGTGGGTGCTTTGACTGAGCAGGCCAACAAACTCTGGCACGTGTCCAACGTCTTCACCAACGAGCCAGCCCTGCGCCTGGCCAAAAAGCTGGTGGACGCGACTTTCGCCGAGCGCGTGTTCTTTTGTAACTCCGGTGCTGAAGCCAACGAAGCCGCATTCAAGCTGGCCCGTCGGGTTTCCCACGATCTGTATGGTCCGGAAAAGTACGAAATCATTGCCGCACTTAATAGCTTCCACGGCCGTACGCTGTTCACCGTTACCGTGGGTGGTCAGTCGAAATATTCCGATGGCTTCGGGCCAAAGATCACCGGCATCACTCACGTGCCGTTCAATGATCTGGCCGCTCTGAAAGCTGCTATTTCGGACAAGACCTGCGCCGTGGTGCTGGAGCCGATTCAGGGTGAAGGCGGCGTGCTGCCAGCTGAGCTGGAGTACCTGCAAGGCGCGCGCAGCCTGTGTGACGAGCACAAAGCATTGCTGATCTTCGACGAAGTACAAAGCGGCATGGGCCGTAGCGGCCAGTTGTTTGCGTACATGAATTACGGCGTGACGCCGGACATCCTCTCCAGCGCCAAGAGCATCGGCGGCGGTTTCCCGATGGCGGCCATGCTGACCACTGAAAAGCTCGCCAAGCACTTCGCCGTCGGCGTTCATGGCACCACGTACGGCGGCAACGCCCTGGCGTGCGCGGTGGGCAACGCAGTGATGGATGTGGTTCACACTCAGGAAGTGCGCGACGGCGTGAACGCCAAACACGCGAAATTCCGAGCGCGTCTGGAACAGATCGGCCAGCAATACGGCGTGTTCACTGAAGTTCGCGGTATGGGCCTGCTGATCGGCTGCGTCCTGGCCGATGCCTGGAAAGGCAAGGCCAAGGACTTCTTTAACGCTGCCGAGCATCAAGGCGTGATGATTCTGCAAGCCGGTCCTGACGTTGTGCGTTTCGCACCGAGTCTGGTGATCGAGGACGCGGACATCGACGAAGGCCTGGACCGTTTCGAACGGGCTGTGGCCAAGCTGACCCAAGTCTGAGTTTTGAGCTTCTGGCTTCTGGCTTCTGGCTTCTGGCTTCTGGCTTCTGGCTTCTGGCTTCTGGCTTGAAGCTTGAAGCTTGAAGCTTGAAGCTTGAAGCTTGCGGCTGTTTCTCTGCCCCTCTTGCCCTTTGGGCTTTTTTTTCTGAGCCGGTTCAACCGGTCTGTTTCTGGTAAGGAGTGGCACCATGCTCGTGATGCGCCCCGCGCAAATGGCTGATCTGGCGGAGGTCCAACGCCTCGCTGCCGACAGTCCGATCGGTGTCACGTCCCTGCCTGACGACGCTGGCCGCCTGGGCGACAAGATCGCCGCCTCGGAAGCGTCGTTCGCGGCTGAAGTCAGCTTCAATGGCGAAGAAACCTATTTCTTTGTCCTTGAGGACAGCGACAGCGGCCGACTGGTGGGCTGTTCCGGAATCGTTGCTTCGGCAGGGTATTCCGAACCCTTCTACAGCTTTCGCAACGAGACCTTCGTTCACGCCTCCCGCGAACTGAAAATCCACAACAAGATTCACGTGCTCTCTCAATGTCACGACCTGACCGGCAACAGCTTGCTGACCAGCTTTTACGTGGTGCCGGAACTGGTGGGCAGCCCCTGGTCGGAACTCAACTCCCGGGGCCGGCTGCTGTTTGTCGCCAGCCATCCGGAGCGCTTCGCTGATTCGGTGGTGACCGAAATCGTTGGCTACAGCGATGAGAATGGCGATTCGCCTTTCTGGGACGCCATTGGCCGCAACTTCTTCGATATTAATTACGCCGCCGCCGAGCGTTTGTGTGGGTTGAAAAGCCGGACTTTCCTTGCCGAGCTAATGCCGCATTACCCGATCTACGTACCGCTACTGCCGGACGCGGCCCAGGAGGCCATGGGTCAGGTCCATCCTCGGGCACAGATCACTTTCGACATCCTCATGCGCGAAGGCTTCGAAACCGATCACTACATCGATATTTTCGATGGCGGCCCGACGCTGCACGCACGGGTTTCAGGCATTCGCTCCATCGCCCAAAGCCGGCTGGTGCCGGTCAGCCTAGATTCCGAGAAATCCACCGACACAGGTTCCGGCGGCCGTTTATATCTGGTCGCCAACGGCCTGCTTCAGGATTACCGGGCGATTCTGCTGGAGCTGGACTGGGCACCGGGCAAGTCGGTTGCACTGAGCCTGGCTGCTGCCGAGGCGTTGGGTGTCGGTGAAGGTGCCAGCGTTCGGGTAGTGGCGGTCTGATACGCGGCTCGTCCGTGAATTGCAGGTTTAGCGAGTTTCGCCGGTTCCCGAGGGAAGCGGCTTTGAGGAGATAGCATGATCGTTCGTCCCGTAAGCAGCAGTGATCTGCCCGCGCTGATCGAGTTGGCGCGCAGCACAGGCGCTGGCCTGACGACCCTGCCCGCCAATGAAGAGCGTCTGGCGCATCGGGTAGGCTGGGCGGAAAAGACCTTTCGCGGTGAGGCGGGGCGCGGCGATGCCGACTATCTGTTCGTGCTGGAAGATGACGATGGCCGTGTGGTGGGTATCTCCGCTATCGCCGGTGCCGTCGGCCTGCGCGAGCCCTGGTACAACTATCGAGTGGGCCTGACCGTCAGCGCCTCGCAAGAACTGAACATCTATCGGGAAATCCCGACCCTGTTTCTGGCCAATGACCTGACCGGCAATTCCGAATTGTGCTCGCTGTTCCTGCACAGCGACTACCGCAATGGCCTGAACGGACGTCTGCTGGCCAAGGCGCGCATGCTGTTCATTGCCGAGTTTCCGCAACTGTTCGGCAACAAAATCATCGCTGAAATGCGCGGCATGTCTGACGAAAATGGTCGGTCGCCGTTCTGGGAAAGTCTGGGGCGGCACTTCTTCAAAATGGAGTTCAGCCAGGCGGACTACCTGACCGGCGTCGGCAACAAAGCCTTCATTGCCGAGCTGATGCCCAAGTTTCCGCTGTACTCGTGCTTCCTCTCTGAAGATGCGCGCAACGTCATTGGCCGGGTGCATGCCGATACCGAGCCGGCACTGACGATGCTCAAGGCGGAAGGCTTCAGCTACCAGGGCTACGTCGACATTTTTGACGCCGGCCCCGCTGTGGAGTGCGAGACCGCCAAGATCCGTGCCGTGCGCGACAGTCAGCCCCTGGTGCTGGCCATTGGCACGCCGGGTGATGACGCGACGCCATTCCTGATCCACAACCGTAGGCGTGAAGATTGCCGGATCACGGTCGCTGCGGCGCGCTTTGCCGCCGGCACCCTGGTAGTCGACCCTGCTACCGCCAAGCGTTTGCGCTTGAGCGCGGGTGATAGCGTGCGGGCGGTTGCGTTGTCGCCGGCCCGGGAGGTTAATTGATGAACACACTTTATGTAGCAGGCGCCTGGCAGGCCGGGCAGGGCGAAACATTTGAATCCCTCAACCCTGTGACGCAGAAGGTCTTGTGGTCCGGGCAAGGCGCAAGCGCCGAGCAGGTTGACCAGGCAGTGCGAGCCGCGCGACAGGCTTTCCCGGCATGGGCGAAGCGCCCGCTGGATGAGCGTATCGGCGTGCTGGAGGCGTTCGCCGCCAGCCTTAAAACCCATGCTGATGAACTCGGCCATTGCATCGGTGAAGAAACCGGCAAGCCGCTGTGGGAGTCGATGACTGAAGTGACCAGCATGGTCAACAAGATCGCGATCTCGATTCAAAGCTACCGTGAGCGCACCGGCGAGAAGAGCGGCCCCTTGGGCGACGCCACCGCCGTTTTGCGTCACAAGCCCCACGGCGTGGTCGCCGTTTTCGGGCCGTCTAACTTCCCTGGGCATCTGCCTAACGGGCATATCGTCCCGGCGTTGCTGGCGGGCAACGCTGTGCTGTTCAAGCCCAGTGAACTGACACCCAAAGTGGCTGAGCTGACGGTCAAATGCTGGATCGAAGCCGGGTTGCCTGCGGGCGTCCTCAACCTGTTGCAAGGCGCTCGGGAAACCGGCATGGCGCTGGCGGCTAATGAGGGTATCGACGGCTTGTTCTTCACCGGTTCCAGCCGCACCGGCAATACGCTGCACCAGCAATTCGCCGGTCGGCCGGACAAGATTCTTGCGCTGGAAATGGGCGGCAATAATCCACTGGTGGTCGATCAGGTGGCGGATGTCGAGGCCGCGGTTTATACGGTGATTCAGTCGGCATTCATTTCGGCGGGGCAACGCTGCACCTGCGCCCGTCGTCTTCTGGTGCCTGAAGGGGCGTGGGGCGATGCTTTCCTTCAACGGCTGGTGAACGTTACGCGGACCATTGAGGTCGGTGCGTTCGATCAGCAGCCGCCGCCGTTCATGGGCTCGGTCATCTCGCTGCAGGCAGCCAGTGCGTTGCTCGCTGCTCAGGGCCAATTGATTGCCAACGGTGCTGTGGCGTTGCTGGAAATGACTCAACCGCAAACTAAGGCGGCGCTGTTGACGCCGGGCCTCATTGACGTCACTGAGGTCAGTGATCCTATCGATGAAGAGCTGTTCGGCCCATTGCTGCAGGTGATCCGCTACGTTGATTTCGACAGCGCGATTGCGCTGGCCAACGACACGCAATACGGGCTGGCGGCGGGTCTGTTGTCCGATTCCGAAGCGCGCTATCAGCAGTTCTGGCTGGAAAGCCGTGCGGGTATCGTCAACTGGAACAAGCAACTGACCGGCGCAGCCAGCAGCGCGCCGTTTGGCGGAGTCGGCGCATCTGGCAACCATCGAGCCAGCGCGTACTACGCTGCGGATTACTGCGCGTACCCGGTGGCGTCACTGGAAAGCAGCAGTCTGACATTGCCTGCAACCCTGACGCCTGGTGTGCGGTTATGAAGGACGTGTAGGAGCCGGCACTCAGTTATCTCAGGTGGACCCATTCTGTAGGAGCGCGCTTGCCCGCGATGCGATTCTGGAGCCAGCATGTTTGTAGTCTGTGCAGCCGTCATCGCGGGCAAGCGCGCTCCTACAGGTGCGATGTCGGTTTCCAGACAGCGCTCTGTCAGGGGTACCGAGGGGGCTCTAACAGAAAATTGGGTGTTGTTAATGGAGCTGCACCAGTCAGCAAAGCGATGATTGAACCCTACGCTTATAAAAAAGATCCACGGAGCCGAGCCGATGAAATCATACGAAGTGAATTTTGACGGCCTGGTCGGGCCGACCCATAACTACGGCGGGTTGTCCTACGGTAACGTCGCATCGCAAAGCAATTGCCAGCAGTCTTCCAACCCTCGCGAAGCGGCGTTGCAAGGCCTGGCGAAGATGAAAGCGCTGATGGATATGGGCTTTACTCAGGGTGTGTTGGCCCCTCAGGAACGTCCCGATGTGGCTGGCTTGCGCAAGCTGGGTTTCGCCGGCACCGATGCACAGGTCATCGAGCAGGCGGCCAAGCAGGCCATGCCATTGCTGGCTGCCAGTTGCTCGGCATCCAGCATGTGGGTGGCCAATGCCGCCACCGTCAGTCCAAGCGCGGACACCGCCGATGGCCGCGTGCATTTCACCGCCGCCAACCTGGCCTGCAAATATCACCGCAGCATCGAGCATCCCACCACCAGCCGGGTTCTAGGGGCGATGTTTGCCGACCAGCAACACTTCTCCCATCACAGCGCGTTGCCGTCTGTGACCCAGTTTGGCGACGAGGGCGCTGCCAACCACACTCGCTTGTGCCGGGACTATGGCGACGCGGGCGTGGAGTTTTTCGTGTTTGGCCGCAGCGCATTCGACAGTCGCTATCCTGCGCCGCAGAAGTACCCGGCCCGCCAGACTCTCGAAGCCTCTCAGGCCGTTGCGCGCCTGCATGGGTTGAGTGAAAGCGGCGTGGTCTACGGCCAGCAGAATCCGGCTGTGATCGATCAGGGCGTGTTTCATAACGACGTGATTGCGGTGGGTAACGGCGAAGTGCTGTTCTATCACGAGGACGCCTTCCTCCATACGGAGCGGCTGCTGGGTGAACTGCAGGACAAGCTTGGCCGTTGTGGCGGCCAGCTCAAGGCCATCTGCGTGCCTCGGGCTGAGGTCTCGGTGGAAGATGCCGTGCGTTCCTACCTGTTCAACAGCCAGCTCTTGTCCCGTGCTGATGGTTCTATGTTGCTGATCGTGCCCGAAGAGTGCCGTAGCAACGAGCGGGTCTGGCGCTACCTGCAAGGGCTGCTGGCGGGTACCGGGCCGATCCGCGAGGTCAAGGTTTTCGATCTCAAGCAAAGCATGCAGAACGGCGGAGGGCCGGCTTGCCTGCGTCTTCGCGTCGCGCTCAATGAAACCGAGCTGGCGGCGGTCAATCCAGGGGTTATCATGACCGCGCCGTTGTACGCCACGCTGACTCAATGGGTCGACAAGCATTATCGCGATCGCATGAGCGAGGATGACTTGACCGACCCGCAATTGCTGCTTGAATGCCGCACGGCACTGGATGAACTGACGCAAATCCTTAAACTGGGCGCGGTCTATCCTTTCCAACTTGTCTGAACATAGAGAATCCCGATCATGAGCGACACCCTGCAATTAATCCTTGAAGACACCGATGGCACTCAGCTGGAAACTTCCTGCACCCGCGTCGCCGTCATGTGGCAGGGCAAGGAACTGTGGATCCAGCACGACGGCCGCGGCCAGCTGTTGATCGGCGTTGATGTAGAAGAAGGTGATGCCGAATACGCCAACCTGCTGTTGCGCCCACTGGCCACCAACCTGGTCAGCCTGCAGCTGGAGATGGAACCTGCCGACGTTGGTGACGACGAAGAGCATGTGCATGGTCCGGACTGCCAACACGATTAAAAACAGGAATCGCCCATGCTCGCCCTCGGCAAACTGCTTGACCTGACCCTGGCTGGACGTGAACCAGCGGAAAAGACTCAAACGACTGTCGGCGGCGTGCGTCTGCGATGGTTGAGTGAGGGGGCGCTTGAAGTGCGTCCGCCTCAGGACCGGGACAACGGCGCTGATTTGCTGTTGTCGGCCGGCATTCATGGTAATGAGACGGCTCCCATCGAGCTGCTGGATGACCTGATCCGCAGCATTGCCCGCAGCGAACTAAAACCGCGGGCACGTATTCTTTTTCTGTTCGGCAACCCCGAAGCCATGCGCCGGGGCGAGCGTTATGTCGAGCAAGATGTAAACCGGCTGTTCAACGGCCGGCACGAACTCAGCGGTGGCCCAGAAGCCCTGCGCGCCTGTGAGCTGGAACGGCTGGCGGCGACGTTTTTCAGCGTGCCGGACCGCTATCGTTTGCACTACGACCTGCATACCGCCATCCGTGGTTCGAAGATCGAGCAGTTCGCACTCTATCCCTGGAAGGAAGGCCGCGAGCATTCCCGGCAGCAACTGGCCCGGCTGCGTGCAGCGGGTATGCAAGCGGTGCTGCTGCAGAACAAGTCATCCATCGTGTTCAGCGCTTACACCTACGACAAACTGGGCGCCGAGTCTTTCACCCTTGAACTGGGCAAGGCGCGGCCTTTCGGGCGCAACGCCGAGGTCAACCTGACGCTGCTGCGCACGCGCCTGGAACAGATGATCGAAGGCAATGAGCCGGAGCTGGATGAAAACCTTGAGGGTTTGCAGCTATTCAGTGTGGCGCGGGAAATCATCAAACAAAGCGATGCTTTTCGAATGCATTTGCCATTGGATGTCGAGAACTTCTCGCCGCTCGATAAAGGCTACCTGCTGGCGGACGACCTGAGCGATTCACGCTGGGTGGTGGAAGAAGAGGGCGCGAGGATTATCTTTCCCAATCCTCGGGTGCAGGTTGGCTTGCGGGCCGGGATATTGATTGTGCCCACTAAGGCGGATGGATTGGTTTGAGTCGCCGTCGACCTGTAGGAGCGCGCTTGCCCGCGATTGCGTCGGGTCAGCCAACATAAATGTTGCCTGATAAATCCAGTCGCAGGCAAGCGCGCTCCTACGGGCTTGGGGGCCGGATTAACCGACCTTCTTCTGCCCTTCAATCCGACGCAAAGCACGCACTTTGGCCACGGTGTCGGCGCAGGTTTTTGCTGCTTCCTGACCTTTGTGCAGGAAATGCTCGAAGAAGAACTTCTGATGTTCTTCGCCCGCATGGAAGTGGTGCGGAGTCAGGACTACCGAGAACACCGGCACTTCGGTTTCCAGCTGCACCTGCATTAGCGCGCTGACCACGGACTGAGCGACGAACTCGTGGCGGTAGATGCCGCCGTCAACCACCAGTGCCGCGCCGACGACGCCTGCATAGCGGCCGCTGTTGGCAAGAAGTTTGGCGTGCAACGGGATTTCAAACGCGCCGCCGACTTCGAAGAAATCGATGTCCGCTTCGGTGTAGCCATGATTGGCCATTTCAGCGATGAAGCCGATTTTGCTCTGATCGACAATATCCTTGTGCCAGCAGGCCTGGATAAAAGCGATACGCTCGTTTGCGTGGCTTTTGCTTTTGCTGTCAATTGCGGTGGGTTGCATCAGTTCTGTCTCCTGTCTATGAAAAAACAGGGCGCTTTGGATCGAATGGGATGCCAGGGTACGACCGCCAGCCCCACGAAAAACGTGGCAATGCTCGCGAAACGATCCGGTGGTGCCAATCCCGTTCTCTCTTCATCCGGACTATGACCGTCGGCCCTGGGATCACACCAGGTCTGCTGACCTCACCTGGAAAATCGGGTGAGCGCTCGCGGGCTAAACGCATTGCGCGTCATTACCGCCGGTGGGGAATCGCACCCCGCCCTGAGAACGTTGCCGTCGATATTTTTCTTCGGCGGGCAGTTTTTATCACAGATTCACACAATGTGCATGGACGCTTTCCTACAGTGATGCGTACTTTTTCTTATAACGAATCCTTGGAATTGCCGCTCAATACCTTGATTATCCCAAGCCCAGGCCTCAGAACTGAGGTTCGCATTCTTCAGGGAGCTTTATCGTGACGGTTATTGATTTGCGCAGCGACACAGTGACCCAGCCCAGTGCCGGCATGCGTGCAGCCATGGCGCTGGCACCCTTGGGTGACGATGTGTATGGCGAAGACCCAACGGTCAATCAGCTGGAGGCAACCCTGGCCAAGCGCCTGGGTTTCAAGGCGGCGCTGTTCGTCCCCACCGGTACGATGAGCAATCTGCTTGGCTTGATGGCCCATTGCGAGCGCGGCGATGAATACATCGTCGGCCAGCAGGCGCATACCTATAAGTACGAAGGCGGCGGTGCGGCAGTCCTGGGTTCGATTCAGCCCCAGCCACTGGAGAATCAGGCCGACGGTTCGCTGGATCTGGATCAGGTGCTGGCGACCATCAAGCCGGACGATTTCCATTTTGCCCGCAGTAAATTACTGGCCCTGGAAAACACCATGCAGGGCAAAGTGTTGCCAATGAGCTATCTGGCTGCGGCCCGAAAATTCACCAGGGCTCATGGTCTGGCGCTGCATCTGGATGGCGCGCGGTTGTACAACGCCTCGGTCAAGCTCGGTGTCGATGCCCGGGAGATCACCCAGCATTTCGATTCGGTTTCGGTTTGCCTGTCCAAAGGCCTTGGTGCGCCAATCGGTTCGGTGTTGTGCGGGTCCGAATCCTTCATCGTCAAGGCGCGCCGATTGCGCAAAATGGTCGGTGGCGGCATGCGCCAGGCAGGATTGCTGGCGGCCGCGGGCCTTTACGCCCTTGATCACCACGTCGAGCGCCTGGCGGAAGATCACATCAACGCTGAGCTGCTTGCCAAAGGCCTGACTGAGTCGGGTTACAGCGTGGAGCCGGTGCACACCAATATGGTTTACGTAAACATCGGCGATCAGGCTCAGGCGCTCAAGGCTTTCTGCGCCAGGCGCGGGATTACTCTCAGTGCAGCGCCACGCTTGCGCATGGTTACGCACCTGGATGTTTCCCGCGAGCAGATCGAGCAAGTCATCGTGGCATTCGCCGATTTTTCTCGTGCGTGAGGTGCCGATAGTCCAGTAGCTTATCTCTATCGTACAAACAGACTGTACCGGCGACGCAACGCCTATATAATGCGGCCCTTTGCCGTCGCTACGTCACATGACGTTTTGCACTTTGCCTCTGGCCGCAGTCTCCGTGGAAGAACCTATGAAAAGCGCAGAAATCCGTGAAGCCTTCCTTGGCTTCTTCGAAGAGCAGGGCCACACCCGTGTAGCTTCCAGCTCCTTGATTCCGGGCAACGACCCGACCCTGCTGTTTACCAACGCAGGCATGAACCAGTTCAAGGATTGCTTCCTGGGCCAGGAAAAGCGAGCCTACACCCGTGCCGTCAGCAGCCAGAAATGCGTGCGCGCCGGTGGCAAGCACAACGACCTGGAAAACGTCGGTTATACCGCGCGTCACCACACATTCTTCGAGATGCTGGGCAACTTCAGCTTCGGTGATTACTTCAAGCGTGATGCCATTACCTACGCCTGGACATTCCTGACCTCGGAAAAATGGCTGAACCTGCCCAAGGAAAAACTCTGGGTCACGGTTTACGCCACTGACGACGAAGCCTATGACATCTGGACCAAAGAGATCGGCGTACCTGCCGAGCGCATGGTTCGCATCGGCGATAACAAGGGCGCACCTTACGCGTCCGACAACTTCTGGACCATGGGCGATACCGGCCCGTGCGGTCCTTGCACCGAGATTTTCTTCGATCACGGTCCGGACATCTGGGGCGGCCCACCGGGTTCGCCGGAAGAAGACGGCGACCGTTACATCGAGATTTGGAACAACGTTTTCATGCAGTTCAACCGTACAGCGGACGGCGTGCTGCACCCGCTGCCTGCGCCGTCGGTGGATACCGGCATGGGCCTGGAGCGCGTAAGTGCCGTCCTGCAACACGTCAACTCGAACTACGAGATCGACCTGTTCCAGAGCTTGCTGGCTGCCGCTGCCAAAGCGATCGGCTGCAGCAACGACAATCAGGCGTCCCTGAAAGTTGTGGCTGACCACATTCGTTCCTGTGGCTTCCTGATCGCCGACGGCGTGCTGCCTTCCAACGAAGGCCGTGGTTATGTGCTGCGCCGCATCATTCGTCGCGCCTGCCGTCACGGCAACAAGCTCGGCGCCAAGGGCAGCTTCTTCTATCAGATCGTGGCTGCACTGGTTGCCGAGATGGGCACTGCGTTCCCTGAACTGACCCAGCAGCAGGCGCACATCGAGCGCGTGCTCAAGGCAGAAGAAGAGCAGTTCGCCAAGACTCTGGAGCAGGGCCTGAAAATCCTCGAGCAGGATCTGGCTGACCTCAAAGGCACCGTGGTCCCAGGCGACGTAGTGTTCAAACTCTACGACACCTATGGTTTTCCGATGGACTTGACCGGTGACATCGCCCGCGAGCGCAATCTGACTCTCGACGAGGAAGGCTTCGAGCGCGAAATGGACGCCCAGCGCGTGCGCGCTCGTTCGGCCAGTTCGTTCGGCATGGACTACAACAGCCTGGTCAAGGTTGATGTGGCCACCGAGTTCACCGGTTACAAGGCAACCCGTGGCGATGCGAAAATCGTCGCTCTCTATAAAGAAGGCCAGAAAGTCGAGCAGTTGGGCGAAGGCGAAGAGGGCGTGGTAATTCTCGATACCACGCCGTTCTACGCTGAATCCGGTGGTCAGATCGGTGATGGCGGCTACATCAGCGCTGGCGAAGTCCGCTTCGACGTGCGTGACACCACCAAGACCGGCGGCGCATTCCTGCACCATGGCGTCGTGGCGTCGGGCACCCTGAGTGTCGGCGCGGCAGTGAACACTGAAGTGAACGCCGAAGTTCGTAACGCCACGGCATTGAACCACTCTGCAACCCACTTGCTGCACGCAGCCCTGCGTCAAGTGCTGGGCGAGCACGTTCAGCAGAAAGGCTCGTTGGTAGACAGCCAGCGCCTGCGCTTTGACTTCAGCCACTTTGAAGCCATCAAGCCTGAGCAGTTGAAAGCCCTGGAAGACATCGTCAACGCCGAAATCCGCAAGAACAGCGCGGTTGAGACGGTAGAAACCGATATCGAAACCGCCAAGGCGCGTGGCGCAATGGCCCTGTTTGGCGAGAAGTACGGCGACAGCGTCCGTGTGCTGAGCATGGGCGGCGATTTCTCCGTCGAGTTGTGTGGTGGTATCCACGCCAACCGTACCGGCGACATTGCGGTGTTCAAGATTGTCAGTGAGGGCGGTGTGGCCGCTGGTGTTCGCCGCATCGAAGCGGTCACCGGCGCAGCAGCGCTTGGCTACCTCAATGCCGCGGAAGATCAGCTCAAGGAAGCCGCGACGCTGGTCAAAGGCAATCGCGACAACCTGCTGGACAAGCTGTCGGCTGTGCTTGAACGCAACCGTCTGCTGGAAAAACAACTGGAACAATTGCAGGCCAAGGCGGCCAGTGCAGCGGGCGACGATCTGTCGTCCTCCGCACTGGATGTCAAAGGCGTGAAAGTGCTGGCCGTGCGCCTGGACGGTCAGGATGGCAAAGCGCTGCTGGCGCTGGTCGATCAATTGAAGAACAAGCTCGGTCGCGCAGTGATCCTGCTCGGCGGGGTGCACGAGGATAAGGTCGTACTGGTTGCAGGCGTAACCAAAGACCTGACTGGCCAACTCAAAGCCGGTGATTTGATGAAACAGGCTGCTGCCGCCGTGGGCGGTAAAGGCGGCGGTCGTCCTGACATGGCGCAAGGTGGCGGTGTCGACGCAGGCGCGCTGGATGCAGCGCTGGCGTTGACCGTACCTTTCGTCGAGCAGGGTATTTAAGTCGACCTGTCAGGCCCACTCGGTTGCAGCGGGCCTGACGCTTGGATTTGAACGTTTAATGGGCGCCCTTAATCGGGCAGAGGCGGCTTTGAGATGGCTTTGATCGTACAGAAGTTTGGCGGCACCTCGGTGGGCTCTGTAGAGCGTATCGAACAGGTGGCCGACAAAATCAAGAAATTCCGCGAGGCGGGCGACGACCTGGTGGTTGTGCTGTCAGCCATGAGCGGTGAAACCAATCGCTTGATCGAACTGGCCAAGCAGATCAGCGATCAGCCGGTTCCCCGTGAACTGGACGTGATCGTTTCCACCGGTGAGCAAGTGACCATCGCGCTGTTGGCCATGGCATTGATCAAACGCGGCGTACCAGCGGTGTCGTACACCGGTAATCAGGTGCGTATCCTGACAGACAGCGCGCATAACAAGGCGCGGATCCTGCAGATTGACGATCAGAAAATTCGCTCTGACCTGAAGGCCGGTCGCGTGGTAGTCGTCGCCGGTTTCCAGGGTGTGGACGAGAACGGCAACATCACGACGCTTGGTCGTGGCGGTTCCGACACCACTGGCGTCGCGCTGGCCGCGGCGCTCAAGGCCGACGAGTGCCAGATCTATACCGATGTCGACGGCGTCTACACCACGGACCCACGCGTGGTGTCCCAGGCTCAGCGTCTGGACAAGATCACCTTCGAAGAGATGCTGGAAATGGCCAGCCTCGGTTCCAAGGTGTTGCAGATCCGTGCGGTCGAGTTCGCCGGCAAGTACAACGTCCCGCTGCGCGTATTGCACAGCTTCAAGGAGGGTCCAGGCACCCTCATCACAATTGACGAAGAGGAATCCATGGAACAGCCGATCATTTCCGGCATCGCTTTCAACCGCGATGAAGCCAAGCTGACCATCCGTGGCGTGCCAGACACCCCAGGCGTGGCGTTCAAAATTCTCGGGCCTATCAGCGGCGCGAACATCGAAGTCGACATGATCGTGCAGAACGTTGCGCACGATAACACCACCGACTTCACCTTCACCGTGCATCGCAACGACTATCAGGCGGCCTTGCAGGTGCTTGAAGCCACCGCTCGTGAAATCAGCGCCCGTGAAGTCATTGGTGATACCAAGATTGCCAAGGTGTCCATCGTCGGCGTCGGCATGCGCTCCCACGCAGGCGTGGCCAGCCGCATGTTCGAATCCCTGGCCAAGGAAAGCATCAACATCCAGATGATCTCGACATCGGAAATCAAGGTGTCAGTGGTCATCGAAGAGAAGTACCTGGAGCTGGCAGTACGTGCGCTGCATACAGCTTTTGAGCTGGACGCTCCCCGACAGGGTGAGTGATGCATCGGCAAAGGGCGCGGTCTGACCGCGCCCTTTGTGTTTTTGATGGGCGAACCTGCGCTTTTGATTTCGTCGGTCGATACGCTGGTTACAACCGTGACGAAGTCGCGGGCGTCGCCTTCCGGCTATGCAGCCGTAGTCCCTGAATGTAATCCGTGAGGAGAAAGGTATGCTGATTCTGACTCGTCGGTGCGCAGAAAGCCTGATCATTGGTGATGGAGAAATCACCGTGACCGTGCTCGGCGTCAAAGGCAATCAAGTGCGCATTGGTGTGAATGCACCCAAGGAAGTGGCTGTTCACCGTGAAGAGATTTACCTGCGTATCAAGAAAGAGAAGGACGAAGAACCAAGCCATTAATTTTTATTGAATTTTTGGTTTGCAAACGGGGAAAAGGGTGGTTATTATACGCCCCGTGTTGCGGAGAGCTGGCCGAGTGGCCGAAGGCGCTCCCCTGCTAAGGGAGTACACCTCACAAGGGTGTCGGGGGTTCGAATCCCCCGTTCTCCGCCATTATTTGCTTAGTACGTTGTTTCTGGCTTTAACAGTAAGTTGTTGAATTTACTAGAGAAAGTGCTTTACAAAAAGAATCGACGGCCTATAATGCGCGGCAACAAATGCACTCGTAGCTCAGCTGGATAGAGTACTCGGCTACGAACCGAGCGGTCACAGGTTCGAATCCTGTCGAGTGCACCATTTAAGAGTTGTTTGCAGTAATGCAGGTAACTTTGCTACAACCAGCGGTGATCTGGTTTATCAAGCGCTAATGCACTCGTAGCTCAGCTGGATAGAGTACTCGGCTACGAACCGAGCGGTCACAGGTTCGAATCCTGTCGAGTGCACCAAACACCAAAAAGCCCGTATCGTCTGATACGGGCTTTTTGCTTTCTAGCGTTTGCCTTTCACGCATCCATTCTCGTCAAACGTGACTTGGCTGCTGCGCCCTTTTTTCTCCTTATACACATAGCGCGTTTCTCCATTTCTGCTGACCACTTTGTCGGGTCTGCCCAGCAAGCTCTCAACATCTCTGCGGGTCATGCCAGGTGGAGTCTGTTGGTTGATGATCGCCCGTCGGCGTTGATCGGCGCTCAGGCGATTCCCGCAACCGTCATCGCGCTCTCCGACCACCACTACGTCCGTGTTGCGTGGTGCTGTTTCCAGTCTGCGCCATGTTTTGTCAGCCCCTTCGGCAGTAGGCACTGAGCTTCCTGGCGGTGCGTTGTAGGCCTTTTGCTGTTGCATGCTATGGGCGACAGGGCAGCCCAGTGTGGTAAACGTAATGTTTCCCGTGGCATCTTCGCAACGCTGGACGGTCGAGGCCTGAAGAGAGTGAACGGGGCCGAGCAGGGCGATCCCCAAAAGCAGACTGGCTTTGAATGGCATGCGGCGTCTTCCGTGACGGGTGATGCGCAAGCCTAGCCAATGTCGGTTTCGATGGCGAAGGTGTTTTCTTGGCTGAATGTGACGTCCCAGACCTGAGTAATTAACTTTGTGTTGCAAGCACTTGTTATAGCCAGAATTTTTAGGGTGCGATTCGCTTGGCCGGTGTATGATTGCGCCCGTCAGCCCCGCCGGGGCTTATGGAATACCTCCATGGACTTACCCAGTAGCAACTCAACAGATTTTTTTACCAATCATGCATTAACTGATTGATCTCCCCGGCGTGCTCCGCTGCTGGGAGTGGAGTTCGCCTATGACCGAAAGAGAAGTTAAAAAAACGCAGGAAAGCCTTCAGGATCGTCTGGCTCAAGTAATCGAGCTCCTGCAGCGCCAGCGTATTGTTGAAGATTTGACCCATCGTCAAGAGGGTCAAAATCAGAATCGCGTAGAAAACCTGGTTCATCGGCAGAACCTCGTCGAGCTGCAACGCAAGCTCGATGATCTTCACTCCGCCGACGTCGCCTATATCCTCGAAGCGTTGCCTCTGGACGATCGCCTGACGGTCTGGCAGCTGGTCAAGGCTGAGCGCGACGGCGACATTCTTCTCGAAGTATCCGATTCCGTACGGGAAACGTTGATCGCCGACATGGACGATCACGAGCTGCTGGCGGCTGCCAAGGAAATGGACGCCGACGAGCTGGCCGACCTTGCACCCGAGTTGCCCCGAGACGTTGTCCACGAATTGATGGAAGCGCTGGACACCCAGCAACGCGAACGCGTGCGCTCGGCCTTGTCCTACGATGAGGAGCAGGTCGGTGCTCTGATGGACTTCGAGATGGTGACGATCCGTGAGGATGTCAGCCTTGAAGTCGTGCTGCGCTATCTGCGCCGCCTCAAGGAATTGCCTGGCCATACGGACAAACTGTTCGTGGTCGATTACGACGGCGTGCTCAAGGGCGTTTTGCCGATCAAGCGCCTGCTGGTCAACGACCCTGACAAACAAGTCTCGGAAGTCATGGCCAATGATCCGGTGAGTTTCCACCCGGACGGCGATGCCTATGAAGCTGCCCAGGCGTTTGAGCGTTACGACCTTATTTCATCCCCGGTTGTGGACAAGAACGGCAAGCTGATTGGCCGTCTGACCATCGACGAAATGGTCGACCTGATTCGTGAAGAGAGCGAGACCGAAGTCCTCAACATGGCGGGTCTTCGGGAAGAGGAAGATATCTTCGCCTCTGTCTGGCGTTCGTTGCGTAACCGTTGGTCCTGGCTGGCGGTCAACCTGATCACAGCATTTGTGGCTTCTCGAGTCATCGGTCTGTTTGAGGGCTCTATCGAAAAACTCGTGGCGCTGGCGGCCTTGATGCCCATCGTCGCGGGTATCGGCGGTAACTCCGGTAACCAGACCATCACCATGATCGTCCGGGCCATGGCGCTCGACCAGGTTAACACCGGAAACACCAAGCGCCTGTTGCGTAAAGAGCTCGCGGTGGGATTGATCAACGGCGTTGTGTGGGGCGGGGTGATTGGTGTGGTGGCCTACCTGCTCTATGGCAGTTGGTCGCTGGGCGTCGTGATGACTGCGGCCATGACCCTCAACCTGCTGCTGGCGGCGCTCATGGGGGTTACGATCCCGATGACCCTGGCCAAGCTCGGGCGGGATCCGGCCATGGGTGCCAGTGTGATGATTACGGCCATGACAGACAGCGGCGGATTCTTCATCTTCCTTGGCTTGGCTACCATCTTCCTGCTTTAAATTACCTGCACAAAAAAACCGCCCTAGTTGGGCGGTTTTTTTATTATTGCGGAATTGTCCTACGGTAATTAGGGCCATCGGACTGCAATAAAAAGCCAGCAACTACGCTGCCTTGAGAATTTAGCTACAACGGTCAGTCTTCGTTATCTGCTGCGAGTTCCGTGTCATGAGCGATCAGGGAAACAAGTGCATTCTGCTGGCGGTGGGAGAGTTGCCGAAAGCGTTGCAGCAATTCGCGTTCATGCATGGACAGCTCAGGGCTATCAAGGCGTAGGCTAGGCTCATCGCCCAGTGCGCCTTCCTGAATCAGGCTTTGTTCGAGACGAGCAATGATCTCGGAGTTCATGCTGCGATGGTGGTTTTTAGCTACCTCTTGCACGCGGTTACGCATGCCATCGGGTAGACGTACAACGAACTTGTCAGCCGTACGGCTGGAATAAGTAGCCTGTTTCATAGGGCTCATATATTTAACCGGTTAGTTCAGGGGAAGGCGGTTCTAGCAAGTCGCCGCAAGATGTCATCCTGTGACCGTCTTTTTGGCGAAATGTTCAACCGGGTTATCAAAGAGGCCAGCATCATGCCTCAATGTGCCGGATCCTTGGCGTCAATTCTGTGACAAATATTGACTCAGGTAAAGGCGTTTAGCCAGCACCGATTATCAGAATTGCGAGCGGATTATCAAAGTACGGCATCCACCCGAGCGTCCTACAAATTTCACGCGGCCCTCTGAATGCATATTGCCATGATGGCTATCTGTCAGCTTAGAGGGTTATCTCCAAAATACTAATGCATGCCGACGGGCGTCACGTTTGGCGAACGCCCAAGGTGCCGGACTGCGTGGTAGTTCTGAGGTGTGAGGCTGAGGTGTGAGGCTGGCGGGGGAGGCTGATGCGGGGCGACGAAGCGGGTAGTCGTATAAGTCAGCGCAGAACAGGATCGAATTTAAAGCGGCGACCCAGAATCAAGGCGACGATGAACAATACCGAAAACAAGCCCGCGGCGATTTTCATGACACTGCTTACGCCCTGTGCGGTCGCTGGCAGCAACAGATCCACGGCCACGGACATGATGGTCAGAATAATGAAGGACAAAGCAGATTTGGACATAATTGGTCTCTCGAAACGGTGAGTCGATGCTGGGGGCGTGAGTGCTAGGGAGTTAGAACACCCAACGCTGGTCGGAATCCGCAACCGGTCGGGAAATGCTTTCATTTGCCAGAATGGCCGCCTGACCACTGCGTTCTGTCATCACCGCCAATTGAGGAGCTTGACGCAGCAGGTGATGTGGCTGTGCCTGGGCTGCAACCTGTTCCGCACTTGCGTCATCCTGAAAATGAAACGCCACCAGTGCGACCAGGGCTGCTGCATTCAACACTGATAGGGCGATGTTCATTTTCGGTTACCTCCAACGGAACTTTCTTTAAGAAGGATCTTTACTGGAGAGAGTAGTGCAGGCTGCATGCCAACTTCGGCTCGGATAAAAACCCTTGTATATCAATAGCTTGAGCGGGTATCAGCAGTGCGCCTGCATGCGTTTTGCAATGGTGGCTTTTAGGTGTAGTGCAAAATGCATGATTGACGTCAAACCCCGCGTTTTAAACGGATAAGGCCCACAGCCGTGTCAGCCAAAGACGACATGACAAAAGTGACCGGTGCCGTTAACATGCACGCCGTCTCGCTGGCACCCATTCTGGTGCTGGCAACTGTGTCCCAGTAGCTCAATTGGATAGAGCATCCCCCTCCTAAGGGGAAGGTTGGCAGTTCGAACCTGCCCTGGGACACCACCTAATCTGACCTCCCCGCATGCTCATCCAGACAGCTGATTGTCCAACAGCCGGGTGGCAACTGCAGGTCCCAATCAAGCCCCGAACAGACTATCTGGCGGGGCTTTTTTGCGCTTGGCGTGGCAGCGCTTGGCGATAGCCTTTTGAAAAGAGACCCCGGTCCGATCTTCACGTCTGAAAAAAAATCCGGAAATCTGATGAGGTAATCCTACGTCTGACTCGTGTAGTAGGGATGAAACGCATTCTCGTTGATACACCATTACGGAGTCATGCTCGTGGTAAAGCTGCTAAACAGGACTCACGCGTCAGTCCTTCTGTGTTTCGCAATTCCGTGTTGTGCGATGGCCGTTCAGGCGGCTACCGAGATACCGGCCAGTGTCATTCAATCCACCAGCGATGCTGGTGATGGTCTGGGCAGTTACACACGTGCAGAGGGCAGCACTGCCAGCAAGGGCTCCACGCAGAACCGGGACGAGGCGCAAACCGTGAACACCGTGGCTGCCCAGACTCTGGATGACTATCAGGTCAAGGACCTCAACGATGCGATGCGCTTCGTCAGTGGTATCACCCAGACTAATACCCTGGGCGGCACCAAAGATGCGCTGATCAAGCGAGGTTTTGGCAGCAACGATGACAACTCCATCCTGCGAGACGGCATCCGCTCGGCTATCGGTCGCAATCTGGGTGCCACCACTGACCATGTGGAAGTACTCAAAGGCCCTGCTTCTTTGATGTATGGCGCTCTTGAGCCGGGCGGTTTGATCAACGTGATCAGCAAACAGCCACAGTTCACCCGTAGCACGACCTTGACCGGGTCTGGTTTCAGCGAAGGGGGCGGGTCGTTTGGTCTGGACACAACCGGGCCACTGGGTGACACCAATCTGGCGTACAGGCTGATCGCTGAGCGCAGTCACGAAGACTATTGGCGCAACTACGGGGTCGACGAGCATACCCTCATCGCGCCTTCGATAGCCTGGGTCGGCGACCGAGCCAGTTTCTCGCTTGCCTACACCTACAACGACTACGCAAGCCCATTTGATCGCGGCACCGTATTCGTCAATGGTCACCCGGCCGACATCAGTTATCGCGACCGTCTGGACGAGCGTTGGGCCAAGTCGGTGGGCATAAGCCAGAGCACGACCGCAAAGTTCGAGTACCAGCTCAACGACGACTGGCGCAGCCGATTGACCTACGGCTGGACGGAGGATCGGTACAGCCTGTCGATCGCGCAGCCGAGTACCCTGACTGGCAATAACCTGCGGCGCATCGCCAACGGTGGGCATTATGACTATGAAAGTCGCTATACCGCCCTGGATCTGATCGGCGATCAGCAGTTGTTTGGTCAACGACACGAAATAACAGTGGGTGTGGATAACGAGTCGCTGGACAAATATCGCGGCAAAACCTATCGCAACGCCAGCAGCGCTGCCGGGAATCTCAACATTCAGAACCCGTCTTACGGCAATCTGGCTGAGCCGGTAACCGTCAGTGCTGTCCAGAGCAATGCCGAGAACAACCTGGTCACCACGTCGTTGTATTTCAAGGACAATTGGCACCTCAATGATCGCTGGATTCTGGTGTTCGGCGGTCGTCAGGAGCACTGGGACCAATACAGCGATCAAGGCCTTGGCAGTTCCTATGCACCTGGCGCGGATTCCAATGGGGATAAATTCATCCCGTTTGGCGGGATCGTTTACCAGCCAACGGACACTGTGGCGCTTTACGCCAACTACAGTCGCTCCTTCGTGCCCAATGATGCCGACGATGCAGGCAACAGCTTCAAGCCAACCGAGGGGCGCAGTTACGAGGCCGGGATCAAATACACACCCGTCCAGGCGCTCAACGTGAACCTGGCGGTGTACGACATCGTCAAGAAAAACCTGGTCAACAGTGTGCTGCAAAGCAACGGCAACAGCATCGACGAAGCCGTCGGCAAGGCTCGTTCACGCGGGGTTGAACTGGATGTCACCGGTGAGATCACTCGCAATTGGAGCGTTATCGGCACCTATGCCTACAACCAGACCGAGGTGCTGAAAAACGACGAATCTCCAGCGCAGGAGGGTAATCGTCTGCCCAATGCGCCGATGCATACTGCCAGCCTCTACGTCACCCATCATCTCGCGCTGCCTGCCGAAACCGGCCAGTGGCATGTCGGTGCGGGTGCTCGATACGTCGGCGAGCGGCCGGGTGATGATGCGAACAGTTTCTGGATGGACAGCTACACCCTGGCGGATGCTTTTGTGCGTTGGGATCTGCCAACTCACGACTACAAGACCAGTCTGCAGCTCAACATCGACAACCTGTTCAACAAAGAGTATTACCCGTCGACCACCGGCAGCAGCATGCTTCAGGTGGAAGAGGGAGCGCTCAGAACGGCGCGTCTGACTGCCAGCGTCAAGTTCTGATGGTTGAGCCCAGCGCCCGGGACTCGGGCGCTGGTTGTTCTCGCTGATCCTTCATCAGTTGCGGTGCCGGGCACTGCGCGGACATGGACGGGTCAGCGTATGCGCCCGTTCCGGCGCGCAGGATGATCAGATCAACTCAGAAGCCGATGGTTGCCGAGACCAGATAGGTTCTCGGGGTTGAGAGCGTCAAGCCAGGCTCGCTGTCATCCGAGGCGCCAGCGGAACTCCAGTAGTGTTTATCCAGCACGTTTTCGACATTGGCACGCAGGGTTACAGCCTTGCCGTCGACTTTGAAGGCGTAGCGCGCGCCCACATCGAGACGCTCCCATGAGTCGATTTCCTTGCTGTTGGCCTGGTCCAGATACTGCGAACTGGAATAGATGCCACGGCCGGTCAGGGTCAACCCTTGAACGTTGGGGATGTCCCATTCGGCACCCAGATTGACGTTGTATTCCGGGGTAGCGGGCGCCCGTTTGCCGTCGAAGGTGCCGTTGACGGTATCGGTCAATTCGCTATCGATGTACATCACGCCTCCAAGCAGGCGCACGCCTTTTAGCGGTTCACCGAACATGATGAGCTCCACGCCGTTGTTCTCGCGCTTGCCGTTCGGGCCGAAGACTCGGGTTGTGGCGTTGGTCTCGTAGGCCGGTTGCTTGATACGGAACACACTGGCCGTGAGGGCGAATGAGCCCAAGTCATATTTGCTCCCGACCTCGACCTGGCGGCTGATGAACGGCGGAAAAATCTCATCCTCGTTTACTGAGGTGGACGGCGCGATCTTGCCCTGGCTCAGGCCTTCCATGTAGTTGGCATACACCGACAATTGGTCGGTCACCTTGTACAGGATGCCGCCTGACGGCGAGACTTTTTCCTCATCGTAGGCCGTGTCGCCTTTGACGCCGTCTGACCAGTCATCGACCTTGACCCGCTGCCAGCGTGCACCGAGGGTTAGCAACAAGCGATCGTCGAAGAAGCCAAGTGTGTCGGACAACGCCACGCCACTGAAGCGGTTTTCGGTGTAGACCTTGGGGTCCTGGCGGGTGGGGTTGGCGGGGGTGGGCGATGTGACTGGGTTGTACAGGTTGCTGGGCGAGGCCGCATAGCGAGCGCCGCCGTTCTCGAAGTCCATATAGAAGTAGCTGGCAGCCAGATTGATCTCATGGCTTACCGGGCCCGTGTGGAACCAGTTGCGAACCCCGGCGGTTCCGGTGCGCACATTTTCGTCGCGGGTGAAGTCTCGCGGCTGGACACTGAAATCACCCGCGTTGTTGGTGATAGGCACCCCATGGCGCAGGAAGTCATGGTTACTTTTACGAGCGCCCACACCGCCGTACAACATCACCGAATCGTTGACGTCGTACTCGGCGTTCACGGCGCCAAAGGTGTCCTCGGTACGTGCCTTGCTCCAGGTTTGCGCATAGTTGCGGTGCACATCATTGGCGCTGGGCACCTTTGCATTGGCGCCGATCTGAACACGTTCCTGCGGTGCGTCGGTGTTGCGTTCGGTGTGTCCAATATCGGTCGAGAGTCGCAGGCGTTCACCACGGAAGTCGAGGCCCAGCACCGCCATTTCGCGGTCGACGCTCTGGTGATCCCATTCGGTATCGCCTGATTGTTTCACGCCGTTGAAGCGCACCCCGAACTTGCCCTCGTCGCCAAACCTGCGGCCGACATCCACCGCGGTACCCAGCTGATTGTTGGACGCGTAGCTGCCGGTGAACTCGGTGATGTCCTTGTCGGTCGCCCGTTTTGGCACCACATTAATGCCGCCGCCGACACTGCCCCGTGGCGAGATACCGTTGACCAACTGGCTCGGGCCTTTAAGGATGTCCACACGGTCGGCCATTTCCATGTCAATCGTATAGGTCGGCAGAATGCCGTAAAGACCGTTATAGGAAACATCACTGTTGAACAGGCTCAGCCCTCGGATGGTGAACTGCTCAAAACGTCCGCCCGCCGGGTTGGTGGCGCGCACTGAAGGGTCGCTGGCGATGAGGTCGCTCAGGGTTCGGGCCTGCTGGTCCTTCACCGTCTGGCTGGTATAAGTGGTCATGCTGAATGGCGTGTCCATGAAATCCCGCGAGCCAAGCAGGCCTTGCGAGCCTCGGCGTGAGACCTGACCACCGGCATACGCCTGACCGTCGGTGGTGCCGCTGGCGCCAAGAATCGAGGTGGGTGCCAATTGCAGGCTGCTGCCTTCAGGGGCGGGGACCAGGGTATAGGCGTGGTCCGCCACAGACACCAGTTGTAGACCCGAGCCTTGCAGTAAGCGTGAGAAACCTTCTTCAACAGCGAAATCTCCGGACAGCCCCGCGCTGTTACGACCGCTCACCAGTGCCGGATCCAACGACAAGTTGACGCCAGCCAACCCGGCAAACCGCGTCAACGCCGCACCCAGGCCGCCAGCGGGTACTTCATAGTTGCGTCGGTCGGTGCTCTCGGCCCAAGAGGGGGAGATGAACAGCGGGCTGGTGCTCAGGGTCAGCAAAAGGCTGAAGCGGAGCAGGGGGCGCAGATGATAAGGCGAGGCTGGAGGCATAGAGGTAAGGTCTCATAGTTTGTTCACATACCTGCAATGACCGGTGAGACGGAAAAAGGGGACAGGCCTCCAGCAGTTTTTTTCAGGTGTCTTTTTCCCAGCCCCAGGCTGGGCTCAACTGTGGATAAGTGTTTGCTGCGCGATAGCGCTATACAGCCATCCCTGGCGATCAAGCATTCTCCAACCCTCGTCATTATTCCGACTCCAGAAAAATGACGTCACGCCGATAACCTACCTGTATTGCGGAGCGTGTGAGTCGTTGTTGGAGCGGCCGCCGTGCCGGTCAGAGCCAAGGATTGGGCCTTTGTTGTAAAATCTGCATGATAGCGTAGTGCTATCTTCTGGTTTTGCCACGCCATCAACGGACGGCGAAGCTGGACCCGTCTATCTGCTTGCCCTTGGGCTTATCTCTTTCTTCCTTATTGGACCCCTGATGCTGGCGTACAACCAAAAAAAGTTTCTTATCGTCGATGACTTCTCCGACTTCCGCAGTTCGGTGCGCTCCATGCTGCGCGAGCTGGGGGTGAAGGAGGTTGATACGGCTGACACCGGCGAGCAGGCGCTGAAGATGTGCGCGCAGAAGCGTTACGATTTTGTTCTGCATGATTTCAATCTGGGTGACGGCAAGAAGAACGGCCAGCATGTGCTTGAAGACCTGATGGTCGACCGGCTGTTGAGCTATGAATCGGTGTTCATCATGGTCACGGCCGAGAACAGTCAGGCCATGGTGATGAGCGCATTGGAATGGGAGCCTGATGCTTATCTGACTAAGCCGTTCAACCGCGCCGGTCTGGCTCAGCGGCTCGAGAAGCTGGTGCAGCGCAAGACCATGCTCAAGCCTATTTTGCAGGCGCTGGATCGCGGCAAGCCTTCGGAGGTGCTGGCTGCCTGTGTTGCATTGACCAATAAGGATCCGCGTTATGCGCCCTTGTGCCTGCGTTACAAGGCCGATGCGCTGCGCGACTTGAAACAATATGAGCCGCTGGAGGCTTTCCTCAAATCCATCCTCGCTGACCGGCCGGCCCCTTGGGCCTTCGCTGCACTCGGCAATTTGCTGCTCAAGCGCAACAAGGCGGCCGAGGCGCAGACGGTTTTTGAAGCCGCCGTCAAAGCGTTCCCCGCAATGCCGATTCTCTACGATGGCCTGGCCGAGGCGTTGGTTGCCCGGGGCGACACCGTGCGCGCGCAGAAAGTGCTGGAAGAAGCCGTGCGGATCTCTCCGCTGGCGGTGCGTCGGCAAACGCTGCTGGGCAAGCTGGCTCTGGATAATCAGGATTTTGACGGCGCCTCTCGGGCCTATCGTCAGGCAGTTTCCCAAGGGCAGTTCTCGCGTTTCAAGAATCCGGAAACCAATCTCGGCTTCGCTCAGGCGCTCATTTCACGCGGTGGTGATCAGGGGCTCGACGCCAGAACCCGAGTCGAGATCAATCAGACGCTGGGTGAAGTCTCAAAAGACAACGGCGATGACCAAGGCGTGCAAGTCCGGGCGCGGCTGATGAAGGCTGCCAGCGTGCAGCACTCTGATCCCGAGATGGCAGCGAAGCTTACTGCGGACGCAATGGGTCGCCTACAAGACATGGATCAGTTCCTCGGCGCCAATGCAGCACTGGCAGTGGCGGCCCAGTTGGAAAAACTTGGCCACGCGGACGCCGGAGCTGGCGTGCTGAAAACCTGTGCCGAGATTTACGGTGATGATCCGGTAGTCATGCAAGGAATCGCCAAACAGACCGATGATCCGTCGATCCTGGGCGCCAACAAAGTGGCGATCGATCTCAACATTCAAGGTGTGCGCAGCTACAAGGGCGGTAATCTGGCCGAGGCTCAGGACCTTTTCCGCAAAGCACTCGGGCTGCAAGCGAAGAACATCAGTATCGCGCTGAACCTGGCACAGGCCTTGCTGCATTCAATGGCGACGACACCGGATGCGGCGAAGCTTGAGGAGTGCCGGGCCTGTCTGAAAATGATCGGCAAGATGCCGAGTGACGATCCGCGCTTCGAGCGATTCCAGAAATTACAGAGCAAGGCGTTTGGTGCATGAGCGAAAAGGATGCGGGTCTGGACTTCTCCATGGTGATTGCCTCAACCGTGCATGACATGAAGAATTCGTTGGCGTCACTGATGCAGGCTCACGGGGAATGGCAAGGCCGCTTGAGCGAGGAGCAGAAAAACACCCCCGAGCGCGGCGTTATCGACTACGAATTCGCCAGCCTCAACGGCATGATGGTCCAACTGCTCGGCCTCTATAAGCTGGAGGTCAATCAGCTTCCGCTTCGGCCTGAGTACCATGAACTGGACGACTTCATCGAGGCGCAGCTGGCCTGGCATGAAGAAGTCCTGAGCAGTCGCGGCCTGGTTGCTACCTTTGAAGTGGACAGTCTGTGCCCGTTGGGTTTCTTTGATCGCGAATTGATCGGCTCAGTCGTCGCCAACATCATCATCAACGCCATCCGCTTCGCCCGTCATTCGATCCTGATCACCGTCCGTGAGGAAGAAGGGCAGGTGGTCATCGTGATCAACGATGACGGCCCCGGCTACCCCCCGAACATGATCGAGTTTCAGTCCGACTATGTGCAGGGCATCAATCCGGTGAGCGGCAGCACCGGCCTGGGCCTGTACTTCGCCGCGCAGATTGCCGGACGGCATCAGCGCAATGGCGTTTGCGGGCGGATCGAGCTGGCCAATGGTGGCCGGCTGGGCGGTGGGATGTTCAGTCTATATCTGCCCTGATTGTCGGCTAGGCGCCATTCAAGAAAAGGAAAAGCCAGCGGCTCTTCCTTTTTTTATGGGCGCGATTTGCCCAAGGCGTTTTGATAGGCCGCCACAACTGACTGCTGTCGAGCTGGCGACGGCCAGCCCTGCGTAGCGGGCTGATCCATATGGATTCTTGTGTTCTGTTAGACCGGCTCTCACATGTTGTGAGGGGCGATTTTACAGGCGTTTTGTAATGGTATGGATATTGCTTTTAACCATCTGTAATGGAACTGGCATTCACGAACCGTCGATTTATTGGCGTTCTGCTGGCAGTCATTCGGTGGTGTGCGGGCGGTTCGGACTTTCTGAGAGAAGAGCATGAAGGCAGTAATTCTGGCGGGGGGGTTGGGCACTCGGATCAGTGAGGAATCGCACCTTAAACCCAAACCGATGATCGAGATTGGTGGTAAGCCAATCATCTGGCACATCATGAAAATCTATTCTCATTACGGCATCAACGATTTCGTGATTTGCCTTGGCTACAAGGGCTACGTAATCAAGGAGTATTTCGCCAACTATTTCCTGCACATGTCCGATGTGACCTTCGACATGGCCGAAAACAAAATGCACATTCATCACCGCAACGCGGAACCGTGGCGCGTCACGCTGGTTGATACCGGCGAGAGTAGTGGTACCGGCGGACGTTTGCGCAGAGTGCGCGAGTATCTGGGTGATGAGACTTTTTGCTTCACCTACGGCGATGGCGTATCGGACGTAGATATTCCTGAACTGATTAAATTCCATCGTGAACACGGTAAGAAGGCGACGGTTACGACAGTCCAGCCTCCAGGTCGTTTTGGCGCGATGGATCTCGAAGGTAGTTGCGTCAAAGGTTTTCAGGAGAAACCCCAGGGCGATGGCGGCTGGATCAACGGTGGCTTCTTCGTGCTTGAGCCTTCGGTCATCGACGGCATTGCCGATGACAGCGTGACTTGGGAGTTCGAGCCGATGCGTAATCTGGCCGCCGAAGGTGAGTTGATGAGTTTTCTGCATCGCGGATTCTGGCAGCCCATGGACACCTTGCGCGATCGAGTCATGCTCGAAGAGCGCTGGGCCAGCGGAACGGCGCAGTGGAAACTCTGGCATTGAACGTATTCTGGGCAGGCAAAAAAGTACTACTAACCGGCCATACTGGTTTCAAGGGGGGCTGGCTGGCACTGTGGTTGCGCCAGTTGGGTGCCGAAGTTCAGGGCTTCGCACTGCCGGCCGCTACCACGCCTGCGTTGTGGCAAGTAGCGGGTGTGGAAGGCGTGATTGCCAGTGATCTGGGTGATATTCGTGATGCTCAGGCCATCGCAGCTTCAATGCGAGCGTTTGCGCCAGAGATCGTTTTTCACCTGGCGGCGCAGCCACTGGTTCGTGAGTCTTACCGCGCGCCGGCTGAAACCTATGCCATCAATGTGATGGGCACTGTGAATGTTCTGGAAGCCGTGCGCCAGTGCGCCAGTGTTCGCGCAGTCGTGGTGGTGACTACGGATAAGTGCTACGAAAACCGCGAATGGCTTTCACCCTACCGGGAACAAGACACGCTCGGCGGCTTTGATCCCTACAGCAATAGCAAGGCGTGTGTGGAGCTTTTGTGTTCGTCCTACCGCAGTTCCTTCCTGCAAGACTCTGGCGTTGCTCTGGCCACTGCGCGCGCGGGCAACGTGATCGGCGGTGGCGATTGGTCGCCGGACCGGCTGGTGCCGGATATTTTCCGTGCCTGGCAGAACAACGAAGAAGTCACCCTTCGCTATCCTCACGCAACCCGTCCGTGGCAGCACGCACTCGAGCCTTTGATGGGCTATCTGCTACTGGCGCAGTCGTTGGTCGAGGATGCCGAGAAATATGCCGGTGCATGGAACTTCGGCCCCGAGAGCGGCAATGTTGCCACCGTGGAAAAGCTGGTTCGCACCTTGGCCCAGATGTGGCCAAAGCCTGTTCGCTGGTCGGTGGATGCCCAGGTTCAGCCGCATGAGGCTTGCCTGCTGGCACTGGACTCCAGCAAGGCGCGACAACTATTGGGCTGGGCTCCGTGCTGGTCATTCGAAACCACGCTTGAACGTACCTTGAGCTGGCATCTCGCCTGGCAGCAGGGGCACGACATGCACACCTTTACCCGCGCGCAGATTGCGGACTACCAAGGCGATACCCATGAGTGAAAGTACCCCGGAGCAGTTGCGCCAACAAATTGTCGAGCTGGTTGGCCGTTATGCCGAGCTGCAATACGCGCCGAAACTTTTCGTGGCAGGTCAGAGCGTCGTACCGCCGTCTGGCAAGGTGATCGGTGCGGGCGAACTGCAATCCATGACCGAGGCGGTGCTGGATGGCTGGTTGACGACCGGGCGTTTTAACGAAGCTTTTGAACGGCGTCTGGCCAAGTACCTGGGCCGGCGTGCCGTGCTGACTACCAACTCCGGTTCGTCCGCCAATCTGGTGGCATTCTCTGCTTTGACCTCCCCGCGTTTGGGTGATAGAGCGATCAAGCCCGGGGATGAAGTGATCGGGGTGGCTGCGGGTTTCCCGACTACCGTAAACCCAATCCTGCAGTTCGGTGCTGTACCGGTTTTTGTTGATGTGGATCTGGTGACTTACAACATCGATCCGAGCAAGGTCGAGGCTGCGATCGGTCCGAAAACCAAGGCCATCATGCTCGCTCACACCTTGGGCAATCCCTACGACCTGGGAGTGATCCGTGCCCTGTGCGACAAGCACAACCTGTGGTTGATCGAAGACTGCTGCGACGCGCTGGGCGCCACCTACGACGGCAAAATGGTTGGCACCTTCGGTGATATCGGCACCTTGAGCTTCTACCCGGCGCACCACATCACCATGGGTGAGGGCGGCGCGGTGTTTACTAATAATCCGTTGCTCAAGCGCATCATGGAATCATTCCGTGACTGGGGGCGCGATTGCTACTGCGAGCCAGGTCAGGATAACACCTGCAAGCAGCGTTTCTGTCAGAAGCTGGGCACTTTGCCGGAAGGCTATGACCACAAGTACACCTATTCGCACTTGGGCTATAACCTGAAAATTACTGACATGCAGGCTGCCTGCGCCTTGGCGCAAATGGATCGTCTGGATGATTTCATTGCAGCCCGCCGTCGCAACTTCAACTGGCTTACCGAACGTCTGGCAAGTTGCACCGATTTCCTGATCCTTCCTGAAGCCACCCCTAACAGCGATCCGTCCTGGTTTGGGTTTCCGCTGACACTGCGCGATGGCTGTGGCATCAATCGGCTTGACCTGGTGCGTTACCTGGACAGTCAAGCGGTCGGCACACGCTTGTTGTTCGCCGGGAACCTTACCCGTCAGCCCTACATGCTGAACCGTAATTACCGCGTATCCGGTGACCTTACTGTCACCGATAAAATCATGAATGACACCTTCTGGGTGGGCGTCTGGCCGGGCCTGGGCGAAGAGCATCTGGAACACATTGTGCGCTGCATGGAAACCTTTTTCGGGCTTCGTCAGTAATGCGGGCCTACATCCTCTGCGGTGGCTTTGGGACTCGTTTGAGTGCCGTGCTTCAGGGTGGACAAAAGGCAGTGGTCGATGTTCATGGCCGGCCATTTTTGGCATTGGTGCTAGCGCAACTCAAGCTGGCAGGCGTCAAGGACGCAGTGCTGTGCGCTCACTACCGCGCCGATCAACTCGCCGATTTGCTGCCGGCGCTGGCTACGGAGTCAGGTTTGAACCTGCACCTGGTGGTCGAGACGCAACCCCTGGGCACCGGCGGTGCGGTATTGCATGCCTTGCAGGAAGTGCCACCGGGCGGACGCTTTTTGGTGCTCAACGCCGACACTTGGCTGGATCAGCAGGCCTACCGCCTGGCGTCTAGTGCGGCAAAGGATGCCATCGTCGCAGTCCTGGTCGAGGATCGCGCCCGTTATGGCAGCCTCGATTGCTCGGAGGACCTGGAATTGCTGGCGCTCAACGAGAAGGGCGCTTCAGGCCCAGGCCGGGTGAATGCGGGTGTGTATGCCTTCGCCGCTGACTCTTTGAATGAGTTCGCGGTCCAGCCGTGCTCCATGGAGAAAGAGATTTTGCCGCGCCTGATCGAGCGTCGGCAGTTGTTCGCTTGCGAGTACTCAGGTCCGTTTATTGATATCGGCACTCCAGACTCGCTGAACGCCTTCAAGTCAGGGCTTCAAGGGGCTGGCCAATGAATCGACTAGTAAAAAAACAAACCGTTTACACCGACCAGACCATCCTTGATGCCGTTGAGTGTATTGAGTCGGGCGACCTGCAGATCGTGTTTGTGGTCGATGACCAGGAGCGCCTTGTCGGCGTGATCACCAACGGTGATTTGCGTCGCTATCTGCTGCAGGAAGGCGGAGAGACAGATGTGCCGGTCACCGCCTGCATGAACACCCATTACCGCTCGGTGCAGGTCGGCGCTTCTCGCGAAGAGCTGCTGAAAATTTTCGACTTGAGCTTTAATGCCATTCCTGTAGTGGACGTTGCGGGCTGCCTGGTCGATGTAGTAACACCTGCCCTGCTAGCGGCCAACTCTGAAGTGCCAGTGCTCGCGCGGGCGCGGGCACCCGTTCGGATGAGCTTCAGTGGCGGTGGTTCTGACCTGACGTATTACTTCGTCGACAATCCTGCCGCAGTGCTCAGTTGCACCTTGGGCCTATATTCCCATGCGACGCTGATTCCGCGTCCCGACGACGTTATCCAGATTTTTTCCGAGGACCTGGGCACTCACGAGTATTACGAGTCTCTGTATGACTTGGCGCGACATGCGGACAAGGGATTGTTGGCTACTATCGTTTCGGTGATCCAGCCCAACTACGGCCTGGACCTGTATATCCGTTCCGATTTCCCGGTAGGGTCCGGGCTAGGTGGGTCTTCTGCCGTGGCCACTGCGGTGATTGCCGCATTCAACGAATTGCGCCGTGACCGATGGAGCACCTATGAAGTGGCCGAGTTGGCGTTCCAGGCCGAGCGTCTGTGCTTTGGCATTGCCGGTGGCTGGCAGGACCAGTATGCATCGGCCTTCGGTGGCTTCAACCTGATCGAGTTCAAGGAAGGTCGCAATCTGGTCCATCCGATTCGCCTGACCGAGTCGATTTGGAACGAGCTGGAAGAATGCCTGGTGCTTTGCGATACACAGATCGCCCATGACTCGGGCAAGCTCCATGAGCGCCAGCGTGAGGAGATGGTCAACAAGGATTCCAAAGCTGCACTTATCACTGAAAGCGTCGAGCTGTGCCGGCATATGCATCACCACCTGATTCGTGGCGAGCTGCATGACTTCGGGCGCTGCCTGCATCAGGGCTGGATGCTCAAAAGACAATTTTCCCACGCTGTCAGCGATGGCGTGCTTGACCAGATCTATGATTCGGCCCTGGCTGCAGGTGCCCTCGGGGGCAAGCTGTTGGGTGCCGGTGGCGGTGGTTTCTTCCTGTTCTTCGTGCAACCCCAGCACCGAAGTGCCGTGACCGACAAGGTCCGGGAACTGGGCTGCCGTATCACCGACTTCCGTTTCGAAACCAATGGTGTCACCTCCTGGCGGACCAAAATCCAATGAATAAGCAAGTTTTTACCATCGATGGCGCTGTCATCGGCGGCGACCACGTCTACGTCATCGCCGAGGTGGGAAACAATCACAACGGTTCTGTTGAGCTGGCCAAGCAGTTGGTCGATGCATCCATTGAGTCCGGCGCCGACTGCGTGAAATTTCAATTGCGCAATCGTGAAGCGCTGTATCGCACCAAAGCCGATGGTTCGCGCGCCGAAGACTTGGGCGTTGAATACATTCAGGACTTGCTCGACAAGGTCGAACTGACCGTCGAGGAGCATCGACAGATCCGGGACTACTGCAAGCAACAAGGCATTAGTTACATCTGCACGCCGTGGGACGAACCCAGCGTGGATGTACTGGCCGGCTTCGACGTACCGGCGTTCAAGATTGCCTCGGCCGACCTGTGCAATCCGTATCTGATTGCCAAGGCGGCGTCCCTGGGCAAGCCGCTGATTCTGTCCACCGGCATGTCCCTTGAGCATGAAATCGTTCGTACCATCGAACAGCTCCAGGACCTCGGCGTGCCGTTCGCTCTGCTGCACTGCAACAGTACCTATCCAGCGCCGGAGAGTGATATTCAACTGGGCTATATCGCCCGTTTGAAAGAGCTGCACGGCCTGATCGGCTACTCCGGGCATGAGCGCGGCACGGCGATCACCATCGCAGCCGTTGCCTTGGGCGCCAAGCTTGTTGAACGGCATATCACCCTGGATCGGGGCATGGAAGGTCCTGACCATCTTGCCAGCCTTGAGCCGTTGGAGTTCCGTCAACTGGTGGACGGCATTCGTCAGGTCCAGAAAGCGCTGCCATGGGCGGGACCGGGACGTCACGCCAGTCAGGGCGAATTACTCAATCGCGAAAATCTGGGCAAGAGCGTGATCGCCGCCCGGGCTATCGATAAGGGTGAAGTGTTCGTGCAAAGCATGCTGCGCGTGGCCAGTCCGGGTCAGGGCTTGCCGCCGTACCGCCTGAGCGATCTGCTGGGCAAACCAGCCGGCCGCAAGATCGAGCAGGGCGATTTTCTGTTTGACAGCGACTTGAGCGAGCAACAGGAAGTGCGCCGCGATTACGACATGCCAATCCTCTGGGGCGTGCCGGTGCGTTATCACGATTTCTTGCAGTACAACGAGTGGATCAAGCCCGACCTCTTCGAATTTCACTTGTCTTACCGCGACCTGAGTGTTGCTCCGCAACCTTTCCTGCGGACCGTCGAATGCTCGCGCCTAGTGGTGCACGCGCCGGAATTGTTCGAGAACAGCGAGCTTCTGGATCTGGTTTCCGATGATCTGGAATATCGCCAGCGCTCGATCGATAACCTGCAACGGGTGGTCGATGCCACGTTGCAGATGGCCGAGTTTTTCCCGAAAGCCGACTCGCTGCTGATCGTCGCCAACATTGGCGGCTTCTCTGCTGACGAACCTCTGCCGTTCAGTCACCGTGCCGAGCTGTACGAACGCTTCCGCGAGTCCTGCGCGCAGATCGACTTCGGCCGTACCGAACTGATTCCGCAGAACATGGCACCGTTCCCCTGGCACTTCGGTGGCCAGCGCCATCAGAACATTTTCATGATGCCCGATGAATTGGCCGAGCAGGCCAAGCGTCTGAACATGCGCCTGTGCCTGGACCTCTCGCACCTGCAAATGACTTGCTTCCACTTTGAGCTCGACTTCCAGGCTGCGCTGAAACTGCTGCTGCCTTACTCCGCGCACTTGCATGTGGCCGACGCCAAAGGCGCCAATGGCGAAGGCGTCATCATGGGCACCGGTGACGTGGATTGGCCAGCGACCTGGGCGCAGCTCAAGGGCTATCCGAATGTCAGTTTTATCCCTGAGGTCTGGCAGGGTCACAAGGATCATGGTGCCGGTTTCTGGTCGGCGCTGGAATTTCTCAACGAATTGAATTGAGCCTGGTTCTCCGCGAACGAGATGGAGTTTTAACGATGGGTAACAAGATGCGTGTAGCTGACTACATCATGAACCGGCTGGCGGAACTGGGCATCAAGCAGGTGTTTTTCCTGCCTGGTGGCGGTGCGATGCATTTGAATGATGCGCTGGGCCGTCATCCTGATCTGGAACCGATTCTCTGCCTTCATGAACAGGCTTGCGGTGTCGCTGCCGAGTCGGCAGGCAAATTGTCCGGCGGGCCGAGCGCTTGCATGACGACCTGCGGACCGGGTGCGACCAATGCTGTTACGGCAACCTTGGGTGCGTGGCTGGACTCCACGCCAGTGTTCTTCATTTCCGGGCAGGTCAAAACGGCGGATCTGAAAGCGGGTACTGGCTTACGCATGCTGGGTGTCCAGGAAGCCGATATCGTTTCCATCGTGTCCTCGATCACCAAGCGCGCTGTGACCCTTACCGACCCGGAAGCCGTCGCAGAAGTGTTCGACGAGTTGGAATACGCTGCTTTCAATGGTCGTCGTGGGCCGGTCTGGCTCGACGTGCCTCTGGACGTGCAGGCTGCCCAGATTGATCCGCAGACTCTGCGTCGGGCGAAACTGCCTGCGCCTCTGTCGGCACCGGATGTCAGCGAGGCAGTGACGCGCACGCTGGAATTGCTCAAGACCGCCAAGCGACCAGGCATCATCGCCGGTAGCGGCATCCGCATGGCGGGCGCGATCGACGCTTTCAATACGCTGGTTGAAACCGCTGGCGTGCCAGTCATGCCGACCTGGCTGGCCATGGACGTGATCGAAGACGAGCACCCACTGTACGGTGGGCGTCCAGGCTCCATCGCGCCGCGCTGGGCCAACTTCACCTTGCAGAACTGCGATCTGCTGATAGTGCTGGGCTCGCGTCTGGATATGGCGCTGACGGCCTACAACCACGCCCATTTTGCTCCCCACGCGAAGAAAGTGGTGGTGGACATCGATGCTGCCGAAATCGCTAAATTGCAGATGCCCATCGAAATAGCGGTGGTGGCTGACGTAAAGCCATTCATCGAAGCCCTGGTGGCTGGTATTGCTGCCAATCCATTGCCGAAGTACTCGGCATGGCTCGCGCAGATTGCTGACTGGCGCCAACGTTATCCGCTGTTGCAGCCTGAGCACGCCGATGACAGTCAGGGTGTGAGCATGTATCACTTTTCTGACCGTGTCTCGGAGCTGCTCAACGAGGGCGATGTGATCGCTCCCGGGAGCTCCGGTTTTGCCTCCGAGTTGTTCCTGCTCAACCTGCGACTGAAAAAAGGCCAGCGTTGTTTCCATAACCGTGGCACTGGCTCCATGGGCTTTGGCATTCCATCGGCGGTGGGTGCCTGCCTGGCTTCCGGCCGCAAGCAGACGATCTGCGTGGAAGGCGATGGTGGTCTGCAAATGAACGTCCAAGAGTTCGCCACCCTGGCGGCCAACAACCTGCCGATCAAATGCTTCGTGATCAACAATCAGGGTTATGCCTCGATTCGTACCTCGCAGAACGCGCACTTTAAATTGCTTGTCGGCGCCGACTCCACCAGCGGCCTGCAACTGCCCGATCTGGAAAAACTGGCTGCCGCTTATGGTGTGGATTTTGCGCGCATTGACTCGCATCAAGGCCTGGACGAGAAGTTGCAGGATGTTCTGCAGCGCAGCGGCCCGGTGATCTGTGAGGTGGTGGTGCAGATCGAAGAGGCCCGAGTACCTCGGGTCATGACTCGGATTAACGAGCAGGGCAAACCTGAGACCGGTGCTCTGGAAGACCTGTATCCGTTCCTGTCACGTGACGAGTTCCATATGCAGATGTCTGTGTCGGAGCGCGACTGATATGGCCGCCTGGTTGAAGAGGAAACTGACAGGCCTGAGTTATGGCTACCTGCGCAAAACGGCTTCCTGGTCGCATCCGAAGTCGCCGGAAATCCGCCATGAACGCGTCTTGCCATTCTGCAGCTATGCCCCCTGGGCAAACGACCAAGCGTTTCGCTCGGCCTATGAGCGGGTCGCGAAAAATACGCTGGTAGATTCGTATCGACTGTACGAATTGTGGTCATTGGCTCGTCAACTGGACGGCCTGGAAGGTGACTTCCTTGAAGTTGGCGTGTGGCAAGGCGGTTCGGGGTGTTTATTGGCTTTGGCCAGTCAGCGTCCTGGGCGTCGGGTCTGGCTTGCTGACACTTTTGAAGGTGTGGTCAAGGCCGGTGAGCTGGATACCCGCTACAGCGGTGGTGAGCATAGTGATACCGATATCGAACTGGTCAAAGCACTGATTGCCCGTTGCGGGGTCAGTGACCGGGTCGAAGCCTTGCAGGGCATGTTCCCTGAGTTCAACGCCGAGCGTGTTGGCGAGCGACTCGCGCTGCTGCACATCGACGTGGATGTGTACGAATCCGCACGTAGCGTTCTGGAGTGGGCATTGCCGAAGCTGGGTATCGGTTCGATAGTGGTTTTCGACGACTACGGCTTCTTCGGCTGTGAAGGCGTTACCCGGCTGGTTAACGAGTTCATGGTGGGCAATCAGAACTTCCGCTTCCTGCATAACCTCAACGGCCATGCGGTATTGGTGCGTGTTGCAGTGGAAGCGAGCCATGTTTGACGACCATCATTTTGATCATCTGCTGATTTATGGCGCGCGTCTTGCGGGTCAGGAAGTGCAGAGTTTTATGGCGAAAAAGGGCCTGACAGTCAGTAGCTTCCTTGACCGCGACACCTCGTTGGGTGAGGTCTGCGGCCTGCCGGTGCATACCGCTTCGGAGTGGGCGGGTCAGCAGGATGCGACGAAAAGCTGCGTAGTGATTGGTCTGTTCAATAATTACGTGAACGTCGCCGAAATTGTCAGGAATTTGCAGCAGCTCGGCTATGGCCGAGTGGTCAGCCTGGTTGAGTTCGTTCGTCTTTTCCCGCAAGACCAGCCATTTCGATATTGGCTCGTAGACCCGCGGTACTACGAGGCCAATGCTGACAAGATTGCCAGCCTCAGAGGGCGGTTGGCGGATGAAGCCAGTCGCCAGTTGCTGGATCAGATTGTCGCATTCAGGACCGAAGGGGATTACCTCAAGCTTCCCGAACCGTCGGCTCAACAATACTTCCCTGCCGACGTGCCTGAGTGGCCGCAGCCTTTGCGGTTCATAGACTGTGGTGCTTACACCGGCGATACCGTGCAGGAGATGCGCGCGGCCGGACTGGTGTTCGAGGCGGTGGCAACGTTCGAACCCAACCTCAAAAATTTTCAGGTGATGGTTCAGAACCTCAGCGATATGAATGCGGTGAACTTCCCCTGCGGTGTTTCTGATGCCAACAAACAGGTTGGTTTTGACGGTGCGCTAGGTGCGGGCGGCCATCTGGTGGTGTCTGGCGGCGAACAAGTCACTTGTGTCCGTTTGGATGACGCCTTGCCGGGATTTGCCCCCAATTTGATCAAGATGGATATCGAAGGTGAGGAGCCTGCGGCACTGCTGGGTGCCGAGCAGATGTTACGTCGGCACAGGCCCCATCTGGCTATCAGCGCCTATCATCGGGCTGAACATCTTTGGAGCATTCTCGAACAATTGGATGCTTACCAATTGGGCTATACGTTTTACCTGCGTTGCCATGCACGCATCACCTTCGACACTGTCCTGTATGCAGTTATCCCTGAACGGGTAAAGGATCGCTAACATGCTTTTGAGATTGATTTCCGGGAAAACCGAACTGCAAGAAAATGTGACGGACACGTTGGTGTTGTGTGAAAAACACTCAATTCCAGTTCGTTTGACTAATTCGCCGTTGTCGGCCATTACCGATACCGTGTTTATCAGCTCCGCCGAGGAGCTGGATGTGCTGGCCCGTCTGGCCGACTATCCACATGTTTACAACCTACTGGACGGCGAGCGTTTGAAAACCACGCTGGCGCAGCGCAAGGCGACATTCAATGAATGGCTTGCCGACGGCATTTATATCTACGGTGCTTATAAGGTAGGTTCTTACATCGCAGGGCAGGCCCAGCGGGCGGGTGTGAAGATCAATGGCTTCCTTGATAGAGATGCCTCGAAGAAAGGCACTGTTCTTGATGGCGCTCAAGTATTTGCACCCGCTGATGTGGATCTGAAGCATTCGACCATTGTTATTGCCAGCGGCCAATACAGTAATGAAATCCATGCTTCGCTGGTCGGTGTCTGCGATAAATTATTGAATATGTGTGAGTTTTCTTACGCCATCGATGGCGGTCACGGCCCGGAACAGTTTTTCTCCAGCGTTGCTCATCAGCCTATTGATGAGGCCTATCGTTATATTTCGACGTTCCTGAGGCTACGTGATGAACGCTCCCGGGAGGTATTCAACGGCTTGATCGGAATGCGTACAACGCTATCAATTTCCTCCGCTGTGGAGACCAAGTCACCTTCTCAGGACGAGTACTTCGACAAGGACTTCGTGTCCGCCGAACAGGCACATTATTTCGTGGACGCGGGTGCTTTTACGGGCGATACCCTGGTCAGCCTGGAAAAACACTTCGGACCGGTCAAGCAGGCTTATCTGTTTGAGCCTGAACTCCCTCCTTACTATGAAGCCTTGAAGCGTTTTTCAGATCGGGAAAATGTTTTGCTGTTCAATATGGGGTTGGACGCACGCCCGTCGCGCTTTGAGTACAACCCTGTTCTGTCGTGCAACGTGTTGGGCGAAATCAACGGGCCTATTGCGTCCTCTATTGTTTCTTATATTCAGGGCGTCCCTCTGGATTCCTTGATTCAAGGCAAGGTCGGGTTGTTCAAACTGGATATCGAGGGCATGGAAGAGAATGCCCTGGTTGGCGCAGCTGGCGTTATTCAACGGGAAAAGCCCGTCTTGGCGGTGTGCGCCTACCACCGTGCCGATGACTACTGGAAGCTGATCGATGCCGTGACTGCGATTCGACCTGATTATCGTGTAGCGATCAGGCATTACGCAGACATCCTGCACGATATTACGCTGTACTTCTATTGATTGAGTTTGCACGGGCCGCCGGACAAGCTTGTCCAGCGGCCCGTGCTGCGCGGCGATCCTTGAGCGCAACAGCTGTTTGATAATTTTTTCAGGTGACTCATGAAACGTTCACTTTACGCGGCTCGTCCCACGCCTTATTACATTGTCGCACCCGCCTATCGGACTAACTCAGCTGGTATTCGGGTCATGCACATGCTGTGCGATGCATTGATTCGGTCTGGCCATGAAGCTTATGTTACAACCGCTGTAGTGAATCCCGCATTGATCACCCCTCGGCTCACGACGGATGTGAGTGAGTTACATCGTTCGCAGAACATTGAACCCATCGTGGTTTATCCGGAAGTGGTACACGGTAATCCGCTCAAGGCAAACCTGGTGGTGCGTTATCTGCTGAACACGCCGGGTTTTATCGGTGGCGATGGCGAATATGGCGCTGACGATATCTTATTTTCTTTTACCAAAGGGCTGCTGCTACCCGGCATGTCCGAAGACAACATTTTATTTTTGCAACCCGTCGATTTGAATGTATTCAAGCCTCATCATGATCCCGCCAAGCGAGTGCCGGGCAAGGTTTGTTACTACCAAGGGCGTAAAGGGCACGGGCTGGATAAGTCCATATTACCGACGGACGCCATTGAGATTACTAGTGTCTTTCCTGCGACGTGGGCAGAGTTGGCGGATATCTTTCAAACCTGTGAGTTTTTTTATTCGTCGAGCACCTCTGCACTGTCTGCCGAAGCGGCCGTTTGTGGCTGTATAGGTGTGGTTATACCGGGGGAGTCCGCGCCACAGAATTTCTCTCTAGAAGAAAATGGAAACTATGGAGTCGCTTGGGGCCTCGCTCCTGAGGAAATCCGGCGTGCGCGAGATACTCTTCCATTATTGCGAGCCAATCTAGAGAAGCACGCAGAAGATTTTTGGCCTGCGCTTGATCACTTCATTGAAGTTACTCAGCAGGCAGCGTTCGATTACAAGGGCAGTAGAAGTGGTTGCGAGGTCACCGACTGGCTGGACGCCCGGGTGCTCAGCGATGCTCAGAAGCGGATCACCGATCAATATCTTCTGCGCAACAAAGTTCCGGTGTTGGGCGTAGTGATTGTCGATTCCGCTGGCGCCGTGGAAAAAGTGCACATGACAATTGCCAGTCTTGCTCACTCTGAGACACCGCGACTTTCGTTACGTCCGCTGGTAATGAGCACTACTCAAGCCGCTTATATTGACGTGCCTGGTTTCGCTTTCAGCGGAGGGGACCTGGCAAGCGCAATCAACGAGGCAATTGCGCAGCACGAGTGCGACTGGTTCGTCGTTGTGGAGTCGGGTGAGACATTTACTCGTAGTGGATTGCTGATTGCGTCGCTGCAATTGATGAACGAACCTGGCAGTCGCGCCATTCAGACCGATGAGGTCATGCGCCATGAGGGTGGAACTCTCGGGTTGTTGTTGCGTCCTGATGTGAATCTCGATCTGTTGTTGAGTTTTCCAGCCGGCCTGGCGCGCCACTGGCTATTCCGTCGCGATACCTGGAAGGACATGGGGGGCTTCGCTAGCGCGTACCCGCAGGCTTTTGAGCTCGAGTATATTCTGCGTCTGCTGGAAACCTCTGGCTTCGATGGGCTTGGTCATATCAGCGAACCGCTGATAGTTGCCGATGTCCTGAACTTGCAGGACAACCCGCAGGAACGTCAGGTCATTGAGCGCCACTTGCAGGCGCGCGGGTTTATCCACGCACGAGTCGAGTCACGGCAGACTGGTCGTTATGAAGTCGACTACGGTCACCAGAATTTGCCACGGGTCAGCATTGTTGTTCTCATCGACGGGCAACTTCCAGAAGCGCAACACTGTGTGGAAAGCCTGCTCGAGAACACGACCTACGCCGACTACGAATTGCTTCTTCTTGATCGGGGCAATAAAGATCCCGTGATCTGTAGTTGGCTGTCAGGTATTGAACAATTGGGCGTTCAGCATATTCTCGTGATGCGATATCAGGCTGATGATTCCCCTCAGGCCATTCGTAATCATGCTGTCACCGAGTGTTCAGGCGAATTCCTGCTGTTCCTGGATTGTGGAATTGGCATTATTGGCAAAGACTGGCTGCAGCAATTACTCAATCACGGGATGCGCCCGGAGGTCGGCTCCGTGGGGGCCAAGCTGGTGGGAGCTCGCGGCGAGATAATTCATGCAGGATTTACCCTCGGACTGGGCGGCCCGGTGGGATCTTCCTATAAGGGGATGAATGCGGACGCGCCTGGCTACATGCAGCGTCTGGAGATTGATCAGAGTCTTACTGCTTTGAGTGGCAGGTGCCTGCTGGTGCGTCAGGAATTGTTCTGTGCTGCCGGCGGTTTTGATGAGACTGTTGCCCCTTGGGACGATGTTGATTTATGTCTGAAGCTACACAAGGCAGGCTATTTGAATATTTGGACGCCCAGAGTTCGACTGCTCACCAGCGAGCCCCGTGCGGTCCAGATTACGCAAGAGCTCGAAGATCGGATGTACGAGCGCTGGCTGTCTGTCCTGGCTCGCGACCCGTCCTACAATCGCAACTTTTCTCTGGCGGCGGACAGTGCGTTTCAACGTGCCAGTCCATCACTATCCTGGCGTCCAATGGCTGCGTTCAAGCCTTTGCCGACGGTTCTTGCGCACCCGGCTAGCAGATTGTCGTGCGCCTGGCCGAGGATCGTTCAACCGTTCAATGCCTTGCGCGAAGCGGGACTGATTGAGGGTGTGGTCTCGCCGGCGTTGCTCTCTGTGGAGGATCTGGAGCGCTATGACCCTGATGTGATTCTTCTGCAGCGACAGATCAGTGATCAACAGTGCCAGGCCATGCGCCGCATGAAGGCATTCTCCCGGGCGTTCAGGATCTATGATCTGGACGAGTATCTTCCGGATCTTGTCCATTTTGCGCAGCCAAATCGGGATGTATTGCAGCATCTGGGGCGGGCAGTTTCGCAAGTGGACCGCCTGGTGGTTTCCAGCAATATGCTGGCTTCAGTCATGGAGGGTTTCTGCGCTGATACGCGAGTCATCGAGAGTCGTCTGGATCCGCATTGGTGGGGTGGCCTGAACAGCAAGCGCGTTTGTTCGAACAGGCCCCGTTTGGGGTGGATCGGGGAAGCAGGACGCACTCACGACCTGGAGATGATTGAAAATGTTTTGAAGGCTTTTATAGGTGAAGTCGAATGGATCTTCGTCGGTGCATGTCCTACTCATTTGCGGCCTCTTGCGCATGAGTTTTATAAACTACAGGATCCGCAGTCCTATCCGGCCCTGCTTGCTTCGCTGAACCTTGATCTGGTGTTGGCACCACTCGCGGACAATTTTCTGAATCGCTGCAAGAACAATCTGCCGCTGCTTGAGTTCGGCATGTGTGGCATTCCAGTCATCTGCAGTGACCTTGAGCCTTATCGCGGCGATTTGCCTGTGACCCGGGTTCAGAACACTTATGTGGCCTGGGTTGCAGCTATCCGGGAACATTTGTCGGATCCTGATGCCGCTGCGGCTCTTGGAGATGCATTGCAGGCCCGCGTGCAGCGTGACTGGATGTTGGACGGCATGGAGGTTCTAGAGGCTCGACGCAGAATCTGGCTGCCAGATCAATGAGGGTTACGCTCAAATCGCCGGTAGTAGCGAATGATGTTCAACGGGTGCTCAGCAAGCTGAAGGTTTCGGAGGAGCTTACTGGCAAGCATTTGCTGATAACCGGCATTACCGGTTTTTTTGGCAAATGGCTGCTTGCAACCCTCGCGGCTTTGAACCAGAGCGGTGCGGGGATCGAGGTGACAGCGCTTTCTCGTTCACCGCAGCGATTTCTCGCTCAATACCCGGAATATGCCAGGCTTGATTGGCTTGACTGGGTCGAGGGCGATGTTCAGTCGCCTATCTTGTTGCCCTCTGCTCGTGTGATTGATCTGATATTACATGCCGCGACCGATACGCTGGCCGGCGCCCATGAGGATCCGTTGCGGATCTTCGACACCATCGTATGCGGCGCACGCAACGTACTTGATCTGGCGGTGGCGAGCGGCGTCCGAAAAATATTGTTTACTGGGAGTGGCGCGCAGTATGGAGCCCTCCACGCGGGTATTCCCGTCCTGGAAAACGCTGCATATGCGTGCGACAGTGTATTGGCCAGCAGTGCTTATGCCGAAGGCAAGCGCGCCCAGGAAACATTGGCAGCTTTGTATGCTCAGCGGCACGGCCTTGAAATTGTTCTGGCTCGATGCTTTGCATTCTCGGGGCCCGGTATTGCGCTGGATGCACACTTTGCCATCGGCAATTTCGTGAAGGACTCCATGTGGGGAGATGAGTTGATCATCAGATCCGATGGGCAGGCCGTACGTAGCTACCTACATGGTGCCGATCTGGCCGGCTGGTTGCTGACACTGCTGACCCGTGGTGTTACTGGCAACGCTTACAACGTGGGCTCTGATGCAGGACTGACTATCGCCGAGCTGGCGCATAAGGTCGTTGCGCGCATCGCCCCGGGAAAAAAAGTCAGTATTCTGGGCAAGCCAGTGCCAAACGGACTACGTTCGTACTATGTCCCTAACATTCAAAAAGCACGCACGCTAGGGCTTAATGTGTGGACATCGCTGGATCACTCGATCGACAGCATGGCAAGCTGGGCTCGCCGACCTGGCTAGAAGCTCGATGACCTTCCGAGCGGGTAGAGCTGCGCTACGGGAGTTCAAGTTTCGATCACCCGGCGCGTATTTTGTCCAGCTCGCCCCCTGGCAACCTGATGATCAAGGACTGTACGATGACTGCCCATGACGCCCCTCTAGCGAAGCAGCTGGCGGGCATTGATGAAATTGAATGCGTCACGCCAGACCTGAACGGCGTGCCCCGGGGCAAGGTCATGACCGGCCAGGGCTTCCTGGAAGGGCGGCGTCTGCAAATGGCGCGGGGTGTGTTGCTGCAATGCATCATGGGTGGTTACCCACCATCGCGTTTCTATGGCTGCGACGACGGCGACGTGGCAATGAGCCCCGATCCGAGGCAAGTGCATCCCTTGCCCTGGAGTGCTGAGCCCCGTGCGTTGGTTATTTGTGATGTCGAGGAGCTGGGCGGCGGGGGTTGCAGCCTGTCCACCCGTCAGCAGCTGAAAAACGTGATCGCTCGCTACGCCGAGCGCGGCCTTGCACCGGTGGTCGCTACTGAACTTGAGTTCTTCGTGTTTGCGCCCAATCCAGATCCTGCTCAGGCGTTCATGCCACCCCTGGGGCTGGATGGTCGACGCGAGGACGGCCACTCTGCTTTCAGTATCAGTTCGAACAACGGTCTGCGGCCGTTTTTCAGCGAGGTTTATCGGTGCATGGCGGCGCTGGGTTTACCTCGCGACACGTTCATGCACGAAATGGGCGTTAGCCAGTTTGAAATCAACCTGTGGCACGGCGACCCGTTGCTGCTGGCGGATCAAACGTTTCTGTTCAAACACCTGCTCAAGGAAGTCGCGCTCAAGCACGGTCTGATTGCCGTGTGCATGGCCAAGCCCCTGGCGCACACGGCGGGCAGCTCCATGCATATCCATCAAAGTGTGGTTGACGCTGCCACGGGCGTGAACGTATTCAGTGACGAAGCCGGCCAGGCGACCTCGGCGTTCATGCACTTCATTGCCGGGCAGCAGGCGTGCATGGCCGACTTCACGGCGCTGTTTGCGCCGAATGTGAACTCCTATCAGCGTCTGTGCCATCCGTTCGCGTCGCCCAACAACGCCTGCTGGTCCCATGACAATCGCGCCGCTGGCTTGCGCATTCCCGCCAGTGCGCCAGTGGCGCGACGGGTGGAAAACCGCTTGCCGGGGGCTGACGCCAATCCTTATCTGGCCATTGCCGCCAGCCTTGCGGCGGGGCTTTACGGCATGGAGCGTGAGCTTGAGCCGAGCGCGCCGATTCAAGGCGAAATAGAGGTGCCGGATCATTTGTCACTGCCATGTACCTTGCATGCCGCTCTGGAGCGTCTGAAACGCAGTCAGTTGGCCAAGGAACTGTTTGGTCACGAATTCATCGAAGGCTACATCGCCTCGAAGAGCATGGAACTGACCAGTTTCCTCGATGAAATTACCCCCTGGGAGCGGAGAATTCTGACCGCCCAGGCTTAAAACGCTGTTTCGGCGTCACCCATTCTGGTGATGCCCAATTTTTGGAAAGTCGATGCGTCAAATCTGGAAGTCTTTTCAAGGTCTCTATTTCGCCTCGCTGATGATGTTGATCGGCTCGGGTCTGTTGAGCACTTACCTTGCGTTGCGTTTGTCTGCCGATCAGGTGGATGGTCTGTGGATCGGTGCCTTGATGGCGGCGAACTATTTCGGGCTGGTGCTGGGCGGCAAAGTGGGGCACCGGCTGATCGGCCGGGTAGGGCATATCCGCGCTTATGCGACGTGCGCCGGTGTGGTGGGCGCGGCGGTGTTGGGCCTGGGGTTGATCAACTGGCTGCCGGCCTGGCTGTTTCTGCGGATGATCGTCGGCCTGGGGATGATGTGTCAGTACATGGTCATCGAGAGCTGGCTCAACGAGCAGGCGGCAGCCAAGCAGCGCGGTATGGTGTTCAGCGGCTACATGATCGCGTCATATCTGGGCTTGGTGCTGGGGCAGCTGATTCTCGTGCTCCATCCGGGTTTGGGTCCAGAACTGCTGATGCTGGTGGCACTGTGTTTCGCCCTGTGTCTGGTGCCAGTGGCCATGACCCGCAGCATTCACCCTGCGCCATTGCATCCAGCGCCTCTGGAGCCGCGGTTCTTTATCAGCAGGGTGCCACAGTCCCTGACCACCATCCTGGGTGCCGGGTTGATGATCGGGTCGTTTTATGGTCTGGCGCCTTTGTATGCCGCGCAGCAGGGCTTATCCACCGAGCATGTCGGTATGTTCATGGGTACCTGCATCCTGGCCGGCCTGCTGGTGCAGTGGCCATTGGGATTGCTGTCGGATCGTTATGACCGTGCCAAGCTGATGCGTGCTTTCGCCGGTATGTTGGCGGTGGCAGCGTTGCCCCTGGCAGTGCTGCCGAACATGCCGCTGGAAGCGCTGTTCGTTGTGGGTTTCATCGCATCGATGATCCAGTTCAGCCTTTACCCGCTGGCCGTGGCGTTTGCCAATGACCACGTCGAAGCCGAACGCCGAGTGTCACTGACAGCCATGTTGCTGATGACCTTCGGCATCGGCGCGAGCATCGGCCCGCTGGCAGCTGGCGCATTGATGCAAATGCTGGGCAGTAACATGCTTTATGCATTCGTCAGCTTCACGGCGTTCGTGCTGGTGCTGCTGATTCGTCCCAAAGCCGTCACGCACCTGCACCAGGTCGACGACGCACCGCTGCACCACATCGCAATGCCAGACAGCATGTCCAGCTCACCTCTGGTGGTGGCGCTGGATCCGCGTGTTGACGAGCAGGTGGTTCAGGATCAGATGCAGACAGCGGTCGAGCCAGTGGTTGAACCTGAGCCTGAAGAGGTGGTTGCAGCGCCGGTCGTCGAGGATGAAGAGATCAACCGGCCGTAGACTCATGGTGTAGGAGCTGCCGCAGCCTGCGGCAGCTCCTACAGGAATCGCAATCCAACCGTAGGAGCGCGCTTGCCCGCGATGCGCTTTTAGCCCTCACAGATTTTTTGCCTGGGCGAATGTCATCGCGGGCAAGCGCGCTCCTACAGAGATCCCACCCCCCTAACCGGCTGTGTTAATACGCAGCGAATCATAAGCTTCCTCACATGTCTTCCCCGCTATTCGGGCTGCGTCATAAGCTTTTGCCAGCTCTCCCGCTCGTTTATCAGCCCGCTGGAACAGCTCGGAGAGCACCATGGCGGCGCGGGTGGCTGCCTGGCCTCGCTCTGCAATGCCGGGATCGCTGGGGCTGCAACGGGCTCCGGCGGCCAGCTTTCCTGCTTTATTGCGCACCCGGTCACCAGCAGCATCGGCAGCAGTCCCGGCATCCGTAGCCATCTTGATCTGGTCTCGTGCATCACTTCCCACCTGATTGGCCGCAGTCTGTCGGCGTTGTTCTTCGTTTCGATTGAGTGTCGTGGCAGCTGCAGCATTCCTGGCCTGTAAAAGGTGCTGATCGGCCCACTTGGCGTTCCACTTGGCGTCCGTGACCGCAACGCCGTGGCTATAAGCGGCATACAGGATGCCCAGTACTGTCGCAATTGAAGCCAGCGCCACACCGGTCCGCGTATAGAAGGCCTTCATGGCACATCCTTGAAAAATACGTGATGCCCAAGCATCAATGTCTGCCGGGCCTGCGCCGCCCATGCAGGTGCCTTGGGCAGTGTGATCGCGTAATAGTGAGTCGCCCCGCCGGTAGGGTCCGGCTGTTTGCCGTCGATCACTTGGTCAGCAGTGATGCGTGCCTGGGCTAACTCGCGAAACGGGATCGGCGTTGCGCCGCTGAGGTACTGATAGTTCTGGTCGTTCCTGTTCCAGCAGCTGAACTGCCAGGCTGTCTGGCAGACGGCGGCATAACCCTCGCCCCACCAGTCAGGTTTGCCGTCATTGTGCAGATCCATCTCCACACGGTTACGGATCGCCCAGGCGACGGCGATCTGACCCGCTGATCCCTCACCACGAGCTTCGCCCCACAGCGTTCGGGCCAATACATCGCGGTCTTTTTCGGTAACCGGCATGTGTTTCTCCAGGCAGAAAAAGCCCGCACGATGGCGGGCTGTGGGGGCGTCCGGCTGCGATGCTGCCTCTGTAGGAGTGCACGAGCAACGCGATAGCGGGTTGTCTGACACACTGCCATCGCGGCCTCGCGATGCTCGTGCGCTCCTTGGAAGGGCATTTCAATTCAGGCGGTTATTTAAGAACCTCGAACCGAGCTGATCGAGGCTGCAATCGCTTTCAGCCCCGGGATGATATTCATCGCGAGTAAGCCGATCAGAAAGGCCACCCCATTTTGCGAATCGGTATCAGTCGGCAGTTTGAAATACTGCACCACCAGTGAGGTGGTAAACAGTGCAGACAAAAAGCCGGTCAGCACTGCGGCCGTTGCCTGCTTAGGTGTGAGGCCTCGAAGAAAAGTAAGGGAAAGAATTGCTCCGGCGAATCCAGCGGTTGCTACGCCGTATTTCACCAACAGTACGCCTGCGGCGGTAGTCGCTGGTTCCATTGGGTGCTCCAGAAATAAAAGGGGTGGTGTCAGTCAGGAGAAAAAAGGGCCACTCATTACGAGAGCGATGCGGTGGTGAACCAGAAAAAATGCTGGGCAGGGATCATTGAGCTACAGGGATAAAAACGCCCGCCACGTTAGCGGGCAATGCGATATCGAGTCGCTGCAGAGGCCCTCGTTGAGCGTGACGATCAGAGGTTCCGAGGGATTGGTGGAGCGAGTATTGGTTAAAGAAGGCCCTGCATTTCAGCAGGGCCAGCGTTCACTAAGGGCTTAGCCGACGAAATCCCACGTGAGCGCGATTCCGCCCCCAGTAGGGGTCGAGCCACTGAATGGCCCGCTCGTAACCCAAAGCCCCAGCCCGGCAGGAATGAAGAGAGGGTAAGGCATGAATACGCTTGAGCTCGATCCTTCCAGAGTGTTGCCGTTAGCAGCAAAAATCAAGCGATTGGCGTTGCCAGGAGCAGCTGCCAGTGGAGCCGTCTCGGAACAGTACAGCCCCACAAATCCGTTTCGCGGGTTGCTCGCGCACGTGCGGATAGTGAGTCCGTTTCCGTTTTCGGCAGGAGAAACGATTTGCGCGATGCCTTGCGGCACTACGTTGCGAAAGTTTTTACCAATTTTAACTTCAGACATAAGTTCACCTATTAAGTCGAATGATTAGTAGCGGAGGATTCCGCTTTCATGTCGCTCAAAGGCGATCTATTTAGGCACTAGGCCTCTGTCAGAATTACTCTCTAGGTCATCCATGGCCCGTGCTGGTCAGTTTGACGAGCGCGACACTTCGCTCCAGTAGTACCGGCGTAAACCAACTTCAGAACCTCATCAGTGGTGGCTGCAAAGTCACCATTTTAATGGTCGTCGGCTGCCAGCGTTTGTTTCTAGAACTACATCGCTGTTTTATCTCCGCCCGGATATTCCCCGAACCCGATTGTAGGTCGACATAACCTTAAAAAAGAGCGACAAATGCTGCTCTCCGCCTGGGACTTACAAGCGCTCAACGCTTACCTTGTCTATGAATGCAAAGTAGTTGTAGGGATCTTGCTCATTCCAAAAGGAAAGGGTCGTCTGGTCAGACTTGGCGGTGAAATCATAGGTCACTGTGCCCCAGACAACGGTTGAGCTGGTCGCGACTGGAGTTTCGAAAGAGGTGGACTGGCCGGCGACTTTGACCTGAATGATGCCAGTGCCGGCACGACCAGCGTACTTCGAGTTCCCAGCGCTGAAGGTTAGGCGGTAGCGCGCCCCGACCGTTGTCGCGAAATTCTGCTGAAGGCCACCACCGTTTCTATAAATATTGTTTGCCAGGTCGACGATATCGACTCCGTCAGCTGCAGAGGAGCCAGAAATTTGCGCTGGCAAATTGAAATATTCAGCACCGGATAAGAATGTTGTCCAGCCAGTGATGGCGTTCGCTTGAGCCGGCGTGTTCAAAACGCAACTAGATGCGCAGCCAGGCGACTCAAAGCTACCGTTTGTTAGCAGGTTTGCTGCGGAGGCCGATTGAGCTGCTCCTGCGGAAATGGCGAGAAATGCCGCGCTGACAGCGATGATTTTATGAACCATGGTGAATCTCCTGAAATGAGGGAATGTTCGCGGCCAATCTGGCCGGGATTGATTTATCGCTCAAAGGCGATACCTCGGGGCTCTTGGCCCTCACATGATTCAACGTCCCGCATCGGGAACATTTGATCTGGAGTTCGGTGTACTCGCCCATTCGGGCAAGAAGTCTTTTGCACTGTCCACATCTGCAATCTTTCAACATCTGCATATGCCTTGTGTGATTTGCGCCAAGTCAGCCGGTCGCCAGGCTGCGTCAGCGAAGCGTCTGTTTGTTCTCAGCTGCCCGCTACTGGCGTTGGCGGCTGAATTTGATCTGTTTTGAAGAAGAGTGAGTTCCAGTCGGTCCCTTGTCGGGGCTGGGGTATCACTGTCGTTGATCCCGGACTATCTGGCGGCTTCACCAGTCGTGTGTTGCAGCGGCGCGTGTCGCTGCGATGGATCAAATATGCATCAGTGCAATTTATATGTCAATGCATTGGTGCATTTATTTTTCTTTGGTGCATAAGCGAGTCTTCCCGCCATCAAGGGTTAACTTTTCCTACGAGCTCCGATATTCTCCTTTACTGGATGGATATACAGTTATCAGGAGGAAAAGCATGAGTAGTGCTAAATCAGCAGTACGCGTTGAGATGTCCGGGGTAGAGCGTTTGGCGCTGCGGGTGTCGTCAATGATCAATCATCCGGTTGCGCAGGTGCAGCGCTGGGTGACGATTCATCGACTGGATACGGACGGCGATAGAGAGTGGGAAGAGGTGATGGGCGTCTTGTCAGCCAATGATGAGCTGGAGATGACATTCGAGGATGATGGTGCGGTGACCGTGCGGTGGGAGCCCGTCGCGTTGGAAGGTCGGCATGCCGAAGCTGTCGATGATTCAGAAGATGAGGTGCCTTTCTGAGATCTATGAAAAAGCCCGGCGCTTGGCCGGGCTTTCGAGGGCAGGGTATTCGTTAACTCAAACCAACTGCGAATTCCACACCAGCAGCACCTTGGCCTGGATATAGGTTTCTTCCGCCCAGATATCCTCCGGGGGATGCAGGGTGTTGTCAGACAGCATTTTGTACATGTCCTTACCTTTCTTTTGCAGGCGCTTGATGTACTCAAACCCCTGGTAAGAGAACAGGTAGATGCCATCGCCCACGAACTCGCGGATATTGATATTCACCAGCAAAGGGTCGCCATGCTTGATGGTGGGGGACATCGATTGCCCCCAGCCAGTGATCATTTTCAGGTGGTAATGCTCGGCGAACTCAACACCCATCGATCTGAGTTGTGAGGGGCTGACGCGAACGTCTTGAAGCATTTCAGGGTAATCGTGAGTGACCTCGCCACCACCCATTGCGCCACGGATGTCGTAGTGAGCGATCCACACTTCATCGCCGACCTTACCAGGGCGCGAGAAGTCGGCGACTATGACATTGGTCTTTCCATCATCGGGCTGCTGAGCGACTTCAAGGATTTTCTGCTTCAGACTTTCGGGCACCTTGGAGGCACGGGCGAGCATGTCCCTGACTACATCGGTGGTCGAAGAGGGCCTTTCCTCGCGGAGCGAGCCGTCCTGGACCTCAAAAGGCTCAAAACCGCGCAATTGATCAGTGGTCATTCCAAAGAAGTCAGCAAGGGGCCTAACTTGTTTATCCGTCGGCTCCTTGATTCCTTTAGGGCCGTTGGGTTTGAGGATTCGGGAGATCGTGGACTGGCCGACATTAGCCCGCGCCGACAACTGGACCTGGCTCAAGCCCTCACGCGCCATCAGTTCTGCCAATATTTTATCGATAGTTTTATGCATGGGTGCAATCATCGCCCTAGCGGGTGCTTATATCAAGAACCAGAGGCTGCGTTGACCGGGGCTACTACGCAGGTGCTGCCCCGTCGCCGAAGCATCGCAGCGGTGCACGGCAGGCGCTGGTGAGTCGGAGCGAGCTTGCTCGCGAAGGCGGTGTGCAGGTTTAAAGAGATTCCTGGCAATTCCGGCCCTTTCGCGAGCAAGCTCGCTCCCACAAAAAACATCAGCGTATGCGGCAAATGGCTGGCTAGACTACCGGCTTGCGGGCAAGCGCGCCCTTACAGGGCCGGGCCCAACAAAAAAGGCGATCACGCATTTCTGCGTTATCGCCTTTTTCACATCAGCCAACTGTCAGAAGTCATCGTCTTTGTCAAAGCGACGGGCTTCGCGCTGCAGTTGGTAGACGAAGCGCTCAACCTGACGCTGGACCAGTCCGCTCATGTTGTGAAAGCGCACGCCAGCGAAGGTGGTATTGACCCTTTCTTCGAAGTGCAGGTAGCGCAGTTCCACCGGAGCGGTCATGGTGCCGAATGGCAGCTGGGCGACGAAGCGTTCATACACTTGGCCCAGCTGCATACGCTCTGACAGATCACCCTCAAAACGCAGCTTGCAGCCGGTCGCGGAGATATCCAGCAGTTTGCCGGCCAGGGGATATTTGAGTTTATCGCCACCCATCTCGACGCTTACCAGCTGGGCGAGCTTGAGTGCGGCGCGAAACGCATTGCGGCGCTGGTGGTAGATGACCTCGTCTGGCATTGCGCCGCGATACAGGCGCTGTCCGTCCTCGTCGACGATGGTCATTTCGCCGCTGTTTTCCCAGGCGATACGCACGCCGTCGTGAAAACCTTCGACACGGTAGGCCTCGCCGTTCGACAGGTATTTCTCGCCGTCACGCGGGATCATTTCGTCCAAGGCAATGACATTGCTATCGCGATCAACTTCGATCAAGTAGCTCTGAAAGCGTTGGGTACGCTCATGAAAGGTAATGATCAGGGGATCATGACTTTCAAGAAGCAGCCGCAAGCTGGCGGCAATTTCCAAAGGAGTATTGAGAACCTTTGGGGGCTGCGGAGCATCTTCCGCGCTTGAGCCATTCACTTTTTCCATCTCCAGGCAAAATACGACAGCAACGCGATGGCAGGCATTTTGCCAGCATGCAAGGCGCCTTGATACAGAAAGTTACGCTTGGCTTAACGGACGTGGTCTTGCCCGGCCAGAGGTCGAACCCCGGCTGTCATACAGCGTCGGACTGTCACCCGTGAGTATCTGTAATTGATGGGTGGTAGCCATCTGCTGCATCTTGATCGAGCTGCCATTTTGCTCATTCAATGCCTGGCATTCAACGATCAGCGCGCTCAGCTCATCACCAGCGGTGATCAGTGTCTCACCCAGGGACGAATTTTTGGCGAGTTCCAGCAGACCTTTGCGGTCGGGACTCAAGCCAAGGCCACTGAGTATCTGGCTGCGCTTGCGACCATGCTGCTCAAGCAGAATCACCAGCGCCTGTTTCTGCGCCAGGATGTGTTCCATCTCGATCATGTCGCGACCGTGAAGGGCGAGAGATTCGGCACGGAGCAGCTCCAGCAATTGCTGGGCCGGGGCCATGTCGTCAGTGATCAATTGCAGCAGATTAGTATCTTGCATCGCATGCTCTGGTTTTTAAGCGTCCAGAAGTTCCAGCGCGAGCAGTGGGCTAGCGTTGGGCTTCGAAATTAAGCATCTTGCTGGCGACACGGTTGCTGTCTACTTGATAGCTGCCGTCGGCAATTGCCTGTTTCAACTCGGCTACACGAGCGCTATTGACGGTTGGCAAGTCTTTCAGCTTGTCAGTGATCTTTTGCAACTGTTGAGCCTCACCGCTCAGGTGAACGGACTCGCCCGCACTACCGGTCTTTTCCAATGCGTCGGTCGCAGCCGACGACTCTGTCTTTCCTGCTTCTTTGGCGCCAACGGTGCGGTTTGTACCGCTCACCGGTGTTGCGCTGTTCAGCCTGTTGAAATCAATGACCATGATAAAAATCCTCTGGGTAGTTGGACGCTTGCCATGGTTTCGACCAGATCCGGGGAAACTTTAGCCATAAATGTGAAAACCACGTGACGAGCCCGGAGAATTGACCTCACTTATATGGACTTGTTTCGCAGTCTAGGAAAAACAAGCGTTTGCCGCCAGTGGATTGTCAGCTCACATCGGCGCCTCCACCTGACCAGCGCCAGTGATATAAGCCTTGATGACACGTTTGGAATTCAGGTTGCGGACGCGTATTTGCTCGTTGAAAGCCCCGTCGGACAGGGCCTCACCCGGCATCCGAACGGAAATACTCCCGCTGCGTGCGGTAATCACCACCTGGTCGCCCTTATGAACCATCTGCGGCTGCTCAAGGAAGGTCGGCGCGATGATCTGATCGATGACCGTTGGTCGGAGAACTTTCTGTCCTACAGCCTGATCCATGGCGGAGAGAAAGCCTTGCCCCAGTTGCCCGATATCTCTCTCGCGCATGGCCACATCGTCTTCGCTGACGATTGCATCGCGCTTGAGCGGGCGAATGGCGGTCACTACATTGCGAAAAAGCCGCACCTCGGCAGGCACGAACACCGTCCAGGGCGACGAGCCTTCACAGCGCACACGGACGCTGACGCGGCCAACGGGGCGCGGGCTTTGCAGGCTGGCTGTCAATTCCTTGTCGCAATAGGCCATGCGCATACGAGGGTCTAGCTGGCGGACTTCGATTTCATAACGGCCTTCGATTTGGCTCGTTGCTAAATACTCTTCAACTGTGAATTCAAGAAACCCCTGCGTGACGCCGATAAGCTGTTCAGGCAATGTGAAACTCTCGGCGCGGCTGTATCCCGTGATGCTTGAAAGACACAGCAACATCAGTGCGCTCCACAGGCTGAACGTGTGTGTTGTCGGGTGTCGGGAAAATGTCGTTTTGGTATTCATAACGTATAAATAGCAAGGCCCGTGCCGCATACCTGATTCAGGCTGCGGTGATCGGTTGCTTTGAAATGGGGAGTCGGAGCATGGCCGGTGTAATGGATTCGGTGAACCAGCGCACGCAGTTGGTTGGGCAGAATCGCCTTGAGCTCTTGTTGTTCCGTCTTGACGGCAAGCAACTGTATGGGATCAACGTATTCAAGGTGAAAGAGGTGCTGCAATGCCCCAAACTCACCGTGATGCCTAAATCCAATCGGATTGTGCGCGGCGTGGCGAATATTCGCGGTGGAACCATCCCGATCCTCGATCTGGCCATGGCGACAGGCTTGCCGGGGCAGACGTCGCTGGATCATGCCTTTGTGATCATTACTGAATACAACACGAAGGTTCAGGGATTTCTGGTGCACTCGGTCGAGCGCATCGTGAACATGAACTGGGAAGAGATTCATCCACCACCCAAGGGCACGGGTCGTGATCACTACCTGACGGCGGTGACGCGGGTCGATAATCAGCTGGTGGAAATCATCGACGTCGAGAAGATTCTTTCCGAAGTGGCGCCGATGTCCGAAGCGGTGTCTGTGGGGGTCATTGATGAGGCAACCCATCACAAGGCGGTTTCCCTGAGGGTTCTGACCGTTGATGATTCGTCGGTGGCGCGTAAACAGGTTAGCCGTTGCCTGCAGACTGTCGGCGTTGAAGTGGTTGCACTCAACGACGGGCGTCAGGCGTTGGACTACCTGAAGAAATTGGTCGCGGACGGCAAGAAGCCGGAAGAAGAGTTTTTGATGATGATTTCCGACATCGAGATGCCGGAAATGGACGGTTACACGCTGACCTCCGAGATTCGCAACGATCCAAGGATGCAAAAGCTGCACATCGTTTTGCATACTTCCCTGTCGGGCGTGTTCAATCAGGCTATGGTGAAGAAAGTTGGTGCGGATGATTTCCTTGCCAAGTTCAGGCCTGATGACCTGGCGGCAAGAGTCGTGGACAGAATCAAGGCGGCAGATAACAGCTAGGAGCGTCTCGCTCCTGGTGGTTTTATATGATTTGAGAGGCGGCACTTTGGCTACGGGTAATTTGGATTTCGAGCAGTTCCGGGTCTTTCTGGAAAAAGCCTGTGGCATCCTCTTGGGTGAAAACAAGCAGTACCTGGTATCCAGTCGTCTTAACAAGCTGATGGAGCAGCAGGGTATCAAGACCCTGGGCGAGCTGATTCAGCGCATCCAGACCCAGCCGCGCAGTGGTTTGCGTGAGCAGGTGGTGGATGCCATGACGACTAACGAAACCTTGTGGTTTCGCGATACGTATCCGTTCGAAGTCATGAAAAACAAGGTTTTGCCGGAAGCCATCAAGGCCGCTCCGAATCAACGCCTGCGCATCTGGTCAGCGGCCTGCTCCTCGGGTCAGGAACCTTATTCGCTGTCGATGACAATTGATGAGTTCGAGCGCAGCAATCCGAGCCAGCTCAAGAGTGGCGCGCAGATTGTGGCAACCGATCTGTCCGGGTTGATGCTGACCAACTGCAAATCAGGTGAGTACGACAGCCTGGCAATCGGTCGTGGCCTGTCCCCGGATCGTCTGCAGCGTTACTTCGACGTTAAAGCGCCGGGGCGTTGGGCGGTCAAGGCACCGATCAAGAGTCGCGTCGAGTTTCGGGCCTTCAACTTGTTGGACAGCTACGCCAGTCTGGGCAAGTTCGACATCGTGTTCTGCCGCAACGTGTTGATCTATTTTTCGGCGGAAGTGAAAAAAGACATCCTGTTGCGCATCCATAGCACGCTGAAGCCGGGCGGCTACCTGTTTCTGGGGGCGTCCGAAGCCCTCAATGGTTTGCCGGATCACTACCAGATGGTGCAATGCAGCCCGGGGATTATTTACCAGGCTAAATGAAGCTGAGTGATTCAGATAAAAGGGACCTTCGGGTCTCTTTTTTGTTTTTTAATTGACCCGCGCGGAGTTTTGCGGGAAATCATTTCTGTGGGAGCAAGCTTGCTTGCGAAGAGGGCGGGGCATCCACTGATGTTTTGCGTTAGACAGAAAGCTTTCGCGAGCAAGCTCGCTCCCACAGGTAATCAGAGAGCCACCTAGGCAACACTGGCAACTTTACGGCACCTCCCTTGCCGCTTGCCTACTCCTGAGCGGAAATCCATTGCCGCTTTTCTGGCATTCGCCTTGCCACCCCTGCCTGAAAGCCCCTGAAACATGGCTTTTCAAGAAGTGGCACGCGGTTTGCTATGTCTCTGCTAAGCAAAACCAGTTACGACTATCTGGTCATCCGGCAAAGGTTTCCCGACATGAGCATCAACTTCGATAAAGCGTTAGGCATCCATGAAAAAGCCCTGAGCTTTCGCGCCCAGCGTGCCGAGGTGTTGGCCAACAACATCACTAACGCCGATACGCCGAATTACAAGGCTCGTGATCTGGAGTTCTCATCGGTGTTGGCTGCTGAAAGCGACAAGGTCAAGAACGGCACTTTCGCGCTGAACAAGACCAACAGCCGCCATATCGAAGCTGAGGGCGTGGGCAATACCGATGGCAGCTTGCTGTATCGCACACCGTCGGCTCCTTCTCTGGACCAGAACACCGTTGATGCTCAAGTCGAAAGCGCCAACTACGCGGAAAACGCCGTGGGCTTTCAGGCCAGCTTCACCTTGCTCAACAGCAAATTCAAAGGGCTGGTTGCAGCCCTCCGCGGAGAGTAATTCATGTCTCTAGCCAACGTTTTCAATATTGCCGGCAGCGGCATGAGTGCTCAAACCACTCGATTGAACACCACCGCCAGTAACATCGCCAACGCCGAAACCGTCTCTTCGAGCATGGACCAGACCTATCGCGCGCGGCACCCGGTGTTCGCCACCGTGTTCCAGCAGAGCCAGACGGGCGGCGGTTCGCTGTTCCAGGAACAGGGCGAGGCAGGGCAGGGCGTGCAGGTTAACGGCATCATCGAAGACACTTCGAACCTCGAAGCGCGCTTCGAACCCAATCATCCTTCCGCCGACAAGAACGGGTACGTCTACTACCCGAATGTGAACGTCGTCGAAGAAATGGCCGACATGATTTCTGCCAGTCGGTCTTTCCAGACTAACGCGGAAATCATGAATACCGCCAAAACCATGATGCAGAAAGTATTGACCCTGGGTCAGTGATAAGGGGCGAACACAATGGCTGTTGAAAACGACGTATCGGCGAATTTTATCAACAAACTGCAAAACCCTACGCCGACTGCTACCAAGTCTAATGACGCGCTGGGCAAGGACGCGTTCCTGCAGCTTCTGGTTACACAGATGAAAAACCAGAACCCGCTCGATCCACAGGATAACTCGGAGTTCGTGGCTCAACTGGCGCAGTTCAGCAGTCTGGAGAGCATGCAGAACCTGACCTCCACCGTGGATACCATCGCTGCCAGCTACCAGTCGTCGCAGGCATTGCAGGCTTCCTCGCTGGTTGGCCGTTCGGTGATCGTCAACGCAGGGTCGACCTCCATTGATACCACCAAGGGCATGGCGGGTACCGTAGTGGTTCCGTCTACCAGCTCTCTAACGACGGTGAAAATCTACGACTCGGCCATGAATGTGGTCAAAACCGTCGATCTGGGCCGCCAGAGTGCCGGCAACGCCGCCTTTACCTGGGATGGCAAGAATGATGAAGGTGAAGCCGTGGCGTCGGGCAATTACAGCTTCGTTGCCAGTGGCACGCTGGATGGCACCCCCACCAACCTGGCGACTTATCTGCCTGCAACGGTCAACAGCGTGACGACCGGGGTGAATGGCGGGGCTATGACGCTTAATCTGGCGGGCGGTCAGTCCATCGCCTTGTCCGCAGTACAAACTATCGGAATTTAGAGCCGACTCGACGGCGAAGGAGTGTTACATGTCATTCAATATCGGTCTTAGTGGGCTCTATGCTGCAAATAAAAGCCTGGACGTTACCGGCAACAACATTGCCAACGTCGCGACCACCGGCTTTAAGTCTTCTCGTGCTGAGTTCGCGGACCAATATGCGCAGTCTATTCGCGGTACTTCCGGGCAGACCAACGTCGGCAGCGGTGTGAGCACGGCTGCAGTTTCCCAGCAGTTTACCCAAGGCACGCTGACCACCGGTACGGCTAACAGCCTGGATCTGGCAATCAACGGCAATGGCTTCTTCATGCTCAGCAACAACGGCGAGAAGCTTTATACCCGTGCCGGTGCTTTCCACACTGATAAAGAAGGCTTTGTCGTCAACAGTGCCGGTCAGAATCTGCAGGGTTACAACGTTGATGCCAATGGTGCTGTAGTAACCGGTGCTTTGAATAACCTGCGGGTCGACTCTTCGAACCTTGAGCCTAGGGCGACAACGCTGATCACCAATAAGGCAAACCTCAACTCCACGACTGCTTTGCCGACCGTTGCGACTTTTGATCCGACCGACACTAAAAGCTACAACATGAAATACAGCACCCCTATCTACGATACTCAGGGTAATGCGCATACGCTGGATCAGTATTTCGTCAAGACGGGCACCAATACCTGGTCAATGTATTCGTTGGTTGATGGTCGTAATATCAGTGATCCTGCGACCAAAACGCCTGACGTGGTCGATGTAACTGCAGACAAGGTTGATCTGTCCTTTGACTCCAATGGCTCCCTTATAGTGACCGCCCCTGTTGCTCCAGCAACCGGTGCTCCACCTACCGACGGTGCCAACATCAAGTTTGATGCAGCTAGCGGCACCTTCAACATCACCGGCTGGGTACCGGCCGTGAAAACAGGCACTGGCACTACCGCGAAGTGGGAATCGAACGGCGCCACCAGCTCTCCTATCAAGCTCAATATGCTGTCGACCACTCAGACCGCTTCGGTTTCTGGCTTGATCGCTCAGGATCAGGATGGTTACGCCACTGGCCAACTCAGCAGCATGAGCGTTGATGCCACCGGTAACCTGTTCGCCACCTACACCAACGGTAAATCCCAGGTGATTGGCCAGGTGTCGCTTACTAACTTCGCCAACGTCCAGGGCCTGGCCCCGGCGGGCGGCACCAACTGGCGCGAAACCTTCGCCTCTGGTGTGCCGGTAAGTGGCGCTCCTGAGTCTGGGACCTTGGGCTACATCACGGGTCAGGCACTGGAAGATTCCAACGTTGATCTGACCGGTGAACTGGTTAACCTGATCAAGGCACAAAGCAACTATCAGGCGAATGCGAAGACGATCTCGACGCAATCGACCATCATGCAGACCACTATTCAGATGACCTGATAAAGGTTGCTGTTCAGGCTGCACAAAAGCCCCTTTTCGAAGGGGCTTTTTTTATGGTTTTTGATTAACAAACTATCGATGTCTTTTTGGTTTTCGAAGTTACGGAAGTGCCTCTCAACCGTCTTGGAAATTTCCTACGCAACATAGTGTGAGAATAAAAACTCCTTAACCAATACCGTTTTCGGTAGGGAGTTTTAGATGTCGTTCAATGTTTCTATCAGTGGGATTCACGCCGCCAATAAAAGACTGGAGAATGCAGGGAATAATATCGCCAACGTGGGAACAGTTGGTTTCAAGTCCTCGCGTACTGATTTTGCGGCCTTGTATCCGGCCAATCATCTGGGTACGGGTGGGCATACAATCGGCAGCGGGGTTCGCCTGGCCAATGTGACGCAGAACTTCAATGAGGGCACCAGCATCACCACGCATGGCAGACCGCTGGATATGCGTATCCAGGGCGGTGGTTTTTTTGTTGTCAGTGACCGTGGTTCTTTGGCGTACACCCGGGCCGGTGCCTTTCAGAAGGATGCCGAGGACTTCGTTGTGGACAGTGAAGGCGGGCGCCTTCAGGGCTATGGGGTGAACGACAAGGGCGAGGTCATGGCCGGGGTGCGAATGGACATGAAAATTGATACCTCCAATATGGCACCGAAATCCACCACGCGTATTTCGGACACTTTCAATCTGGATGCTTCCCGCGCCTCCCTTGCGCAGTTGCCCTCATTCAACCCGGATAACCCTGCCACCTATACCCGCATGACAAGCCGGACCATCCAGGATCAGGCGGTGGGCTCCGTTGCCGCGACGGATCATGAGCTGAAACAGTACTTCGTCAAGACTGACGATAATCAATGGTCCATGTACGTATTGATTGATGGTCGAAACCCGATTGACCCCGGAAGCTCAAGTCCGCTGCATGTAACGCTGGATAAAGCTGCTGATGGCACCGTGCGCTATTCCGCCACCAGCCAGAACCTGAAGAAGGTGTCCAATACCGAATTGGGCCTAGGTGGTTGGGTGCCCGCGATGCAGTCTGGAAACAAGTGGGTTGCCAATGGTGCGGCCAGCGGCGGTGACGTTTCGTTATCCCTTGAAGATGGCGCGGGCAGTGCGCTGGATAGCGCCGATCCGGTCATGGTGCGCTCTTTGCCCCCGTTCAACCCTGCGGACCCGGCGACCTACAGTGTGGTGTTCTCCAACGCGTTGTTTGACAGTCAGGGTAACCAGCACGAGTTGAAGCGTTATTTCGTCAAGGAGGGGAACAACAGTTGGCAGATGCACGTGCTGGTCAACGACCGAAATCCTTCCATGCCTGAATCCGCCGCGCCCTTGACGGCGCGTCTGGTCTTCAACGGCAACGGATCGCTCAGGTCTCTGACGGGATCGCCTGGGTTGGAGGTCCAAGATGGTAATTCCCTGCAATTGACGAGCTGGGTCCCGGCAACGGTCCGGGACAAAGGTACGCGCCAGGAGACCTGGATATCCAATGGTACCAACGCCAGTGATGAGGGCATCGCCATCGACTTCAGCAAGGTCGCGCAATTCAATGCGCCGACCTCGCGCACTTCGCAATTTGGCGACGGACATGCGGCGGGGGAGTTGAGCAGCTTTAGCGTGGGGCGCGATGGCTTGTTGCGTGCCGGATTCAACAACGGTTTGTACCGGAATATCGGGCAACTGATGCTGGCGAGTTTTGCCAACGAGCAAGGGCTGGAACCTCGCAGCGATACCCGCTGGGGAGAAACCCTCGCCTCGGGAGTCGCCAATTTCGGTACTGGCGGATCGGGGATGTTGGGTAGCGTGCTGAGTGGGACGTTGGAAGCCTCGAACGTCGTGCTGGCGGATGAGTTGCTTGAACTGATCCAGGCGCAAACGGCGTATCAGGCCAATTCGAAGGCCATTTCTACCGAGGTGACATTGATGCAGACGTTGATTCAGTCGACGTGATTTCTGCTGATCTGTAGGAGTGAGCTTGCTCGCGATTCGGTCTCTTGGTCGACGAATTTATCATCTGAGCTGACGCTATCGCGAGCAAGCTCACTCCTACAGATCCTGAGTTTGCTGCGCGAAAGCGCGGTGTCAACCGTTGGTAGATTCAAATCGAACAATCGGATTTAACAAAAAAACCCTTCAAACGTTTCCACCCCTCTCCGGGGCTCGTCTGGGCGCAGACGATACGATCCACGCCTTGCCATTTGTAATAGCGGGCGGGTGCGGCCTGGCTGGTTGCCGAAACCAGGATCACAGACGCTGCCACTATCGGCAGGAGGCTTGCAAGTGCTTTCACCGCTAGATTCCATGGGCGTTCACGTTGCCTGCAAGACTATCACCGGCCTGTGTTTTATGAATGGCAATTTCAGTCGCTGAGCTCATTTCTCTTGCAATGAAGTTTTTTTGGCGGTGGTTCACGTCAGTCCGGCGAAATGTGGCAGTCCGCCGCCACATTCTTTTCGCGCGGCATCCTGTGTGAACCGACTGTGCCCGTTTTTACTGCCAAATCAGTGCTTTGTATAAAACCTGACAAGTTGGACCGGAAATTGCTTTATCCCTCTCAGAACAGCTACAGGCGGCAAGCGTCTGTCAGAGGAGGATGACTGTGGATAAGTTGCTTTACGTCGCCATGAGCGGTGCATCTGAGAACGCCGTTGCGCAAAAGGCGCATGCCAACAACCTGGCGAACGTCACGACCAATGGGTTCATGCGTGACCTGGAGCAGGCGCGTTCGATGCCGGTATTTGGCGAGGTTCAGCCTTCGCGTGCCTATGCCATGAGCGAGCGTCCCGGTACTGACTTCAGTGGCGGCGCGATGGTCGCGACCGGTCGCGATCTGGATATTTCCGTCAAGGGTGATGGCTGGATTGCGGTCCAGACCCCCGATGGCGGTGAAGCTTATACCCGCAGTGCCGGCATGAATATCGATGCACTGGGTGTGTTGCGGGCTGGCAATGGTTTGCCGGTCATGGGCAATGGTGGGCCGATTGCCGTGCCGCCTCAGCAGCAGATCGAGATCGGTGCCGACGGAACCATCAGCGTTCGTTCGCTGGGTGAAAGCGCTCAGGTCATGGCTCAGGTAGACCGCATCAAGCTGGTCAACCCGGACATCAAGTCCATGGAGAAAGGCCCTGACGGTTTGATTCACCTCAAGAGCGGCGCCGCTGCCCCGGCAGATGCGACGGTTCAGGTCGAGTCCGGCTTCCTGCAGGCCAGCAACGTCAGCGCCGTGGAAGAGATGACTTCCGTACTGACCCTGTCCCGCCAATTTGAATTGCACGTCAAGATGATGAAAACCGCCGAGACCAATGATGAGTCTGCGGCGCGCATCTTGCAGATGGGCTAACTATTGACAGCTTGCGTCGGTAACTCGACGCACGAGGAGAGAACCAATGATTCCTGCACTATATGTCGCCAAAACCGGTCTCGCCGCTCAGGACATGAACCTGACGACGATCTCCAACAACCTGGCCAACGTATCGACCACCGGCTTTAAAAGTGATCGCGCCGAATTCCAGGACTTGCTGTATCAGATCAAGCGTCAGCCGGGTGCACAGTCGACACAGGACAGCGAATTGCCGTCCGGTCTGCAACTGGGTACCGGTGTGCGCATCGTTGGCACGCAGAAGAACTTTACTGCCGGTAGCCTGGAAACCACCTCGAACCCCCTCGACCTCGCGGTCAACGGTCGGGGTTTCTTCCAGGTCATGCAACCGGACGGCACCATCGCTTACTCTCGCGACGGTACCTTCCACCTGGATTCCAACGGTCAGATCGTGACGGCCAATGGTTATGCCCTCGAGCCGGCCATTGTCGTGCCACAGAATGCCCAGACCTTCACGGTCGGTCAGGACGGTACGGTGTCGGTCACGCTGGCAGGTGCCACGGCCACGCCGCAGATCATCGGCAACATTCAGACTTCCGACTTCATCAACCCGGCCGGCTTGCAGGCCATCGGTGGCAACCTGTTCCTGGAAACCGCTTCCAGCGGCGCTCCGCAGGTCGGCACGCCAGGTCTGAACGGTCTGGGTACCACGCTGCAGAACACCCTGGAAGCTTCCAACGTGAGCACGGTTGAAGAGCTGGTCAACATGATCACCACTCAGCGCGCCTACGAGATGAACTCCAAAGTGATCTCCACCGCTGACCAGATGCTGCAAAACCTGACGCAGAACCTGTAACACGCTGATCGTCCTGTTTGATCTGTTGCTGCACCCGCTCAATCTGATGAGGCGCCTCATAAGCGCCTGCTACACCGCGAGGTTTTAAGTGTCATGAAACGGCTTCCTGTTCTGCGGTTTTCTGTGTTGGTCACTGCCCTGTGTGGGGCAGCGCTGTTGACTGGCTGTGTCGCGCCTTCCGCCAAGCCTAATGACCCTTATTACGCGCCGGTGATGCCGCGCACGCCGTTGCCCGCAGCGGCGAACAACGGCTCGATCTATCAGGCGGGTTTCGAACAGAATCTGTATGGCGATCGCAAGGCATTCCGGGTCGGTGACATCATCACCATCACGCTTTCCGAGCGGATGGCAGCCAGCAAGGCGGCGACTTCGGCGATCAAAAAGAACAGCTCCGCGAACATTGGCCTCACCTCGCTGTTCGGCTCGGGTCTGACCACTAACAACCCGATCGGCGGCAATGACCTGAGTCTCGGCGCTGGTTACGACGGCTCACGCAACAGCTCCGGTGACGGCAAGGCCGCGCAGAGCAACAGTTTGACCGGTTCGGTCACCGTAACGGTTGCTGATGTGATGCCCAACGGCATTCTCGCGGTCCGCGGCGAGAAGTGGATGACGCTTAACACCGGCGACGAACTGGTGCGCATCGCGGGTCTGGTTCGTGCCGATGACATCGCTACCGATAACACCGTTTCGTCCACCCGTGTGGCCGATGCGCGCATTACGTATTCAGGTACTGGTGCATTTGCCGACTCCAGCCAGCCAGGCTGGTTTGATCGGTTCTTCCTCAGCCCGTTGTTCCCTTTCTGATAGCGGGATAGACATGATCAAGCTCAAGCAACTGATAGCGGCGGCACTGCTGTTGTCCACCGCGTTTGGCGCACACGCCGAGCGTCTGAAGGACATCGCCAGTATTTCCGGCGTGCGGGCCAACCAATTGATCGGCTACGGTCTGGTGGTGGGGCTCAACGGTACGGGCGACCAGACCACACAGACTCCGTTTACCTTGCAGACCTTCAACAACATGCTGGCCCAGTTCGGCATCAAGGTGCCGACCGGCTCCGGCACTGTTCAGTTGAAAAACGTCGCGGCAGTGGCGGTGTACGCTGACTTGCCAGCGTTCGCAAAACCAGGTCAGACCGTGGACATCACCGTGTCCTCGATCGGTAACTCCAAGAGCCTGCGTGGCGGCGCGTTGCTCATGACGCCCATGAAAGGTGTCGACGGCAACGTCTACGCCATCGCCCAGGGCAACTTGGTGGTGGGCGGTTTCGACGCCGAAGGTCGCGACGGTTCGAAGATCACCGTCAACGTTCCGTCTTCCGGTCGTATCCCTGGTGGTGCGTCGGTGGAACGTGCCGTGCCGAGCGGTTTCAACCAGGGCAACACGCTGACGTTGAACCTCAACCGCTCGGACTTCACCACTGCCAAGCGCGTAGTGGACAAGATCAACGATCTGCTCGGCCCGGGCGTGGCTCAGGCACTGGACGGTGGTTCGGTGCGAGTCACCGCGCCACTGGATCCGGGGCAGCGCGTCGACTATCTGTCGGTGCTGGAAAACCTCGAAATCGATCCGGGCCAGACTGCGGCAAAGGTCATCATCAACTCCCGTACCGGCACCATCGTGATCGGCCAGAACGTCAAGGTTTCACCTGCCGCTGTGACTCACGGCAGCCTGACCGTGACCATCACCGAAGACCCGATTGTCAGCCAGCCGGGTGCGTTGTCCGGTGGGCAGACGGCAGTAGTGCCTCGCTCCCGAGTCAACGCTGCCCAGGAACTGCACCCGATGTTCAAGTTCGGCCCTGGCACCACGCTGGATGAGATTGTGCGCGCTGTTAACCAGGTGGGCGCAGCCCCGGGCGACTTGATGGCGATCCTTGAAGCACTCAAACAGGCCGGCGCGTTGCAAGCCGACCTGATCGTGATCTGAGGAAGTTGTCCATGGATATGCCTAAGAGCGCGGTTCCTTCAAGCATGGATTCGGGGGCTTACACTGACCTCAATCGGTTGAGCGCCTTGAAGAATGGCGACAAGAACAGCGACGCCAACCTGAAGAAGGTCGCGCAGGAGTTCGAGTCGCTGTTCGTCAGCCAGATGCTCAAGGGGATGCGCCAGGCCAACGAAGTGCTGGCCAAAGACAACCCGATGAATACGCCGGCAACCCGGCAGTATCAGGAAATGTACGACCAGCAGCTGGCCGTGACCATGTCCAGCAAGGGCAACGGTATCGGCCTGCAGGATGTGCTGATGCGTCAGCTGTCCAAGACTAAGAATATGCAAACCGCAGCGGCTGGCACTGAAACGCCGGTTACTGATACGAAAACCGCTACTACTGCCACCGCCACCGGCGTTTATCAGCGTCCGCTGTGGGCGACGCGTTCGGCTGCCGGCGACGCTGCGGCGGCTGCTCATGCCGGTGTGGAAGGGCGCAACGATATGGCAGCGCTTAACTCGCGACGTCTTTCGTTGCCAAGCAAACTCACCGATCGCTTGCTGGCGGGCATTGTGCCGGCCGCCGCCAATGTCCTGTCGCCGACCGCGCGCACCGCCGCGACAGCGTCGACGGCAACCAATGGCAGCAACGGCGACTGGACCATGGACCCGAACCTGGCGCCCGCCACGCAGCAGTACGTGCGCAGCATGGCGCAGCCGCCGCTGGCGCCAGGCAAGAAAGCGTTCAGCAATTCCGACGAGTTCATGGCGACCATGTTGCCGCTGGCCAAGGACGCGGCCGCCCGTATCGGCGTCGATCCTTCGGTGCTGGTGGCTCAGGCCGCGCTGGAAACCGGCTGGGGCAAATCGATCATGCGTCAGCAAGATGGCAGCAGCAGCCACAACCTGTTTGGCATCAAGGCCACCGGTAATTGGAATGGCGGTCAGGCACGGGCGATTACCAGCGAGTTTCGTGAGGGCAAAATGGTCAAGGAGACGGCGGACTTCCGCTCATACGACTCCTACGCCGACAGCTTCCATGACCTTGTCAGCCTGTTGCAGAACAACAATCGCTATAAAGAAGTCGTGAATTCGGCCGATAACCCAGAGCAGTTTGTAAAAGAATTGCAGAAGGCCGGATACGCCACTGACCCGGACTATGCCAGCAAGATTTCGCAGATTGCAAAACAGATGAAGAGTTACCAGAACTACGCCGCCGCCGCTGGCTCTTCCACGACTTTATAAGGTTTTAATCATGTCACTGCTATCAATTGGGTTGTCCGGGATTAACGCCAGCAGCGCTGCGATCAATACCATCGGTAACAACACGGCCAACGTGGATACCGCCGGTTATTCTCGTCAGCAGGTGATGACTACTGCATCGGCACAGCGCAATATCGGCCTGGGTGTTGGCTTCATCGGCACGGGCACGACGCTCTCCGATGTGCGCCGCATCTATAACAGCTATCTCGATGCCCAGTTGCAATCCAGCACCGCGCTTAGCGCTGATGCGGTCGCCTATTCCGGGCAAGCCGGCAAGACCGATACATTGCTCTCTGACACAACGACCGGCGTGGCGGCGCAGCTGTCGAAGTTCTTCACTGACTTGCAGGCTATTGGGAGGAGCCCGACGCAGTCTGCCGAGCGTTCCGCATTCCTGACCCAAGCCAATGCCCTGGCTGCCCGATTTAATTCGGTGGCTGGGCAGCTGTCCTCGCAAAACGAAAACGTCAATGCTCAGCTAGATAGCTTTACGTCTCAGGTCAATGAGCTGACGACGACGATTGCCAGCCTGAACAAGCAGATTGCCCAGGCCTCTGCCGGCAATACATCGCCCAACAGCTTGCTCGACTCGCGCGGTGAAGCGGTTCGCCAGCTCAATCAGCTGGTAGGCGTGAAGGTCATTGAGAGCAACGGCAATTACGACGTTTATACCGGTACAGGGCAGTCGCTGGTCAGCGCCGGAACCTCTTACCAAATGACGGCGACGCCAAGCAAGGCAGATCCGCTGCAGTACAGCCTGCAGATTGCCTATGGGCACACTACCACCGACGTGACGTCGGTTCTTTCCGGCGGGTCCATCGGTGGGCTGCTGCGTTATCGTTCGGAAGTATTGACCCCGGCGGGCAACGAGCTTGGGCGGGTTGCCATCGTGCTGGCCGACAAGATCAACAGTCAGCTCAGCCAAGGCATCGACAGCAAGGGCAATCCCGGTTCGGCGCTGTTCAACAACATCAACAGCGCTGCGTTGATCAGTCAACGCAGTATTGGAGCATCCACCAACTCTCCAGGCTCCGGCAACCTGGACGTGACCATCTCCAATTCCAGCGCGCTGACAGCCGACGATTACGAAGTCACTATCGGTTCCGACGGCGACAGTTACACCATGCGTCGTCTGCCTAATGGTGACCTCGTGGGCACGGGGGCGTTGAGTGATAACCCGCCCAAAGAGTTTGATGGCTTCAAGATGAGCCTTCATGACCCTCTTCCCTCTACGTTAGCCGCCGGTGACAGGTTCAAAGTCTCACCGGCAGGTAACGGTGCGTCTGGCATTGCGGTGGCCTTGACCGACCCGAAAGACATTGCTGCAGCAGCGCCCCTGACTGCCACTGCGGGCGCCGGTAACAGCGGCACCGGTGGGTTCACCCAGCCGACGATTACCAGTGCACCGGATATCTACAACACGACCAAACTGAACGATTGGCAGAATGCGATCAAAGGTTCAACGCCGATGCGTCTGGTCATGGGCGCTGCCACCGGTGGTGTCCAGAGCTATTCGTTGCTCAATGCCTCGGGCGATCCTGTGTTGGACCAGAGTGGTAACGCCATCACCGGCACCATCATTCAGGGCCAGACTAACTCGATCAAGCTCAATGTGGGTTATACGGACAAAAGCACGACGCCGAACAGTCAAACGGCATTGACTGTCGAGATGACCATCTCCGGGACCCCGCAAGCGAACGACACCTTCAGCATCGGCATGACCGGCGCAGGCTCTGCGGACAACCGAAATGCAACGGCTGCCGTTGCTTTACAAACCGCCAAGACCGTCGGCGTCACCAATGGCGGGGTAGGCACCAGCCTGTCTGGTGCGTATGGCGATCTGGTTTCTTCTGTGGGCACTCTTGCCAGCCAGGCCAAAAGCGACGTGACGGCTACTGCCGCCGTGGTGACCCAGGCGAAGTCTGCGCGCGATTCGGTGTCAGGCGTGTCGCTGGATGAAGAGGCTGCCAATCTGATCAAGTATCAGCAGTACTACACCGCGTCTTCGCAAATTATCAAGGCGGCTCAATCCATTTTCAGCACGCTGATCAACAGTATTTAGGAGTCGTAAATCATGCGTATTTCCACTACACAGTTTTACGAAGTTTCGACCCAGAATTATCAGCGTAGCTACGCCAACGTGGTCAAGACTGGCGAGGAAGTTTCCAGCGGTATCAAGCTCAATACATCGAGCGATGATCCTGTTGGCGCTGCACGTGTTCTGCAACTGGCTCAGCAGAACTCAATGCTGACGCAGTACAAATCGAACATCAGCGTGATCAACACCAACACCTCGAACAGTGAGACGGCGCTGGACAGCATCATTTCTTCGATGCAGGCCGCCCGCGAGTTGATCGTCAAAGGGGGTAATGGCTCCTACACCGAAGCTGACCGTATTTCCACTGCTGGTGAGCTCAAACAGCTGCAGAGCCAGATTCTGGGGTTGATGAACACCCAAGATTCCAACGGGCAGTACATCTTTTCCGGAAGCAAATCATCGACTCCGCCTTACATGCTGAATTCCGACGGAACCTACAGCTATGCCGGCGACCAGACCACGATTGATCTCGCCGTCGGTGACGGCCTGAAGTTACCGAGTAATGTTACCGGGTTTGAAGCTTTCGAGAAGTCGGCGGGTTCCGTACGTACTTCCTCGACGTTGACCAGCGGGCCGAGCGACGGCAAAGTTGCGCTTTCCGGCGGGTTTTTGAAGTCGATCAATTCCTACAACGACGCCTTCCAGGGTGGCGAGCCTTATTCGATCAGCTTCACCAGTGGTACGCAGTTCAAGATCACTGACAAAGGTGGTAACGATGTAACTTCCCAGGCGTCGACCGCAGGGGTCTTCGATTACAGCAAAAGCGATACCCAGTCGTTTACGTTCCGCGGCATCGAGATGAACCTGAACATCAATTTGTCCGCGACCGATAAGGCCTCGCCAGCGGCGGCGACTGCGGCGCTGACGGTTCCGACGCGCACCTACACAGTAGCGTCCACGCTGGATAGCATCACTACCTCGCGTAGCCCGGGTAACGTCTCATCGACCACCATCAGCAAGTCGGAGATTGGCTCGAGCGCAGCTGATAAAACCGCTTTCAACAATACCTTTCCCAATAGCGGTGCGACGCTTCGATACTCCGGCACCAATGGTTATGAGCTTTATGCTTCACCGTACGCTGTAGGTAATACTCCAGTTGCCACAGGCGCAGCAGTGGCGACTAGCACTTTGGTAAGTGCGGGCGCGAATAAATTCACTGTGCCAGGTACCCCAGCCGACGGCGATACATTTAATGACCCGACCAACCCGGCAGTGACCCTGCGTTATTCGTCCACCGATGGCTATGAGCTTTACAATGCTCCCTATAACACGGGCGACACCAGGGTCGGCACCGGCACTATCTCCGGTGCGGTAGTGAAAGCTGCAGGTGTCGAGTTCACTATGGCCGGCAACCCCCCTGCCGACGGCGACGTTTATACGGTTCAAGCTGGCAATCATCAGACTCAGAACGTACTCAATACCTTGTCAGCAGCAATCAAAGCGATGTCTACCCCCAGCAACGGGGATGTGACTGTTGCGCAGGGGATCAATGCGGCCTTGACCGCTGCTCTGGGCAACATCACCAATAACATCGAGACCGCTTCGACGGCGCGATCCATTGGTGGCGCGAATCTAGTCGCTGCAGACGCTCAAGGCACTACCAACGAGTTGCTTATGGGCAACAACGAATTGGAGTCGGGCAAGATCGTCAACTCGGATCTGGTTGAAGCCACCACGCGTCTGACGCTGCAGCAAACTATGCTGCAGGCGTCGCAGACCGTCTTTACGCAGCTATCCAAGTTGAATCTGTTCAGCCAGCTGTAAAAACGCTAGCGTACGCGCATTGACCGTTTTTTTTTCAGCGGAGCGGAGAACCAGTCGACTGGCTGGTTCTTCTCCGCTCGTGAGTCCGCACTGTGAATTCATCTCCCCTTGTCAGCATTGTCATCCCTGCCTTAAACCCGCTCTTCTTCCGTGTAGCGTTGCAGAGCGCTCTCGATCAGACCTATGAAAATCTCGAAATTATCGTTTGCGACGACTGCGCAACAGGTGAGATCAAATCGATCTACGACGAACTGCTACCGTCCCCGGTTAATTGCCGTTATGTGGCCAATGTTCAGCGTCTAGGGCTGCAGCGCAACTTCCTGCGCTGCCTGGAAGAGGCGCAGGGCGAGTTCATCAAGTTTCTCTGTGACGATGACTGGATTGCGCCGAGCTGCATCAACCAGCAGACTATTACGCTGCAGGAATACGATGATGCAACTCTGGTAATTGCCAAGCGGCATATAGTCGATATGAATGACTATGTACTCCCCCTGCGCATGGCGAACGTTGGCTTTTCGCCATATAGCGCTGCCTACAAAGGTACGGATTTACTGGCGATGTTCGAGAAGGCTCCGCGTAATTTGCTCGGTGGCTTCAGTGGCGCTCTGATGCGCCGCAGCGATGTTCTGGAGTATTTGCCATCGCTGGCTCAGGACGGCCAAGGGTTTGTCGCACTGCTGGATTTTGCTTTATTTATCTGCTTGCTCCGCCGGGGCAATCTGATTGAACTCATTAGCATAGAAAGTACTGAACGCATGCATCCCGGGCGTTTTACCAATCAGCCCGGTATCTATGCAAAAACCAGCCAGGAATGGGGATGGATCCGGTCGATGCTGGCCGCCCGTATCTGCGAGAGCGCCCCTCTGGCTGGTTGGGTCCGTCATAAAAAGCGTGGTGTGAACGTAGAGGACCAAGAGGTTGAGTGGGAGGAGTTCCACCTTTACGCGGTGATGGCCGACCGTCAGGGTGTGTTGAACAGCCGCGTCGGCACCGAAAGCGAAAGTTTTCTTCAGCTGTATGCTCAATGGCTCGCATGCAGGCAGTTCAGCCCCCAGCAGAAACAACTCAATAAACGTCGGGCTGCCTCATGGACCCGACGCCCGCGTATTGTGACGGTGGTCATTGATGTCCAGAACGACGCTTACCTGCTCGATCTGACACTGCAAAGCATTGCCAGCCAGGACTACGCCGTCGAAGCTGTCGTGCTGCTGAGCAATGCCGTCAATGGCGCAAGCATCGACGTTGTGCAGTTTCCACTTGAGCCCAACTGGGCGCGACAGCTCAATGACGTCCTACCGACGCTGGAAAATGCAGACTGGTTTTATCTGCTGCGTGCGGGTGATCGGCTCAGGTCACCGGCGTTGATGATTCTGGCCGAGCGTATCGTTCACATGCCGCAGCTGGTTTGTGTATACAGCGATGAGGGCGCTCTGGATGAAGATGAGTCGGTGGAATCGGTTTTCAAACCCGATTTCAATCTCGACTTGTTGCGTGGTTATCCTTACGTTGGCCGTGCTTTGGCGTTTGACCGTCAGTCGGTGCTGGAAATAGACGGCTTCAACCCAGAATACCGGGAGCTTTCCCCTCATGATGCACTTTGGCGTCTGGTGGAGAGTAAGGGGCCTCAAGGGGTGGAACACATTGCGGAAATACTGGTTGAGTCCAGTTTTTCCTATGCCGACTGGCTGTCTTTGCCAGATGTGATCGAGCAAAGCGAACCAGTGCTTTCAGCGCATCTGCAGCGTATTGGCATTGAACATTTGATTCATCACAGTCAAATGCAACTGCTTAACGAGGTGCAGTACCTGCACGCGGAGCAGCCACTGGTCTCAATCATAATTTCTACCAAAGATCAGCTCAGAGCGCTCGAGCGTTGTGTCGATAGTCTGTTGAGCAAGACGGAGTATTTGAATTACGAAGTTCTGATCGTGGATAAGGCCAGCGAAAGCAGCGAAGCCAGAGATTGGCTTGCCGCGATGGGGGCTTTGGGAAGTGACAAGCTGCAAGTGCTCGCATACGAAGGCAGCCTCAATGAGGCTGCGACTTTTAACTATGCGGCCCGCCATGCCCGCGGCGACTATCTGGTCTTCCTCAGCCCGAACATCATCATTCATGATCCGGCCTGGCTAAATAGCCTGCTCAATCATGCCCAACGTCCGGAGGTCGGAGTTGTAGGGGGCAGAATACTGAGTGCGGGAGGTCATATCCTCCATGCAGGTATGGTCCTGGGTATGGAAGGGCTTGCCGGTAAGCCTTTTTCGAATGCTCCCGTCAATGAGCAGGGCTACATGCACAGGCTGCAATTAGCGCAAAACTGGAGTGCAGTCAGCGGTAATTGCATGATGGTTCGCAAGAATATATTTGACGCTGCGCAAGGGATGGATGCGGGCGCTTTCAGTCAGGGTCTTCAAGACATCGATTTGTGTCTAAGGATCGGTCAGAGCGGTTATGTGGTGGTATGGGCGCCTGATGCTACCGTTGTCTGGCTCGAGCCACTGGCGAGTTCCGCCACCGTTAATTTTCCCGACCGGGTTGAAGGCGAGCAGCAACGCTTTTATGAGCGCTGGCTGCCAGTCATCGCCAAGGATCCTGCCTACAATCAGAACCTCAAACTGGACAGCGATCGGAGTTTCAATCTGGATCCAGGGCGAATTTCTGGTTGGGATCCGTTTTGTGGCCGGCGTGAGCCTTCTATCCTGGCATTGGCGATAAACACTGGCGCCGTGGGACATTACCGCGTTACCCAGCCGTTCCTTGAGTTGCAGGCAGCAGGCCGTGTAGTGGGGCGCTCGGCCTTTGACGCGCCTTCGATCGTAGAGCTGCAGCGACAATCACCGGATGTCGTGGTTTTCCAGGGTTGCTATTCCGATGTCAAGATTCCCAGCGTTAGAACTGTAAAGGCCCATTCCCAGGCAATGCGTATTTTTGAACTGGATGACTACGTCGTCAAAGTTCCAGCCAAGAATGATCATGTCCGCACAATGCCACGGGATATCGAGGCGAACTTGCGGCTTGGCATTGGTTTGTGTGATCGGGTTGTCGTGTCTACCTATCCCCTGGCTCAAGCACTAAAAGGCATGCACAGCGATATCCGAGTCGTGCCCAATATGTTGGCAACCCATCTGTGGAGCAACCTGCACAGCAAACGTCGTACGTCGAGCAAGCCGCGAGTGGGCTGGGGTGGGGGGACCAGTCACCGGGGGGACCTGGATGTTATCGCCGAAGTCGTGCGCGAACTGGCCGACGAAGTCGAGTGGGTGCTGTTTGGTATGTGTCCCGATTCACTCAAACCCTACATTCATGAATTTCACCCGGGTATCAGCCTGGAGACATACCCGGCGAAGCTGGCAAGCCTGAATCTGGACCTTGCGCTGGCGCCGCTGGAGTTCCACATCTTCAATGACTGCAAGAGTAACCTGCGATTATTGGAGTATGGCGCTTGCGGTTACCCGGTGATCTGTTCCGATACAGAGGCATACCGGGGGCATCTGCCTTGTACTCGCGTCTATTCCAACAGTACCCAGGAGTGGTTGCAGGCGATTCGAATGCACTTGTCCGATCCCGATGCCAGTTATCGTATGGGTGATGAGTTGCGTGAGGCCGTGCTGCGCGACTTCATGTTGCGCGGGGAAAATTTGCAATACTGGGTTAATGGCTGGCTGCTGGACTAATCGCCGAAAATACGTCGCAGGCTGCTCACGAAGCAGATCATGCCATTGGGTCACAATAGGAAGAATTATGCAGAGCAATGTCGGGAAGAAGGCTGGTAATCCGTTTGACGAGCGTTTGACCGTCGTTTTAATCGCCCACGAACAGCCGGATTCGTTGCGTCGCGCCATAAAGTATTATGCTGATTTTCCGTTTGCGGTCACGGTCGTCGATACGTCCACTGAATTCGACGCACAAGTCGCTGAGTCGGGATCGAACGTACGCTACCTGCACATGCCAGCGGCTGAACAGTCCGGTGCAAGCTTCATAAACTGTGCGGCTCTCACGCATGTAGCGACACCTCTGGTGGTCATGACTTGCGTCGACAGCTTCCTGATTGAAGGCGCTTTGCTTGAGGCTGTGGAGTTCCTTGATAGACATGACCAATACGTCGCTTGCCAAGGCTACAGCCTGACGTACAGCGCCGACGTCAATCATGTTAATTATTTCCGTCGTGACCGAAAGGTGTGTGAGGACTATCTCGAACAAAGTCCAAATGAGCGAGTGGCGATGTTCATGGCGCAGGGGGCCGCGCTCGATAATGCCGTGACCCGAACTTCTTGCATGCAAGCCTGGTGTGCCCAAGTTCCCGCCGATACCACTGCCCGCTGGCATGAAATCGGCTATATGCATTACCTGGCGGCTGCTGGCAATGTACGTATTTTGCCGGTTCCTTATGCTTTGCACGCGGCTCGCGACGCTGGCCAGGAGCTGTTGCGGGACCAGAGCATCCGCGCTGCATTGAAATACACCGATCCCAAGTCCAAAGCTGAGCGTGAAGAATTCGCCCTGACTCTGAGTTCCATGCCTGGTAGTGTCCTTTCATCGAATCAAGTGCTGCAAGGGTTCGCCGCCCTGGCCGAAACTCTGGAGACACAAAGCTTTCTGGCCAGCGAGAAATTGTTCAGTTCCAAATGGAACATCGGCGTGAATCGGCCGGAGCCGCTGTTCGAGCCGCGCCAGTTCGTGGAGTTGCCATTCTACAATTCGGCATTTTTTAGCTTGCTGGCCGATATCGAGTTTCTAATCCACTTGATCCCGGCCGGACGTAGTCATCTGGCGTCGCTGGAAAGCTCGCTGCTTAAACAGGTTGAACTCTCGCGGGCGCAGAACAACCCCGACGCTGAGACGCTAAAAAGCAGACTCTGGCAAGCCTATGAGCTTTACTCGTTCAACGCCGGAATTGTGAAGAGTCTTATTCAAGAGCTTAGCATCTCTGGCACAGAGGCCGAGGAGCGTCAGAGCCTCGAGCAATGGAGTGAGCGCCTGAAGCTGGCGGGTGGTTTTGATAACGGCAAGCTGCTGGATGATATGCCTTCAGGCCGCTTGCTCAACTGGCTTGATGCTCGCGACCCTGAACCGGATGCATTGAAAAAGATGACGACGAAGCTGGCGCGCAAGCCGGCGGGCTCGCAGATCGGGATTCTACTGCTCGATCTTGAAGCTGATGTGTTCAAGTTGCAGAATACTTTTGACAGTTTGATCAATGGATTCAGCCGCAGCTTCAAGGTGATCATCTTCACAACTGCCGAGCCTGCAGCAGTGACAACGCCGGAAAATACCCTGCATTTCGTCAAGGTGACCGAAGGTAACTACGTCGACAAGATCAATCAGAGTGTCAGGCAGTCCAGCTGTGACTGGGTCACCCTCATAAAGGCTGGGGATGTTCTGACAAGGTCTGGCCTGCTCCAGGCGTCAATAGAGTTGGCTGATGCTCCGCAATGCCGTGCAGTCGCCATGGACGAAATTCACCGGGCAGCCGACGGTACTCTGGCTCACGCTTTCCGACCGAGTTTCAACCTTGACCTGCTGCAGAGCACGCCTGCGCTTATGGCTCGTCACTGGCTGGTTCGTCGGGACTCCATGGTCGGGTTGGGGGGGTATTCCCGTGATGTCGTCGGGGCGCTCGAGTTTGACCTGCTGCTACGCCTGATCGAACAAGGTGGGATGAGTGGTTTGGCGCATTTGAGCGAACCGCTGCTGATTTGCGAAGCTCCACAATTGGTAGTGAACGAGGACGAGCATAAGGCACTGACTCGTCATCTGGCCAACCGTGGATATCGGGCTGAGGTCAGCTCCGCGCTGCCAGGCACCTACAAAATCGATTATCGACATGCAGAACGGCCTGTTGTGTCGATCCTGATCGAAAGCCGCGACAACCTTCCCCAGCTGCAGCATTGCCTGCGGAGCATCCTGCAGCGTACCCGCTATCAGCGTTATGAAGTGTTGATCTGTGACAACAACAGCCAGGACGCAGAGCTGACGGCATGGCTTGATCAGCAGGAGCAGACTTCAAATCGCGTAAGAGTGTTCAAAAGCGATCAGCGTCTGAGTGCCGGCACTTTGCTCAACACGCTCAGTCAGCAAGCCAAGGGTGAATACCTGATTCTGCTGGATGCCGAAAGTCAAATCGTTAACGTTGGCTGGATCGAATCACTGCTTAATCAGGCGCAGCGCCCTGAAGTGGGTGTGGTGGGCGTCAAATTGATTGATTCTGAGGGCACCGCTAACCAGGCGGGGCTGATTCTGGGTTTAAATGGAGGTGTCGGTTCCGCCTTTGTCGGCCAGCCTAAAACCTCTCACGGTTACATGCAGCGCCTGGTGGTAGAGCAGAATTATTCTGCTGTGTCCTCGGCGTGTCTAATGATTGGTAAAGAGCTTTACGATGCAGTCGGCGGGCTGGACGAAGGGCCGTTCTCCGAAGAACTGGGTGATGTCGACCTGTGTCTCAAGGTTGCTCAGTCAGGTTCACTTACGGTATGGACGCCACATGTGCAGGTCATTCACCCCGGTGAAGTTCGCGCTGGCACGTCGACCCTTGACGCATTGAAGGACAAATGGCCTGGTCCGTTCGGTCACGATGAGGCTTACAACTCAAATCTTGCTCTCGACGGTCCGGGTTTTACGCTGGGCGCAATCAATTCGTAGCACTGCGCCGGGCATCTAGCCTCCGATCCCGTCACTTGCTGCTCCTCTTTATCGGGGAGCTATCAGCAGGCCAAATGGCCTGCTTTTTCGTTAAGGCGAAAAAAATACAAAACCTGCAGATCTGGTGACCTGTGAGTCATAAAGTGCATCTTCACTGTAGTGTGTTGCAGGGAATGCCATGCGCCCGACTTGCTTAACGCGCCCATCGCCCTGAAAATGTCTCGCAAATCACCTCTTTCAGTAGCTCCTTGAATTTTTGTGGGACGAATATTGACCTGTTTACTAATCGGGAAGCCATGATGATTGGCATAAAAAGCATAGCGAGTTACGTGCCCACAGCGGGTGTTGATAACTACGCTCAAGGTGCCAAGTTCGACAAGGATGAAGAATTTATCCTCGGCAAGATCGGCTCCACCTTCCTGCCGCGCAAAGACGCCGGGGAGGAGACGTCGGATCTTTGTGTGAAGGCAGTCAATACGCTGTTGGCGAATAACCCGCAGCTGAGCCGTGAAAGCATTGATGTCTTGATCGTTGTAACTCAGAACGGCGATGAAGAAGGCCTGCCGCACACCGCTGCTATCGTCCAGGACAAGCTTGGTCTGTCAACCAATGTTGCCGCGTTCGATATTTCCCTGGGTTGCTCTGGATATGTCTACGGTATCTACGCGATCAAAGGCTTCATGGAAGCTGCCGGTCTGAAGAATGGCCTGCTGGTAACCGCGGACCCGTACTCAAAGATCGTTAATCCCGAAGATCGCAACACGACCATGCTGTTCGGCGATGCTGCCACGGCGACCTGGATGGGCGAAGATGCCGTCTGGCAGCTGGGGAAAGCCAAATTCGGTACTGATGGTTCCGGTGCGGCGCATCTGAAGGTCAGTGATGGCGTGTTTTTCATGAACGGTCGCCAGGTGTTCAATTTTGCATTGTTGAAAGTGCCCGCGCATTTGCATGAGTTGCTGGCCGATTCGGGTTTGCAGCCTGATGACATCGACGCTTTCTGCATTCATCAAGGCAGTGCGGCGATCGTCGACGCGGTTGCGCGTCGCTTTGAAGACAAGCCTGAAAAATTCCTCAAGGATATGGTCGAAACGGGTAATACCGTGTCGTCCAGTATTCCCCTCTTGCTTGAGAGGCATGTGCTGGATTCGGCATGGACTCGGGTAGCGCTTAGCGGTTTCGGCGTTGGGCTGTCGTGGGGCTCGGCAATCATCTATAAAGGCTGAGCCAGGTAGCTGCACTTGGATGCTGCGCGGTTGGTCGTTTTGCCGCTGCGCACTGCGTTTGTCACAATCGCGGCGTCGTTGGGTAGGGTGATGCTGGATTGGTGGTTACGAAAAAGTCGCCTGCGGAGCAACTCCACGGCGCCTCTGGATGATTTATATAAGGCTTCTGCCTTTGATTGCTGCCTCGGCCGCCTGCCGGCCAGAGGTTTTTCTGGCGTCATTTCTCCGTTGGTTGTTGGATAAACCCTTGATTTGCAGGGGATGGCCGTCTGCTAGTAATTTTTTTCAAAAAAACGCTCAAGCAAGTTGCTATTGCGACGATAACTATTACGAAGGTTCTCTAGGCACACCCGGCGCTAGCAGGGGCCGGAAGCCCGCAGTACTCAACCAACGAGGAATTCATCATGGCTTTAACAGTAAACACTAACGTCGCATCCTTGAATACTCAGAAGAACCTGGGCAGGGCTTCCGACGCTCTTTCCGTGTCGATGACTCGTTTGTCTTCCGGCCTGAAAATCAACAGCGCCAAGGACGACGCCGCTGGCCTGCAGATCGCTACCCGTATGACCTCGCAAATTCGCGGTCAGACCATGGCAATCAAAAACGCCAACGACGGTATCTCGATCGCTCAGACTGCTGAAGGCGCACTGCAAGAATCGACCAACATCCTGCAGCGTATGCGTGAACTGGCTGTTCAGTCCCGTAACGACAGCAACAGCAGCACCGACCGTGACGCGCTGAACAAAGAATTCTCGCAGATGAGTGACGAGCTGACTCGTATCGCTCAAAGTACTAACCTGAACGGCAAGAACCTGATCGACGGCAGCGCAAGCAGCATGGTCTTCCAGGTTGGTTCCAACAGCGGTAGTACTAACCAGATCACCCTGTCCCTGACCGGCAGCTTCACCGCCAACAGCCTGGGTGTCGGTTCGGCAATCAGCATCTCCGGCGGCACCAGCTCTGCTTCAGAAGCCTCGTTCTCTGCTGCTCTGGTTGCAATCGACTCGGCTCTGGCGACCATCAACTCCACGCGTGCTGACCTCGGTGCTGCACAAAACCGTCTGACCAGCACCATCTCCAACCTGCAGAACATCAACGAAAACGCCAGTGCTGCACTGGGTCGCGTACAAGATACCGACTTCGCTGCTGAAACTGCACAGCTGACCAAGCAGCAGACTCTGCAACAAGCTTCCACCGCAATTCTGGCTCAGGCCAACCAACTGCCATCCGCTGTGCTGAAGCTGCTTCAGTAATTTCGGAATGAGTTTTGGCGGGGGAGTGCGTTGCGTACTCTCTCGCTTTTTTACTTTCGGAGGTGATGGTCATGGATATGAGTGTAAAGCTGAATCTTTCTTATCCTGCCGCTCAACCGGCGCCCGCCTCGGTGGTCGTGGATAAGCCGGTAGAGAATCCTTCCGTCCCAAGCGTCAGCGCTTCGGGTGAAAGTAAAAACTCACAGCAGGATAAATCTCAGAGTGAAGACAAGGTAAAAGCTGCCGCGGAGGATATTCAAAAGTTCTTCCAGTCAGTTAAGCGTAATCTTGAATTCTCTACTGATGAATCCTCTGGCAAGCTGGTAGTCAAAGTTATTGCCAGTGACTCAGGGGTGGTAATTCGACAGATTCCCAACGAAGAAGTCTTGAAGCTGGCTGAAAGCCTTAGCGATGCCAGTAGCTTGTTGTTCAGGGTTACAGCCTGAGCAGTGGCACGAAACTTGTTAGAGTTTTCTGAAGCGTTAAAAAGTCAGAAAGCCGGTAGCATTCATGATGGGAGAAGCATATGGCAAGTCCAATCACCGCAGGTACTGGTCTGGGCTCAGGTCTGAACATTGGCGACATTGTTAAGGTTCTGGTCGATTCAGACAAAGCGGCCAAGCAGAACCAGATTTCCAAGCAAACTAGCAAGACGACTGCATCTCTGTCGGCTGTGGCTAAGCTTCAATCCGCCTTGACAGCATTTCAAGACGCGATGAAGTCCCTCAATAGCACCACAACTCCCGCTTTTCTGGGGTTTGCAGCTAACTCTTCGGCCGAGACAACCGCCAAGGCAACTGCCACCAATACTGCTGTAAACGGTACGTACAGTCTGGTTGTCAAGCAATTGGCTACAGGTTCAAAGGTTGCAACTGCCTCAATCGATCCGGCAAGTGCCATTCCGAGTGGTAACCTGAAAATCACTCAAAATGGCATTGATTACGATGTCGCCCTCACAGGTGGCACGCTGGAGGAAACCCGTAACGCGATCAACACCTCGCTTCAGGGCAAGGGTATCAGCGCGAACATCATCAATGACGCGAATGGCGCGCGACTGGTTTTTACGTCTACCACGACAGGTGCTGGTAAAGACCTGAAGGTTGTCGGCGATGCCAGTGTTGGGACCATGCTGGATATCGATGGCACCAAGACCATGGCCAGTACGGCAGTGGGTGGCGTGCCTGGCGCGGGTGCTATTGCCGGATTTGCTCAAGATGCAAAGTTCACCATTGATGGTCTTGAGCTTACCAGCGCCAAAAACAAGGTTGAGGGCGCTGTTTCCGGCCTGACTCTCGATCTGGTCTCCGGCGGGGACGGTGTCAACGCGTCAACGTTCAAGTCCTCAACCATCACCGTGGCAACCAACACGGATGGTTTAAGGACGTCCTTGCAGACCTTTGTCAGCTCCTACAACACGTTGGTCAACCTGGTAACGACCCTGACCAAGGGGTCGACAGACGCCAAGGGGGTTTTTACGCCAGCAGAGCTCACCGGTGACTCCGCTCCTCGCAACATGCTCGCCGCGATTCGCAGTGAGATCGCGACGTCGACTAGTAGCTCTGGTCTTGGCTCGCTGGCGCAGTTGGGTATTACCACCCAGGGTAACGGCACGCTTTTACTGGATAATGTCAAATTCACCGCCGCGATGGACGACAAGAAACTTGGCGGGCAAATTCAGGCGTTGTTCAGCGGTGACACCGGTTTGCTGGCTCGGGTTACAAAGTCGATCACGCCATTCAGCGAGACCGGCGGCATCCTGGCGCAGAAGACCACTCAGCTGAACAAAACCAACGCGCAGTTGGCTGAGCAGCAGGAGGCGCTGGATCGTCGAATTGAAACGCTGACTGCCGCGCTGACCAAGAAATACAACGCGATGGATCTGGTTGTGGGCCAGCTCAAGGCAACTGCTTCGAGCATTACGTCGATATTTGAAGCGATGAATGCTCAGAAGAATGCTTCTTAAAAAAGATGCCTTCCAGAAACCCGACCCCGTGTCGGGTTTTCTGCTTCAGGTTAAAGTTTTTTGGCTGGGCGTCGATAGCTTGGTTATGTGAGTCCCGGAGTTGTTACGAGGTAATCTATGAATCCTATGTTAGCGTTGCGTCAGTACCAGAAGATTGGCTCTCAGGCGCAAACCTCTGAAGCCAGCCCTCATCGTCTCGTGCAGATGTTGATGCAGGGCGGCCTTGATCGCATAGCTCAAGCCAAAGGTGCAATGGCACGCAAGGATCTGCCTAACAAAGGTATTTTCATTGGCAAGGCGATCGGCATTATCGGCGGCCTGCGTGAAGGGCTGGATCTTGAAAAGGATCCTTCTGACGCTCTGAGAAATCAGGACAACCTCTATCACTTCATGATGAAGCGGCTGACCGAGGCTAACGTTAAGAATGATCCACAGATGCTCGACGAAGTCGCAGGCTTGCTGATCACGGTCAAAGAAGGCTGGGACGCCATCGCGGATCAACAAAACCAATAAGAAGCTGTTGTGCCGAGGAGATTCACATGAGTGTTGCACTCAAGCGTATCGAAGAGACTCGTGAGGCGCTGGTAGGCGCTTTGGCCGAGCGTGACTGGGAGGCTATCGGCAAGCTGGATCTGGACTGCCGTGCGTGCATTGAGGACGTTATCAGCCAGGAAGTACTCAACGATCCGGAACTGCGTGGCAATCTCGAAGAACTGATGACGGTTTACCGCCAGTTAATCGAGGGTGCTACAGGCGCGCGTCAGGCGATTGTCGACGAAATGACGCAAATCACCCAAGCCAAGAACGCTGCAAAGGTTTACCATCTGTTCGATTCGTGACCGGTTGGTCAAAAAGTAAAATACGCCATAAATTTGACTGTTTACGGTTTTTTGACTTAACTAGCGATGTTTACTATTTTCTGGCTTCCTGGCATTCGTATTGGCTGGGGAGGCAAGCTGCCCACCCCTGAGCGGGCATTGAGTTGACTAGGGAAGTTGCTATTGCATGTGGCGTGAAATCAAGATTCTACTGATCGATGACGATAGCCAGCGCCGCCGCGATTTAGCGGTGATTCTGAATTTTCTCGGCGAAGAAAATTTGTCCTGCTCAAGCCAGGATTGGCAGCAGATTGTCGGCTCTCTGGCATCCACCCGCGAAGTGCTCTGCGTGCTGGTCGGCAGCGTAAACGCCCCCGGAAGTCTCCAAGGACTGCTTAAGACCGTCGCTGCATGGGATGAGTTCCTTCCTGTGTTGATGATGGGCGAAATAAATTCTGCGTCAGAGCTGCCGGAAGATCTTCGTCGCCGCGTGCTCTCTACGCTCGAAATGCCGCCCAGCTACAGCAAGCTGCTGGATTCCCTGCACCGCGCCCAGGTCTATCGTGAAATGTACGATCAGGCTCGTGAGCGCGGGCGCCATCGTGAGCCGAATCTGTTTCGCAGTCTGGTCGGGACCAGTCGAGCGATTCAGCATGTGCGGCAGATGATGCAGCAGGTCGCCGATACCGACGCCAGTGTTCTGATCCTGGGTGAGTCGGGCACCGGCAAGGAAGTCGTTGCGCGTAACCTGCACTATCACTCCAAGCGTCGCGATGCGCCGTTTGTGCCGGTCAACTGCGGCGCGATTCCGGCCGAGTTGCTGGAAAGCGAATTGTTCGGTCATGAGAAGGGCGCCTTTACCGGTGCCATCACCAGCCGTGCCGGGCGCTTTGAGCTGGCCAACGGCGGTACATTGTTTCTTGATGAAATTGGCGATATGCCGTTGCCGATGCAGGTCAAACTGCTGCGGGTTCTGCAAGAGCGGACGTTCGAGCGGGTCGGCAGCAACAAGACCCAAAGTGTCGACGTGCGCATCATTGCCGCTACCCATAAAAATCTCGAGTCGATGATCGAGATCGGCAGCTTCCGCGAAGATCTCTATTACCGCTTGAATGTGTTCCCGATTGAAATGGCACCGTTGCGCGAGCGGGTTGAAGACATCCCGTTGCTGATGAACGAGCTGATCTCGCGCATGGAGCACGAGAAGCGCGGTTCAATCCGCTTCAACTCGGCCGCCATCATGTCGCTGTGTCGGCATGGCTGGCCGGGCAACGTCCGCGAGTTGGCCAATCTGGTGGAACGCATGGCGATCATGCACCCATACGGCGTCATAGGCGTTGCCGAGTTGCCGAAGAAATTCCGCTACGTCGATGACGAAGACGAGCAAATGGTCGACAGCCTGCGCATCGATCTGGAAGAGCGGGTGGCAATCAACGGCCACACGCCGAACTTCTCGGCCGGCGCCATGCTGCCGCCTGAAGGCCTGGATTTGAAGGACTACCTGGGTGGTCTGGAGCAAGGCCTGATTCAACAGGCTCTGGACGATGCCAGTGGCATTGTTGCCCGGGCTGCCGAGCGGTTGAGGATTCGCCGTACCACCCTGGTGGAAAAGATGCGCAAATACGGCATGAGTCGTCGCGAAGGTGACGAACAGGCAGATGATTGACGCTTATTGATTTGCCAAAAAGCCAGACCCCTGAATTTTCAGGGGTTTTTTTTCGGCACGGGGATTGCTAAGTCTCTAGCAACATACCGTTTAATGACGGTTCGCCATGCGAGAGATTACTTATGCCTCAAGCCGCCCAAATCCCTTCTGGTGCATTGCCTCAAGTGCCGCCGTCCCTGGAGCTGGAAAGCCGTCAGGGGCTTGAGCAGGCGTTTCAACTGTTCAATCAGATGTCGGCGCAGTTGACAGACTCCTACAGCTTGCTTGAAACGCGGGTCTCTGAACTCAAGGGCGAGCTGGCGGTGGTCAGTGCCCAGCGCATGGAAGAACTGGCGGAAAAAGAACGCATCGCCAACCGTCTGCAAAATCTTCTCGATCTGCTGCCCGGTGGCGTCATCGTTATTGATGCCATGGGCATTGTGCGCGAGGCGAACCCGGCAGCTGTAGACCTGCTCGGTCAACCGTTGATTGGCGAGCTGTGGCGGCACGTGATCAGCCGTTGTTTCGCGCCCCGCGAGGACGACGGCCATGAAATCTCACTCAAGGACGGTCGACGTCTTTCCATCTCGACCCGTTCCCTGGACGCAGAGCCGGGGCAACTGGTGTTGCTCAACGATTTAACGGAAACCCGGCGATTGCAGGATCAACTGGCGCGGCATGAGCGTCTGTCATCGTTGGGGCGCATGGTTGCGTCCCTGGCTCATCAGATCCGCACGCCGCTGTCCGCTGCGCTGATTTACGCCAGCCATTTGACCGAGCAGCAGTTGCCAGTGGAAACCCAGCGACGTTTCGCAGGGCGGCTCAAAGAACGGCTGCACGAACTTGAGCATCAGGTGCGCGACATGCTGGTCTTCGCCCGGGGCGAATTGCCGTTGACCGACCGGATCGCGCCTCATGTGTTGTTCGAAGCCCTCCAGGCTGCGGCTCTCACTCATACTCAGGATCTGGCGGTACGCTGGCAGTGCGACGATTTTGACGGCCAGTTGCTGTGCAATCGCGATACGTTGGTCGGGGCGTTGCTCAATCTGATTGAAAATGCGGTCCAGGCCAGTGCCGGTCGGACGCGTCTTAAAATTCACGCGTACGCCAGGGGCGACTCCCTGCGCCTGTGCGTCAGCGATAACGGCGGCGGTATCAGTGCAGCGGCGCTGGCACGCATCGGCGAGCCATTCTTCACCACCAAGGCTACCGGCACCGGGCTGGGGCTTGCGGTGGTGACCGCGGTGACCCGCGCCCATCGCGGCAGCGTGCATTACCGGTCCCGGCCAGGCCGTGGCACCTGTGCGATTGTCACCTTGCCGTTGATCCCTTGCTCTACCCAACAGGAAATCAGCTGATGTCGATCAAGGTATTGCTGGTCGAGGATGATCGGGCGCTGCGTGAAGCGCTGGGCGATACCCTTGAGTTGGCCGGTCATGACTACCATGCCGTCACCTGCGCGGAAGAGGCGTTGGCCGCCGCTGCGAGTGAGCCCTTCAGCCTGGTCATCAGTGATGTCAACATGCCGGGCATGGATGGACATCAGTTGTTGGGTCTGTTGCGTGATCGTCACCCGCAATTACCGGTGCTGTTGATGACCGCCCACGGCGCGGTTGATCGTGCTGTCGATGCCATGCGTCAAGGTGCCGCCGATTATCTGGTCAAGCCTTTCGAGCCCAAAGCATTGCTGGCGCTGGTTGCCCGGCATGCTCTGGGGCGCCTTGGGCCGATCGATCATGACGGACCTGTGGCGGTAGAGCCGGCCAGTGCGCAGTTGCTGAATCTGGCCAGCCGCGTGGCGAAAAGCGACTCAACCGTGTTGATTTCCGGCGAGTCCGGGACCGGCAAGGAAGTGCTGGCGCGTTACATCCATCAGCATTCACCTCGTGCCGATAAGCCGTTTATTGCCATTAACTGTGCCGCCATCCCTGACAACATGCTTGAAGCGACCTTATTCGGTCATGAGAAGGGCTCGTTTACCGGTGCAATTGCTGCACAGGCAGGCAAGTTCGAGCAGGCTGATGGCGGTACGATTCTGCTCGATGAAATTTCTGAAATGCCCATGGGCCTGCAGGCCAAATTATTGCGCGTGTTGCAGGAGCGTGAAGTAGAGCGGGTCGGTGGCAAGAAGCCGATCAATCTGGATATTCGTGTGCTGGCAACCACCAACCGCGATCTGGCTGGCGAAGTGGCGGCGGGGCGTTTCCGGGAGGATCTGTTCTACCGGCTTTCGGTGTTTCCCCTTGCCTGGCAGCCGTTGCGTCAACGGACCGCCGACATTCTGCCGCTGGCTGAGCGGTTGCTGGCAAAACACGTCAATAAAATGAAACACGCAGCGGTCAGGCTGTCTGCCCAGGCGCAACAGTGTTTGATCGATTACGCCTGGCCCGGCAATGTGCGGGAGCTGGACAATGCGGTGCAGCGTGCACTGATCTTGCAGCAGGGCGGGGTGATTCAGGCTGAAGACTTTTGCCTGATGGGGCCAGTGACCGGAGCTTCGCTGGTTTCGAATGCGGCGCCGGTTGCGAGCTCGGCACCCGTGACGGCGACGGCAGCAACGGGCGCCGCGCTGGACATGTCCGGCACTGATTCAGCGGGGGCCTTGGGTGATGACCTGCGTCGTCGGGAATTCCAGATGATTATCGACACGCTGCGGGCCGAGCGTGGTCGTCGAAAAGAAGCCGCAGAGCGTCTGGGTATCAGTCCGCGTACGTTGCGCTACAAACTGGCGCAAATGCGCGATGCAGGTATGGATGTTGAAGGTTATCTGTTTGCCACCTGAGTAGTTATCGAGGGTTGCAGTAGTCAATACTGTGGTGCGGCGATTTGTCGCAGCCAGGTTTTAGTCGTTGTCCGTCGATAGCTGTGAAAGGCTCAAAACCGAGCAAGTACAAGGTTTTGGAAGGGAACTATATAAAATACGTTATAGTGGTGGCTATTTGCCGTCATGTAACTGGCACCCTTGTTGCTTTGTCATGCATGACCGCTGAATCAGTGTCAAAAATTTGCGGCACTCACGAGAGTGGCACTTACGAGAGATATGTCCATGAGCCAAGGTGTTGAATTTAATCGCTTGATGTTGGATATGCGCTCCATGCAAATGGATGCCATGGCCGCGCCGAAAGCCGCCGCCACGCCGGAAATCGGCTCCAGCAGCTTTGCCGACATGCTTGGTCAGGCCGTGAACAAGGTCAGTGAGACCCAACAGGCCTCCAATCAGCTCGCGAGCGCCTTTGAAATCGGCAAGTCCGGCGTGGATCTCACCGATGTGATGATTTCGTCGCAGAAAGCCTCCGTGTCTTTCCAGGCCTTGACCCAGGTTCGGAACAAACTGGTTCAGGCTTATCAAGACATCATGCAGATGCCGGTTTAAGGACGTATTGAGTCATGGCAGAAACACTCGCCGATAGCGTTCCGGCCAAGACAAGCGCTTCCGGGAAAAAGCCGTTGATGGGCCTGGCTTTTCTGGAAAACCTTTCCGAGATGACCATGTTGCGTCAGGTCGGCCTGATGGTCGGGCTGGCTGCCAGCGTGGCAATCGGTTTTGCCGTCGTGCTCTGGTCCCAGCAGCCTGATTACCGGCCGCTGTACGGTAGCCTGGCCGGTATGGACGGCAAGCAGGTCATGGATACGCTGACCACCGCCAATATTCCTTACACCATCGAGCCCAATTCCGGCGCCTTGCTGGTCAAGGCAGAAGACGTGCAGCGCGCGCGGATTCAGCTGGCGTCGGCGGGTGTTACCCAGCATGACGGCAATGTCGGCTTTGAAATTCTCGACAAGGACCAGGGCCTGGGTACCAGCCAGTTCATGGAAGCCACCCGTTATCGCCGAGGTCTGGAAGGCGAGCTGGCACGTACGATTTCGTCCCTGAATAACATCAAGGCGGCTCGCGTTCACCTGGCAATTCCGAAGAGCTCGGTCTTCGTTCGTGATGACCGCAAGCCAAGCGCGTCGATTCTGGTGGAGCTGTACGCCGGACGTACGCTGGAGCCAAGTCAGGTTCTGGCGATCGTCAATCTGGTTTCGACCAGCGTGCCGGAGCTGAGCAAGTCACAGATCAGCGTGGTCGATCAAAAGGGCAATCTGCTGTCGGATCAGGCGGAAAACTCCGAGCTGACCATGGCCGGTAAGCAGTACGATTATTCCCGCCGCATGGAAAGCATGCTCACTCAGCGTGTGCAGAACATTCTGCAACCGGTGCTGGGCAACGACCGCTACAAGGCTGAAGTTTCGGCCAACGTTGACTTTAGCGCCGTGGAATCCACCGCTGAAAGCTTCAACCCGGACCAGCCTGCCTTGCGTAGCGAGCAGTCGGTCAACGAACAACGCTCCAGCAGTTCCGGCCCTCAAGGGGTGCCGGGTGCATTGAGCAACCAGCCCCCAGGCCCGGCTACTGCGCCGCAGGCCGCAGGCGGTGCCGCTGGCGCTGCTGCCGCCATTGCACCGGGCCAGCCGCTGCTGGATGCAAACGGTCAGCAAATCATGGACCCGGCGACCGGCCAGCCTGCGTTGGCGCCGTATCCGGCAGACAAACGCGTGCAATCGACCAAGAACTTCGAGCTGGACCGTTCCATCAGCCACACCAAGCAGCAGCAGGGCCGTCTGACCCGCCTGTCGGTTGCAGTAGTGGTTGATGATCAGGTCAAGGTTAACGCGGCAAACGGTGAAGTGACCCGTTCCCCGTGGAGCGCTGAGGATCTGAATCGCTTCACCCGTCTGGTCCAGAATGCCGTCGGTTTCGATGCCAGCCGTGGCGACAGCGTCAGCGTCGTCAACGTGCCGTTCTCGGCCGAGAAGGGCGAGGTGATTGCTGAGATTCCGTTCTACTCGCAACCCTGGTTCTGGGATATCGTCAAACAAGCCGTCGGCATCATCTTCATCCTGATTCTGGTGTTCGGTGTGCTGCGCCCGGTGTTGAACAACATCACCAATGGCAAAAGCAAAGAGCTGGCAGGCTTCGACGATGGCACTGGCGGCTTCGGTGGCATGGGCGGCGACGAACTGTCCAACGACCGTGTCAGCCTGGGCGGTCCGCAGAGCATTTTGCTGCCTAGCCCGACCGAGGGTTATGACGCACAGTTGAACGCGATCAAGAGCCTGGTGGCCGAAGACCCGGGTCGTGTGGCCCAGGTTGTGAAAGAGTGGATTAACACTGATGAATGATCGAGCCGTCGTAACCAAACTCAGCAAGGTCGAGAAAGCCGCTGTACTGCTGCTTTCCCTGGGCGAAACAGACGCAGCCCAAGTGCTGCGGCACATGGGCCCAAAGGAGGTCCAGCGCGTGGGTGTGGCCATGGCGCAGATGCGCAATGTGCACCGCGAGCAGGTCGAAGAGGTCATGACCGAGTTCGTCGAAACCGTTGGCGATCAGACCAGCCTCGGTGTCGGCTCAGACGGCTACATCCGTAAAATGCTCACCCAGGCACTGGGTGAAGACAAGGCCAACGGGCTCATCGACCGAATCCTGCTGGGCGGCAACACCAGCGGCCTGGACAGCCTGAAATGGATGGAGCCGCGCGCGGTTGCTGACGTTATCCGCTTTGAGCACCCGCAGATCCAGGCCATCGTGGTCGCTTATCTGGACGCCGATCAGGCCGGTGAAGTGCTGGGCCATTTTGATCACAAGGTCCGGCTGGACATTATCCTGCGTGTCTCTTCGTTGAACACGGTGCAGCCGGCAGCGCTGAAAGAATTGAACCAGATTCTCGAGAAGCAGTTCTCCGGTAACGCCAACACGTCGCGTACTACCCTGGGTGGTATCAAGCGTGCTGCCGATATCATGAACTTCCTCGACAGCTCCATCGAGGGCACGCTCATGGATTCGATCCGCGAAGTCGACGAAGATTTGTCGACCCAGATCGAAGACCTCATGTTTGTCTTCAACAACCTTGCGGACGTCGACGACCGCGGTATCCAGGCGCTGTTGCGCGAAGTGTCTTCGGACGTACTGGTGCTTGCGCTCAAGGGTTCCGACGAGGCGATCAAGGAAAAAATCTTCAAGAACATGTCCAAGCGTGCCGCCGAGCTGCTGCGTGACGACCTGGAAGCCAAAGGTCCGGTACGTGTCAGCGACGTGGAAACTGCACAGAAAGAAATCCTCACCATCGCTCGCCGTATGGCCGAGGCCGGGGAGATCGTTCTCGGCGGCAAAGGTGGCGAGGAAATGATTTAAGGCGCTATCAATGTCCAGCTCCAACAAAGAACCGGCCAGCGACCTGATTCGCGCCAAGGATGTCGGTGGTTTTGACGTCTGGTCGCTGCCCAGTTTCGACCCCCATGTAGAGCCTGCACCCGAGCCTGAGCCGGAGGTTGAAGAGCCGGTCGAGGTCATTGAAGAGGTGCCGCTGGAGGAAGTCCAGCCGATCACCCTCGAAGAACTGGAAAGCATCCGTCAGGAAGCCTACAACGAGGGCTTCGCCACGGGCGAAAAAGAGGGCTTCCACAGCACTCAGCTCAAGGTGCGCCAGGAAGCCGAAGTGGCCCTTGCCGCCAAGCTGGAAAGCCTTGAAAGATTGATGGAGCAATTCCTCGATCCCGTCGCCGAGCAAGACACGCAGATCGAGAGGGCGATGATTCTGCTGGCCGAGCACATCGCCCGCAAAGTCATTCAGCGGGAGCTGACCACCGATTCCCGGCAGATTGGCAATGTCCTGCGCGACGCCTTGAAACTGCTGCCTATGGGGGCAACCAATGTGCGGATTTTCATCAATCCGCAGGATTTCGAACAGATCAAGACCCTTCGCGAGCGCCATGAGGAAACCTGGCGGATCGTCGAGGACGACACCTTGCAGGCCGGTGGTTGCCGGATCGAGACCGAGCACAGCCGCATCGATGCCAGTATCGAAACCCGGATCACTCAAGCCGTCGCCAAAATGTACGATCAGATGCACGAGCAGGCGCTGCATCCGGCGGCTGCAGATATGAGCCTCGATCTGGATAAGGTTCCGGAATCTGCCGCCTCTTCTGGAGCCGAGAAGCCCAATGCGCCTTGATCGCACCAGCTTCGGCAAGCGCTTGGGTTCGTATGCCGAAACCATCGAGTTGCCGACCCAGCCGCTGGTTGAAGGCCGCCTGTTGCGCATGGTTGGACTGACCCTCGAAGCCGAGGGTCTGCGCGCCGCCATGGGCAGCCGCTGTGTGGTGATCAACGACGACAGCCACCACCCGGTGGAAGTCGAAGCCGAGGTCATGGGCTTTTCCGGCAGCAAAGTTTTCCTTATGCCGGTTGGCAGCGTGGCGGGGATTGCGCCCGGTGCGCGAGTGGTGCCGCTGGTAGACACCGGTCGCTTGCCCATGGGCATGGCCATGTTGGGCCGTGTGCTGGATGGCGCCGGACGTGCGTTGGACGGCAAGGGTGGCATGAAGGCCGAAGACTGGGTGCCCATGGACGGTCCGACCATCAACCCGCTCAAACGTAACCCCATCAGCCAGCCGCTGGATGTGGGCATTCGTTGTATCAACGGATTATTGACGGTGGGCCGAGGTCAACGTCTGGGTCTGTTTGCCGGTACCGGCGTGGGCAAGAGCGTGCTGCTGGGCATGATGACGCGCTTTACCGAAGCCGACATTATTGTGGTTGGCCTGATCGGCGAGCGGGGTCGCGAAGTTAAGGAATTCATCGAGCACAGCCTAGGTGAAGAAGGTCTCAAACGTTCGGTGGTGGTTGCCTCGCCGGCGGATGACGCACCGCTGATGCGTTTGCGGGCCGCCATGTATTGCACGCGCATCGCCGAGTATTTTCGCGACAAGGGCAAGAATGTCCTGTTGCTGATGGATTCCCTTACCCGTTTCGCCCAGGCCCAGCGGGAAATCGCTCTGGCTATCGGCGAGCCACCCGCGACCAAGGGCTATCCGCCTTCGGTGTTCGCCAAGCTGCCCAAGTTGGTGGAGCGGGCCGGTAACGCCGAGGCGGGCGGCGGGTCGATCACTGCGTTTTATACCGTATTGTCTGAAGGCGATGACCAGCAGGATCCCATCGCGGATTCGGCTCGAGGTGTGCTTGATGGGCACATCGTATTGTCCCGGCGTCTGGCCGAGGAAGGGCACTACCCAGCTATTGATATCGAAGCGTCTATCAGTCGGGTCATGCCGTCGGTGGTCACGCCCGAGCACATGCAGCAGGCGCAACACTTCAAACAGCTGTGGTCTCGCTACCAGCAAAGTCGCGACCTTATCAGTGTCGGTGCCTATGTTGCCGGTGGTGACCGGGAAACTGACCTGGCGATTGCCTTGCAGCCGGTGTTGGTGCGGTATCTGCGTCAGGGGCTGAACGAGAATCAGAGCATGGAAAACAGCAGCGCCCAACTCGCGGCGGTATTCAACCCGGCAGCGGGTGGCTGATAGATCATGGCCAAGAGTCGTGCGGCACGTCTGGCACCGGTAGTAGACATGGCCGAAAGCACGGAGCGTTCGGCTGCGCAGCGACTGGGGCATTTTCAGGGGCAAGTGCGGATCGCCGAAGGCAAACTCGAAGAGCTTGAGCAGTTTCGCATGGCGTATCAGCAGCAGTGGATCGACAAGGGTTCCAGTGGTGTCTCAGGCCAATGGTTGATGAACTATCAGCGCTTCCTCAACCAGCTGGAAACCGCCGTCGGCCAGCAGCGCAAGAGCCTGGCCTGGCACCAGGACAATCTGGAAAAGGCGCGTGGTGCCTGGCAGCAGGCCTACGCCCGGGTCGAGGGGCTGCGCAAACTGGTCCAGCGCTACATCGACGAAGCCCGCCAGCTGGAAGACAAGCGTGAGCAGAAACTGTTGGACGAACTGTCCCAGCGCTTGCCTAGGCAGTCGCAGTTCTGAAGCGATCACCGCTCCCATAGAAAATCATTTTTCCCGTTGGAGCGAGGCTTGCCCGCGAATTGGGCGGCACGGTTTGTCAGGCATACCGCGTCATCGTTCTTCGCGGGCAAGCCTCGCTCCTACAAAACCAGAACCAAAGTCAGAACCGAAACGCCACGATCTTCTGTCCAATCAATTTGCCCCCATTGCCCGGCGGTGCTACACCTTGAGTATGTGCCGAGGCTTGAACAGGAATTTCATATGTCGGTTACTTCCGAGCTTTCCCCTGATGGTCGGCAGCTGACTATCTTTGTTTCGGGGCGGTTTGATTTCGCTTCTCATCAGGATTTTCGCAGTGCCTATGAACAGCTGGGCCCTGAGAAAAAATATGTGGTCGATCTGCGTGGCACTCACTATCTGGACAGCTCGGCGCTGGGCATGCTGCTGTTGTTGCGGGATCACGCCGGGGGCGAGCGGGCGACCGTGCGGCTGGTCAACTGCACGGCCGATGTCATCACCATCCTGACCATTTCCAACTTCTCGAAACTGTTCCAGATAGGTTGACCCCTTGCAGCCAATGAGCGAGCGCCTGTGCATTCTGATCGCCGACGACAACGCCAGTGATCGATACCTGTTGTCGACTATCGTCGGTCGCCAGGGGCACAAGGTACTCTGCGCGGCGAACGGTGCAGAAGCCGTGGCACTGTTCGAGACCGCCCGACCTCAGTTGATCCTCATGGACGCGATGATGCCGGTGATGGATGGTTTCGAGGCCGCGCGGCGCATCAAGCAGATGGCTGGCGAGGCGCTGGTGCCGATCATATTCCTGACTTCCCTGACCGAAGGCGCGGCCTTGGCTCGTTGCCTCGATGCAGGCGGCGATGACTTCATTGCCAAACCCTACAATGAGGTGGTGCTGACTGCCAAGATCAAGGCCATGAATCGCCTGCGGCTGTTGCAGGAAACCGTGCTGCAGCAGCGTGACTTGATTTCCCGACATCACGAATACCTGCTCAACGAGCAGCGCGTGGCCAAGGAGGTCTTTGATCAGGTAGCCCATTCCGGTTGCCTGAATGCCTCAAATATCCGCTATCTGCAATCCCCCTACGCGCTGTTCAATGGTGATCTGTTGCTGGCCAGCTACACCCCGGCCGGGCACATGCATATGCTGCTTGGGGATTTCACCGGGCATGGTTTGCCTGCCGCCGTTGGCGCCATGCCTCTGGCCGAAGTGTTTTACGGTATGACTGCCAAGGGCTTCGGCCTTGCCGAAACCTTGCGCGAGATGAATGCCAAGCTCAAGCGCATCCTGCCGGTGGATATGTTCTGTTGTGCCACCCTGCTGTGCGTCAACTTCAAGCAACGTCTGGTCGAAGTCTGGAATGGCGGGCTGCCCGAAGGTTATCTATTGAGTGCCGAAACCGGCGAGCGGACCGCCCTGGTGTCACGGCATCTGCCATTGGGCGTGCTGGACTCCTCGCGTTTCGACGACAAGACTGAGGTTTATCCGTTTGTCTGCAATGACCGGATTTTCCTGCTCTCCGACGGCGTGATCGACACCAGTAACCGCCACGACCAGTTGTTTGGTGTGCAGCGCCTGCATGAGGTATTTGCCGCCAATCGCCAGCCAGAATTGTTGATCGGGGAAATACAGCAGGCCTTGACCGAGTTTGGCGGGCAGGCCCGTGATGATGTCAGCATGGTCGAGATTCTGGCGGTGGAGTCCGCTGACCCGCAAACCCAGCCAGTGATCTATTCGGACAGCGGCACCTCGACGCCGCTGGATTGGTCGGCCATTTACGAGTTTCGCGGTTCGACACTCAGACGCTTCAATCCGCTGCCTTATCTGCTCCAGTTACTGTTGGAGGTGCACGGCCTGCGCAATCAGAGCGGCGCGCTCTACAGTGTGCTGACCGAGTTGTACAGCAATGCCCTGGAGCATGGCGTGCTGGGGCTGGACTCAAGCCTGAAGAACGATGCGGCGGGGTTCGCTCGCTACTATCAACAGCGCGGTGAACGTCTGGCGAGTCTGGAAACCGGCTTTATTCGCGTGCATGTGCGGGTCACGCCCGAGGGGCAGGGTGGTCGGCTGACGTTACAGGTCGAGGACAGCGGACTCGGTTTCAAAGTTGATACAATTCTTGCATTGCCGAAGGTGGTGAATGAGCTGTACGGTCGCGGTCTTGCGCTGGTGCGTGAGTTGAGTGAGCGGGCGACGTGGTCAGCGGATGGGCGCACCGCCTGCGTGGAGTTCAGTTGGGGATGACAGCCCCTTGGGTCAAGGAGTGGACACGTGTCGATCATTCATCTGGATTACAGCGTATTGAGTGCATTGCAGGAGGTGATGGAGGATGAATATCCCTCCCTGCTCGACGTGTTCCTCAACGACTCTGAGTTGCGCGTTGCCCGTATGCGTCAATTCATGTGTGGCCCGGCCTTTGATCTGCAAGAGCTCTCCATGATGGCTCACAGCTTCAAAGGCAGTAGTAGCAACATGGGCGCTCTGCAGCTCGCAGCCCTTTGTCACCAGCTCGAAGAGCGCAGTCGTCGGGGAGAGGTGGTGGGGATCGAGGACTTGCTGATCAGTATCGATATGGAATATTCCACGGTGCGCCGGTTATTCGACGCTGAGCGCCAGCTCTTCATCGCGCAACCCTGATGCATAAGCGCTCCGGCAATTGACCCTGTTCGACGCTGAGCGATGTGGCCCGTATCTTGCTACCTTCTGCGTATTCAGCTGTTTACGCGGAGAGCGCCATGCCCCTTGCCCCTAATGCACTTCTTCAAACCAATGCCACGGCTGCGACGAAGACCACTTCCGTCAGTAACCAGACCAAGGCGGCGGATAACCGTGGGGACGACCGTTCCAGCTTCTCTGACGTATACGCCAAGCAGGCTGAAGCCAAATCAGCCGCTCGCGATGATGCGCCGGTAAAGTCGCGATCCGCTGTCGATAAAGACAAGCAAGTAGCTGACAAGGGCACGAAATCCGCTGACGACACGACCGGCACTGATCAGACGAGCGTTGCCGATAGCGGCAATTCTTTGCCCGTAGACCCGGCAGCGGCGGCTGTCAGCGACGACGCTGACAAGGCAAGCGATGAGGCAACAGATGCTTCAATGCTGCAAGCGGCGACGCCTGAGTTGCCGGTTGATCCGGCGCTGGACCCGACCTTGCAGGCCTTGGCGAGCCAGGTCACTGCCGCTCCCGTGCTAGAAAAGCCGGTTGTAGACGCAGCCCCTGCAGACGCCAAGACCCTGGCCGCGATCGCACCAGCGACTACGCCGAGCGCACCGGTTGCCGTCGAAGAACCCTTCGACCCCAATGCCGACCCGCTGGAAGGTCTGCCCGCTCTGCAGTTCGCGCTGGAAAGCCAGGCCGCCAAGGCGCAGAACGCCCATGCAGCGAGTAATTCAGGCAAATCTGCCAAAGCGGGTGAGCTGACTACCGACCAGACGCAGAACCTCGCCAATAACCTGGCGGCTCTCGATGATCAGGCTCCGGTTGTAGATCCGGCCAGTACCGAGAGCAGCGACAAGTCGTTCGATGGCCTGCTCGATGGTGGGCTCAAGGATAATAAAGCCGCAGCAGGCGAGACCCGGGTCGATAACTTCGCCGATCGCCTGGCCGCCATGAGTCAGGCCGCGCAACAGGCTCGTAACACCGTCGCTCCGACCAGTGTGCCGTTGATCAATCAACCACTGGCGATGCATCAGAGTGGCTGGAGTGAGGGCGTGGTGGACCGCGTGATGTACCTGTCCAGCCAGAATTTGAAGTCCGCTGATATTCAACTCGAGCCTGCCGAGCTGGGCCGACTTGATATCCGCATCAACATGGCACCCGACCAGCAGACTCAAGTGACCTTCATGAGTGCGCATATCGGCGTGCGTGAAGCGTTGGAAAGTCAGATGTCTCGGCTGCGTGATTCCTTCACACAGCAGGGTCTGGGTCAGGTTGACGTGAACGTTTCCGATCAGTCCCGCAATCAGCAGGGTCAAGCTGAACAGCAGGCGAGCAATACTCGTGGTACTGGCAACAATGGTTCTGGCAGCAACGGCGGCGTCGACGGCGCAACTGACGGCAGCAGCAGCGATCCTGCAATCGCAGTCAGCCAGCCGGCAGCACGAGTGATCGGCACCAGCGAGATTGACTACTACGCTTGATGAGCTGCTGGGTTCTCTGTGCGCGGCAACATGTGGGAGCGAATTCATTCGCGAAGGGGTCTGTAAGGCTGCAAATTATCCTGCGCCTGAGCTGCCGTCTTCGCGGATGAATCCGCTCCCACAGTCAAACCCGCGCCGAGCTTTGATCCCGCAAAACCCGCCCCACGCAAAATCCCCCGCAACTCTGGCATAACACTTGCTCTCCCTCTGTCACGCATCAGCGAACCCCCCGAATAGTGACGGATTATTGGCATGGCGAAGAGCGACGAAGTTAAAGACCCCGCCTCGAAAGGCAAACTCAAGCTCATCATCGTTGCGGTTGTGGCGTTATTGCTCGCCGTAGGGCTGTCGGTCGGTGCGACATGGTTCTTCATGCACAACGCGACGCCCAAAGTCGACCCGGCTGCGGCAGCCGTCGCTGATCCCAACGTCAAACATCCGGCCATTTTCGAGCCGCTGACGCCGGCGTTCGTGGTCAATTTCAATTCCAACGGTCGCCAGCGCTATATGCAGGTCAGCATCACCATGCTGGCGCGCAATCAGCCTGATCTTGAAGCGCTGAAAGTGCACATGCCGGTGATTCGCAACAATCTGGTCATGCTGTTCGCCGGTATTCCTTTCGAATCGCTGGCCACGCCTATCGGTCAGGAAATGCTGCGCCAGAAGGCGACCGCCAGCGTTCAGGAAGTGGCTCAGAAAGAACTCGGCAAGACTGTGATCGAGCAGCTGCTTTTTACTAACTTCGTACTGCAGTAGGACCACGACATGGCCGTGCAAGACCTGCTGTCCCAGGATGAAATCGACGCGCTATTGCATGGCGTGGACGACGGGTTGGTGCAGACCGATGGGCCGGCCGAGCCGGGCACCATCAAGAGTTACGACCTGACGAGTCAGGACCGGATCGTCCGCGGGCGCATGCCGACCCTGGAAATGATCAACGAGCGATTTGCCCGTTACACCCGTATCAGCATGTTCAACCTGCTGCGCCGTTCGGCGGATGTGGCGGTAGGTGGCGTGCAGGTCATGAAATTTGGCGAGTACGTGCATTCGCTGTATGTGCCGACCAGCCTCAATCTGGTCAAGCTCAAGCCTTTGCGCGGCACCGCGTTGTTCATTCTCGACGCCAAGCTGGTGTTCAAACTGGTGGATAACTTTTTTGGCGGCGACGGGCGTCACGCCAAGATCGAAGGCCGTGAGTTCACCCCCACTGAGCTTCGGGTGGTGCGTATCGTGCTGGATCAGGCCTTCATCGACCTGAAGGAAGCCTGGCAGGCGATCATGGAAGTGAACTTCGAGTACATCAACTCGGAAGTGAACCCTGCGATGGCCAACATCGTCGGGCCAAGCGAGGCCGTGGTGGTCTCGACATTCCACATCGAGCTGGATGGCGGGGGCGGCGATCTGCACGTGACCATGCCTTATTCGATGATCGAGCCGATCCGGGAAATGCTGGATGCGGGCTTCCAGTCCGATCTGGACGACCAGGACGAACGCTGGGTCAACGCCCTCAAGCAGGACGTGCTGGATGTGTCGGTGCCGATCAGTACCGTCGTCGCTCGACGAGAATTGCCACTGCGAGACATTTTGCACATGCAGCCGGGGGACATTATTCCCGTGGAGCTGGATGACACACTGGTGATGCGCGCCAATGGCGTACCGTCATTCAAGGTCAAGCTGGGCTCGCACCAGGGCCACCTGGCCTTGCAAGTGATCGAACCGATCGAGCGGCGTTGAGTTTTTTGTCGACGCCGACATTTTGTTGTGTAACTGAATCAATGTGCACCGAGGACAACCGATGGCTGATGAAAACGATATGACGTCTGCTGATGATCAGGCGCTGGCCGATGAGTGGGCTGCGGCACTGGGCGAATCCGGTGACGGTAATCAGGACGACATTGACGCGCTGCTCGCAGCGGACGCCGGCAACTCGGCTGCTTCCAGTCGCATGGCGATGGAAGAGTTTGGCAGCATGCCAAAAAACAACAATCCGGTCAGTCTTGAAGGCCCGAACCTTGACGTGATCCTGGATATTCCAGTGTCCATCTCTATGGAAGTGGGCAGCACGGATATCAACATTCGCAACCTGCTGCAGCTCAACCAGGGGTCGGTGATCGAACTCGATCGTCTGGCCGGCGAGCCATTGGATGTACTGGTCAACGGTACGCTGATTGCTCACGGTGAAGTGGTCGTGGTCAACGAGAAGTTCGGCATTCGCCTGACGGACGTGATCAGCCCGAGCGAACGTATCAAGAAGCTGCGCTAGTGAACATGTTCAAATCCCTTGTCGTTCTGCTAGCCATGCCGTTATACGCGCTGGCCGCCGAACCCGCCGCACAGGCTGTGGCACCTGCGGCGAATGTGTCGTTGTCCAGCGGGATGGGCGGGCAGTTGATGCAGTTGCTGTTCGGTCTGCTGCTGGTGGTGGGGCTGATCTTCGCCTTGGCCTGGCTGATGCGTCGGGTTCAGCGTGGTGTGCCGGGCAACGGCCAAGTGATCGAACTGGTCGGTTCGCGGGCCATTGGGCCACGTGACCGGCTGGTGCTGGTCCAAGTGGGCGATGAGCAGATTCTGCTCGGCGTCACACCAGGCCGGATCACCCCCTTGCATGTGCTCAAAGAGCCCGTGCAAGTGCCGGAGCGGCAACCGGTCAACTCTGAATTTGCACAGCGTTTGATGGACTTGATGGGTAATAAGGTTCAGAAGGATAAGAAGTAATGCTGCGCATTCTGTTGACGCTTTTGTTGGTGCTGGCGGCGCCTGTTGCGTTTGCTGCCGACCCGTTGTCCATTCCGGCGATCACCTTGTCCAACGGTGCCAACGGTCAGCAGGAATATTCGGTCAGCCTGCAAATCCTGCTGATCATGACGGCGCTGAGCTTCATTCCAGCGTTTGTCATGCTGATGACCAGTTTCACCCGGATCATCATCGTCTTCTCGATCTTGCGCCAGGCCCTTGGCTTGCAACAGACCCCGTCGAACCAGATTCTTACCGGCATGGCGCTGTTTTTGACCATGTTCATCATGGCGCCGGTCTTTGATCGAGTGAACCAGGATGCATTGCAGCCGTATCTGGCGGAGACACTTACTGCTCAGGATGCGGTCGCCAAGGCTCAAGTGCCGATCAAGGATTTCATGCTGGCGCAGACACGTACCAGCGACCTTGAGCTGTTCATGCGGCTCTCCAAGCGCACCGACATTGCTTCGCCGGATCAGGCGCCTTTGAACATTCTGGTCCCGGCGTTTGTGATTTCCGAGCTTAAAACCGCTTTCCAGATTGGCTTCATGATCTTCATCCCGTTTCTGATCATCGACCTGGTGGTCGCCAGCGTGCTGATGGCCATGGGTATGATGATGCTGTCGCCTCTGATTATTTCCCTGCCGTTCAAAATCATGTTGTTCGTGCTGGTGGATGGCTGGGCGTTGATCGTCGGTACCTTGGCCAGCAGTTTCGGTGGCGTATGACGCATTTTGATCGGGAGTCCGTGCGATGACACCAGAAGTAGCGGTCGATCTGTTTCGTGAAGCGTTGTGGCTAACCACTGTGCTGGTTGCGATCCTGGTGGTGCCCAGCCTGCTCTGTGGTTTGCTGGTCGCGATGTTCCAGGCCGCGACGCAGATCAACGAACAGACCCTGAGCTTTCTGCCGCGTCTGATCGTGATGCTCATTACCCTCATTGCTGCCGGTCCGTGGCTGCTCAAAGTGTTCATGGAATACATCCTGAACTTGTACAGCAGCATTCCGACAGTGATCGGCTGACCCCATGGAACCGGTTCTGGCCCTGACCGATGGGCAGATCGGCACTTGGGTTGCCAGCTTCATGCTGCCCATGTTTCGCATCACCTCGATGCTGATGACCATGCCGGTGTTTGGGACCACGCTGGTGCCGAGTCGTGTCCGGCTATATTTCGCGTTGGCCATAACGGTCGTCGTCGCCCCGGTTCTCCCTCCCATGCCGCAAGTCAATGCGTTAGACCTTTCAGCCCTGCTGCTGATTGGCGAGCAAATCATTATTGGTGCCAGCCTGGGGTTGTTCCTTCAGTTGTTCTTCCAGATATTTGTGATTGCCGGGCAGATTTTGTCGATCCAGATGGGGATGGGCTTCGCCTCGATGGTTGACCCCACCAACGGCGTATCCTCAGCGGTAATCGGCCAGTTCTTCACTATGCTGGTCACTCTGGTATTTCTGGGGATGAATGGTCATCTGGTGGTTATTGAAACCCTAGTGGAGAGTTTCACCACTATGCCGGTCGGCAGTGGTTTGCTGGTTTCCAATTTCTGGGAGTTGGCCAACAGCTTGGGGTGGGTGCTGAGTGCAGGGCTCAGGATTGTATTGCCGGCGATCACCGCCTTGCTGGTCATCAACATTGCGTTTGGCATCATGACCCGGGCCGCTCCACAGCTGAATATCTTTTCCATTGGCTTTCCGTTGACGCTGGTAATGGGGATGGGGATTCTCTGGATCACCCTGTCCGACATCCTGAATCAATATCAGCCATTGGCTGTCAATGCTTTCCAAAGCTTGCGCGATATGGTCAGGGCCCGCTGAGATGGCTGAAGACGAGAATGGCACGGAAAAAAGCGAAGAGCCCACGGCTAAAAAGCGCAGTAGTGCGCGGGAAGAGGGGCAGATTGCCCGATCCAAGGAGCTCAACACTTTGGTGGTCACCATGGCTGGCGCTATCGGCCTGATCATTGAAGGGCCAGCCATTGCCCAGATGATGTCTTATCTGATGACTTCAAATTTTACGATTAGCCGTGAAGTCTTGATGGATCAGACCTACATGGCGCGGATGCTGCTATCGAGTGGTAAATACGCGCTTGTGGTAATGCTGCCCTTTTTAATTGTGATGCTGGCGGCTGCCATAATAGGTCCGATTTCCCTTGGTGGCTGGCTGTTTGCGGCAAAGTCGCTGGTACCGAAGTTCAGTCGCATGAACCCGGCTAGCGGCTTAAAGCGCATGTTCTCGCCTACCGCGCTGGTTGAGTTGCTCAAGTCCTTTGCAAAATTTCTGATCGTATTGGTTGTCGCGATAGTCGTGCTGATTAAGGAGCGCAACGATCTTGTGTCCATCGCACATGAACCGTTGGAGCAAGCCATCATCCACTGCTTGCAGGTGGTTGGGTGGAGTACGTTGTGGATGGCTTGCGGTCTTATGATCATTGCGGCGCTTGATGTGCCCTGGCAGCTTTACGAGGCACACAAGAAACTGCTGATGACCAAGCAGGAGGTTCGTGACGAGCACAAGAACAGCGACGGCAACCCTCAGGTCAAGCAGCGTATTCGTCAGTTGCAGTTCGAGATGACTCAGCGGCGAATGATGGAGTCGGTGCCCCAGGCGGATGTCATCATCACTAACCCGACACACTTTGCAGTGGCGCTCAAATATGACCCTGAGAAGGGTGGGGCGCCGATGCTGGTGGCCAAAGGGGTGGATTTTGTTGCACTGAAGATCCGAGAGATTGGTGCTCACCACCAAATTCTGATCCTGGAATCCCCGGGGCTGGCGCGGTCGATTTATTACAGCACCGAACTTGATCAGGAAATCCCGGCGGGGTTGTACCTGGCGGTGGCTCAGGTGCTGGCTTATGTCTATCAGATTCGTCAGTACCATGCGGGTGGCGGCAAGCGGCCTGATCCGTTGGGGGATATCACTATACCGCCGGATTTGCGGAGGGATGAGTAGGGTGGGCTTTTTGTCCGTATATCCATTGCTACGGTAACGGCCACTTATGGTTCCGCTCTTACAGCGGGTCACTTTCGAAAAGCCGGAATGCCGGCCCAGACGAAAGTAACCAAAGCGCCCTTGCCCCACCACTCGGTCCCTCGCTGGTACTCGGCATGCCCGTAATCCGATATTGATTCGCAGGGCCGCCCCGCAGGGCCATCCCTGGCCCTGCGCGGCTAAACCGGCATCCATGCCCTGCTTCTCAATCAAGGGCGCCCCTGCAAATCAATATCGAATTCCGGCCAGCGTGGTTTGACGGGGCGCCCAAAATCAAAAGCGTGCGAGGCGGCCTGAGAGCCGACCTGTTTTGTGGGTATGCCACCTTCATCCGTTGGAGCGTGTGGGCGGCATTCCGACTTGCCCGCGAATCCAGGCGCCCCGTTTGGCAGGCATACCGCGCCATCGTTCATCGCGAGCAAGCGCGCTCCTGCCGGCGATCACCAAACCCGTGAGAGCGGTGCTTGGTCTGGGCGGCATTCCGACGATAAGGGCGCCTCGGTTCGGCGGGCATACGACGTCATCGTTCATTGCAAGCAAGCCCGGTTCCTACAGATGCTCGCCGAACCTGTGAGAGATCCTATGTTTGCTCGCAAAGGGTTGTGACGTGGGACCGGCTTTAGCCGGGAAGGCGGCATTTCAGACAATAAATATCGGATGGATGTACTGGCCTCTTCCCGGCTAAAGCCGGTCCCACGTCGTCGCGCCAATATTGGGATCACTCTTGTGAGAGCGGTGCTTGGTCTGGGCGGCATTCCGACGATAAGGGCGCCTCGGTTCGGCGGGCATACGACGTCATCGTTCATTGCAAGCAAGCCCGGTTCCTACAGATGCTCGCCGAACCTGTGAGAGAACCTATGTTTGCTCGCAAAGGGTTGTGACGTGGGACCGGCTTTAGCCGGGAAGGCGGCATTTCAGACGATAAATATCGGATGGATGTACTGGCCTCTTCCCGGCTAAAGCCGGTCCCACGTCTTCGCGCCAATATTGAGATCACTCTTGTGAGAGCGGTGCTTGGTCTGGGCGGCATTCCGACGATAAGGGCGCCTCGGTACGGCAGGCATACCGCGCCATCGTTCATCGTCCATTGCGGCCCAGACCAAGTACGTTCCTACAGAATAATCCCCACATTTTCCCCACCATTTCCACAATTGGAAAGCTTCTTGCAATAGGTCGAATCAGGTCGCCTTCGGCGTCAAAGTTTTGATTTAGCTCGCAGGTAAAAAATCGGTGGATCGCTCTCAATTAGTCACCAACGCACGCAGCGGTCTGGCAGGTCTCGGTCGAGGTCAGCTGGGCGTCCCGTTGCTGTTGCTGGTCATGATGGCAATGATGATGTTGCCCATCCCGCCGTTCCTGCTGGACGTGTTCTTCACGTTCAACATCGCCCTGTCGATTGTGGTTTTGCTGGTCTGCGTCTACGCACTGCGACCGCTGGATTTCTCGGTTTTCCCCACCATCCTGCTGGTTGCCACGTTGCTGCGTCTGGCGCTGAACGTCGCGTCTACACGGGTGGTGATGCTCCACGGTCAGGACGGTCACGCCGCTGCCGGTAAGGTGATTCAGGCATTTGGTGAGGTGGTGATCGGCGGGAACTACGTGGTCGGTATCGTGGTGTTCGCGATCCTCATGATCATCAACTTCGTGGTTATCACCAAGGGTGCCGGGCGTATCTCCGAGGTGAGCGCGCGTTTTACCCTGGACGCCATGCCAGGCAAACAGATGGCGATCGACGCCGACCTTAACGCCGGCCTCATCGATCAGCCTGAAGCCAAGCGTCGCCGCCTTGAAGTGGCTCAGGAGGCCGAGTTCTACGGCTCCATGGACGGTGCGAGCAAATTCGTCCGTGGTGACGCCATCGCGGGTCTGTTGATTCTGTTCATCAACCTCATCGGCGGCATACTGGTGGGTATGTTGCAACACAACATGGCCTTCGCTGACGCGGGCAAGATTTACACCCTGCTGACCATTGGTGACGGTTTGGTGGCGCAATTGCCATCACTGCTGTTGTCCACGGCTGCGGCGATCATGGTGACCCGTGCTTCCGGTTCGGAAGAGATGGGCAAGATGATCAATCGCCAGATGTTCACTTCCTGGAAAGCCCTCGGTGTTTCAGGTGCGATCATGATCGCCATGGGGCTGGTGCCGGGAATGCCGCACTTTTCCTTCCTCAGCCTTGGCCTCGTCGCTTGCGGTATTGCCTACTTGCTCTGGAAAAAAGAAAACCAGACCAGGATCGTGGCTCTTGAGGAGGTCAAGCGTCAGCAGGAGATGCTGCCGTCGCCAACCCGGATTCAGGACTCTAAAGAGCTGGGCTGGGACGATGTAACGCCTATCGACATGATTGGCCTGGAGGTGGGTTATAGGTTGATTCCCTTGGTGGATCGCAATCAGGGTGGCCAGTTGCTGGCGCGGATCAAGGGCGTGCGCAAGAAGCTTTCCCAGGAGTTGGGCTTCCTCATGCCGACCGTGCATATTCGTGACAACCTCGACCTGGCGCCCAGCGCCTACCGCTTGACGTTAATGGGTGTGACCCTCGCGGAAGCCGAGATCTACCCTGACCGTGAGTTGGCGATCAACCCGGGCCAAGTGTTCGGTACATTGAATGGTATTACCGCCAAGGACCCGGCGTTCGGCCTGGAAGCGGTCTGGATCGAAATCAGCCAGCGTAGCCAGGCACAGTCCTTGGGTTACACCGTGGTTGACGCCAGTACGGTGGTCGCTACGCACCTTAACCAGATTCTTTACAAGCACTCTCATGAGCTGATCGGCCATGAAGAAGTGCAGCAATTGATGCAATTGCTAGCCAAAAGCTCGCCTAAACTGGCAGAAGAGCTGGTGCCGGGCATTCTTTCTTTGTCTGCGCTGTTGAAAGTGTTGCAGGCATTACTGGCTGAACAGGTCCCGGTGCGGGATATCCGCAGCATTGCCGAGGCCATCGCGAACAACGCGATGCGGAGTCAAGATACCGCCGCTCTGGTTGCCGCAGTCCGGGTTGGTTTGAGTCGCGCAATCGTGCAAAGCATTGTAGGCATTGAGCCGGAGCTGCCAGTTATCACCCTGGAGCCAAGGTTGGAACAGATATTGCTCAATAGTCTTCAGAAGGCCGGTCAAGGTCAGGAAGAAGGCGTTCTCCTTGAACCGAGCATGGCGGAAAAACTTCAGCGTTCGCTGATCGAAGCCGCCCAGCGTCAGGAAATGCAGGGCATGCCGGTGATTCTGCTGGTGGCAGGTCCGATTCGCGCGATGCTCTCGCGCTTTGGACGCCTGGCTGTACCGAATATGCATGTTCTGGCTTATCAGGAAATTCCTGATAACAAGCAAGTAACCATCGTAGCGACTGTCGGGCCTAATGGCTGAGGTAGTGAGTCATGCAAGTTAAGCGATTTTTCGCCGCTGATATGCGTCAAGCCATGAAGCTGGTTCGCGATGAGCTGGGCGCCGAGGCGGCCATCATCGGTAACCGGCGCATTGCTGGTGGCGTTGAGCTGACTGCCGCTCTGGATTACAAGCTGTCGGCCCTGGCCCCGCGTGTCCCGAACATCGAGCTTGAAGACGAGCTGCGCAAAACCCAGTCGCGGATTGTTTCGGCTCAGGCTGAACTCGATAACCGCGGGGATAACGACGGCACTATCAATCGTCAGTTGTTTGCCGGTCTGCCGCTGGACGCGACCGATACCCACATCGAGCCAACCCTGGAAGAGCCGCCGCGTCCCCTCGCGCAGGCTTATGCCCCAGCGGCAGCGCCTGCGGGCAACCAGCGCGGCTATGACTCGATGCGTTTCGAATTGAATGGTTTGCGCGAACTGCTGGAAGTCCAGCTCGGTTCTCTGGCCTGGAGCCAGCTGCAGGGCACCCGTCCTGCGCAAGCCAACCTCTGGCGTCGCCTGCAACGTGTCGGCTTGTCCGGCCCGTTGTCCCGCGATCTGCTGGACATGATTCCTGATATTGACGAGCCTCGTCAGGCCTGGCGCATGCTGTTGGCGCATCTGGCCCGCATGATTTCCGTCCCTGAAGTCGAGCCCCTTGAAGAAGGTGGCGTGATTGCCATGGTTGGCCCGGCCGGTATGGGTAAAACCACGACTCTGGCCAAGCTGGCGGCGCGATATGTACTCAAGTACGGCGCGCAGAATATCGCGCTGGTGAGCATGGACAGCTTCCGGATTGGTGCTCAGGAACAACTCAAGACCCTGGGGCGTATTCTGAATGTCCCCGTCACTCATGTGGATCCTGGTCAGTCCCTGGCGCAAGCCCTGGAGCCACTGTTGCGCAAGCGCGTGGTGCTGATCGATACCGCCGGCCTGCAAGCCAGTGATCCAGCGTTGCGCATGCAACTGGAGAGCCTTGCAGGGCGCGGGATCAAGTCGCGCAATTACCTGGTGCTGGCGACTACCAGCCAGAAGCAGGTGTTGACTGCCGCTTATCACAGTTACAAACGCTGCGGTCTGGCCGGGTGCATCCTGACCAAACTGGACGAAACCGCCAGCCTGGGTGAAGTGCTCAGCCTTGCGATCAGCCATGAGCTTCCGGTGGCCTATCTTACTGATGGTCCACGTATTCCTGACGATCTTCATTTGCCACGCAGGCACCAATTGGTCACCCGCGCTGTCAATGTCCAGATGCAAGAAGAGCCCAGTGAGGAAGCGATGGCGGATATGTTCGCCGACCTTTATCACAACCCCAGCAAGCGGGTGGGCTGAATGAAGCTAACTACTGGAATTTACCTGCATCGACGGTCTGCCTGGCATTGTTCCCCAGTGAACGTGCAGCCCCCAATGTGGCTTCGGTCTACGCAAGACAAGGTAATGAAATAACATGGGCAGCATGCATCCCGTACAGGTGATCGCGGTGACCGGCGGCAAGGGTGGCGTCGGTAAGACTAACGTGTCAGTGAATCTATCGCTGGCCCTGGCCGAGCTTGGCCGTCGGGTTTTGCTGCTGGATGCTGACCTGGGTCTGGCTAACGTAGACGTCTTACTGGGGTTGACGCCCAAACGCACCCTTGCCGATGTCATCGAGGGACGTTGCGAATTGCGTGACGTCCTGCTGCAAGGCCCCGGCGGCATTCGCATCGTGCCAGCGGCTTCCGGCACCCAGAGCATGGTCCATTTGAGTCCTGCGCAGCATGCCGGTCTGATTCAGGCATTCAGCGACATTGGCGACAACCTCGACGTTCTGGTTATCGACACCGCTGCCGGTATTGGCGAGTCGGTGGTCAGCTTCGTGCGCGCCGCTCATGAAGTGTTGCTGGTGGTCTGCGATGAGCCGACCTCGATCACTGACGCCTACGCCTTGATCAAACTGCTGAATCGCGACTACGGCATGAATCGCTTCCGCGTGCTGGCCAACATGGCCCAGAGCCCGCAGGAAGGCCGCAATCTGTTCGCCAAGCTGACCAAGGTGACTGACCGTTTCCTTGATGTGGCTCTGCAGTACGTTGGCGCTGTGCCTTACGACGAAAGCGTACGTAAGGCCGTTCAGAAACAGCGTGCCGTCTACGAAGCCTTCCCTCGCTCCAAATGCTCCCTGGCATTCAAAGCCATTGCGCAAAAGGTCGACACCTGGCCATTGCCTGCTAATCCCCGTGGCCATCTGGAGTTCTTTGTCGAGCGACTCGTTTATCAGACCAGCGCGGGGCCTGTCCAATGACGGCGAGCGGCTATCAGATGTACAGCAAGGCCTCCCGAAACTCGCAGTATGAGTTGATCGAGCGCTACGCGCCGTTGGTCAAGCGCATTGCCTACCACCTCCTGGCGCGTCTGCCGGCCAGTGTTCAGGTGGAAGACCTGATCCAGGCGGGCATGATCGGCTTGCTCGAAGTCTCTACCAAGTACGATTGCACCAAGGGCGCGAGTTTCGAAACTTACGCTGGCATTCGTATCCGAGGCGCGATGCTCGACGAAGTGCGCAAGGGCGACTGGGCACCCCGTTCGGTACACCGCAATACGCGCATGGTCAGTGACGCAATTCGAACAATTGAAGCTAAAACAGGCCGTGACGCTAAAGATCACGAGGTTGCGGCCGAACTCCAATTGAGTCTCGATGATTATTACGGGATTTTGAACGATACCTTGGGTAGCCGGTTGTTCAGTTTTGACGACCTTTTACAGGACGGCGAACATGAAGGGCTGCATGAGGATGGCGCAAGCGGTTCGCTTGAGCCGTCGCGTGATCTGGAAGATGAGCGTTTCCAGGCTGCGTTGGCAGATGCCATTGCCAATTTGCCGGAGCGCGAGCGTCTGGTATTGGCGCTGTACTATGACGAGGAGCTGAACCTCAAGGAAATCGGTGAGGTCCTGGGGGTCAGCGAGTCGCGAGTCAGCCAGTTACACAGCCAGTGCGCAGCTCGTTTGCGAGGGCGTTTGGGAGAGTGGCGAGCGCGTTGATATGCGAAGCGCAACCGTTGCTGGTTGGGATCGTGTATAAGCCGGCTGTGCAAAGCGTTACGTGGGACAGTGGACAAGGCTGGAGCCGTACGGGCATTTATTCCACGGACTGTTGAAAGGGCAAATGACTTTCATTCGGTCTGTGGATTTACTGTGTGGTTTCAATATCTGTTGATTACCAAGCCCGTCGTCGTTTTTCGTGCAGCCGATGTGAGCTGTGCCGGTATTGATTGAACAGCGCGTTCAGGTGCTGAACGCGTCAAAGACTGCTTGGAGGTCGAATTGGACAAGAACATGAAAATCCTCATCGTTGATGACTTCTCAACGATGCGGCGGATCATTAAAAACCTGCTGCGTGATCTGGGTTTCACCAACACGTCCGAAGCCGATGACGGACTTACCGCGTTGCCGATGCTGGAAAGTGGCTCCTTTGACTTTTTGGTGACGGACTGGAACATGCCCGGGATGACCGGTATCGACCTGCTTCGCAAAGTGCGCGCCGATGAGCGCCTTAAGCACCTGCCGGTGCTGATGGTGACCGCTGAAGCCAAACGTGACCAGATCATCGAGGCTGCACAAGCTGGGGTTAACGGTTATGTGGTCAAGCCATTCACGGCTCAGGCGCTGAAAGAAAAGATCGAAAAGATCTTTGAACGCGTCAATAGCTGATGTATGCCGTGAGGGCGCTATGGAGAACGACGATACGTCAATGGGCGAGTTTGAATCGACCCTGAAAAAACATGCCAATGAGCTGGTAGCGAGCCTTGAAAAAGGTCGTTTCGGCGATGCGGTGCAATTGATTCATGAGCTCAACCAGGCGCGGGATCGCGGCCTGTATCAGGAAATCGGCAAGCTGACCCGCGAGTTACACAGCGCGATCGTCAACTTCCAGATTGACCCGAACATGCCACAAGCTGAAGAAGTGTCCCAGATCACCGATGCCACCGAACGCCTGTCGTATGTTGTCAGGCTCACGGAAGGTGCGGCGAACCGCACCATGGACCTGGTTGAAGAAAGCACTCCTTTGATGAATGGTTTGAGCAACGATGCCAAAGCATTGAGCGCCGACTGGGGACGCTTCATGCGTCGCGAAGTGGGCGCTGATGAGTTTCGTGAGCTGGCCCGCAACGTCGAAGGTTTTCTGAGTCGTACCGAGAAAGACAGTCATCAGGTTGCTACCCATCTGAACGACATTCTTTTGGCGCAGGACTTCCAGGATCTGACCGGCCAGGTGATCAAACGTGTCACGCAGTTGGTCACGGAAGTTGAGAGCAATTTGCTCAAACTGGTGCTCATGGCCAGTCATGTAGACCGCTTTGCAGGCATCCAGCATGACGAAGAATCCATCCGCGCAGAAAAAGATCCAGAAAAACATGTCAAGCAGGGTGAAGGTCCGCAGATTCATGCCGATAAACGTGAAGACGTTGTGTCCGGACAGGACGATGTAGACGATCTGCTATCGAGCCTGGGCTTCTAGGTCTGTTGACGTTTAATTTTAGGGAGCACCCCAATGAGCTTCGGCGCCGATGAAGAAATCCTTCAGGATTTTCTGGTAGAGGCCGGCGAAATTCTCGAGCAATTGTCTGAACAGCTGGTCGAGCTAGAAAGCCGACCTGATGATGCTGACTTGCTCAATGCAATTTTTCGCGGTTTTCACACTGTAAAAGGGGGCGCCGGCTTCCTCCAGCTCCATGAGCTGGTGGAGTGCTGCCACATCGCCGAGAACGTCTTCGACATCCTGCGCAAGGGTGAGCGTCGCGTTGATTCGGAATTGATGGACGTGGTCCTGGAAGCGCTGGATGCGGTTAACGGCATGTTCACCCAGGTGCGTGAGCGCAGTGAAGTGACTCCGGCTACGCCTGAGTTGCTGGCTGCACTGGCCCGTCTGGCGGAACCTGCTTCGGCCGATGTTGTGGTCGAAGAAGCTGTTGTCGAAGAGACGCCTGCAGAAGTCGTGGCGACAGCCGCGTCCGATGAAATTACCGACACCGAATTCGAAGCACTGCTCGACTCGCTCAATGCTGCGAAGGAACAGGCAGCACCTGCCAGTGCTCCCGTGGCAGCCGCGGCCAGTGCCGCGTCGAGCGATGAGATCACCGACTCGGAATTTGAATCGCTACTCGACCAGTTGCACGGCAAGGGGCAGTTTGCTGTCGATGCCAAAGCCGCGCCTGCAGCCGCGCCTGTCGCTGCCGCTGGCAAGGCTGAAAGCGGTGATATTACCGACGATGAATTCGAAGCTTTGCTGGATCAATTGCATGGCAAAGGCTCGTTCGATGCCAACGCCACGGCAGCACCTGTAGCTGCGGCACCTGCAGCGGTAGCACCCGTGGCAGCCTCGGCTGCTGCTGGAAAGGGCGACGAGATCACCGATAACGAATTTGAAGCCTTGCTGGATGAGCTGCATGGCAAAGGCAAATTCGAGCCTGAAGTGGCTGCCGCCGCATCGGCTGCTGTTGCAAAATCTGCAGCTGCGCCCGCCGGCAAGCCCGCAGCTGCACCAGCCGCAGTGGCCAAGCCGGCAGCGGCGCCGGTAGCTGCCAAGCCTGCCGCGCCTGCACCTGCACCTGCGCCGGCCAAAGCCCCTGCTGCTACGGGCGAGAAGCCTGTTGCCTCAGAAGCAGAAACCACCGTACGGGTTGATACCGCACGGCTGGACGAGATCATGAACATGGTCGGCGAGCTGGTATTGGTGCGTAACCGTCTGGTGCGCCTGGGTCTCAATAGCGGCGATGAAGCCATGTCAAAGGCGGTTTCAAACCTTGACGTAGTGACAGCCGACTTGCAGACCGCGGTGATGAAGACCCGGATGCAGCCGATCAAGAAAGTGTTCGGTCGCTTCCCGCGACTGGTTCGCGACCTGGCGCGTCAGCTCAAGAAAGAAATCAACCTGGAGCTGGTGGGTGAAGAAACCGACCTCGACAAAAACCTCGTAGAGGCGCTTGCCGATCCACTGGTCCACTTGGTGCGCAACGCGGTCGACCACGGTATTGAAACCCCGGAAGAGCGCGAGGCGACGGGCAAGTCCCGTGGCGGGCGCGTGATTCTGTCTGCTGAACAGGAAGGCGACCACATCCTGCTGTCGATTTCCGATGACGGCAAGGGTATGGATCCTAACGTGCTGCGCTCCATTGCCGTCAAACGCGGTGTGATGGACAAGGATGCCGCTGACCGTCTGAGTGACACCGATTGCTATAACCTGATCTTTGCACCGGGGTTCTCGACCAAGACCGAGATTTCCGATGTGTCGGGTCGTGGTGTGGGCATGGACGTGGTGAAAACCAAGATCGCCCAGCTCAACGGTACGATCAACATCTACTCGACCAAGGGCCAGGGTTCGAAGATCGTCATCAAGGTGCCTTTGACCCTGGCGATCATGCCGACCTTGATGGTCATGCTGGGCAACCAGGCCTTTGCTTTCCCGCTGGTCAACGTCAACGAGATCTTCCACCTGGACCTGTCGACCACCAACGTCGTCGATGGTCAGGAAGTGGTCATCGTGCGGGACAAGGCATTGCCGCTGTTTTACCTCAAGCGCTGGCTGGTCAGTTCTGCCGCGCATGAAGAACAGCGCGAAGGGCATGTAGTGATTCTCTCCGTAGGCACCCAGCGTATCGGCTTCGTGGTCGACCAGTTGGTGGGTCAGGAAGAAGTGGTCATCAAGCCGCTGGGCAAGATGTTGCAAGGTACTCCAGGGATGTCGGGCGCAACCATCACTGGTGACGGTCGCATCGCATTGATTCTCGATGTGCCGAGCATGCTCAAGCGCTACGCCGCACGGCGTATTTGATCCTGGTGCCGCGGGCAGTCAGCTGCCTGCGGCGCCTGATCAGGCTGCGTTAAAAAGCGATGAGTCCCGGGCGTTGCAGGGCTCAGTGGTTTGCGTGCAGCCTCTAATGGAGTGTTTATGGTAGTCAAGGTATTGGTGGTGGATGACTCCGGTTTCTTCCGCCGTCGCGTCACGGAAATTCTTTCTTCAGATCCGAACATCAAGGTTGTGGGTACCGCAACCAATGGCAAGGAAGCAATTGATCTGGCGCTGTCCCTCAAGCCAGATGTCATTACCATGGACTACGAAATGCCGATGATGGACGGCATTACGGCCGTGCGTCATATCATGCAGCGCAGCCCGACTCCGGTGCTGATGTTCTCCTCGCTGACACACGAAGGCGCCCGCGTCACGCTGGATGCACTGGACGCCGGCGCGGTGGACTTCCTGCCCAAGAATTTCGAAGACATTTCGCGCAACCCTGACAAGGTCAAGCAGTTGCTGTGCGAAAAAGTCCACAGCATTGCTCGTAGTAATCGCCGGATGGGCAGCTTCAGTACGCCCGCGCCTGCATCTGCGCCAACTCCGGCAGTCAGCGCGGCTCCAGTGTCCAGTCGTTCCACGAGCCCCGCGCCGGCGCCAGCGCCGACCCGCAGCTTGCCACCTCGTGCGACGCCTGCACCTGCCGAGCGTAGCGCCCACGCTGCACTGTCACCTGCGCCGAAGCGCAAAGCCTACAAGCTGGTTGCCATTGGCACATCCACGGGCGGCCCGGTCGCTTTGCAACGGGTATTGACCCAACTGCCTGCCAATTTTCCGGCACCGATCGTGTTGGTTCAGCACATGCCCGCCGCTTTCACCAAGGCGTTCGCCGAGCGCCTGGATAAGCTGTGTCAGATCAGCGTCAAGGAAGCCGAAGACGGTGACATCTTGCGTCCGGGCCTAGCGTTGCTGGCACCGGGCGGCAAGCAAATGATGGTCGACGGCCGCGGTGCAGTGAAGATTCTGCCGGGGGACGAGCGCCTCAATTACAAGCCTTGCGTGGACATCACCTTCGGTTCAGCGGCCAAATCCTATGGCGATAAAGTGCTGGCCGTGGTGTTGACCGGCATGGGTGCCGACGGTCGCGAAGGTGCGCGTCTGCTCAAGCAGGGCGGCAGCCACATCTGGGCTCAGGATGAGGCCAGTTGCGTGATCTACGGGATGCCCATGGCGATCGTCAAGGCTGATCTGGCGGACGCGATTTACAGTCTGGATGACATCGGCAAGCACCTGGTGGAGGCGTGCATCTGATGGATGTTTTGAGTCTGATTGGTCTGATCCTCGCGTTCGTCGCGATCATCGGTGGTAACTATCTGGAAGGTGGGCATCTTGCCGCGCTGCTCAATGGTCCTGCGGCCCTGATCGTGCTTGGCGGCACCTTGGCAGCTTCAATGCTGCAATCGCCGATGAGTGCCTTCAAACGTGCTGTACAGATTGCCGGATGGATTTTGTTTCCGCCGCGCATCGATCTGCCAGGTGGCATCGACCGGGTCATCAACTGGAGCATGATCGCCCGCAAAGAAGGCTTGCTGGGCCTTGAGACCGTGGCTGATTCCGAGCCGGACAGTTATTCCCGCAAAGGCTTGCAGTTGCTGGTCGACGGTGCTGAACCCCAGGCCATCCGGAGCATTCTCGAGGTGGATTTCCTGACTCAGGAAACCCGCGATATCCAGGCCGCCAAAGTCTACGAAAGCATGGGCGGTTATGCGCCGACGGTGGGCATTATCGGTGCGGTCATGGGCCTGATTCACGTCATGGGCAACCTGGCCGATCCGAGCCAGTTGGGCAGTGGCATCGCGGTGGCTTTCGTGGCGACCATCTACGGCGTGGCCTCTGCCAACCTGATCCTGCTGCCGGTCGCCAACAAGCTCAAGGGCATTGCGATGCGCCAATCGCGTTATCGCGAAATGGTTCTCGAAGGTCTGCTGTCCATCGCCGAGGGCGAAAACCCGCGCTCCATCGAACTCAAGCTGCAAGGCTTCATGGAGTAATACGCCATGGCTCGACGTCGTCGACCCGAAGAGCACGAAAATCATGAACGCTGGCTGGTGTCCTACGCGGACTTCATCACGCTGCTGTTCGCCTTCTTCGTGGTGATGTACTCCATTTCCTCCGTGAACGAAGGCAAGTACAAAATCCTGTCCGAAGCCTTGGTGGGGGTGTTCAACGACCCCGAAAAAAGCATGAAGCCCATCACCATCGGTGAACAGCGCCCGGTCACCGTCAAGCCTGCGCAGCCGTTGGTCAAGGACAGTGACCAGACCGATGCCGGCATCGGCCAGAACGTCAATGATCCGCTCAAGACCATTGCCGACGACGTGCGTGCTGGCTTCGGCGACCTGATCAGTTCCAACCAGATGACGGTACGCGGCAACGAACTGTGGATCGAAATCGAGCTGAAATCCAGCATGTTGTTCGGCAGCGGCGACGCCATGCCAAGCGACAAGGCCTTCAGCATCATCGAGAAAGTCGCAACCATCATCAAACCCTTCGACAACCCGATCCATGTTGAAGGCTTTACCGACGACCAGCCGATCAGCACCGCGCAGTACCCGACCAACTGGGAACTGTCCTCGGCCCGTGCTGCGAGTATCGTGCGCATGCTCGCAATGGAAGGTATCAACCCGGCGCGCATGGCCTCGGTGGGCTATGGCGAATTCCAGCCAGTGGCTTCCAACACCACGGCGGATGGCCGCGGGCGCAATCGTCGAGTGGTGCTGGTGATCTCTCGAAATCTGGATGTGCGCCGCAGCCTCACCGCGACCGGTACTTCCAATGCACAACCGGATTCAGCCATGCGCCGTGCTGGCACACAAACTGCACCGTCGGCAGTCAGCCCGGCTCCCCGGGGTAATAGCGTCAATTCTTCGTCATCCGCACGTTAGTCATTTCTCGGTATGGCCACCGCCATGGCGGGAGGAAAAAACACAATGAGAGTCTGGGCAGTAGCCAATCAAAAAGGTGGCGTCGGTAAGACCACCTCCACCATCGCGTTAGCCGGGCTATTGGCCGAAGCGGGCAAGCGCGTGGTCGTGGTCGATCTCGACCCCCATGGCTCGATGACCAGCTATTTCGGGCATGACCCGGATCTGCTCGAACACAGCGTTTTTGACCTGTTCCTGCACAAAGGCAGCATCCCGGACGGACTTCCCGGCCAACTTCTGCTGCCTACCAGCGACCAGCGTATTTCGCTGCTGCCGTCGAGCACCGCGCTGGCAACCCTTGAGCGTCAATCTCCTGGTCAGAACGGGTTGGGCTTGGTAATCGCCAAAAGCCTGGCGCAGCTCTGGCAGGATTTTGATTACGCACTGATCGACAGTCCGCCCTTGTTGGGTGTGCTGATGGTCAATGCGTTGGCAGCAAGCCAGCAGCTAGTGATCCCGGTGCAGACCGAGTTCCTTGCGGTCAAAGGCCTGGAGCGCATGGTCAACACCCTGGCGATGATCAACCGCTCGCGTAAAGTGCCATTGCCCTACACCATCGTGCCGACCCTGTTCGACCGCCGGACCCAGGCTTCGATGGGCACCTTGAAGCTTTTGCGCGACAGTTTTCCCGAGCATGTCTGGAAGGCCTATGTGCCGGTGGACACGCGATTGCGTGACGCCAGTCGGGCTGGGGTGACCCCTTCACAGTTCGACAACAAGAGTCGGGCGGTGCTCGCTTATCGGGCGCTGCTCAAGCATTTGCTGTCCGAGCAGCTTGTGGCGCAGGTGGCCTGATATGTGCGCGACGGGTTTATTTTCCATGGGCACACAGAACCCCTCAAGTCGGGCGTCACAGCGGCCGATAACTCTTTCAAGCGGTAATCGCGTTATTCATTGTGTGGCACCTGTATGAACCTGAATCGGCCTGTAGAGATAGCAACACGACCGCAAGTGGCGCTGCAGTCATATCTGGATGCGCTGCTTCAGGATGCCACTGAAGATTTGCCCGAAGTCTTGCCCACGATTCTTGCGTCTGAGCCGGAGCCAGTGGTTCTGGATGATTTCCAGGCAGCTGTCCTTGAGGAGCAGGCTCACGACGCGCGGATGCTGGCAGCGGCGGCGCCGATTGCTGTAGCAGTCGCTGCGCCAGCGCCCGTCGCTGTACCGGTTGCCGTAGCAGCTCCGGTGGTTGCTCCGCCGGTGGTGGCTCGGGTTGAAGTTGAGGTAGTGCCCGAAGTTTCGGTGCCCGTTGTGGATCTCGTCGAGTCGGTCGCAGATGTTCACCTGCAGACTGCGCAACGCAATCCGACACCGCCACCAGCCACTGACGGTCGGCCAGCGTGGGCAGAAGAACCGTTCGAGTGCCTGTTGTTTGATGTCGCGGGCCTGACCCTGGCAGTACCGCTGGTATGCCTTGGGTCGATTTATCCACTGGCAGGCCATGATCTGACACCGCTGTTCGGTCAGCCGGACTGGTTCCTCGGGATACTGCCGAGCCAGAGCGGCAACCTGAAGGTGCTGGATACGGCACGCTGGATCATGCCGGATCGCTATCGCGATGATTTCCGACAAGGGTTGCAGTATGTAATTTCGGTTCAAGGCTACGAGTGGGGGCTGGCGGTGCATCAGGTCAGCCGTTCCCTGCGCCTTGACCCCAACGAGATCAAGTGGCGTACCCAGCGTGGTCAGCGTCCCTGGTTGGCGGGCACAGTGATTGAACACATGTGCGCCTTGCTGGATGTTTCAGAGTTGGCCGAGCTGATTGCCAGTGGCGCGGTCAAGCAGATGCAGAAAACCAAATAATCATGAGGGGGCGTGGAACACGCCCCCTGCACAGCACACACGCGAGGGGTTGGGGTTATGAAGAAGTCGTCCGCACAAGGTTCCGAAGATCCTATTCTGCAGTGGGTTACTTTCCGCCTGGATAACGAGTCTTACGGCATCAACGTGATGCAGGTTCAGGAAGTGCTGCGCTACACCGAAATCGCCCCGGTCCCGGGTGCGCCAAGCTATGTGCTGGGGATCATCAACCTGCGCGGCAACGTCGTGACGGTGATCGACACCCGTCAGCGCTTCGGTCTGGACCCGGTGGAAGTCAGCGATAACACGCGTATCGTCATCATCGAAGCCGACAAGCAAGTGGTCGGGATTCTGGTCGACAGCGTTGCTGAAGTGGTTTACCTGCGTCAGTCGGAAGTGGAAACTGCGCCTAACGTTGGTAACGACGAGTCCGCCAAGTTCATTCAAGGCGTGTGCAACAAAAACGGCGAATTGTTGATCCTCGTCGAGCTGGACAAAATGATGTCTGAAGAAGAGTGGTCCGAGCTGGAGAACATCTGATTGATTTTTGAGGTAGCAGTCGCCTTCCTGGGAGTTGCCTGGGTGGTGACCCTGGGCCTGTTCCTGGCGCATACCAAGCGCCAGCGAGCGCTGGATCTGGAGCGAGAGGCCGCTGACAAGGTACGTGATCAGCGGCTCCGCGAGCTGCTTCGGCGGGTGGATAACTTTCAGAACGGCACCGTCAAGATGGGGGAGGCGTTGCATGAACTGCGGGCGATTGTTGCTCCGCTGCCTGACAAACTCACTGCCCTTGAGCAGCGAGACCCCGCCAGCCTGTCCTTCGCCCAGGCCGCCCGTTTGGTCGGCATGGGTGCCAGCGTCGACGAACTCACCCAAGCGTGTGGTTTGACCCAGGCAGAGGCTCAGTTGATGAGCAAGTTGCATGGGCATAATCAGGGGTGAGGGGAGGCAGTGATGGGGTTGTGTACATATCCATTGCTGCGGTAACGGCCACTTCAGGTTGCGCCCTTACGGCGCCTCACTTTTGAAAAAAGCGCAAAAGTAAGCAAAACGCTCTTGCCCCACCACTCGGCACCTCGCCTTGGCTCGGTGTGCCCGCCCGCAGACCTTGAACCGTGGGCCGCCGCGAAGGGCCATCCTTGGCCCAGCGCGGCTAACCCGGCGTCCTGCCGGGTTGCCCACGGTTCAAGGCCTACGTTCGGCCAGCGTGGTTTAACGGGGCGCCTAAGATCAAAATCAAAAGCGAACGAGGCGGCCTGATAGCCGACCTGTTCTACGGTTGGATCGCATTTCAAACGTAGGAGCGCGCTTGCCCGCGAGGCGTCGGTTAAAACAAACCAAATCCTCTGACTCACCGCCGATCCTGGCTGAGTCACATCTGCACTCGTCCAAAATTGCGGTAAGCCAGATTCATCCCTGGTGACCATGACATCGCTATCGCGAGCAAGCTCGCTCCTACAGGGGAATACGGTGAACTGTAGGAGCGAGCTTGCTCGCGATGAGGTCAGTGCAGTCAATGCAGCGCTTACAGAATAAGTCCCGGCTTTTGATCTGCTTTTGATCTGCTTTTGATCTGGCTTTTGATCTGCTTTTGATCTTGGGCGCCCCGTCAAACCACGCTGGCCGGAATTCGACATTGAGGCGGCGGGCAAACCGGCATGGATGCCGGTTTAGCCGCGCTGGGCCAGGGATGGCCCTTCGCGGCGGCCCGCCGAATCAATGTCGGATTGCGGGCATGCCGAGCCTAGGCGAGGGACCGAGTGGTGGGGCAAGAGCGTTTTGCTTACTTTTGCGCTTCTCAAAAGTGAGGCGCCGTAAGGGCGCAACCCATAGCGGCCGTGACCGCAGCAACGGATATGTACACGGAGTCAGAGCCCATGATTACCCCATTTACCACTTCGGCGTAATATCCCGCTCCACCGGCGGCGCATCCGGATCCTGACCCACCGGAAACTTGCCCTTCAAATGCCAGGCAAACGCAATGATCTCCGCAATCGTCCGATACAGCGGCTCTGGAATGCTATCGCCCAGCTCCATCCTCGCCAGCAGCTTCACCAGCTCGGCGTTTTCATAGATAGGCACTTCATACTCACGGGCAATCGCTAGAATCGCCTCGGCCAGTTGATCGTCACCTTTGGCGCTCAAGGTCGGTGTGTGCTGACCATCGTAGGTCAGGGCAATCGCCTGACGCGGTGTTTCCTCGGCTTGGCTCATCAGGCGTTCTCGTCTATCCAGCGTTGTTCAAGGGTCGTGCGCTTGCCCTGGGGCGGGGCGCCGTGGTTGCAGGCCAGTTCGCCCACTTCCAGGCCGGACGCCACCAGTCGCTCGCGCAAGTAATCCAGCTCCTGATTGATCAACTCGGCGCTCTCCGGGCGTTCGGCCCAGAGTTGGCTCGACAGGCTGCCACGAATCAACTGGGCCTGGACCTGCAAGGCACCCAGCGGCTCCATATCAAAGGCCAGCTCGATCTTCCAGAATTTCTCTCGGCTCTCTTTGATCTCGCTGCTGTTATTTTCTTCAGCCTTGTCCTCTTCAGGCGTGTCCTCGCGCTGCACCTTGACCTGCAGCGGCATGATGTCCTGACCGTAACGCACCGGTATTTCCAGTTGCCAGGTGGTCTGCAGGTTGCCTTCGGACGTGCTGCGGGTCTGTTCCAGGCTGCCGAGCTGATGGCTTTGCAAGCGGGAGATAGCACCGGCTGCCAGCTTGAGCAGGATTTCCAGATCGTCGTCCTTGCCGCCGCCTTTCACCGAGCGCGAAGGCAGGGGAAAGTTGATCGGCAGCGCGGGTGGCGCGACCAGTCCCAGCGTGCCTAGCGCACTGCGCAAAACTCCGGGCATGGTGCGGGTCAGCATGTTGGAGGCCGCCGCAGCGTTGTAACTCGCGCTGGTTGGCAAGCCCGGCAACAGCTGCGCGATGACTTGCAGCAGATTGGCTTTCAGGTCGGGCATCGTGGCCGGGTTGAAGCCGGTCAATAGCCTGGATTCCAGGAACAGGCCGCTGCCGTTGATCGCTTGGGCGACTCCTCGAGCTGTTGTCATTTGTGCGATGTCGGGCAGGTCTGCCAGTAACTGGTTGATGCTGGCTTGCAAGGGCGCAGGAATCGTCGGGCTGCTCTGGGGCAGATTGCGCAGGGCGTTGATCAGCACATCCAGTGAGCCCTGACGGTTTTGCTGAGTCGTCAGTTGTTGGGTAACCGCCAACTGGTCCAGGTTGTTCGGCAGCGGTACGAAGTTCAGCGCCTGTTTGCCTTGCACCTGGGCACTGAGTAGAGCGCCAGGGCTCAGCGGCTGCGGGCTTTCGATGGTCAGGCTGGTGCCGACCAGCGCGGTATTGAGCAGGATCACGATCGAGCGGTAGAGCGCTGGTTGTGCTGCCGGCTGTCCTGCCCCTGTGCCTGGTTGCGAGGCGGCTTTACCCGTCAGTTGATCCAGAACATCGGCCACCACTTGTGAGGTCAATACTCGCCCTTGCAGCATCGTGCCAACCGGTAATTGTTCCGTGTCGATGCTGGTTTGCACGTTATTCAACGCCGCATTGATCTGCTGCAGGCTCATGGTCAGCGTATTGGGCGATGCTTGCGACACCATCACCGTGGTGCCCGGCGTGAGGGGCAGGGGAGTGGTCACGTTGATGCTGGTCTGGCCGCCATTGCTCAGGGCAAGCTTGATCAACAACTGAAAGTTTTGCTGCAACTGCTTGAGGCTGACCACCTCGGCTTCCACGGTTTCACCGGGGGGCACGAGGTTGTCCACCGCTTGCAGCATTTTGAGCACCTGCGCCGGGGAAACCCCGACTCGGGCCAGCGCTGCGGAATTGGCAACCGGTTGAAGGTTGGTGATGTCACCTGTCATGGAATCGCGACCTGTTGAAAATGCCCTCTTGCAGCGGGACATGACATGTATAATGCCGCCCCGTCATAGGGGGCCATAAAAGCAGTGAAGTTGCACCCATATAACGGCTGTTTTAAAGCTGACTTGAACTGCCATTTCTTCAGACCATGCCTCGTTGGCTGTGTTCTGATGCGACTGGGAACCCTGGATGACTCGTTCTACACCTCTTCTGCAAGCCGATGGCCTGGCGTGCGAGCGCGATTGGCGGATGCTCTTCGAACATCTCGACCTGCAATTGCACGCCGGTGACATGCTGCAGATCAGCGGGCCCAACGGGAGCGGTAAAACCAGCCTGTTGCGCTTGTTGTCGGGCCTCATGCAGCCCACGGCCGGACAGGTGCTGATCAACGGCCAGCCCCTGAGCGAACAACGGGTGGAGCTTGCCCGCAATCTGCTCTGGATCGGTCATGCCGCTGGCATCAAGGACCTGCTGACACCCCTGGAAAACCTCACATGGCTGTGTGCGCTGCACCGTCCGGCTGAATCCTCGGCGATCTGGCAGGCCCTGCAAGCTGTTGGCCTGCGCGGCTTTGAAGATGTGCCGTGCCACACGTTGTCGGCCGGGCAACAACGAAGGGTCGCTTTGGCGCGGTTGTATCTGGACAGCCCGCCGATCTGGATTCTCGATGAACCCTTTACGGCGCTGGACAAGCAAGGCGTCGCGCAGCTGGAGTCTCATCTGGCGGAGCATTGCGAACGGGGTGGCATGATCGTATTGACCACCCACCACACCCTGAGCCGCACACCGGCCGGTTATCGCGATATTGATCTGGGGCAATGGGCCGTATGAGTCATGTGTTTACCCTGCTCGTCGCCCGCGAGGCTCGTCTTTTATTCCGGCGTCCGGCGGAGCTGGCCAACCCACTGGTGTTCTTCGCGATCGTCATCGCGCTGTTCCCGCTGGCGGTCGGCCCCGAGATGCAGTTATTGCAAACCCTGTCGCCGGGGTTAGTCTGGGTAGCAGCCTTGTTGTCGGTCCTGCTCTCCCTCGACGGCCTGTTTCGCAGCGATTTCGAAGATGGCTCGCTGGAGCAGTGGGTATTGTCAGCCCATCCGCTGTCGTTGCTGGTTTTGGCCAAAGTGCTGGCACATTGGGCTTTTTCCGGACTGGCACTGGTATTGTTGGCGCCGCTTCTGGCCTTGATGCTCGGTTTGCCGAGCCATTGCTTGCCCGTGCTGTTGTTGTCCTTGCTGCTGGGTACGCCGATATTGAGCCTGCTTGGCGCGGTCGGCGCGGCATTGACCGTCGGTTTGAAGCGTGGTGGTTTGCTGCTGGCCTTGTTGATCCTGCCGTTGTATATCCCGGTATTGATCCTTGGCAGTGGCGCGTTGCAGGCAGCACTGCAAGGCATGCCCGCCACCGGCTACTTGCTCTGGCTCGGTAGCCTGACCGCCCTTGCGGTCACCCTGACACCCTTTGCCATAGCAGCTGGCCTGAAGATCAGCGTCGGCGAATAAATGAGGTTCTGTCCGACTGACTGTGATCACTCAGCGGCAAAACCCGAGCTACACCGTGAGAAGGCAGCTTGATGAAAGGCAGCGTGATGAAAGACAACGCTAAACGCGGGGTGAGTTGGGCCTGGTTCCACAAGCTTGGCTCACCCAAATGGTTTTACGGTATCAGCGGGCGCTTGTTGCCATGGCTGAGTATCGCGGCCGTCTTGCTGATCGGCATCGGCGTGGTCTGGGGCCTGGCGTTCGCGCCGCCGGACTATCAGCAAGGCAACAGCTTCCGGATCATTTATATCCATGTGCCAGCCGCCATGCTCGCCCAGTCCTGCTACGTGATGCTGGCGGTCTGTGGGGTGGTCGGCCTGGTGTGGAAAATGAAACTGGCCGATGTCGCCCTGCAAAGCGCCGCGCCCATCGGTGCCTGGATGACCGCGATTGCCTTGATCAGCGGTGCCATCTGGGGCAAACCCACCTGGGGTTCGTGGTGGGTCTGGGATGCGCGGCTGACGTCGATGCTGATCCTGCTGTTTCTGTATTTCGGTCTGATCGCTCTGGGCAACGCCATCAGCAATCGCGACAGCGCCGCCAAGGCCTGCGCGGTATTGGCTATCGTTGGTGTGATCAATATCCCGATCATCAAGTACTCGGTGGAGTGGTGGAACACCCTGCATCAGGGCGCGACCTTTAGCCTGACCGAGAAACCGGCCATGCCCGCTGAAATGTGGCTGCCGTTGCTGTTCACGGTGCTGGGTTTCTACTGCTTCTTTGGCGCGGTGTTGCTGCTGCGCATGCGTCTGGAAGTACTCAAGCGTGAGGCACGGGCCAGTTGGGTCAAGGCCGAAGTGCTGAAAAGCCTCGGTCAGGTGCCCGCGAAGGAGAACGTACAGTGAAATTTGATTCATTCAGCGATTTTCTGGCCATGGGGCATCATGGCCTGTTCGTCTGGTCGGCCTATGGGATCTGTTTTCTGGGCCTGGCCATCAATGTTGCGCTGCCTTTGCTGGCGCGCAGGCGTTACCTGCAACAAGAGGCGCGACGCCTGCGCTGGGAGAACCAGAAGTGAATCCGCTGCGTAAGAAGCGTCTGTTGATCATCGTGGCGATTCTCGCTGGTGTCAGCATCGCCGTGACTCTGGCCTTGAGCGCCCTCAAAGAAAACATCAATCTGTTTTACACCCCAACCCAGATCGCCAGCGGCGAAGCGCCCCATGACACACGTATTCGTGCCGGTGGCATGGTGGAGAAAGGCTCATTGCAGCGCTCGGCGGATTCTCTGGATGTGAAATTCATCGTCACCGATTTCAACAAGTCCGTGACCATCACCTACCGCGGCATCCTCCCGGACCTGTTTCGCGAAGGGCAGGGCATCGTCGCCCTCGGCAAGCTCAACGCCGACGGCGTAGTGGTCGCCGATGAAGTGCTGGCCAAGCACGATGAAAAATACATGCCGCCGGAAGTCACCAAGGCGCTCAAGGAAAGTGGTCAGGCCGCGCCGGCTCCTTCCTCAACACCCTCGAAGCAAGGTTGAACCATGATTCCTGAACTCGGCCATCTGGCCATGATTCTGGCCCTGTGCTTCGCTGTCGTGCAGGCCTCCGTCCCCTTGGTCGGCGCCTGGCGTGGCGACAGGATGTGGATGGGCTTGGCGCAACCGGCAGCCTGGGGGCAATTCAGCTTCCTGATTTTTGCCTTTGGCTGCCTGACTTACGCCTTCATGACTGACGACTTTTCCGTGGCCTACGTCGCCGGAAACTCAAACAGTGCGTTGCCCTGGTATTACAAGTTCAGCGCGGTATGGGGTGCTCATGAAGGCTCGCTGCTGCTCTGGGCCTTGATTCTTGGCGCCTGGACCTTCGCCGTATCAATTTTTTCCCGGCAGTTACCCCAGGTGATGTTGGCCCGGGTACTGGCGGTGATGGGCATGATCAGCGTCGGCTTCTTGCTGTTCCTGATCCTCACGTCCAACCCGTTCTCGCGCATTCTCCCCCAAGTGCCCGCCAACGGCCGTGATCTCAATCCGCTGTTGCAGGACATCGGTCTGATCGTCCATCCGCCGATGCTGTACATGGGCTATGTCGGCTTCTCGGTAGCCTTCGCCTTTGCCATCGCGGCGCTGTTGGGCGGGCGCCTTGATGCAGCTTGGGCACGCTGGTCGCGTCCATGGACCATCGCAGCCTGGGCGTTTCTCGGTGTCGGCATCACGTTGGGCTCATGGTGGGCCTATTACGAGCTTGGCTGGGGCGGCTGGTGGTTCTGGGACCCGGTGGAAAACGCATCCTTCATGCCATGGCTGGTAGGCACTGCGCTGATTCACTCACTGGCGGTCACCGAAAAACGCGGCGTGTTCAAAAGCTGGACAGTGCTGCTGGCTATCGCCGCATTTTCCCTGAGCCTGCTGGGTACATTCCTGGTGCGTTCCGGCGTGCTGACTTCGGTGCATGCGTTCGCTTCCGATCCAGAGCGCGGCGTGTTCATCCTTATTTTTCTGCTGTTCGTGGTCGGCGGTTCCCTGACCCTGTTCGCCTTCCGTGCGCCGGTGGTGAAGAGCCATGTCGGCTTCGGTTTGTGGTCTCGTGAAACCCTGCTGCTGGGTAACAACCTGGTGCTGGTGGTGGCGGCTTCGATGATCCTGCTGGGCACCTTGTATCCGCTGGTGCTGGATGCCCTCAGCGGGGCGAAGATGTCGGTCGGCCCGCCGTACTTCAATGCCATGTTCGTGCCCTTGATGGCGTTGCTCATGGCGGTCATGGCCGTTGGCGTGCTGGTGCGCTGGAAAGACACTCCCGTGAAGTGGCTGGCGGGTATGCTTGCCCCGGTGCTGATCGGCAGTGCGGTCCTGGCGGTCGTTGCCGGGCTGGCGATGAATGATTTCCATTGGGCAGTCATGGCTACCTTCATGCTGGCAGCCTGGGTGTTGCTGGCCGGCGTTCGCGATTTGCTGGACAAGACACGCCACAAAGGCCTGATCAAGGGTTCTCGAAGCATGACCCGCAGTTACTGGGGCATGCAGCTGGCGCATATCGGCATAGCCGTCTGCGCACTGGGTGTGGTGTTGTCCAGCCAGAACAGCGCCGAGCGCGATCTGCGTCTGGCCCCCGGCGAATCCATGGAGCTGGGCGGCTACATGTTCGTTTTCGAAGGCGCGCAGCATTATCAGGGGCCGAACTTTACCTCTGATCGCGGCACCGTTCGCGTTCTGGAAGACGGCAAACAAGTGACCATCCTGCACCCGGAAAAACGCCTGTACACCGTGCAGCAATCGATGATGACCGAAGCGGGTATCGACGCCGGTTTCACCCGTGATTTGTATGTCGCGCTGGGTGAACCCCTGGGCAACGGTGCCTGGGCGGTGCGCGTCCACGTCAAACCCTTCGTTCGCTGGATCTGGTTCGGCGGCTTGATCACTGCGCTTGGCGGTGTGCTGGCGGCGCTGGACAAGCGTTATCGGGTCAAGGTCAAAAGCAAGGTGCGTGATGCCTTGGGCCTGGAGGCTGCCGTATGAAGCGCTGGATTCTGCTCCTGCCGCTGGTGATTTTTCTGGGCGTCGCGGTGTTCCTGTATCGCGGTTTGTACCTTGATCCGGCCGAACTGCCTTCGGCGCTGATCGACAAGCCGTTCCCGGAATTTTCCCTGCGCGATGTGCAAAGCGACAGGCTCATTACCCGGGCCGATCTGCTGGGCAAACCGGCGCTGGTCAACGTCTGGGGTACCTGGTGCGTGGCCTGCCGGGTTGAACATCCAGTCCTGAACAAGCTGGCCCAGCAGGGTGTGGTGATCTACGGCATCAACTACAAGGACGTCAACGCTGACGCCTTGAAGTGGCTCAAGGATTTCCATAATCCTTATCAGCTCAATATCCGCGACGACGAAGGCAGCCTGGGCTTGAACCTGGGTGTCTATGGCGCGCCGGAAACCTTCCTGATCGACAGCAAAGGCATCATCCGGCACAAGTTTGTCGGTGTGGTGGATGAGACTGTATGGCGCGAACAATTAGCCGGGTTGTATCAGGGTCTTGTCGACGAGGCGAAGCAATGAAACGTTTGTTAGCCGCTGTCGCTCTCACTCTCGGCATTGCCACGCTGGCCCACGCCGCCATCGACGCCTACGAGTTTCGCGACGATGCCGAGCGGGCGCGTTATGCGGAGCTGACCAAAGAGCTACGTTGCCCCAAGTGTCAGAATCAGGACATCGCCGACTCCAACGCGCCGATTGCAGCCGACCTGCGCAAAGAGATTTTCCGCATGCTCGGCGAGGGTCGTAGCAATCAGCAGATCATCGACTTCATGGTCGATCGCTACGGCGATTTCGTGCGCTATAAGCCGGCTCTGAGCGCCAAGACCTGGCTGCTCTGGTTCGGCCCTGCCGGGCTGCTGGTGGGTGGTCTGTTGGTGATTGGTGTGATTGTCGTGCGTCGTCGTGGCCAGGGTCGCGAGGAAAACGATGCGCTTTCCGACGAGGAGCGTCAGCGCCTCGCAAATCTGCTGGATAAAAACCGCGAATGATTGATTTCTGGCTAGCTGCCGGCCTGCTGTTGCTAGTGGCCATGAGTTTCCTGCTGATCCCCGTGTTGCGCGGTCGTCGTGCCCAAAGCGAAGAAGACCGAACCGCTCTCAACGTTGCGCTGTATCAGGAGCGCGTCGCCGAACTGCAAACCCAGCAGGCGGAAGGCGTGTTGAGTGCCGAGCAACTGGACAGCGGCCGATCTGAAGCAGCCCGCGAATTGCTCGCCGACACTGAAGGTGCCGGGCAATTGCGCACTTCAAGGCTGGGCAAAACCTTGCCATTGCTGGCGGCGCTTCTAGTGCCAGTGCTGGGCCTTGGCGTGTATCTGCATTTCGGTGCCAGTGACAAGGTCGAGTTGACCCGGGAATTTTCCCAACCACCGGGCTCTATCGCAGAGATGACTGATCGCCTTGAGCGTGCCGTCAAAGCCCAGCCTGACTCGGCGGAAGGTTTCTACTTTCTGGCGCGTACCTACATGGCTCAGGACCGCCCGCGTGATGCGGCCGCGATGTTCGAGCGTGCGGTTGCCCTGGCAGGACGACAGCCCGAGTTGCTCGGCCAATGGGCCCAGGCGTTGTATTTCGCCAGCAACAAGCAATTCACCGCACAAGTCCAGGCGTTGACCGCCGAAGCCCTGCAAGGGGATCCGAAAGAAGTCACCAGCCTGGGTCTGCTGGGCATTGCCGCATTTGAAAGTGAGCGTTATCAGCAAGCGGTGGAGTACTGGAAGCGCTTGCTGGCCGTGCTGCCGCCTCAGGATCCTTCCCGTTCAGCGCTGGAGGGCGGCATTGCCCGAGCCAGCGAAAAACTCGGTGGCAGTCCTGAAAAACCTGTAGCCGTCGTGACCAAGGGCGCAACGATCAAAGTCCGGGTGGACCTGGCTGCTGAGCTCAAGGCCAAAGTGGCACCCGGCGACAGCGTATTTGTCTTCGCCCGTTCGGTGGGCGGCCCGCCAGCGCCGTTGGCGGTCAAACGGCTAACCGTGGCTGACTTGCCCGCTGAGGTCGAGTTGGGCGATGTCGACGCAATGATGCCGCAACTGAAACTGTCGAACTTTCCGGAAGTCCAACTCGTGGCGCGGATATCCCGCGCAGGTCAGCCGACCACCGGCGAGTGGATCGGCCGCAGCAAGCCGCTGGCGAGCAACACCACGGCCTTGCAAGCGCTGACCATCGACAGCCCCGATCAGTAGAGAGCACGCTTATGTACCGCGCAGCCGCACGTATTACCTTGTTGGGTCTGGTTCTAGGCTTGAGTGCTTGTGCGGTCCAGCCCACCGGGCCGCGCAGCCAGGAGCCAATCCAGACACTGCCCGGCAAGCCCGCACCGGGCAAACCCTCAGCCCCGGTTACGCCGAAGGCCCCGGCAGCAGGCCCGAAAACCTCCACCAACTTCGCGCCGCCACCGGGTGGCAATAGCCACTGGGACGCCAAACTGGGTGTGCACGTGCTGGACGACCAGACCGACACCTTCTACCGCCAGCGCACCTATTACCGCTGGAACAACGGCTGGACCTGGTCCACCAGCCGTAACGGGCCTTGGCAGGAGACTGATTCCAGTGGTGTGCCGGCTGGGCTGGGGAAGCAGTTCGGGAATTGATTGAAGTAGCTCGAATTCTGTAGAAGTGTGCTCGTCGTGCGCAAGCCGCGCTGTTGTGCAGAGAACACGGAGCCCGTAGGAGCGCGCTTGCCCGCGATGCGGTATTTCAGCAAAAAATGTGTTGCCTGACCTGACGCTATCGCGGGCAAGCGCGCTCCTACAAAAAAGCATTCCAGGTCAGGGAGTTATTTCGTGTTTGATGGAGCAATCGGAGGTCACGACCGTCACGAAGCGGTGTGTCAGATGCGCCGTTTTCGCAGCCTTCGGCAGCTCCTACAAAAATGACCGCACACAATAAAGGCGACCCAAGGGTCGCCGTTTTTCATTTCAGCCCAGCCTCATTGCGTCGCCTGAAGAATCTGGATAGCAGTATGGGCTGCAAACCGATAGAGACTTCCGAACAGGTGTGACGCGCAAAAACAATTGGGTATCCGTCGGATTTGCCGCTGACAACCGACAAACCCCGCCGAAACGGGGTACGCTCACCGGCTTCTGACTTCTGTAGCGCAGGACTCCATCGTCCATGAGCCATTCCAGTGCGGCCAATTCGGCAATGCCAATCGTCACGCCACGGGGTTTCGACGCTCACGGTATAAATTTTGATCTCGCCTCTGACTCTGGTGCTGTCTGGTCCGATGTGATGCTTGAGCATCACGGGATGTACTGTCATTTCGATGAAGCACGCTCCATCAACTCCACCGCGCAAAGCTGGAGTCTAGGGGAGGTTGGCGTGACCTTGGCGGATCTGTCGTCTCTGGCGTTGACGCCTGTCGGCGAAGAGCGCGCTTCCTGGCAAGGCGAATGGCTTTACCTGAAACTGATGACCGGCGGACAGGTGGATATTTCCCAAGCCGGGCAGCAGCGCCGCTTTAAAGCCGGCAGCATGTTCGTGATCGACCCGGCCTGGTCATTTCAGGAGTCTTTTACGGAGCGCGGGCAGATGACCGTGCTGCGTATTCCTAAGGCTGCATTACGTGATCGTGGTTTGAGGCATTCGTTGGCCGATCTCGTCACTGCTGATATGAACTCGCCCGATATGTGCGCGACCCGTGACCTGATTTACTGCATCGCCCAGCAGCATGTTGCGCCCAGTCCGGTTATTCGTAACTTGATGGGACGGCAGTTGCTGGAGTTGGTGGATGCCATACTCGGTGGTGCCGGTGACACGTTAATGCCACGCAGCGCTGAAGTCGTGCTGTTGCGTGCCAAGCGTTACATCCACTTGAATCTGGGCAATTCCGATCTGGACAGTGCTGCGGTGGCTGGCGCAGCGCATGTCTCGGTCAAGCACCTGCAACGTCTGTTCAGGGCGCGTAACACGACAGTCATGCGCCATGTCTGGACCATGCGCCTTGAGCTCGCACAACAGTTGCTCAGTTCCGGCCGTGGGCCAGGCCTGAGTGTTCAGGATGTGGCCTGGCAATGCGGTTTTGCCACGGCGGCACATTTCAGTCGCGCCTACCGAGCGCACTTTGATATTTGCCCCTCGCAAGTCCGAGTTTAACCGGCTGATATAGCGCCTTATGGACATGCAGCAAGCGCCTTGCAGATAACAGCTATCGCCAACCCCCGCCATAGACTTGATCACGTCATTCATTGACTGATCCACGCCATGACTGCTGCGCAGTTATTTGCGCCAGTTAAACCACAAACGTTATCGATTTCCGTCGCTTAGTGCGTGCTGATTGCGCTGGCGGTGTACGGAAGTTTGCACAGGCATCTCTATGGAAAACTTTATCGGCGCAACTGACGGTGCAGACTTTGCACGTCGTGTTGCAGAAAACCAGCTGCACCTGAGAACCCATTTGCAGAGCTCCTACGACTTCATCGTGTGTGGCTCAGGCACGTCCGGGTCGGTTGTCGCCCGGCGCTTGGCGGAGAATCAGGATGTAAGGGTGCTGCTCCTGGAAGCGGGCGGCAGTGATGACGTGCCCAGCGTTGACGATGCCAGCATCTGGTTCACCAACCTGGGCAGTGAACGTGACTGGCAATTCCAGGCGCGGCCCAACCCGCACCTCAACAATCGAATCATGCCGCTGTCGATGGGCAAAGTGCTAGGCGGTGGATCATCAATCAACGTCATGGTCTGGTCTCGCGGACATAGCAGCGACTGGGACTTTTTTGCCAGTGAGTCAGGCGACCCGGCCTGGAATTACCAATCCACCCTGGCCACCTATCGCCGCATAGAAAACTGGCGCGGTACGCCGGATCCAGTTCGCCGGGGTACTGGCGGGCCGGTGTTTGTTCAGCCAGCCCCAGACCCTAACCCCGTTGCGCCAGCCATGCTGCGCGCCGCCGCCGAGCAGGGCATGGCTGTTTACGATGATCAGAACGGCGCCTTGATGGAAGGGCCCGGCGGTGCGGCGCTGACCAATGTTTGCCTGAGCAATGGACGCCGCCGCTCGATATTTCGCGGCTATGTGTATCCGGTGATGGCCCAGCCCAACCTCACCGTACTGACTGATACCCATGTTTTACGGGTTCTGTTGGAGGGCAAGCGCGCTGTCGGTGTCGAGGTCATTCATGACGGCAAGGTCATGAATTTCAAAGCACGGCACGAGGTGGTGCTTTCGACAGGCGCAATCAATACGCCCAAAATCCTGATGCTTTCCGGAATCGGCGATGCGCGACAGCTGGTCAGGCACGGCATCCCTGTGGTGCAGGATCTGCCCGGCGTCGGTCAGAATTATCAGGACCACATCATGGTGTCCGGGTGCATCTGGGAATACGAGCAGGCGCAGGCACCTCGCAATAACGCAGGGGAGTCGACATTTTTCTGGAAAAGCGACCCGGCACTCGAATTGCCCGACATCCAGACCTTTCTCGCGGAAATCCCTATCGCCACGCCTGAGGCACAAGCAACCTTCAATCCCCCCGCAGCAGCATGGTCACTGTTGCCAGGCCTGGTGAGGCCCAAAAGTCGAGGTTCTATCACCTTGACCGGCGCCAGTGCCATGGACCCGTTAAACATCGACAGCGCGGCCCTGGCGGAACCCGAAGATTTGCAGGCACTGGTGCGAGCGGTTCAGCTGTGTCGGGAAATCGGCAACAGCTCGATCATGCGCAGCTTTGCGCGCCGAGAAGTGATGCCCGGACCCTTACGCGGCGAGGCGCTGGAGTCATTTGTGCGCAACACGGCGTCGACAGTCTGGCACCAGTCATGCACTGCAAAAATGGGCAGGGACGCCATGTCAGTGGTGGACGCCCAGTTGCGCGTCTACGGCATCGACGGTCTCAGAATTGCAGACGCCTCGATCATGCCCCGAGTGACGACCGGCAACACCATGGCGCCGTGCGTGATCATTGGTGAGCGGCTGGGAAGCTTGCTGGGGCAGGGGCATTAAGTTTTTCATGGGCAATAAAAAACGGCGACCTCTCGGGCGCCGTCTTGTATTGCTCAGGTCAAATCACTTACCCGGATAAATCTGATCAAACACCCCACCATCATTGAAGTGGGTTTTCTGCACGGTGCGCCAGTCGCCGAAGGTTTTCTCTACCGAAAGGAAATCTACTTTCGGGAAGCGGTCGGTGTATTTAGCCAGGATGGCCGGGTCGCGCGGGCGTAGATAGTTGGCGGCGGCGATTTCCTGGCCTTCCGGGGACCACAGGTATTTCAGGTATTCCTCGGCGGCGGCGCGGCTTTTTTTCTTGTCGACGACTTTGTCGACCACGCTTACTGGCGGCTCGGCTTCGGCGGATACGGTAGGGTAGACCACTTCAAACTGATCACGGCCGAACTCACGGGCGATCATTTCCGCTTCGTTCTCGAAGGTGATCAAAACGTCGCCGATCTGGTTGGTCATGAAAGTGGTGGTTGCGCCACGGCCGCCGGTATCCAGCACGGGTACGTGTTTGAACAGGCTGCCCACGAACTGCTTGGCAGCGGCTTCATCGCCACCGTTTTTCAGGGTGTATCCCCAGGCCGAGAGGTAGGTGTAGCGGCCATTACCCGAGGTTTTCGGGTTTGGCACGATGACTTCAACGCCGTCTTTGATCAGATCGGGCCAGTCTTTCAGCGCCTTGGGGTTGCCCTTGCGCACAATGAACACGGTCGCGGAAGTGAACGGAGCGCTGTTGTTTGGCAGACGCGTCACCCAGTTGTCAGGGATCAGTTTGCCGTTATCCGCCAGGGCGTTGATGTCGGTGGCCATGTTCATGGTGATCACGTCTGCAGGCAGTCCGTCGATGACCGAACGGGCTTGCTTGCTGGAGCCGCCGAATGACATCTGCACGGTGATGTTTTCTTTATGCTCGGCTTGCCAGTGCTTCTGGAACGCAGCGTTGTAATCCTTGTAGAAGTCACGCATCACGTCATACGACACGTTGAGCAGGGTCGGGGCGGCATTTGCCGCGCTGCCGAAAGCCAGGCCAGCGGCCAGTAACGAAGCGGCGAAAAGTTTGTTCACTACGCAATTCCTTTTTGTGGGCGACTCATGGTTCAAAGTTGATGGCTTAATGCTGGCGACTATAGCCGGGCTGGGATAAGCGCTTAAAGACTAAAAAGGCATTTGCTTATGCCTTATTTTCTACTCGCGGAAAAAGCGCGTTACCGCAGCGCGAACAGAACGCTGCACCATGTTCGTGATTCTTCTTCGAGCAGACCGGGCAGTCGTGTTGCAGCTGTTCGCCGCGCATCGCGTTGGCCAGTTCAGCGGTGAAAATCCCGGTGGGCACGGCAATGATCGAGTAGCCGGTAATCATCACCAGCGAAGAGAGCATCTGCCCCAGCGGCGTCTTGGGCACGATGTCGCCGAAACCCACGGTGGTGAGGGTCACGATTGCCCAATAGATACCGGTGGGGATGCTGGTGAAACCATGCTCCGGGCCTTCGATCACGTACATCAGCGTGCCAAACACCACGACCAGGGTCGATACGCTGACCAGAAACACGATGATTTTCTGTTTGCTGCCGCGCAGTGCCGACAGCAGGTAATTGGCCTGTTTGAGATACGGGCTGAGTTTGAGCACCCGGAAAATCCGCAGCATGCGAATGACCCGCACGATCAACAGGTACTGCGCATCGCTGTAATAGATCCCCAGTATGCTGGGCACGATGGCCAGCAAATCTACCAGGCCGTAGAAGCTGAAGGCGTACTGCAGTGGGCGAGGGGAACAGTACAGGCGCAAGCCATATTCGACGATGAAAATGGCCGTGAAGCCCCATTCGATATACGCCAGCAGATCACCGTAGTTGATGTGAACCGAGGGGATGCTGTCGAGTATGACCACGATCAGGCTGAGCAGAATGACCGCCAGCAGAATCTGGTCGAAGCGTCGGCCTTTGGGGGTGTCGGTCTGAAAGATGACGATGCGTAACTGTTCGCGGCGGCTGATGTTGCTGTCCATGGTGGTATCCGGATCGAAGATCGGGACAGTTTACGCAGGTTTGGGCGGCAGGACTGCCAAGCGTGGACCCTGTGGGAGCGAGGCTTGCCCGCGATAAGGCTCGCTCCCACCTAAGCCGCCCACAGGGCTTTATTCCTGATCTAAACCCTGAACTGCCGCAACAACCCATTCAACTGTTCACTCAACCCGCGCAAATGCAGGCTGGCCTCGCTGGAATGCACCGCAGCCAGCGCGGTGCTTTGCGACAGTTGCGCGGCTTGGGTGACGTTCTGGTTGATATCTTCCACCACATGGGATTGTTGCAGGGTAGCGCTGGCAATCGAGGCGTTGAGGCTGTTGAGGTTGCGCAACGCCTGACTGATTGAGGTCAGGCTTTGCCCTGCCTGATTGGCTTGCTCAATGGTCAACTGCGACGAGTGGCTGCTGTCGGCGATGACTTTCACGGCCGCATCGGAATGCTTTTGCAAGCGCTCGATCATGCCCTGGATTTCAGCCGTGGACTTCTGGGTGCGTTGCGCCAGCAGCCTGACTTCATCGGCCACCACGGCAAATCCGCGACCCTGTTCTCCAGCCCGGGCCGCTTCAATGGCCGCATTGAGGGCCAGCAGGTTGGTCTGTTCAGCGATGGAGCTGATCACTTCGAGGACGCCGCCAATCTGCGTGCTTTCCGCTGCCAGCGTGCGGATCACTTCCACCGCTTGGCCGATGGTCCCAGACAGGTGATCAATCTGGCGCAGGCTGCTGTCAATGTTGGCCTGACCCTGGTGGGCCTGAGATTCGGCATCGCGCATTTCCTTGGCCGCATGCTCGGCGTTTTTCGCCACGTCCTGCACGCCGTAAGTCACCTCGTTGACTGCGGTGGCAACCAATTCCATCTGCTGCGACTGCTGCTGGCTGCGGGCCTGAGCCTGATCTGCGCTGCTGCCAAGCTCCGAAGACGCTGTTTCCAAGCCTGACGCGGAGACCTGCAGTTGGGTGACGACACCGCGCAGTTTGGCGGTGAAGGCGTTGAAGTGCCGGGCCAGTTGCGTGACTTCATCATTGCCGTGGGTTTGCAAGGTGCGGGTCAGATCGCTTTCACCACTGGCGATGTCCGCCATGGCCTGCACCGACTCACGCAGCGGCTGCACGATACTGCGAGCGATGAGAATCACCAGCAGCGCCATGACGGCGATGATTGCCAGGCTGAACAGGGCCGCATTGAGCATCTGCTGCTTAAACTCTGCCTGCACGTCGTCCACATAGACGCCGGAGCCGACAATCCAGCCCCAGGGTGCGAACAACTGGACGTAGGAGATTTTCGGCACCGGGTCAGCCGCGCCTGGTTTGGGCCAACGGTATTGAACCATCCCGGCGCCTTTGGCCTTGGCCAGGGTGACCATTTCATTGAAGACGGCGAAACCGTCCGGGTCCTTGATGGCCGAGAGGTCCTGGCCGTTCAACTTGACGCTCACCGGGTGCATGATCATCACCGGGCGCAAATCATTGATCCAGAAATAGTCGCTCTGGTTGTAGCGCAGGCCGCGAATGGTATCCAGCGCCTGTTTTTGCGCCTGTTCGGTCGTCAGCGTGCCGGCGGTCTCCAGGCCATGGTAGTAGTCCAGAATGCCGCTGGTGCTTTGCACCACGTGCATGGTTTTCTCGGCCTTGGCGGCATAGAGATCCGTGTTCACCTGCTTGAGCATGGCAGCTGCGAGGATGAACAGCATCAGTACGGAGACGATGAGGATCAGCCAGAGGCGGCGGCTGATGGAAAAACTGCGCATGGTCATGACTGCTTGCTCCGTATTATTTTTTTTATGTCCCGAGCGCTGTGCGCCGCTGGATTCACCACCGGGTTCAGTCTCGCCCCGATAATAGCCCTTTGATGGTAGTCGTCTAGCCTGACGCTACTAAAGTGGATGTCGGCGCTGAATGGATAAACCTGAGGGCACAGTAGGACGATTCTCGGAATATCTTGCGGTATAGCCAAAGGCTTACACCGAGAGGAGAAATCCGCTCTATGTTCTGTCACATTTGCTCAGTACATTGGATCCAACCCCGCAGCAAAGGAAGTGCTTCGGAATCAAGGATGATTGACCACCGCCAGGACGGCTGCTGACAGGATGTCGGATGGTCAACAAAAAACCCGCTTCGGCGGGTTTTTTGTTGTTTTAGAAAAGATCGAGATACCTTGTTTGAGCGAGCTTGCTCGCGAAGGGGCCGGGACATCCGATATATTTCTGCCGGCAGGAACATTGCCTTCGCGAGCAAGCTCGCTCCCACAGGTCCATTTACGCCTACAGTGGTCAAGCAATATCCGGCGCACACCCTTTAAGCACCAACCGGATAATCGTCTGGGTCGCCGCTTCGTAATCGCTGTCGTCCAGCTTCGTCTTGCCGGTCACTGTAGAAATCTGCCAGTCGAAGTCGGCATAGGTCTGAGTCGCCGCCCAGATGGTGAAGATGAGATGGTGGGGGTCTATTGGGGCGATCTGGCCGCTGTCGATCCAGGACTGAACGCACTCGATGTTGTGCCGGGCCTGAGCGTTGAGCTGATCGACCTGCTCCGGCGTGAGGTGCGGCGCGCCGTGCATGATTTCGCTGGCGAATACTTTCGACGCGAACGGCAGATCCCGGGAAATGACAATCTTCGAGCGAATGTAAGCGCTGAGCACCTCGGCGGGCACGCCGTCGCGATTGAAGGGCGTCGAGGCCTGCAAGATCGGCTCGATGATGCTTTCAAGCACCTCGCGATAGAGATCTTCCTTGGACTTGAAGTAGTAATAGACGTTGGGCTTGGGCACCCCTGCTTTGGCAGCGATGTCACTGGTCTTGGTCGCAGCAAAGCCTTTGTAGGCGAATTCTTCACTGGCTGCGCGCAGGATCAGCTCTTTATTGCGCTCGCGAATACTGCTCATAAACCAGAGGTTTCCTTGCCCGGTCGGCGGTGGCGCATGGTAGCACCGGCCTCCCGAACCGCTCAAGATTGCCCTCATCCGCGATGCCTGCCTGGAATCAATGACGCTTCGCGGCATCTACTGTGCTCTGATAATCCACCCGTACGACTGCTCAAGGATATTGCCCGTGGCTGCTGGAAGCTTGCTGACCCTGTTGGATGACATCGCAACACTGCTCGACGACGTATCGCTGGCGGCGAAGAAAACCGCAGGTGTGCTAGGGGACGACCTGGCCCTCAATGCACAGCAAGTCACAGGGGTTTCGGCTGATCGCGAGCTGCCGGTGGTGTGGGCGGTGGCCAAAGGGTCGCTGATCAACAAAGCGATTCTGGTGCCAGCGGCGCTGTTGATCAGTGCGTTCGCGGACTGGGCGATTCTGCCTCTGCTGATGATTGGCGGCGCATTTCTGTGTTTCGAGGGCTTTGAGAAAATCTCCCATAAATGGCTACATCCGGAGACCGAGCAGGAGCGTCAGGAACGCAAGCGCGCGGCCAGTGACCAGAACGTCGACATGGTGGCCTTCGAGAAAGAGCGCATCAAAGGTGCCATTCGCACCGACTTCATTCTCTCGGCGGAGATTATTGTGCTGGCGTTGGGGGTTGTTGCCACCCGGCCGTTTCTGGATCAGGTCGGTGTGCTGGTGATCGTCGCAGTGCTGATCACCATCGGCGTTTATGGTCTGGTTGCCGGCATCGTCAAGCTGGATGATTTGGGGCTGTACTTGAAAAAGAGCGCCAGCTCGGCGGCCCAGGGCATCGGTTCAGGCTTGTTGTGGTTGGCGCCAGTGTTGATGAAAATTCTTTCCATCGTAGGGACTGCGGCAATGTTCATGGTCGGCGGCGGGATTCTTACCCACGGTGTGCCACTGATCCATCACTGGATCGAAGGCGTGACTGAACATGCGGCGCAAGCTGTCGGCGGTTTTTCGATGGTCGTGCCTACACTGCTGGACGCCATCGCCGGTATTATTGCCGGTGCGTTGGTCCTGCTAGTGGTCACGATAGCGGGCAAAATCTGGAAACTCATCAAGGCCTGACAGGCGAGTTGACCCTCATGAACAGTCCCCTGTTTTCCAGCGTGGTCGCCTACGCCCAACAGTGCGAGCGCCAGCTGGCAGAAATACTGCACTTGCGACCCAACCTGGATCGTAAACAGGTATCGGCCTGGGTCGACGAACAAAGTCACGCCCGCGCTGACAGTGATCCATTGCAATTATTGCGTTTGATCAATGCGAAAGTGCGGTCGGGTAAACGGTTGCCTTGGGAGTAGGGGGCACGGCTCCGGTCTGTTGGAGCGAGGCTTGCCCGCGAACGTTATTGCACCGCTTTTCTGCGGCTCCTAGAGGCTAAATTTCTTCGAGGCTTCTCGAAGACTTTTGGCCTTTGAGTTCGCATCGATAACGTGTGTGTTCGACAACTTTAGTTAATCATATTTAAAAAAGAAAGGCATATATTTATGTATGTCCTATTTAGGTTTTTATTTTTGTATTTTTATCCGTGAGCGGTAGTGCTCATGGATGAGTTCGGAGTTGATTGGCGAAAGGCTATCAGCTGTATCTGAACTAAAAATAAATCTAAAAAATAGGATGTTATTTTGAGTTATCTAGAAATTGCTCCCACATTTCTTTGTGAGACGTGGCCAGATCGAAGAGATCCGCTGTCGATAACAGCGTATTCAGACGGAGGTGCGTATCCGCTGAGTAATCTAGGGATGGGTATGACGAACGTTATTGATCCATTCGGCCCAGATACTCCAGCCAATCAGTTTGCTTTGAATATGCTGATTGGCTGCTTTCATGAAAGTGTCGATACTATAAAGGCCACCCACCAGACTAATCTTCGAAATGTCCCGACCGTGATGAAGGCGGAGGTAGAAAGCTTCGCGCAACGCAGCCCTGCCTATCACCAAAGCTTGCTTCAGAGGCTGGGTGCAAAAATATCGGCTGTGCATCAGATTTACTGGAACAAAAATAACGAGCAAACAAACGCGCGCAGTCGCGCTAACACCGCTTTTAGCGATAACAGTCAGAAAAACTTCTCTGACTACATGGACAGGATGGAACGCTATAACCCCAAAAGCGGCGAGCGGTCACCCTTTCAAGTTTGGCACGAATCTGTAGTGGAATTTCATAATGTCATCCTGCTTGAACGGGCGAAAGAACATCTTGCTCAACAGCTGAGAGAGTTTGAACACAGCTACAACGTTGAGCACGCAAATGTGCAGCAACAGCAGGCGGTTGCAGAGCAGCAGCGTTTGCAAGCTGAACGCGAAGCTCAGCGAGTTGCGGAAGAGCAGCGTCTTGCAGCCCAGCAGCAGGCTGAAAGGGAGGCAAAGGAGCGGGAGCGAGTAGCGGCAGAACAGGAGGCCCAGCGTGTTGCTGAAGCCGCTGCGAAAGCTGAGAGTGACGCCGCCGCTGAGAGTGCCAATTCAGTTCCCGTTTCTAACTTGAAAGTACATGGGACTTTTGGTCCTGCGTCGTTTGGACGGATTGGTGCAGTATCCGCCGTTGCTAACGCCGGGCAGCTCAGTGCTGCGGCCGCCAGAGCGATGTCAGCATTGAAAGGCGCTGTTGAATCATTTCTCCAGTCTTCACGGCAATTTGGTATCGAGGCGGCAAGCCAGGTTGCCAAGGTTTTTTCATCGCTGTTGATACCTTCGACGTTGGCTAACAGTGACTTCTTTTCGGCCAGCGTGCCCGCTGCAGATGTTTTGCCGGGCAACGGTCAAGATTTAACGAATATCGCTGGGGCCGAGGGCGAGGTTGCTCTGCCGGGGTGGGGACCGTTGCTGGACGGTGCTGATCTGTCTTCACTGGTACCACTGGATCCTTTAGTGATTGAAGCCGCGGCACCCGTTCAGGTCAGGGAGGCTGTGTATGTGGCAGAGACAAACGTCTACAGCGTCACATTGCCGAATAATCCCTCAATTATTTTGACCTGGACTCCGATCGCTATTCCCGAGAGCAGTTCCACAGCGCTACCGGCTCAACCTGCGATTGAACAGACCTACACGGGAAGTGCCCCGGCACCCGTTGAAATCGAACTCCCGAGCACTCCGGTAGCTCCGCCTTCACTGCATGGTTTGATCACTGTATTCCCGGCAGATTCAGGGATTGCGCCGATTTTTACCGTATATAGCACCCCCTATGAGGACGCCACTACCACTGGCGAACACAGCGGTCGGAACTATAATCCAGAGAAGGCTGGCGGACCGATACAAGATCTGAGCTGGCAGGATACGACCATTACACAAGCGGGAATTGACCTTGTGAAACTGCATACCGGACGCCTGGACCATTCAGCGGCCAACGACGTGATGATTGAACGGTTGGAGAAGATTTTGAAAGGCGAGTTGGTGATTACCGATACTGACAAGCGTTATTACACTCACGAGATTCGAGAGTTGGAGAGGTATCGGGAGATTGGGATGCAGGATGGCCCCGTGGCGGAGCATCTCAAGGAGACTGTGTGGAATAATGCGCACACCGCGACGCTTGAAGACTATAAGCTTGAAAGTACTGAGGAGTTGTTATATTCGCCGGAAGCAATGGCAGCTCGCGATAAGCAGGACGAAGATTTTTATAACGATTTATTGAAAGGAGCATTCGAGTGAGTATTGTCGAGCAGATAGTTAAGAATGAGTCCGTGGAGGACGTCCTTACCTTGTTCGCCTTGAATAAAGGTTTGCCTTCACTGGATATGATGTTCAGTAGGTATAGGCGTGAAGTGATTATTAGTGGTGAGTTTTTAAGAGTCTACAGGCGGTTATTTGATGAGGGGGTATTGGCACCTGGCGACAATATAATCGCTGCAAAAGGACCTAACTGGAAAGAACCAAAATTCTTATCCGATAAGCGGTACGCTGTATAAGCCATTCTGAGGCGCGGGCCAAATTGGCCCGCGTCCCACACGCCTCGACGCAATCAGAAAAACACTTTCACCAACAAACTCGCCGTGTTCTGGTTGGTATCGAAGTACTTGGTGTCTTCAATGCCGTATTTGTCGGACCAGTAATCGTACTCAATACCTACATACAACTGTCGCTCAGGCAAGTTGATGGCTTTACCCAGGTCGTATTTGATTTGTGGGTTGAAGTGCACGTTGGATTTGTAGTCGCCGTTGCGATCGGATTTGTTGTCCACGACCCAGTCGATAAAGCCGTCGATCAGGATGTCGGATTTGCCCACTGGAATGGTATAGGACCAGACTGGAGTGACCTGCCAAGCGCCGTAGCCCGCACGGTGCCCATCGGTGTAGCGCTTGTAGAAGTTCAGCTGGAAGTAGTCGAAGCCGGGGATTTTCAGGTCCACAGCCGGGCCGATCAGGTACGACTCGCTGTCGCCTTCGCCAAACTCATAGGTGGCAGCGATCAATACATCGGAGATCGGGCCGAACTCAAACTTCTGGCCGAATATCTTGCCCATGGAAAGACGCGGGGAGATTTCACCGTAGTAGGTGTTATCGCCGTTGGTGGCGTCGCCTTTGCCGTTGTAGAAGATCTTGTCGATGAATACAAAGTTATCGCCGTATTTCCAGCCATCAGCGTGTTCGAAAGTGAACGTCTGCTGATTTGACGGGTTGACTGCGAAGTCGCGACCGTTAAGGTAAGTCAGGCTGTTGCTCTGCCATTGCAGCAGGCCGTCGGCCATGCTTTGGCCGGATGCCAGAAGGCTGCCTGCAACTATCGCGCTGGAAATAATACGGTTCATTCATTGCTCCCCTGATGGATACTTTTGGTTAGTTCTGGTGCTCTTTATGGGCACTTTTTTTTGCGCAGTTAAAACATGTCTGTTTGGTCAGCTTTATCTACATAGCAAGAGCTGCGCCAAGGCCTTAAAAAAAACACGAAAGTTCTATCGGCGACGATTTTTCGCGGCCGATTGAGGGTTTTTTTGCGGAAACTCGACAGTTGACTGCTCGGTCAGCAAGTTGGCCGGTCAGTCAGGATTCAAAACAGACGGGTTTTACTGCGGCGGCGGAGGATACTGGCTTGAGTTACTTCGCTCAAGTGCTCTGGGACGGGGCAGGGGGAGGTGATTGTGGTCTAGCAGTGTGCGTCTTTGAGGGCTGACCCTGTGGGAGCGAATTCATTCGCGAATAGATAGTTCTGACAAAGAAGATCTATCGGATGTACCGGCCTCTTCGCGAATAAATTCGCTCCCACAGGGCGTTTCCCCAGCAACCTGTGTTAGTTAGTCTGCGCGCCCGAGGTTACCCAGGCACCAATCAGCTCTCTTTCCTGCTGAGTCATCTGAGTGATGTTGCCCAGCGGCATGATTTGCGAGGTGACGGCCTGGGCCTGAATGCGCGGGGCCAGTTGCTTGATCTGCTCTGCAGTGTCAAACATCACTCCAGCTGGCGCAGTGCTGAAAAGTTGGCTGGTGGGTCTGGCGGAATGACAGACCGTACAGCGTTGCTGGATCACGTTGTGGACTTTCTCGAAATCAACGGCATCTACCTTCGCCACGACGGGCTCCGGCGTGTGTGCTGGTTTGGCTTCGTCATGCCGATAGCCGCCAATCGCCGTACCCGGCAGTGGCTGGTATTCGATCTTCGCCGGGCCGGGTGGCGCAGGCGGCGCGGCAGGGCCGGTGACGTAGGCCAGGCAAATCATGCCCAGCGCCGCAACGGGCAACGTCCAGGCAAACTTATGGCTGTTGTGCCGGGTATTGAAGTAGTGGCGGACCAACACGGCCAATACGCCGATTCCGGCCAGGATCAGCCAGTTGTAAGGGCTGCCATAAGTGCTCGGGAAGTGGTTGCTGATCATGATGAACAGCACGGGCAGGGTAAAGTAGTTGTTATGTCGCGAGCGCAGCAGGCCTTTGGCTGGCAGCGATGGGTCCGGTGTGCGGTTCTCGGCGATGGCGGCCACCAGTGCCCGTTGCGCCGGCATGATGATGCGGAAGACATTGCCGACCATGATGGTGCCGATGATTGCGCCGACGTGCAGATACGCACCGCGCCCGCTGAACACTTTGCTGAAGCCATAAGCCGCGGCGATGACCAGTACGAACAGGATCAAACCCAACAGCCCGGGACGTTTGCCCAGCGCCGAGTCGCAAAGAAAACTGTAAACAAACCAGCCCACGAACAACGAGCCAAACCCCAGTGCCACCCCTTCAACGCCCGACAGGCTGCTGCCCGGCGCCAGCAGATACAGGGTCGGATTGGCGTAGAACACCACGCACAGCAGCGCCACTCCCGACAGCCAGGTGAAATACGCTTCCCATTTGAACCAGTGCAGGTTGTCAGGCATGGTCGGCGGGGCGAGTTTGTATTTCTCCAGGTGGTAAATGCCCCCGCCATGAATGGCCCACAAATCCCCGGACAAACCATCACGAGGGTTAACCCGGTTGAGATTGTTTTCCAGCCAGACAAAGTAAAACGAGGCGCCGATCCAGGCGATGCCGACAATCATGTGAATCCAGCGCACGCTGAGATTCAGCCATTCCATCAAATGTGCTTCCACGGTTGTTACCTTTTACCTGTCGTCACTACACGGACATTCAGGTCCTTACTGGTGGGGATCGAGAACCAGTTTCTGGTGCTCAGCGAAGAAATGCTCATCGCAGTTTTGGCCTGCGCCACTGCGATCAACCACCAGGAAGTCATCCCGCTTTTCGATCGTCAGCACCGGGTGGTGCCAGACGCCGCGATGGTAATTTACGCCCTGCCTGCCGTTGGAGAGGAAGGCGCGGACCAACTCTGATTCGGGTTCATCGCCAATGGGCGCAACCACGATCAGAAAGGGGTTGCCGAGCAGCGGCACGAAGGCCTGACTCCCCAGCGGATGGCGCTCCAGCATGCTGATGATCAACGGCATCTGCAGCGCCTCGGCGCGGAAAATACTGATGATCGCCTTATCATCCGGCGTCGCCGTTTGCACCTCGGCCAGACGATGAAAGCGCTGGGTCGAACCGTTATTGATCATGAAGTGATCGCTGCCGTCGGTTTCGATGACATCACCGAAAGGGGCGAACGCCTGCTTGGTCAACGGCTCGATGGTTAGTGTGCGCATGCTGGGTCTTCTGTTCTCATTTTGCTTTTGATTTTGTAGGAGCGCGCTTGCCCGCGATTGCGGTGCGTCAGGCAACGAAGGTCCTTCGGCCCTTATCGCGGGCAAG
>NZ_JPQU01000014.1 GCF_000737245.1 Pseudomonas syringae | reverse complement strand
CATTTCAGAGGATAAATATCGGATGGATGTACTGGCCTCTTCCCGGCTAAAGCCGGTCCCACGTCGTCGCGCCAATATTGAGATCACTCCTGTGCGGTGCTTGCCCGCGATACAGTCGCTGCGGTTTATCAGATAAATCGCGTCGTTCTTATCGCGGGCAAGCACCGCTCCCACAGGTCATGCTCCACAACTTTAACCATTCAGCAAAAACCTCCTCACATCCCGCCTCACTTGTGGCAACTTACGCTTCATGCCACCGCAATTTGCTCACGAGGACGACCGTGCTCACACGCCCCGCTAAATCCTCATTGTCGAACCGCTTTGTTCCCGCTTCAGGCCTGGGTAATCCCCACCTGCAAACCTTGTGGGGGCCATTGTTGCGCAGGAACCTGCCGCTTGAGCGTCAGCGGGAACGGATCTGGCTTGCCGATGGGGATTTTCTCGACCTTGACTGGGCTGGCCCGCACCAGCTGGATGCGCCGCTGGTGCTGGTTCTGCATGGCCTGACCGGCTCGTCGAATTCGCCTTATGTCGTCGGTCTACAGCAAGCGATGGCCCGGGAAGGCTGGGCCAGTGTGGCGCTGAACTGGCGGGGCTGTTCCGGCGAGCCGAATCGGCTGTCGCGAAGCTATCATTCCGGAGCCAGCGAAGACCTGGCCTCGGTGGTCGCCCATCTGCGCGCATTACGCCCTTTGGCGCCGCTGTACGCGGTGGGCTACTCACTGGGCGGCAACGTGCTGCTCAAATATCTGGGTGAATCGGGGCCGGACAGCCAATTGCAGGGGGCTGTGGCGGTGTCGGTGCCATTCCGCCTGGACGAATGCGCCGACCGCATCGGCATGGGCTTTTCCAAGGTGTATCAGCGGCATTTCATGCGCGAAATGCTCACCTATGTCAGAGACAAGCAGCGACACTTCCAGCACGAAGGCATGAGCGAGGGTCTGGCGGAGCTGGCAGCGCTTGGCTCGCTGGAAAACATGCGCACCTTCTGGGACTTCGACGGTCGGGTGACCGCTCCTCTGCACGGCTTCACTGACGCCAAGGACTACTATCGCCGCGCTTCAAGCCGGTATTTCCTTGGCGATATCCGCACGCCGACGCTGATCATTCAGGCCGCAGACGACCCGTTCGTGTTCAAGCACAGCCTGCCCGAGCCGGAAGAGCTTTCACCGACGACTGAGTTCGAATTGCAGGAGAAAGGCGGTCACGTCGGCTTCGTCGACGGCTCCCTCAAGAACCCGGGCTATTACCTGGAGCGACGGATACCGCTGTGGCTGACGTCTGCTCACGACATGGGGCTTGTCGAGTCCTAACGACGTAGGACCGGCTTCAGCCGGGAAGGCGGTATTTCAGGCGACAAATAAAGTGTGGATGCACTGGCCTCTTCCCGGCTGAAGCCGGTCCCACCTCATATCCGGCTCCCTCACTACCGAGTCAATCCGGGGGCTTTGATATTCCAAATAAACCGCTTCGCGCGAGGCCACTACGCCGTTCATCTATATCGAACAGCCGATGGTCACGGCATGGTTTTGTCTGTCGAAATTTATCTGGATGCTGACACCCACGGGCCCAAACCCTCCAGGACGGAAAACCCGCAAAAGGTAACAATCGATTTTATAGATATTTCAGAGCAAGATTTTGCGCTGTCATTCGATAGATAAAAAGCTAGTCTGACATCACTACTTACAAGGTACTTGCAATGCAGTTACGCAATTCCTCCTCTCGCTACGGTCTGATCGGCATGGTGCTGCATTGGGGCGTCGCTGCAATCGTCTACGGTTTGTTTGCCCTGGGCTTATGGATGGTCGGCCTCGGTTATTACGACACCTGGCGTAAAGCCGGGCCTGACTTGCACAAGAGCATTGGCATTACGTTGTTCGCGATCATGCTGATCCGTATCGTCTGGCGCTTGCTCAGCCCTCCGCCGCCCACCTTGGCCAGTTATGGAAAATGGACTCGGATCGGCGCGCACCTCGGTCATCTGTTTCTGTATGTCGGGCTGTTTGCCGTGATGTTCGCCGGCTACCTCATTTCCACCGCCGACGGCGTTGGGATCCCGGTATTTGATCTGTTCGAAGTGCCTGCGCTGATCAGCGGTTTGCCTGACCAGGCAGAAACGGCGGGCTGGATTCATCTCTATCTGGCCTGGGTGCTCGTGGTTTTCTCGGGTCTTCATGGTCTTGTTGCACTGAAACACCACTTTATCGATCGTGATGTGACCCTCAAACGTATGTTGGGCCGCTCTTAATTGTTCAACCAAAACGGGAATAAACGCATGTTGAAGAAGACTCTCGCCGCTCTGGCACTGGGTACCGCTCTGTTGTCTGCCGGTCAGGCGATGGCCGCTGATTACACCATCGACAAAGAAGGCCAGCACGCCTTCGTCAACTTCAAGATCAGCCACTTGGGCTACAGCTTCATCTACGGCACGTTCAAAGACTGGACCGGCACGTTCAGCTTCGACGCTGCCAAGCCTGAAGACAGCAAAATCAGCATCGACCTGAAAACCGCCAGCGTTTTCACCAACCACGCTGAGCGTGACAAGCACATCTCCAGCAAAGACTTCCTGGACGTAGCGACCTACCCGGACGCGAAATTCGTTTCCACCAAAGTCGTGCCAACCGGCAAAAATGCTGACGGCAAGCTGACCGCTGACGTCACCGGCGATCTGACCTTCCACGGCGTAACCAAGCCAGTTGTGGTCAAGACTGTGTTCCTGGGCGAAGGCAAGGATCCATGGGGCGGCTACCGCGCTGGCTTCGAAGGCACCACTTCGATCAAGCGTTCGGACTTCGGCAAGATGATGGACCTGGGTCCACAGTCCGATACCCTGGACCTGGATATCAGCTTCGAAGGCGTCAAAGCCAAGTAAGCTTCCCGGTTGATCAGAACGCCGACCTCAGGGTCGGCGTTTTTGTTTGCGCGTGAAATACGCCGATCAACTGTGGGAGCGAATTCATTCGCGAAGACGGCGTCCCGAACGATAGATATGCCCCGGATGTACTGGCCTCTTCGCGAATGAATTCGCTCCCACAGGGGAAGCCGATGCGGATAATACGCACAAAAAAGCCCCGAACCAGTCGGGGCTTTTTCGTTCCGCCCTGGCTTAACCTTCGCGGTTGCGGGTCAGCAGGGCTGGTTTTTCACCGCGAGGGCGGCTTGGCAGCTGATCGAGTTGCTCAGGAGACGGGAAGCGATCGCTCTTCGACTCTTTGTGCATGATCTTCGGTTGCGGCTGGCTATCACGAGGGCCGCGAACGGCTGGCTCTTGACGGACTGGCTGATCATCGCGAGCCGGGCGGCGGTTACGCGGGTTCTCTTCGCGACGCGCCTGACCATCGCGCGGCGCACCGCTGCGTGGGCCATTGCGCTTGGCTGGAGGCGTACCAGTGGTTGCACCACCACTGCTGCGTGGACCACTTGGACGAGGACCACGAGCGGCCGGAGCCGTACCGGTTGCCGCGCCTGCGCCTGTAGCTGGAGCGCTAGGACGACGACCGCGACCCTGGTTTTTGTCCTTGTACGGGCTGACGTAATCAGCGCGATTGCCGAAGTTATCCACTTCGTCATCCAGGAACTCGTCCGGGGCACGATCTGCCGACGGGCGCGGGGCTGCCGTTGCACGTGGAGTCGAAGCGCGCTGTTCACGGCCCGGGCCACCGCCTTCACGCGGCTTCTGGGGTTCGCGAGGCTTACGGGCTGGACGCTCACCGGCAGCTGCTGCCGCTGGGGTTTTTTCCTTGCCTTTGTCCTTGCCCTTGTCTTTACGACCGCCACCACCGCCGCCGCCATTCGGGCCATCGCCACGAGGACCGCGCGGGTTACGCGGGTTGCGCACGTCTGGACGCTCGCGAACTTCCGGCTTCTCGGCTTCAACGGCTGTCATATCGAAGCCCATCAGGTCGCCATCGGCGATTTTCTGCTTGGTCATGCGCTCGATGCTTTTCAGCAGCTTTTCTTCGTCCGGAGCCACCAGGGAAATCGCTTCACCTGTACGGCCCGCACGACCGGTACGGCCGATACGGTGAACGTAGTCTTCGTCGACGTTTGGCAGCTCGAAGTTGACCACGTGCGGCAATTGGTCGATATCCAGACCGCGAGCGGCGATATCAGTAGCAACCATGATGCGTACATCGCCAGCCTTGAAATCAGCCAGGGCTTTGGTGCGCGCGTTCTGGCTCTTGTTACCGTGGATCGCCACAGCGGCCAGGCCGTGCTTATCCAGGTATTCAGCCAGGCGGTTGGCGCCGTGCTTGGTGCGAGTGAACACCAGAACCTGTTCCCACGCGCCTTGAGTGATCAAGTGCGCCAGCAGCGAACGCTTGTGGTTGGCTGGCAGGCGGAAAACCCGTTGCTCGATGCGCTCGACCGTGGTGTTCGGCGGCGTGACTTCGATGCGCTCAGGGTTATGCAGCAGCTTGCCAGCCAACGCCGTGATGTCGTTGGAGAACGTTGCCGAGAACAGCAGGTTCTGACGTTTGGCCGGCAGGCGTGCGAGGACTTTCTTCACGTCGTGGACGAAGCCCATGTCGAGCATCCGGTCGGCTTCATCGAGCACGAGGATTTCAACGTGGGACAGGTCGACGCTGCCTTGACCGCACAGATCGAGCAAGCGACCCGGGCAGGCCACCAGCACGTCTACGCCGCGAGCCATGGCCTGGACTTGTGGATTGGTGCCGACACCGCCGAAAATGCAGGCGCTGACGAACTTCAGGTCGCGGGCATACAGCTTGAAGCTGTCATGCACTTGTGCGGCCAGTTCGCGAGTCGGGGTCAGGACCAGTACGCGAGGTTGGCGCGGGCCGTGACGCTGGGATTTGTCCGGGTGACCGTTGGGGAACAGACGCTCCAGAATCGGAAGAGCGAAACCACCGGTTTTACCAGTACCTGTCTGGGCGGCAACCATCAGGTCGCGACCTTGCAACACGGCGGGAATGGCCCGCTGTTGCACCGGAGTAGGCTGGGTATAGCCCGCTGCCTCGATGGCGCGAACTAGAGCCTCGGAGAGACCGAGGGAAGCAAAGGACATGAGTAATCCTGTTTTAGTTAGAGCTTATGCTCAGAGGGAAATCTTGCCTGACGCAAAATCGCATTTAGGGACGCGATCCCGTCCGGTCCTGCGGGTCTTCAGGACATCTCGATACGTCAGCGCGTGTAAAAAAGCGCTTGAGGGCGTGATCGAGGAGCCTAATGCTAGACCGAGCATCCGGGCGTAAGCCTGGCGGGAAGGCCGGAGTATAACAGAGCAATCGCTTCGCGCTGCTTTCCTGCTGCTCAACGGTGTAGATAGCTTGGGATGTCATGGGACCGGCTTTAGCCGGGAGGGGGTCATCCGGCCAAGCCTATGTCGTGCCTGACCTGGCCTCTTCCCGGCTAAGGCCGGTCCCACGGCCGGTCCCACCAAGCTTTCTCGGGTTAACGAGGCAGCTTCAGATTGTTCCAGATCGCCAGGCTAGGATCGGCCTGGTTCAGGGTGTAGAAGTGCAGACCCGGCGCGCCGCCCTGCAGCAGACGCTCGCACATTTCAGTGATGACCTGCTCACCGAACGCTTGAATGCTCTGCACGTCGTCGCCGTAGGCTTCCAGCTGCTTGCGGATCCAGCGCGGGATTTCCGCACCGCAGGCATCGGAGAATCGCGCCAGCTTGCTGTAATTGGTGATCGGCATGATGCCCGGCACGATCGGCAGGGTCACACCTTTCTTCTGCACGCGTTCCAGGAAATGGAAGTAGCTGTCGGCATTGAAGAAGTATTGGGTGATAGCGCTGTCGGCACCAGCCTGAGCCTTGTGCACGAAGTTCTTCACGTCGTCATCGAAGTTGCGCGCCTGAGGGTGCATCTCAGGGTAGGCAGCGACTTCAATGTGGAAGTGACTGCCGGTCTCTTCACGAATGAAGGACACCAGGTCACTGGCGTAGCGCAGCTCGCCGCTGGCCATACCCATACCCGAAGGCAAGTCACCGCGCAGGGCAACGATGCGCTTGATGCCAGCATCCTTGTATTGGGTCAGCAGTGCGCGCAGGTCGTCCTTGCTGTCGCCTACGCAAGACAAATGCGGGGCAGCCGGGACTTTTACTTCGTTTTCCAGCTGCAGCACGGTGTTGATTGTGCGGTCGCGGGTCGAGCCACCGGCACCATAGGTGCAGGAGAAGAAATCGGGATTGTAACTGGCCAACTGACGAGCGACGGTCAGCAGCTTTTCATGTCCAGCGTCGGTCTTGGTCGGGAAGAACTCGAAGCTGAAGCGGCGGTCTTGGGACATGGTGGATAACCTTGGGAACTCGCAAACTTAGCGCCGCCCTCTTGTAGGAGCGCGCTTGCCCGCGATGGCGTCAGGTCAGTCAATAGATATGTCGACTATCAAAACGCATCGCGGGCAAGCGCGCTCCTACAGGGCTGCGGCCGTATCTGCGGAGCGGCTGTATAGGAGCCGCCCGCAGAAGGTCAATCAGTAACGATAAGCGTGCGGCTTGAACGGACCTTCAACGGTCACGCCGATGTAGTCGGCCTGGGTCTTGGTCAGTTTGGTTACCACGCCGCCGAAGCCGCGAACCATTTCCAGAGCCACTTCTTCGTCGAGTTTCTTCGGCAGTACTTCTACGGTCAGACGCTCGGCTTTTTGCGCCGGGGACAGATCTGCGTACTTCTGACCGAACAGGAAGATCTGCGCCAGAACCTGGTTGGCGAACGAACCGTCCATGATGCGGCTTGGGTGACCTGTGGCGTTGCCCAGGTTAACCAGACGGCCTTCGGCCAGCAGGATCAGGTAGTCGTCGTTCTGGGCATCGAATGCGCCAGGGCCGGTACGGTGAATCTTGTGAACCTGTGGCTTCACTTCTTCCCATGCCCAGTTCTTGCGCATGAAAGCGGTGTCGATTTCGTTGTCGAAGTGACCGATGTTGCAGACCACAGCGCGTTTTTTCAGCGCTTTGAGCATGTTCGAGTCACAAACGTTGACGTTACCGGTGGTGGTCACGATCAGGTCGATCTTGCCCAGCAGGGCTTTGTCGATGCTGGCTTCGGTGCCGTCGTTCTCGCCGTCGATGAACGGGGAAACCAGTTCGAAACCGTCCATGCAGGCTTGCATGGCGCAGATCGGGTCAACTTCGGTGACTTTAACGATCATGCCTTCCTGACGCAGGGACTGAGCCGAGCCCTTGCCCACGTCGCCGTAGCCGATGACCAGCGCTTGCTTGCCGGACAGCAGGTGGTCAGTACCACGCTTGATGGCATCGTTCAGGCTGTGACGGCAGCCGTACTTGTTGTCGTTCTTGCTTTTGGTCACCGAGTCATTGACGTTGATGGCCGGGATTTTCAGCTCGCCCTTGGCCAGCATGTCCAGCAGGCGGTGAACGCCAGTGGTGGTCTCTTCGGTCACGCCATGGACGCGGTCCAGGATCGCCGGGTATTTCTTGTGCAGCAGCTCGGTCAGGTCGCCGCCATCGTCGAGGATCATGTTGGCATCCCAAGGCGCGCCATCTTTGAGGATGGTTTGCTCAAGGCACCACTCGTACTCTTCTTCGGTCTCGCCTTTCCAGGCATAAACCGCGATACCGGCAGCAGCGATAGCAGCAGCGGCCTGGTCTTGAGTGGAGAAAATGTTGCACGACGACCAACGCACTTCGGCACCCAGGGCAACCAGGGTTTCGATCAGCACGGCGGTCTGAATGGTCATGTGGATGCAGCCGAGAATCTTCGCGCCCTTGAGCGGTTGCTCGCCGGCATATTTGCGGCGCAGGCCCATCAGGGCAGGCATTTCGGATTCAGCGATGATGGTTTCGCGACGGCCCCAGGCAGCCAGGGACATGTCGGCGACTTTGTAGTCGGAAAAATCTGCGGGCGTAGTTACAGCACTCATTAGAGAGTCTCCATTCGTAGTGTGCGAATGGGCGCCGTTGTGCGTTTAAGGCTCGACGGGACAACCCGGTCGAACAACGCCCCATCCGAGCCTGACAGGAAAACCTGCTGCAGCGCCCCTCGGACAGGTGGCGGGAACGGTATCAAGAGAAGATGACCGTTTTGAAACGGAGGGGATTATAGCTTTTCTTGAGCTACAAGTTGCAAGCGTCGAGCGACAAGAAGGGCCTTGGCCGCATTCAACTTGCAGCTTGCCGCTTGAAACTTGCCGCTGAGGGCTGTAACCCTATAGCCCTAACCCCACGGAGCCAGAGCCCCCCATGAATTTCCACACCCGCAAGTGGGTTAAACCTGAAGACCTCAACCCCAACGGCACGCTGTTCGGTGGCAGCCTGTTGCGCTGGATCGATGAGGAAGCGGCGATTTACGCCATCGTGCAATTGGGCAACCAGCGCGTGGTGACCAAGTACATTTCCGAAATCAACTTCGTCAGCGCCTCGCGTCAGGGCGACATTATCGAGCTGGGCATCACCGCCACGGAGTTCGGTCGTACCTCGATCACCTTGACCTGCCAGGTGCGCAACAAAATCACCCGCAAGAGCATTCTGACGGTCGAGAAGATGGTTTTCGTCAACCTCGGCGAAGACGGCTTACCCGCGCCCCACGGCAAAACCGAAATCACCTATGTGAAGGATCAGTTCAAGGAAGAGGCGATCGACGGCTGATGCCGCAACGGCCCGGTCTTATCTGAAAATGCGGTCTCCTGTGGGAGCGGTGCTTGCCCGCGATGAGGCTGGACGCGGTTCACTTGAGATCGCGCTGCCCCTATCGTCGGAATGCCGCCCAGACCAAGCACCGCTCGCACAGGGTTTTGCGTCGTCTATCAGCTTCCAGGCAAACATCGAGTCTCCCACTGAAAGATAGATCTCAGCACCATCAAGGCCGTGCCGTAGCCTTCATGAACTCGCCCAAGGGTTCGGCATAGAAACGCGCCATGTTAGTGGTGCCGTGCCCACGGGTCTCTGCGCTGGCTGGAATCAGCACCAGGCGCGCATTCTTCAACTTAGCCAAAGACGCTTGCATGGTCCCGGTTTCCGGCGGGTTGCGCTCGTCGTCTGCGCTGTTGATCGCCAGCACGGGTGCCTTGATTGCCGAGAGTTGCGGCGCTGGATCGTAATCTGCCGACGATTGCCACTGATAAATGAAGTCGTTCGCGTCACCCGGTAACGGAGCCGCCAGACGCTCATCGACCAGTTTGTCCGCCTGTGCCCGGGTGGGTGCCAGGGCCTGATAAGCCAGAGTGCCGCCGCTGGTGCCAAAGCCGAACATCACATTCGCCATGCGCAGTGAAGGCGGCGGGCTGCTGTAGTTGCCTTCGTTCCAGGCCGGGTCCTGCTTGATGGACTCGATCATCATGCGCCGCAGGATCCAGTTGCGAGCCGACATTGCCGTGGGTTGTGAGGCCATAGGCACCAGGGCATCCATCATGTCTGGCCAGCTCTGCCCCCACATCCAGGTCTGCATGCCGCCCATTGAGTTGCCCATGACCAGCCGCAAATGCTTGATGCCCAGCCCCTCAGTGAGCAGACGATATTGCGCCTGAACCATATCGGTGTAGTTGTACTGCGGGAATTTCATGCGCAAGCCATCGGAGGGCTTGCTGGATTTGCCGACGCCAATGCCGTCCGGCGCAATGATGTAGTACTTGCTGGCGTCCAGCGGCTGGCCGGGGCCAAACAGCACACCCGCGAAATCCTTGCCCAGCATGTCGCTGGCCGGCCGGTTGGTGCCATGCAGAAAGAGCACCGCCGGGTTCTTCGGATCGCCAACGGTGACGTAGCTCATCCGCAGATTGTCGAGCTTTTCACCGGTGTGGAAGGTGAAGCTGGACGCCGTCCACTCCCCTTCCACCGCCGCCGGATAACTCGCCGCATGGACCATGCCCATCTGCGCGATGATCAACAACGCAGCGCATAGGCCGCTTTTGAAACTTCGCATATCCGATTCCCCTTTTTTATTTTTATGAAGGTGCAACGGTTCTAAACAGCCTTGATCAGCCCTGGCGCGCCCGCAATTGGCGCAACCACTCAAGCCCTTCGGACGTATCGCCCTTGGGCCGATACTCGCAACCAATCCACCCGGTATAGCCCAAGCGGTCGATTTCTTCGAAAAGCCAGGCGTAGTTCAGCTCGCCCAGATCCGGTTCGTGACGATCCGGCACGCCAGCGATCTGAATGTGGCCCACGCCTGCGAAATCGCGACGCAGCTTGGAGATCACATCGCCCTCGACGATCTGGCAGTGATAGAAGTCGAACTGCACTTTCAGGTTGGCAGCGCCGACTTCCTTGCAGATGGCCTGGGCCTGATCCTGACGATTGAGGAAGAAACCCGGCATGTCACGGGTGTTGATCGGCTCGATCAGCACCGTGATCCCGGCCTGGGCCGCCTGTTCTGCAGCGTAGGCAAGGTTCTGCACATAGACAGCGTGATGGCGCTCGCGCAGGTCTTCGCTTGGCAGCAGACCGGCCATGACGTGGATCCGGTCATTGCCCAGCACGGCAGCGTATTCCAGCGCGCGGGCGATGCCGCTGCGGAATTCTTCTTCACGCCCGGGCAACGAAGCAATGCCCCGCTCGCCTGCCGCCCAATCACCCGGCGGCGCGTTGAACAGCGCCTGCACCAGCCCGTTTTCACTCAGGCGTTGTTTGAGTTCCTGAGCGCTGTAGTCATACGGGAACAAGTACTCGACCGCAGCGAAACCGTCGGCGGCAGCCGCGGCAAAACGGTCCAGAAACTCATGTTGCGGGTAGAGCATGCTGAGGTTGGCAGCGAAGCGAGGCATGTGAACTCCAGTCTTTTCAGATCAGACGAATGGCCAGATCACCAGGGTCGCGAGGAACCCGAGTGTGCCCAGAATGGTAACCAGCAAGGTCCAGGTGCGCAGGCCGTCGGCAACGTTGAGGCCGGCCAGCTTGGTGAACATCCAGTAACCGGCGTCGTTGATATGCGACATTGCCAGACCGCCACCGCCCATGGCCAGACACAGCAGCGCCAAGTGGTTCGGGGTCAGGTTCAAGGTCGCGATCAGCGGGCTGAGGATGCCGGCAGTGGTCACCAGCGCAACGGTGGTCGAACCTTGTACCGCACGCAGCAACAGCGTGAGCAGGAAGCCCAGCGCCAGAACCGGCAGACCGGTGGTGCGCAGCGCTTCGGAAACCACCGCGCCGATACCGGTATCCACCAGCACTTTACCGAACACGCCGCCAGCACCGGCAATCAGGATCACCATGGCCACACCCGGCAGCGCCGAGCCGATCACGTCGGACACCTGAGTACGGCTCCAGCCGCGACGCGAACCCAGCAACCAGGCGCACAGCAGGGTATCGAGCAGCAAGGCAACCAGCGGCGCGCCGAGCACGGTCAGAATACTGCGAAGCGTCGAGTCCACCGGCAGCATGGTGGTGGCCAGCGTACCCAGCAGAATCAAGACGATCGGCAGAAGGATCAGCGCGATGATCAAGCCAAAACCTGGCGCCGGAGCCGGTGGCAACGAAGCCGCCAGGCTGCTGGCGCTCTCTTCCAGACCCAGCTTCTGGGCGTGCGCCGCTTCGCTGGTATTGGAGTAGTCGTCGTTATGCCAAGCGGCGAGGTCGGCGTTGGTGATATGCGGGCCATAGACTTCAGCGCGAATATCGTCGGTCATCGGGTAGACCTTGCGCGTCATGCGCCCGGCAATGAAGTAGCCAATCAGGCTCAACACCGCAACCATCGGGATGCCGAACATCAACACGCGACCCAGGTCCGCACCCAGTTGCCCCGCAGCGGCAACGGCACCCGGATGCGGCGGCAGGAAGGCATGCACCGAAAGCAGCGCGGCACACATCGGCAGGGCGAATAGCAGCAGCGGTTTGCGGGCTGCACGGGCGACGCCGTAAGCCAGTGGCATGAGAATGATCACGCCGACTTCGAAGAACACCGGGATACCGACGATGAACCCGGCAACGGTCAGCGCCAGCGGGGTGCGCCGGTTACCGAAGCGTTTGATCAGGGTTTTCGCCAGCGCCTCGGCACCACCGGACAGCTCGATGATCCGCCCGATCATCGCACCCAGGGCAATGATGATCGCGATGTGGCCCAGGGTTTTGCCCATGCCGCCTTCGATGGTGGCTACCAGGTCTGCCGGTTTCACACCCGCGACCAGCGCAACGATGATGCTCACCAGCATCAACGCCACGAACGGCTGAAATTTGTACTTGAGGACCAGGAACAGCAACAGCGCGATGCCCGCGCCGGCAATCAACATAAGCATTAGTGGCGTCATACTTTTTGAGTCCTGTTGTTATTGTTTTCCGGCTTGGCCGGGGTGTTGCCAAGAGTCGCGAGTGCGGCTCCCGATCAACTGTTAAGAACTAAAACCTTGGGTGCCGAACCTGGAGCGCTAACCGCCGATAACTACCACTTCGCGCCAAACACCTCGCGCAACTCGTCCAGAGCGGCCTGATCGAGTGGCGCAGGTTTCGGGTTGGTCATCAGCCAAAGGCGGGCGGTCTCCTCCAGTTCTTCCAGGGCGTACGCGGCCTTGGCAACCGACGTCTCCCAGATCACCGGGCCGAGCCGTTCGAGCATCACGCCGCGCACACTGTTGGCCAGTTGAGCCACGCGCTGGGCGACTTTCGGCGAGCCTGGGCGCTGGTAGCCAATCAGCGGAATCTGCCCGACTTTCATCACCTGATAAGGGGTCAGGGGCGGCAGGATGTTGTCTTCCTGCCAGACGCCCGCGAGGGTCAGCGCCACCAGATGCGTGGAGTGGGTATGCACCACGCCGCCCACGGCTGGATTGCGGTCGTAGACTTCACGATGCAGCGCCAGCGTCTTGGAAGGCTTGCTGCCCGACACCCATTCACCGGCCAGGTTGACCTTGGCGATTTCAGTCGGATCAAGGCGGCCCAGGCATGCGTCGGTGGGCGTGATCAGCCAGCCATCGTCCAGGCGCGCGCTGATATTGCCAGCGCTGCCCACGGTGTAGCCGCGACCATAGAGCAGCCTGCCGATGTCGCAAATCTCTTCGCGGAGCTTGTTTTCCGGGCTCATACAGACTCTCCCGCCAGTTGCTTGAGCGCCTTGCTGAAGAAGTCACGGCCACCGAAATTGCCGGACTTGAGGGCCAGCGCCAATGGCTGCGAGCCGCTGCTGACGGTTGCCGGAACACCCGGATCAATCTGTCCACCGATCTGCAGCAATTGCACGCCCAGTGCCTGAACCACAGCACCAGATGTTTCACCGCCAGCGACCACGAAGCGGCGCACGCCTGCGTTCAGCAAGCCTTTGGCGATCTGGCCCAAGGCGTCTTCGACCATCGCGCCAGCGCGCTCAACGCCCAGCTGCTGCTGCACGGCTTTGACTTCATCCGGCGAACTGGTGGCGTAGATCAATACGGTTTCGCCAGCTTTGCGAGCGAACTCCAGCGCCTGCTCAACCACCGGACGGCCAGCAGCCAGCTCCAACGGATTGATGCGCAAAGCTGGACGTTTCGCCTCAAGCCAGGCCGCGACCTGACCGTTGGTTGCCACCGAGGCGCTGCCAGCCAACACCACTTCGCCACCAGCAACCGGCGCAAGCTGGGCAGCATCGATGTCGCGCAACTTGCCGGCCTTGCGGAAGTTACCCGGCAGGCCCAGCGCCAGTCCCGAACCACCGGTCAGCAGTGGCAAGTCGGCGCAGGCTTCGCCCAGGGTGTAGAGATCGGCATCAGACAAAGCATCAGCAATCGCCATTTTCACGCCATCGGCGCGCAGTTCGGCAATCTTGCTGCGCACGCCTTCGACGCCCTTGGCAATGCTGTCGTAGCGCAGCAGACCGACTTTCTGCTTGGTCTGCGATTGCAGCACGCGCACCAGATTGGCGTCGGTCATAGGCGTCAGCGGGTGGTTTTGCATGCCGCATTCATTGAGCAACTGGTCTTGAACGAACAGATGACCACGGAAGATCGTCCGGCCGTTTTCCGGGAATGCCGGGCAGGCCAGAGTGAAATCGCTGCCGAGCTTTTCCAGCAGGGCTTCACTCACCTGGCCGATGTTGCCAGCGGCGGTGGAATCGAAGGTCGAGCAGTACTTGAAGAAGATCTGCTCGCAGCCACGCTCGCGCAGCCATTCCAGCGCAGCGAGGGATTCCGCGACGGCTTCGGCGGCAGGCGTGGTACGGGATTTCAGGGCAATAACGATGGCATCGGCGTCCAGGCCAGCGGCCATTTCGGCCGTTGGGATGCCAATGCTTTGCACGGTGCGCATACCGCCGCGCACCAGCATGTTGGCAAGGTCAGTGGCGCCGGTGAAGTCGTCGGCGATGCAGCCCAGCAGCGGGCGCACAGGAGAATTACTCATCTAGCGCTCCTCAGGCCTGGTCTGGCTTGGCTTTCGGCAGTTCGATGCCCGGGAAAATCTTGATCACGGCGGAGTCATCTTCACGACCGTAACCGGCGCTGGAGGCCTGCATGAACATCTGGTGAGCAGTAGCAGACAGCGGCAGCGGGAATTTGCTGGTGCGGGCGGTATCCAGAACCAGGCCCAAGTCCTTGACGAAGATATCCACAGCCGACAACGGCGTGTAATCCGCTTTCAGAATGTGTGGCACGCGGTTTTCGAACATCCACGAGTTGCCGGCGCTGTTGGTGATCACTTCGTACAGAGCGTCGGCATCAACGCCTTCACGCAGGCCCAGGGCCATGGCTTCGGCGCTGGCAGCGATGTGAACACCGGCCAGCAGCTGATTGATGATTTTGACTTTCGAACCCAGGCCGTGAACGTCGCCCAGGCGATAAACCTTGCCTGCCATGCCATTGAGGATGTCTTCAGCCTTGGCGTAGGAGTCAGCCGGGCCGGAGGTCATCATGGTCATCTGGCCAGCAGCGGCTTTGGCAGCGCCGCCAGAGATTGGCGCGTCGAGGTACAGCAAGCCCTGATCCACCAGACGCTGGCCCAGTTCAACAGCGAAGGTCGGTGCAACCGTGGCGCAACCGATTACCAGACTGCCGGGACGCAGCGCCGCAATGGCACCGTTCTCACCGAACAGTACGGTTTCGGTCTGCTCAGCGTTGACGACGACAGTGATGATCACTTCACAGGCAGCGGCCATTTCAGCTGGAGATGCGCAAGCCACGCCGCCTTCGGTGGCGAACTGCTCGGTCACGCTGCTGCGCACATCACAGGCATGCACATTGAAACCACTGCGCAGCAACGAGCGGGCAATGCCCAAACCCATCGCACCCAAGCCAATAACGCCGACATTCTTGGTAGTCATGCTGTCTTCCTCGGATGGTTGCCGATGCTCGTCACTGCCAGCAATCGGTCGGAATTGTTCTGATCTGTGAATCCGATAGTGAATCAGTGAACAGATAATGTGAAGTGGTTTTTTATATTCACATGGATTCACATCCGGATCACGCTGTTGTAGGAGCGCGCTTGCCCGCGATTCGGTCTTTCTACAACTCAAGTGTTGGCTGATTTGACGCAATCGCGGGCAAGCGCGCTCCTACGGGCGCAGATCCAGGCTCGAAGCCAGTATTGGAACGGACGACATTTCTATAGGAGTGAGTTGCTCGCGATGGCGTCTGGCCAAGCAACAAATTCGTCGCAGGCACACCGCATCGCGGGCAAGCACCGCTCCCACAGGGGGGGATGCGTGACTCTTATTTTTTGCTCTTGATCTCAACCAACCGGCCATTAATGAACCGCAGGTTGCGGTACATGCCGTTGTCTGGCCAAACCTGAAATCCGTGCGACGACCGGGGTGGCGGCTCCACCTTGCTCGCGAAAGCTTCAGGTCAGGCAATGATTTATAGACAGGCACACCGCATTCGCGAGCAAGCTCGCTCCCACAGGGCTACGCGCTAGAAAGTGGAGCGGCTTACCGGCTATTTCCCACCGGCGCCAGCAACAACTCGACCCGATGCTTGCGAATGCCATCCGCCGCCGCTTCAGCCAGGGCCGCATCGCTGATGATGATGTCGAACTGTTCCAGCGCGGCGATTTTGTACATACCGAAGGTGCCGTATTTGGAGCTGGTCGCCACCAGAACGGTTTGCGAGGCAGACTGCATTGCAGCCTGTTTGACTTCGACTTTGAGCGCAGAGGGCGTCGTGGTGCCGCGCTGCAAATCCCAGGAGCTGGTGGACATAAAGGCGATGTCGGTAGCGAGCTGGCGCAACGTGGCCGCAGCCAGGCCGCCGACGCAGGAGAGGTTGGGGTGATCAAGCAGGCCGCCGGTGTGAATCACGTCCACGTTAGTGGCGTCGGCCAGTGCGTTGACGATGCCGAAATCGTTGGTGACCACGGTCATGCCCGACAGCGCCGCAATGTGCGGGACGATTTCCAGGGTGCTGGTGCCCGCATCGAGGTAGATCGTCATGTCATCGTGCAGCAGACCGGCAGCCAGTCTCGCCATGCCCTGCTTCTGCGGCAGTTCGACCACCGCTTTGGACTGATGGCTGGGTTCGCTGTGCAACTGACTGGCGATGCGCACGCCACCGGTCACCGAATACGCGCGGCCTTCCTGCTCTAACAGCGCAATGTCGCGGCGGATGGTCATGTGCGAGCAATCAAACATTTCCACCAGTTGGTGCACGCTGAGCACCTGATGCTTGCGCAACTGGCGCAGCATCAACTCCCGACGCTGGTCAGGAATCATCGGTGTGCCGCCTGTTACGGCGATCTCCTCTTTGCTGGACATGCGTGCTCCCAAGCCTCGATAAAACCGCCAGCACTCGCCAGCGGTCGTCGCATCTTAGCCAATCGAGCCATCCATGGCAGCACTAGCGGCTCAGTGATCGGTATTTAGCGTCTGCGGCTCACCACGGGTCACCGCCTTCACCAACTTGCCGATGCTCAAGCCCTGCAGCAGGATCGACGACAACACCACGATGTAGGTGATGCTCAGCAGCAGGTCGCGCTCCGGGCCTAGTGGTAAGGCCAGAGCCAGCGCTACGGAAACACCGCCGCGCAAGCCGCCCCAGGTCAGGATGCGAATGGTGCCTTTGGGCACGGTGCGCCAGCGCCGAAGCAGCAGAATGGCGGGAGCAACGGTGACGAAACGCGACAGCAGAATCGCCACCGCCAAAAGACCGGCCGCCAGCAAGTGCGACCAGGAGAACGGCAACAGCAGCAGTTCCATGCCGATCAGCGCGAACAGCAGCGCGTTGAGCATATCGTCGAGCAGTTCCCAGAAACCGTCCATGTAACGACGGGTCATTTCGTTCATCGCCAGGTTACGGCCCAGGTTGCCGATGATCAGACCGGCGACGACCATCGCAATCGGGCCTGACACATGCAGCTCAGTGGACATCGCCGAGCCGCCGATCACCAGAGCGAGAGTCAACATCACTTCGATCTGGTATTGCTCGATGCTCTTGATCATCAAGTACACCGCGTAGCCGATCAGCCCGCCGAACAGCACGCCGCCAATGGCTTCGTGGACGAACAGCATCGCCGTCTCCCCCACCGTCGGGGTTTCGCCCAATTGCGCGATGCCCAGCAACACGGTGAAAACCACAACCGCGGTCCCGTCGTTAAACAATGATTCGCCGACGATGGTGGTTTTCAGCGGTTTGGAGGCGTTCGCGGTACGCAACACGCCCAGTACTGCGATGGGGTCAGTGGGCGAGATCAACGCGCCGAACAGCAGGCAGTACAGGAAGCTCACGTGCCAGCCGAACAGGCCAAAGATCCAGTAGGCCAAGGCGCCGATCACAGTGGTGGCGATCAACACACCGAAGGTTGCCAGCAAGCCGATGGGCCAGCGGTAGCTCTTCAGGTCCGACAGATTGACGTGCAGAGCGCCTGCAAACAGCAGAAACGACAGCATCCAGTTCATCAGCAGATCACCGAAATCGATCTGGCTGATCAACTGTTGCACACGCTCTTCCAGACCCGGAAAGCCCATGAAGCTCAGGCCTTGCAGGATCAGCGAAAACATCAGAGCGGTGACCATGACGCCAATGGTGGGCGGCAGGCCGACGAAGCGGAAATTCACATAAGTGAGCAGCGAGGTGAGGCAGATAAAACCAGCAGCGAGTTCAAGCATCGGTATTCCTGTTATTGCGATTCAAAGCGTACCCGGGGGTGAGTCGATTCTTTAACGGGCAGAGGTTTGATGGGCGGCTGACGCAAGCAGACACATATTTGCGGGGAGACATTGACCGCAGACACGCCCAGGCGTTGCAAATCTGTGCCTGAAGACGGCAATCGGCTATTATCGCCATCCGTTAATGGGAATCATCCGCAGATGCAATCCGAGTTCACGCGAACCTGTGGGAGCGGTGCTTGGTCTGGGCGGCATTCCGACGATAAGGTTTCGGTGATCCATCTGAAGATCGAGTCCAGCCTTATCGCGGGCAAGCACCGCTCCCACAGGATTCAATTGAAGCCGCAGGAACTGAATGACTGAAGCTCCCCCCCTCCCCCCACGCATCCTCATCGTCGACGACCACCGCAAGATCCGCGATCCGTTGGCGGTGTATTTGCGTCGGCATTCGTTCGATGTGCGCACGGCCGAGGATGCGGCCGGGATGTGGCAGTTGCTCAAGCAGCAGTCATTCAATGTGGTGGTGCTGGACGTGATGCTGCCGGATGGCGATGGTTTTGATCTGTGCGCCCAATTGCATCGCCGCGCGAACCTGCCGGTGATTCTGTTGACCGCCCGTGATACCTCGGCAGATCGGGTGCGCGGGCTGGATCTGGGCGCGGATGACTACGTGACCAAGCCTTTCGAGCCTCGGGAACTGGTGGCGCGAATCAACAGCGTCCTGCGCCGCCGAGGGGTTGCGCCGCAACACGCAAGCTCGCTGGCAGACAGCGAACCCACCGCCGCCATGCTGCGCTACGACTTCGCTGGCTTGAGCTTTATCACTGCCACCGACATGCTGGTGCGGGCCGACAGCACTCAAGTCCAACTCAGCACCGCCGAAAGCCGGCTGCTCAGTGTGTTCCTCAGACATCCCAACCTGACCCTGGACCGCCAGCGCCTGATGGACCTGACTGCGCGCCCCGGCAACGAAGTGTTCGACCGTGCCATCGACCGGCAGATCAGCCGCCTGCGCCGCAAACTGGCGGACGATCCACTCCAGCCGCAACTCCTGCGCACCGTATGGGGTGGCGGTTACATGCTGGCCGCCGATGTCAGCGTGCAACCACTTTGAGACTGCTGAGCCGCTGCTGGCCGCGACGCATGACCCATCAGCTGGGCCTGCTTTTATTACTGGCATTGCTGGCCTCCAACGCCATTGCGATGTTGTTTCTGCAACGCACCGGGGCGCTGATCCATCCGCTGTCGCGCACGTTGACCCTTGAGCGCTTAGTCACCGCCTATCACGTTGCCCATGAGCTGTCGGCCGCCGACGCCTCGCGGGTATTGGCGACGATGGATACCGCAGACGCACGCTTCTGGATTGCCCAACAACCCGAGGTCAGCCCCTTTGATATGCACAAGGAAGAGCGCCGCCTTGCCCGCGACTTGCGCGAACGGCTGGCGTTGACGCCGGACATGCCGGTGAACATTCAGCTGGAACGCACCACCGGTGGCCCGGCTCGGGAGCAGGTATTTCTCCGTGCGGGCTGGGCACCTCTGCGGCTGCGCACCAGCCTGATTTTGCCCGACGGACAGAGCCTGAACTCCTTGCAGCACCCGGCGGGCGCCTATGAGTGGAGTCGCTTGCTGGCGTATACCCTGCCGGTGACGACCATTCCGGTGTTGCTGATCGTGATTTTCTTCATGCGCCGCGTGGTGCAGCCGGTCAAGACCCTGGCCGAAGCAACGGAACGGGTCAGCCGTGGCGAGTGGATTTCGCCTCTGCCGTTGAGCGGCCCGCAGGAAGCGCGGGATCTGACCACGGCCTTCAATGTGATGCAGGAACGGATCGCCCGCCATGTCGAGGGCCGCACGCGCATGCTGGCGGCGGTCAGTCACGATCTGAATACGCCGATCACCGAGTTGCGTTTGCAAGTGGAGTTGATCGAAGACGGGCCACTGCGTGACGACATGCTGGAAAGCCTCGACGAGCTGCGCGCCATGGTCGCCGAGACCCTCAATTTCGTGCGCGGCGATGCGGTGCAGGAGCCCACGGTGACGGTGTCCCTGAACGAGATGCTCGACGATCTGGCCCGGCGCTATCGAACTATGGAGCAGCCGGTCACGTGGCAGTCCGGCGAAGCGATCAGCTGTCGTTGCCGGCCATTGGCGCTCAAGCGGGCGCTGACCAACCTGATCGATAACGCGCTGCGTCATGCGGGAGATGCGCAAATCCATATGGTTCGCGAGGAAGGCGGGATGGTTCGGCTGGAGATTCTCGATCATGGACCGGGGATTGATCCGGCCTGGCTGACTCAGGTGTTCGAGCCGTTCGTGCAATTGGGACGTGGCGGTGCGGATGTCAGTCAAGGTGGCGGGCTAGGCCTGGGGTTGGCCATAGCCCGCGCGTGTATCCAGGCGCACGGTGGGGAACTGGCCCTGGAAAATCGGCCTCCCGCTGGTTTATGCGCCGTGGTGCGTCTGCCCGCAGCGCCTGAGCCGGCGTGAAACCCGATGGGGTGATCCACATGGTTGGAATCCTATTTCTGTTGGAGCGAGGCTTGCCCGCGAACCAGCCGACGCGGTTAAGCATGCACACCGCGTTATCGTTCTTCGCGGGCAAGCCTCGCTCCAACAAATGGACCTCAAAACCGCACTGTCGTCGAAGCCCACAGGGTGCGGCCGTAGTTCACGGTGCCGTAGGTTTCATCATCCAGGCGCTTGTCGGCCACGTTGTAGAGCGCGGCATTGAACGAGACGTTTTTGGTTAGCTCATACGAGCCGCCAAAATCAGCCGTGGTGTAGCCCGGTGACGATTCGGCGGTGATGGTGTTGCCGTACTCTTCGCCGTAGTAATTCACCGAGGCCCACAGTTGGGTCTTGTCCGACAGCTTCCAGTCGCTGCGCACATTGGCTTTCTGCTTCGGCGTCAGGGCCAACGGTGCGCCAGCGTTGGCACCGGATTTCTGCTCAGAGTCGGTGTAGGTGTAGTTGGCCTTGAGCGCCAGATCAGAAGCAACGTCCCAACGGCCGTTCAACTCAACGCCGCGAATGACCGCCTTGTCGACGTTTACCCGCTCCATGATGATGTAGCCGTTAAAGCGCTCTGCGGTGGTGACGGTGGACAGCTTGTCCTGGAAGTCGTTGTAGAACACCGTCGCGCCTGCCGACAGGTCGTTGCGGTTAGACCACAACGCCGACAGCTCATAGTTGGTGCTGGTCTCTGGCTTGAGGTCCGGGTTACCGAGCATCGCGTAAGTGTTGCGACGCAGTACGGCATAGTCCTGGATCACGGCGCGCAGTTCTGGCGCCTTGAAGCCGCGGGCAACACCGCCTTTGAAGGTCCAATCGTCGGTGGCGTTCCATACCCCGTAAACGCGCGGGCTGAAGTGCACGCCGTACTCTTCGTGATGGTCCATGCGCAGGCCGGTAGTCAACGAGAACGTATCGGTCATTGCCCATTCGTTTTCGGCGAACAGCGCTTTCTGCACCACGGAATATTCGTAATTCACCCGGTCGCCCAGGCCCTGGTTCCAGTCGGTGACGGTGGTTTCGTTCCATTGCAGGCCGGTGGTGGTGATGTTGTGCTCGGTCGGCATCACCAGTTTGGCGTCCAGTACCGAGTTCTTCACCGTAGGCTTGCGGCCCAGCACGTCGGTCTGGGTTGCGCTGGCCAGACCTTTGCGGGAGGACTCCTCCTGGGCGAACGAGATATCGGACGTCGCCCAGTCCCAACGACCCTGGTGAGAAATCGACCAGTGATCGCGGTTGTTTTCCTGCTCGCGAGTCGCCCAGTTGGCGCTCAGGCCATCGCCGTTCTTCAAGCGTGTGGCACCGGCTTCCAGCAGGATGTCATGATCGATGGTCGGGGTGAAGGCCAGGCGCGCGGTCAGGTCCTTGTGGTCGGCCTTGCTGAAACCGTTGGTGGTCTCGACATCGTCATCGGCCTGACGATCCAGATAACGACCCCAGACTTGCAGCCCCAAGGTGTCCTGAATCAACGGACCATTGAGGTAAAACTGGGTCTGCCGGGCATTGCCCTGATCGCTGTGCTGGCGTGCCGAATAATCGTAAGTGACCGAACCGCCCCACTCCGAGGTGACCTTGCGGGTAATCACGTTGATCACGCCGCCGATGGCGTCCGAGCCGTACAGCGAAGACATCGGGCCGCGCACCACTTCGATCCGCTCGATGGCTTCAGCCGGTGGAATGAAGCTCTGTTCATAACCCGAGTTGCCGTTGACCCGCGACTCACGGGCGCTCTGACGTTTGCCATCGACCAGAATCAGCGTGTAATCGGCAGGCATGCCACGAATGGAGATGTCGGTTTCGTTGGCGCCGCCGTTGACCGTGACGCCTTCTACATCGCGCAGGGCGTCAGTCAGATCGCGAAACGAGCGCTTGCGCAGTTCGTCACCGGTAATGATCGTCACCGACGCTGGCGCATTTTCCACACTCTGTTCGTAACCGGCGGCTGTTACGGTCACTTCTTCGAGGGTCAACGGCACGACGGCGCTCTGCTCGGCTTGAGCGCAGGTGCTTTGGGCGATAAGGCACGCCAGGGCGACCATCGTCATAGCGACGGCTGGCCGCAAACGAAAAACAGAATGCATGGAGCTTCCTTACGAGTCGGGCTTCGAGAAACGCAAATCGTAAGGATTCTTATTAAGAAAGGTTGGACAAGGTGTGACAGGGTAGATAACCCTGTAGGAATGGCGCCGCTCTGCCTCGGAGCACGCACAGATCCGTGGGACCGGCTTTAGCCGGGAAGGCGGCAGCTCTGCCGATGCAAATGTATTGAATGTACCGACGTCTTCCCGGCTAAAGCCGGTCCCACAAAAAAGCATTCGCAGCCTTGGGCAGCTCCTACAGACTGTGTGAATCATCTATCCTCACCGCCTTCACGCGTTCACATCAGGGAGATTCACTTGCTGGCTACGGTGTTGGTGTTGATCGCGGCGTTACTGCACGCCACTTGGAATACCCTGATCAAGTTCAGCGGTGAGCGCCTGCTGGTGATTGCCAGCATGGACTTTGTGGCGCTGCTGTTCGCGGTGCTGGCGGTGGGCTTTGTGGAGCCGCCACCTGCTGCCATCTGGCCATGGATAATTGCCTCCGCACTGTTTGAACTCCTCTACCGGTATTTGCTGATCAAGGCCTATCGCGTCGGTGACCTGGGCCTGGTCTATCCGTTGATGCGCGGGTTATCGCCATTGGTGGTGTTGGCCCTGACTCTGATTTTCGCTGGTGAACAACTTAGCACCCAGCAAATGCTCGGCATTCTGCTGATTCCATGCGGTATAGTCTGCCTGCTCTGGCAAGGTGGGGGTGGTGAGCGGCTGCCGTGGTCGCTGTTGCCGGTGGTCGCGCTGATCGGGCTGTGCATCGGCTGTTACACCTGGATTGATGGCCAAGCCCTGCAAATGGGCGCGCACCCATTGGACTATCTAGTGTGGCTGACCCTGATCAGCGCCTGGCCTTTCCCGATGCTGGCGGTGGTGTACAAACGCCCGGCGTTTACCCTGTTCTGGCGCGAGCAATGGCGGCTGGGGTTGAGTGTCGGCCTGTGCGTGTTACTCAGCTACGCTTTAGTGCTCTGGGCGATGCAATTGGGTTCGGTGGCAGAGGCAGCGGCGTTGCGCGAAGTCAGCGTGATTCTGGTGGTGTTGTTCGGGATGCGCTATTTAAAAGAACCTTTCGGTCGGCCCCGGCTCTTAGCTTGTGGCCTGGTCCTGCTGGGTATGCTCGTGATGAAACTCAAACTATAAGGATTCTGCTATGACGGTTGCTTTCTGGTGCGTATTGATCGCGATTATTCTGCCGATCATCTGTGCGGGTATCGCCAAGTTTTCGAGCGGCAAGTTCAATGGCAAGCACAATCACAACCCGCGCAATTTCCTGAACAATCTGGAAGGTCTGCCAGCCCGCGCCAATGCCGCGCAGCTGAACAGCTTCGAAGTCCTGCCCGGCTTCGCCGCCGCCGTGATCATCGCCCACATTGCCGGTAACGCGCAGCTGGTGACCATTGATGTGGTCGCGGTGCTGTTCATCACCAGCCGCCTGCTTTACATCATCTTCTATCTGGCTGATTGGGCGGCGTTGCGCTCACTGGCCTGGCTTGTCGGCCTGGGGTTGATCGTCGGCCTGTTTGTGGCCTCGGCCACGCCAATGCCTGCGTGACTGCGGCAATTCAGCGCTGGACTACGCCGATCAGTCGAGGATACTGGCCGGCGTTATCCTCGGGCTGGGTTGATCAAGATGTGGAAGAGACTGAGCGTAGTCCTGCTGACCTGCATGACGTTGAGCGCTTGCGGCGGTGTGGACCCTGACTCGCCACTGGGTCAGCGCAAGGCGATCTTCAAGCAAATGCTCAAGACCAGCGAAGACCTGGGCGGCATGCTGCGTGGACGTGTGGCGTTCGATGGTCAGCGCTTCAGCGACGGCGCCCTCAAACTTGATGGCCTCGCCCACGAACCCTGGAAGCATTTCCCACAAGTTAAAGAGGCGGATCACACCAGCGCCAAGGACGACGTCTGGCAGAAGCAAAAGCGCTTCGAGGAATTGGCCCGCTCGCTGGAGTCAGCGACCGGTGAGCTGGTAACCGCCAGCAATGAACGCCCCTTCAAAAACAGCACCCTGACACCGGCGGTGAGCAAGGTCGAAGCGGCGTGCGAGGCGTGCCATAAGGAGTTTCGCAGTTATTGATTCCATCGGGCGATGATGGACCTGTGGGAGCAAGCTTGCTTGCGAAGGCGGTATTCCAGACGCCAGAGATGTACCGACTGTTCAGCCGTCTTCGCGAGCAAGCTCGCTCCCACAGGGGCTTACGCGGCATTTCAGACGATAAATATCGGGGGCTGTACTTGACCTCTTCCCGGCGCAGTTATTGATTCCATCGGGCGATGATGGACCTGTGGGAGCAAGCTTGCTTGCGAGGCGGTATTCCAGACGCCAGAGATGTACCGACTGTTCAGCCGTCTTCGCGAGCAAGCTCGCTCCCACAGGTGCTTACGCGGCATTTCAGACGATAAATATCGGGGGCTGTACTTGACCTCTTCCCGGCGCAGTTATTGATTCCATCGGCCGATGATGGACCTGTGGGAGCAAGCTTGCTTGCGAAGGCGGTGTTCCAGACGCCAGAGATGTACTGACTGTTCAGCCGTCTTCGCGGGCAAGCTCGCTCCCACAGGGGATGTGTTATGGCGTGTGCTCAATCCTCCGGCAGGATCTCTTCCAGCTCGGTCTGGGCGTCTTGCAGTTCTTTACGAGACTCGGCCAGTTTGTCCTTACGCTTGTTGATCCGCTCCGGGTCGCCTTTGGCCATGGCTTTGTTCAGGTCGGCCTGACGGCGGCTGACCTCACGCTTGGCATCCAGCACTTTCTGTTCACGCTGTTTGAGCAACGATGCTTCCGTGCAATTGGCCTTGGTCTCGCTCAGGGCTTTTTCCAGTCCAGCCTGCTGTTCTTTGTTGCCATCAGCCTTGGCCTGTTCAAGTTTTGTACTGATCTCCTGACTCTTCGCCAGGCAGCCATTGGGCTCAGGCGCCTGCTCGGCGGCCAGCAGCGGAGTCGCCAGCAGGCCGCAGCAGGTCAGCAGGACCAGCGGGGAAAAAACTTTCATATGAACTCCTTTTGATAACCATGACGTCCGGGCGTGACAATGAAAGGCCCGGCACAAAAACTAAAACCCTTGAATACCCTGCGAGCGTAACTGCTCACTCAATGCCTGAACCTCAGGATGCGCAAAGAAGGCAACCAGTTGCGCGGCACGACCTGAGCCTACGCCCGGCTGTGCCTGCCATTGTTCAGTCGAGCGCCCGGCCAAGGCCAGCCAACCCTCGCTCAGATCGGCATCCCCCGCAGGCGGCAGCCCGATAGCCTTTAGCCACGTTGCAAACGGCTGTTGCCGGGCACCCTGCAAGCTGTCGAGTAGTTTAGCGCTGCTGCGCGCTCCGAGGCCGGGAATGTTAGCAAGCCGATCCTTATCCAGGGTCAACCAATCCACTAGGCCGTCGATTCGCCCAGCGTTTACCAGCTTCTCCCAGGTTCCCGGGCCGACTCCCACAAGCCCCAGCCCTTTCTTGCCACTGAGCCAGTTCAATCGCGCGCGGAACTGACTTTCACAGCCAGGCGTAGCACGCCAGCAACTCAGACCATGGAAATCTTCAGTCCGTGGGACCCACAGCTCGGCGCGTTCGACATTGCGTGTCACCACGCTGTCCAGACGCGGAATCGTCAGCCCCGCCAGGCTCACTGCGATCTGGTCGCCAGGACGAATATCCAGCGCCTGCCAGCGTTGCAACGAGCCCACGCTGATGCGGCTGATCTGTCGATCATCCAGGCGCACCGGCACGAGATCCAGTACCGGTGTGATTCTGCCACTGCGGCCAATGTTGAAATTGACCCGACGCACGTCAGCCAGCACTTGTGCGTAAGGGTATTTCCAGGCGGCGATCCAATAAGGAGCCTTCGCTTGCCAACGCTGTGCAGGCGGACGCTGCCCCTGACGGATGATCACCCCGTCAGTGGCAAACGGCAGCGGGTTGCGATACCAGTATTCGCGCCAGCGCTGGGCCTGAGCAAAGTTATCCAGTGGCTGGCTGTAATGGGCGCTGTCGTCAAAGCCCAGCGCTTTCAAACCGGCCATCCGCTCGGACATGGCTGCCGGCCCGGTCGGCCAATCCCAGACGAACAGCCCGATCAGTGCGGCGTCCTGCGGGCTCAACGTACTTCGAGCCAGCATCCCGGCGACTTTGCTGCGCGCGTTGACGCTCCCCGCCGATGCCTGCACATGTTCGTCCAGACGCAGATACAACTCGCCTTGCAGCACCAAGGTTTCCTGCCAGGGCAATTGCGCGGGGATTGCCGGGACCAGTCGCGCATGATGGGTCCAGTCCTGGCCGCTGATGCCATCCCCGCGACTGATGGCCTGAACCAGCTGGCCCTGCTCGTACACCAGCGTCACGGCGACGCCATCGACTTTGGGCTGGATCCACAGATCAGTGCGGCCCTTGAGCCAGGCCTGCACAGCGGCCTCGTCGAGCAACTTGGTGACACCTGTGTGCGGCACAGGGTGTGTGATCGGGCCGGTGGCGGTTCTGAGCGGGTTGTCCACCACCGCTGCAGGCTTGGCAAAGCATGAGCGCCAGAACGCCAGCCGCTGGCGTGACTGGTCGTAAAGCTCGTCGGCGATCAGGGAAATCCCTTGCCGGTGATAGCTGTCGTCCCATGCGGCGATCTGGGTCTGTAGCGAGATGATGGAGCTACGCGCCTTGGCTGGCGTCCAGTCAGGACATTGATCGGCGTGGGCGTTGAGAGCAGCGAAGGTGAAAGCAATACAGGTGAGGATTCGCAACAGCGGCAGCATCGAAGCATCCTTGCTTGGAGAGGTGTTCCAAGGCTAGCTGTCGATGGGTTGTGCACAATAGTGGGTTGGTTACGGGATATTAGGCCGACACAAACCATCTGAAGGCATGCAGAGGACTTGTGGGAGCGAATTCATTCGCGAAAAGGCCGTTAAATCCGATAGAGGTTCATCGACAGTACAGCCGCATTCGCGAATGAATTCGCTCCCACAGGATGCGCAGCACGCGTGCGTCACACAAAAAAAGGCGCGGTGATCAGCACCGCGCCTTTTTCATTTCAGCCAGAACTCAATCAGTTCTTGGCGTCCTCGGCTTTTGCCTTGGCCGCTGCTTTTTTAGCGGCTTCTTTCTTTGCCGCCTCTTTCTTGGCAGCTTCTTTTTTAGCCGCTTCTTTCTTCGCTGCTTCTACCTGCGCTGGCGTCTTCTTCGCAGGCTCGACGTGTTTGGCCGGAGCCTTTTTCGCGGGCTCGGCTTTGGCGGGCTCTGGCTTGGCCGGTTCAACCACCGGAGCAACGACCGGCGCGACTGGCGCTGGAGCCGGCGCTGGCTCGGGTGCTTTCTCGACCGGTTTGGCAACCGGCTCGTCAGCGCAACCGAACAGGCAGGAGAAGAAGCCTTTTTCTTTCGCCTTGTTATCGTCAGCAGCTTTCACTGGTTCAGGCTTCTTGGCTTCAGTTTTGTCAGACGAACCGCCGAACAGGTTGCTGAAGAAGTTGCCATTGGATTCTTTCGGCGCGTCGGCGGCTTTAGGAGGCGCGACTTTGACCGGTTCGAACGACTTGCCGGCCGCCAGATCCTGCACCTGGCTGGCTGCACGTTGGCCGGAGCGCAGTGCGCCTTCCACGGTGCCAGGGTAGAGGGTGTCGGTGTGCTCGCCGGCGAAGGCTACACGCAGCACCGGCTTTTCCCACAGGCGCCAGTACTTGCTGATCTGCCCAGGACCGAAGGCCAGATACGAACCACCGGTGGACGGGTCAACACTGTAACGACGGATTTCGTAGCCGGTGTAGGCACCGCGCGCCTGTGGGTAGAAGGTGTGCAGACGAATCAGCACCTGATCCACCAACTGCTTGTCGCCGAACGATTGCATGATGCGTGCGTTGTCACCCGACAGGTTGATCACCACGTTGGCGCCACCTTTTACTGCAGGCTCGATCCACAGCATGCCCAGGCCGGTGTTGCTGAAGATTTCACCGGACATGCGCGCCTTGCTTTCCCACACTGGCGTCTTGAACTTGAGCATGATCTGGTCGCGCCAGCCGTAGTTGGTGCCCTTGATCGCGCCCATGTGCTGAGCGTCCAGCGCCGGGGTCATCTGAATCTTGTTCAGAGCCCGCAACGGCACGGCCAGCACCACGTAATCAGCGCTGTAACCCACTGCGCCCGCCTTGACCGTCACGCCATCCTTTTCCTGGATGATCGCGGAAACTGGCGAGTTGGTCTTGATGGTCTTGATCTGTTTGGCGAAGGCTTCGGCCAATACCGCACTACCCCCCGGCAGCCGGGAAGCGCGCAGGTCACGGTCGTCGATGTCGCGATAAACCCGGGACTGTTGCGCGAAGTACAGGAGCGACAGACGCGAAGGTTCGTCATAGCGGGTACGAATCTGCTGGTTGATCAACTGACGAGCAGTTTCCGGCAGCTTCAAGCGATCCAGCCAGTTGGCGACGTTGATCTGGTCCAGGGCAAACAGGGTGCTGTTTGGAGCCGGGTTTTCCGGGTTGTCGATGGAGCGCGCCAGGTTGTCCAGGGTCTCGTCGTAGCGCTTCATGGCTTCGGCGGTGGCTGGCTGCTTCAAAGCCAGATCGGCTTTGGTGAAGTAAACACCATCAATCAGGTAACCCGGCGTACGCACGAATTCCGGCGCAGGCACGGTGGCCAGCTTGAAACGTTCCAGATACTGGTTCAGCGCAGGCTGCGCCTTGGTGTTGCCAATCCATTCGCTGGTGGCCAGACCGGAACGGCCGCCCAGACTTGGTTTGGCTTCCAGCACGGTGACCTGCCAGCCCTTGGCCTGCAGCTCGTAAGCCGCGGTCAGGCCCGCAAGACCGCCGCCAACCACGATAGCCGTATGTTGTTTTTCATTAGCGAGCGCCGAAACGCTGACCAGCCCAACTACTAAAAGCGCACAGGCGCGCAGCCAACCAGAAAGCATTCAGCAAACTCCGAAATAAAACGTAGGAAGTTTCGGAAAATGAAGCCCGAGACGTCAAAGAGCGCGAAGGATACGCCAGCCGTTGAAGGCCTGCCAGTGGTGTACATCGAGGGCTCATCAAACCTAAGAACCCGCATGATTGGAATGCTTTTTCTGTAGGAGCGCGCTTGCCCGCGATAGCGTCTAGTCAGACGATAATTTTTCGACTGAACCACCGCAATCGCGGGCAAGCGCGCTCCTACGGGGCCGGTGTTGGCCGCGTGACAGTGCTCGTACGCCCAACCAATTGGCACTAGAGGTTGTTCGATAGCCAGGCATTGCATAGGCTTGCGCGATTGTTCGTTCGCGTACCCTGCGAGCCGGAAGCCGGAGAAAGCCAATGAGCCTGAATAATCAATGGATGCAGCGCGACCTCAAGGTCTTGTGGCACCCCTGCACTCAGATGAAAGATCACGAGAGCGTGCCGCTGATCCCGATCAAGCGCGGCGAAGGTGTGTGGCTCGAAGACTTCGAAGGCAAACGCTATCTGGACGCTGTCAGTTCCTGGTGGGTGAATGTGTTCGGCCACGCCAACCCGCGTATCAATCAGCGCATCAAGGATCAGGTCGATCAGCTGGAGCATGTGATCCTCGCCGGTTTCAGCCACCAGCCGGTTATCGAGTTGTCAGAACGCCTTGTCGCGCTCACTCCGGAGGGCCTGACTCGCTGCTTCTACGCCGATAATGGTTCGTCCTGCATCGAAGTCGCGTTGAAAATGAGCTTTCACTACTGGCTCAATCGCGGCAAGCCTGACAAGAAGCGCTTCGTTACCCTGACCAACAGCTACCATGGCGAAACCATGGCTGCGATGTCGGTGGGTGACGTGCCGCTGTTCACCGAAACCTATAAGGCGTTACTGCTGGACACCATCAAGGTGCCAAGCCCGGATTGCTACCATCGCCCGGAAGGCATGGGCTGGGAGGAACACTCGCGCAACATGTTCGCCGCCATGGAACAAACCCTCGCTGAAAACCACGCCACGGTGGCGGCGGTGATCGTCGAGCCTTTGATCCAGGGCGCGGGCGGCATGCGCATGTATCACCCGGTGTATCTCAAACTGCTGCGCGAAGCCTGCGATCGTTACGGCGTGCATTTGATTCACGACGAAATCGCCGTCGGCTTCGGGCGTACCGGGACTATGTTTGCCTGCGAGCAAGCCGGCATTCGCCCGGACTTCCTGTGTTTGTCCAAGGCGCTGACCGGCGGTTACCTGCCCTTGGCGGCGGTTCTGACCACCGACGACGTGTACGACGCGTTCTACGACGACTACCCGACGCTGCGCGCCTTCCTGCATTCTCACAGTTACACCGGCAACCCGCTGGCATGCGCGGCGGCATTGGCTACGCTGGATATTTTCGAGCAGGACAACGTCATCGAGAATAACAAGGCCCTGGCCCAGCGTATGGCTACGGCCACGGCGCATCTGGTGGACCACCCAAACGTGGCCGAAGTGCGCCAGACCGGCATGGCCTTGGCCATCGAGATGGTGCAGGACAAGGCGACTAAAGCCGCCTACCCCTGGCAGGAACGCCGTGGCTTGAAAGTCTTCGAACATGCGCTGTCACGCGGCGCCCTGTTGCGTCCGCTGGGCAGCGTGGTGTATTTCCTGCCGCCCTATGTGATCACGCCGGAGCAAATCGACTTCCTGGCCGAAGTCGCCACCGAAGGCATCGACATCGCGACACGCTCCAGCATCAGCGTTGCAGTGCGCGAGAATTTCCATCCGGATTTTCGTGATCCGGGTTGAATCACTGACGATCGTAGGAGCGCGCTTGCCCGCGATGGCATTGTGTCAGCCGACAGATAAGTCACTGTTATGACGCCATCGCGGGCAAGCGCGCTCCTACAATGCAAGACCGATACCGCACTCCAAATTTCAGAGACCCACCATGAGACTGTCCCGCTTTTTCATCGACGCCCCGCTCAGCCTTGGCGAGCACGAGTTGCCTGAAGCCCAGGCCCATTACATCGGCCGGGTTCTGCGCATGGCTGAAGGCGATGCGTTGCAGCTGTTCGACGGCTCCGGCCACGAATTTCGCGGCACGCTGCTGGAAGTCGGCAAGAAGCGCGTGCGCGTTCAACTCGACGAGACCTTCGCCGGGCAGACCGAATCACCGTTGCGCATTCATCTGGGCCAGGGCCTGTCTCGTGGCGAGCGGATGGATTGGGCGATTCAGAAAGCCACCGAACTGGGCGTGACGGAAATAACCCCGATTGTCAGCGAGCGCTGCGAAGTGCGCCTCAAGGACGAACGTGCGGAAAAGCGTCAGACCCACTGGCAGCAGATCGCAATCAGCGCCTGTGAGCAATGCGGTCGTTCAGTGGTGCCGGTCATTCATCCGCCCATGCCTCTGGCGCAATGGCTCAAGAACAGCGATGCCGAGCTGAAACTGGTGCTGCACCCAGTGGCAGAACCGCTGACCAGCCACAGCAAGCCGACCACCCTGGCTTTTTTGATCGGCCCTGAAGGCGGTCTGAATGACGCGGAAGTTGACCAGGCCCAAGACGCCGGCTTCCACGCCGCCCGTCTAGGCCCACGGGTCCTGCGCACCGAAACCGCACCGGTTGTGGCATTGAGCGTGGCGCAGCAGCTGTGGGGGGATTTTTAAGCAACAACCCCCCTCGCTCCCATCAAAATTAATTCACTATCTGAATTGGAATGGTGCTTTTTGTAGGAGCGCGCTTGCCCGCGATGACGTCCGCACTGCCGACAAATAGGCTGATTTTGAAATCGCATCGCGGGCAAGGTGGAGCGCCACCCCGGTCGCTCCTACGGGTTCTGTGTCTGCTGCGCGACAGCGCTGTGTCAGGAAACTGCGAGGGAAGCGATGCTTGCCAAAGATGCTGGCCGACTCGGTCTTCAAACCGGCAAAAGCCCGACTCGCCGCCGCGCCATGGCCGGCTCTGGTCTTGCGCAGGGCAAGAACTGCCCTCGGCCCGGCTCGCCACGAGCCTGGCCGTCCCAGACAATCTCACCCCGAGCCAATGTCAGCGCAGGCCAGGCGTTCAGGCGCATGCCTGCATAAGGCGTGTAGTCGACGCGGTGATGCAACAGGTCATTGTGCAGCTCAAGATCCAGCCCCTCGTCCCATATCACCAGATCGGCATCGCCACCAATCGCAATGCTGCCTTTGCGCGGGTATAGACCATACATTCTGGCGGCATTGGTCGATGTCAGGGCCACGAACTCCTGGGCGGTAATACGCCCGCTGCACACCCCTTCAGACCAGAGCAACGCCATGCGCGTCTCGATGCCGGGGATGCCGTTGGCGATTTCCGAGAACGGAGCCTGCTCACCATGGGCGCGCTTGCCGTCTGGTCCTTCGTAGCGAAACGGCGCGTGATCCGACGAGAACACCGCGAACGAGCCATTCTGCAAACCGTCCCAGATCACTTGCTGATTGGCAGCATCCCGTGGCGGTGGGCTGCAAATACATTTGGCACCCTCGAAACTGTCATCACAACCCAGAGAATCAGCGGTCAGGAACAGGTACTGCGGGCAGGTTTCCGCATACACCTTCAACCCATGATCCTGCGCCCAGCGGATCTGGTCGATGGCTTCGCGGCCGGACACGTGGACAATCAGAATCGGTACATCCACCAGCTCGGCCAATGCGATGGCGCGGTGGGTGGCTTCACGCTCCACCAGCATCGGCCGCGAGCTGGCGTGATAACGCGGCGCCGCCAGCCCCGCGGCCAGCAAACGCTCGGTCAGCCAGGCGATGCAGTCGCTGTTCTCGGCATGCAGCATGACCATCGCCCCTTCGGCGCGAGCCACCGACAGGGTTTCAAGAATCTGCCGGTCGTCGAGCTTCAGTGCGTCATAGGTCATGTAGATCTTGAACGAGGTATAGCCCTCGGCAATCAGCTCGGGCAGTTCCCGGTTGAGCACGTCTTCGGTGGGATCGGTGACGATCAGGTGGAAGGCGTAATCGATCAGCGGCTTGCCATCGGCCCGTCGGTGATAGTCCTCGACGGCCGCACGCAGGCTCTGGCCTTTCTGCTGGCAGGCGAACGGGATCACCGTGGTTGTGCCGCCACAGGCCGCAGACCGGGTTCCGCTTTCGAAATCGTCAGCCATCACCGAACCGTCGCCCGTGGGCTGATCCAGATGCACGTGGCTGTCGATACCGCCAGGCGTTACAGAGCGTCCACCAGCATCGATCTCCCGCAGAGCACTGCCCAGGTCCAGACCCAGTGCGACGATTTTGCCGTCGCGAATGCCGATGTCACTGACGAAGGTATCTGCCGCCGTGACCACCTTGGCGTTGCGCACCACTACATCAAATCCCTGCATGGGATAGATCTCCTCAGCTGCGAGCCAGCCAGGCTTGCGCAATTTGCTCGCGGGTGGCGAACCACACGCCCTCATGGCCTTGGGCGTATTCGATAAAGCGCTTGAGCGCCCGAACCCGACCCGGACGGCCAACCATGCGCGGGTGCAGCCCCACGGACATCATGCGCAAACCGTCGGCCGACTCGTCATAGAGCACTTCGAAGCTTTCTTTCATGTATTCGAAGAAGTCCGACGCCTGCGACAGCCCGGGGGAGTTCCAGTAACGGAAGTCATTCACGTCGCTGGTATACGGCACCACCAGACGCTGCTTGCCTTCGACGTCGACGAAGTACGGCACGTCATCGTTATAAGCGTCTGAGTCGTAAAGAAAGCCGCCCTCCTCGGCTACCAGTCGCCGGGTCCGCACGCTGGCACCATACCGGCAGTACCAACCCACCGGACGCTTGCCGCAGGTGCGCTCAAACGATTCGATTGCCAGGCGAATGTGTTCGCGCTCTTCGGCTTCGGTAAGGCGAAAGACTTCTTCCCAGCGATAACCATGGCTGCACACCTCATGGCCCAGGGCGACGGCAGCCTTGGCCACGTCAGGGTTCTGTTCGAAGGCGACGGCGCAAGCGTGGAAGGTCGACGGGACGCCAGCCTTCTCGAGAATCTCGAGGATCCGCCAGATACCAACCCGAGAGCCATATTCGTACATGGACTCCATGGCCAGGTTGCGCACGCCATCGGGAAACTGATAGCTGCCCCATTCGGTCATGCTTTCCTGATCGGGGTCGCCCATGGCCAGGGAGCGCTCGGAGCCTTCCTCGTAGTTGATGACCAGGCTGATGGCCAGGCGTGCGCCGTTAGGCCAGGTGCCCTGAGGGCGGTTTCGGCCGTAACCGACCAGATCGCGAAGGGGTGAAGCCATAGAAGCAATCTCCTGCACAGGCGCAGATGGTTGGGTGCACGCAGACCGCCGAGCAGTGGCTCAGCAGTCGATATTGTTCAAAGCATCATGGTCCGGCCCGCTGAGCGACTGACCGTCGCGGAAGGCCAGGCCCATCGCCAGGGTTTGAGCCACACAGAACGCCGCCGTCAGTGAGCGAAAGCCCAGCAGTTCGGCATCGTTGACTTCAATAATGACCGCCGCACGCTGGCTGATCGGACTAAGGATGCTGTCGGTGATCGCCACGATGGGCGTGCCCGCGGCTGCTGCCTGCTGGCAGGCCTCAATGGTTTCCTGGGCATAGGGCGGAAAACTTACCGCCACCAGCACATCATCGGCGTGCAGTGCGCCGACCTGCTCACGCAACGAACCACCCAGGCCGCTGATGTGCACGGCGCGGCGACCGACCCGGCTCAAGGCATAGCTCAGGTAACTGGCCATGGGAAACGAGCGGCGCATGCCGACCACAAAGGTGGTGCGTGCCTGTTGCAGCAAAGTGATGGCCTTCTCCAGCGCCTCGACCTGCTGGCCCTCGGCCAAATGCTCCAGGGACACGATATTGGCCCGGCTGAACGCGGTGAGGATCGCGCCCACATCGGTCGGGTCTTCCAGCAACTCTTCGCCGTGGTAATGGCGGATGCGCTCGCTGAAGCTGGAAGAACCTGCCTGTTGCAGTGGCGCTTTGAACAGCCGCTGCAAGTCGCTGAAGCCGTTGAAACCCAGGGCTTTGGCCAGACGAATGAAGGCCGATGAAGCAATACCCGAGCGCGTCGCCAACGCAGCCACCGTATTGAGCGCCACGTCATGCGGATGCTCGTTGAGGTAATACGCCGCGTCACGCATGCGCGCGGTCAGGCGGTCTTGTTGCTCAACGATGGCCGCACGCAGCTCGGCAAGGGTTTGAGGTACAGGCATGGATATCGCTCGCAGAAATCAGGATTGGCGCAAATCGGTTATCGCCCGAGCCAAGTGCTCGACCAGCCGCTGCATCTCGTCGACGGTGTTGTAATGCGCGATGGAAACACGCACCACGCCGCCGTGTTGGGTCAGACCCAACTCTTCGATCAGGTGCCGAGCGTAGAAGTCACCAAAACGGATGCCGATCTGCTCGGCATCGATGCGGCGCACGATGGCTTCGGACTGCACACCCTCGACCACGAAGCTGATGGTCGGCACTCGATCCCCTGCGGTGACCCGAGGCTTGCCGATGATGCGCACGCCGGGCGCATCACGCAGGAACGCCAGCAGGGTTTCGGCGAGCAGATCTTCCTGTACTTCAAAGGCATCAAACGCCGCTTGCATCACCTGACGTGGGGTGCCGGTCGCCCCTAGTCGCCGACCGATATCCAGCAAGTAATCGCTGATACCCATGCAGCCATAGGACAGTTCGTAGTTGAGGTTGCCCGGCTGCAGCTTATAGGGGATGACTTCCTGGCCGATGAAAAAGTGATTGAGGCTTGGCAGTTCCAGCAGCGCATCGCGATGGCCCCACAACACGGCAAAGTGCGGGCCGAACACCTTGTAGAAACTGAACACGTAATAGTCAGCGCCGCTGGCTTGTACATCCACCAGACGATGGGGCGCATAGGCCACGGCGTCGACGCACAACTTGCCGCCCACGGCATGCACGCGCCGTGCGACTTCGGCGACCGGGTTGACGCTGCCGAGGATGTTCGAGGCGTGAGTCATGGCCACATAGCGGGTGCGCGAGTTGAGCAGTGCATCCAGATCTTTGAGTTCCAGGTCCAGGCTCGACGGGTCCACGGACCAGACCCGCAAGGTCGCGCCACGCTCTTCGCACAGCCGTTGCCACGGGCCGATGTTGGCTTCATGGTCGCAATTGGTGACGATGATTTCGTCACCGCTGTTGATCGACGGCGCGATGGCCCGACACAGGATCTGCAACAGATGGGTGGTCGAACCGCCCATCACGCATTCTTCAGGGTGGTAAGCGTTGATCAGTTGCGCCACGGATTCGCGGGCTTGCATCACCCGCTCGCCCGCCGAGACAGAGCCCCCGTAGGAAGCGCCCAGTTGCACGCTGCTGTTGAGCAGGTAATCACGCACCCGGTCCGCCACACGGCCGAGAACGGCGGAACCACCCGCGTTATCCAGGTAGGCGTAGCCGTCGGCCAGCATCGGGAATTGGCTACGGACATAACTCATATCGAGGGCGTTCACGTGGGCAGTCTCCAAAAAGATCAGTGGTGCAGGATGGCCTGCAAGAAGGCTTGAGTACGCGGCTCCTGAGGGGCCGTGAAGAAATCGTGGGGGTTGTTCTGTTCGATGATCCGGCCGTTCTCCATGAAGATCACTCGGTCGGCGACCTTGCGGGCAAAGCCCATTTCATGGGTGACCACCACCATGGTCACGCCGGAGCGTGCCAGGTTCTGCATCACGTCCAGCACTTCGCCGACCATTTCCGGGTCCAGGGCTGAAGTCGGTTCATCAAACAGGATCACCCGGGGCTCCATGGCCATGGTCCGGGCGATTGCCACGCGCTGCTGCTGACCGCCGGACAGCTGGCCGGGGTATTTTTCCGCGTGAGCGCTCATGCCGACCTTTTCCAGCAGCAGCCGTGCGCGCTCCTGGGCATCGCGGCGTGACATGCCGCGCACACGCACCGGTGCCAGGGCCACATTGGCCAGCACGGTCATGTGCGGATAGAGATTGAAGTTCTGGAACACCATGCCAACTTCGCAACGAATTCCGGCCAGCTTCGGGCCGCTCTCGACCCGCTGATCAGCCACGCGAATGTCGCCTTGCTGGTATTCCTCAAGCAGATTGATGCAGCGGATCAACGTGGACTTTCCGGAACCCGAAGGCCCGAGAATCACCACCACCTCACCCTGCTCCACCGACAGGTTGATGTCTGCCAGGGCCTGAAACTGCCCATAAAACTTGGCGACGCCTTCAATTTCAATGACTGCGCTCATCAGTTCTTCCTCCCGGTGCCATTACGTCGCTCAACCCAGCTCACCAATTGCACCAAAGGCAGCAGCAACAGCAGGTACATGATCGCCGCACCTACCAAAGGAGTCGGGTTGGCGGCCAGCGCCTGGGCTTGAGTCGCCTGTTTGAGCAGATCGGGCATAGCCACAACCGACGCCAACGCCGTGTCTTTCATGACGTTGATGCAGTTACTGGTCATCGGCGGCATGACGATGCGCATGGCTTGCGGCAGGATCACGTCGCGCATGGTGTTGAAAAAACTCATACCCTGAGAAGCGGCGGCTTCGAACTGGCCGCGCGGGATGGCTTCAATACCGGAGCGGAAAATCTCCGCCGAATAAGCGCATGACACCAGGGACAACGCCGCGGCCGCAGCGGCAAACGACGACAGGCGAATGCCCACGAACGGCAGCGCGTAATAGATAAGGACCAGCAGCACCAGCAGCGGTATGGAGCGCATCACGTCGATGTAAATGCGCGCCAGCAAGCGGACCGGTGCGTAGCTGTAGAGGCGCAGCATGGCCAGCAGCAAACCGCCAACCAGCCCAAGCACGATACTGACCACGCCCAGCAACACCGTCACCCCGAGGCCACGTAGCATCAGCGGCAATGCATCGACGAATACGCCCCAGTTGAAGAAAGTCTGCACCAACTCCATTGCGATTCCTTAGTGACGGCGCCGCAGCGCCAGGTTGAACAGTCAGCGTTTACTTGAGCACATCAACAACTTTGACGGTGCTGGAGTCGGCATCAGCGTCGGCGCCGAACCACTTCTTGTGCAGACCGGCGATCACGCCTTCCTTTTTCATGGCGCTGATGATGTCGTTGACCTGAGTCGCTGATTCCCAGCCCTTGGCGTGCATCAACGAATACTTCTCGCCAGTCGGGATACGAGCCACGACTTTGTATTGCGGCTTGTCCTTGATGTAGTACAGGACCGCCGGGATATCGCTGACATAACCATCCATGCGCCCGGATGCCAGATCAAGCATGGCTGGAGACAGCCCTTCGTAGCGGGAAACATCGGCAAACTTGTATTCGCCCTGATGCGCCGTGACCCACATGTCACCGGTGGACCCGGTATCAACGCCAACGACCTTGCCCTGCATGCCTTTGAGGCCATCGATGCCAGACTTGGTCAGCACCGAAAGCGACTGGTCGCTGTCGTAGTACGGCTGGGCAAACGCCACTGACTCAAGACGCTTGGGGGTGATGGTGATCGAGGAAATCGCAATATCGGCTCGCTTGGACTGCACCGCGCTGAACAGACCGTTGAAGGGGATATTGACGAACTCGACGGTCTTGCCGGCTCGCTTGGCGACTTCTTTGACGACATCGACTTCGAAACCGACGATCTCGCCTTTTGCATCCTGGAACTCCCACGGAACGTTGCCGACGTTGGCACCCACCGTCCAGTCCGCCGCCCAGGTGGAGGCCGAAAATGCGGTCGCGACCGCCAGGCTCAAGAGTACTTTCACAGTCATGTGTTGCTCCCCCGTCTCACTCGTTGCAAGAAGTCGCCAGAAGGCGTGTCGAGGAACAGACTAGGACCAAGAATCAAATAATTCAACAATTAAAATAAATGAATTAAATGCTTCACTGCGGTGCAACGCCACGCCGATTTGGTGCGCAGCTCAAGAGGCACCGGGGGCCACGAGATAGGAGTAAACCGGTGGATGAGACGAGGGAAGATGCACTGATGCGGGGCGGAGTGGAAGGCGTCAGACCGAGTCATCGTTCTTCGCGGGCAAGCCTCGCTCCAACGGGCTCATCGCTCCCCGTTGGAGCGAGGCTTGCCCGCGAAGAACGATGACTCGGTACTCCAGATAGAAACATCCTGCCAATCTATCAAGGCTCACCAATCAGCTGTTTGGACTAGCTTCTGAATCACAATTCAAAAGCTACGGATTACAGATGCGCTTCCATACCAGCCAAACACGAATAGGCAGATACAGCGAACACGGCCGGATTTACCTGATTACTTCCATAACCAAAAACCGCGCAGCTTTTTTCTCCGATTGGCGAGTCGGGAAACTTGTGGCTACGCAATTGCGAACCGCTGAGCGTGAAGCCTTGGTTACCTCCCTGGCCTGGGTGGTCATGCCGGATCATTTTCACTGGCTGATCGAGCTCAGGGAGAAATCATTGAGTGAAGTGACGGCCCGCACAAAATCCAGGAGCAATTGCGCGGTTAACAAGGCATTGGGCCGCACCGGAAGTATCTGGCAAAGAGGATTTCATGACCGGGCGATTCGTAGAGAGGAGGATTTGAAAACGATTGCCCGGTACATCGTCCTTAATCCCGTTCGCGCCGGGCTAGTCAGCCGGGTTGGTGATTACCCGCTTTGGGATGCTATCTGGGTTTAACTCGACTCTGAGACCGAGTTGCGACATTCGCGGGCAAGCCTCGCTCCAACGGATTTAGGTAATCCGTTGGAGCGAGGCTTGCCCGCGAAGAGATCAACTCGAATGCACTGACTCACCACTCGATTTCGCTTCTCTGCGCTGCTCCTCACTCGGTTCTTTAATCCGATACCAGGCCAAATACAGCGCTGGCAAAAACAGCAGGGTCAGGAGGGTGGCGATGATGATGCCGCCGATCATGGCGTAGGCCATCGGGCCCCAGAAGACTTCTCGGGCGATGGGGATCATGCCCAGGCTGGCGGCGGCTGCGGTAAGCAGGATCGGGCGGCGACGGTGCTGGGTGGCTTCGGCCACGGCGTCCCAGGGCAGATAACCGTCCCGCTCATAGGCATCAATCTGCGTCACCAGAATCACCGAGTTGCGGATGATGATACCGATCAGCGCCAATATCCCCAGAATCGCCACAAAGCCCATGGGTGTACCCGTCGGGATCAACGCCAGCACCACGCCGATCAAACCCAGCGGCGCAACGCTGGCCACCAGAAACAGCTTCTGCACGCTGTGCAACTGGATCATCAGGAACGTCGCCATGAGGAAGATCATCAACGGCACCACACTGGCAATCGGGCCCTGGGCCTTGCTGCTCTCCTCTACCGTACCGCCGGTTGCCACCTTATAACCCACGGGCAACCCGGCATTGAACTTGTCGATGTCCGGCTTCAGCTGTTTGACCAGATCGGTAGGCTGCATGTCATCAGCCACCGCCGCCTTGACGGTAATCGTCGGCTTGCGATCTCGACGCCAGACCAGCGGCTGCTCCAATTCATAACGCACTGTGGCAAACGCCAGCAGCGGAATCGAAGTGCCACCCGACGTCACGATCTGCAGATTTTGCAGGGTTTCGGGCGAGCCTCGTTCAGCGTCTTCGGCGCGGCCCACCACATTAATCAGGTAGATATCGTCGCGTACCTGAGTCACCGCCGAGCCGCTGACGATGCTGTTCATCAGTTGCGCAACATCCTCCGAAGACAAGCCCAGTTGCCTCGCCTTGTCCTGATTGATGTCGATGCGCAGCACTTTGCCCGGCTCGTTCCAGTCGTAAATCATCTCGCCGACATGCGGATTGTTATCGAGCAACGTCGCCAGCTCGATGGCGTGCTGACGCACCTTGTCGATGTTTTCACCGCTGATGCGGTATTGCAGCGGACGCCCCACCGGCGGGCCCATTTCCAGCGGTTGCACGTAGCTGCCGATGCCTACAAAATCCTCTCGCAAACGCTTGTTCAGCCGCTCGCTCAAGGCCGTGCGCTGCTCCAGGCTTTTGCTGACGATCACCAACTGCGCGTAGTAAGGGTTTTCCAGCTGCTGGTCCAGCGGCAGATAGAACCGCACTGCGCCCTGGCCGATGTAAGTGCTCCAGCGCTCAATGTCCGGATCGTCCTTGAGGGTGGCTTCCAGGCGGTCCACGACTTTGCGTGTTTCGTTGATCGAGGCGTTTTGCGGCAGGTTCAGATCGACGAGGATTTCCGGGCGATCAGAAGACGGGAAGAACTGGTTCTGCACAAACTGCATGGAAAACACCGCGCCGACAAACAGCAGCACGGTGATGATGATCGTCAGCCAGCGATTGCGCATCGCCCAGAACATGCTGTTGTTGAAGCCCCGGGCAATGCGCCCTTCCTTCTCCTTTTCATCCTTCTTCTTGATGTTGCTGCTGAGGATATGCACGCCGATCACCGGCGCGAACAGCACCGCCACCACCCAGGACACCAGCATCGCCACGGCAATAACCGCGAACAGCGTGAAGGTGTATTCCCCCGCAGAACTGGCGTTGAGGCCGATGGGCACAAATCCGGCGACGGTGACCAGGGTACCGGTCAGCATCGGGAACGCGGTGGAGGTGTAGGCGAAGGTCGCGGCCTGTTCTTTGGTCTCGCCCATTTCCAGGCGCGTGACCATCATTTCCACGGTGATCATCGCGTCGTCCACCAGCAAGCCCAAGGCAATGATCAACGCGCCGAGGGAAATCCGCTGCATGGTGATGCCGCTGTATTCCATGAACACAAAGACCATGGCCAGCACCAGCGGGATCGAGCACGCCACCACCAACCCGGCACGCACACCCAGGCTGACGAAGCTGACGATCAGCACGATCACCACCGCCTCAAACAGCGCACTGGTAAAACCGCCCACGGCTTTTTCCACCACTTCGGCCTGGTCCGACACGCTGTGCACGCCAATGCCTACTGGCAAGTCGGCGGTGGTCGCTTCCATGCGCGCATGCAGCGCCTTGCCGAAATCCTGAATATTGCCGCCCTTCTTCATGGCAATCGCCAGACCGATGGCCGGTTTGCCGTTGAAGCGGAACAAGGGCTTGGGCGGATCGGTGTAGCCGCGAGTGATTTCCGCGATGTCGCTCAAGCGATAGAAGCGATCGTTGAGGCGCAGGTTGACCGCTGCCAGATCCTTCTCGGACGCAAACTGTCCCGAGGTACGTACCGAAATTCGTTCCGGCCCGGCTTCGATCACCCCGGCAGGCGTAACCGTGTTCTGCGATTGCAGGCTTTGCACCACCTGACGCTGGTCCAGCCCCAGTGCGGCCAGCTTGCGGGTGGAGAAATTCAGGTACAGCACTTCGTCCTGCTGGCCGATCATTTCGACCTTGCCCAACCCCGGCACGTCGCGGATCTCCGCGCGCACCTGCTCCACATAATCGCGCAGCTGGCGCATGGAAAAACCATCGGCGGTGAAGGCATAGACCGAGCCATATACATCGCCGAATTCATCGTTGAAGAACGGCCCCTGCATGCCCTGTGGGAATTGGCTGCGGATGTCGTCGATCTTCTTGCGCACCTGATACCAGATCTCTGGAATATCCTTGGCGCTGGTGGTGTCATGCAGGTAAATCATCACCGTTGACTCGCCGGGCCGCGTGTAGCTTTTCACGTAGTCCAGGGAGTCCAGCTCTTCGAGCTTTTTCTCTATGCGGTCGGTGACTTGCTCCAGGGTTTCATCCACCGTCGCGCCCGGCCAGCGGGTTTGTACGACCATGGTTTTGATGGTGAAGGACGGATCCTCTTCACGCCCCAGATTCATGTAGGAAAAAACGCCCATGAGCAGTGCGACGAACATCAGATACCAGACAAACGACTGGTGTTTGATGGCCCATTCGGACAGGTTGAAACTCCCTTTCATCGTGGGCTTCCTTCATCGACTTTGACTTTCTGGCCCGGTTTCAGGCTGTTGACCCCGGCACTGACTATCAGCTCGCCGGGTTTGACACCGTTACTCAATACGAAGGTATCGTCGCTGCGGCTAACCACCTGCACCGCACGTGGGCTGACGGTCTGGTTCTGCTGATCGATGACCCAGATCTGCGTCTTGCCATCGACCTCTTGCAACGCGTTGATCGGCAACTCCGTGCGCGCCGCAATCGCCGTACTGAGGGTGACGCTGACAGCAGTGCCAAGACGGAACGCGTCTGGCGTGTCGGTCAGGGTCAGGCGAGCGCGACGGGTGCGGGTGGTGCGCTCAGCCTGGGGTTCGATTTCCCGCAGAGTGGCGGTGGTGGCGATCTGCGGATCGAGCTGGCTGGCAACCTTGAATTCGACGCCGACCGGCAATTGGTCGGCCAAGGTGCCAGGCAGGTCGATGACCGCTTCTTTGATGTCTGGTCGCGCCAGGGTCACCACTTCCTGCCCCGCTGTGACTACCTGCCCTGCTTCGGCCTGCCAGCGGGTGACCACAGCATCGTGATCCGTGCGCAACTCGCTGTAAGCCAGCTGATCCTGGGCCTGACTCAAGGCCGAACGCGCCTGCTCACGTGAGGCGTTGGTGGTTTTCAAATCGGTCTGGGCGATGTCGAGTTGCGCTTGAGCACCTACGCCGCGATCGAACAGCTCTTGCTGACGACGGGCATTGGCTTGCGCGTTGATCCACTGCGCTTCGATCCGGGCAAGATCACCCTGAGCGGCGCGCACATTGTTTTGCTGGTCAGTCGGATCAAGGGTGGCGAGCAACTGGCCTTTCTGCACTTCGCTGCCCACGTCCACATGACGCTGAGCAATGCGCCCGCCAACCCGGAAACCCAAGGTGCTTTGATAGCGCGCTTCGATGTTGCCGGCAAAGCGCCCAAGGGTTTCTTCAGAGATTGGGTTGGCCTGTACCGACACCACCGGGCGCACCGGCTCCGGCGGCGGCTCTTCTTTACTGCATGCGCTCAATACACTCAGCAGCAACAACGGCAGCAGACGCTTCATGGCTGCACTCCGGCGGTTTTCTGTTGCTCGGTGGCGGCGATTTCAACCTGCATCTCCGGGTGCAACAATTGCCCGCCCATCACCACCACTTTTTCACCGCCCTTCAAGCCGTCGGAAATGATCACCTTGCCGGTCAGATAACGCGCCACTGTAACGCCCCGCAAATTGGCCTTGCCTTGATCGTCCACCACCCAGACGGCGGGCTGCCCCAGTTCCTTGCCCAAGCCCTTGGTCAGCGCGGCCCATGGCAACTCAACGCTGGCCTTGCCCGGCGCCTGCAGGCTCACGCTGACTACCGAGCCCAAATCCATGCCCGGGGGCAGTTTTTCCAGGGCGATCTTCACTTGCAGGGTGCCGGTTTGAGCTGAGACAGCGGGGGTGACTTCCCGGACCTTGCCGACCGCCTTGATTTGTGGATCTTCCAGCAAGCTGACCACCACCGGTTGATTCCCCGCAGGGTCGGCGAACAGGGATTCATAGACGTTGAACACGGCATCGCGCTCGCCATCCCGGGCCAGCCCGAAAATCGGCATGGTGGCTTGCACTACTTGGCCGACTTCCGCCTGCCGTTCGGTGATCACCCCCGGCGCTTCGGCGATCAGTGCGGTGTAGCTCAGCTGCTCCCGAGCATTGGCCAACTGTGCCTGGGCGGCTTTGAGCGCGCTCTGGCTGCTGCGCAACGCGGCCTGGGCCGAATCGTATTCACTGCGGCTGGTGTAGCCCTTGGGCAGCAGCTTTTCCTGGCGCACCAAGGCCGCGCTGCTTTGCGTCACACGCGCCTGCTCGGCGGCGACTGCAGCTACAGCGGAATTGACGTTAGTCTGCAAATCCTTGGGATCGAGCTTGGCCAGCACCTGCCGCGCCGTGACCCGGTCGCCAACATCCACCATGCGCTGAATGATCTTGCCGCCGACCCGGAACGAAAGCTGAGTCTGCACCCGCGCCTGAATATCGCCGGTCAACGCCACCTGCGCGGCGTAATCCGCCGTCGCGACCTTCTGCACGTTAACGCGCGGGAGATTCGGCGCAGGCGGCTTTTCCTTGCCGCAGCCAGCCAGGATCGCCAACGAAAAAGTCAGGCCAAGAATCGCTAGTCTTGAGGGGGAAACAGGCATGCAGACTCCTTATACGGATGCCGTGCGCCTGCCTCGCTGCGATTGAGTGGGTAGCGCCGTGACTATGCGACTCTTAGCGTAGATGAGGGTTCCTTGGGGTGCGTGATTGGGGCATATCTGCTGAGTGCGTGGCTGGTAGGAGCCAACTTGTTGCCGAGGTTTTTTTGAGGTGTGAATTCGAGAGTTCGCTCCTAAATGCACCGAGCTTTTTGTCATGGCGGATTTCCTAGGGAATGAGACTCCAAGGGCTGTCTACTAGCAAAAATGCCAAGCCTTATCCTTTGTCTAAAACCGGCAACAGCGGCGAATGAGTCAGTCCACTGAGACCCACATGCCTACTGCTACGAACAACTTACCGTACGACCCAGAGCGAGTCATGGGTCGATACGAATGTGACTATCCTGCGTAGTAGTCAAAACTAAGCGCGACTACTAGAGGGCCAATAATAATCTCTCAGCAACCTGGTTATCTCAGGCTGGGCTTCCTGAATATTGCCACGCAGAACCCGTATTTCAGAAAGTAGATTCGCTTCACGTGTTACGTGGTTCCGAAACGCCAAAACATCTGAAGTGAATACATTATTATTCTCAAGTTTGGAAAGCCATTTAGCATTGACCTCCGCTCTCAATGCGTTACGCGTATCAGAATATATATATTGCATTGACTCAGTGGTTCCGCCAACTGAGGGTCGGCTGTGCCACTCTCGCGTCAAACCTCTCTTGATGCTCTCCTGCTGAAAGGCCCTACTTGCCTGAAGTCCTGGGTCGCCCATTGGTTCCATCGCACTTGACCAACCTCCGGATGAAGCCAATGACTTCAACCTGTCTGCTTTCGTTGACGCCACTGATCCCGTTGACCCCCTGAAAGTGGGCATACGCGACAGAGGGCCAGACCCAGATATTCCCCTCATTGCCATTGGAGTGCCTCTGCCCCTCGCACCAGCCATTAAAACCTGGCGCGTAAGAACAGTGCTCGCCTTACGGACGCTCGATAGCAGTAGTTTAGAGAGCACACCGATCAACCCACCAAAATGCCCCGTCGGATCACTCCTATTCACCGGATCCCCTACGCAATACGCATAGGCATTCAACCCACCCTCGCCAAACGGGCTCAAGCTGTCCGGGCTGTTGAAGCGCATGAGTATCGGGTTGTAGGCGCGGTAGCCATTGCCGAGTAAGTAGTGGCCGGTGACCGGGTCGGGTTGTTCGCCGTTGAAACCGGGTAGTCCTGGCAATCCAGTGACCGCTTCGCGGTGGCCGTAGGGGGCGTAGGCGATGGCGATGTCTTCGGCATGCAGCACGCTGTTTTGTATGTCGGTGGCTAAGAGTGCGCTGTTGGTCTGGTTTTTCCGAGCCAGGAGTTCGCTGTCTGAGCGCAGATAGGTGCGTTGTTCTGCACCCTGAATTTCCGTCACCAGTTGGCCCGCCTTGTAAAACCGTTGCGTAATGGCTTCGCCCAGTGGCGTGCGGGATGCGAGGCGGTCCAGCGGGTCGTAGGTGTCGCGGCTCAGGATGGATTGATGGGCCATGGCGGAGTCCCTAAGGAATCAGGTATCAAGGATCGGACCTGTATCAAGATGAGTACCTTGTGAAGGCTCGTCTACTAGCAGAAATGCTAGGTTTTGCCTTTTGCCGACAGGCGGCTCGGGCAAAGAATTGGTCTACTTGAGCCACCCGTAATAGACATATGTAATGCCCCGCTGGCAAAGACACTCGTAAAATAGCGCCTTGGCTCATCGCAGCCTTTTCACTGGGAATATCGGCAAGGAAGCAGTGATGCTCAAAACCCTCGCGGTCGCCAACTACCGGTCCATCAATAGCCTGATCGTACCGCTCGAACGCCTGAACGTGATCACCGGCCCCAATGGCAGTGGCAAGTCCAATCTATATCGGGCCCTGCGTCTGCTCAGCGAAACGGCCCAGGGTGGGGTCATCAATGCCCTGGCTCGTGAAGGCGGGCTGGATTCAACGTTTTGGGCCGGGCCAGAGAAAATCAGCCGGGCCATGCTTGCGGGGGACGTTGACGTACAGGGTGGACCGCGACAAAAGGTCAAACGCCTGCGACTCGGTTTTGCCGGGGAGGATTTCAGCTACGCCATTTCCCTGGGTCTGCCCGAAAAGACTCTCTCGGCATTTGCCCTGGACCCGGAAATCAAGAAGGAGTGCATCTGGGCCGGGCCGTTGTATCGCCCAGCCAGCCTGCTGGTGCAACGCAGCGGGCCGATGATTCGTGCACGGGAAGGCCGCGACTGGGACGTATTGGCCCAACACACGCCGGCTTCGGACAGCCTGTTCGATCAGGTGGGTAGCCTGCGCAGTTGTCCGGAGGTGCTGCAACTACGGGAAAACATCCGCGGCTGGCGCTTCTACGACCACTTTCGCAGCGACTCCGAAGCCCCGGCGCGCCGGCCACAACTGGGCACCTTTACCCCGGTGCTGCACCACGACGGCCGGGATCTGGCGGCAGCCTTGCAGACCATTCTTGAGATTGGTGACCCACAGGCGCTGCACGCTGCCATCAGCGATGCGTTCCCCGGAGCCAGTCTGAAGATCAACGTGATGCCCGGCGGGCATTTCGCCGTGGAGTTTTATCAGGACGGCTTGTTGCGCCCGTTGTCAGCGGCGGAACTGTCCGATGGCACCTTGCGCTATTTACTGCTGGTCGCCGCCCTGCTCACCCCTCGCCCGCCCACCATGATGGTACTCAACGAGCCGGAAACCAGTCTGCATCCTGATCTACTGCCTGCTTTGGCGAGGTTGATCATCAAGGCTTCACACAACTGCCAGCTATGGGTCGTTTCACACGCCAGCCGATTGATTGCCGCGCTGGAGCAGAGCCCGGAATGCAATGCCATCGAGCTTGAAAAGGTGTTGGGGCAAACCGGGATTGTGGGGCAAGGGATGCTGGATGAGCCTGCGTGGCATTGGCCGGATTGAAGAGTTGTCAGGGCATCACACTTGTTTTGCAGGCGCTGCCAGAGGCTGCGAAAGCGGTGCGCGCTGATCTTCATCTGAGTCAGGGATATCGCTTCGCGAACAAGTTCGCTTCTAAACGACCATACACTTAATGATCCTGCAATCTGAGCGGCACGAAAGCTGAGTCTGCACCCGCGCCTGAATATCGCCGTTCAATACCACCTGTGTAACTGCATCGCAAAGAAGAGATCAAGATCCTTAAGTCAATCTATTAAGACACAATTTGATTAAGTCTTCTCAATTTCAACTGTCTAAGTACCACTGCCGCATCGATCAGGTCCTTTCTAAACGATTTAAACCTCGTGAGCTCGACTTCTTTAAGCGGTGTGCCTCGGACAGTCAGATTTGTCATGATACCGAGCTGTTTCATCGGACCATTTATAAACTTCCTTGCATGTTCGTTAAATATCGAAACCTCTCTGGTGGCTGCGCCCGCAGTATTCAAGCCTGTGTAAAAGTAGTCACGATCCCTGGACCTCATGCCAAGGTTAGAACTCACCACTGGTTCGATCGCCCCTTTTTGCGCAGAGAATTGTCGCAATGACTCCGTCATGTCTGGCGCACTTTCTCTAGACGAATTCTTAACCTGCGCAACAGTGACGATATTTTTTCGTCCCGCGTTTTTTCCAGAAAGCTCCTTTGCGAATCGACTCGTTAACCCTCTCCCCAGCGTCTGAAATTGGCCAACAGCACCAAGCCCCAAAGCACCCATCACCAATCCACCTGTCACATATCCAAGAGCCTTGCTGGTTTCCGGCGCAGATTTAGCCGTTGCAACAGCAGCGATTCCCGTCCCGAGTGCTGAACCCCCCGCCAAGCCGGCAAGGCCCATCAACCACCCAAAATGCCCCGTCGGGTCACTTCGATTCACCGGATCCCCCACGCAATACGCATAGGCATTCAACCCTCCCTCGCCAAACGGACTCAGGCTGTCCGGGCTGTTGAAGCGCATGAGTATCGGGTTATAGGCACGGTAGCCATTGCCGAGTAAGTAGTGGCCGGTGACCGGGTCGGGTTGTTCGCCGTTGAAACCCGGTAGTCCAGGCAATGCGCTCACAGCTTCGCGGTGGCCGTAGGGGGCATAGGTGATGGCCATGTCTTCGGCGTGCAGCACGCTGTTTTGGGGATCGGTGGCGAGCAGTGTGCTGGCCGTCAGGTTTTTCTGGGCCAGGAGTTGGCTGCCTGTGCGCATGTAGGTGCGTTGTTCTGCTCCCTGAATTTCCGTCACCACTTCGCCCGTCTTGTAAAACCGTTGCGCAATGGCTTCGGCCAGTGGCGTGCAGGATGCGAGGCGATCCAGCGGATCGTAGGTGTAGCGGGTGAGGATGGTTTGCGGGCGCATGGCTGCTTACCTGTATATGACCAATCAAATAACGTCTGGCAGAGCTTCTGTAGAAGCGAGCTACAGCCAGGCCGATCAAGCGCTACCGCTGCTGCGGATACTTGAAGCACGGCTTCGGACACTGCTCCTGTGCCGGGCGTCAGCCAGGGCTTTCAGGTTGACCTGTTTCATTCGTGCCGCTCCCAAAGACGCCGCCCTGGCTGCGTGTTTCGCAGCCGACTTCGTCAGGACCATTGCCCTGATACGGGCGGGCACGGTAGGGATTGCAATGCTGACGGCCATAACTAACAGGAAGGTTGATTCTTTAGAGCCAGGAACCACCGCATTTAATACGCCGCTTGCCGTAAAGACGGTACTTGCCAGGATCTGGCTCACCGCCGAACGAGCTGTCAACTGTTGCGCTTGTGAAGCGGCGCCTCGACTAATAGCCTTCAATGCTGGCAGCGCAGTTTTAACACCAAGCACGGCACCAAACAGCCCTAAACCAATCCAGACATAGGAGAAAAGTTGCCGCGTATCAACTTCATGCCCACTCGGATCCCTACGATTCACAGGATCCCCCACGCAATACCCATAGGCATTCAACCCGCCCTCGCCAAACGGACTCAAGCTGTCCGGACTGTTGAAGCGCATCAAGGTCGGGTTGTAGGCGCGATAGCCATTGCCGAGCAGGTAGTGGCCAGTAACGGGGTCGGCGTGTTCGCCGTTGAAGCCGGGCGATAGCGCGACTGCGGCGTGGTAGCCGTAAGGGGAGTAAGCGATGGCGGTGTTATCGGCTTGCAGCACGCTGTGTTGTGAGTCGGTGGCGGTCAACGCGGTGCTCGCAAGTTTGCCAACCACGGTGTGTTGCGCCAGCAGTTGGCTGTCGCGGTGTAAGAAGCTGCGCTGTTCGGCGCCCTGGATCTCGGTGGCCAGCCGGTCAGCGCGATAGAAGTCCCGGGTGATTGCCTCAGCCAGCGCCGTTCGGGACGCGAGGCGGTCAAGGGGGTCGTAGGCGTAGCGGCACAGTTGGGTCTGTCGAGCCATGTCTGCAACTCTGGTGAGCAGAGATAGCTTGAGCCTGAGCTTTTCGACGGCCTTCGTCTACCTAGCAAAAATGCTAGGTTTTGTGGGCTGGGGATTTTGGTGAGGGTAAGTTACAAGCCTGACAGCGCAGACCCAACCTGTGGGAGCGAATTCATTCGCGAAGAGGCCGGTACAGTCGATAGAAGTCATCGTCTGTCATGCAGCATTCGCGAATGAATTCGCTCCCACAGGGTCAGCGCAAGCCAGAAAAAATGGATTGCAGTCCAGCTATTTAGCTACCCGCACCACCATGCGCTTCTTCGAAGAAGTAATCCTTCCAGCTCGCGGCTTTGTTTTTCAGGACGCCCAGCTCATGCAGTTTTTCGGCATAGATGTAGGTGCGTTGCGGGGCGATGGTGAAGTCGATTTCCGGATCGGCAACGATCTTCTCAACCAGCGGCAGCGGCAGCTTGGATTGCTCGACGCGGATGTAGGTCTTGGCAGCGGCAGGCTTGTCGGCCTTGATGATTTTCTCGGCTTCGGCCAGCGCGTCGTAGAAGGCTTTGTAGGTCTTCGGGTTTTCGTCGTGGAATTTCTCGGTGGTGTAGAGCACGTTGAACGTGGCCTGACCGCCCAGTGCGTCGTAAGAACTCAGCACTTTATGCACGTTGGGGTTTTCAAGCTCCTGATACTGGAACGGCGGGCTGGAGAAGTGCGAGTTGATTTCCGAGCCGCCAGCGATCAGCGCTGAGGTGGCGTCCGGATGCGCAAGGCTCACCGAGATATTGTCGAATTTCTTGAAGTTTTCGTTACCGAATTGCTTGGCGGTTTCGATCTGCAAGGTGCGCGACTGGAAGCCCACGCCCGCCGCAGGGACCGCGATGCGGTCTTTTTCCGAGAAGTCCTTGAGGGTCTTCACGTTCGGGTTGTTGGTCAGCAGGTAGTTAGGCATCGAGCCCAGCGAGGCGATGGCTTTGACATTCTGTTTGCCTTTGGTGCGGTCCCAGACGGTCAGCATCGGCGGCACGCCTGCAGATACCACGTCCAGCGCGCCAGCCAGCAGCGCTTCGTTCATAGCGGTGGCTCCGGAAATGCTGTTCCAGTCGACCTTGATGTCCAGACCTTGCTCTTTACCGTGCTTCTCGATCAGTTGTTGATCGCGCACCACGTCGAGAATCAGGTAACCGATACCGAATTGCTGGGCGATGCTGATCTTGCCTTCGGCTTGTACGCCGCTGCTGAGCAGACCAATAGTGGCTGCCAGCGCGACGAGGGCGGAGCGTTTGAAAGGGATTGTCATGGATAACCTCACAAGAATTCGAAAATTGTTAATGACTGTGGAAGCGGTCCAGACCAAGCACCGCGCAGGTAGACACGACGTGGGACCGGCTTTAGCCGGGAAGGCAGTCGATCGGTAGGGAAAAATTCAGTGCCTGTCCCGGCCTCTTCCCGGCTAAAGCCGGTCCCACGTCGTTCCATCCACTTGAGGGCGAACATAGAATCTCCCATAGGGAATGCATTTCAGCGCTGCATACCCCAGCGCTTGACGGTCAGGCGTTCGATGTTGGCGAACAGCAGGTTTTCGACCAGCAGCCCGATAAGGATCACGGCAGCCAGGCCGGCGAAAACCTTGTCGGTATACAGCTCGTTGCGGTTCTGGAAGATGTACCAGCCCAGGCCGCCTTTGCCCGAAGACGCACCGAACACCAGCTCGGCGGCGATCAGGGTGCGCCAGGCGAATGCCCAGCCGATTTTCAGGCCCGCCAGAATCGACGGCAGCGCAGCGGGGATCAGGATGTACCAGACAAACCGTAGCCCCTTGAGGCCGTAGTTGCGGCCGGCCATGCGCTGGGTTTCAGAGACACTCAGAAAACCCGCGTAGGTATTGAGCGCCAAGGCCCACAGCACCGAATGCACCAGCACGAAGATCAGGCTGTTCTGACCCAGACCAAACCACAGCAGCGCCAGTGGCAAAAGGGCAATGGCGGGCAGCGGGTTGAACATCGCCGTCAGGGTGCCAAGCAGATCACGGCCCAGTTGAGTCGAGACCGCCAACGTTGTCAGAGCAAAGGCCAGAACGATACCGATCACATAGCCTTGAATCAGCACGGTCAGGGAAACCCACACCTTGCCGATCAGCTCGCCGGACAAAATGCCGTCATAAAACGCGGCAGCGGTTTGCAGAAAGCTGGGCAGCAACAGGTCGTTGTTCTGGATCCGTGCAGCGATTTCCCAGAGGATCGCCAGCACAATCAGGATCACGCTCTTGCGCACCCAGCTCACTTGCCAGATACGCTGCGCCAGGGGGATGTCACGGGCCAGATCTTGCTGAGTGAAAGGCTCCAGCGTGACTTCGTACTCTTCACGGATGTTCATGGTGGTGCTCTCTGAAGTCTGCAACTCACCCTGTGGGAGCGAGCTTGCTCGCGAAGAGGCCGGGTCAGGCGATATTTAATCATTGCCTATCCATCAGTCTTCGCGAGCAAGCTCGCTCCCACAGGTTCATTAGTGTTAATAAGCGATACGGATATCTTGAAAATTCAGCTCTCGATCAACCGCCTGCTCTTCGCCTTCATCAAACAGCAGCCGATGAATGCGCTGAGCGGTGTGTTGGAAGCCGACGCCGCCGAGGCTTTTCAGGTCGTATTGGTGGCTGTTGATTTCTGCGCGCACGCGCCCCGGATGTGGGGACAGCAGCAAGATCCGGTTACCCACCACCAAGGCTTCTTCAATGGAGTGGGTCACGAACAACAGCGTGAATCGCACTTCTTCCCACAACTCCAGCAGTTCTTCCTGCATCTTGCGACGCGTCAGGGCATCCAGCGCGGCGAAGGGTTCGTCCATGAGCAGAATTTTTGGCTGCATCGCCAAGGCACGCGCAATCGCCACACGGGCTTTCATGCCGCCGGACAAGGTGTGCGGGTAGGCATCGGCGAAAGCGCTCAGGCCGACTTTCGCCAGGTAGTAAAGAGCGCGCTCCTGAGCTTCCTTGCGCTTGAGAGTGCGCGAGGCCAACAGCGGGAACATGACGTTTTCAATCACGGTTTTCCACGGTGGCAGCTGGTCGAACTCCTGGAACACCACAATGCGATCCGGGCCGGGTTCTGTGACTTCGGCACCAGCCAGACGGATCTGCCCTTCGCTAGGCTTGATGAAACCGGCCACGGCTTTGAGCAAGGTGGATTTGCCGCAACCGGACGGGCCGAGCAGCACGAAGCGGTCGGCCGGATCGATCTCGAAACTGACCTGATGAGTCGCCCGCACCACGCGCTCCGGGGTGCGGTATTCGAGGCTGACGTTCTGGACTTGCAACAGAGCTTCAGCGGCAGGCTGATCGACCGGTTGCGCAGGCGTGTTTGCGCTAGCCGTGCGGCTTTGCAGAACAGCATTCATTGATTAGCTCCCGGTTTCAAAACGGCGCATCGCCCTGGATGGTGGTGCGGTGCAAGCGACGACGCAGATGATCGGGTGTGCCGCCTGCCAGATGGATCAGCGAACGGTTGTCCCAGAAGACCATGTCGTTGGGTGCCCATTTGTGGCGATACACCGCTTCAGGGCGCACGCTGTGGGCGTACAGCTCATTCAGGATCTGCTGACTCTCATCTTCCGGCAGGCCGACGATGTGGGTGGTGAACCCTTCGCTGACAAACAACGCCTTGCGACCGTTCTCAGGGTGGGTGCGGACAATCGGATGGCTGACCACGACCACCTGAGCCAGTTGCTCGGCACTCAGGGTTGGCCGCCAGTTCTGGGCGTTGTGCCCGTCGCGATAACGCGAGGTGTAACTGTGAACCGCGTTGCGACCTTCAACCGCTTTGCGCAGATGCTCCGGCAGGGTTTCCCAGGCCAGGTGCATGTCGGCGAACAAGGTGTCGCCGCCTTCGCTTGGCAGTTCCTGGGCGTAGAGCATCGAACCGAGGCTCGGCAGCTCTTTGTAGGACAGGTCCGAATGCCAGTACTTGCCCGCATCGCCCAAACCGATGGGCTGACCGTTTTCCACGATGTTGGAAACGATGAGGATTTCCGGGTGGTTCGCCAGCAGGAACTGCTTGAGTACGTGGATCTGCAGCACGCCAAAACGACGGCTGAAATCAATCTGCTGTTGCGGGGTGATCTGCTGATCGCGGAACACCACCACATGGTGATCCAGATGCGCGCGATGGATGCGGGCGAAGTCGGCTTCATTCAGCGGTCGGGACAAATCCAGACCCACGACTTCCGCCCCCACGCTTGCGGCGAACGGACGCACTTCGAACGGTTGAGGCGCGGCTTGAACAGCTGATGAGGCGAGGGAGGCTGCTGACATGAACTCCGACTCCAGAAGACTGGTGGATTAGAGTTATGACTTTAAAGGTATAAGAATCGAAATTTAAATATCGTTATTGCATATGAATAGTTCGGATTGAACTAGGGGAATATCCCAGACGCACATCAATACCACGTGGGAGCGAGCTTGCTCGCGAAGACATTATTGCAGGCGCAAAAAATGTATTGAGTGTCCTTGCCTATTCGCGAGCAAGCTCGCTCCCACAGGATTGGGCCTGGCAACTCTCCGCACACACAAAAACGCCGACACTGTTACCAGCGTCGGCGTCGGGTATTGCGGTGCAGCTCAGCAATCAGAACGCAGGCAATACCGCGCCGTCGTACTTCTTGTTGATGAAGTCTTTGACTTTCTGGCTGGTCAGGGCCTTGGACAGCTTCTCGATAGCGTCGGTGTGAGCGTTATCGGTACGGGTCACCAGATAGTTCACGTAAGGCGAATCAGCGCCTTCGATGATCAGCGCGTCTTTCTTCGGGCTCAGTTTGGCTTCAAGCGCGTAGTTGGTGTTGATCAACGCCAGATCTACCTGATCCAGTGCGCGCGGCAATACAGCCGATTCCAGCTCGCGGAACTTGAACTTCTTCGGGTTGGTGGCGATGTCTTTCGGCGTCGACAGAGCGTTGGTCGGATCTTTCAAAGTGATCAGGCCATTTTTCTGCAACAGCAACAGAGCGCGACCGGCGTTGCTGCCTTCGTTAGGGATGGCGATGGTTGCGCCTTCCGGCAGGTCAGCGATGCTCTTGTACTTGCGCGAGTAACCGCCGAACGGTTCAACGTGAACGCCGACGCCAGTGACCAGAGTCGCGCCCTTACCTTTGTTGAAGCCTTCCAGATACGGTTTGGTCTGGAAGTAGTTGGCGTCCAGACGCTTTTCATTCAGTTGTACGTTTGGCTGCACGTAGTCGGTGAAGACCTTGATTTGCAGATCCACGCCTTCTTTGGCCAGATCAGGCTTGATCAGCTCAAGGATTTCCTGGTGAGGAATCGGCGTCGCACCGACCACCAGTTTCTCGGCTGCTTGAGCCACGCTTACCGAAAATACGGCCGCCAGGGCGGTCAACAGCAATGTCTTCTTCATGCAATGTCCTTAGAGAAATCGAGGTCGGTTCGCCGACAGCTCTTCAATGAGTTGCCCCCGACGCAAATGCAGTCGGGGGCGTGGAGCGGACATTACCGATATTTTTTATTCCAAGACAATACTTTTTTGGCAATTGCTTATGCTTTTTAGGATGCTTAACACTGTCAGCCTTACCGCAATCACAGCTCTCGGATGGCCATCACTCGGTTTTGGTAGGCGGTAAGGAAGTCACCAGGTTTGATATTGGGGTGCGCCAGACCTTGCGCCGCCTGCTCTGGGTTGCCACGTAGAAACGTGTCGAGAGTAGTCAGGCGCTGGTTGGACTCCCCTGTCCCCGAGGGTTGCCCACCGTCGCCGATGAGATCCTCGAGAAGGTCTTCAGCGTCAAGCCGGTAGCCAAGCCAATCCACGTGCCTGGAGATCTGCTTCGCCCGCCTCAAAGCTTTGGGCGCGGCAATAGCAACCTTCGTAGCTTTACCCACCTTCACAGCCTTGCTGAAGTTCTGCAGTGATTTCCCTTGGGGAGCTTTTATCGCCCCCTGCCGGGTTGCCGTCGCTGCTCCCTTGCCAATAAAGCGGGCTGCCTTCTGATTACCCCGAGATGCGGAAAATTTGGCGGCCTTCGCGCCTGCCAGTGAGCCAGCTGCCAGACCCATACTTAAATAACCCAGGATCTGCCCAGCATTGGAGTCAGGAGCCAATTCGGACACCACTTCACTGGCGATGCCGAAAACATCGCTGCTGATACTCATTGCGGCCATGAAAACGGCTGGACCGGTCAAGGGAGCACCCGCACCCAGAGTGATAACCGTAAGGGCAATAGCAGCCACCGAAACCGCGATACCCAGAAACGCTTTGAAGGAAAAATGCCCGGTCGGGTCGCTTCTGTTGATCGGATCCCCCATGCAATAGGCGTAAGGGTTCAGTCCGCCCGAATCAAAAGGGCTCATGCTGTCGGGGCTGTGGAAGCGCATCAACACCGGATTGTAGGCGCGGTAACCGTTTCCCAGCAGATAACAGCCGGTGACCGGGTCGGGTTGTTCACCGTTGAAACCCAGCAGACTTTGCATGCCGCTTTGAGCGACCTGCCCGCCATAAGGGGTGTAAGCGGTGCGCTGGGTGTCGTTACCGGTGACTGTTTGCAGCACGCTGTTCTGCTGGTCACAGCCCAGGAGGCTATTTACCACCGAATTTCCAGAGCGCGTGCATTGGGCCAGTACGTTTCCACCTGCTTCGATCATGCTGTGCTGCCGCCCACCCTCCAGTTGTGTTGCCAGCCGCTCATCGCGATAGATGCGGGTTGTGGCGGTGGCCCCCACTGGCTCGACGCCAATCAGGCGATCCAGAGCGTCGTACCGATAATTGATCAGAATTCCTTGTTGATTCATGCGTGCTCCTGCGCGATCGAAGCCAGGCGGCCCAGATCGTCATAAATCATGCGACGGCCACACTCGTCATTGAGCTGGTTGCCATCGCCGTCATAAGTGAATGTCGCTTGTTGTGAGGCGTAATCAGGATGGGTATGGGCGACTCGGCTCAGCTGGGTTTTGTCCAGATATTCGTACGTGTAAGTCGCGATGTTTTCGCCGCCGGTAAACCGGGTTGTCAATTGGGTAATGTTATCCAGCTGGTCATAGACATAAGTCTGGCCGTGGATGGCGTTACCGGCCGAATCAACAGGCAAGTACTTTGCACTGCACTGATACTGTTCAAGGCGTCCACGTGAGTCGTACGCAAAGGTCTCATCACGTAGCACGCTATGACCCTGTTTGAGGGTGCGTTGGACGAGCCTGTCGCTTGCATCGAACTGCTGAGTCAACTCCTCAGGTTGATTGGAATCAACGGTCAACAACCGACCTACCTCGCGCCCGAAGTCGTCGTACTCCAATTGGGTGGTCAGCTTGCGTTTAGTTTGGTTGTCGACGGTTTCAATCTTGCCGACACGGCCGAACGAGTCGTAGTGATAATCGGCGGTGACCGAGCCTTGCTTCACCTTGGAAATTCGACAGAGCGCATCGTATTGGGTCACTTGTGCAACACCTGACGCATCGGTGTACTGCATAGGCAGACCCTTGAGCGAATGGCGCTGCCCCGCACTCAGCAAACCTTGGCCATCGAGTTGGTCGCCGATGTGCTGGCCCGACAGGGAGTACATAAGCTGGTGCTGATGGTCAGGGCTAGAGGCCTCTGTCAACCTGGCATGGGTGCAGTCATAGGTAAAAGTGGCGGACAGATGGCTACTGCCTTCAACGCTGCGCTCTGTCATTTGATTGTTCAGTACTGGGTCGTACTCGTATGAAACAATTTTTCCACTGGCCGTGACACGGGTCGTTGGATTGGGTTGGGCACCCTCATAGGTAAACGTTTCTGTACGCCCGCCTACGGTGGTGCTCGTGACTCGCAGCAACCCATCGTAGGCTCGTTGACCTGCCAGATATTCGTTAACCCAGATGTGTGTCGCCAGGTTTTCAGTGCTATGCGCAACGAATTGCTTCTTGATGCAAGTCCCGTCATGCAGCTTGGTCATGATTAAACGATCGGCAAAATCGTATCCAAATCGTGTGGTGTGACCGTCAGGGTTGATTTGCTGCACGCAACGGCCCAGCCCGTCATATAGGTATTCAGTAATGCCAAGCGAGTTACCCTCGCGATCAAACCGCTCGACAGAATCGTTCTTGCCAAACACGTTTTTGGTCAACACCGTTGTGCCGGCCTTATCCAGACCTTGAGTTTGAGTCAGCAGGATAGGGTCATATGAGTCGTGCCTGATCACCCCATCGGGGCCAGTGCTCGCGTTACGATTTCCCCAGTCGTCGTAGGTGTGCCGGGTCGACATTGCATAGGGTTTGCCATCGAGCCAATCCGTGTTGACCTCCTCAATCAGTTGGCCAAGCAGGTCATAGTTGGCACGGTAAATATCACGCATTGGCGCCTTTACTGTGTCGAGATCCTGAATCTCAATGACTGACTCACGACTCATGCCGTCAAACCGGGTTACCGTCTTGGCGCCGTTGACCGCAACTGAATGGGTTTCGTACGGCTCATCCCGTATTTCGGGCAGCTTATAACTGTAAGTTTTGACCGCTTGGCCAGATGTCTCGGGCGCGACCATTTCAAGGGTTTTACGGCCGAGTCGGTCGTGGCCAGTCTTGATGGTAACCCCCAACTGCTCGACCACTTTGACCTCTGCACCGGTCGATATGTTTTGCCAGGTGGACGTGCTGCTGCTGCAACCATCGGCGGCGGTCAATGTTGTATGGGTGCACAGGGCCCCATCAATAAACTCGTAGCTATAGTCAAAAGTGGTGGTGACCCCCGTGACGGTTTCTGTTTTCTGCTTCACGCGCCCGAACCCCTTACTCATGAGATTACTTTCATAGTCCCAGGTAATGGTCACCACTGGCTCGGTCTGCCCATCCTGAATAACGGATTCTTGAGCCACAGCCAGGAACTTACCTCGTTCCGAGCTCGCCGAGGGTAATTCAACGTATCTATAGTGAGTCACCATCGTCGGAGCTGGGGCGAAGCCCGGTGCAGGTTTCAACGTTTTACTTTTCAGCCAGCGCTGTTCCCCGAATCCGTCTGCAGGACATCCATCGGAGGCCCCGACCGGATAGTATTCGAAAACTTCGACAATGCCGGTTGGAGACACTTTCTTCAGAATGTTGCCGCAATCGTCATATTCGGTCAGGGTCGTTTCAGTGCGTTCACGATTACGGATCGACGTATCGGAGTACGTCACTTCAACTTTGGCGGGAAGCTGTAAATTAGCAGGTTGATTTTTGAAATGCACATTGGCTTTGTCATGATACCGAGTACTGTTACGAGTGACTTTGCCATTCTGGGTAACCGTTTCTTCGACTTGCAAATGAAAGCGGTTATAGGTACGAACCGTCCTGCGTATCGTCTGTTTGCCCTGAACCAGATTTTCAGTCGAGCTGTACCTGTAGTCGGCATTAGCCTCATAAAGATTATCCCCGTCACCACGCCATTTAACACTCGATGCGTAACCCAGGTAGTTACTGGGTGAGTAGGTGTACTTACGAGTAATGGCTGGCTGGCCGCTGTGCGGCTCAATGGTATGCGAGGAGACGGCCGGTAACGCTCGCATCGGTGCACCGGGAGGCAGCAGTAGCCCCGACGACTGGTACCTGATCTTTTCAGTGCCGCCAGTCGGTAAATCCAGTCGTGTAATGACGTTCAAACCCGTGACGTTCTGGTATTCAAACCCCCAGGCGCCAGAGAACTTCTTGTCCGACAGCACCGTGATTTTTTGCAGCTCACCTTTTCGTTGTGTTAGCTCAATGACCAGCCTGTCCGCTGAGCTGTCGGGCCACAGCGTGATGCTGGATACTCGCGATGAGCCGTTTGAGACATCTACTGTCAGCAATCTCTGATTTTCATCACGCAGGGTACGTAACAGGCGGCCTCCAGGGACGTTGCTGTACTCCAGATAAATAGCCCGGCCTTCAGGAGAGTAAATTTTCGACACCAACCACTCACTTGAACTGGACGATGTGCTACTCAATACTTCAAGTATTCCAGACTTGTGTTCAATAAACAGGTCACGACCCGCCCGGCTGGTTTTCAGGTCTTTGATTTTCTTGTCCCTGAGAATAAAGTTCCCACTGGTGACAGCCGCCATGTGGCTTGTACCATTGGACAAACTAAGTTTCCCTGTCGTCCGGTTAAAGTTAGACAGTTGCAGACTCCAGCCTTTGCCAAAGCCCAGGTCATCACTTTGAAGTGCGCTAAACCCTAGAACCAAGGGCACAGAGGGGCCGCTCAACGCATTCGCCAAAAGCTCGGGAAGAGAAAAATTGCAACTATAGGTACCAGTGCGGGGGTCAACACCGGCATTAACAAAACTCAAAAAATTATGGGCGTTGGAATACAATCCAGACGCATTTGGAGTAGTCATAACAATTCCTTTTAATGACGCAAAAGGCGCACAGGGAGCGAGCCTATTAATCCAGCCATCTTTTAAACAGAAAAAGAGAGCCCTCAGAGAAACCAGCTGACCCGGCTTAACCAGCCCCATGGACAGCTAGCGGAAGCAGACCAGAAACTCCATACACCACCCTCAGCTTATTAAATAAAGAGACTAGTATCTCGTCACGAACTCAGCTTCACCCAAGTTTTTACACCTGTCTAGCGCACGCAATCAAAAGTAATAAACAGCCATTCAAAACGGCTCATCAATTTTAATTCAATAGATAATTAACAACTTTACCTTGAGTTTTTGGAGTCAGAATGCGTGGGATATTTTCCCTTTTTATTACAGATTTATTAAGCGCACCTGTCGCCAGAACAAAAAACGCCGCGCCTCTGGAAAGGGGGCACGGCGCGGGAACACCGGAATAGCAGGTCAACTTATGGCAAGTTTCACCCGCGCGATAGCCGCCTCAAGCGCTCGTTGCAGTGCAAAGAGTTGCTCAACCTTTGCATCAACAAGAACATTTCCTACAAGGCGCTCAATCTCTTGCAGCGGGTTCGTATCTACCGGCAGATTCAGATGCTCTGGCAGGATCTCCTCACCGCTGCTGACCAGCAATGCGAAGTGGATAACATTTTCCAGCTCGCGGGTATTGCCCGGCCAGCTGTGCGCTTCAAGAACCCGCTGCGCGGCGTCGCTGATCAGCGGCACGGCGAGGTTAAGGCGCTGGCTGTATATGCCAAGAAAATATTCGGCCAGTGGCAGGATGTTGCCTGGTTGATCACGTAAAGCAGGCAGCTCAAGGTGGCCTTCGCTGAGGTAGTGGAACAGCCGCTCATGAAACTTGCCGACGGCCACGGCTTGGGCCAGGTCGATGCTGGTGGCGGCGACCAGTCGTACGTCTACCGGGCTGGGTTGTTGCGAGCCGACGCGGGTCACTTCGTGGTTTTCCAGCGCAGCCAGCAGCTTGTTCTGGATCGGCAGCGGCAGATCGCCGATTTCGTCCAGGTACAATGTGCCGCCGTTGGCAGAGCCAAACCAGCCTGCGCGGCTACTGGCCGAACCGCTGTGTGCACCGGCGGCGTACCCAAACAGCTCGGCATCGGCATAGGTTGGGCTGATGGCGCCGCAATTGACCGAGACGAACAAACCGGTGCGGTCACTGCCACGATGAATATGGCGGGCCAGTAACTCCTTGCCGGTGCCGGACTCGCCACGAATCAGCACCGGCAGCGCGCGAGGCGCCAACTGTTCCATTTCTTCGCGCAAACGGCGGGCGCGCGGATCAATGAACACCAACGCTTTGGCGCGAATGCTCAGCGGGCTTTTTTCGGCGTCGGGGAAGGTCAGCAACGGCTGACCGAAAGGTTCTTTAAGGCTCATGGCAAACTCCCGCCTGAGCCCTTGTGATGACTCAAACGTTAACTAAGAACAGGATCTTGAGGGCAAGCGCGGAACACTCCGCACTGGATAAATTCATGCTCGACGCCGGGCGTGATGTTCCATTCGGCTTTGCAGGCGATACAGATAAGCGAAGCCCTGCTCCCAGCGACGGTGCCCCGACTTGACGTTGATATGCCCCGCCTGACTGAGAATGCAGGTTTCTGCGCCCCAATCACGGGCCATTTCCATGGCGCGCTGGGTGCTGACCGCAGCGTCGTTATCCGAGGTGACGATCTGGGTCGGGAACGGCAACAAGTCTTTCGGGATCGGCGCAAAGTTGCGCAAGGCAGGCGAGCAGCCTGGGCGTTCTACATCTGCAGGCGCGACCAGAAGAGCGCCTTGGACCTGACGCAGAGACTCCAGCGGAGCCAGCCGTGCCCAATGGGCAACGGTGATGCAGCCCAGGCTATGGGCAATAAGGATGACCGGAGTGCGCTCAGCTGAAATAGCGCGCTGCAACTCGCCCACCCAGTCTTCAAGGCGTGGTTTGAACCAGTCGGCCTGCTCCACTCGCGAGCTGTTGGGCAAGCTGTATTGCCAGTGAGTTTGCCAGTGCTCATCGCCCGACCCTTGCCAGCCTGGCACGATCAGATAGCGGATCGATTCGTTATGCATGGGGTAAGCCTCCTGCATGTTGCGTTCATGAGGCTGAGTATAAGGAAGCGGGGTGGAATAAATAAGGAATAAGAAGCTATCGATCAATAGCTAAATCGAATATACATACGCTAAAAAAAGGGGCTGTCCCCTGCCTAAGGAACAACCCCGATAAAAAAACTGCTGTGTTGACCCACCTTTCAGTGGGCAGGGTTGAAGGTACTCAACCTTTGTTACAGATATTCGTCTGTAGGAGCGTGCTCCTACGGGTACGACTTAGATTGGCAGCGGATTACCTTCCGGATGCACGGTATTCACTGCCAATGGCTGCTCCGGCAGTTCCCGTGCGACGTTCCAGACCACCACCGCAGCGATGATGTCGAACACAGCCAGTACGACGAACAGCGGGCTGTAGCCGATTTTGGTGACCAATACCCCAAACACCATGGTGAAAGCCGCTGCACCGAGGAAGCCAAGCATGCCGCGGAAGATCGCCAGGCTCTGCCAGCCAGTGGCAAACGCCGCTACAGCGCAGGCTGCGGACCAGGCCACGGCGAAAATCGCAAAGCCCATCTTTGTGCCGATGGCATCAATGATGTAGCCAGCAACCGGTTGCATCACCGCGTAGCAAATCTGCCAGGCTACGACTATGTGCGAATACTGCTCAGTGCTGATGCTCAGCTCGGTCATGAGCGTTGGCGCGGCCACGGAAAGCGTGTTGCGCGCGAGGTAGTTGACGACCAGACCGGCCATTACCAGCCCCACCATCCACCAGCGGATCCCTTTTATTTTCATCTCTTCACCTTTTGTTATTGGCTGTTATCGGAGCGGCGGCGAGTTGCTCTCGCTTAAAGACGGTTATCTACCAGCAGCCCACGGTGAGGCCGCACGCGGTTACGGGCACGGATGAACGTGAGGGGGAGTGTCCACAGGAATGAGAAACGAGGGTGCTCATTGGGATTGTTACTCTTTGTATTATTTTTATGGTTGCAAAAACCAGGTTTCGCCTAGTCATCGTATGACTATGCGGTTTATAGACACACCTTGTTACACCGTCAATGGGGCGATAGGGGGTTTAGACCATTAGCTATAGGGTGATTCGGGGATTTTCGCGGAAAGGGATTTTGCGAAGCGTCATACGACGACTAATGACTTATCAGTCACAGATTCAGTGGGAGCGCGCTTGCCCGCGATGAACGATGACGCGGAGTGTTAGTTACATCGCCATCGCTGGCCTCGTAACCTCGGTGAGCTCCTACGGGATCCGTGTTTTATCTGAAGCGCCGCGATCCTGTAGGAGCAATCGGAGGTTACGACGGTCGCGAAGCGGTGTGTCAGGTACACCGCCATCGCTGGCCTCGTAACCTCGGTGAGCTCCCACGGGATCCGTGTTTTATCTGAAGCGCCGCGATCCTGTAGGAGCAATCGGAGGTTACGACGGTCGCGAAGCGGTGTGTCAGGTACACCGCCATCGCTGGCCTCGTAACCTCGGTGAGCTCCTACGGGATCCGTGTTTTATCTGAAGCGCCGCGATCCTGTAGGAGCAATCGGAGGTTACGACGGTCGCGAAGCGGTGTGTCAGGTACACCGCGATTCGCAGCCTTCGGCAGCTCCTACAGAGGCAGATATCCACTCACCGCAAGTCAAACGCCTCATCTTCCAGTAGCGCTAACTGATAGCTGTCTTCGCCAACGTCATGAATCAGCTTCGGCAGGTAGCGCTCGTCGATTTTCGAGCGCAGGCGGTGGATGGCGACTTCGACCGGGCGCGGGTCGTTGTCGAAAATCTGTGCCGCGATCTGTGCGCGGCTGAGGATTTCGCCCTGACGGCTAGCGAGCCACTGCAGCAGAGCGAATTCTTTTTCACCCATGGAAATGCGCTGCCCGCCTCGGCTGACACGCTGCAGGGCCATGTCGATTTCCAGGTCGGCGATGCTGATACTGGCGGCATCGCCGGTGGGGCCACGGCGCAGCAGTTTGCGTACACGGCCCAGTAATTCCTCAAAGCTGAAGGGCTTGAGCAGGTAGTCATCCACGCCCAGCTCCAGACCTCGCAGCCGATCTTCGATGGCGTCCGGCGCGGTCAGAAACAACACCGGCGTAGCGCCACGCTGGCGGATCAGTTGCAGTAACTGCCAGCCATTAAGGCCAGGCAGCATCACGTCAAGGATGATCAGGTCGTAGCTTTGCTCTTCGACAAAATGGCGACCGTCGAGGCCATTAAGCGCCACATCCAGCGCAAAACCCGACTCGGCAAAGCCTTCGGCCAGTTCTTTGGCCGTCCTGGCATCGTATTCCACTAACAACAGCCGCATGACTCACCTCGATTATTCAGGCCCTCAGCATAACGACTTGGCGCGCTTGACGCTGGCTACCTTGTGCAATTTGAAGACATCAAAGACTTCCAGCTGGTCATCCCCCAGCCGCACGATCTTGCGCTGATGCAGGTCCTGCAACACGTCAAGCAGCTCTGGACGCGCCAGACCCGTGGTGCGAACCGATTGAATTTCATCCAGTGAAATCAAACGCCGGGCGTGACTCAGGTGTCCATACCCCTCGGCCAACATCAGCAGCCGCCACGCAACCCGGGCCTTGGCAGGCAGTAATGCGATGCGATCCGGGTGCAGTAAGTCGATCCCCAGCTTGACGCTGAGCAAGCTGGCGAAGGGACGCCAATGGGCCGGATTTCGCTCCAGTATTTCCAGCATCACGGCCTGAGGCACATGGAGAAAAATGCTCTGTTCCATGGAGTAAGCATCGAACCGGCGCGGCATGCCATCGAATAAAGACACCTCGCCAAACCAAAAGGGCGTGCGCACTGCTTCCAAACGCGGCGCAAGACGCTGATCACAGGCCGGCCCCATGCGCACCGAGCCTTCAAGCAGAGCATAAAACCCACAAGGTGCATCACCCTTCTGGAACAATAATTTGCCCGGCGTCCTGCGAGTCTGGCGTGCAGCGTTGAGCAGGCTATCCTGCAAGTCAGCCGGCAGATGCGAGAACCAGTAATCGTTCATCAGCCGTGACCGCCATGCAGCTCCAGTTGTCATGTTTTGCTTCCTTTTATCGTGAATCGAATCCCTTTCAAGACGAAACCGTAGCAGAATCGTTTATCGCCCAAGGAGGAATAATAATGAAAAACCTCACTGATCATCTCAGCCAATACGCGGGCTACCACCGTGACTCGCGCAATATCATCACTCACTTTGTCGGCATTCCACTGATCGTCGTGGCAGTGGCCGTCCTGCTGTCACGTCCCGGATGGATGCTGAGCGGTGTGTGGTTTTCCCCTGCTGCACTGGTGGCAGCAGCGTCCGTGGTTTTCTATCTGCGCCTTGATCGCCCGTTCGGCCTGTTGATGTGCGTACTGCTGGGGCTGTGTCTCTGGGCAAGCGCAGTGCTTGCACAGCAAGCGACCATGGTCTGGCTCAGTGCTGGGGTCGGATTGTTTGTGCTGGGCTGGATCATCCAGTTCGTCGGCCATTATTACGAAGGTCGCAAACCGGCGTTCATCGATGATGTTTCAGGATTAATCATCGGCCCGCTGTTCGTCGTGGCTGAACTGGCGTTTTTGCTGGGGATGCGCAAGCCGTTGCAGCATGCGATCGAAGAACGGGTGGGCCCGGTAGGTAGGCGGGATTTGAAGCGGGTGGTGTGAGATGGGGCTGTTTATAGGGACCTGACCTCTGATTCGGCCACGCGCAAGATCCCTTGTGGGAGCGAGCTTGCTCGCGAAGTGGCCAGTCGAGCCGAATATATTTCTGTGGGCAGGAACATTGCCTTCGCGAGCAAGCTCGCTCCCACAGGATCGGTGCATCGCACCCGTCCGGTGAGAGCCTTTATTTAAATCCCCGCAACCTTCTGCCAGACCTTCGGCTTGAAGAACAACGTCTCGCCCCGGGCCAGGCCGGTCAGGCTGTCGTGGTCTTTCACCACTTCGGCTTCGATCAGCTCGCTCTGGCCTTCGACTTTCAGGGTAATCCGCGTAGTTGCGCCCAACGGTCGAATATCGCGCACTTGCGCGGCGTGGTGGTCTTCCAGTTCGGAGCGTGACAGCGACACTTCGTGGGGCCGGAACAGCACGTGCTCCTCGCCAATGTGCAGGCGGTTGGAATCACCCAGGAAGTGATAAACGAAATCACTGGCCGGGTTTTCGTACACTTCGCCCGGTGAGCCGATCTGCTCGATCACACCCTTGTTCATGACCACGATGCGATCGGCCACTTCCATGGCTTCTTCCTGGTCGTGGGTCACGAAAACCGAGGTCAGGTTGATGTCTTCGTGCAGACGCGCTAACCAGCGACGCAGTTCTTTCCGCACTTTGGCATCCAGAGCGCCGAACGGCTCATCCAGCAGCAATACCTTAGGTTCTACCGCCAGAGCACGGGCCAGGGCGATACGCTGACGCTGCCCGCCAGATAGCTGCTCCGGGTAGCGATCTGCCAACCAGTCCAGCTGCACCATGTTCAGCAGCTCGTGGACTTTGACGGCGATCTGGCTTTCATTCGGGCGCTGGTTCTTGGGCTTCATACGCAGGCCGAATGCGACGTTATCGAACACGGTCATGTGGCGGAACAGCGCGTAGTGCTGGAACACGAAACCGACGTTGCGATCACGCACGTCATGGCCGGAGACGTCTTCGCCATGAAAGACAATGCTGCCCTGATCCGGAGTTTCGAGACCGGCAATGATGCGCAGCAAGGTGGTCTTGCCACAGCCGGACGGGCCAAGCAACGCCACCAGCTCGCCACTCTGGATGTCCAGATTGATGCTGTTCAGGGCCTTGAAGGCGTTGAAGTTCTTGCTGACATTACGGACTTCGATCGACATGAGTTATTCCTCCGCCGCACTTTGGCGCAGACGGTTAATGCGCGCTTCGCTCCACTGCTTGAGCAGCAGGATGAACAGCGCAAGGATCAGCAACAAGCTCGCCACGGCAAAGGCTGCCACGTGGTTGTACTCGTTATAGAGAATTTCGACGTGCAGCGGCAGAGTGTTGGTGACGCCGCGAATGTGCCCGGACACCACCGACACCGCCCCGAACTCGCCCATGGCCCGGGCGGTACAGAGCACCACGCCATAGATCAGACCCCATTTGATGTTCGGCACGGTCACATGCCAGAACATCTGCCAGCCGTTGGCGCCCAGCAGCCGCGCGGCCTCCTCTTCCTGAGTGCCCTGCTCCTGCATCAGCGGGATCAGTTCACGGGCCACGAAAGGCACGGTGACGAAGATAGTCGCCAGGATAATACCCGGCAGCGCGAAGACGATCTGGATGTCGTGGTCCTGCAACCACGGGCCGAAAAAGCCCTGGGCGCCAAACATCAAAACGTAGACCAGACCGGCAATCACCGGCGACACCGAGAACGGCAGGTCGATCAGGGTCACCAGGATGCTCTTACCTCGGAACGAGTATTTACTCACGCACCACGCAGCACTGACGCCGAATACCAGATTCAGCGGCACCGAGATCAATACGGCGATGACCGTCAGCTTGAGGGCCGACAAAGCATCAGGCTCAAGAATCGCCGTGAAGAATGCACCAAGGCCGTTCTTCAAACCCTGAGACACAACGATGAACAGCGGCAATCCCAGAAACAGCAGGAATACCAGCCAGCACAGGATGATCAGGATCCGCCGCGACACCGCGCTGCCACGACGGGCGGCGTTGGCTGAGGCGGCGGCTGAAACAGATGAATAGGACATGTTCTGCGCCTCCTCAGGATGGGGTTTCGATGCGCCGCTGCAGCAAGTTGATCAGCAGCAACAGAATGAAAGAAACCACCAGCATCATCACGCCAATGGCCGTCGCGCCGGTGTAATCGTACTGGTCGAGTTTGACCATGATCAGCAGCGGCAGAATCTCGGTTTTCATCGGCATATTGCCGGCGATGAAGATCACCGAGCCGTACTCACCCACGCCACGGGCGAAAGCCAGGGCAAAACCGGTCAGCCAGGCAGGCAACAACGCAGGCACCAGAATGTGCCGGAACACCTGTAACGGACGCGCGCCGAGGCAGGCAGCGGCTTCTTCGACTTCACGAGGGATATCGGCCAGCACCGGCTGCACCGTGCGCACCACGAAAGGCAGCGTCACGAAGGTCAATGCCAGCGTGATACCCAGCGGGGTGTAGGCGATTTTGAAACCCAGGTCCGTAGCGAATTGCCCCATCAACCCATTTGGCGCATACAACGCGGTCAGGGCGATACCGGCAACCGCAGTCGGCAACGCGAACGGCAAATCGATCATTGCGTCGATGATCTTGCGCCCCGGGAAGGTATAGCGCACCAGTACCCAAGCCAGCAAAACACCGATCACGCCGTTGATGACAGCGGCATAGAACGCCGTGCTGAAGCTCAGTTTCAGAGCCGCCAGCACTCGTGGCGCAGTGATGATTGCCCAGAATTGATCCCAGGTCAGCTGCGCGGCATGAATGAACATCGCCGCCAGCGGGATTAACACAATCAGACTGAGGTACACCAAGGTGTAACCCAGCGTCAGCCCGAAGCCGGGTATGACGGGGGAAATGCGTCGCGACATAAAAGTCCTTGGTTAACACATCGAAGCCGCAAGCGAGTGCGGGTCCTTCGTTCTGCAGTCAGCGAATGGCCGTTGTAGGAGCGCGCTTGCCCGCGACAAATCTGACGACCACCAAAAATGTGTCTGATTGGATGGCCTCATCGCGGGCAAGCGCGCTCCTACGGGTCCTGTGTTACTGCGCCTTATAAATCTGGTCGAACACGCCGCCATCATTGAAGAATTTCGGTTGCGCAGTTTTCCAGCCACCGAAGTCTTTGTCGATAGTCAGCAGATTCAGTTTAGGGAACTGCTTCTCGTACTTGGCAGCCACTTCTGCATCACGTGGACGGTAGAAGTTTTTTGCAGCGATTTCCTGGCCTTCCTTGCTGTAAAGATGCTTCAGGTAAGCCGTCGCGATTTCGGTGTTGCCTTTCTTCTCGGCGTTTTTGTCGACGACTGCGACCGGAGGCTCAGCCAGGATCGACAGCGAAGGTACGACAATGTCGAACTTGTCCGCGCCACCATCTTCTTTCAGTGCCAGAAAGGCTTCGTTTTCCCACGCCAGCAGCACATCGCCCTGGCCGTTGTTCACGAACGTGATGGTTGAACCGCGAGCGCCGGTGTCCAGAATCGGCACGTGCTTGAACAGCTCTTTCACGTACTCGTTAGCCTTGGCTTCGCTGCCGCCGGTCTTCAGGCCGTAGCCATACGCCGCGAGGAAGTTCCAGCGAGCACCGCCGGAGGTTTTCGGATTTGGTGTGATGACCGAAACGTCCTTCTTGATCAGGTCGCCCCAGTCCTTGATGCCTTTGGGGTTGCCCTTACGCACCAGGAACACGATGGTCGAGGTGTAAGGCGTGCTGGCATCCGGCAGGCGGGTCTGCCAGTTTTCCGGGAGGGTTTTGCCAAGCTTGGCGATTTCATCGATGTCGCCCGCCAATGCCAGGGTCACGACGTCAGCGCGCAGCCCGTCGATCACCGAACGCCCTTGCTTGCCCGAACCACCGTGGGATTGCTTGATATCGACCTTGTCGTCCGGGTGGCTTGTTTTCCAGAAGTTGATGAACTCTGCGTTGTACTCCTGATACAGCTCACGCGTCGGGTCATACGAGACGTTCAGCAACTCGTAATCCTTGGCTACAGCGGAACCGGCAAACACGGCACTGGCGAGTGCGGCCAGCGCATAACGGCGAATGGACATGGGTCAAGCTCCTGGAAATCTGTCGTGTTGTTGGCTTTTTCTGATTTTGTTGTGGCTTGTTCTGTGGGAGCGCGCTTGCCCGCGATGAACGATAACGCGCTCTTTCTGACGTACCGCGTCGCCTCAATCGCGGGCAAGCGCGCTCCTACAGGTGCAGCTAAATCTTCAGCTCGGCTTATTGCCTGGATGCTGCAAACGAAACTTCTCTTTGCGTTCGATCTGCACAACCTGTGCGTTGTGCACGGTGATTTCCACAGCCCCGAAACGCAGATCGCGCAACGCACTCTGAATCTCGCGCAGAATCGCCGCTTCGTCCTGACCGTCAACGCTACGCAGAGATGCGCTCATGATCGTGCTCCTTGAAATTGAGTTGCCTGCAGACCCGCTCGCGGGGATCTGCTATTGGCTTGGAGGCAATCTTAGAGACGCGGGGATATTCTTAAAAATACTATTTAAGAATCTAGATATAACTAAAGTGCATTTAGGCAGATATGACCTGTTGGAGCGAGGCTTGCCCGCGAAGAACGGTAACTCGATCTGTCTGATACACCCCGGGGCATGATTCGCGGGCAAGCCTCGCTCCAACGGGGCAAATCAGATAATCGGCTGGCGAAAGTCCGGGGCTCGCAGCCAATCAATCTGTTCGGCAGGCATCGGCCGGGCGAACCAGTAGCCCTGGCCCAGCTGACATCCACTGTCACGCAGGAACCCGGCCTGATCGGCATGCTCGATGCCTTCGGCCAACACCCGCATACCCATGCTCTTCGCCAGAACGATGATTGCGCAAACGATGGCGATGTCGTCCTCATCGCTGGGCAAGCCGGCAACGAAGCCTTGGTCGATCTTCAGCTTCTGCACCGGCATGCGCTTGAGGCGCAGCAGCGACGAATAACCGGTGCCGAAATCATCAATCGCCAGGCTCAGGCCCAGGTCCCGCAGGCGGTGCAGCTGTTCGATGGCTTGCTCGGGGTCTTGCATCACCGCGCTTTCGGTAACTTCCAGCTCCAGACGGGCCGGGTCCAGCCCCGTTTCCCGCAACACTTGCGCCACCTGCACATCAAGCTGACCACTGCTGAACAGTCGGCTGGACACGTTGACGGCGACGAAGGAAATATCCACCCCGGCCGTCAACCAATCGCACATCTGCTGGCAAGAGGTGCGCAGCACCCAGGCATCGATGTCGGCAATCAGACCGATTTGCTCGGCAATCGGGATGAACTCCCCTGGCTGCACCAATCCACGAACGGGGTGCTGCCAGCGCACCAGGGCCTCGACGCCCAGAATCCGACTGTCTTGAAGGCTGTGAATCGGCTGGTAGAACACCCGCAGCTCGTGTTGCTCGATAGCCCGGCGCAACTCGCTGGCCAGTTCCACACGTTGTTGCGCGTGGGCGGTCAGCTCTTCGGTGTACAAGGCATACCCCTCGCGACCGTCGCTCTTGGCTTTGAAGAGTGCTGAATCGGCATTGCGCAGCAGTTGCTCGGCGTTCGACGCATCGCTGGGAAACAGGCTGATACCGACGCTGGCACTGATAAACAATTGCTGGTTTTCCAGCACAAACGGGGTTTTGAAACCATCAAGAATGCGCTGCGCATAACCTGCGGCCTGAATCACTTGCTGACAGTTTTCCACCAACAGTCCGAACTCATCGCCGCCCAGCCGGGCAATGGTAATTTCGGTATCGAACAACGACTGAATGCGCTGCGCCACGGCCTTGAGCACTTCATCGCCGACGTTATGTCCGAGGCTGTCATTGATGTTCTTGAAATGATCCAGGTCGATCAGCAGCAGCGCACAGCCGTGTTTGATTGAGCGGGCATAACTCAGCGCCTGAGCGGTGCGGTCGGTGAAAAGAAGGCGGTTGGGCAAACCCGTCAAAGGGTCGTAATGGGCAAGCTGCTGCAACTCGTGTTCCGAGCGCTTGATGGCGGTAATGTCGGAAAATACCGCAACGAAGTGTTTGATCGCCCCGCCGTTATCTTTGACGCTGCGGATGCTTTGCCACTGTGGATAAATTTCGCCACTTTTGCGCCGGTTCCATATCTCCCCGCTCCACTGCCCTGCACTGAGGATGGAGCGGTACATCTGTCGATAGAACTCAGGCCCGTGGCGACCGGACTTGAACTTGTTGGGGGTCAGGCCTACGACTTCATCGAGCTGGTAACCGGTAATTTCCATGAACGCCCGATTGACGTGCACGATCTGCCCTTGCGCATTGGTGACCAACACGCCTTCAAGGGTGCTGTCGAACACCGCGGCGGCCAGACGCAGACGCTCATGATCTTCGCGCTGCTGACGCACGCTGAGGTCCACGCCTATGAATCGCAGCAATCGAGTACGGGAAATGAAGATCAAAACCGCGCTGATGAGTATCCAGACATAACCACTCATCTGTTTGGCAAATCCCAACTGACTAGGATCTGCGATCAAATCAGGGAGCAGGACGTCGCACACGACCAACCATAGAATGGACACCGCCCCGTAAAACAGGGTGATTCGTACCGCATCACGGGATGATTCTGTCATAAGAAAGCTAAAAACCTTACGAAAGGGCAGGATTATAGGATAAGAAACATCTGGCGACTCTTATCTGAAAGGGCGACTGGTTTTATCTGGTGGCTAAGTGATAATGCGCACTGCTGATTTTTTCTTCACAAGCAACATTTCGAGGGCCATACAGCCTATGTGGTACAACGGTTTGCTCGACCTTTCAGTCTGGCAGTTGGTGGCAGTCACCTTGGCGATAACCCATGTGACCATTGTCGCCGTTACAATTTACCTGCACCGCTACTCCGCCCACCGCTCCCTGGAGCTGAATGCGGGCCTCAAGCACTTTTTCCGTTTCTGGTTGTGGCTGACCACAGCGCAGAACACCCGCGAGTGGACAGCTATCCATCGCAAACACCACGCAAAATGCGAAACCGTTGATGACCCGCACAGCCCGGTCGTCAAAGGCCTGTCCACCGTGTTGCGCAAAGGTGCAGAACTATACCGCGCCGAAGCGGAAAACCCGGACACCTTGCGCATCTACGGCAAGAATTGCCCGGAAGACTGGATCGAGCGCAAGGTCTATACGCGGTTCCCGTTGTTGGGCATTGCGATCATGGCCGTTATCGATGTGGCGCTGTTCGGCGCGCTGGGCGTCACCGTCTGGGCCATTCAAATGATGTGGATCCCTTTCTGGGCCGCAGGCGTGGTCAACGGCCTGGGTCATGCCGTGGGTTATCGCAACTTCGAATGCCGTGACGCTGCAACCAATCTGGTGCCTTGGGGCATCATCATTGGCGGCGAAGAGCTGCACAACAATCACCACACTTACCCGAACTCGGCCAAGCTGTCGGTCAAGAAGTGGGAATTCGACATGGGCTGGGCGTGGATCAAAGTGTTCAGCGCCTTGCGTCTGGCGAAGGTGCAGCGGGTTGCCCCCATTGCCCACCGCGTCGAGGGCAAAGGCCATATCGACATGGACACCGCCATGGCGATCCTCAACAACCGTTTCCAGATCATGGCCCAATACCGCAAGCTGGTGATCGGCCCGCTGGTAGCTCAAGAGCTGGCCAAGGCCGATGCGTCGGTGCGTCATCAGTTCCACCGCGCCAAGCGTTTGCTGTCCCGTGAGACCAGTCTGCTGGATGACAAGCATCACCTGCGCATTCAGACCATGCTGGAACACAGCCATGCCCTGAAGGTGATTTACGAGAAACGCCTGGCCCTGCAGCAGATCTGGGTCAAGACCAGCAGCAATGGGCATGACATGCTCGCGGCCATGAAAGATTGGATCCACGAAGCCGAGGCCAGCGGCATTCAGTCCCTGCGCGATTTCGCCGATCAACTGAAAACCTACTCGCTGCGCCCCGCCAACGCGTAACACCACTGATCAGCGCGCCCGTACTTCGGGCGCGGCTGATTTGAACTTCGACCCGTAAATCCAATCTGAACAACAGCCCATAACATAATGGGAAATGTTGTGGCTGTGCGCCGCACTTCTTCTTGAGATGCAGTGCCATGGACAAGCAGAACCCCCCGTTATCGAATCCCTCCCCAGAAATGCAAGCCGCCGAAACGATGCTGGCGCTTATGCACGCCCAGGCTGAGGTCGCGCGCCTGAGCGAGCGCGAGCAGCTGTTCAGCTCGCTGCTAGTGAGCGTCAACGCTGTGCTGTGGGCATTTGACTGGGCCACCCAGCGCATGATCTACGTCAGCCCGGCCTACGAGCGTATCTTCGGCCGTTCGGCGGGTTTGCTGCTGGCGGATTTTGGCGAGTGGCGCGACAGTATTTATCCCGATGACCTGAATTACGCTGAGCGCAGCTTGAATGAGGTCATCGAGAAAGGCGCCATTGAGGATCGCGAATACCGGATCATTCGCGCTGACGGCGAAGTACGCTGGCTCAGTGATAAATGCTTTGTCAGCCATCAGACCGACGCCGGTCATCGTTTGATCGTGGTGGGGATTGCCGAAGACATTACCGAGAAGAAACAGCTCGAAAGCGAACTGCAACGCTTGGCGACCACCGACGTGCTCACCCAGAGCAGCAATCGCCGGCATTTTTTCGAGTGTGCCCAGCGCGAGTTCGAACTGGCACGCTTGCATGGCACGCCCATGGCCTTTCTGCTGCTCGACATTGATGACTTCAAGCTGGTCAACGATACCTACGGGCATCAGGAAGGTGACGTGGTCTTGCAGCGCATTGCCGAATGCGGCAGGTCGACGTTAAGGCGTGGCGATCTGTTTGGACGTATTGGTGGCGAAGAGTTCGCAGCCATCTTCGTTGGCTGCGCGCCTGATATGGCCAAACAGATTGCCGAACGTTTACAACGGGAAATCCAGCGCTTGAGCTTCCAGCGTGGCGACAAGACATTTGGCATCACTGCCAGCCAGGGCCTGACCACGCTGGGTGAATCCGACCCCAGCCTGGAAACCCTCTACGGCCGCGCCGACGCCGCCATGTACCAGGCCAAGCGTCAGGGCAAGAACCAGATCGTATTGGTTTAAGCCCGGAATGCTTGCCCTGTAGGAGCGACCGGGGTGGCGCTCCTACAGATCACCAAACCCGTTCGAGCCAGGCTTGCCCGCGAATCAGACGCCGAGGTGTATCAGACAGACCGCGATCTTTTGTGGGAGCGGTGCTTGCCCGCGATAAGAGCACCTCGGTCTGTCAGGTCAAGGCTCCCACGGATCACCAAACCCGTTGGAGCCGGGCTTGCCCGCGAATCAGACGCCGAGGTGTATCAGACAGACCGCGATCTTTTGTGGGAGCGGTGCTTGCCCGCGATAAGAGCACCTCGGTCTGTCAGGTCAAGGCGGCATCGTTCGTCGCGACCAATTGCGGGCCTACAGGTTTGGCGTTTCGGCTGAATCGTTTTCCTCAGCCTCGGCAGCTACATCCGGCTCCGGCGCGCCATCCAGCAAATCCAACTCATCGTTCTCTTCAACCACCGGCAGCGCTTCAACCACCAGCGGCGCCAGCAGGCTCGGGTCGGTCACACCGGTCAGTTTCTTGCGCAAGCGCTGCAAGTCAGACACGGTCATTTTCAACAGTCGCGCGGGTTTGGTTTTGACCAGCGAAGTGACGCTGTCCTGATCACCCAAACGCGCCATGTGGCCCGCCAGGTTCATGACCAACACTTCCCGGGTGTTAACGCCCGTGTTGTATTGATAAACCGCCGCGATCAGCTCCCGCAACTCGAGTGGCAAGCGCCAGCGAGTGCGCAGGGCCGAGCCGAACGCCGCGGAGTATTTTTCCAGAGACTTGGTGATCTGCTCATCATTGAGAGTGCCGCCTGCCTGTAACCATTCCTGCAAACAGCCCACCACAGCCAGATCACCCAGCGATTGCAGCAATCCTGCGCAGAAACAGCGATCGGCATCCACTTCAAGCATGCCCGCCAGAATGCGGCCGTATTCGGCAGTCCGTTGTGACAAGCTCCAGAACTCGTTGGCGCGGGCCAGCAACGCGGCATTGCTCAGCACCGACATGCGCTTTTTCGCCAGTCCCGAAATGATCTGCGTGCTCTGCACCGCTCCCAATACTGCCAATGCCGAGCGCAACGTTTGCACCGGATTGCCCAAATGCTGTGCGGCAATATTGGCCGAGGCGATCAACAGTGCAGTGATGTGGGGATCGTTGCGCAATTCCTGCTCAAGCAAGGTAGCGTCAACGCCCGCGGGCCCCTTGCTGAGCTTGATGGCCGTCGCCACATCGACAAACAAGGGCGCCCCGTCGGCGGACTCCCGACGTTTGTCGAGAAACTTACCCAGGGTCTCGCCTGGTGCCAGCCCAGGAGCGGCGCCAGGAATGGGGCACGCCAGCAACAGGCCTTGCACACGCGCACGCAGCTTTTCAGTATCCAGCGGTTTGGTCAGATAAGCCGTCGGGGCCAGCGGCAGCACCTCGCGCACGCTGGCGCTGTCACTGCGATTGCTGATCAGGATAAAGGGCGTGGCAGGCTGACGTTTCAATCCGCGAACGGCGCGCAGCAGGCTTAAACCGTCGAGCAACGGAAGCTCTCTGGCCGCGATGATCAAATCAGGGTTGTACTTTTTCAGCCACGCGACGGCCTGTTTACCGTCGCTGCAGATCTCAAGCTCAATATCCCCGCGCACGCCCTGTACCAACTCACTGAGCGTTTCACGAACCCATGGGTCGGATTCGGCAATCAATACGCGAGGTACCGGTACATCTACGGCCGTCATCAGGACTCTCTCATCGAACAACGCATCAATCTGAACTGGAAAAATCTATTGGGAGGAGCTGCTCAAGGCTGCGAATGGCCTTCACATCTGTTCGCAGCCTTCGGCAGCTCCTACATAATCTTTCCGACAACAACGCACCCACCTTAGCCAATGCATTCGTTCGGATATAGCTCAAAAGCCCGGATACACCTCTAAAAATGCAAAAAAACCCGCCGAAGCGGGTCTTTTTTGTCCGTTTGGTCATAATTTAATCAATTACGACCCCGGCGATTTTCAAGCCAGCTCGGCGAAACACTCTTCGAGAATGGCCAAGCCTTTGTCCAGTTGTTCGTCCGGCGCAGTCAACGGAACCAGCACGCGCAACACGTTGCCGTAAGTGCCGCACGACAGCAGGATCAGACCCTTGTCACGTGCCTTGGCAACCACCTGCGCTACGGCAGCAGCATTAGGCTTATGCGTATCGCCATTTTCGAACAGCTCTAGGGCGATCATCGCACCCAGGGCGCGGACTTCGCCGATCACTGGATACTTGGCTTGAATCGCCTTGAGGCCAGTCACCAGACGCTCGCCCACCGCTTTGCAACGATCCAGCAGGTGCTCTTCTTCGAAAACCTGCAACACCGCCAGCGCAGCGGCGCATGCCACCGGGCTACCGGCGTAAGTGCCGCCCAGACCGCCTGGAGCGATGGCGTCCATGTATTCCGCCTTGCCGCACACACCGGCCAACGGAAAACCGCCCGCGATGGATTTGGCGAAAGTTGTCAGGTCGGCAGACACGCCCATTTGCTCCATGGCGAAGAAGGTGCCGGTACGACCCGCGCCGGTCTGCACTTCGTCAGCGATCAACAGGATGCCGTGCTTGTCACACAGTTCGCGCAGGCGAGCCATGAAGGCTTTCGGCGCCACGTAGAAACCACCTTCGCCCTGAACCGGCTCGATGATGATGGCGGCAATGTCTTTAGGCTCGGCGTCGTTCTTGAAGATGCGCTCGATGCTGGCGATGGAATCGTCAACGCTGATGCCGTGCAGCTCGCACGGGTACAGCGCACGGAAGATACCGCCGGGCATCAGGCCCATGCCGGCCGAGTAAGGCACGACTTTGCCGGTCAGGCCCAGGGTCATCATGGTGCGGCCGTGGTACGCGCCGGTGAAGGCGATCACGCCAGCGCGGCCAGTAGCGGCGCGGGCGATTTTCACAGCGTTTTCTACCGCTTCGGAACCGGTGGTGACCAGCAGGGTTTTCTTGGCGAAATCACCTGGGACCTTGGCGTTGATTTTTTCGCACAGCTCAACATACGGCTCGTAAGCCAACACCTGGAAGCAGGTGTGAGTCAGCTTGGTCAGTTGCTCTTGCACGGCAGCGATGATTTTCGGGTGCAGGTGACCGGTGTTCAGTACTGCGATGCCGCCAGCGAAGTCGATGAATTCACGACCTTCAACGTCGGTAACGGTAGAGTTCTTGGCCGAAGCGGCGAAGATCGGGTGGATCTGGCCAACACCGCGTGGAACAGCGGCTTCACGGCGTTGCATCAATTCTGCGTTTGTCTGACTCATGGTTTCCTCATTCGCCGCTCATCGGTCGGCGTAGTTCAAGGATCAAGTGGCTGGGGTCAACGGCGGCAGCATACGATGATCGACTGTCGCGGCCTCCCGGCCACCAAAATGGTTTTGGTGCTACTAACACCTGCGGAACGTCGCTCTCGCGCCCCGCAGGTAGCAATATCCTGCCTTAGACGCTCAGGCAGAGGTATTTGATTTCCAGATAATCTTCGATGCCGTACTTGGAGCCTTCACGGCCCAGGCCCGACGCCTTGATGCCGCCGAACGGCGCAACTTCGTTGGAGATCAGGCCGGTGTTGATACCCACCATGCCGTACTCCAGAGCCTCAGCAACGCGGAACACGCGGCTCATGTTCTGGGCGTAGAAGTACGACGCCAGACCGAACTCGGTGTCGTTGGCCATAGCGATCACTTCGGCTTCGTCTTTGAAGCGGAACAACGGCGCCAACGGGCCAAAGGTTTCTTCCTTGGCAACAGCTGCATCTTTGGAGACGTTGACCAGAATCGTAGGCTCGAAGAAGTTGCCTTCCAGACTGTTGCCACCGAACAGCACTTTCGCGCCTTTGCTTACGGCGTCAGCGATGTGCTCTTTGACCTTGCTCACAGCCTTGTCGTCGATCAGGGGGCCAGTGGTGGTGCCCTCCTCCAGACCGTTACCGATCTTGAGTTTGCCGACTGCGACTTTGAGCTTCTCGGCGAACGCATCGTAGACCGCGTCCTGCACGTAGATCCGGTTGGCGCAGACGCAGGTCTGGCCGTTGTTGCGGTACTTGGAAATGATCGCGCCCTCGACGGCCTTATCCAGGTCCGCATCGTCGAACACGATAAACGGCGCGTTGCCGCCCAGCTCCAGAGAAACCTTCTTGATGTCTTTCGAGCATTCAGCCATCAACTGACGACCAATCTCGGTCGAGCCAGTGAAGGACAGCTTGCGCACGATCGGGTTGCCAGTCAGTTCGCTGCCGATATCGCCAGCGCTGCCGGTGACCACGCTGAACACGCCAGCCGGGATGCCCGCGCGTTCGGCCAGCTCAGCCAGCGCCAGCGCAGAGTAAGGCGTCTGCGAAGCAGGCTTGAGCACCATGGTGCAGCCAGCAGCCAGGGCCGGGCCGGCTTTACGGGTAATCATCGCCGCCGGGAAATTCCACGGAGTGATGGCAGCGGTCACACCAATCGGCTGCTTGAGCACGATCAGACGCTTGTCCGGCTGGTGGCCCGGAATCACGTCGCCATAGACGCGCTTGGCTTCTTCGGCGAACCACTCAATAAAGGAAGCGGCGTATGTGATCTCGCCCTTGGCTTCAGCCAGCGGTTTGCCCTGCTCCAGAGTCATGAGACGCGCCAGGTCGTCCTGGTTCTCGATCATCAGTTCAAACCAGCGACGCAGCTTATTACCACGCTCTTTGGCGGTCAGCGCACGCCAGGCTGGCAGCGCCTTGTCGGCGGCTTCAATGGCACGACGGGTTTCCGCCGCGCCCATTTTCGGCACAGTGCCGAGGATCTCGTTGGTTGCCGGGTTGTTGACCTTGATGGTCTGCCCGCTGTCTGCATCCAGCCACGCGCCATTGATATAGGCTTGCTGGCGAAACAAACTGGAATCTTTAAGCTGCATGTCGGCCTCCGCTTTGATATACCGAAAACGCACCGCACGACGGCGGAGCAAAATTATTGATGGCGTCCAAGAGGACACTCATCATCCATTCGCCGCCGGCCCCCGCAGTGCAAGGCTGCCAAAGTGTAGAAGAACCGGGCAAGAGCGTTTGAAATCTCAAACGAATCCTAGGGACTGCTGGGGTAAAGGACAATAGCCTGTTCGAAAAAAAGAACGCTTTCGATCCGTTGCCTGACATTTTCAGATCAGCGTCAGCTAAACACCCGGAAACGTGTGAAATCAACAACAGCACTCACCACCATGGACGCCCGCTAACCAGATGAGTATCATGGCGCCCGCATTGCACCAGTAGCTCAGCTGGATAGAGTACTGCCCTCCGAAGGCAGGGGTCATGGGTTCGAATCCCGTCTGGTGCACCATCTTCTTGTTTCACGCTGTCGCTGACAGTGTCGAAACAGCCAACAAAGCCCGCCATGTGCGGGCTTTGTTGTTTCTGGCTATCCATCCCGCCCCCAATAGCTTCACGCCGTGTATGCCACGTGTATGTTTTGAGATTCATTGAATTGGAGGCATGCACGCATTGAAGCATATTGAAATCAAACGCCGTTCACTGGCCGACGCTACTCTTTCAGGCTTGGAGCTAGAGGGTGCGGCGTCGGGAACAAGACGGTAACGGCTTGTATTTGAGGGGCAAAGCCGACGGGCAGAAGTACTGCGAGTTCCATCAGGATTCGCCGTGCAGCCGTCAGCCTTCGTCGTTAAGGACTCCTGCCATCCGCAGTTCTACTTCATCACGAGTAGCGGCCCATGCGGGCACGGTATCGAGCAGACGCTGCTGCCAAGCGACCAAATGCACAAACTCCTCGAAGGGGGCGCCGGTGCGTTCGCACTGCGAAAAAGGTGCTGCAATATCAATGTCCGCGAGGGTCAGCGCGTTACCTACGATGAACGCTCGGGTCGCCAGGCGGGAGTCGAGAACTGCCGCAGCGTTGCGAATGTTGCTCATCGCCAACTCGACGATCGCCTCGTTCCCTGGCTTGCCCATGAACTTCGCGCCTGCCCATTCATTGAAGAGCAGGGTGGAGAAAATCCGCCATTGCTCACCAGACCAGAACATCCATTGCAGGACTTCCCACTTTTCCAAAGGGGTCCGGCCAAGGAGGTCGGAGTTCGTCTTTTCGGCAAGGTACAGATTAATGGCTGATGCTTCCCAAATGACGGTATCGCCGTCCTGAAGCACGGGAGTGAGGCCATGCGGATTCAGCTTCAGGAATTCAGGGGTATGACTTTCGCCCATGAACAGGTCGACATTCATACGCTCAATCTCGACGCCCAAGACTGCGGCAACAGTAGTGACGCGACGCAGGCTTCCGGAGCCGGGATCGCCGTAAACTTTGATGGACATTGTTTCCTCACTTATCGATGTTGGTAGGTGACGAAAACAAGGTAAACCTTTTCGCTGGACAAAATTATACTGCCCGCTGGCAAAACACTTATTTGGAATATGAATGACTGATCGGTGGCTTGAAGTCGAAGTTTTCATTCGCGTAGCGGAGTCTGGAAGTTTCTCCCGTGCCGCTCAGGAGCTTGAAATGTCACAGCCATCGATCTCTCGCATCGTCACGAGACTGGAAGCTCGACTCGGCGTGAAGCTCTTGCTCCGCACCACCCGAAATGTGGCGCTCACTGAGGCCGGCGCAGCGTTCCTTGAGCGTGCTCGCCAAGCTGCTGCCGACCTGGAGGACGCGGAGGATGCGGCTCGAGGCATTGATTCCTTGCGTGGCACTATCCGTCTTGCGGTACCTATCGTGTACGGCGCCCGAGTAGTCATTCCCGCGTTGTCTGGTTTCCTTGAGCGGCACCCAGAGCTGCGAGTCGAGATCACCATGCGAGATGAGCGGCAGAACCTGGTAGCAGCCGGAGTAGACATGGCCATCCGGATGGGCACGCTTGAGGATTCTACTTTTGGAGCGAAGCAACTCGCATCAGTGGCGCGAATGCTAGTGGCGTCGCCTGCATACCTCGCCAAGAGAGGGGTGCCAGAAGTCCCTGAAGACCTAGCCTTTCATGACGCACTCCTGCATGAGCAAAGCTTTCCAGAGAAAACTACATTGAAACTGTTCAAGGCAGGCGCTGAGCGGGTAGTGGCGTTGCGTGGACGAGTCAAGATCGATGCAGCACCCGGCATTCTCGCTGCTGCAATGGCCGGTCTTGGCATCGCGAACGTGACAACAATCATGTCAGCCCAAGAGCTATCGGACGGCACCCTTATTCAACTGTTGCCCGACTACCAGCTAGAGCCTCTGAAGGCGTTTGCCGTTTTTCCGTCGGGACCCAAGCCTTCGGCCAAGGTGCGGGCTCTGGTAAGCCACCTCATTGCCGTATTAGGGAATCAGTGAGCCAAGTTCCGGCTCTCACCATTTTCTTGTTTCATGCGATCGCCGACGGTCCCCAAACAACCAACAAAGCCCGCCATGTGCGGGCTTTGTTGTTTTTGCCTCGGGGCGATCCTGCCCCACTCAAAGCCCAGCCTTACGGCTTCGCAATATCCGTTCGAGACAACGCCGGGGATTGCTTGGGCAGCGTATCCCTTAGTTGCTTGACCTGGGCTGCGTTGACCGCTGGTGCCTGGTTACCCCAGCTGTTGCGGATAAAGGTCAGTAGCTGGGCCACTTCTTCATCCGACAAGCGCCATGCGAAACCGGGCATTCCTAGCTCTGACGGCGCAGTTGCAGTGGCCGGCAATTTGCTGCCTGCCAACACTAGACGGATCATCGACACCGGGTCTGCGGAGAGTACCGACGAGTTTCCGGCGATTTTGGGGAATACCCGTTCATAGCCCTCGCCGTTGGTGCGGTGGCATGCGGCGCAGTTATCTACGTACAGCTCTGCACCGCGACTGCCTTCCTGGCCGGCAGCCAAGGCCTTGGCTGTGGCGGGGTCGGCGTTGAAGCTGGAGACCTGATGTTCGCTCGCAGGGAGCGTTTTCAGATACGCGGCCATGGCCTGGAGATCACCGTCGTTGAGGTATTGAGTGCTGTGCATCACCACATCGCCCATCGCTCCGCCCAATACAGCATGGGTGGTGCTTCGGGCGCTGCGCAAGGTTGCGACGATGTCGGCTGTGCTCCAGCTGCCCAGACCGTCCGCGGGATTGCCCCGCAGATTGACCGCCAGCCAGCCATCGATCACTGGCCCGCCTGACAGGTAGAGCGGACTCGACTCGTCGAGGGCTTTTTCCTGCAAGGTCAAAGCGCGTGGCGTGTGACAACTGCCGCAGTGGCCGAGGCCTTGCACCAGGTAAGCCCCGCGTGCGACTTGTGCATTGCCGTAACGCTCAGGCTTGAAGGCGATAACGTCTGGGTCTGGCGCAAAGACCTTGCGCCAGATTGCCAGCGGCCAGCGCATGGACAACGGCCATGGCACATCGTTGGCGCGGTTTTCAGCGTTGACCGGGGTGACCCCGTGCATGAAGTACGCATACAACGCCCGCATGTCATCGTCGTTGATCCTGGCATACGCCGGATAGGGCATGGCAGGGTACAGGCTATCACCGTTGGCGGCGATGCCATGGCGAATGGCGCGGTCAAACTCATCCAGCGAATAAGCACCAATGCCGGAGGCTTTATCGGGCGTGATATTGGTGCTGTACAGCGTGCCGATCGGCGACGCGATCGGCAGACCACCCGCGAACGGTTTGCCGCCTTTGACGGTATGACACGCCGTGCAATCCCCGGCATCGGCCAGGGAACGGCCTTTTTCAATCAAGGCCGCCTGCTCTGCCTCAGGGGCAGCTTGCAGGGCCCGTGTGTGGGTCGGCCAGAACGCGAAGACCAACGCGGCGACCGACACCAGCACGCCCAATGCAATCAGGCTCAGGAGAAGCTTTTTCATAGGGTCTCTCCTTATGCCTGAACCAGCGGGCCGGGGTTTTTGAGGTACTGCTCGCGAATGGCCTTGGCAGACCAATACGCCAGCGCCCCCACCATGCCGGTCGGGTTATAGCCGTTGTTTTGCGGAAACGCATTGGCTCCAATGGCAAATACGTTGTGCACATCCCAAGACTGCAAATAACGATTGAGCGCCGAGGTTTTCGGATCAGACCCCATGATGGCGCCACCGCAGGTGTGAGTGCTTTGGTACTTGGTGATGTTGTAGTGCTCGCCCGGCTTCTTCGCATCGCCTGCCACAGCGGTCGGATTGAGGATCTTCGACATCTCCAGCGCCTTGCCGACCAGGAACTGCGACGCCTTGATTTCGTTGTCGTGCCAGTCGAAATTCATGCGCAGCAGCGGTCGGCCAAAGCCGTCCTTGTAAGTCGGGTCCAGGCTCAGATAGTGCTGACGGTAGGACATGCAAGCGCCCTGCACTTCGAAGTAGAACGAGTGGCGGAACGCATCACTGGCTGCCTGCTTCCATTGCGTACCCCAGGCCGGGGTGCCTGGCGGCACGTTGATCCCACGTACCGGGCCGGCGCCGGGTTGGCGAGCCCAGATGATGCCGCCGCCGACGAAACCAGCCTTGGCATTGTCCAGCTGGTTGCCGTTGAGGTTATCCATGGTGGTACCCGCGCCGCCGATACCGATGAACTGGTTGGCCTGCACTTCCTTGCCGAAGAACAGCACCACTCGGTTCAGATTCTGATACGAGTAATTGCGGCCGATAGTCCCTTCATTGGTGTGCGGGTCGTAAGCCTTGCCAATGCCTGAAAGCAGCATCAGATGCACGTTGTATAACGAGAATGCGCACAGCAGGACGATGTCAGCCTGTTGCTCGACTTCACGCCCTTGAGCATCCAGATAGGTAACCCCGGTGGCCTTCTTGCCATCGCTGTCCAGGTTGACCTTGAGGACCTGCGCATTGGTGCGCAATTCGAAGTTCTTGCGTGGGCGCAACACCGGCAAGATGCTGATGTTCGGGCTGGCTTTGGAGTAGTTCAGGCACCCGTAATCGCTGCAGAAGCCGCAGGCGTTGCACGGCCCCATCTGACAGCCGTACGGGTTCACGTAAGGCCCGGACGCATTGGATGCCGGAATCGGATACGGGTCCCAACCCATCTCCCGAGCGCCTTTGTAGAACATTTCTGCGCCAAGGTAATTGGGGTTGGGACCCAAAGGAAACTCACGGGAGCGGGAGCCCTCGAACGGGTTGCCTCCCACCTGCTTGGCACCTTGAATGACACCGGCTTTGCCAGAGGTGCCACAGACGTATTCGAAGTGATCGAAGTGCGGTTCAAGCTCCTCGTAGGTGACCGGGAAATCCTGAATGGCCATGTCGCTGGGGATGAAGCCCGCGCCATATCGCTGCTCGATATTGCTACGCAGCTTGAAGTCTTCAGGCAGCGCCCGAAAGTGGCAGCCAGACCAGTGACTGCCCGCGCCACCCACGCCAGTGCCGGGCTTGAATGAGCCCATCTGACGATAGGGCACGGCGGTCGAGGTCAGGTTGTGCCGCGCGGTAACGGTTTCCTGGGACAGGCTTTGCAGGTAGCGACGATGCACCGAACCCTCCAGCTCATCGACGACTTTTGGATAAGCGAAATCGGGCTGGGTGTCACGATCAGCACCGCGCTCAAGCACCACAACATTGAGGCCTGCATCGGTGAGTTCCTTGGCCATGATGGCCCCGGTCCAACCCATGCCGACAATCACGGCATCTACTTTTGGTTTGACGTTCGCCATGCTCAACCCCTCCGCCCGGCAAGATCTACCGGCGGTAGCGGGTATGGCCTGTCACGCACGGTCACCCAATCCATATAGTCAGCGCGCATGCCGGGATATCCGATCATCTTCCACGCGCCCATGTTTTTGTTGCCGCCGTGGGAAGGGTCCGCGAAATAGCCGTTGCGCACTTCGTTGAGCAAATTGGTGAAAAACAGCTTGGAGGAGATGTCTTCCAGTGCCAGCTTGCCGCTCTCGGCACTCTTGAGCAGTTCTTCCTGCTGAGCCGTCGAGAGTTGAGCAAAGGTCTTGCCGGAGAATGCCTTCACACAGCTGGCATCGAAGGCTTTGATACCGACCCGCAGTGTCTCGCGCAACGTCAGACGCCCCTGATAACCAAACTCGGGAGCCGCCTCGACAAAGGGCCCCTGCATGTACCAGATGCCACCGTTGGCGTAAGGCGTCTGCATATGCCGATCAAGAAACTCGGGAACACCCAGTTCAACGGCGCCAGGCCCTACCTGATCAGAGGGGATCAGGCGGTCGCAGGCGGCGATCAGAAACGCCCACTCTTGCGGGGTGAAAAAAGTCGGTTTGTAATCCGTGGCCGCGGGCGAAACTTGCGCGGCTGATTGTGCGTCGCTGGCTGGGGTCTGGGCAAAGGTGTTGCCGGATAGACCGGTACTGGCCAGCGTGACAACGGGGATCAGCGTTAACGACTTGCGTAAAAAGTCGCGACGCCCGGGGGAGGTATCTTTATCGGACATTGTTGATTCACTCCAAGGTCTAACCACGAATGCGATGCCGCTTCTTTTTTCTTATAGTTAGCCACGTCAGGTGGCAATTGGATTGCCACCTAATAATGATCAAGCTAACGATTTAGGCGTTACTAAAACAGCTAACGCCATGCATGAACAGCCCTATAAAGGCTTAACCGATTCATCAAATCTTGAACTGGCGGACCAGGGTATTCAGCTTGCTGCCCAGCAATGAAACCTCGCCCATGGTGCGCGAGCTCTGCTCGGTTTCTTCTGCCAGGTTTTCAACCGCGCCGGCGATCTGATGCACGCTGCGGTTAATCTCTTCGGCAACTGACGTCTGCTCTTCTGCTGCACTGGCGATTTGCGCATTCATTGCGTTGATCGTGCCGATAAGGCCAGAGATGGACTCTAGCGACGCGCCGACTTCGTTGGTCTGCTGATTAGCACCCTCTCCTGCGGCTGTCGAACGCTGCATTGCAGCTACAGAAGCGGTGGTACCCGACTCAAGGCGAGTGATCATGCCCTGGATTTCCTGGGTGCTTTGCTGGGTACGGCTGGCCAGCGCACGAACTTCATCGGCAACCACGGCAAAACCACGACCGGCCTCACCGGCGCGCGCGGCCTCAATGGCAGCATTGAGCGCCAGCAGGTTGGTCTGATCGGCGATGGAGCGAATCACGTCGAGCACTGAAACAATGGAACGTACGTCATTTTGCAGGCTGTCCAGGCTGGTGCCGCTGGAGCGAATATCGGACACCAATGCGTTCATACCCTCAATGTTGTTGTCGACAACTTTGCGCGCAGCCTGGCCCTGCTGATCGGTCTCGGCTGCAGCTTCGGCAGCACGCTGGGCGCTCATGGCGACTTCCTGCGCGGCAGAAGACATCTCGTTGATCGCGGTAGCGACTTGATCAGTCTCGTTGCGCTGACGCTGCATCGCTTGCTCGGAGCGCAAGGTTTGCTGCGTTGCCTGATTGACCAGACTGTCCAGGTCGGTGGTCATTTGAGCGACTTCACGCACCATACCGTGGATCTTGTCGACGAAGCGGTTGAACGAGGCCGCAAGATCACCCAGTTCATCGTTGCTGTTGACTGCCAGCCGGTGGGTCAGATCGCCATCGCCCGCTGCGATGTCATCAAGATTAGTCTTGAGCACGCGCAGCGGACGCACCACGCCATTGGCCGTCCAGATACCCGCCGCGGCGGTGATCAGAAGCAACACAAGTGCGACGAGGAAAATACCGCTGAGCAAAGCGCGGGTTCGTTCTGTAACCGAAGCTTGCTCCACCAGCATGGCGGCTTCGATGTCATCCATATTGATGGCGCTGCCTAGCACCAGGTCCCATTTTTCCAGATAAACCGTGTAACCGAGCTTGGGTACCAAAACGCTTTCCTGACCCGGCTTGGGCGCGAAATAGTCGACGTAATGCTTACCGTTTTTGGCCACTTCAACGAAGGTCTGGTAGTGGTATGAGCCATCCGGGTCCTTGGTGTCCCAGAAGCTCTTGCCGACGCCCGCCGTGCTGTCACCGCGAAAAACCCTGACGCCCTTGCTGTCGTAGGCGAAGAAGTAACCTTCATCTCCAAATTTCACTGGCTTGAGGATATCCAGTGCCTTGTCCCGCGCCGCCATGTCACCCTTGGCCGATGCATCGTGTAAAGGTTTGATCGTGGTCAGCGCGACGTCTACATAGTTCTTCAGCACCTCACGATTGCGCTGGACGAGACTCTCACGGGTCTCGAGCATTTCATGGTCGGCACTGCGCTGCAGCATCCACGATGCAAGCCCACTGACGATCAGAGCGAATAACAAAGCGGGGACGATGGCTAAGCACAACAGTTTGCGTTTGACGGTAAGCTTCATCAGCGAAATACCCTTCGAGTTGTTATGGTTTTTAAGAGTGTCGGCTATTCTGGTTACATCTTGAAGAAAACAAAAGATTGACGTCAAAATAATATCGAACTAACCGGCGCCACTGGTGTCGTGCGAAAGTCCGAATGCTGCCCAACACTCCCGGTCCCACGTCGCATTTCAGCTTGCGGGCAGCCGTAGAATTTCCAACAACCCCAGCTAACCCGCAGGAGCGCGCTTGCCCGCGATACAGACGCTGCGGTGAATCAGGCACACCGCGTTAAAGTCATCGCGGGCAAGCGCGCTCCCACTGGATCGAGTGATAGTCTGTGGTGCCTTCCTACAAGCTCTGGGCTGTTAATTATTTGAGCGATATGACCAGAGCGATTGTTGACGACGCTTTATAGGGCAGTGCCGCCTGGGGGCTGATCTGAACGGGGTATATAAAGGCTTCATGCAGTGCGACGGCCTGTTTATGGGTCATGTCCTGTACACTGCATGGCCTTGGCGGCCTCGCAACAACTGGCTGCACCCTTTATCAGTACAAGCGTCTGGATTCCCGGCCATGCAGAAAGAAACAGAAATCAAACTCCGCGTCAGCCGCGAAACCCTCGCTGCACTGCGCGAACACCCGCTATTAAAGAAGCGCAACAAAAGTGGCTGGGAACGCGTAGAGCTTTCGAACCAATACTTCGATACCCCGGAACGTGATCTGGCCAACGCCAAGGTTGCCCTGCGTCTGCGCCGTGATGGCGACAAGATTATTCAGACCATGAAGACTCGCGGCCAGAGCGTCGCCGGGTTTTCCGAGCGTAACGAGTACAACTGGGATCTGCCCAAAGCCAAGCTGGACCTGAAAAAGCTAGATGGCGATTGCTGGCCTGAGCAACTGGCTGAGCTGGACAAGAAGACCATCAAGCCGCTGTTCACCACTGATTTCGTGCGCGAACGCGCCGAGATTGCCTGGGGCCGTGGCAAAACCAAGGTGGTGATCGAAGCCGCCCTGGATCTGGGCCATGTGGTCGCAGGCAAGCAGAAAGAAGAAATCTGCGAGCTGGAGCTGGAGTTGCGCGAAGGCGACCCGGCGGCATTGCTGGAACTGGCTGCCGAGCTGGCCGCCACCCTGCCGCTGATGCCGTGCGATATCAGCAAGGCTGAGCGCGGTTATCGTCTGTTTGATGCCAACAGCTATTCATTGAGCCTGCCTGCGCCGCAACTGCAACCCGAAATGCCGCTGGACGACGCTTACGCTGCGCTGGCCTGGCATTTGTTGGGCAGCAGCCAGCGTCTGGCTGAGCAGTATCGCTTCAACGGCCATTGGCGTTTGCTGCAGGATTGGGTCGCGTTGCTGGCCGAACTGCGCGCGCTGACCGGCAGCCTCGGTCAAGCCGCTCCGCGCAGTACCAGCAGCGAATTGCGTTCGTCGCTGGATGCGCTGCTCGAAGACTGGCGCCCGCTGGTTCAGGCCGGCCAGGAAGACGGCGATGTGCGTGGCGCTGCTCACGAGCAGTTCATTGAAGAGTTGCAGGATCCGCGCTGGGGTCTGTTCTCGCTGAACACCTCGCGCTGGTTGCTGGCCCGCAGCTGGACGCTGGAGCGCAACAACCGTGGCAATCGCCAGGGCGCCGCGCAGCTGGACAGCTGGTTGCCACGTTTGCTGGCTGATGAAGCTACGGCTTTGCAGCTGGGTCGATATCAGCAACAGCCGGAAGACCTTGCCGAGCAGTTGCCACGTATCGAGCGCATCCAGGCCTGGCTGCACCACGCCCGTGGCGCGCTGGACCTGCCGGAACTGGATCGTCTGTATGGCGAGCTGAACAAGCTGGTACAACTGGCTGAACTGCCGATCAGCGACGAAGTGCTGGATGCGCGCGTGCAGCAGACCATCGTCGTGTTCCAGAGCCGGGCGTGGAAGACGTTGTTGCGGTTGTAAGGGCTGCAATTTCAGTCGAGTACAAACCCTGTGGTTGCGTGGCTTGGTCTGGGGCGGCAATCCGACGATAAGGCTGGATGCGGTTCACCCTAGAATCGCGGTGCCCTTATCGCGGGCAAGCACCGCTCCCACAAGAGTGATCAATAGTGGCGCGACGACGTGGGACCGGCTTTAGCCGGGAAGAGGCCAGTACATCCATCCGATATTTATCGTCTGAAATGCCGCCTTCCCGGCTAAAGCCGGTCCCACGTCACATCCGCTTGCGAGCAAACATAGAATCTCCCACGCATTTCCCTGTTGGAGCGAGGCTTGCCCGCGAAGAACGAAAACGCGGTTGGCCTGACAGACCGCAGCGACTGATTCGCGGGCAAGCCTCGCTCCAACGGGCGAATCCCCCCGCCGGATAAGGGCTTTCGTTACGCCCCCTGCTCCACCGACCCAATGAAGTTCGCCAGCTCCGGCGTGCGCGGGTTGGCGAAGAGGATTTTCGGGTCGCCTACTTCGTGCACCTTGCCTTGGTGCATGAACACCAGCTTGTCGCCGACTTCCCGTGCAAAGCGCATTTCGTGGGTGACCATGATCAGGGTCATGCCGTCGGCAGCCAGGCTGCGCACCACGCTGAGTACTTCGTTGACCAGTTCCGGATCCAGCGCTGAGGTGATCTCATCGCACAGCAAAACCTTGGGCGACATAGCCAAAGCTCGGGCAATGGCTACGCGCTGCTGTTGACCGCCGGAGAGCCGATCCGGAAAGGCGTCGAACTTCTCCCCCAGCCCGACCCGCTCAAGCATTTGCTCGGCGAGTTTCTTCGCCTCCGCTTTCGACTTTTTCTGTACGACTTGCGGCGCGAGCATCACGTTTTCGCCGACGCTCAAATGCGGAAACAGGTTGAACTGCTGAAAGACCATGCCGACTTTCTGTCTGAGTGCTCGCAGATCGGCCCGGGCGGCGTCCAGGTATTCACCGTCGACTTCAATAACACCGTCGTTGATTGATTCCAGTCCGTTCAAGGTGCGCAGCAAGGTGCTTTTGCCCGAGCCGCTACGGCCGATGATCGCGACGACCTGGCCTTCTTCGACGGTCAGGTCAATGCCCTTGAGCACGTGATGGTCGCCGTAATATTTATGCAGCGCGGAAATTCTAAGCAGATGCATGCAGTTTCCTTTCCAGGTAGCGGGCACTGAGCGACAAGGGGTAGCAGAGCATGAAGTAGCCCAGAGCCACGAAGCCATAGACCATGAAGGGCTGGAACGTAGCGTTGGCGAGCATGCCGCCGGTTTTGGTCAGTTCGGTAAAACCGATGATTGAGGTCACCGCCGTGCCTTTGACCACCTGCACGGAAAACCCCACGGTGGGCGCAACGGCGATGCGCAGCGCTTGCGGCAGGATCACGTAGCGCAGTTGCTCCAATGGCGACAGCGCGAGACTGGCAGACGCTTCCCACTGACCACTGGCAATCGACTCGACGCAGCCGCGCCAGATCTCGGCGAGGTAAGCGCTGGTAAACAGGGTCAAGGCCAGGGCAGCGGCAGCCCAGGGCGAAATATCTACGCCCATCAAGGCCACGCCGAAGAACACTAGAAACAGCTGCATCAACAGCGGCGTGCCCTGAAAAAGCTCGATGTAGATCTTCGCGATCACGCGCGGCGCATTGAGCTTGGCGATGCGCATCCACATCACCAGCAAGCCGATCACACCGCCGCCAATGAAAGCCACCAGCGACAACGCCAAGGTCCATTGCAGGCCAGTGAGCAGGTTGCGCACCACATCCCAGAGGGTGAAATCCATCAGCCTTTCCTCGAAATGTAGCGACGCCCGATCCAGGCCAGAAACTGGCGAACCAGTAACGCCATAAAGAGGTAGATCAGGGTGGTGACGATGTACGTCTCGAACGCACGGAAGTTACGCGACTGAATAAAGTTGGCGTAGAAGCTCAACTCCTCGGTGGCAATCTGAGAGCAAACGGCCGAACCGAGCATGACAATAATGATCTGGCTGCTGAGCGCCGGCCAGACCTTGCCCAGCGCCGGGATCAGAATCACATAGCGAAACGCTTCGAAGCGCGTCATCGCCAGCGCCGCTGCGGCTTCCAGTTGACCGCGAGGGATCGCCTGAATGCCTGCGCGGATAATCTCGGTGGAATATGCCCCGAGATTGATCACCATGGCGAGAATCGCCGCCTGCCATTCGGAAATCTGCACGCCCAGGGACGGCAGACCGAAGAAGATGAAAAACAACTGCACCAGAAACGGCGTGTTGCGGATCAACTCGACGTAAACCCCGAAAATCGCCGAGAACGGCTGAATCTTCCAAGCCCGAACGATAGCGCCAAAGATGCCCAGGCTCACCCCGAGCAAGTTGCCAATGGCGGTCAACTCCAGGGTAAACAGCGCCCCGCGCAGCAGCAGATCGGCATTCTGCATGACCGGTGCAAAGTCAAAGTGGTAAGCCATTGGCGGACCCCGAAATCAGAAAACGATTATCAAAGATCAACGGCTCAGAGGTCAGCTGGCAGTGGCTGCTTGAGCCAGGTCTGGGAGTTTTTCTCCAGCGCACCGTCTTTTTTGCCGGCATCGATGATTTCGTTGACCTTGGCCAGCAACGTCGCCTCACCTTTGTTCACGCCGACGTAAACCGGGGAGTCCTTGAGCTTCACTTTCAAGGCAGGGATGCGTTTTGGGTTCTTCTCGCTGATGGCGACCATGACCACGTTGCCGCTGGCAATCAGATCGGTCTGACCGGCCAGATACGCAGCGATGGTGGAATTGTTGTCTTCAAAGCGTTTGATGGTGGCTTCTTTCGGGGCCACGGCGGTCAGCTCGATGTCTTCAATGGCACCACGAGTCACGCTGATGGTTTTGCCTTTGAGGTCGTCAACGCCGGTGATTGCAGCCTCAGGTGGGCCGAATACTGCCAGGTAGAAAGGCGCGTAAGCCTTGGAGAAGTCGATGACTTTCTCGCGATCCGGGTTTTTGCCGAGGCTGGAGATGACCAAGTCCACCTTGCCGGTGGTCAGGTACGGAATACGGTTGGTGCTATTGACCGGGGTGAGTTCAAGTTTGACCTTCAGTTGGTCAGCGATCAGCTGTGCAGTGTCGATGTCCAGACCACGAGGCTTCATGTCCGGGCCTACCGAGCCAAACGGCGGGAAGTCCTGCGGGACGGCGACTTTCAGGGTGCCCCGTTTCACGACGTCATCCAGCCCGTCAGCATGGGCAGGTGCCTGGCTCAGCATGAGGCTGGCAAACAGGGCAGTAAGCAGAGCGCTGTAACGCTTGGTCATAGGAAGACTCCGTGATGGGGCGAGAGGTTTGTCTGTCATCGTCAGTGCACAGCTCATGCCATACGACGATCTTCAACGGCAAACCAAGGGCTCGGCGGCGATTTCGGTCTTACTGGTCTGACCAGCTGGCTTATCAGGCGCACTGCTTTGGAGCAGTAAAAAGCGGCACCGCTCCAGGCCTGGGCGCCGCTTGCCGGATCTGGAATATGGGCATACAAGGGACTTTTACTGGACTGACTGGCCTGAACAGTGATGCCTCATAGCCCGCTCGCCGTACCCGAATCAGCCCTGAGGGCAATCCGCAAATTGATTGTCGAGCAAGGCTATCAGCCCGGCGAAAGCCTGCCGTCGCAGCGGGACCTGGCCGTTTTGCTTGGCGTGAGTCGGGCGTCGCTGCGCGAGGCTTTGTCGTCGCTGAGCGCCCTTGGCGTGGTCAGCGTGCAGCCCGGCAAAGGCGTATTCGTGCAGGCGATTTCTGAACCAGAACAGCGCACTGCCGGTTTTTCCTGGCCTTTCGACAGCCAGGTGTCGCCAGCGGACACCTTTCAGCTGCGTTATGCACTGGAGGGCTTTGCTGCGGGCATGGCCGCCGTGACCTTGACCGCCGATGAGCGCGACGTGCTGGAAGACAACGTAGAGGCCATGCGTCTGGAATTGCGGGCCGAGGATTTCGAGGCGGCGTCGCGGCTGGACTTCGAATTTCACCGGCACATCCTGGTCGCCAGCGGCAATCAGGCCATGCTCGGGATCATTACGGCAGGTGCGGACATCTTTCTGGAAAGCCAGAAAATGCCCTTCATCCGCCCCACACGGGCCATGGAAACCTGGCAGGAACACCGTAAAATCCTCCGCGCCCTGGCCCGCCACGCTTCGGGTCCGGCGCAAAAAGCCATGCATGAACACATACGTGGCGCCGCGCTGCGCACTGGCATCGTCTTCGTTTCGCCAGCAAGCTAGGCCGTTACTCCGCCGGGAATAGCCCGTCGTCCGGACGCGCATGGGACCCGTAGGAGCGCGCTTGCCCGCGATGCAGTCGACTAGGTCTGCCTGTCACACCACGTTATCGTTCATCGCGGGCAAGCGCGCTCCTACAAGTAAGCATTTCAATTCAGATAGTCATTTCATGGTTGATGGCCCTGCTTTGGTCTCCCCTATAACCAGACTCATGGACCTCTATAGCCAGACTCAATCAAGCCCAGCTTCCTGAACGGGGCAAGGCCCGCTATGATGGGCCACGTTTTTTAGCCTACTAACTCGGAGAACTCCATGAGTAGCGACCTTATCAAGCACGTCAGCGACGCCAGCTTCGAAGCCGATGTCCTCAAGGCTGAAGGTGCTGTACTAGTTGATTACTGGGCTGAGTGGTGTGGCCCTTGCAAAATGATTGCCCCGGTTCTGGACGAAATCGCCGAAACCTATAAAGGCAAGCTGACTATCGCCAAGCTGAACATCGACGAGAATCAGGAAACCCCGGCCAAGCATGGCGTGCGTGGTATCCCGACGCTGATGCTGTTCAAGAATGGCAACGTCGAAGCCACCAAAGTGGGTGCGCTGTCGAAGTCTCAGTTGGCAGCGTTCCTCGACGCTAACATCTGATGTATCAAAGCCCTGCAAATTGCGGGGCTTTTTTTCAGGCCTCATACTAGACGGCCTGAAAATCAAGTGGTACATTCGGCTCCGCAACGGCTTCTCCGTTGCCCCCTGCTAGCCGTCGCCGACGCTCTCCTTTCGATTTAGTACGCGATCCTGTCGCCTTCTCTGCGGCGCGGCCTCATTAAGCCCAACAGCTTAATTTTTCCCCTCCTACATGATTACGTCATTCCCCTATGAATCTGACTGAACTCAAGCAAAAGCCGATTACCGATCTGCTCGAAATGGCCGAACAGATGGGCATAGAAAATATGGCCCGTTCGCGCAAGCAGGATGTGATTTTCTCCCTGCTGAAAAAGCACGCCAAAAGCGGCGAGGAAATTTCCGGTGATGGCGTGCTGGAGATCCTCCAGGACGGCTTCGGTTTCCTGCGCTCTGCAGACGCTTCCTATCTCGCCGGCCCAGACGATATCTATGTCTCGCCTAGCCAGATCCGCCGCTTCAACCTGCGTACTGGCGACACCATCGTCGGCAAGATCCGTCCACCGAAAGAAGGTGAGCGTTATTTCGCTCTGCTCAAGGTCGACACGATCAACTACGACCGTCCGGAAAACGCGAAGAACAAGATCCTCTTCGAAAACCTGACGCCGTTGTTCCCGACCATCCGCATGAAGATGGAAGCCGGTAATGGTTCCACTGAAGACCTGACCGGCCGTGTGATCGACTTGTGCGCACCGATCGGTAAAGGCCAACGCGGCCTGATCGTTGCTCCGCCGAAAGCGGGCAAGACCATCATGCTGCAGAACATCGCGTCGAACATCACGCGTAACAACCCGGAAGTGCATCTGATCGTTCTGCTGATCGATGAGCGTCCGGAAGAAGTAACCGAAATGCAGCGCACCGTGCGCGGCGAAGTGGTTGCCTCGACGTTCGACGAACCACCAACCCGTCACGTACAGGTTGCTGAAATGGTGATCGAGAAGGCCAAGCGCCTGGTCGAACACAAAAAAGACGTAGTGATCCTGCTCGACTCCATCACTCGTCTGGCTCGTGCCTACAACACCGTCATCCCTAGCTCCGGCAAGGTATTGACCGGTGGTGTCGATGCCCACGCCCTGGAGAAACCGAAACGTTTCTTCGGCGCAGCACGGAACATCGAAGAAGGCGGCTCGCTGACCATCATCGCCACCGCGCTGGTTGAAACCGGCTCGAAGATGGACGAAGTGATCTACGAAGAATTCAAAGGCACCGGCAACATGGAACTGCCTCTGGATCGCAAGATCGCCGAGAAGCGTGTGTTCCCGGCCATCAACATCAACCGTTCCGGTACCCGCCGCGAAGAGTTGCTGACCGCCGATGACGAGCTGCAACGTATGTGGATCCTACGCAAACTGCTGCACCCGATGGACGAAGTCGCTGCTATCGAGTTCCTGATCGACAAGCTGAAGCAGACCAAGACCAACGACGAGTTCTTCCTGTCGATGAAACGCAAGTAACAGGCAGAACCGCAGCACAAAAAATGGCGCCCTCATCGGCGCCATTTTTTTTGAATGAATACCGTTGGAGCGAGGCTTGCCCGCGAAGAACGATATCGCGGTGTGTCTGACTGAACGCGGTAGCTGATTCGCGGGCAAGCCTCGCTCCAACAGGTGATGCACTTCAAAGCTGCTACAAACCCCCAGAGCAGGTACGATACGAACCTATTTTATAGGTGGCCGGGTTAATGAAATTCAAGGATCTACGGGATTTCGTGCAGCAGCTTGAGCAGCGCGGAGAGTTGAAACGCATTCAGATGCCCATTTCCCCAGTACTGGAAATGACTGAAATATGTGATCGAACCTTGCGCGCCAAGGGCCCGGCACTGCTGTTTGAAAAACCGGTGGGCTTCGATATCCCCGTGCTCGGCAACCTGTTTGGCACGCCAGAGCGCGTGGCTATGGGCATGGGCGCTGAAGAAGTCGGCGAGCTGCGGGAGATCGGCAAGCTGCTGGCCTTCCTCAAAGAGCCCGAGCCACCCAAGGGACTGAAAGACGCCTGGTCCAAGCTGCCGATCTTCAGAAAAGTCATCGCCATGGCGCCCAAGGTCGTGAAAGACGCGCCTTGCCAGGAAATCGTCATCGAAGGTGACGACGTTGATCTGGGCATGCTGCCCGTACAAACCTGCTGGCCCGGCGACGTTGGCCCGCTGATTACCTGGGGCCTGACCGTCACCCGTGGTCCGAACAAAGAACGGCAAAACCTGGGCATTTATCGTCAACAGGTCATTGGCCGCAACAAAGTCATCATGCGCTGGTTGAGCCATCGTGGCGGCGCGCTGGACTTCAAGGAATGGTGCATCAAGCATCCGGGCGAACCCTTCCCGGTCTCTGTGGCATTGGGCGCGGACCCGGCAACCATTCTCGGCGCGGTTACGCCGGTCCCCGACAGCCTCTCCGAATACGCTTTCGCCGGTTTGCTGCGCGGCAATCGCACCGAGTTGATCAAGTGCCGTGGCAATAACCTGCAAGTCCCGGCAAGTGCCGAAATCGTCCTGGAAGGCGTGATTCATCCCGGCGAAATGGCCGATGAAGGTCCGTACGGCGACCACACCGGTTATTACAACGAAGTCGACAGCTTCCCGGTCTTCACCGTCGAGCGCATCACCCACCGTATCAAGCCGATCTATCACAGCACCTACACTGGCCGTCCGCCTGACGAACCGGCGATTCTGGGCGTGGCATTGAACGAAGTATTCGTGCCGATCCTCCAAAAGCAGTTCCCGGAGATCACTGACTTCTACCTGCCACCGGAAGGTTGCTCGTACCGCATGGCCGTCGTGACCATGAAGAAGCAGTACCCCGGCCACGCCAAGCGCGTGATGCTAGGCGTGTGGTCGTTTTTGCGACAGTTCATGTACACCAAGTTCGTTATCGTCACGGATGACGACATCAATGCCCGTGACTGGAACGACGTGATCTGGGCCATCACTACGCGCATGGACCCCAAGCGCGACACGGTGATGATCGAAAACACGCCAATCGACTATCTGGATTTCGCCTCGCCGGTTTCCGGGCTGGGCTCGAAGATGGGGCTGGATGCAACGCACAAATGGCCGGGCGAGACCACGCGCGAGTGGGGTCGGGTTATCGTCAAGGACGAAGCCACCACACGTCGGGTCGACGAAATCTGGCATGAGTTGGGAATAGATTGATGCGCGTAACTTTGCAGCCTTCGGGTGCAGTGCTGGAAACGTTGCCAGGCGAGCGGATCCTCGATGCCGCGCAGCGTCTGGGCTACGAATGCCCACAAAGCTGTCGCAACGGCAATTGCCATGTGTGCTCGGCATTGTTGGTGACTGGCCGCGTCAAACAGGCCAACGACGAGCTGACTCACGGCGAAATCTATACCTGCCTGGCTGAACCCCTGGAGGACTGCGAAGTACTCTGGGACGGCGTGCTCGCCCTGGGCGAGTTGCCGGTTCGCACCTTAGCCTGCCAATTGAGCGAATGCACGCCGGTAGGCGGTGATGTCTGGCGTGTCGGCCTGCGTGCGCCTGCGGGCAAGCCGCCGCGTTATCACGCCGGTCAGTATTTGATGATCCACAAGGACAGCGGCGAGAAGTCGGCGTTTTCTCTGGCTTCAGCGCCACACAGCGGCCGCGATCTGGAAATGCATGTGCTGGTTCGTGAAGACAGCGCGCAAGCCTTGATCGAGCAGTTGCAGCGTAATCAGATGGCGCGTGTCGAATTGCCATTTGGTGATACGCATCTTGCAGAGCTGCCTGATGCTCCTCTGGTGCTGATCGCCGCAGGCACGGGCATGGCACAAATGCATAGCCTGATTGAACATTGCCGCGCCAAGGGCTTTGCTCATCCCGTGCATCTGTACTGGGGCGCGCGTCGCCCGGATGATTTCTACGAGATCAAACACTGGGAAGAATGGAAGAAACTCCCCAATCTGTTTCTGCACAAAGTCGTCAGTGATCTGTGTGGCTGGGAAGGCCGCTGCGGCATGCTGCATGAAGCCGTGTGTGAAGACATTGCCGACCTGTCGGGCGTGCATGTTTACGCCAGCGGTTCTCCAGCCATGATCTACGGCACCCTGGACGCTCTGGTCAGCGCCGGCATGGACGCCCATCAGATGCGTGCGGACGTTTTCGCCTACGCGCCACGGCCTTAACAAGCTGCGTTGTCAGAAACGTACACCCACATTGAGCATCGCAGCAGAGGCGCCCAGCAGGATCGCCTCTGCGTTGACCGGGCCCAGCTTCACGCCAACGCCCGGGATGATCACCGGCGCAATACCTAGGCTGTTGAGCGGAATCTTGTCGCGATACTCGCCCTTATACCCCTTCAACAGCCCCCCTGTGATTTTGAAATAGAACGGATAAGCGCTGCTGTCGAAGCGCTTGCCTGCGTAACCGTAGAACGAGCGCTGGCCAAACGAGTTGCGGAATGTCGCCCCGCCATAAACCATCCCGGACGCCTCGTTGTATTCAAGGCCCAGCAAGTCCTGGCGATTGTTGTGCTCCGGGTCTGGGGAAAAATGCTGGGTATACACACTCGTCTGCACCAGCCAGAACCCCTCGTCATTCCCACTTGAGTCCTGGGTTGCTGCCACTCTGGAAGCCATCAGCAATAGCGCCGCAAACACTGCCACCTTCGAAACTTTGCCGACCTTCATACCCTGTTCTTCCGCTGCTTAATCCGTAGCCGGCGTTTATACAGAGCGACGTCCAAAGGCCGTAAGTTGAACGGTCCGAAGTAGTTGTAGGACTTGTCCTTAATTAACGTCCTGCAACCACGACGCCCATCGGAACAGCGGGCGAGACCCGCCTGGATTGGATTGTTAATTGCATCAGTTATGTGCAATGGTTTCAGCAGTGCAAGGTGACCGCAGAGCTGCGCGACCAGTCTGATTAGCAAGTTTTACGTTGGCGAATACCTTTTTTCGCCCATGGCACACGCTCAATTCATCCAGCACTACTTGCTGCAACTGGCAGTCATTCGCCAGGGGGGCCAAATGGGGAATCAAATCAACAGCTTGTCGGCCGCTGTACATGACGGCCTGGGATTGGCCTATCCGCCAGTCATCGATCTCGGGCCACAGCTGACCCGCGAACAACTGATCAGTTCGAGGGACGCAACCATGCAGCGCCACCAAGGTGGCCCGGTGTGGTTGTTCGCTTACGGATCATTAATCTGGCGCCCGGAGTGCACCGCCATTGAACGTCAACGCGGGCGCATTCATGGTTATCACCGTGGCCTGTACCTGTGGTCTCACGAACATCGCGGGACGCCGGAAATGCCGGGCCTTGTATTCGGCCTGGATCGCGGCGGCTCGTGCAGCGGTTTCGCCTATCGCTTGCCGGAAGAAAACCTCGATGAATCGCTGCTCGCTCTCTGGCAAAGGGAAATGCCCTTCCCTTCCTATCGCCCACACTGGTTGAGCTGCCGTCTTGCAGATGGGCGGAGGGTTCAGGCTTTGGGGTTTGTGCTGGAACGACATCTGCCCAGCTATGCGGGCAACCTGCCGGATAACGTGCTTAGCCAGGTGCTGGCCAGCGCCAGCGGTCGCTATGGAACGACACGCGATTACGTCGAACAGACCGCCAACGCCTTGCGCAGCCACGCCATGCCGGATTTGAATCTGGAGGCGCGATTAAGGCGTTGCGGAGCTGATTGCCAAGTGATCTAAAGCATAACCCTGTAGGTGCTGCCGCAGGCTGCGAAGCGGCCAATCATAGATATCGCCATTCGCAGCCTGAGGCAGCTCGTAAAGATTTAGATTAAGCCCTCACTTCACGCGACGTACTCGCCACCTGCTTGTGCCACAACGTCGGCAGCAGGAAGACGATGGACAGCACGCAAGCACCGATCAACAAGACAAACCCGCCATCCCAGCCGAAGTGGTCAACGGTGTAGCCCATTGCCGCACTGGCCGCCACCGAGCCACCCAGGTAACCGAACAAACCGGTAAAGCCCGCAGCGGTACCAGCGGCTTTTTTCGGTACCAGTTCCAGCGCCTGAAGGCCGATCAGCATCACCGGGCCATAGATCAGGAAGCCGATGGAAACAAGCGCGATCATGTCTACCGTCGGGTTGCCTGGCGGATTAAGCCAGTAAACCAGGGTCGCGATGGTCACCAAGACCATGAACACCACACCGGTAAGGCCACGGTTACCCTTGAAGATCTTGTCCGACATCCAGCCGCACAACAGCGTGCCCGGAATACCAGCCCACTCGTACAGGAAGTAAGCCCATGAAGTCTTGTCGACCGAAAAGCCCTTGGCTTCTTTCAGGTAGGTCGGCGCCCAGTCCAATACGCCGTAGCGCAGTAGGTAGACGAACACGTTAGCCAACGCGATATACCAGAGCATTTTGTTACGCAGCACGTATTTGACGAAGATTTCCTTGGCACTGAATTCTTCTTCATGGCTGGCATCGTAGCCTTCAGGGTAATCGTTCTTGTAAAGCTCGATCGGCGGCAAGCCTACCGATTGCGGGGTGTCGCGCATGGTTGCAAAGGCAAACACCGCCACCAGCAGCGCCACAGCAGCCGGCACATAAAACGCCGCGTGCCAGTCGTTGGTCCAGCCCAGACCCAACAGGAACAACGGACCGATCAGACCGCCGCCCACGTTGTGCGCCACGTTCCACACCGACACCACGCCGCCGCGCTCTTTCTGCGACCACCAGTGGACCATGGTCCGCCCGCTTGGCGGCCAGCCCATGCCCTGGGCCCAGCCGTTGATAAACAGCAGGATAAACATAATGGTCACACTGGACGTCGCCCAAGGCGCGAATCCGAACACGAACATCACGCCCGCCGACACCAGCAAGCCAAAAGGCAGGAAGTAACGAGGATTGGAACGGTCGGACACGATGCCCATCAGGAACTTGGACAAGCCGTAAGCAATCGCAATCGCCGACATCGCCACGCCCAGTTGCCCACGGGTGTAGCCCTCATCAATCAGATAAGGCATGGCCAGGGAAAAGTTTTTACGAAGCAGGTAGTAACCCGCATATCCAATGAAAATGCCTGCGAAGATCTGCCAGCGAAGCCGCCGGTAAGTGCTGTCGATTTTCTCTTCAGGCAGGGGCGCCTGATGTGCTGCGGGGCGGAAGAAAGCAAACATCCTGGACTCCATTTATTGTTTTTCTGCGCGAAAGCGAATATTACATTTTCGTTACAGAAAAAAGCAGTGCCTTCTACCTGTGAATTTCAATAAAGAGCGCACCAACGGCCGCAACGTGTTGTTTTCTGAACATTCGGCTCATGTGTAACAAAATGCGCCACGATTAGGACCATTCCTACAACCACATCAGACCCGACAGGCTTCTGGTCCTACAAACTCGCCACGTACCATCGCTCGCACGCTGGGCGATCAGCCCGCGATGAGCATTCGAGGTCCGTGGTGAAATTTTTCGCGTTTATCGTGCTGTGCTGTTTGCCGACGCTCGCCCTGGCGAACGACGCCTTTCTGAGCCTGATGACGGGGCTGAAACCGACTTACCCCCGGGAGCTGCTGAAAAGTGCTCATCCGGGCAAAGTGTTGGTGGAGATGACCATCAATGCCTCGGGCCAGGTCGAGAAAACCCGAATCGTCGAAAGCAGCCACCCGAAGTTTGCCGAAGCCGCGCAACACACCCTGAGCAAGTGGCGCTATCAACCGTGGAGCACAACACAAGGCAGGCCAGAGAAAGTCGACATCACGGTGCCGATTATCTTTGGCGCCCACGGGCTGGAGCCGTTTTCCAAAGAAATCAGCGTAGGGCTGGAAAACACCCGGTGCAGCTACCTCTACCAGGAGGTGGAATTGAGTGAGCGCAATTTTCCGCTGGAACCCTTGAGCAAAGTCGACGTGTTCTGGCAAACACGAAAATACCTCGCCAGCAGTTATGTCACCCATCAGGTAACGAACAAAGCCAAACGCTCAGCCCTGCTCACCGAGTTGGATCAAGCGGTGCCCGCGATTGTTAAAGCCTGCAAACAAAATCCCGATGCCCGATATGGCAATTACCTGCCCCACGAGATTCGCGGCGTTCTGGTGTCGCACCAGTAGGGACGATCTGTTTTTGAAAGAAGGAGCTTCACCATGAAACGCTGGCTGCTTGCACTCTGCTTGAGTGTGTCGTTTTCGGCATTTGCCGATAACGTAACGCTGATTCCTGTTTACACCCCCAAACCGAAATTCCCGCAAGAGCTCAGAGATTCCGGGATCGCTGGTGCAACCCGAATGCAGTTCGTCGTGCATTCCAATGGATCGGTTACCGATATCAAGATTCTGAAAAGCGATAATCCGCTTTTTTCGAAGGCCTCCAAAAAAGCCGTCAGGCAATGGAAGTTCAAGCCTTGGGAAGTCACAGCCGAGCGCCCCGCCAGCGTGGAAGTCGTCGCGCCGATGATCTTCGCCTTCGGCAACCGCACTCAACTGCCGATGGACATCAACGCCGTCCTGAGCAGGCTGCCCTGCACACGGGTCAACGCTCAGGTTGCCGAGCGAAACCGGCATCAACCAGCAAAACAACTCCATGAACTGAGCGTGTTTTCCTACGTATTGCGCTACCTGTCGGAAGGAGTTTTGACCACGCAACTGTCGGAATCCGACCGCATGGCTCTACACATCGAGTTCGCCCAGGCGATCCCGCAAATCGTCGCGCGCTGCGACGCCAGTCCCGGGGCTTTTTATGCGGATCAGATGCCTGAGCGGGTTCGGGCGTTGTTGTAGTGCTGACGACTACGGAGATACAAATGCGTTTTTTACTGCTCGTCTCTACGTTGCTTTTGTCATCACTTGCCCAGGCAACCAACTCCTACCCTAAACCCATCTATTTGCCAGACCCCGATTACCCCGAGGAGATGCTGCGTGACCGGCAAAAAGGTACGGCGACGGTTCGAATATTTATCCACGCCAATGGCACGGTTTCTCTCAGAGAGGTTGTCAAGACTTCTGATCCCCGTCTGGGGACGGCACTGAGTAAAGTCGTCTCAAGCTGGCGCTTCGAACCCTGGACACCTCCAACTGACAAATCCGAAGGCGAGAGCACGCTCATCACGTATCGGTTTAATGGCAGAACTGTAAACAACGCCCATCTAACCCTAAATGTTGATCTGAAAAAACTGCGTTGTAGCCAGCTGAATAACGAACTTATCTGGGGTCGACACCGCCAAGACCCCGCAGAAACAAAAATATTTAACGACACCAAACACTACCTGTTTGAGGGCGCCGTCATCAGCGTGTTTTTCTCTCAGGACGAAAGACAAGCATTAGTCGATGATTTCATCAACGCGATCCCGCAAATAACCGAGCGCTGCAAGGCTGATCCGAAGGCTCATTATGCGGATCAATTGCCTACTCGTGTAAGGGCTTTGTTGTAGATGCAAAAACCCCGCTGTTGCTAGCGGGGTAGCTAAGGATCAACTTAGGTAGTCTGACGCACTACCACACGCATGTTGTCCATGTCATAGACACCCCCTCCTATTTCAGGGGCTACCACATGGTTTATGTCAAATAATCCTGCTTTTCCATTCGCAGAAGTGGGGCGAACAAACGGTGCCTTACCGCTCTTCATGACGACCAAGTCTTCTGCTGAAAACTGTGCGGAAAATTCCGCTTTTTTCGCAACCGCTTTCCAAAAATCCTCCGTGAACAGATCAAAACGCTTGAAGATCTTGCCGCGTAGTTGATCAGCAATTTTGGCGGGAATAGCCGCTCCGCCATCGACCAAACAACGTGTTCGCCAATCGGTGGTCACTGGCTGTCCAGCGCCACTTGTCAAGCCGGCGTATTCCCTACAGCCTTGAACATCACATAGACTGGGTCAATTCCTGTGCTTGGTGGAAATACGACAATGCAGTCATCGAAGTTTAGCTGAGCCGAGTTGTCGATTGTCTCGACCACCGGGGTAGCCACCGGCGCTTTATAACCCGAGGCATTGATCCGGTTGGTCGTAGGAGGCCAGTTGCTTTCGATCTTAGGCAACGAATCTGAAGACCAGTAAACTCTGTTACCGGGAGAGCTTGGGCTGTCAAAATAGTAGGCGTTTTTCGCACGATCCCATTGGGCTGCACGGACGCTTACTTTTGCGGACGGAGACAGCTGATCTACATGCACCACTGCCAGATACGCAAATTCGGTGACTTCCTTCAAGCCCCAATGAACCTTAACGCTTACCCCTGACACCCCCGAGCAAAGACGAAATTTCAAAGGAACATCTGTGCGTTGCCCCGCCATTTCACTCCAGTCAACCCCTTCAATCGGCATCAGCTCCGATAGAGGTGTCGTCAAAGCAAATGGCAACCCGCAACCACGCCGGCTGAATTCAAATGAGAAAATATTCGCCCAGCCTATTGTTTTCCCATCCGCGGCCGGGGTTAACCACGAAAGACCCGCCACTGCCGAACGTATAGATTTTTTCAGATCGATAGCCACCCTTTCAAATGACGCCGACGTTTCTGGAATAGTGGTTAATATACGCGGGGTTGAACCTACATCTTCCAAAGGCACGATAAACGTATTAGCCGCTATGGCTGGCCCAGATTTCAGGATCGTCGCGGCCGAAACAAGCGATTCTTCTAGACGACTCAACACAGCTTCCGCCCGGGGGAAAATAGCGTGCTGACGCTGCTTGAATTGAGCTAATCGCGACTGGTACTTGCCGCCCGCTTCATTCGCTAGCCGGTGAATGGACACTTGTAGATCTTTATGGAGATACGGGCTGGATAATGAGCGTTGAGCGTCTTGCCTAGCAAATTCAAAACCCGACTTATGATAAGCGTGACTTTGAAGCGCAGTAATTAACCAGTGGTCTGCTGCTTCGAGCTGCTCCAGTATTTTTTCAAGATTTGCGTAGGTTTGTTGATCGCTTGCGCGACCGGCCTCTTTCTTCAGGATACTTTCAGCCGAGTTTAACAATGCCTCAAGGCTAACGAATGCGCGATCTACCACTTCGTCAGCCTGACTTGCTTTTGAAATTAAAGCTTGCAGCTTGTTCATATTTGCAGAAGATGCCTTCCAGGCTTGCTCTTGACTGCTAAGCTTCGGGGGTCTTTGCGGAAGCGCGTCATCTTTGAAAGCTGCTTGCCCTTTATTGTTATGCCATTGCTTGACCTGTGAAACAATCACACCCTCTGCAGGGAGATAACTGTCGTATTCACTTAGCTCCGGATAGAAGATCAGATCAGCGCCTTTAGGATGGCCAACAATCGCATCAAAGTGCGAAATCATTCGGTTGTGCGCTTTTTCTGAAACAGCAACTGTTGTGATTTGGCTAACAAAGTCACCAAACTCTGCCTGCGTGTAATCCTGCAACTTTTGTTTAAGTTCCATCTTTACTATTCCATAGCATGGAAAAGGCTGAACCGTCCTTGGGTGAAAGGAGGGTTCAGCTTTTTATTAATCGTGGCCTTTGTCTATTAATCCAAAAGCAATGTAATCAACTTGGGTAGTTTTGAGGTAGTGAAAAACCACTTCGACATTAGGGTACATCGACTGATCGAGCGGGTAAGAATCCCATCCACCGGTCGATCCGGTTGGATGGGGAATTTTTGCCGGACCAGCTGATTTGTACGGTAAACCGAATAAATCATGAACCCCTAATTTATTCATATTAGTATTGTACGGAGTTGGCAACTCCCCCTTGTACTCGTGCTCTTCAGGAAAAAGCTTAACCAGCGTGATGGTGAAGGACTCAAACCTGCCGTCGTCATCACAAAACTTCATACTGATGCCTTTCTCAGGCTCTAAATAAACATCGTCGTCACCAGGAAACACCTCCACAACTTCATCCCCAGGGATCAGTGATTCTGACAACAGATACTCATGGGTTTGACCTAGATGCTTGATCCAGCTTTCAATCGTCGACGCACTCATTCATACCACCCCTGCTCTTTGTTTAACTCATGCAATTCTTCACGGGCTTTCTCGATTTGCGCTTCCTCAAAACCCATTTCCAGCAAACCAGTTTTGATCGCATCAAAATTGCTATTAACAGCAGCCCTCAAGTCCTTCGCGTCCTGCGCCTGTTTTTCCTTCGTGTTTCTACCCTTGTAGGTTTCACTGAATCTTCGGTGAACCTCATGAGGGATTGCAATGCTGGGTCCTCTAGCCAGATAGCCTTCCAACATTTTTCCAGGCATCTCTGGATAAACTCGTACGATGTGCCTCTTCAACGCCTGCTTCGATACGATGTGATCGATATCCAAACCAAGCGCAGCGGCTGCGCCTTCGGCAACCAGAACCCCGGTTCTGCCCCACACTACAGCGCCCGTAGCCATCGTCGCGGCGGGTGCTTGAAGCGTATTTGCGGCTTTGACTAACTCCCGGCGTGACTCTTCATCGACGCGGGTCTTGTGCTTGATTTGCTCTTCGCGCCGCTCCGCATACTGGCGGCGCGACTCATGCAGCGCATCAATTTCCCGCCATCTAACCGCTTGTTCTGCGTGATAAGCAGACAAGGCCCGTGACTTATCACCCAGTGTTTTTATTGATTCCGAAAGTATCCTGGCCTCATGCGCCGCACTGTAGGCATGCTCCCATTTCTCATGTGCTTGTTGGGTGAGTTCCGGGCTGTTAGCGCTGTTTTGAGCCAAGCCATCTTTGTAATCCTGAACCCCTTGCGTCAGCGGGTTACGCCCATTGAACGAGTTGGCCTGAGCTAACTTTGTTTGTAGCTCGGCATTTTTTTGGGCGATCAGCCCTTCGAGTTCGGACTTTTCTTTTGAAACCAAATACAGCTGCCAGCGCTCATTCCCTGGGGAATTGGGCGGTTTTCTAGCAGCCAGTATTTCTGATTCAAGTGCTTGAGCCAGTGTTGCTGCTTTTGAAGCATATGTCTGATCTAACGCAATTATCTTTTCTGGATAGCTTTGACCCAGAGTTTCGATGGACTGCCTGTGAGCAGCTTCGCGCAGTGTTTGTGCATGCGCTTTGGCTTCGGCCTTCGCTCGAGCCTCGGCCTCAGCACGCTGCCGGGCACGTTCGCGCTTCCTCGCCTTGGCGCGTTTCTTGGCTTTCTTGCGACTCGAACCGCCGAAACCGCCACTGAAAAAGCCACTTCCACCGCCCGAACCGAAACCAATATTCCAGTTGCTGCCCGAACCATTGGAGCCTCCTGGCCTACCATCTGGCGCAGGCTTATCCGGTTTATCAGTAACATCAATGGGTGGAAGCTCTAAATATCCTTAAGTATCGCTCATACAGTTTCTCCTTTTCTGTATGGCGACAAGTTACTTAAACTTAAAGCATAAATGAGGTAAATAATTACCGCATGTGCACAGCTATGTAATTATTTAATTCAGCCCTCGGAGACCCGTAAAAATGATATATCTTCATAGAGCAGCAATTAGTAAAAAGTTGTAATGCCCGGCTTAGAACGCAGGGCACCCCCTAATTACTTGATACTAACCACCACCTTCCCCACCGCCCTACGTTTACCCAACGAATCAATCGCCTCACCCGCCTCACTCAACGGATAAACCTGCGAAACCAGCGGCTTTAATTTGCCCTCGTCAAACCAGGCAAACAGTTGCTGGAAGTTGGCGGCGTTGTCTTCGGGTTGTCGTTGGGCGAACGAGCCCCAGAATACGCCGACGACTGAGGCGCCTTTTAGCAGGGCGAGGTTTACGGGGAGTTCGGGGATGCGGCCGCTGGCGAAACCCACGACCAGCAGGCGGCCGTTCCAGGCGATGGAGCGGATGGCCTGGTCGAAAAGGTCGCCGCCGACCGGGTCGTAGATCACGTCGACGCCGTTGCCATTGGTGAGGCGTTTTATTTCGTCTTTTAAGTTGCTCTCGCTGTAGTTGATGAGTTCGTCGGCGCCAGCGTTTTTCGCAACTTCCAGTTTCTCCGCAGAACTGGCGGCGGCGATGACGCGCGCGCCCATGGCTTTGCCGATCTCCACCGCAGCCAAGCCGACGCCGCCGGATGCGCCGAGCACCAGCAGGGTTTCGCCCGGTTGCAGGTGCGCGCGTTGTTTGAGGGCGTGCATTGAGGTGCCGTAGGTCATGCTGAAGGCGGCGGCGGTATTGAAGTCCATGGTTTTGGGCATGGGCAACGCGTTGTAGGCCGGCACCGCGACTTGCTCGGCAAAGCTGCCCCAGCCGGTGAGGGCCATGACGCGATCGCCGACTTTCAGGTGGGTGACTTTCTCGCCGACTTGCGCCACCACGCCGGACGCTTCGCCACCCGGAGAAAACGGGAATGGCGGCTTGAACTGGTATTTGCCTTCGATGATCAGCGTGTCGGGGAAGTTGACGCCAGCGGCGTGGACGTCCAGCAGGATTTCGTTCTTCTTGATCTGCGGACTGGGGATGTCTTCGATCACCAGGGTTTCGGCGGGGCCAAACGCTTTGCACAGCAAGGCTTTCATCGGACTATTCCTTTTGGATTTGTGGCCGATACGTTCAGGTATGTGTATTTTTCGGTCAATCAGCATGACCCGGCCTGATGAGCCTGTATAAGCTAGATGGCTAAACGATGAAGGAGTGGACTGTGAAAGCGTGGATCTTGATGTTGTTGGCCCTGTCGATGCCCGGTATCGCTCTGGCGCAGGAAGAAGCCAAAGAGGGCGAAGCGCCGAAGGCTATTTATGTGTCCCTGACGCCTCCGTTCGTGGGCAACTACGCGCTGGATGGCGGCCCGAAGCTGCGCGTCTATAAAGCCGACATCGCGCTGCGCGTAACCGGTCCGGAAGCTCAGGCGGCAGTGAAACGTAACGACCCGCTGATTCGCAACCAACTGGTGGCGCTGTTCTCCCAGCAAACCGTAGACACCATGAGCAGCGCGGAAGCCAAAGAGAAGATCCGTCAGGAAGCGCTCAAGCAGGTTCAGCAGGTCATGACCGACGAGGAAGGCAAGCCAGTGGTTGAAGATCTGCTGTTCAACAACTTCATCGTTCAGTAAGCGTTAACGCAGCGCCATGATCGCCGACCACTGTTCGGCGGTCACCGGCATGACGGATAAGCGGCTGCCCTTTTGCACGAGGGGCAACTGCTCAAGCGCCGTCTGCTGCTTGAGATAGCCCAGGCTCAGCACTTTCTTGAAGGCCTCGACAAACTCGACGTCGATGGCCGTCCATGGGTTTTTATCTGAATTGGCCTTGGCGTCGAAGTAGTGACTTTGCGGATCCAGTGCTGTCGGGTCGGGGTAGCCAGCCTGGCTGATGCGGCCGATGCCGGCGATTCCAGGCTCTGGGCAACTGGAGTGATAAAAGAAAAACTCGTCGCCGACCTCCATCGTTCGCAGAAAATTACGCGCCTGATAGTTGCGAACACCGTCCCAGCGCGCCTTTCCAAGGCCTTGCAACGAGGTGATGGAAAACTCATCGGGCTCGGATTTCATCAGCCAATAGGCCATTGTTGTTACCCCTGAAAGGTTGAACGGGCAAGTTGTCGGACAGTTTCATGACAAACCGACGGTTGGCTCACATGATCGTTTGCGTGTCTGTGATCGTTGTCGCAGAATGCCGGGATTTTAAGCTCCACGCTGCTGCACGGCCGATACGGAAACCGCTGCTGACAACGTATTGATTCGCCTAAGGAGGGCAATCAATGAAACGCAAACCGGATTTACTTTGGATTTTGGTTATTTTGTTCGGTTTGGGTGTCGTCACTACGGGTTACGCGCAGAGTCTGTGGGCCAACAAGACTGATGCGCCAGTTGAAATTACTCAACAGCAGCAGAAATATCCTTCGAGGCATTGATTTTCTAATACCCGGATCGCTCGAAAAACAATCTTTTGAATTGAAATGCGCTTTTCTGTGGGAGCGGTGCTTGCCCGCGATAAGGTTTAGGCGATCTAACCGAACCGCGCTAGCCTCATCGCGGGCAAGCACCGCTCCCACAGGGGTCATGCGTTTTCCGCGCGACACACCAGATACCAACGCCTGTCCGACACCGTGCCATCCAGCGGCACGTCCCAACTGGCCTGCGCCAGACGCTCGACCTTCTGACATTCATGAGCAAGCCCCAGCAATGTGGGTTTCTGCCAAGCGTTTCTGCGTGATCGATAAGCCAGGCTGCGGTCGTAGAAACCGCCGCCCATGCCCAGCCGCCCGCCTTCATCGTCGAAACCCACCAGCGGCATCAGGATCAGATCCAGCGCCCAGATCTTGCGTTGTTTCGCCGGGTTGATGCGCGGTTCCGGAATACGAAAACGATTAGGTTTGAATTTCTCGCCGGGCATGACGCGCTGAAAGACCATTTTGGTTCGCGGCCAGGCGCTGAGCACCGGCAGGTAGGTCGCCTTGCCTCGACGTTGAGCGGCGCGCAGCAACAGGCGCGGATCGATTTCACCGTCCATGGGCAGGTATAGCGAGATGTGGCGGGCGCGGCGAAATAACGGATGTTGTGCCAGCTGCCTATAGAGGCCGCGGGCGGCTGCGCGCTGCTCGCGGGCGCTCAGGGCGCGACGAGCCTTGCGTAGCTTACGGCGCAATTGCTGACGGGTGAGCGGAACATCACAGGTCATGAGCGCGGGCTGATCCATAAAGGTTGAACCAGATCGAGAGCGCCATGGCGGCGACCTCGTGATGACTGTTGTCGGCCTAGACCGGCAACGAACAGAATTGAGACTCCCCGACGAACCGCTGTCGGTGTAGCCCTTGAACCCGAAAGTTCAAGGTGGAGATTGCAGGAGGTTTTAAGGCTTTCCGTCGAGCGGACATGCACACCAACCCCAACGTGCAACCCCCGTGGTTGTGCGTATCGGCTCAGGGACATGACCGACTGGCAAGCACTCCAGGGAGCGGCGCAAGTATAACGAAACTTGCCGCAAGATTCAGCCCCGAGGTGCATCCGGTGGCGAATCGGCGTCTGTGGCGAGCACAAGATCAACGCGATCGAGCAAATCCCGGACCTGCTCGCGGGTCGAGCCACTGGCCTGCACGTCAGGCAGATCCTGACGATGCAGCAAATCGTGGGTAATGTTCAAAGCCGCCATCACGGCGATGCGGTCGGCACCAATTACTTTGCCGCTGCTGCGGATCTCACGCATCTTGCCGTCCAGATAACGAGCGGCGCTGACCAGATTGGTGCGCTCTTCCTGGGGGCAGATGATGGAATATTCTTTGTCTAGAATCTGTACGGTGACGCTGTTGCCATTGCTCATGAGTCTTGCTCCAGGGCTTTGAGGCGCGAAATCATTGTCTCGACCTTTTGCCGGGCGATTTCGTTTTTTTCAATCAAATGAGCGCGTTCGTCGCGCCACGACTTTTCCTGAGCTAATAGGAGTCCGTTTTGACGTTTTAGTTGCTCGACACGAGTGATCAGTAATTCCAGTCGGGCCATCAACGCTTGCAGGTCGGTGTCTTCCATTGTTTCCCACTGAATACTTTCTGATGAGTGGCACAGGAACTGGCTTTAAGCCATGGCCGCGAATAGACGCCTTGGTGATCTTGCGGTCTGGATAGTCTACGATACAAGGCCTTCATTCTAGACATTGAGCCGATTGGCGACTAGCTACCCATGCCCATTCAGAATTCCCCGTACAAAGCATTCGCCACCCTGCTCAGCAGCAGCGGTCATCCTGTCTCTCCTGCCGAACTGCACGGCCTGTTATTGGGCCGCAGCTGTGCGGGTTCCGGCTTCGATGCCGATGGCTGGTTGATCGATGCGACCGAAATTCTTGGCTCCGCGCCAGAAGACAACGTGCGTCAGGCGTTGATTGGCCTGCAAGAGATGGTCAAAGGCGAGCTCACCAGCGACGACATGACTGTTGTCCTGCTGCTGCCCGGCGACGAAGAGCCACTGGGCGAACGCGCTATCGCGCTGGGCCAATGGTGTCAGGGCTTCCTTGCCGGCTTCGGCTTGACCGCTGGCGACAACGCCATCAGTGGCGAAGCCATGGAAGTGCTGCAGGACTTGGCAGCCATCGCTCAGGTTCAGGACGCTCTGGAAGAGTCCGAAGACGGCGAGAGCGATTACATGGAAGTCATGGAATACCTGCGCGTCGCACCTCTGCTGCTGTTCACCGAATGCAACAAGCCTGCAGCGCCAGCGCCAAAACCTTCCTTGCATTGATTGTTAAGCAACGGCGAAACCGGTCGTGGTCTACGCAGAGCATGACCGGTGCGCTCAAAAGGAAATCCACCTGCCTATGATCCAGATCCCGAAGTCGGAATACGCTCGGCGACGCAAAGCCTTGATGGCGCAGATGGAACCCAACAGCATCGCCATCCTGCCTGCTGCTGCAGTCGCAATTCGAAATCGCGACGTTGAGCATGTCTATCGCCAGGACAGCGACTTCCAGTACCTGAGCGGTTTCCCCGAGCCTGAAGCGGTCGTGGTTTTGATGCCCGGTCGTGAACACGGCGAGTACGTGTTGTTCTGCCGCGAGCGCAATCCCGAGCGTGAGTTATGGGACGGCCTGCGTGCCGGTCAGGAAGGCGCAATTCGGGATTTCGGCGCGGATGATGCGTTCCCGATCAACGATATCGATGAAATCCTGCCGGGTCTGATCGAAGGCCGCGACCGGGTGTACTCGAACATGGGCAGCAACCCGGAGTTCGATCGGCATTTGATGGACTGGATCAACGTGATCCGTTCCAAGGCGCATCTGGGTGCGCAGCCGCCGAATGAATTCGTTGCGCTGGATCATCTGCTTCACGACATGCGGCTGTATAAATCAGCGGCAGAAGTGAAGGTCATGCGTGAAGCGGCGCAGATTTCCGCCCGCGCCCATGTGCGAGCCATGCAAGCCTGCCGTCCCGGCCTGCACGAGTTCAGCCTGGAAGCCGAGCTGGATTACGAATTCCGCAAAGGCGGCGCGAAGATGCCGGCTTATGGTTCCATCGTCGCCTCGGGTCGTAACGCCTGCATCCTGCACTACCAACAGAATGACGCCGTGCTCAAGGACGGTGATGTTGTGCTGATCGATGCCGGTTGCGAGATTGATTGCTATGCCAGCGATATCACTCGCACCTTTCCGGTCAGCGGCAAGTTCTCGCCCGAGCAGAAAGCTATTTACGAGTTGGTGCTCAAATCCCAGGAAGCTGCGTTCGAAGCCATCGGCCCGGACAAACACTGGAATCAGGCCCACGAAGCGACGGTTCGGGTGATCACCACGGGATTAGTGGAACTGGGCCTGTTGCAGGGCGATGTGGACGAACTCATCGCCAACGAGACCTACAAGACTTTTTACATGCACCGCGCTGGCCATTGGCTGGGTATGGATGTGCATGATGTCGGCGACTACAAGGTTGGCGGCGAATGGCGAGTGCTGGAAGTCGGCATGGCGCTGACCGTAGAGCCGGGCATTTATATTTCCCCGGACAACCAGCAGGTCGCCAAGAAATGGCGCGGTATTGGTGTGCGAATCGAGGATGACGTCGTGGTAACCAAACAAGGCTGTGAAATTCTGTCTCGCGATGTACCCAAGTCCGTCGCTGAAATCGAAGCACTGATGGCCGCGGCCCGCAATCAATCGGAATACGCTGCATGAGCCGTTTCAATCTAGCGATCGTCGGTGGTGGTCTGGTCGGCGCAAGCCTGGCGCTGGCCTTGCAGGCTGGGGCTAAAGAACGTGGCTGGAAGATCTTACTGATCGAACCGTTCGCGCCGGGTGATACTTATCAGCCGAGTTACGACGCCCGCTCCTCGGCGCTGTCGTTCGGCGCCCGACAAATCTACGAACGTCTTGGCCTGTGGCAAGCCATTGCCCGCCGCGCCGAGCCGATCCTGCAAATTCAGGTGTCTGACCGCGGGCGCTTCGGTGCCGCGCGTTTGTCAGCACTGGACGAAGGCGTGCCTGCCTTGGGTTATGTGGTGGAAAACGCCTGGCTGGGCCAGTGCCTCTGGCAAGGTCTGGACAAGGATGTGGTCACTTGGCGCGTCCCGGCAGAAGTCAAAAAGATGCAGGCGCTGCCGGATGGCTACCGGCTTTTGCTGGACGACGAAACCGAAGTGGAATGCGATCTTGCCGTGCTGGCTGATGGCGGGCGCTCCAGTCTGCGCGAGCAGTTGGGGATCGGCGTTCGCCAGCGCCCCTACAACCAGAGTGCGTTGATCGCCAACATCACACCGAGCGAAGCCCATTGCGGTCAGGCATTCGAGCGCTTCACTGATGAAGGCCCGATGGCTTTGCTGCCACTGCCGGAGAACCGTTGCGCGCTGGTCTGGACCCGCACCGGCGCTGACACACAGCGCCTGGCCGCCCTGGACGATCGCAGTTTCCTGAGCGAATTGCAGAATGTGTTCGGCTATCGCCTTGGCACTTTGCAGCAGGTCGGCGCGCGGCATGTGTACCCGCTGAACCTGATCGAAGCCGAAGAACAAGTGCGCTCACATCTGGTCGTACTGGGTAACGCGGCTCACAGCCTGCACCCGATAGCCGGTCAGGGTTTCAACCTGTCACTACGTGATGCTCACGCACTTGCGCACACCTTGCTGACCAGCGACACGTTGCCCGGTGATCTGCCGACCTTGCAGCGCTATCGCGAACAGCAGCGTCTGGATCAGCAACTGACCGTGGGCTTTTCCGATCAGGTCACACGCCTGTTCGGCAGTAATCAGCCTCTGGTTGCCGCTGGCCGCAATATCGGTTTGCTGGGACTCGACTTGCTGCCACCGGCCAAACGCTGGTTTGCCCGGCAGGCCATGGGGCTGGGGACTCGGCCCAATGTTTAATCCACTGTTTCGTATTCACCGGCTCACGCCCTCAGCGAGAACGATTTAAAGCATGGAAACCCGCGCAGATCTGCTGATTGTCGGAGCCGGAATGGTCGGTAGCGCCCTGGCGCTGGCACTGCAAGGCAGTGGCCTGAATATCATCGTGGTCGACGGCGGCCCGCTGAGCGTCAAACCGTTTGACACTCAGGCGCCCTTCGAGCCCCGGGTCAGCGCGCTGTCTGCTGCCAGCCAGCGCATCCTGCAACGCCTGAACGTGTGGGATGGCATCGCCAGTCGCCGCGCCAGCCCCTATGGGGAAATGCAGGTCTGGGACGGCAGCGGCACCGGGCAGATCCACTTTTCTGCCGCGAGCGTGCATGCCGATGTGCTCGGTCATATCGTCGAAAACCGGGTGGTTCAGGACGCTTTGCTGGAGCGCCTGCATGATTGCGATGTGGGCTTGCTGGCCAATGCGCGACTGGAGCAGATGCGTCGCTCAGGCGATGACTGGCTGCTGACCCTGGCCGACGGCCGCCAACTGCGTGCGCCGCTAGTTGTGGCCGCAGATGGCGCCAACTCTGCCGTGCGTAAACTCACCGGCACAGCCACTCGCGAATGGGATTACCTGCACCACGCCATCGTCACCAGCGTGCGCACTGAACAATCGCATCACAAAACCGCCTGGCAGCGCTTCACCGATAACGGCCCGCTGGCGTTCCTGCCACTGGAACGCGCTGGCGAGCACTGGTGCTCAATCGTCTGGTCGGTCACCCCCAAAGAGGCCGAGCGCCTTACCGCGCTGGACGATGAGACCTTCTGCCGCGAGCTTGAGCAGGCCTTTGAAGGCCGACTCGGTCCTGTCATAGCAGCCGACCCGCGTCTATGCGTGCCGTTGCGCCAGCGTCACGCCAAGCGCTATGTGGCCGAAGGTCTGGCCCTGATCGGGGATGCCGCACACACCATCCACCCGCTGGCCGGGCAAGGGGTGAATCTGGGCTTCCTTGACGCAGCGGTGCTGGCCGAAGTGCTGTTGTACGCCGCCGAGCGTGGCGAGCGGCTGGCGGATATTCGCGTACTGAGCCGCTTCGAGCGACGCCGCATGCCGCACAACCTGGCGTTGATGGCTGCCATGGAAGGTTTCGAGCGCTTGTTCCAGGCAGATCAACTGCCCTTGCGCTGGCTGCGAAACACGGGGCTGAAGCTGGTTAACCAGATACCGGAAGCCAAGGCGACATTTGTGAGGCAGGCATTGGGGTTGAGTGGGGATTTGCCGGAATTGGCGCGGCTATGACGCGCAAGCTTCATCCTGTGGGAGCGGTGCTTGCCCGCGATAAGGCTGGACGCGGTTCCCTTTAGAATCGCGGCGCCCTTATCGCGGGCAAGCACCGCTCCCACAGATTTCCGCCAAACCGATTTCCTGCTGCAACATTCTGTTACTCGTCCAGCCAGACGTGGCAAATGGGATTCACTACCATTTCGCCTCATTTTTCGAATGCGAGACACTCCCATGCAGGCAAGCAAGCGCCTTCTGGCTGCTTTGACACTGACAGTGCTCGGCACCACCGCCCAGGCTGCCGACGAGGTCGTGGTTTACTCCTCCCGGATTGACGAACTGATCAAGCCTGTCTTCGACGCGTATACCGCCAAGACCGGCGTGAAGGTCAAGTTCATCACCGACAAGGAAGCGCCGCTGATGCAGCGCATCAAGGCCGAAGGCGAGAACGCTACGGCTGACCTGTTGCTCACCGTAGATGCCGGTAATCTTTGGCAGGCTGAACAGATGGGCATTCTGCAGCCTTTCACCTCGCCGGTGATCGATGCCAATATTCCTGCGCAGTACCGCTCCTCTACTCATAGCTGGACGGGCCTGAGCCTGCGCGCGCGAACTATCGCCTATTCCACTGATCGGGTGAAGCCGGCGGACCTGTCGACTTACGAAGCCCTGGCAGGCAAGGACTGGGAAGGTCGCCTGTGCCTGCGCACTGCCAAGAAAGTCTATAACCAGTCGCTGACGGCCACGTTGATTGAAACCCATGGCGCAGAGGCCTCGGAAAAAATCCTCAAGGGCTGGGTCAACAACCTTTCCACTGACGTGTTCTCCGATGACATTGCCGTTCTAGAGGCGATCAACGCCGGGCAATGCGATGTCGGCATCGTCAACACTTACTACTACGGCCGCCTGCACAAGCAGAACCCGGACCTGGCCGTGAAGCTGTTCTGGCCGAACCAGTCGGATCGCGGCGTGCACGTGAACCTGTCCGGTATTGGCCTGACCAAGCATGCGCCGCATCCGGAAGCCGCCAAAGCGATGGTCGAGTGGATGACCGGCCCCGAAGCCCAGGCCATCTTTTCCGGCATCAACCAGGAATTCCCGGCCAACCCGAAAGTCGCCCCTTCCGCTGAAGTCGCGAGCTGGGGTTCGTTCAAGGCTGATACCATCCCGGTCGAAGTGGCTGGCAAGCGCCAGGCCGAAGCCATCCGCATGATGGATCGGGTGGGTTGGAATTGATTCTGTAGCTCAAACGCACTAATGGAACTGAAATGAGGCTTCCTGTGTGAGCGGTGCTTGCCCGCGATAAGGGCACCGCGATTCTAAAGTGAACCGCGTCCAACCTTATCGCGGGCAAGCACCGCTCCCACAGGGATCTCCGCAAGCCTGATCCTTTTGTCGAGACCCAACCTTGGCCCACCCCGCCCAACGCCGCTGGTATCCGCTGGTCTTCGCCATCGCTGCACTGGTGCTGCTGCCGTTGAGCGTTTTGCTGTTGTCCTGGCAAACCATCGATGCGCAAATCTGGGCGCATCTGTGGGAAACCCAGATGACTCGCTTGCTCGGCAATACGCTGACGCTGGTGCTGGGCGTTGGGGTGGGCGTCACGCTGCTCGGCGTCAGTCTTGCCTGGCTCACCAGCCTGTGTGAGTTCCCCGGTCGACGCTGGCTGGATTGGGCCTTGATGCTGCCCTTTGCGATTCCCGCCTACGTGCTGGCCTTTGTCTTCGTCGGTCTGCTGGATTTCGCCGGCCCCGTGCAAACCCTGCTGCGCGAATGGTTCGGCACCGGCTTTCGGTTGCCGCGTGTACGCTCCACAGGCGGCGTGATCATCGTGCTGGTGCTGGTTTTCTATCCCTACGTTTATCTGCTGGCGCGCACAGCGTTTATTGCCCAGGGTAAAGGCTTGATGGAAGCGGCACGAATCCTCGGGCAAACGCCGTTGCAGGCCTTCTGGCGGGTCGCGTTGCCCATGGCTCGCCCGGCGATTGGTGCAGGTGTCGCGTTGGCGTTGATGGAGACCCTGGCGGACTTCGGTGCCGTCGCCGTCTTCAACTTCGACACCTTCACCACCGCCATTTATAAAACCTGGTACGGCTTCTTCAGCCTCTCCAGCGCCGCGCAGCTGGCCAGCCTGTTGTTGCTGGCGGTAATGGTCGTCCTGTATGGCGAACGTCGGGCCAGAGGCGCAAGCAGGGCGACCAACGAACGCCCACGGGTCAAAGCGCTCTATCACCTGCGGGGGTTCAAGGCGCTGGCGGCCAGTTGCTGGTGCGGGCTGGTGTTCATCTGTGCGTTTGCCGTGCCCATGCTGCAGTTGATCATCTGGGTCTGGCAGCGCGGCCGTTTCGATCTGGACGAGCGCTACACCGGACTGATCCTGCACACGCTGTATCTGGGCGGCATGGCGGCGCTGATTACTGTCAGCGTGGCGCTGATCCTGGCCTTCGCCCGTCGCTTGGCACCTACGCCGGGGATAAACGCCGGGGTCGGTTTGGCCAATCTGGGTTATGCCCTGCCCGGTTCGGTGCTGGCGGTCTCGATCATGCTGGCGTTCAGTTATCTGGACCGCGAACTGGTGGTTCCGCTGTCCAGCTGGCTGGGCGGCGCGGGCAAACCCCTGTTGCTGGGCAGCCTGTCGGCATTGTTGCTTGCGTATCTGGTGCGCTTCATTGCGGTGGCCTACGGGCCGCTGGAGAACAGCCTGTCGCGCATTCGCCCTTCCCTTCCTGAAGCAGCGCGAAGCCTGGGTGTCAGTGGGCCGCGATTGTTTTTCAAGGTGTATCTGCCCTTGCTGGTACCCGGCGCTTTGAGCGCAGCGCTGCTGGTCTTCGTCGATGTACTCAAAGAAATGCCCGCCACCCTGCTGATGCGCCCATTCGGCTGGGACACGCTGGCAGTGCGCATCTTTGAAATGACCAGCGAGGGTGAATGGGCCAGAGCTGCCCTGCCGGCTCTGACCTTGGTCCTTGTTGGGTTGTTGCCGGTCATCGGTTTGATCAGGCGTTCCGCGCGCCAAAACGGTTAGGTGCGGGTCTACCGCCGTGCGGCTACAATGCGCCGCAATCGGTGTGGTCTGTCAGACTGTTCGACATGTTGCGATCTGTTCCAAACCCCAATTCACGGGGGCATGTCAGCGTTTTGCCTGTCCACACCTTCGCCACGCCCGGAAGGAGAAACCCATGGGACAGCGTACGCCGCTCTTTGACCTGCACCTCGCGCTGGGCGCGAAGATGGTCGACTTTGGTGGCTGGGATATGCCGCTGCATTACGGCTCGCAGGTCGAGGAACACCATCAGGTGCGCCGGGACTGCGGAGTATTCGATGTCTCTCACATGCATGTGATTGACGTTGCCGGAACGCAGGCAAAAATCTGGCTCCAGCGCCTGCTCGCCAACGATGTCGATCGCCTCAAGGATGTGGGTGGCGCGCTGTACAGCGCCATGCTCGATTCCGACGGCGGGATCATCGACGACATGATTGTCTACCTCACCCTCGACGGTTATCGCCTGGTGGTCAATGCGGCCACGGGTGACAAAGACCTGGCCTGGATGTTCGTGCACCTGAACGACTTCGACGTGAAGCTCACACGACGCACTGATTTGTCGATGCTGGCGATTCAGGGCCCCCACGCCCGGGCAAAGATCGCCGAACTGGTTTCAGCCCCCCGCGCCGAGTTGATCCGCCAGCTCAAGCCGTTTGAAGGCCGTCAAGAAGGTGACTGGTTTATTGCCCGCACGGGTTATACCGGTGAAGATGGCCTGGAAATCATTCTGCCGTCGCAGCAAGCACCCGGTTTTTTCAATGATCTGGTGGGCGCAGGCATTTCGCCCATCGGCCTCGGCGCGCGGGACACCCTGCGACTTGAAGCAGGCATGAATCTGTACGGCCAGGACATCGACGAAAACGTTTCGCCCCTGGCAGCCAACATGGCCTGGACCATTGCCTGGGAACCGGCAGAACGCCAGTTCATCGGTCGTGCGGCCCTGGAAGCCGAACGGGCCAAGGGCGTAACGTCCAAACTGGTCGGTCTGGTACTGGAAGAACGCGGTGTTTTACGCGCTCACCAAGTGGTGCGTATCGCAGAAATTGGCGAAGGAGAGATCACCAGTGGTAGTTTCTCTCCTACGCTAAGCAAATCGATTGCCTTGGCGCGGGTGCCAATCGCAACCGCTGACCGGGCCGAGGTGGAAATCCGCGGCAAATGGTATCCGGTTCGCGTGGTTCGACCCACGTTTGTACGTCATGGCAGAGCTTTGATCTGATTTGATCCAAATAGCCCTGATCTGAATTTTTCTGGCGGGTTTACCGCTGACCCGACATTGAGGATGACTAAATGAGCACTATCCCCGCCGAACTGCGTTTCGCTGAGAGCCACGAATGGGCGAAGAAAGAAGGTGATCTGATCGTCGTCGGTATTTCCGATCACGCTCAAGAAGCGTTGGGTGATGTCGTTTTTGTAGAACTGCCAGAGATCGGCAAAGTATTCGCTGCAGGCGATGCTGCCGGTGTTGTTGAATCGGTGAAGGCCGCTTCGGACATCTACTCGCCAGTGGGCGGTGAAGTGGTTGAAGTCAACGAAGAGCTGGGCGGCCAGCCCGAGCTGTTGAACTCCTCGCCGTACTCGGCCTGGATCTTCAAGGTCAAGCCAAGCGATGTGGATGCAGATCTGGCGAAACTGCTGGACGCTGCTGGCTATAAGAGCGCTATCGGCGAATAAGCCAGACCGTCAGCCATAAAAAATGCCGCTCAATCGAGCGGCATTTTTGTGTGCGGCACTTACTGGTTTTCAGCAACCAGGTTCTTGGTCAGGATGGCGTTGGCCAGGTCCATGTCCGAGGCGTTCAGGCCCGGGTTTTCGCTGCGCACTTGTTGAATGGCAGCTTCCAGGAAAGGACCACGAATGCCGCCGTCGCTGGCGACGAAGCTGCCTGCGTCATCTTGAGCGGCAACGATCAGCTTGTGATCCTTGAAGGTCAGATAGGTCGAACCGGTGGTGGCACCCGAGGAGATAACATCACGCCAGAACCCGGCATCAGCCATTGCTGAACCGACCGGGAGAGAAAGCAGAGCAAACGTGGCGACAGCGAGCTTGAGACGCATGGTGGGGATACTCCAACTATGGATGTTCTGAAACCGTTGGATGCCGGGAGTGTGGTGGTAGTTCCATAGCCTGAATTGCGATAACACCCTGTAGGAGCGACCGGGGTGGCGCTCCACCTTGCCCGCGATAGCGTTCTTTCAGATATCAATCCGGTGCCTGACCCGGCGCTATCGCGGGCAAGCGCGCTCCTACGGTAGTAGTCCGTTAATCAAAGTGCCTCTACTCGCAAAATCGCTCCATCCTGCCCGATCACCCGCACTTGGCTGCCCACCGAGGTATCCGGACCGGTGACGATCCAGACACCATCGCCGACCTTGATCTTGCCTCGCCCCTCAACAATGGCGTCGTGGACGACGAAGGTACGACCAATCAGTTCCTGCCCGCGCATGTTCAGCCCGGGCTGGTCCGAAGGCCGATTCACGGTCCGCTGGCGACGCCACCAATAGACCGCAGTCATGACCGACAGCACCGCAAACAACAGAAACTGCACGGTCCACGCCATGGCGGGAAGCACGAAGGTCAGGACCCCGACCGCTGCCGCCGCCACGCCCATCCACAGCAGATAACCGCCGGCGCCGAACACCTCAAGAATCAACAACACCGTGCCCAGCCCGAGCCAATCCCAGAACGACAGGTTTTGCAGAAATTCCATCAGTCAGCCTCAGGTTTTCTTGGTATCGAAAGTAGCTTTGACGATTTCACCGATCCCGCCCACTGCGCCGATGACCTGGCTGGCTTCGAGGGGCATCAGAATGACTTTGCTGTTGTTGGCTGACGCCAGCTTGCCCAGCGCATCGATGTATTTTTGCGCGACGAAATAGTTGACCGCCTGAACGTTGCCACTGGCGATGGCTTCGGACACCACTTGCGTAGCGCGAGCTTCTGCCTCGGCCTGGCGCTCTCGCGCTTCGGACTCCAGAAACGCAGCCTGTCGACCACCTTCAGCCTCGAGAATCTGTGCCTGCTTCTTGCCCTCGGCGGTCAGGATCGCGGCGGCGCGCAGACCTTCGGCTTCAAGGATTTGCGCTCGCTTGATCCGCTCGGCTTTCATCTGCCCGGACATGGCGGCCATCAGATCTGCAGGCGGGCTGATGTCCTTGATTTCAATCCGGGTGATCTTGATGCCCCACGGCGCGGTGGCTTCATCCACGGTTCGCAGCAGTTTCTCGTTGATGTTGTCACGCTGGCTGAGCATGGCGTCCAGCTCCATGGAGCCGAGCACGGTACGGATGTTGGTTTGCAGCAGGTTGCGGATGGCGTGCTCAAGGTTGTTCACCTCGTAAGCCGCCTGGGCGGTGTTGACCACCTGGAAGAAGCACACCGCGTCGATTTGTACCGTCGCGTTGTCGGAGGTGATGACTTCCTGAGGCGGAATATCCAGCACGCTTTCCATGACATTGATCTTGCGCCCGATGCGATCCATCACTGGCACGATGATGTTCAGGCCCGGCTTGAGGGTGTTGGTGTAGCGGCCGAAACGCTCGACCGTCCATTGATAGCCCTGAGGTACGACCTTGAAGCCCATGAACACAATGGCCACAGCCAAGGCGACGAACAATAAAACCACACTACCGATTTGCATAACTGATCCCTGTTGGTTGCGAATGTTAATCAGCTGGCTATTTAGTCAGAGTTCGGCCGGGAGCGGCGGGTAAATTCATTCTGAATGTTTTTGAACTGTGGGAGCGGTGCTTGCCCGCGATAAGGCTGAACGCGGTTCACTTTAGAATTGCGGCGCCCTTATCGCGGGCAAGCACCGCTCCCACAAGTCCAACACCGAGGTGCGCTTACCGCTGCTCACTCTGCGGCGTAACCCGCAGCACTTCTTCAAGCGTAGTCAGCCCGGCGGCAACTTTCTGGGCGCCGGACAAACGCAGGCTGCGCATGCCTTCCTTGAATGCCTGGCGGCGCATGGCGGTGAGGTCCATGTCAGCGCTTATCAACGCCCGAACGCCATCGGACATCAGCATGATCTCGTACACCCCGGCGCGGCCGCGATAGCCGGTGTCGCGGCATTCGACGCAACCCACCGCCTGATGCGCACCCGCTGGCACCGGTGCCTGCCAAGGGCGTGTCAGGCTCTGCCAGTCAGTTTCATCCAGAGCCACCGGCGCCTTGCAGTGCGAGCACAGGGTTCTGACCAGCCGTTGCGCCATCACCCCCAGAATCGTTGCCTTGAGCAAGTAATGCGGCACACCCAGTTCGAGCATCCGGCTAATGGCGCTCGGCGCGTCGTTGGTGTGCAGCGTGGAAAGCACCAAGTGGCCGGTCAGCGCCGCCTGAATCGCCATTTCGGCTGTCTCCAGATCACGAATCTCGCCGATCATGATGATGTCCGGATCCTGCCGCATCAGCGCGCGCACGCCGCTGGCAAAAGTCAGGTCGATATTGTGCTGGACCTGCATCTGGTTGAAGGCCGGTTCGACCATCTCGATGGGGTCTTCGATGGTGCAAAGGTTGACCTCGGACGTCGCCAGGTTTTTCAACGTGGTGTAGAGCGTGGTGGTCTTGCCGGAACCGGTCGGCCCGGTCACCAGGATGATGCCGTTAGGCTGACGCGTCATGCCTTCCCAGCGGCGCAGGTCATCATTGGAGAAGCCCAACTGGTCGAAGTTTTTCAGCAGCACTTCAGGGTCGAAGATCCGCATCACCATCTTCTCGCCAAACGCCGTAGGCAGGGTCGACAGTCGCAGCTCCACCTCGCCGCCGTCAGGAGTAGTGGTCTTGACCCTGCCGTCCTGAGGTTTGCGTTTTTCCGCGACGTTCATCCGGCCCAGGCTCTTCAGGCGGCTGACAATGGCCATGGTCACTTGCGCTGGGAATTGATAAACGTTGTGCAACACGCCGTCGATGCGAAAGCGCACCGTGCCCTGCTCCCGGCGCGGCTCGATGTGAATATCACTGGCTCGTTGCTGAAAGGCGTACTGGAAAAGCCAGTCGACGATGTTGACGATGTGCGCGTCGTTCGCGTCAGGCTCCTGATCGCTGGCGCCGAGTTTGAGCAACTGTTCAAAGTTGCCCATGTTGCTCATTTTCTGATCAGTCGATGAGGCGCCGCTCACCGACTTCGCCAAGCGAAAAAATTCGACTGCCAAGCGCTGTATGTCAATGGGATTAGCCACCACACGCTTGATCGGCAGCTTGAGCACGTGAGTCAGATCGGCTTCCCAAGACCGAACATACGGCTGCGCACTGGCGATGGTCACGGACTCGCGATCCACCGCCACCGCGAGAATCTTGTGGCGTTGGGCAAAGGCGTAGGACATCAGGGGCGTGACGGACGCGACATTGATCTTCAGCGGGTCGATGCGCATGTAGGGTTGGCCGCTTTGCAGGGCGAGCCACGCCGTGAGGGTTTCCAGATCCAGCCTGCGGCCTGGCCGTGACAGGTCGTCGAACTGCTGCGCCGCGATGAACTCCAGCGGGTGCAGCTTGGCGTTGGCCGCACTGCGGCGCAGGGTCAGCGCCTGCTCGGCGCTGTTCTGATCGAGAATGCTCTGGGCAACCAGATCTCGCAGCAGATCATTCAGATCCAGCCAACGGTCCTGTGATGATGAGGCAAGGACTGACATGCGGATTCCTTTGGACAAGTTGGTTCAGACGAACCAAGAGTAGTCACCAGCATGTCAGTTGTTGCTTAGTCTGCGAACCCAAGGTTTGCGAAATTTTTCGACGGGCTTCAACCCGCTGCCAGAGCGACCGCAGGATTTGCAGTGTGCGGCTGGGCCAACTGTTCGAGCTCCACCGAGCAAACGCTGATCAGGCTGCGCATTTTTTCGCCGATGACTTGCGCCCGGTGCCAGGTCAGATCGCCGATCTCGACGTCGATTCTGAGCATCCCGTCCCGTTGCAAAACATTCACCTGCTGAGGAATGAGGTACTGCATGGCGAACAGATTGAGCACCCGGCACAACGAGTCCGCTTCGGCTTCGATCAGAATCTGATACCGCGCCAGGCAGTGAGCATTGCTGGCCGACCAAGCGTCCGGGCGGTGTGGCAGAGAAGTCACGGCTTCGAGGTTGGGCATACGGGCCTCTTCAATTTCCATCAAGTGCGAGTGAAGAAGATTCTTGCATGCACGAACGGGAATATCTGGTCTATGATCGAGCAAATCCGACATTAATAGAATTGTTATTGCAAGATTCAACTGAGCAGAGAATTGTTTATGCAAACCGAGCTGGATGCCTACGACCGCAAGATTCTGGCCCTGCTGCAAGAAGACGCCTCACTCTCCAGCGCGCAGATCGCTGAAGCGGTGGGTTTGTCGCAATCGCCTTGCTGGCGGCGTATACAGCGCCTGAAGGACGAAGGGGTTATCCGTCGTCAGGTGGCCCTGCTGGACCGCAAGAAGATAGGCCTCAATACGCAGATTTTTGCCGAGGTGAAACTCAACGCCCACGGACGTTCCAACTTCACTGAGTTCACAGAAGCCATTCGCGGCTTCCCGGAAGTCCTGGAGTGCTACGTGCTGATGGGCTCCGTGGATTTCCTGCTGCGCATCGTGACCCCGGACATCGAGGCTTACGAGCGCTTCTTTTTCGAAAAACTGTCGCTGGTGCCGGGGATCCAGGAAGTGAATTCGACGGTGGCGCTATCGGAGATCAAATCCACAACGAGTTTGCCGGTTTGATAATCCTGTTGGAGCGAGGCTTGCCCGCGAATCAGGCAGCGCGGTGTACCTGAGTCACCGAGGCGCCCAGTTCGCGGGCAAGCCTCGCTCCAACAGGATTATCAAGTCGCCCAAATTATTGATCTGGGTTATTGATTTAGCAGGCAAAACGCCACCTTCACAGCTTCGCGTTGGCGTCAGCCGAGGTTCGTGGCACGATGGCGCGGTTATCGACCGAGATTTTCTGATCATGCCGCAATCCAAAGCCAAGAATCTTTCACTGATCGCTGCCATCGACCTGGGCTCGAACAGCTTCCATATGGTGGTTGCCAAAGCCAACATGGGCGATATCCGCATTCTGGAGCGCCTTGGCGAGAAGGTTCAGCTGGCTGCCGGCATTACCGAGGAACGCACCCTCAACGAAGAATCCATGCAACGCGGCCTGGACTGCCTGAAGCGCTTCGCGCAGCTGATCAACGGCATGCCGTTGGGCGCCGTGCGTATCGTTGGCACCAACGCCCTGCGTGAGGCGCGCAACCGTGGCGAATTCATCCGCCGCGCCGAAGAAATCCTCGGCCACCCGGTGGAAGTGATTTCCGGTCGTGAAGAAGCGCGCCTGATCTACCTCGGCGTCTCCCACACTCTGGCCGACACCCCCGGCAAACGCCTGGTGGCTGATATCGGCGGCGGCAGTACCGAGTTCATCATCGGCCAGCGCTTCGAGCCCCTGTTGCGTGAAAGCCTGCAAATGGGTTGCGTCAGCTTCACCCAGCGTTACTTCAAGGACGGCAAGATCACCCCGGCACGCTACGCACAGGCCTACACTGCTGCGCGCCTGGAAATCATGAGCATCGAGCATGCTCTGCACCGCTTGAAGTGGGATGAAGCGATCGGCTCGTCGGGCACCATTCGCGCTATCGGTCTGGCACTCAAGGCCAACGGCCACGGTTCGGGCGAGGTCAACGCCGAAGGGCTGGGCTGGCTCAAGCGCAAGCTGTTCAAGCTGGGCGACGTAGAGAAAATCGACTTTGATGGCATCAAGCCGGATCGTCGGGCGATCTTCCCGGCGGGTCTGGCAATTCTTGAAGCCATCTTTGACGCCCTGGAACTCAAGCGCATGGATCACTGTGAGGGCGCCCTGCGCGAAGGCGTGCTCTACGACCTCATGGGCCGCCATCAACACGAAGACGTCCGTGAGCGCACTCTCAGCTCGCTGATGGAGCGTTATCACGCTGATTTGGAACAGGCCGACCGTGTGGAGCGCAAAGCCCTGCACGCCCTTGGGCAGGTCGCTCAAGCGTGGGACCTGGAAGACGAGAGTTACCGGGAGCTGTTGAGCTGGGCTGCCAAAGTGCATGAGATCGGCCTGGACATCGCCCACTATCACTATCACAAACACGGCGCCTACCTGATCGAGCACTCGGATCTGGCCGGCTTTTCACGGGAAGACCAGCAAATGCTCGCGCTGCTGGTGCGCGGTCATCGCCGTAATATTCCCAAGGACAAGTTCGCCGAGTTCGGCGCAGAAGGCGACAAGCTGATCCGCCTGTGCGTGCTGTTGCGTTTTGCGATCCTGTTCCATCACATCCGTGGCACACAAGAAATGCCGCAGCCGGTTCTCACCGCCAGCGGCAACAATCTTGATGTGGTATTCCCCGATGGCTGGCTGGAAAACAACCAGCTGACCCGGGCCGACTTCGCGCAGGAAGCGGAGTGGCTGACCCGGGTCGGGATCGTCCTCAGCGTACGCTGAGGACCGGATTGCTCAAACGCTCCAACAGAGTCGCCTGCACATTGCGGGCGTTCTGGTTGCCAGTCGGCGAACTGCGCACGTAAGTGCCGTCCGACTGCAGCAGCCAGCTGTGGGTGTTGTCGGTGAGGTACAACTCCAGCTCTCGCTTGACCCGCAAAATCAGCTTTTTGCCTTCCACCGGGAAGCAAGTCTCCACACGCTTGTCGAGGTTGCGCTCCATCCAGTCGGCGCTGGACAGGAACATCTGCTCGTCGCCGCCATTGAGGAAGTAGAACACCCGGGTGTGCTCCAGGAAGCGGCCGATGATCGAGCGCACGTGAATGTTGTGCGAGACTCCGGCGATGCCAGGACGCAGGCAGCACATGCCGCGCACCACCAGATCGATACGCACACCAGACTGACTGGCCTTGTACAGCGCACGGATGATCTTCGGATCGGTCAGTGAGTTGAACTTGGCGATGATGTGCGCCGGTTTGCCCTCGACCGCGAACTGGGTCTCCCGGGCAATCATATCGAGCATGCCCTTCTTCAGCGTGAACGGCGCGTGCAGCAGCTTCTTCATGCGCAGGGTTTTGCCCATGCCGATCAACTGGCTGAACATCTTGCCGACGTCTTCACACAAGGCGTCATCGGAGGTCAGCAGGCTGTAGTCGGTATATAGACGGGCGTTGCCAGCGTGATAGTTGCCGGTCCCCAAATGCGCGTAACGGACGATCTCGCCCGCTTCGCGTCGCAGGATCAACATCATCTTGGCGTGAGTCTTGAAGCCCACCACGCCGTAGATCACGACCGCGCCCGCGGCTTGCAGACGACTGGCCAGTTGCAGGTTGGATTCTTCGTCAAAGCGCGCACGCAGCTCGATCACCGCAGTGACCTCCTTGCCATTGCGTGCCGCGTCCACCAGGGCGTCGACGATTTCCGAGTTAGCACCGCTGCGGTACAGCGTCTGGCGCACGGCCAGGACGTTAGGGTCCTTGGCGGCCTGGCGCAGCAGATCGACGACTGGCGTGAAGGATTCGTAGGGATGCAGCAGCAGAATGTCCTGCTTGCTGATCACGTTGAAAATGTTCTCGCTGTTCTGCAGCAGCTTGGGGATCGCCGGGGTGAACGGCTGATATTGCAGCTCGGGATGGCTATCCAGACCGGTGATGCTGAACAGACGCGTCAGGTTGACCGGGCCATTGACCTGATACAGCTCGGACTCAGACAGGTTGAACTGCTTGAGGAGGTAATCCGACAAGTGTTTAGGGCAGGTATCCGCCACTTCCAGACGCACCGCGTCGCCATAACGACGGGAGAACAATTCGCCTCGCAGCGCGCGGGCCAGGTCTTCCACGTCCTCGGAGTCCAGCGCCAGGTCGGCGTTACGGGTCAGGCGGAACTGGTAGCAGCCCTTGACCTTCATGCCTTGGAACAGGTCGTCGGCGTGAGCGTGGATCATTGACGACAGGAACACGAAGTTGTCGCCGGTGCCGCCGACATCTTCAGGAACCTTGATAACCCTTGGCAGCAGGCGCGGTGCCGGGATGATCGCCAGCCCTGAGTCGCGGCCGAAAGCATCAACACCTTCGAGCTCGACGATGAAGTTCAGGCTCTTGTTCACCAGCAGCGGGAACGGGTGTGTCGGGTCCAGGCCGATCGGGGTGATGATCGGCGCGATCTCGTCACGGAAATAACGACGAACCCAGGCTTTGAGCTTGGCCGTCCAGTGACGACGACGGATGAAGCGCACCTGATGCTTTTCCAGCTCAGGCAGCAGGATGTCATTGAGGATCGCGTACTGGCGATCAACATGGCCATGCACCAGCTCACTGATGCGAGCCAGGGCCTGATGCGGCTGCAGACCATCGGCGCCCGCTTGCTCGCGAGCGAAGGTGATCTGCTTCTTCAGGCCGGCGACACGAATTTCGAAGAACTCATCGAGGTTGCTGGAGAAGATCAGCAGAAATTTCAGCCGCTCCAGCAATGGATAGGATTCATCCAGTGCCTGTTCCAACACGCGAATGTTGAACTTGAGCTGCGACAGTTCGCGATGGATGTACAAGCTGCTGTCGTCCAGGTTCGGTACGACAATCGCCGGCACCGGGTGCGCGGCTTCAATGACAGCGGGTACGACCTCGATGCTGGGTTCGACGACAGGAAGAGTCTCCTGAATGTCGACTTCAACGGTAGCTTCGGTGAGTCCTTCGGTATTCATGAATGTTCCTGTACGGGCTATTGCCCTTTCAACAGTTCTGCAGCTCGGACGGCGAAATAAGTAAGGATGCCGTCAGCACCTGCGCGTTTGAAAGCCGTGAGCGATTCAAGAATGACAGCTTCGTTGAGCCAACCATTCTGAATGGCCGCCATGTGCATCGCGTACTCGCCGCTGACCTGATAAACAAAAGTCGGCACTTTGAACTCATCCTTGACCCGATAAAGGATGTCCAGATAAGGCATGCCCGGTTTGACCATGACCATGTCAGCGCCTTCAGCAAGATCGGCGGCTACTTCATGCAGCGCTTCATTGCTGTTGGCCGGGTCCATTTGATAGGACGCCTTGTTGGCCTTGCCCAGATTCAGCGCCGAACCCACCGCGTCGCGGAACGGCCCGTAATATGCGCTGGCGTACTTGGCCGAGTAGGCCATGATCCGCACATTGACGTGATCGGCCAGCTCCAGCGCTTCGCGGATGGCTTGAATACGACCGTCCATCATGTCCGAAGGAGCCACAACCTGCGCACCGGCGTCAGCGTGGGACAGTGCTTGCTTGACCAGTGCATCGACGGTGATGTCGTTCTGCACGTAGCCGTTTTCGTCGAGGATGCCGTCCTGACCGTGGGTCGTGAAAGGATCCAGTGCCACGTCAGTGATGACGCCCAACTCCGGGAAACGGTCACGCAGTGCGCGGGTGGCGCGTTGGGCAATGCCGTCCGGGTTCCAGGCTTCGGCACCGTCCAGGGACTTTTTCTCAACCGGGGTGACCGGAAACAACGCCAGCGCAGGGATACCCAGCGCGACCCACTTCTGGGCCTCTTCAAGCAAAAGGTCGATGCTCAGACGCTCAACGCCAGGCATCGACGCGATGGTTTCGCGACGGTTTTCACCATCGAGGACAAAAACAGGAAGGATCAGATCATCGACGGTCAAAACGTTTTCACGGACCAGACGACGAGAGAATTCGTCGCGACGATTGCGACGCAAGCGGGTAAGCGGGAACAGGCGATTTGCGGGGGTAAAGCTCACGGCGAGACTCCTGAGCCCGCATACGCGGGCAAGCGCGACAGTTATAAGCCGCCATTATGACCAATGTGTGACAGTCGTGGGGCAGCGTGCGACTCGAGGCCGCAGCTGGGCTTTTGCCATTGTCCTTGTAGGAAAGATTAACGTCGAGACACATTTCCACACTTTCCTGAATGGCTTGGCCGAGTTAGGCTGCGCGTTCATTTCGCCAGCATCCAGACAATGCTCCAGACTTTCTTGCACGAATATGGCTACTTTGCCCTCTTCATCGGCACCTTCTTTGAAGGCGAGACCATTCTGGTTCTTGCCGGATTTCTGGCGTTCCGCGGATATATGGACATCAACCTGGTCGTGGTCGTGGCGTTCTTCGGAAGCTACGCCGGGGATCAGCTCTGGTACTACATGGGGCGCAAGCACGGTCGTAAAATTCTGGCCCGCAAGCCGCGCTGGCAACTCATGGGCGATAAGGCTCTGGGGCATATTCGCAAGCACCCGGATCTGTGGGTCTTGAGCTTCCGCTTTGTCTATGGCTTGCGTACCGTCATGCCTGTGGCCATTGGCCTGTCGGGCTATTCGCCAATTCGATACCTGATCCTCAACGGTATTGGCGCGGCCGTGTGGGCCGCTGCGCTCGGCTCTGCCGCCTACCATTTTGGTGCGGTGCTCGAAGGCATGCTGGGCAACATCAAGAAATACGAGCTGTGGGTCCTCGGTGCGCTCTTGGTGCTGGGCTTTGCGCTCTGGCTGCGTCGGCGCTTCAAGAACGCCCGAATCGCTCGCGAAGAAGCCCTGGCCGCTTCGGCGGCCGCTGCCGAAGCTAGCGCCATGGCCCAGATCCCGGCTGAAATTCCTGCTGACGTGCCGGTCGAGCAGCAGAAACAGAACAATCAATAAACCCCGGACGAGCGCAGTTATCCATTATTGCGCTCGCCGGTGGTTCGCAACGCTCTCCCCGCTCTATCCCCTCAGCAGATTGAATCCCCACCGCCCCCTCTTGTCGGATGCTTGAACAGATCGACAAACTGCCGATCCTGTACAAGGCTTTGGCAGACTGCTGCGCTCGATAGGGAGTACGACCATGCAAAAGAAAGTTGCCGTGATTCTGTCCGGCTGTGGCGTCTATGACGGCGCGGAAATTCATGAAAGTGTGCTGACGCTGCTGCGACTCGATCAACGTGGCGCGCAGGTGCAGTGCTTTGCGCCCAACATCGCGCAACGTCATGTGGTCAATCATCTGACCGGTGAAGAAATGCCGGAGACCCGCAACGTATTGGTGGAGTCTGCACGCATCGCCCGTGGCGCCATTGAGGACATCCGCGAAGCTGACGTTACGCAGTTTGATGCGTTGATCATTCCGGGCGGCTTCGGGGCGGCGAAGAACCTTTCTGACTTCGCCACGGCGGGCGCGGATTGCAAGGTGCAGGCTGAAGTCCTGGCCTTGGCTGAAGCCTTTGCGGTGGCGGGCAAACCCATTGGACTGATTTGCATCTCCCCGGCGCTGGCCCCCAAGATTTATGGCCCCGGCGTGACCTGCACCATCGGCAACGATGCCGAAACCGCCGCCGCCATCACCCGCATGAAAGGTGACCACCAGGCGTGCGAAGTGACCGAGATCATCGAAGACAAAGCCCGAAAGCTAGTCAGCACCCCGGCTTATATGGTTGCGCAGACCATCGGTGAAGCAGCAGCAGGGATCAATAAGCTGGTGGACCGGGTGCTGGAGTTGACGCACGAGGAGTAGCTCGCTCATCGCTTCCACTGCCAACTGTGGCCCCTGTTGAAGCGTGTGGGCGGCGTTCCGACTTGCCCGTGAACCAGTCGACCCGTTTAGGCTTGCACACCGCGTTACCGTTCTTCGCGGGCAAGCCTCGCTCCAACAGACAGAGCGTGGTCTTCATCCTTCAAATAAACGCCACCTGCTCCGTGACTCGTCGCCATCGGCATCCGAGAATGTCGCACAGATACGGCTGCTCGATCAGCGGCAAGCCGCACAGCTGCTCCAGCGCGGGGAGCTGGAGAACTTCTTCGACGGTCAGGCTCAAAGCTCTTCCAGCACGCCAGCGACCATGCGGCGCTTGCCGGTGACTTGAAGCAGCACGATGTAGCAGACCGCCGACGCCGCGATGCCCACCAAGGGCGCAATCCAGGGTGAGAAGTAAGCCAGGGCGGCGCCGATTGCGTACGCCGACAAACCCAGCAGGTTGTAGCGCGGCAGCTTGACGCTGGACAACCCCGGGTATTTGCCGTGATGGCGGTACCAGAAGTCCGCCATGATCACACCACCAATGGGCGGGATGATCGAGCCCAGCAGCACTAGAAACGGGATCAGCATCTCGTACATGCCGCCGATGGCCAATACGATGCCCAGCGCAGCGGCCGCTAAGGTCATGGTCCGGCGCCGCTCGCTGCGCAACAGATGGCAGGCGGCCGCTGACACGTTGTAGATGGTCGGGCCCTGAATGGTCCACAGATTCAGGCAAAGCATGACTACCGCTGCGAACGACAGGCCCTGAAGCATCATGACTTCGACGATATCAGCCTGTTGATAAACCATCGCACACCAGGCGCCCGCCACCACCATCAAGCCATTGCCCAACAGAAACGCAACCACACTGGCGCTCACCGCAACCCGCCCGCTGCGCGACAACCGCGTCCAGTTGGTGGCTTGCGTCGCCCCACTGGCGAAGGTCCCGAACACCATGGTGATGGCCGCTGACAGCGTCATGGTTTCGTGGGGGATCAACGCTGCAAGCCCTTGGAAACCGCCGATGTCGCGGGTAGCGATGTACATGGAAATAATCAACAGCACGAACATCAGCGGCACCGAGACCCGGGACAGTACATCCAGCCCTTTGTAGCCGATGATTGCGGTGATGCTGAACCCCAGGCCGAACAAAACCATCAGTGGCGTGGTGAAGCCTTCCGCCAGACCGAGCATTTTTACCAGCACAATGGCCACCGTCGCCGTGCCCCAGGCGTACCAGCCCAGCTCGGCGAATCCGAGCAGGACATCTGAAAGCCGACTGCCGGACTCGCCAAAGCAGAAACGCCCCATCAACACGGTATTCAGCCCGCTGCGCGATGCGATAAATGCCAGCGCCGCCGCGTAGATTGCCAACAGGCTGTTGCCAATCGTCGCGATCCACAGCATATCGACGAAGTTGAATGCCATACCCAGCTTGGCGCCCGCGAACATGGTCCCGGTGAAGAACGTAAAGCTGAACAACACCATGGAAATCGACAGCAGCCCTTTGCGTCCTTCACGCGGGGCTTCGCTCAGGGGAAACTCGCTGGGTGAGCTCATAGGGTTTTCTCCACATCAACAGGTTGGTATTCGGACTCAATGACAGGCTGGTGCCAGAGCAATAACCAGGCCGTTTCCGGACAACGCTGTGAAGCAGAAAGAAGCGGGCAGAAGTGATATCGGGAAGTGTTCACCCTGCACACTTCTGACCGGTACTTTTACCGAGGACTGTGCAGAGTGATTCATTCTGAGGCGGGCGTGCACCGTTTTAGGGGGCATGGTTCATGGGTAGATTCAGCGGGTGAGACGAGTGAGAATCCGGTCCAGGGTGTTGGCGAAGGCCTGTTTTTCCCGGTCGCCATAAGGAGGTTGACCACCGCCCATCTGGCCCTGTTCACGCAGATCAGTGAACAGATTGCGCACTGCCAGACGGTCGCCCATGTTCTGCGCGTCGAACTCTTTGCCTCGCGGGTCCAGCGCTGCGACGCCGTTTTTCACCAGCCGATCGGCCAGGGGCACGTCGCTGCAGATCACCAGCTCGCCGGGCACCGCGTGTTCGACCAGATAATCATCTGCGGCATCAGGACCGCTGGGCACCACGATCAGTTTGACCAGGCTGTAAGTGGGCTTGATCTGACTCTGCCCAGCGACCAGCACTACCTCGAACTGACGTTTGAGAGCGAACTTGATGACTTGATCCTTGGCTGCCTTGGGGCAGGCGTCGGCATCGATCCAGACGCGCATGGGGGTTCCTCTTTATAAAATTGAGCAGGTCCCTGTAGGAGCTCACGAGCAGCGCGAGGCAGCGATAGCGGTAGTAAGGAAAACCGCTATCGCTGCCTCGCGCTGCTCGTGAGCGCCTACAGATGGTAGGGTCACGCCACCTGCGTTCTACGCTTTTCTGCCAACCAGCTACGGCCATACAACACCGCGATGGCGAGCAAGGCAACGAACTGCGCGCTCAGAGAGTAGGCGTCGGCATGAATACCGAGCCAGTCGAACTCAAAGAACGGCACTGGGCGTGTGCCGAAAATGCCAGCTTCTTGCAGCGCTTTGACGCCATGTCCGGCGAATACCACCGACAACGCACACAGCAGCGCTGCGTTGATGCCGAAAAACAGGGCAAGTGGCAGTTTTGCCGATCCGCGCAGGATGACCCACGCCAGGCCAATCAACAACACCAGCGCCGTGGCGCCGCCCGCCAACACCGCGTTATGCCCAGCGGGACCGGCCTGCAACCACAGGGTTTCGTAGAACAGGATGACTTCGAATAGCTCGCGATAAACCGAGAAGAACGCCAGGATCGCGAAACCGAAGCGCCCGCTACCGCCCACCAGACTGCTCTTGATGTAATCCTGCCAGGCTGCGGCATGACGACGGTCATGCATCCAGACGCCCAGCCACAGCACCATCACACTGGCGAACAATGCAGTCGCGCCTTCGAGCAATTCGCGCTGGGCACCGCTGACATCGATCACATACGCCGCCAGCGCCCAGGTTCCGAGCCCGGCCAGCAGGGCCAGGCCCCAGCCAATATTCACGCTGCGCACCGCCGATTCCTGCCCGGTATTGCGCAGGAAGGCGAGAATCGCGGCCAGGACCAGAATCGCTTCCAGGCCCTCACGCAGCAGAATCAACAAGCCGGAAATGTAGCTCAGCGAAGTACTCAAGCCATCGCTACCCAGCAGGCCTGCGGACTCCTTGAGTTTGCTTTTGGCGAAATCCAGCTTTTGCACAGCCTGCTCAAGCGGCAATCCATCCTGCAAAGACTGCCGATAAGCCATCAGGGCTTTTTCAGTGTCCTTGCGAACATTCGCGTCGACGTTGTCCAGCGAGCTTTCCACCAGCTCGAAACCTTCCAGGTACGCTGCCACAGACAAGTCGTAGGCCTGTTCGTGATCACCCGAGCGATACGCAGCCAGACTCTTGTCCAAGGTCTGGCTGGTGTAATCGAGCAATTGCGCCGGGCCGCGCTGAACCTGCGGCGGCTGGGCACGTTGAGCGCGGAAGGTCACAACTGCCTGCTCGCCTTCAGCGGCGCGCACTTCAGAAGGCGTCTGCCGTGCCAGATCGGCAAGGTTGAATGTCTTGCTCGGTGCCGCAACTGGCTGAGCGCTAAAGCCGGCGATATAAGTGGCGATATCCCAGCGCTGACGGTCGTCCAGCTGATCGGCAAACGCTGGCATATCGGTGCCGGAGATGCCCAGACCAAGGGTGTTGTAGATGTCGTACAGGCTTAACCGATCAAGGCGGGCCACGTCGCGCAGATTGGCTGGCGGCGGCTCCAGGCCAATCCCGGCCGGACCATCGCCAGCCCCCGTGTCGCCATGGCAAACCGAGCAATGCTGAGCGAAAAGCGGTGCACCACGGGCTGGATCGGGCGTGATCACCGGGGCCTGGCTCACTTCATAGGCAACCGCGAGGCGAGCCCCCAATTGACGCGCCTGACGCGCCACAACAGCGCCGTCGTTTTTCTTTGCGACCGCATCGGCGAGACCGGCGACGCCTTTTTCAAGCTCACCTCGCTCCGTGCGCTCAGGCAGTGCAACGACCAGCCCCTGCAGAACCCTCAGAAACTCCACCTGCTCTCGATATTCGGCATCGTCGACAACCTTGCCCTCGGCCACTGTCGACGGGTAATCCGCGCCAATGTAATCGAGCAAATGCAGTGCTTGTGCCGCACCATCGGTGGCGTCGGCCAGCACGTTGAGGCTGCTGGCTGCAAACAATGGCAGGAATAGCCAAGCCAAAAAACGGGAGCGCAGGGACATCAGTAAATCTCAATAGGAATGCGTGGCATTACATTGTTCACTTCGGATTGCCTCTACTCAAGGCCGCGCCCGACATTTGTTACGGAATATTGCGAAAAGCCAATCAAATAACTCGGGGCAGGCCTAGAGATGAGAATAACTATCATCTATAGCGAAAGGCTTACACGGATTGACGGCGATTCGCCCTGTCCTACAATCCGGGTTCTGCGTAAGATTGGATCCAACAGCTGCTGCGCAGGACGCGCACAGGATCAAGGATGATCGGCCATGGCCCGGAGGGCTTACCGACAGGATGTTGGAATGGTTTTGAAGAAAACCCGCCTCGGCGGGTTTTTTGTTGCCTGTCATAAACCCCAGCCGCAACAACCATACCGACGCCCCAAGACAAGTAACAATTAACTTACACATTCGAACATTTCGCTACATGCAGCAGGAATGTAAATTCTATGCAAACTTCAACTCTTCAATCATGAATAACTTGTAATCTACGCGTCTTAAATGCCTCAGATTTCAGGTACTCCACATGAACCGCTTACTCTGGAAGTTAATTCCAAGGTCGCAGCGTGAACTACTACTCGATCGCCTGCCGATTGTTGACAGGCAAGTGGTCAACAAAACGCTGTCTGGCAAGAACCGCTTCCCCGAAGCGTTTGATCTATTGGAGTGTGTGTTCATCCATGTCCCGAAATGCGCTGGAAGCAGCGTGGCCAAAGCCCTATTCGGAAGCACTCCTACCGGGCATATGCCGCTGTACTGGTATGAGAAGCAGTTCAATGAACGCTATGTGAACTACTTCAAGTTCGCGTTTGTACGCGATCCGTTACAAAGAGTACATTCTGCATACAGTTACTTGCTGCAAGAAGCTCAACACCGTGACAAATCAGCACATGAACTGGTCAACCGTTATTCAGATTTCGACGCCTTTGTAGATGATTGGCTGCGCACCGAGAATATATCAAGACAGATACATTTCGCGCCGCAACACTACTTCCTGCAAGACTCCATGGGCCATATCAACCTGGACTTCATCGGGCGTCAGGAAAATATGAGCGCGGACTTCCACAGACTGTGCATTCACTTGCATACAAAAGCTGAACTGCCGCACATCAATCAATCCCCGCGCCCCGCCCATCAGTCCAAAGACTTCTGCTCAGCCGCGACCCGGCGCCGAGTCCGGGAAGTGTATGCGCGCGACTACGAGCTATTCGCCTATGACTAAGCCTGCGCTCAACAATCCCCCGCTACTGGTCGCCCCCGTTTTGTGCGTTGACCAAGCGCAACGTGAAGGCATGAAGAGCCAATTGGCTAGCTGTATCTGGCTGACGGGTTTGTCCGGAGCAGGCAAGTCCACGCTGGCCAACCGGCTGGACAAAGCCCTGCACGAGAACGGGCTGCACAGCTATCTGCTGGATGGCGACCGCCTGCGCCAGGGTCTTTGTCATGATCTGGGTATGACCGACGCCGACCGCCATGAAAATGTTCGACGCATTGCGGAAGTCGCCAGGCTCATGGTGGACGCTGGCCTTATCGTCATTGTTTCGGCGATCTCTCCCTTCAGGGCCGACCGCGATGCGGTGCGGGCGAGCCTTGCTGCGGGTGAGTTCATTGAAGTGCATGTCAGCACGCCGTTGGCCGAATGCGCACGTCGGGACGCAAAGGGTTTGTATCGCGCCGTGCAGGAAGGCCGGATCAAGAACTTCACCGGCATTGATAGCCCATACGAAGCGCCGATCAGTCCCGAGTTCACGGTCGATACCAGCTTCAACGATTGCGAGGCGTTCATTGAGCAAGTGATTGCGCATCAAGTGGACGCAGAGCTGCGGCCCCATCGCTGTGCGACCAAACCAGCTCAATCGCTAACCGTTCGGCCATCGGGGAACAATTGATAGGCAATGGGGCTCACAACTTGCAGGCAACTTAAGCCATCGCAGCTGGCGGCCCGACTGTTAGGGGTCGCTCGGCTTAAAGTCATTCCTGCTGTGAGTACCCCCAATGGAACACCTGTTGCCCCAGAGCTGGCTGGAGGCTGTACCTCTGCCGTGGCTCAAGACCCTGATCGTCGCTGCATTCGCTGTTCTGCTGGCGCTGCTGATCCGCTGGGTGACCCTCAGCGTTTTGCGACGTATCGCCAACTCTTACGTGCTGCCGCAACAACTTATCTATCGCGCAGCCAGCCCAACCTTATGGCTACTGCCTTTGCTCGCGCTGCAGACTGTCTGGACATCCGCTGATGATGATCTGCGACTGATCGATGCGGTTCGGCACGTTAATGGCCTGCTGGTCACCGCCGGATTTACCTGGCTGATCCTGAGCTGCGTCAAGGCTGTCGGCGAGGCAGTTGCCATCCGCAATCCGCTGGACATCGAGGACAACCTGCATGCGCGTCGCATCCAGACGCAAGTCAGAGTCCTGGTGCGCTGCGTCAACGCATTGGTTCTGCTGTTCGGTACCGGGCTCATCCTGATGAGCTTTCCGCCCGTGGCCAAGATCGGTACCAGCTTGCTGGCATCGGCTGGCCTGGCGGGGCTGGCAGCGGGCTTTGCGGCCAAACCTGTGCTGGGCAACCTGATTGCGGGGCTACAAATCGCCATTTCGCAACCTATCCGGCTGGACGACGTTGTCATTGTTGAAGGTGAATGGGGCCGCGTAGAGGAAATCAGCGGGACTTACGTGGTGATCAAGATCTGGGACGAGCGGCGCATGGTAGTACCGCTGCAATACTTCATCGAGAAACCGTTCCAGAACTGGACCCGCGCCACCTCAAGCCTCATCGGCTCAGTGTTCGTCTGGGTGGATTATTCGCTGCCAGTGGAAGAACTGCGGGCCGAAGTGCAACGCATCTGTGAGGATATTCCACATCTATGGGACGGCAGGGTTTGCGTATTGCAGGTCGCCGACACTAACGCCAAGGCCATGCAATTGCGGGTATTGCTCAGCTCGGCAGACTCATCACGTAGCTGGGACGCCCGCTGCCATATGCGCGAGCGGCTGATTGCGTTTATCGCCAAGCAATACCCACAAAGCCTGCCACAGCTACGCACTGAAATTTCCTCGCGCAACGTTCGCCCGGAAATCGACGCCCACGAAACACCGCTTGATATTCCTCGTCAGCCGCCGGTTTAGGAGGTAATAGAGCCTCGCGAACAGTTTGCTCCTACCAGTGATATGCGGGCCCTGTGGGGGATCTATGGTTGCTCGCGAGCGGATGTGAAGACGCCGGACCGGCTTCAACCGGGAAGACGGCATTTCAGACGATAAATATCGGGTAGATGTACTGGCCTCTTCCCGGCTAAAGCCGGTCCCACGTCGTCGCACCAATATTGAGATCACTCCGGTGGGAGCGAGCTTGCTCGCGAAGGGGCCGGACCAGTCACACATACCTTCAAATCCGGACATCGCCTTCGCGAGCAAGGTGGAGCGCCACCCCGGTCGCTCCCACAGGAGACTGCCTTACCACATGCTGCGTGCGAATCCTTACTGCATCCGCATCGCAATCACTTTGCTCATGACCAGCGACAGGAACTCTTCCGGGGTCATTTTCTGGCCATTGAAGTCGACCATGCCATTGGCGTAGGTCAGGCTGGAAACGATGTTGTCGCCTTCCACTTTGCCCACTTGCAGCATGACTGCCATGGCGCCGACCATTTCGCTGGCCGCCTTGGCTTGCTCGGCAATCGCTGCCGGATCCGTCTGCCCGCCCAGGGTGGCTTGCAGGGTAGCAAGGTCGCTGATCATCGGTTTGGACAACACGACTTTGGCATCCAGCAGGCCGATGGCGTTTTTCGCGACTTCCGCCGAAGGCTGATCGGTTGATCCTGGGTTGGCAAGATCCACAGCGATGCGCATGTGGCTTTCGCCGTTGGCGGTTCTCAGGGCGAGTTTTTCAAGTTCGATATGCGGTCTCGCCGCGAGCATTTTGGCAACTTCGGCATTCATCCACTCTTGATCCGTGGGGCTAAGTTGCAGTTCGAATTTGCGATCTTCGGCGATAGCAGCCTGTTGCTGCGGCAGGATCTTGGTCTGGTACAGCTGATACAGGGCCTGGGTCGCCGCCACATCGAAATTGCTGATCTTGAACCCGGATTGCAGCGCGCCCACGTCCTTGCCGTTGTAATTGATCATGCCGACGTTATAGCTCACCTGGGCTGCAAGATTGCCGCCCTCTTCCTGCGCCAGGTTGGTGTTAACCACGTCCGTAAGAACGATCGGCGCCTGTCCTGCAACCTGAGCCAGGACGTGATCGACTTTCAGATTGCTGTGCCCCAGATAGAAACCGGACTTGCCTTTGGTACCACCGCTGTCAAAGCTCAGATTCTTCGCGCCAACGGCGACTTCACCTTCGGGTGAAGTGACGTTGAGCTGCAGATTATCCATCTTGCCGGTCAGCTTCAGTTTCTCGGCATCTGCACTGGCTTCTACATCAACTTCAAGTCCGGAGAAGACGAACTTGCCATCGCTGTCGTTCATTTCCAGCGGCGATAGCAGCAAGGTACCGGCAGCCGCGCGGTCGTAACCGATGCTGGCGTGTCCCGTGACCGGACTTGCGCCTTTGCTCATGGCGAACCATTTTTCGGCGCTCGGGCTTTTTTCCATCGCGAAATTGCTCTGCGCCATGACCGGCAGAAGCTTGAAGCTTTTCAGGCGAGAAAACGGCAGCGGCCCGTGCTCGATATTGTCGACGAACAGGAATTCAGCATCTTTGCCGTCCTGGGACATGTTTTCGTCATGGATGACCACGCGGTATTGGGCGGTGCTGCTAAACACCCGGCGATCGAAAGAAACCAGATCAATGACCATGCTGCTTTCGCTGCCCTTGAGCGAGGCGGCCATTTCCTGATTGGCTTGCTGGATCGAATCGCGTAATACATCTTCGAGTCGGGTGCCGGTGTACCACGCGCCGCCGGTGGCCAGTGCCCCGACAATAATGATGACGCCTGCTGCAATACCTGCTGATTTATTCATGGGTCGACTCGAAGAGATCCGTTTCTGATAAGTGAAATTTTCGTCCCTGAACCTGTAGCGGAATTTCGCTTCAAGGGTCAAAAAGTCGCGAAATATTACCATCGACGGCTTCAAAAAGACCCAAGGCGCTTCCCCAATCTGTGTACGAATGCTCCTTTTCGACAGGGTTTGGGCAGCAGGCGCCGTATTTGGTTGCAGGACCTCCGGATTCAGACATGGGTAGCAATACTCTTCCTACAGAAGTTAGGCTGGTCGCAGGTTTGAAAAAACAGGATTGAAAACGATGACTGAACAGCGAAGCGAACGAGGCCCGATCAAGGCTGTGATTTTCGACATGGACGGGTTGTTGCTGGACACCGAAGGGATTTACACCGAGGTGACCCATCTGATTGCCAGCCGTTATGGCCGCACGTTCGACTGGGCTGTGAAGCAGCACACCATTGGCCGCGGCGCTCGGGATTTTGCCGGGTTCGTGATTCAGGAGCTGGAGCTGCCACTGTCCATCGATGAGTTTCTGGACATCCGTGCGCCGATGCTGGACGAGCGTTTCCCGAAGGCGGCGGCCATGCACGGTGCTGAAGCGTTGGTACGGCATCTGGCGGCGAACAATATTCCCATCGCCGTGGGCACCAGCTCGTCTGTGCACTACTTCCACGCAAAAACCGAAATGCATCGCGCCTGGTTCGAGCTGTTCGAAACCGTCGTGACTGCCGATGATCCGCACGTCACGGCCGCCAAGCCCGCGCCAGACATTTTCCTGGTCGCAGCCCAGCGTCTGGGCGTGGACCCTGCTGACTGCCTGGTGTTCGAAGACTCGCCTTTCGGCGTCACAGCTGCGAAAGCGGCCGGCATGTACGCCGTCGCGGTGCCGGATTCACACATGCCGGTGGAGCAATATGAGCACGCGGACCTGCTGCTCGGCTCACTGGCTGACTTTCCGCTGCAGAGCTGGGGCTTGCCGGGGATGAAGGGCTGATACGCGCTGATACAGCCTGCACTTAGGGTCAGGCTGTTTTCAGTTCCTCCGGGTCGTGTTCTTCGAGCCATGCAGCAAGCGCCGTATTGATGCGGGTTTGCCATCCGCTGCCTGATGCACGGAACGCTTCAATGATTGCTGGATCAAGCCGTAGACTTACCTGCTCTTTAGGCTTGGCAACAGTTGGCCGCCCCCTTTTTGGCTTAAGCATTTCTGCTGCTTGGGCTGGTCCAAAAATTTCACTCAAAACCTCAGCCGCAGGCCGGGCCCGCGCAAAGTCTTCATCCGTCCATTCGGGGTTTTCTTGATCCGTCTGTTCAGGGTCGATTCGTTTGCTCATAGCGTTTTATCTCTCGCCGGTTAGCTTTACGAAGGCTGATGACATGCAGCGCCGGGCCTCTATAGGTGAATATCAGCATATGCAGCCTGTCTGAAATGAACCCTAATGCCTGAAATCTCTTCTCGCCGTAATCATGGCGAAGATCCTCGGCAATTAGCGTGCATGACCAATCGAAGTTCTCGACGATATCGAAAGGCAAGCCACGCAGCTCCCCTTTGCGCTCCAACTTTCTGGGATCGTAGGTTATCTGCATCAATTAACGTATCTACAATAAATAACACACAAGCGATTGGCAACCTCTCGCTCTCCCCCAAAGCATGGAGATGAAACGCAACCGCCAGGTGGTCATTATTTACCGCATGAAACAAACCGTGCGCCGATCAGCACAATCTGTGAGAGCGTCACCGCTGACAACACCATTCGCAGCCTTCGACAGCTCCTACGGAGATGGCTTCAGATCAACCTTCAGCGCCGCTGCAAAAGCCTTGACCAATGGACTGCGAGGCGCGTTGCGGCGCAGGATCATGTTGATGTCTGTACCAATGTTGATCAGATCCGGGCGCAGGGCGCGCAGCAGGCCGTCACGCACCAGGTGCTCGGCAAAATGATCGGGCAGAAAACCAATGAAACGCCCGGTGAGGATCAGCATGGCGACCGCCTCGACCTGAGATGCCGTAGCCGATTGAGCATCGAGGGTCACGAAGTTGGCTTTGTCGCCATGGATCGCATAACGATGATTGACCACTTCATAGCCGCGTAACACATCCACATCGATCTGCGCCGGATCGTTACTGAACAGCGGGTGCTCGCTCGAGCAATAGGCGCTGGATATTTCTTGGTACAACGGGAAGTAATCAAACTCCTCACGGCGCTGGTAAACGGGAACAATGCCCAGGCTCAATCGCCCTTCCACAACCCCACGCTCAATATCGTCGAGCTGGGTAGCATGCAAACGCAGTCTGACTTTCGGCGCTTCATCATGCAGGGTGCGCAGCGCCTTGATCAGCGGCGAGTATTTGTCTTGCAGGGTGTTATCAATCACGCCGATGCTCAAATCACCAATCAATTCATTCTGGGCAGAACTGAGCCGGTCACGAAAACTGTCCACAGAAGCAAACAGGTCAATAGACGCCTGGTAAACCAACCGACCTTCCTCGGTCAGGCAAAAACCTTCACGCCCTCGGGTACACAAGCGCATGCCGAGGCGGATTTCCAAATCGGAAATCTGCTTGCTGATGGCCGCCAGCCCGACATTCAGCTCATTCTGGGCGGCGCTGAAACCGCCCGCCTCGACCACAGCCTTGAACACCCTCAATAGCTTGAAATCCAGGCCACTAAGCGAGAGCGCAGGCCGATTTCCCGGCGCGGAGGGCAAGTTGGCGGAATTGGAAAGTGGCGTTTCCATAAAACTGATTGACCTCATTTGCCATATTCAACAGGCTCTAACCTCAAGCACGAATATAGCCGAGCGCAATAATGACCATACCCACTGCGGCTTGGCAACCGCCACATAATTATCTAACGCAGTGCAATTGCCTGATTTAAATAGGATAAAACCTGCCATATTGCTCAGACGTACGCATGGGTGAGCCGTGTAGAAAACAGTGCGTACCCATTCCAAAACCCATTACCCATATGCTTCTCGACGGCCTAGGGAGAGTCACCGTGCAAAACATCGTCAAAGCCGTCAATGTGCATAAGTTCTACGATAGTTTTCACGCCCTCAACGATATCAACCTGGAAGTCGAGCAAGGCGAAGTATTGTGCGTGATAGGCCCGTCAGGTTCGGGCAAGAGCACCTTGCTGCGCTGCGTCAATCAGCTTGAGCGCGTCGACAAGGGAGGCTTGTGGGTCGATGGCGAGCTGGTGGGTTATCGCATCGTCGGCAACAGGCTGCATGAACTGACGGACGTACAGATCGCCCGCCAACGGCTTGCCACTGGCATGGTGTTCCAGCGCTTCAACCTCTTCCCGCATATGACGGTACTGCAAAATATCGTCGAAGGCCCCTGCCAGGTGCTTAAGCGCTCACCCAAGGAAGCCCACGAGCACGCCCTTGAATTACTCGCACGGGTTGGCCTGGCGGAGAAGCGCGATGCCTATCCGATCGAGCTGTCCGGCGGCCAGCAGCAACGTGTCGCCATTGCCCGGGCGTTGGCCATGCGCCCCCGGCTGATGTTGTTCGATGAACCCACATCAGCGCTTGATCCGGAGCTGGTCGGTGAGGTCCTGTCGGTCATGCGCGACCTGGCGCACTCAGGCATGACCATGATGGTAGTCACGCATGAGTTGGGATTCGCCCGTGAAGTGTCCAACCGAATCGTGTTCATGGACGGCGGCCAGATCGTCGAAAGCGGCAGCCCGGAAGACATCCTCTTGAGCCCGCAGAACCCTCGCACGCAAAGCTTCATTTCTGCAGTGCGCAACTGACAACAACAAGGACATAGCACCGCGTGGCCACGTACTCGCTTGTCATACGCCGCCTGCTGATCTGCTCCCTGACGATCGTTGTCAGCCGTGCGATCACCAGCCCGTTATTGACCCTGTTTCTGAGCACCCGACTGGGCCTGGATCAGCAGGATGTCGGTTTACTGATGGGCATTGCTGTGTTCCTGGCGACACTGCTCGGGCTATATGGCGGCTACATTATTGATAGGCTGGAGAAGCGCAAACTGCTGATCGTGGCGATGCTTTCCAGCGCCATCGGCTTTGCCCTGCTGACATTGGCCCACGACGTGTATCTGACCACCCTGACCCTGGTGGTCACCGAAGCCGCATCGGCGTTGTTCCTCATCGGCTCCAAGGCAATCATCAGTGAAAATCTGCCGATTGGCCTGCGGGCCAAAGTATTTTCCCTCCGCTATACGCTGACCAACATTGGTTATGCGACAGGCCCGATGCTCGGCGTGATCATTGCCGGTTATTTCCCCTTGGCACCGTTCCTGATCGCCAGTGCCATCGCGTTCGGCAGCGTCTTTCTCATGATCGGCATTGCCCCGACCCAGCGTGATGGGCACTCCAAGCCCCAAAGCTTCTTCGACACCCTGCGCACTCTGAAAAGCGACCGCATTCTGGTTCTGTTCACCGGGGGCAGCCTGTTGAGCACTATCGTTCACGGCCGCTTCACGCTGTATTTGTCACAGTTCCTGCTGGTGACACAGGCACCTCAAGATGCGTTAAAAATCCTCTCCGCGGTGCTGGCCTGCAACGCTCTGACAGTGATCCTCATGCAGTACCAGATCGGACGATGGCTCAAGCGGGAGCAGATGCATTACTGGATTGCCTTGGGCGTCGGGTTTTTCGTCTGTGGCCTGATCGGCTTCAGTTTTTCCAGCAGCCTGATGGCGTGGTGTATCGCGATGTTCATTTTCACCCTGGGTGAAATGATTATTTACCCCGCCGAGTATTTGTTCGTCGATACCATAGCGCCCGAAGCATTGCGCGGCAGTTACTACGGCGCACAGAACCTCGCTGCTTTCGGTGGGGCGCTGAGCCCGGTGATCTGTGGCTATCTACTTATCCATACCCCTGCGATAACGATGTTCTATGTCTTGGCCGGACTCACGATGCTGGGAGGCACGCTATGCTTCATCAGCGCTCGCACGGCCATGCCTCAGTCATCAGAGACCAATTGAGGCTTTATCTGGACATCCATCGTCGAGGGCAAAGGTCAACGGTCCAATCAAGAGTACTTATGAAGAACAAAGGCTATGCGCACTCCAACTAAACAAAGTGTCCTGAGCACTATCATCGGTGATGAAACGCCTGCGGCCCACAGGGCACGTGCAGTGATTGAAGAGACACTGCGCACCGCCATTATTGACGGCCGATTGCCTGCCGGAACCCCATTGCGTCAGCAGGAACTGGCCACGCTGTTCAACGTCAGCCGCATGCCGGTGCGCGAAGCGTTGCGCCAACTCGAAGCGCAGTCTCTGGTGCACGTCGAAATACACAAGGGTGCGGTAGTCGCGCCCCTGATCGGAGAAGACGCGGTTGAAGCCTATGCCTTGCGCATCCTTCACGAGTGCGAAGCGCTACGACTGTCCATCCCGTTACTTGACGACGACGATCTGGCGCAAGCCCGACACTACATCGAGAGGATGGAGGTGGAAACCGATTACACCGAAATGGGCAGGCTGAACCGCCAGTTTCATATGTGTCTGTACGCCAAAGCCGGGAACAAGCGTCTGATGGGGCTGGTTGAGCTGGGTCTGAATGAAGAGGAACGCTTTCTGCGTTTTAACCTGGCAAAAATGGGCCTGGGCAAACTGGCTCAGGATGACCATTGGGAACTGCTCAGGCTTGCCCAAGCCAGAAAGGTGGAAGAAACCGTCAACGCTCTGATCGTGCATCTCAACCGCGGTGTGCAGGCAGTCACTCGCTATCTGGACTCCCTGGCGGCCAACACAGCATCCACGACAAATCATAAAGAGCCCGATAACGCCTGATAGCGTCTGGCTCGACCTTTCCGGCGAGCCTAGCCTGAACCATCAACAGCACGGCTGCTCAGCCAGCTACTCTCACCCGCCAGCTTTATCTTTCTTTCCTCGTTTCTTATCGCGGTTTGTCCTATTCACGCAGGTCCAGTCTGCCGGTTTAATGAGTCAAACTCGCCAAGACAACGTCAGCGCAGGACAAGTTGATACGGGCGACCGTCCGTTAGCCAGCCACCAGAAAGTTATACCCACATAGAAAAGGAGTTCGTGCACGGGCAATAGAAGTGGATGGCATTAACTTCCATCACTGCCCCTTGAAATACAAAATTATTGATTATTCAGTTTCAAAGCAACGCTGAGCGAGGCATGAGCTCATTATTTATAATTCCGACCCCCATCCGTTGGAAGAGTTGCTTACAGCCCTATAAAACATCGACAAGAAGTTTTATATCGACGCACTCAACCTCAGTTTCTCCAAACTTAAAATAATTAAAAAATAGTTTGCACCACAACTTGATCCTGATCTAAGTTTTAGCTCGTGCACTGCATCGCCCCACGAAACCGGATGCCGAGCCCTGCTCACCAAGGGCGACTGGTTGCCAGGAGCATGTGCAGCCCTGGCGTCGGCCAGCCAGCTAAAGATGCTGACTTACAGCCTGTTTCAGGCGCAGGGGCCATCGGTCCATGCTGACTTCAACAGACAGATCTTCGATGTAACACCCGGAACTAAACCTAGTAGTCAGATCAATACCTACCACAGGTTAAAATATTTAAACGAGGGATCGCCATGTATTACCAGGACTCATTATTGTTACGCAAGAAAACCGAACTAGGAAACCATCCGGTCTTCGCGGAGATTGATACGCTGGAGGTACTTAAACGGTTTATGGAAACCCATGTATTCGCCGTATGGGACTTCATGTCGCTGACCAAACGGCTGCAACAGGAACTGACCTGCACGCAGCTGCCTTGGCTACCGCCAAAGGACGCAGCCGCCGCCCGATTGATCAACGAAATCGTGCTGGGAGAGGAGTCTGACGACAAGCGGGGCGAAGGCCATTACAGCCATTTTGAACTGTACCTGGACGCCATGCGGGAGATCGGAGCCAGCACCGCACAGGTGGAGCGCTTTGTTTCGCTTCAGGCGCAAGGGATGCATTACACGACCGCGCTACGGAGCATCGATGCGGGCGAGCCTGCATCCGGATTCGTCAGTCACACGCTGGATACTGCCCTGAACGCTCCTGCGCATTGTGTGGCTGCCGCTTTTTTGCACGGGCGCGAGAGTGTCATCCCACTGATGTTCCAACGCATCCTTGATGACTGGGGCATCACAAACCATCAAGCCCCCACTTTCCGCTATTACCTGCAACGCCACATTGACGTCGACGCGGGCGAACATGGCCCTGCAGCGCAACAGCTGGTTGCACGGTTAGTCGCTGGAGACGAGCAACGAGCGCGCGAAGCCTGCCAGGCCGCCATTGCCGCAGTCGAGAGCCGTATCACATTGTGGGACAAGCTTCGCGTCAGCATGCGCGGTCAGACTCACACATCCACATGTACCTCCCTATCTACCCCGATTGCCGGGCTGTGAACCGACAAGGACGCCGTCATGAAAGCCGAAGAATATGTGTCGTTCGTCGACGCCTGGGAAGACCGCGCTGCCATCCGTACGCGGCCTCGGCGCATGGTTGAAGACGATGACAAACTCATATACCCGCTCAGCCGCCAGCCCTTGGTGCTGAGCGAAACCTTCACACGTGAATGCCCGCATCTGCGCGACTATGCCTTGGTGCAGAGCCTCTACAAGTTCATCAATGATGTGGTGATCTTCGAGACTGAAATCGTCGACAAGACCGCCCGCAGCATCGCCAAGAACAGGTTCGCAATCCCCTTCCCGTTTGCCTGTCGCTTTGACGCAATGACCGTCGTGGTCGATGAGGACTATCACGCGTTGGTCGCCATGGACTTCATGCAGCAGACCATTGGCCTTACGGGCATTGAACCCATTGCCCTGCCTAGGGAAATCGAGCTCAGCCGTGCCATTCCTGCGGCGCTGGCGCTTGCCCCGGATCACCTGCGCAGTGCGGTGGAACTGATTTGCGTCGCCATCGCTGAAAACACGGTGACCAATGATGTTGCCGCATTCGCCAAAGATGGTTCGGTTAAAACGTCCATCAAGGGGCTGATGGCCGACCATTTACTGGACGAAGGCCGTCACTCCGGCTTCTGGGCGCGGTTAGTGCGTATCTACTGGCACGGCGCCCCGGAACAGGATCGCCATTGCATTGCCCAGATCATGCCGGTGTTCATTGCTCACTATCTGACCAATGAGATCCAGAACGGCTTCGATTTCGTCCTGATTGACCACCTGCAAACATCGCCCTTGGTCAAGCAGGCCTTGAAAGACGAAACCCGCGCAGTGAGCTTCCCGATCAACCACCATCATCCGTTGATTGGCAACATTGTGAGGTTCTTCAAAACCAGCTCGATGCTCGATTCGCCCTGTATTCAAACGGCCCTTGCGAGCTATCTGCCGACACAGGAGGTGCGGCCATGAGACGCCTGGAGATTGTGCTCATCGGTCACAGTCTGGCCCTGAGTGAACTGGCAGAGGAACTGCAATGCCACGGCCATCACCTGCAGCGGCTGACTGATCAAATGGAGCTGGATGGCGTTTCGATCACGGAAACTGCGCTGTTGATAGACGACGGTACGCTGGAAATCACAGCTTCTGGCCATGACCGGCTGGCCTTGCGGGTGGGTATGAGCAACGGGGCAGAAAAGGAACTGCCATCTCTGGAGATTCTTTGCTGGTACGGCTCAAAGACTGCACAGCATTTGATCGCTCGTCACGTACTGCCCAATGAGCCTTCTGGAAATGGCCGCATGCTGCGCGACGCGGCAATGACCGCTGTTATCAGCATGGCTGCATCGCAGGTCAGCCGCGCGTCTCGGGACTCGGGCTATCTCGCCTCGGCCCTCACTGTCGACCCGCCAAGAAGCGCACATCAGTACGGCTTGCAGGCTATCGACCATTTGATGTTTGAGCATCGTTTTAATAAAACCGAGACACCGGCGCTGCTCGAAATATCAAGGTTGCCCCTGATTGTTCGTCTGGATGAGAGTCTGCGCCGACATGGCGACCGCGTTGCGCTGAACTTCGGAGATCAACGCATCAGCTACCACGAGCTGTACGCGCACAGCGTTGCGATCCAGCATTGGTTGCTGCCATTGGTAGCGGAGCATGACGCGAGCTCGCCGATAGTCATCGGGATCTGCATGCCCAAGTCTGCGGCGCTGTTTGCGGGGATTCTGGCAATCATGGGCTGCGGTGCAACTTATTTGCCCTTGGACCCCAGCCAACCTCTGCAGCGTCAGCAATACATTTTGCAAAACTCAGGGGCGATAGTCCTGCTGCACGACGGATCGCATCCGCTGGCGAGTGCCGAGTTCCCTGCGCTGGACATCAGCCGTATTGATCTGCGCCTGTCAGATCAAAGTCTGTTGCAAGCCAGGGTGGAGAGTGAGGCCGCCTGTATGGCGCTTTACACCTCGGGCACTACCGGGCAACCCAAGGGCGTATTGCTCAGCCAACGCAATCTGAGCCACTTCACCGCTTGGTATGCCGAGTATGCGGGGCTATCGGAGCACAGCCGGGTACTGCAATTCTCCACGCTGAGCTTTGACTCGTCGGTGATTGATATCTTCCCGACATGGCTTGTCGGCGCGGAACTGGTGGTTGCCAACGAGGACCAGCGTCGCGATCCGTCACAGCTGGTGGAGTTGATTCATCAGGGCATCAGCCATGCTTTTCTGCCACCTGCCCTGTTGAGCATATTGCCACTGGACCGACCTCTGGGACTTGAGCAGTTGATGACCGGCGGTGACGTCTGTGAGCCCGACGTTATCGAGCGACTGGCTGGCACCTGTCGCTTCCATAATCTTTATGGACCCACTGAAACCACTGTGCTGATCACTGCCCGACAATTTCAAGTCGGTAACAGCAACCGCAACTTGGGCGGCCCGATTGCCAACAGCCAGGTGCTGATCCTCGATGAACAATTGCAACCTGTGCCGGAAAACACACCGGGAGAGCTGTATATCATCGGTCCCGGGGTCGGGCTGGGCTATTTGAACAATCCTGCTCTGACTGCCGAGCGTTACGTGGACCTTACGCTTGGCGGAGCAAAACGGGTTCGCGCGTATCGAAGTGGCGATATCGGCAGATGGACTCCGCTGGGCATTGAGTTGTGTGGTCGGCGCGACAATCAGGTGAAGATTCGCGGCTTTCGGGTTGAACCTGAAGAAATTGAACATTGCCTGCGTAACAGCCACCTGTATCGACAAGTCGCAGTAGTGATCAATGCTCAGCAACAGGTCCTCGCCTTCGTGGCTCAGCCAACGGCTCCTGAGGACCAACATCCCAGCCATGTATTACGCGAGTATGCCGAACGGCTGCTGCCCGAATATATGCAGCCGATTGCTTATACCTTGCTGCCGGCAATGCCGTTTTCCAGTAACGGCAAGCTTGATAGAAAGTCGTTACTCGAGATACCGGTCGCGGTGATCGACGAAAAATCGCGACGCGAGCCTGCAACTGAAAGTGAGCGGCAGCTTGTAGATCTATGGGCTGAACTGTTGGAATTTTCCCCTGACGTTATTTCTACAGACGAGAGCTTTTTCAATCTGGGCGGCCACTCGATTCTGCTATCGCGGATGTTGCTGGCCATCCGCGAGCGGTTTGGTCGCAGCATTCCCATCAATCGCTTCATAGAGGCACCCACCGTATTGACACTGGCGAGCTTGATAGACGAGACAAATGTCGCAGGCAGTGTCAGCCCTCAAGCGCTACTGGATGCCAATAGTAAACTCGCGCTAAAGGTATTGCCTGCTAACCAGTTAGGGGACGTCAGCAAGGTAATTGTCACTGGAGCCAACGGGTTTCTCGGGGTTCATATCGTCGAGGCGCTCCTGGAACATGGGGCAACGGAAGTGGCTTGCCTGATCCGTGGCAGTAACGGGAAAACGGCAGAGCAGCGTTTGCGGGAGTCGCTGAAAGAGAACCGCCTGGACCATCTCGATCTGAGCCGGGTGACGGTATATCCCGCAGACATTAGCCAGCCGCGCCTGGGGTTGAGTAATGAAGTGTATGAACGTTTGAATCTGGAGTTCGGCGTTCTGGTACATAACGCTGCCAACGTGAATCACGTGCAGGACTACGAAACACTGGCTCGTGATAACGTCGCGCCGATCCTGGAGTGCCTTCAACTGTGTGAAGGGCGGCGCAAAAAGATATTCAACTTCGTTTCAACCCTGTCAGCTTCCAGCGCTGTGGCAAGCGATGGTTATGTCCTGGAACAGCCGGCTGCGGCCACCCCCCCTATCTACATAAAAAATGGCTATAACCTGACCAAATGGGTGGCCGAGCGCATTCTTCGCCGTGCTGTAGAGCTGGGCGTGCAGGTCAAAGTAATACGCTGCCCATTGAGGGCTAGGGTTTACCCGGGCCCTCAATGGAGTGCGACAACGCACTATGTTTTCGAGCGGACAAACAAAACCCCCGACCGCGTCAGCGATCGGGGGTTTTGGGATTCAATCTTGACGATGACCTACTCTCACATGGGGAAACCCCACACTACCATCGGCGAT
>NZ_JPQU01000013.1 GCF_000737245.1 Pseudomonas syringae | reverse complement strand
GACTATAAAGAAACCCGCATTTCTGCGGGTTTCTTCAATGCTCGATCAACTCAGTTGATCTTGGCATCCAGCTCGCCACGGGCGTAGCGTTCGAACATGGCGTCCAGGGAGACCGGTTTGATCTTCGAGGCGTTGCCAGCGGTGCCGAATGCTTCGTAACGCGCGATGCACACGTCGCGCATGGCCGAAACGGTTTTGGCCAGGTAC
>NZ_JPQU01000012.1 GCF_000737245.1 Pseudomonas syringae | reverse complement strand
TCAGTGCCAATGGCATGGTTGAAACGCTGGTAGCCAACCAGTTCATCATCGCGACCGGCTCGCGCCCCTATCGCCCCGCTGATGTCGATTTCTCGCACCCGCGCGTTTATGACAGCGACACTATCCTGACCCTGAGCCATACGCCACGCCGCCTTATCATCTACGGAGCCGGAGTGATCGGCTCTGAATATGCGTCAATTTTCAGCGGTCTCGGGGT
>NZ_JPQU01000011.1 GCF_000737245.1 Pseudomonas syringae | reverse complement strand
CAAGGAGTTTTTCGTTCTGTCTGCGCCAGAAGAGGTGCGAATTATAGAGAGATTCCAGAGGCCGTCAACCCCTTATCGCACCTTTTCCAGCAAGTTTGTTCTTCTTGCCTATAAGACGCGGGATTCGTCCAGCAATCATTGGGATTCGCACACTCAAAAGCACCGCCCCAATAACCGCATACAACGACCACTCCTTGAGATCAGCCCTGACAATCCAGAACATGTGCAACAACCCAAGCGCCAAAATCACGTAGATAAGCCGGTGAAGCTTTTTCCATCGCACGCCCAACCGTCGCTGGCTGTACCGATTCGATGTAACCGCCAGAGCGAGCAAACAAAGAAACGCCAGCGCACCCACAATAATGTAGGGCCGCTTCACCAGCTCCACACCCAATTGAGACCAATCAAGCCCCAGCACAAATACCGCATACGCACTCATGTGCATCAAGACATACGCAAAGCACCACAACCCCAACTGACGCCTGACCACGAGCCAACCAGGCCAGCCGGTCAGACGCTGCAGCGGAGTCATTGCTAACGTGATCAGTAACAGGATCAATGTGCCCAGGCCGAGCCTGTCGACCAATACTTTTCCGGGATCAGGCCCCAAAGCAAATATCCACGCTTGATACAACCACAGGACCGGAGCAACGCACGCTGCCAGAAAGACGCCCAGGCGCCAGAATGGGTAACGCATCAATAGTCCTTCCTTAAATCCATGCCTGTATATAAGGAGGCAACCTCCTCCCCATAGCCGTTGAACATTTCGGTTTGCCTTACGTTCGGACTGAACAGCCCACTCGGCAACCTGCGCTCTCGTGCCTGAGTCCAGCGGGGATGATCCACAGTGGGATTGACGTTGGCATAAAAGCCGTATTCGTTTGCGGCAATGCTTTGCCAGGTCGTTTTTGGCTGCTCACTGACCAGACTGATGCGCACGATGGACTTCACGCTTTTGAATCCATACTTCCAGGGCACGATCAGACGCAACGGGGCCCCATTCTGATTGGGCAGCTCACGCCCATACATGCCGACCGCGAGAATCGCCAGAGGATTCATCGCTTCGTCCAGCCGGAGCCCTTCGACATAAGGCCAGTCGATAAGGGCGAAACCCGAGCGCTGCCCTGGCATGCTTTTAGGGTCCTGCAACGTCTCAAATCGAATGTACTTGGCCTTGGATGTCGGCTCGACCTGCTTGAGCAGTTCGGAAATAGGAAAGCCGATCCACGGAATCACCATCGACCAGGCCTCGACGCAGCGCAGGCGGTAAATCCGCTCTTCCAGTTGATAAGGCTTCATGAAGTCTTCAAGCGCGTATCGGCCAGGCTTACCCACCTCCCCGTCGATCACAACACTCCACGGTTCGGTTTTCAGCGAACCCGCGTTTTGCGCTGGATCCCCTTTGTCGGTGCCGAACTCATAGAAGTTGTTGTAATGGGTCGCGTCTTTAAAAGGCGTGATCGCCTCGCCTTTGACGTTGACCGCCTGCCACTTTGTGCCGGGCAGTTTTTCGGCAAACCAGGCCGGAGCTTTACCGGCCTCGACATCAGGATACAGAGAAGGGTCGGCCGCACTGGCCCAACGCGGAATTGCACTGGCAGCCAAACTCGCCAGAGAACCGCCCAACAGGGCGCGACGGGAGAGATAAAAGGATTCGGGGGTGACGTCCGACTCTTTGCAATCGGACGTTGAGGGGATTTTGATTAGCATGATGACTCCACGGCCCAAGGGAACTGATGCACCAATAGACTGTGGAGTATGGGGGAAATTACATCACTCGGCTGATTTGCGGCGACGCAGCCGTAACAAATATTGAATCGGGCCGGACGCAGCGTAAGCGAGGAAAATCAGCAACAGGATGCGCGGCGGATCGCTGAACACTACGGCGAATACCAACACGACCGCCAAGATCGCCACAAAAGGCACGCGCCCCTTCAGGTCCAGCTCCTTGAAGCTGTTGTACTTGATGTTACTGACCATCAACATGCCAGCAGCCGCGACCAGCAACGCCACGAGGAACGACAGCTTTGAACCCTGGATGCCGTAATCGCTGAATGCCCAGACGGTACCTGCCACAACCCCCGCCGCAGCAGGGCTCGCCAGGCCAATGAAGTAGCGCTTGTCTGCCTTGCCGACCATGGTGTTGAAACGCGCAAGACGCAACGCTGCGCCAGCCACATATATGAAGGCCACCATCCAGCCGACCTTGCCCATGTCACCAAGCGCCCAGCCGAAGGCCAGTAATGCCGGCGCCACACCAAAGGCGACCATGTCGGACAAGGAGTCGTATTCAGCACCAAACGCGCTCTGAGTGTTAGTCATGCGCGCAACACGACCATCTAGACCGTCCAGAACCATAGCAACGAAGATCGCGATCGCGGCGAATGCGAAATACTTGCTTGCACCAGCGGTATCACCCGCGCTCAATGCACTTTGCGCGCTCATGGAGCTGATGATGGAATAGAAACCCGCGAACAGGTTGGCAGTGGTGAACAGATTAGGCAGCAGATAGATGCCTCGGTGCCGGACCTTGCGCCCTTCAGCGTCATGCCCTTCTTCAATATGTTCATCGATCGGTAGCAGGCTTTCGGCGTCAGAGGCCTTGTTTGGCTCTTCAGGACGTTCGCTCATGGACTTTTACCTTGCAACGGTGTGAGAAATTTCGACAGGTGTCTGCAGCGAGGGTTCGTCTGCAAACGATGCAGCTTTATACCAGACCTTACCCCATAACGAAAAAACGCGGCCATTTGGCCGCGTTTTTCAAAGCGCAGAACGGCGTCGCAGGGACTTAGTTCTTGGCTTTGTCGACGATCTTGTTGGCACCGATCCAAGGCATCATGGAGCGCAGTTGCTCGCCGATGATTTCGATACCGTGAGCGGCGTTGTTACGACGCTTGGCGGTCATCGAAGGGTAGCCGGTAGCGCCTTCACTGATGAACATCTTCGCGTACTCGCCGTCCTGAATGCGCTTCAGAGCGTTGCGCATGGCTTGACGGGATTCAGCGTTGATGACTTCAGGACCGGTCACGTACTCGCCGTATTCGGCGTTGTTGGAGATCGAGTAGTTCATGTTGGCGATACCGCCTTCGTACATGAGGTCGACGATCAGCTTCAGTTCGTGCAGGCACTCGAAGTAAGCCATTTCTGGAGCGTAGCCAGCTTCAACCAGAGTTTCGAAGCCTGCTTTGACCAGTTCAACAGTACCGCCACACAGAACGGCTTGCTCGCCGAACAGGTCGGTTTCAGTTTCGTCTTTGAAAGTGGTTTCGATGATACCGGTACGACCGCCGCCAACGCCGGAAGCGTACGACAGTGCAACGTTTTTGGCGTTGCCGGTAGCATCTTGATAAACAGCGATCAGGTCAGGGATACCGCCGCCTTTGACGAACTCGGTACGCACGGTGTGACCTGGCGCTTTAGGCGCGATCATGATCACGTCCAGGTCAGCGCGAGGCACGACCTGATTGTAGTGAATCGCGAAACCGTGGGAGAAGGCCAGAGTTGCGCCCTTCTTGATGTTCGGTTCGATTTCGTTTTTGTACAGCTGAGACTGAAACTCGTCCGGAGTCAGGATCATAACCAGGTCAGCAGCAGCAACAGCGGTAGCAACGTCAGTCACTTTCAGGCCGTGAGCTTCAGCCTTGGCGACAGTGGCCGAACCTTTACGCAGACCAACAGTGACATCTACGCCGGAGTCTTTCAGGTTGCACGCTTGAGCGTGGCCTTGGGAACCGTAGCCGATGATGGCAACTTTTTTGCCCTGGATGATCGAAAGGTCGCAGTCTTTGTCGTAATAAACTTTCATGAAATTCCCCTGTTATCACGGCCGTCAGGCCATTTTGCTAAATGAGATTAGATGCTCAGCACTTTGTCGCCACGGGCTATGCCCGTCACGCCGCTGCGTACTGTTTCCAGGATAGCGGCAGTGCCGATGGCCTGAATGAAGCTGTCCAGCTTGTCGCTCGTACCGGTCAGCTGCACGGTATAAACGCTCGCTGAGACGTCAACGATTTGCCCACGGAAGATATCCGTGGTGCGCTTGATCTCGGCGCGCTGGGCGCCGGTAGCCTTGACCTTGATCAGCATCAGTTCGCGCTCGATGTGAGCGCTTTCCGACAGATCGACCAATTTGACCACTTCGACCAGCTTGTTGAGGTTTTTGGTGATCTGCTCGATCACTTCATCGTGACCAACAGTGGTCAACGTCAGACGCGACAGTGTCGGGTCTTCCGTTGGCGCCACAGTCAGGCTTTCGATGTTGTAGTTACGCTGCGAAAACAGGCCCACGACGCGAGACAATGCACCCGGTTCGTTTTCCAGCAAAAGCGAAATGATATGCCGCATGATTAAGTCCGCTCCGTCTTGCTCAGCCACATATCGCGCATGGAGCCGTCTTTGATCTGCATCGGGTAAACGTGCTCGGTGACGTCGACTTGAATATCGATGAACACCAGACGATCAGTCATGGCGAACGCTTCTTCCATCTTCGGCTTCAGATCTTTCAGATCGGTGATCTTCATGCCGACATGACCGTAAGCCTCGACCAGCTTCACGAAGTCAGGCAGCGACTCCATATAAGAGTGCGAGTGACGGCCGCTGTAGCTCATGTCCTGCCATTGACGGACCATGCCGAGCACGCCGTTGTTGAGCAGGATGATTTTCACCGGCAGGCCGTACTGCAAGCAGGTGGACAACTCCTGGATGTTCATCTGGATGCTGCCTTCGCCGGTCACACAGGCAACGTGAGCTTCCGGGAAGCTGAGCTTGACGCCCATGGCTGCCGGAAAACCGAAGCCCATGGTGCCCAGACCACCGGAGTTGATCCAGCGATTAGGCTTGTTGAACCGGTAGTACTGGGCAGCAAACATCTGGTGCTGACCAACATCGGAGGTGACAAAAGCGTCGCCATTGGTCACTTCGCACAAGGTCTCGATGACCTTCTGCGGCTTGATCACGCTGCCGTCGCCCGGGTTGTACGGGAACAGATCGCGATCACCGCGCCATTCATCAATCTGCTTCCACCAGGACGCAACGGCTGTCTTGTCCGGCAGCTCGCCGATGTCCTTGAGCGTCGCGACCATTTCAGTCAGTACGCTTTCAACCGGACCCACGATAGGCACATCGGCCTTGATGGTTTTGGAGATGGACGCCGGGTCGATATCGATGTGAATGATTTTCGCATTCGGGCAGAACTTGGCCGCGCCATTGATGACTCGGTCATCGAAACGTGCGCCAACCGCCAGGATCACATCGGCGTGGTGCATCGCCAGGTTGGCGGTGTAGCTGCCATGCATACCCAACATGCCGACGAATTGGCGATCCATGCCCGGATAGCAACCAAGGCCCATCAATGTATTGGTGACCGGCGAGTTCAGGGTTTGAGCCAGCTCTGTCAAAGGAGCCGAGCCATTGCCCATGATCACGCCGCCACCGGCATAGATGATCGGACGCTTGGCAGCCAGCAGCATTTCCACGGCCTTGCGGATCTGACCCGAGTGGCCACGAACCGCCGGGCTGTAGGAGCGCAGTTTGGCTTTCTTCGGGAAGACGTACTCGAACTTCTCGGCCGGGTTAGTCATGTCCTTCGGAATATCGACAACCACCGGACCAGGACGGCCTGATTGCGCCAGATAGAAGGCTTTCTTCAGGACTTCAGGAATCTCCGATGGGTGCTTGATCATGAAGCTGTGCTTCACGATAGGCCGCGAGATACCGATCATGTCGGTTTCCTGGAACGCATCGGTGCCGACCAGCGTGCTGGCTACCTGCCCCGACAGAACCACCATGGGAATGGAGTCCATGTACGCCGTGGCGATACCGGTGATTGCGTTGGTAGCGCCAGGACCGGAAGTCACCAGCACGACGCCAGCCTTGCCTGTAGCGCGAGCGTAGCCGTCAGCCATGTGCGTGGCTGCCTGTTCATGACGAACAAGAATATGGTTAACGGCAGGCTCTTTGAACAGGGCGTCGTAAATGTGCAGGAGGGCGCCGCCAGGGTACCCATAAATGTTCTTAACGCCTTCGTCACGCAAAAAGCGGACGACCATTTCAGCGCCGGATAAGAGCTCCACGTTGTTCACCTCTAAAACGCCAGAATACCGTCCACACACGAGGACGGGTCTTAATAGGTTTTACTGCCAAGCAGAGCATGAGCGACGGTGGTCGCCGACTACGTCAGCACTGACTGAGCAAGTATTGGGATGACCCCTGAGTGTTTCGGGGCTTTCCCACCCAGCGCGAGGTAACGCGTTGCGGGTGTTACAGGTCGGCGCGGGTGTGCGCCTCATGATCTACCGAGATGGCCTGCTTCTGGCAGTCCTTCCACAGCGAACTTTGGATTGTTGTGATTCGACTGCTCCAAGTCAAGTCATCCGTGAGCTTTCTTCCAGCAAAGGCGACTAAAACGCACTGAATAAGGTCGGCGCTGCGGGCTTATGGTAATTTGCAGCACGCACCTGACCTGAAGGAAGCAGCATGCACCGCACGATCGCCGCAGCCCTCGCAACGCTGGCTTTGAGCGCGGCCAGCCAGGCGGCATCTATCTATAAATGGGTAGACGCCCAAGGCGTGACGCACTTTGACGCTCAGCCGCCGGCGGGCCAGCAAACTCAGCAAATCGATATCAAGGCCCCCCCTGCGGCCTCATCCTATGGCAGCAGTTCGCAGCCGAAGAACAATGGTCAGAGTGAGCAGCGCGCTATCGATGCAGACGTCAAAAAGAAAATTGCCCAGGAAGAGGCTCAGCGCAGTGAGGATTGCAAGATATTGCGCACTAACCTCTCTCAGCTCCAGAACAACCCCCGAGTGCGCGAGCAGGTCGAGGGTGGGCTCAAGCGTTTAAACGAAGATGAACGCAAGGCGCGCGCGGCTGAAACGGAAACAGCGATCAAAGACAACTGCACCGACCCGCTGTAAGTCTTTAGCGAGTGGCGGAGATCAGTTGATCGAACTGGGCAAGTAATTGCTGCAGAGGCCGGGTTTCACGCTGGCGGGTGGCGTAAACCATTTCCGCCATTTCGAGGATGCCCGAGGCGTTTGGCAACGGCAGGTCGTTTTCCAGGATGAGCTTCATGCGTGGCAGGAATATCCACTGCAGCCATTGCTCGAACTCCAGCGAGTCGACGCAGAAAGGCTCACCGCTAGACAGTGCCTCATCGCTGGGCGGCGTGTCACTCCACCAGCCCAGTGCCCGCAACTCGCGTTCAATCAGCAGCAACTGTTCTGCCACCTCAGGAAAGCGCCTGTCCATCAAGCGCCCACCTTGGCTTTCTGACGAGCTTGTGCCGCGCCCGCTGCATTGCCCTGCTTCTCGCGGGCCTGAGCGATGATGTCCCACAGACTGGCCTGGAGACTCGGACGACCATTCGCATAGGTCAGACCACGCTGTGCCAGTTGTTCCGCCTGAGCTGGATCACCCTGGGCCAGCCGCACCTGAGCCAGACGATAAATGACCTGAGGCTCTCGAGGAGCAACGCGCTGCGCACGCTCCAGGCTTGAAGACGCGCCATTCAGGTCGCCACCATTCTGTTGCTGCTGGGCGGTAGTCAACAGCGCCAGTACCGGCCCGTCGAGTTGCTCGTCAGCCGATAGCCCACCCGAGGAAGGGATGCCGGTCGGTGCCTGGGTTGCAGGCATTTCGTAGGTATTATTAGTTACCGGCGCGCTGGCCGGTGACGTTTCAATCGGCGTGTTGACACTGAACGGCACCTGCGCGGCCGGAGCTGCATAGGCGCCCGGGGCGTTCGAGCCTGCGGCGCCCGGCACCATCACTACAACGCCGGAGTCCTGAGGCATCGACTGAGTCTGGGCCGGGGGCTGAGCGACAGTCGGGCGCGTCGCACCGTTACGGGCAACCCTCTCGCTATTGGAAACCCTGGAACCGGAGTCCACGACGGGAATCGAGCCGCGTTCGACACTGGCGCAGCCATTGAGCAACGTCAGAGCTGCTAAAGCCGGTAGTAACCACTTGTTCAATTCACACCTCTCAGTTCAACCAACCCTTGACCCAATCCATCACTTCCTGGGCCGGAGCCGCAGCAGGCCCACCACAAGAAGCACCGGGTGCAGGTTCACTGCCGCGAATATACGGCATCTGTACTGCATTCGGGCAGGTCGGGTCGGTACCTTGCCCAGTGGCGGCATTGACCCATACCTGCACGACGTTATCCGGAAGCGCCATATCCAAGGGGAGCGGATCGGCCTTTTTCATAAAGCTGGTCCAGACCTGCAAAGCACCCGTGGCGCCAGTAAACGGCGTCTTGCCGTTATCGTCTCGCCCCAACCACACAACCGCCAGCAGATCCTGACTAAAACCTGCAAACCAACTGTCGCGAGAATCGTTGGTGGTGCCTGACTTGCCCGCCAGGTTCAGCGAACTCGGCAGTACGTTGTACACCGACCGGCCTGTCCCCTCGCGCATCACCCGCTGCATTGCATTCTGCAGCAGGTAGATTGAGCCCGGATCGAAGCGCTGCTGGATCTGGAAAGGATAGCGCTTGAGCGGCTCGCCTTCAGCAGTCAATACGCTGCGAATCCCGCGCATCGGCGTATTGAAGCCGCCGTTGGCGATGGTCTGAAACATGGTCGCAACCTGCATCGGGCTCAGCGCCCCCGCTCCCAACAACATCGATGGATATGCAGGCCAGTCCATCTGTACGCCAAGCTTGCCGATGGTTTTGAATACATTCGGCACGCCGAGTTCCAGACCAATCTTGGCACTCGACAAGTTGTAGGAGTGCGCCAGCCCTTGATACAGGAAGATATTGCCGTGAGCCTTGTGATCGAAGTTCTGCGGCTTCCATATCTGGCCATCGGCACCTTTGACCTGGAACGGCTCATCGGCCACCCAACTGGTCAGGGTGTACTTGCTCGGCTGCTCAAGGGCGGTGAGATAAATAGACGGTTTGACCAGCGAGCCGATTGGCCGTACAGCATCAATCGCCCGATTGAAGCCGGCGTAGCCAGCTTTGCGGCTGCCAATCAAAGCCTGTACTTCACCGGTCTCAGGGTTAGTCACGACCATCGCCGCTTCAACGTCGTCAACGCCTTTACGCCCCGAGAGCCGCTTGAACGTCTCGCTCATGGCGGCTTCGGACTTCATCTGCAGGATCGGATCGAAGCTGGTGAAGATACGCAGACCTTCTTCAGTCAAGTCTTCGTCACGGTAGTCTTCTCGCAGCTGACGTTTGACCAGATCAAGAAAACCAGGGAACGAGCTGTCCGCCAGACTGCCGGTTTTGGTAACACCTAATGGCATCTGTTTGGCAGCCGCGACCACTTCCGCCGTGGCTACGCCCTGCTGTTCGAGTAGATCGAGCACCAGATTACGGCGTTCCAGTGCACGCTCCGGGTTGCGACGCGGGTTGTAATAGGAAGGGCCTTTGACCAATCCAACCAGCAGCGCCACCTGATGCAGCTTCAACTCAGACAGTGGCTGGCTGAAAAAATACTGGCTGGCGAGACCGAAACCGTGCACCGCCCGCTGACCGTCCTGGCCGACAAACACCTCGTTGAGGTAGGCCTCAAGAATCTCCTGCTTGCTGTAATGCACTTCGAGCAAGACCGCCATCATGGCTTCGGTCAGTTTGCGGGTCAGGCTACGCTCGTTGGTCAGGTAGAAGTTTTTCACCAACTGCTGGGTCAGGGTGCTGCCGCCCTGACGCATCTGACCGGCGGAGGCGTTGACCCAGAAGGCCCGGGCAATCGACTTGGGTGACACACCAAAGTGATGATAGAAATCACGGTCTTCGACGGTAACCAGCGTATCCAGCAAGTAAGGCGGGGCCTGATCAAGCTTGATCAGAATCCGGTCTTCGAGGTTTTTCGGATAAAGCCCGCCGATCATCAGCGGCTCGAGCCGGGCTACTGCCAGTTTGGCGCCATTACCCGAGGCCAGGTCGGCCACATAGTCGCCGGAGAAACGCACGCGGATCTGCTGTGCAGGGTCGGCGCCTTCGTAAAACTGAAAACCACGAGTGTTAAGGTCAACCGTATTGCCACTGACCGCTGCTGCACCCGGGCCATTGGCAACGGCTTCGCGGCGGTAGCCCAGAGCATCAAGCTCAATCAGGAAGTCGTCCTTGCTCAGCTTTTGCCCAACGAAAAGCTCAAGCGGGCGCGCATACACCTTGGCGGGAATGGTCCAGCGCTTGCCGGAAAACTTTTCCTGAACGATGGCATCCAGGTAAATGGCGAAGCCGGCCAGGATGACAACGCCGACGATGCTGAGCTTCAATGCCCAGCCCATCCAGGTACGAAGTCTGCTGGGGGCAGGTTTTTTTGCTTTGCGGGGAGTACGAGTTCGAGTCATGGCGGCGGATTATACGCACTTTAGAGGCGATCGACAGACGCCTATGCCAGTGGTTTGCAGCCTCGCGTTGAGCGGCCATAATGGCCGCCTGAAAGCATTCACCGAATCATCACTTTTGAAGGATCGTCCGTGAGCCAGTCACTGATTGCAGCCCTGCAGAACCCAGCCCTCTTCCCCCATGCAGTCGAGGACTTCCAAGTCATCGAAACGCACATTTCGTGGGTCCTGCTCACTGGTCCTTTTGTTTACAAAATCAAGAAACCGATGAATTTCGGCTTTCTCGACTTTACGACCCTGGCAGCGCGCGAACACTTTTGTAATGAAGAGCTGCGCCTGAACCAGCGTCTTACCGAAGACTTGTATCTGGAAGTGCTGCCTATCACTGGCAGCGCTGAAAACCCGCAGCTGGGCGGCGACGGTGAAGTCATCGAGTATGCCCTGAAAATGCGTCAGTTCCCGCAAACCGGCTTGCTCAGCACGTTGCAGGCAAACGGTGAGCTGACACCTGCGCACATCGACCAGATCGCCAGGCAGATTGGCGAGTTTCACATCAACGCTCCAAAGGTTACCGAAGAAACCGAGCTGGGTTCGCCAGATAGCGTCATGGCGCCGGTGCTGCAGAACTTTGAACAAATTCGCCCGATGATCAGCGAAAAGGCTGACCTGCTCCAGCTTGACGCCCTTCAAGCCTGGGCGGAGTCCAGCTTTGAACGCCTCAAACCGTTGCTGGCACAGCGCAAAGCCGATGGCTTCATTCGTGAATGCCATGGCGACATCCATCTGGGCAACATCACACTGATCGACGACAAGGTCGTGATCTTCGATTGCATCGAATTCAACGAGCCGTTCCGCAAAACCGACGTTTATGCCGACATCGCGTTCCTGGCCATGGACCTGGAAGACCGTGGCCTCAAGTCCCTTTCGCGTCGCTTGATAAGCAACTACCTTGAGCTGACCGGCGACTATAAAGGGCTGGAGCTGCTGAATTTCTACAAAGCCTATCGTGCTCTGGTGCGCGCCAAGGTCGCACTGTTCGGCCTTTCCCCAGATGCCGATCTGGTGCAGCGCGGTGCGATTTTGCGTCAGTACCGCAACTACGCGAATCTGGCTGAGAGCTATAGCGCAATTCCATCGCGCTTCCTGGTTATTACTCATGGCGTATCCGCAGTCGGCAAAAGCCAGGTGGCCATGCGTCTGGTGGAGGCGCTAGGAGCTGTGCGTCTGCGCTCTGACGTCGAACGCAAACGCCTGTTTGCCGCAAAAAACCAGGACACCGGCCTCTATGACGCCGATGCCAGTGTGGCCACTTACCAGCATCTGCACGAACTGGCTGCCACGGTGTTGCGCGCCGGGTTCCCGGTAATCATCGACGCAACCTATCTCAAGCACGCACAACGCGCCGCAGCGGCCGGCGTCGCGGAAGCGACCGGCGTGCCGTTCCTGATTCTGGATTGCGACGCCCCACAGGCGGTGATTGAGGGCTGGCTGGCACATCGTCAGGCGCAGGGCGGTGATCCGTCCGATGCCACCATGGAGGTTATCGCGGCGCAACAAGCCAATCGCGAGCCGCTGACTGCTGAAGAAACCCTGCAGAGCAAGCGTGTCGAGACCAACAAAAGCAGCGATCTGGACAGCCTGGTGGAAAACCTGCGGCAGCGTTTGCCAGGGCTCTGAAACAATGTTTGAGCCGTCTGGCAGTTAGCGCTTCACGGCTCAAAAATAGTGGCGATATAATGGCGTCATAATTCTAACGGAACGGATGAAGTGAGGCGTTATGAGTCAGCCCAAAGTACTTGATTCACCCCTGTATACGATGCTGCGCAACGACGATGTTGAAGGGTTTAACCAAGAGAAACCCAAGTCTGGCACCGTCGATTTCGTGGGTGGTGATTTCCGCGGTCTGGACTTGCGCAACCTTGATACGACCGGTATCGATTTTACCGATGCGTATTTCCGTTCCGCCGACCTGCGAGGTCTGGATCTGCGCAATACGCCTCTGGAAGGCGCAAGCATTGCTCACGCTCAAATTTCCGGGGCGTTCTTCCCCCGTGAACTCGCCGCTGATGAAATCCTGATGTCGGTTAATTTCGGTACTCGGCTACGTTACCGCACCCGCTAGATCCGTCCCAAGGCCCGCATGCGCAACGCATGTCGGGCTGACGGTTCAGCGCTGCTGTTCATACATACTTCGCAGCACCTGACGCGATCCTCCCCTCCCAACATTGGATCCGAATTTCCGACCACATGCAGTGCGCTGCGTGTCGGCAACGCTAAACTCACAGCAAACTTGCCGGTTTTACCCGCAGTAGAAAGTCAGAGCTCAGCATCGCACGGAGGCATGATGAACGATGATCTGCAACACTTGAAAAACGTCGGCAAGACGTCAGCACAGTGGTTACACGCCGTAGGTATTCACAGCACGTCGGATTTACGAAGGATGGGGGCTGTTGATGCTTATGAGGCCGTACGAAAGCGAGGTTTTCGTGCAACCAAGGTGTTGTTGTATGCGATTGAGGCTGCCTTGATGGATATCCACTGGAATGATTTGCCCACCGATCGCAAGGATGCTTTGAACAGGCAATTACAGCGCATTGCCGTTCGGCGCAAGCGCCTGGCAGGGCCGTAAATAATACAGATGGAGAACAGGGCAAAAATAAGTCATTGACATGCAAATGAGAATCGCTATGATTATCACAACTGGTCGCGAGACTGGCCGATAACTGAAAGACCTTGGTTCGGACTTTCAGATTATCTCCTCATCAGGCTAATCACGGTTTTTGACCCGGCTTTTTGCCGGGTCTTTTTTTGCCTGAAATTCCTTATGCAACCCTCTCAAGTCCCATACGGTCCCGGCGCCAGAACGCCCAACCTGGAAAGAATATCGTCCAGCAAGCTAGAGCCGGTCAGTCGGACACGCTGCGCGTTGACCCATTGCGGACCGAAACGCGACTGAGCCATATCGAGAAACACTTCGGCTTCATCGAAGGTGCGGATCCCGCCGCAGAACTTGAGCCCCACTTGCCCGCCTACATCAGCGATGGTTTCCAGCATGATCCGCGCAGCCTGGGGTGTTGCAGTGCCAACCAGCTTGCCGGTACTGGTCTTGATAAAGTCGGCCCCCGACGTGATCGCGTCCCGGCATGCATTGCGGATAATCTGCGGATCCCGCAAGTCTCCCGTTTCCAGCGTAACGGTCAGCGACACCCGCCTCCCACAGGCTGCACGGCATGCGGCAATCATGTCCAAACCCGTCCGGCGATCCCCCGACAGCAATGTGCGGAATGGGTACACCATTTCGACTTCATCTGCTCCCGCCATCACTGCCGCGCGCGCTTCAGACGCCGCGTTGTCGACATTTGGCGAACCATAAGGAAAGTTGACGACGGCTACGACTCTGATGTCCGGCGTCTGCTGCCGATCCAGCGTAGTGCGCGCCAGTAAAGTGAAGCGGGGATAAACGCAGACGGCGGCGACGCCTCCTACCGGCGTCAGTGCACGCTGACATATGCCAACAATTCGCTCCTCCGTGTCATCCGTATTAAGCGCCATCAGGTCAAGGAGGCCGATCGCCTCCTGGGCTCGCTGCTCTTTATCGCTGTCTACTGCGCTGCTCATTTCAGCCTCGAAAACTTCAAAAAACGAAGAACGAGACAATATAGGAGCGGGAGCCGAGAAATCGGCCCGAGGGGAAAAAGCGAGCGGGACTACAGAACAAACGGAAATTTCTGAAAGAAAACGAGCATCTGTAAGAGCTGCCGCAGGCTGCGGATCGAAAGGGCACCCAACTTTTTCGCAGCCATCGGCAGCTACAAAGCCTGGGTGCACCCTAAGAAATACAGGGCCTTTAGGAGCAATTTGATTTGTGGGAGCGAGCTTGCTCGCGAAGAGGTCGGAATACCCAAGCATCAATCTAAACCTGGATACCGCCTTCGCGAGCAAGGTGGAGCGCCACTCCGGTCGCTCCCACTAGTCCACCGTTTACTATGCGACAGCGCGATGTCTGGACGACGAAGCACAGTTGCTACAGAAAACTTTTACTTACCCATCTGAGCGCAGTAATCCTGCTCCGGCAGCGCGGCCGTGTACCAGACGTAATCGGCGCTGCCTGGCTCGACCTGTGTACCCACTTGAGCCAGGAGCAAAACCACCGGGCTTTCGTCAACGCCCAGCTCCGCCAGATGCAATGGGACGCCTACATCCTTGCGCACATGGTAGGAACCTGCGAACAACAACGCTGGGAGGGGCGCTGCAACCAGGCTCCGGGCCATGCGTCGATCACGTTGCTGCTGAACAGTCAGCATGGCGGGCAACTGATCTTCCGGTAGCACTCCACAATGGGAAGCGCGTATCTGGTCGAGTAATCGCTCCCGCACGCTTGGGGTGCTGGACGGCCCGGGCCTGACGTCCGGAGAGTCGTTATAGATTGCCTGCACCTCCGCGGTGTTCAGATTGGCAGCGAGCAAGGGATAGGGTTGAACTACCGCATATCGGATGATCGGTCCGTACAGTGCCCAGTCCCAGCCTTTCTGCCAGCCAAGCGCCGAAGGCAAATCCGGGGGAAAGGTTGAGCTGGCAATGATATCGGCCCGAACCGCATCGATGGCCGCTTGTTGATCTGGCTTGATCATCTCCAGCAGCAGGCTACCCTGGGGTCTGCGATCTGCAAGCACCTGCAGGATCCACAGTTGTAATGCATGGTGGTCAGGATTGTCGTGTTGCTCTCCGACTAAGACCCGCGATGCTCTCGCAAGTCGCTCCGCCAACTGCTGCGGGGTCAGCTCCTGTCCACTCTTGGTGTCATGAATCATGCCTAAATCCACGTGTTCACGCCCATTTGGGCTCTGCCAGGCGGGTATAGTCGGCAACGAAGGTGGCGCTTGGCAAGCATTGAGCGTCAACATCGCCAGTATCAGAAATGGCTGACAGGCACGCCTGACTTTATGCATGATTTTTGGCTATTTTCATCGAAGATAATTCCATAAATGAGCCGAAGGCTGCGAACTGGTCTGTCTGACACAACGCTTACTCTGCGCCGCGGTGCTCGTGAGTTTCAGAAAACGCATTCCACCTCAGAATTCAGGAGTTCTATTGAGACTGCTCTGTACCCGCGAATCACTGCCAGAAGCACAAAGTCGCGGCTTTAACGTCGACGGATTGGGGCTGCTGGCGGTACGCCGCAATGGCCAGGTGTTCGTCTATCGCAACCGCTGCCCACACCGAGGTGTGCCATTGGAGTGGCAGCCGGACCGGTTTCTCGATAACAGCGCGAGCCTGATTCAGTGCGCCACCCACGGCGCGTTATTCCTGATCGAGAGCGGCGAATGCATCACCGGCCCCTGCGAAGGCCAGTCGTTAATCAGCATTGCCTGTCGTGAAGATCAGGACGGAATATGGATTTCGACCGCCGAGGCGGATTGACCCGGCGCCATCGCCCAATGCACCTGCAAGGGCCGATCAATGAATATTTCCTCAGGCGTCAATTGCACCCCATAGGCCAGCACCTCGACACCGGCCGCAACCGCTTCGCGCAAGGCCTCGGCATAACCTGGATCAATCTCCTGAGCCGGCCTGACGGCTTCAACTCCCGTGAGATTGACGCAATAGAGCAGAACAGCCCGCACGCCCTCCCGCGCCAGATTGGCCAGTTCCCGCAGATGGCGAGCTCCACGCTGGGTGACAGCGTCCGGAAAAGCCGCTACGGGTGATCCATCAAATCCCAGCGTGACACTCTTGACCTCGACATAGGCCGGGCCTGCGGGGAAATCAAGACGGAAATCCACCCGGCTTTTTTCCTGGCCGTAAGCCACTTCTCGTTTGAGCCCCGTGAAGCCGTTCAGTTCGCTGATCACTCCGGCACGCAATGCCTCTTCGACGAGATGATTGGCGCGGCCGGTGTTGATACAGGCGAAACGGCCCTGAGGTGTCTCGCTGATTTCCCAAGTACCCGGCAATTTACGCTTAGGGTCATTGGAGCGGCTGAACCAGATGCGCCCACCGGGCATCATGCAGTTGAACATCGAGCCGGTATTGGGACAGTGAATAGTCAGGAATTCGCCGCTGTCGGTTTGAATATCCGCCAGGAAACGCTTGTAGCGGACCAACAGCAACCCTTGTTCAAGCTCTGGAGAAAACCTCATCAGCCTCTCCAGCTCCGCAAGCCGTGAGCAATGCGTTGCACAGCCTCCTCCAGGCGGGGCAGGCTCTGGGTATAGGCGAACCGCACATGATGCCCTGCCTTGAACCGGCCAAAATCCAGCCCCGGCGTAATCGCGACATATTCTGTTTCGAGGAAGTGGCGGCAAAACCCAAAGGCATCGCCGCCGAAGGCGCTGATGTCCGCGTAAAGATAGAAAGCCCCTTCAGGCTCGACGGCAATACCAAAGCCCAGCTCGCGCAAGGCAGGCAATAGAAAGTCACGACGTCGGCCAAACTCGGCACGACGCTGTTCGAGAATTTCCAGTGTGCGGGGCTCGAAGCACGCCAGCGCAGCGTATTGGGCCATGCTCGGTGCACTAATGTAGAGGTTCTGCGCCAGTTTTTCCAGGTCCGCCACCGCGTCTTGCGGAGCGACCAGCCAGCCGAGACGCCAGCCAGTCATGCCGAAATATTTGGAAAAACTATTGAGAACGAACGCGTCGTCATCGACTTCCAGAACGCTGGCTGCGTCAGTCCCGTAAGTCAGACCGTGGTAAATCTCATCCACCACCAGATGACCATTGCGCGCTTTGAGAGACGCGGACAGCGCCGCCAACTCATCACGGCTCAACAGCGTGCCGGTGGGATTGGCAGGCGATGCGACCAGAGCGCCAACGCTATCCTGATCCCAATGTTGCGCCACCAGATCCGGCGTCAGTTGGTAACGCTCTTGTGGCCCCACCGGGACCAATTGCGCCGCGCCTTCGACCAGGCGCAAAAAATGCCGGTTACAGGGGTAACCAGGGTCGGCAAGCAGCCAATGCTTGCCCGGGTCCACCAACAAACTGCTCGCCAAGAGCAAGGCACCGGAACCACCAGGCGTGACCAGAATGCGTTCGGGATCGACATTGACTCCGTAGCGCTGGTCATAGAAACCGGCGATAGCTTCACGCAACTCAGGCAACCCACGTGCGGCTGTATACCGGGTCTTGCCTGCTGAAAGGGCGGCCTGCCCCGCCGCGACGATGGGCTCAGCCGTAGTGAAATCGGGCTCGCCGATTTCCAGGTGAATCACATCATGCCCCGCCGCTTGCAGCTCATTGGCCCGCGCCAACAGCGCCATGACATGGAAAGGTTCGATGGCGCGACTGCGTGCACTGTAGGGCTGGGCCATTAGCCTTCCTTAAAAAAATCTGGATACCGCGCACGATTCTACCCAAGCGCCCCCGCAGCGGTAATGTTAATGACGCAAACAGCTCGCAGAATGACCGCCGACTCCGGGTGGCAGCGTCTATGCCAGAGCGTTCATTCAAATGAGTGTAACGAGCTGACGTCAGGACAAGCATTTCCCAGCCTGGGGTTTCACGGCAACCCTCGTAATGCGGGGCCAGCGATGACACCCTCGACAACCGGGAGTAGCGCGCTCCGATTTGATCTGGTAAGTTCGCCCGCTTGCAGCCGCAGGGCCGGCAGGTGTCGGTGATGGATTATTTCCTGCGCAATGGATTAAAGAGTGAGAGGCGGTCCATTCATGCCCACCCAAGAAAAGCAGCAGAACAACCAGCTGGCCGGTGACTTCAAGCCTTACGAAATCAGTAAGGGTGAGGAGTACATGAGCGATGCCATGCGCGCTCACTTCACGAAAATCCTCAACAGTTGGAAGTTGCAGTTGATGCAAGAGGTCGATCGAACCATGCATCACATGAAAGACGAAGCCGCCAACTTCCCGGACCCGGCCGACCGTGCCAGTCAGGAAGAGGAATTCAGCCTCGAACTTCGTGCCCGTGATCGCGAACGCAAGTTGATCAAGAAGATCGACAAAACGTTGCAACTGATCGAAGACGAAGAATATGGCTGGTGCGAATCCTGCGGTGTAGAGATCGGCATCCGCCGTCTTGAAGCCCGCCCAACCGCCGATCTTTGCATTGATTGCAAAACCCTGGCGGAAATCAAGGAAAAGCAGGTCGGCAAGTAACTCGACCCGCAACCTTGCACACAAAGGACGCTTCGGCGTCCTTTGTTGTTTTTGGGGTCTAGCGTTTAACGCATTCATGTCGGACCGGCTTTAGCCGGTCCCACGGGTTCGCGCCAGTCCAGATTTCACACTGCACCTGTGGGAGCGAATTCATTCGCGAAGGCGATGCCAGGGCCAATGAAGATGCATCGAGTGTACTGGCCTCTTCGCGAAGGAATTCGCTCCCACAGGGTTTGCGCATTTTCCAGTAACATCCGGCCCATGAAATCCCCTTCTTATATCGGGCGCTTTGCGCCGACGCCCAGCGGTTATCTGCACTTCGGCTCGCTGGTCGCAGCGCTGGCTTCGTATCTGGACGCTCGCTCAGTGGGTGGGCAATGGCTGATGCGCATGGAAGACCTCGATCCGCCTCGGGAAGTCGCCGGCGCACAGGCCGCCATTCTCAATACTCTGGAGCGTTATGGCTTTGAGTGGGACGGCCAGTTGGTCACCCAAAGCCAGCGGCACGACGCCTACCAGGAAATCATCAACCGCTGGTTCAGCCATGGCCTGGCGTATGCCTGCACCTGTTCGCGCAAACAACTGGAGCCGTTTCAAGGCGTCTATCCCGGTCTGTGCCGCAACGCTGGGCACTCGCCGGACAACGCGGCAATCCGCATCCGCGTACCTGAGTTGCAATACCGCTTTGAAGATCGGGTACAGGGCGTATTCCAACAGCATCTGGGGCAGGAAGTCGGTGATTTTGTAATCCGCCGCCGTGACGGTTTTTTTGCCTATCAACTGGCCGTGGTCATCGATGACGCCATGCAAGGTGTTACCGATATCGTGCGCGGTGCCGACTTGCTCGACTCCACCCCTCGTCAGCTGTATCTCCAGGAATTACTTGGCGCACGCCAACCTCGTTACCTGCATATCCCGCTCATCACCCAGCCCGACGGCAACAAGCTAGGCAAGTCTTACCGCTCGCCACCATTGGAAGCCGACCAGGCAACACCGCTTCTGTTGCGTGCCTTGCGGGCGCTGGGTCAGGCGCCAGAATCTGCCCTCGCGTATGGCACCCCCGAGGAAGTCTTGAAATGGGCAATCGGGAGCTGGAACGTTTCCGCAATTCCTTGTGTTCGGAACCTTGAAGAGGCTCGTATAGACTGAGCTAGAGCGGTTGGCTGCAACCGATACGAACGTCCGGAGAAACGACGCTTGCAGGTTGCTCGCCATCCGTTACCATGCCGCTCCACATCTGCCGCAACGCGAATGAATCGTGAAGGAGGCCAAATGTATATTTACCGCTTGGTCCTGTTGCTGGTAGTAGGCATTTATCTGTTTTCCCCGGCCATCATGGATTGGTGGATCGACGCAACCGGCGCCTGGTATCGGCCTTATCTGCTGTGGTTGATCCTGATCGTGGTGACTTTCATCCTTCAGAGCCAACGAGATGCCGATGAGCTTTAGCCTGACCCAGATGATTCTGGTCAGCGCCGCGTATCTGTTGGTGCTGTTTGGTGTGGCCTGGATCAGCGAGCGCGGCGTAATACCGCGCTGGATCATTCGTCACCCGCTGACTTACACCCTGTCGCTGGGCGTTTACGCCAGCGCCTGGGCGTTCTATGGCACGGTCGGCCTGGCCTATCAGTACGGCTATGGGTTCCTGTCCAGTTACCTCGGGGTTTCCGGCGCGTTTCTGCTGGCCCCGGTGCTGCTTTATCCGATCCTGAGAATCACCCGAACCTACCAGCTGTCATCGTTGGCGGATCTGTTTGCCTTTCGCTTTCGCAGCACTTGGGCCGGGGCGCTGACCACGATATTCATGCTGATCGGCGTTCTCCCGCTGCTCGCTCTGCAAATTCAGGCCGTGGCAGATTCCATCGGGATTCTGACCCGCGAACCGGTGCAAGCGCGGGTGGCTATCGCGTTCTGCGCCTTGATCACCTTGTTCACGATTTTCTTCGGTTCGCGGCATATCGCAACCCGCGAGAAACACGAAGGGCTGGTATTCGCCATCGCCTTTGAGTCGGTCATCAAGCTGGTGTCTATCGGTGGCATTGGCCTGTATGCGTTGTACGGAGTGTTCGACGGTCCGCAACAACTCGAACAGTGGCTGCTGCAAAACCAGACCGCCCTGGCCGCCCTGCACACTCCACTGCAAGAAGGGCCATGGCGCACCTTGCTGCTGGTGTTCTTCGCGTCAGCCATCGTCATGCCGCACATGTATCACATGACCTTCACCGAAAACCTCAACCCCCGGGGGCTGGTTAGCGCAAGTTGGGGTTTGCCGCTGTTTCTGCTCCTGATGAGCCTGGCGGTGCCGTTGATTCTGTGGGCCGGGCTGAAACTCGGCGCAACCACCAGCCCTGAATATTTCACCCTGGGCATCGGCATCGCAGTGAACAGCAAAGCCTTGGCATTGCTGGCCTACGTCGGCGGGCTGTCAGCGGCAAGCGGTTTGATAATCGTCACCACCCTGGCGTTGTCCGGCATGGCGCTCAATCATCTGGTATTGCCGCTCTATCAGCCTCCCGCTGAAGGCAATATCTATCGCTGGCTGAAATGGACCCGTCGCGGCCTGATCGTGGCGATCATCATGGCCGGCTACGGCTTCTATTTATTGCTCGGCGCTCAGCAGGATCTAGCCAATCTAGGCATTGTGGCGTTTGTGGCCACGCTGCAATTCCTGCCGGGGGTACTTTCGGTACTGTATTGGCCTGCCGCCAATCGTCGGGGGTTCATTGCCGGGTTGCTGGCAGGGATCACCGTCTGGATCGTCAGCATGTTGCTGCCGCTGATTGGCGACTTCCAGGGTTTCTATATTCCGCTGCTGAACATGATCTACGTGCTGGACGACACCAGCTGGCACATGGCGGCCATCGCCTCGCTGGCCGTGAACGTGCTGATCTTCACGCTGATTTCTCTGTTCAGTAATCCTAGCCCGGAAGAGGCCAGCGCCGCCGAAGCCTGTGCCGTGGATAACGTGCGCCGCCCGCAACGTCGAGAACTGCACGCCGCCTCCCCTCAGGAATTCGCCACGCAACTGGCTAAACCGCTGGGTGCCAAGGCGGCGCAGAAGGAAGTGGAACAGGCTCTGCGCGATCTCTATCTGCCATTCGACGAACGTCGGCCTTACGCATTGCGCCGGCTGCGGGACAGAATCGAAGCCAACCTGTCGGGCTTGATGGGCCCCAGCGTGGCGCAGGACATGGTGGAAACCTTCCTTCCCTACAAATCCGGCGGCGAAAATTACGTCACTGAAGATATTCACTTCATCGAAAGCCGCCTCGAAGACTATCACTCGCGCCTTACCGGCCTTGCTGCAGAACTCGATGCCTTGCGCCGTTATCACCGGCAAACCTTGCAAGAGCTGCCAATGGGCGTGTGCTCGCTGGCCAAGGATCAGGAAATCCTGATGTGGAACAAGGCCATGGAAGAACTCACCGGCATCGGCGCGCAACGGGTAGTGGGTTCGCGCCTTGAGACCATCGGCGAGCCGTGGCGCGAGCTGCTCAGCGGCTTCATCAACCTGCCCGATGAGCACTTGCACAAACAGCGCCTGGCGCTGGACGGGCAGACTCGCTGGCTGAATCTGCACAAGGCGGCAATCGACGAACCCCTTGCCCCGGGCAACAGTGGGCTGGTGCTGCTGGTAGAAGATTTGACTGACACTCAGATGCTCGAAGATAAACTGGTGCACTCCGAACGTCTGGCCAGTATCGGCCGACTGGCGGCGGGCGTGGCCCACGAGATCGGCAACCCGATCACCGGCATCGCCTGTCTGGCGCAGAATCTGCGTGAAGAGCGCGAAGACGATGGCGAACTGACTGAAATCAGCAGCCAGATCCTTGAGCAAACCAAGCGGGTCTCGCGCATCGTGCAGTCGCTGATGAGCTTCGCCCACGCCGGCAGCCACCAGCATAACGACGAAGCTGTGTGCCTTGCGGAGGTCGCGCAGGATGCCATTGGTCTGCTCGCACTTAATCGTCGCAACTACGAAGTGCAGTTCTACAACCTGTGCAACCCCGAGCACTGGGCCGATGGTGATCCACAGCGGCTTGCTCAGGTGTTGATCAATCTGCTTTCCAACGCCCGTGACGCATCGCCTGCAGGCGGCGCCGTCCGGGTCAAGAGCGAAGCTTCCGAACACACTGTCGACCTGATCGTCGAAGACGAAGGCACTGGTATTCCCAAAGCAATCATGGACCGATTGTTCGAACCGTTTTTCACCACAAAGGATCCGGGTGAAGGCACCGGACTAGGCCTCGCGCTGGTCTATTCCATCGTTGAAGAGCATTATGGACAGATCACCATCGACAGCCCGGCAGACACCGAGCACCAACGCGGCACCCGTATCCGGGTGACCTTACCGCGTCATGTCGAAGCGACGTCCGCCGTGAACTGAGCCCGTCGAGAGAATTGAATCAATGCCGCATATTCTGATCGTCGAAGACGAAACCATCATCCGCTCCGCCCTGCGTCGCCTGCTGGAACGAAATCAGTACCAGGTCAGCGAAGCCGGTTCGGTGCAGGAAGCCCAGGAACGTTTCAGCATCCCGTCGTTTGATCTGATCGTCAGCGATTTGCGCTTGCCCGGAGCACCCGGCACTGAGCTGATAAAGCTCGGCGAGGGTAAACCGGTGCTGATCATGACCAGCTACGCGAGCCTGCGCTCCGCCGTCGACTCCATGAAAATGGGCGCGGTGGATTACATCGCCAAACCGTTCGACCACGATGAAATGCTCCAGGCCGTCGCACGTATCTTGCGTGACCGGCAGACAGTGCAGAGCATCCAGGCCGACCGCACGGCGAACGCGGCCAAAGCCGGGACGTCTGACAAATCCCCGGTCGACAACAGCAATGGCGAGATCGGCATCATTGGCTCCTGTGGCCCGATGCAGGATCTGTACAGCAAGATCCGCAAGGTCGCGCCTACCGACTCCAACGTTCTGATCCAGGGCGAATCGGGTACCGGTAAAGAATTGGTGGCCCGGGCGCTGCACAATCTGTCGCGACGTGCCAAGGCACCGATGATTTCCGTGAACTGTGCGGCAATCCCGGAAACCTTGATCGAGTCCGAACTATTCGGCCACGAAAAAGGCGCCTTTACCGGTGCCAGCGCCGGTCGCGCAGGCCTTGTCGAAGCAGCCGATGGCGGCACACTGTTTCTCGATGAAATCGGCGAACTGCCCCTTGAAGCCCAGGCACGTTTGCTCCGAGTGTTGCAGGAAGGCGAAATTCGACGGGTAGGCTCGGTGCAATCGCAAAAGGTCGATGTGCGCCTGATCGCAGCCACCCACCGGGACCTGAAAAGCCTGGCCAAGGTTGGTCAGTTCCGTGAAGACCTTTATTACCGCCTGCACGTCATCGCGCTCAAGCTTCCGGCACTGCGCGAGCGCGGCAACGACGTCCTGGACATCGCCCGCTCGTTTCTGGCTCGGCAGAGCCTCAAGGCTGGCCGTAACGATCTCAAATTTGCCCCGGACGCCGAGCAAGCCATTCGCCAATACACCTGGCCTGGCAACGTTCGCGAACTGGAGAACGCTGTAGAGCGCGCAGTGATTCTCTGCGAAAGCCCGGAAATTTCCGCTGAGCTGCTGGGTATCGACATCGAGCTGAACGATCTGGACGATGAGGACTTCATCGGTCTGGCCCCGCAGCAAGGGTCTGCCAGCTCGACCAGTCACGAGCCGACGGAGGATCTGTCTCTTGAAGACTACTTCCAGCACTTCGTCCTTGAGCATCAGGACCACATGACCGAAACCGAGCTGGCACGCAAACTCGGTGTGAGCCGCAAGTGTCTGTGGGAGCGTCGCCAGCGGTTGGGCATCCCTCGTCGCAAAGGCGTCGCCAGCGAGACGTAACAACTATCGCGGGAGGCTCTGGCTCAAGCGTTCCCAGACATCCGCGAAACTGTTACCTCGACCAGTACACGTAACAAAAGCCGGGGTTTACGGTAACGTATCCCCGGCTTTTTTTTGCCATCAATACGCCAGTCAAGCGCTGAAGCCCCCGGTTTCTGGGGCTTTTGAAAAGTTGGCACAGGTCCTGCTATATCCTTAGTACAAGAACAACAAAAACCAGTACTAAAACACCCGATAATAAGAACAATACGAATCGACTCACGCATAACAAGAACAACACGGCGGAGGCGCAGCTAACTGATTCTTTTGGAGAGGAGTTGTATTTGGGGCATGCCCCACGACCAGGCTGAGAATAATAAAAACTACCCTTAGGTAGCGCCTGAACTGGTTGGATCGAATGATCATTGCAACGCAGCGACCAAAGCAATCCGTTTGCTCTTGACTCCCGATTGGGAGGTTCCACAGACGAAGTCTCGTGGATGGGCACTCAACAAAAACAAAAAGTCCACAGACACAATAAAAATAAGAGCAACGACTTTGGGGGAGCTTCGGCTCCCCCAGTAGCTTCTGAAGGTTTTTTCCCCGGTACACCCAACCCCCCAGATTTGAAATGCGATTCCTGTAGGAGCGAGCTTGCTCGCGATGGCGGTATGCCTGGGCAATAAATTATCGTCTGATCTCAAGCTATCGCGAGCAAGCTCGCTCCTACAGAGGCTCACCAAACTCTGCTGGGTTTAACACCATCGCGCAGCTTCCTACACCATCCCTCGACTAAATGCTAGAATCCCCGCCCATCATGCGGTCATTCTTCGTTTTTGGCCGAATATTCCTTCAAACAGTGCATCCCATGCTGAAGAAGCTGTTCCAGTCATTCCGTACCCCACTGCGCAAGCCGCAGCAACATATCCGCAGCACGCCTGAAGTGCTCAACAGCAGCCAGCACTCGCTGCAACGCAGCCAGTTCAGCCGTTATGCGGTGAACATCGTCGAGCGCCTGCAAAATGCCGGCTATCAGGCCTATCTGGTCGGCGGCTGTGTCCGCGACCTGATGCTCAACATCGAGCCCAAGGATTTCGACGTCGCCACCAGCGCCACGCCGGAGCAGGTTCGTAACGAATTCCGCAACGCGCGGATCATCGGCCGTCGCTTCAAGCTGGTTCACATCCACTTCGGTCGTGAAATCATCGAAGTCGCCACCTTCCGCGCCAATCATCCAGTGGATGATGAAGACGAAGACAGCAATCAGTCTTCGCGTAACGAAAGCGGTCGGATCCTGCGCGACAACGTCTACGGCACCCTTGAAGATGACGCCCAGCGTCGTGACTTCACGATCAACGCCCTCTATTACGATCCGGTGAGCGAACGCATTCTCGATTACGCCAACGGTGTACACGATATTCGCAATCGCCTGATCCGTCTGATCGGTGATCCTGAGCAGCGTTACAAAGAAGACCCGGTGCGCATGCTGCGGGCCGTGCGTTTCGCCGCCAAGCTGGACTTCGGCATCGAGAGGCACAGCGCCACGCCGATTCGCCCGCTGGCACCGATGCTGCGGGATATTCCGTCAGCACGCCTGTTCGAAGAAGTGCTCAAGCTGTTCCTCTCTGGTTATGCGGCGCCGACCTTCGAGATGCTTGTCGATCTGGAGTTGTTCGATCCACTGTTCCCCGCGAGCTCCAAGGCGCTTGAATACAACCCGACTTACACCCATACGCTGATCAGCGAAGCGCTGACCAACACAGACCTGCGCATCAAGCAGAACAAGCCGGTCACGCCTGCCTTCCTGTTCGCTGCCCTGCTCTGGCCTGCGTTACCGGCCAAAGCCCTGCGCCTGCAGGAACGTGGCATGCCGCCGATTGCTGCCATGCAGGAAGCCGCCCACGAGCTGATCGTCGAGCAGTGCCAGCGCATCGCCATCCCGAAACGTTTCACCATGCCGATCCGCGAGATCTGGGACATGCAGGAACGTCTGCCGCGCCGCTCCGGCAAGCGCGCAGATATGCTGTTGGACAACCCACGCTTCAGAGCTGGATATGACTTCCTGCTGCTACGCGAAAGCGCTGGCGAAGAAACCGATGGCCTGGGCGAATGGTGGACTGATTACCAGGATGCCAATGACAGCGAACGTCGTGGCATGATCACCGATCTGGGCAGCAAGCCTGACGGCGCACCGCGCAAACGACGCCGCAGCAGCGGTACCAAGCGTAAACGTGCGGGTGGCGAAGCGCCTGCTGCCTCTGGCGAATGAAGCCAGTGGAACGCATCTATATAGGCATGGGCAGCAATCTGGCTGACCCGGCCGAGCAGTTGCGCAATGCCATTCGTGGCTTGGCGCAGTTGCCGCAGACTCAATGGGTCGGCGTTTCTTCCTTCTATATCAGCGATTCACTGTTGCCGGGTCAGCCGCGTTACACCAACGCTGTCGCCGCCGTCGACACCGCCCTGCTACCCCTGCAAATGCTGGATGCGTTGCAAGCCCTTGAGCTGGACCAGGGCCGGGAACGCCACGAACGCTGGGGCCCTCGCACACTCGATCTGGACATCCTGGTGTTTGGCGATCGCTTGATTGATGAACCTCGTCTCAAGGTGCCGCATTACCACATGCAGGCCCGGGCATTCGTGCTGTATCCGCTGGCCGAACTCGCCCCCGAACTGCACCTCGCTGACGGCCGCTCCCTGACCGAAATGCTGGCTCAATGCCCTTTCGAGGGTCTCGAACGTCAGGGCCCCGCTGCCTGACCTGGCACGGCCCCCTGTAACCGCAACGGCATGGGGGTAACACGCGCAATTGACTTCATGCCCCCTCCTCACGAAGATAGGCGTCCCGCCAGCCGTTAGCTGGCAAATGGGCGCCGGGCAGGCTGTTTTGAAACACCGCAAACGACGGTGTACCTGCTTCTCCAGGATGAAACTCACGCGTTGCTCGCCGTAGTGTTCACAGCGCCTGACAGAGGACTTTTCCATGCCAGATATCACCGTAACCTCGTTGCAGGCTCTCAAGCAGAATGGTGAAAAAATCGCCATGCTGACCTGCTACGACGCAACTTTTGCTCATGCTGCCAGCCAGGCTGGCGTCGAAGTGCTGCTGGTTGGCGACTCGCTAGGCATGGTCCTGCAAGGTCACGACAGCACATTGCCCGTGACCACTGCCGAAATGGCCTATCACGTGGCATGCGTCAAACGTGGCAATCAGGGTGCGCTGATCATGGCCGACCTGCCGTTCATGGCCTACGCCACGCTCGAGCAGACCTTCGCCAACAGCGCAGCCTTGATGCAGGCCGGTGCACACATGCTCAAAATCGAAGGCGCAGCGTGGCTCGCTGATTCCGTGCGCTTGCTGGCCGAGCGCGGCATCCCGGTGTGCGCGCACATGGGCCTCACGCCGCAAGCTGTGAACGTGCTGGGCGGTTACAAGGTTCAGGGTCGTCTGGAAACCCAGGCTCGGCAAATGCGCGCCGACGCCATCAGCCTTGAACAGGCCGGTGCGGCAATGATTTTGCTGGAATGCGTGCCTAGCGAGCTGGCTGAAGAAATCAGCCACGCGGTGAAGATCCCGGTTATCGGCATCGGCGCAGGCAGCTCCACTGACGGTCAGGTGCTGGTCCTCCACGACATGCTCGGCCTGGCGATCACCGGCCGGGTGCCCAAGTTCGTGAAGAACTTCATGGTCGGCCAACCCGATATTCAATCCGCCCTGCAAGCCTACGTTGCAGCGGTAAAAGACGTCAGCTTCCCGGCCCCCGAACACGGATTCTCGGCATGAACACAGTAAAAACCGTGCGCGAGCTTCGCGCAGCAGTCGCACGTGCCCGCAGTGAAGGCAAACGCATCGGCCTGGTTCCGACCATGGGCAATCTGCACAGCGGCCACGCCGCACTCGTTACCAAGGCCGCACAACGGGCCGATTTCGTGGTGGCGACGATCTTCGTCAATCCGATGCAGTTCGGCCCTAACGAGGATCTTGCGACCTACCCGCGCACGTTGGCCGCCGATCAGGAACGTCTCCTCGAAGCCGGCTGCCACCTGTTGTTCACGCCAAACGTCGAAGAGATGTATCCCCACGGCATGGCCGACCAGACCACGGTCAGTGTCCCGGTGATTTCCGAAGGGCTGTGCGGCGCCAGTCGTCCCGGCCACTTCGATGGCGTGTCGACGGTGGTCAGCAAGCTGTTCAACATGGTCCAGCCCGACCTGGCCGTATTCGGCGAAAAAGACTTCCAGCAGTTGGCTGTCATCCGCGCCTTGGTTCGCGACCTGAACATGCCCATCCAGATCATTGGCGAGCCTACGGTCCGCACCGAAGACGGTCTGGCACTGTCGTCACGCAACGGTTATCTCAGCGCCGAACAACGGGCGATTGCTCCCGAGTTGTATCGGGTCATTCAAAATATCGGGCGCGCGATAGACAGCGGCGACAAAAACTTCAGCCAGTTGCTGGAAGCGGGCAAGGCCGAGCTGCAAGCCCTTGGCCTGCGGCCGGATTATCTGGAAGTGCGCGAAGCCACCAGCCTGCGCCCCGCGAACGCGCAGGACGACGATCTGGTAATTCTCGCCGCAGTCTTCCTCGGCAAGACCCGCCTGATCGACAACCTGCATTTGAATCGCGATCATCATTAAAACGACAGGAAAAACACGGAACCTGTGGGACCGGATTTATCCGGGAAGAGGCCGGGACATGCACAACATATCTGGCGCCTGAAATGCCGCCTTCCCGGATAAATCCGGTCCCACGGGGCAATGTGTTGTCGCGAGATGGATCGATTGATGAATATTTGTAGGAGCTGCCGAAGGCTGCTAAGACAACATTTCAGACATACCTGTTTCGCAGCCTTCGGCCGCTCCTACGGCCAGCTTCTACAATGAGCAGGTTGGAACTAAAGCCGACCCCGCAATGCCCTATCGATACCGATTACGTTTAAAGCCCGGACAGCAGTGTGTGAAATAGTACCGAGCCCAGGTAAAGCCAGGCGCAGACACAGCCGCACATTATGTTTAGTCTTGGTGTCACGAAAGTCTGCATATCCTCGCTTTTAGTGTTCAAGCCAGTTCCAAGTACAAGGAAACCCGCAGCGATGGCGTACTACCGCACCCCTTCAGATGCAACAGCCCTGCCCGCATGGCAGGCACTGAACCAACACCGCGAAGCCATGCAGAATTTCAGCATGCGTGAAGCCTTCAATGCTGACCCGCAGCGTTTCAGCCAATTCACGTTGAGCAGCTGTGGACTGTTTCTCGATTATTCGAAGAACCTGATCAGCACCGAGACCCGCGACCTGCTGGTCAAGCTGGCCAATGAAGTCGGCCTTAAAGAAGCTATCAAGGCGCAGTACGACGGCGAGCTGGTCAACTCCTCTGAGGGTCGTCCCGCCCTGCACACGGCCTTGCGCCGTCCGGTGGGCGACAAGCTGCTGGTCAATGGCGTCAATGTGATGCCTGAAGTCCACAAGGTGCTGAACCAGATTACCGATCTGGTGGGCCGCATTCATGACGGCCTGTGGCGCGGCTACACCGAGAAGCCGATTACCGACGTGGTCAATATCGGCATCGGTGGCTCTTTCCTGGGGCCTGAGCTGGTGTCCGAAGCGCTATTGTCCTACGCGCAAAAAGGCGTGCGTTGCCACTATCTGGCGAACATCGACGGCAGCGAGTTTCATGAGCTGACTATGAAGCTACGCGCCGAGACCACGCTGTTCATCGTCTCGTCGAAGACCTTTACCACCCTGGAAACCCTCAAGAACGCGACAGCAGCGCGTGCCTGGTATCTGGCACAAGGCGGTTCCGAGGCTGAGCTGTATCGTCACTTCATTGCAGTGTCGAGCAACAATGCCGCTGCAGTGGCGTTCGGCATCCGTGAAGAGAACATCTTCCCTATGTGGGACTGGGTCGGCGGTCGTTACTCGCTGTGGTCGGCTATCGGCCTGCCCATCGCACTGGCCATCGGCATGTCCAACTTCAAGGAACTGCTGTCCGGCGCGTATTCGATGGATCAACATTTCCTGACCGCTCCGTTCGAACAGAACATGCCAGTACTGCTGGGCTTGCTGGGCGTGTGGTATGGCAATTTCTGGGGTGCGCAAAGTCACGCGATCCTGCCTTACGACCACTATCTGCGAAACATCACCAAGCATTTGCAGCAACTGGACATGGAATCCAACGGCAAAAGCGTTCGCCAGGACGGTTCCCCGGTGACCACTGACACCGGTCCGGTCATCTGGGGCGGCGTCGGTGCCAACGGCCAGCACGCCTATCACCAGCTGCTGCATCAAGGCACGCAGTTCATCCCGGCTGACTTCATCGTGCCAATTGTCAGCTTCAACCCGGTCTCCGACCACCATCAGTGGCTGTACGCCAACTGTTTGTCGCAGAGCCAGGCATTGATGAGCGGCAAAACCCGCGCCGAAGCCGAAGCCGAACTGCGCGACAAGGGGTTGTCCGAGGAAGAGGTGCAGAAACTTGCGCCGCATAAGGTCATCCCTGGCAACCGCCCAAGCAACACCTTGGTGGTCGAGCGCATCAGCCCACGTCGCCTTGGCGCACTGGTGGCGATGTACGAGCACAAGGTTTTCGTGCAGAGCGTGATCTGGGGCATCAACGCTTTCGATCAGTGGGGCGTGGAGCTGGGCAAGGAAATGGGTAAAGCCGTTTACCAGCGCCTGACCGGCGGCACCGATGAGCCAGCAGATGATGCATCCACCCAAGGCCTGATCAACTACTTCCGCGGCCGTCACCGCGGCTGATCGAGCCACGCAACACCCCCTGTGGGAGCGGTGCTTGGTCTGGGCCGCACTCGGACGATAAGGTTGAACGCGATCTAAAGTGAATTGCGTCCAGCCTTATCGTCCGAGTGCGACCCAGACCAAGCACCGCTCCCACAGGAGTCCTCATCTCCCCAATTGAACCCACCCTCCCCCACAAGCTCCTATTCTTTAAGGTCTCCAACAAGAATAAGGAACGATCATGTTCGACATCAGCAAATACCCAAAAGCCGAGGCGGTGCGCCAGGCCGCGCATCTCAGTGACGCCGACTATCAACGCATGTACAAGCAATCGGTCGAAAGCCCGGAACAGTTCTGGGCTGAGCAGGCCGATTCGTTTCTCGACTGGTCCGCACCGTGGAGCTCCGTTACACAAGCCGACATGAAGACCGGCGACGCGCAATGGTTCAAAGACGGCCAACTGAATGTCAGTTACAACTGCATTGATCGCCATCTCAAAGATCGCGGCGAGCAGATTGCGATTATCTGGGAGGGTGACAATCCTTCCGAATCAGCTGAAATCACCTACAAAAAACTCCATCACAACGTCGCCCGACTGGCCAATGTGCTCAAGTGCCGCGGCGTGAAGAAAGGTGATCGGGTGTGCATCTACATGCCGATGATCCCCGAAGCCGCTTACGCCATGCTCGCCTGTGCGCGGATTGGTGCTGTGCATTCGGTGGTGTTCGGCGGGTTTTCGCCGGAAGCCCTGCGCGACAGAATTCTCGATGCTGATTGCAGAACCGTGATCACGGCCGATGAAGGCGTTCGCGGCGGCAAATATGTGCCCTTGAAGAAGAACGTCGACAAGGCACTGCAAAGCTGTCCGGAGGTCAGCACGGTGATCGTCGTGCAGCGCACTGAGGGCGACATTGAGTGGGTCACCGGCCGGGACATCTGGTATCACGAAAGCCTGCACGCGGCCAGCAACGACTGCCCACCCGAGCCGATGGACGCTGAAGATCCGCTGTTCATCCTCTACACCTCGGGCAGTACCGGCAAACCCAAAGGCGTTCTGCACACCACGGGGGGCTATTTGCTCCAGGCCGCCATGACCTTCAAGTACGTTTTCGATTATCACGACCACGAGATTTTCTGGTGCACAGCCGATGTCGGGTGGGTAACGGGCCATAGCTACATCGTGTATGGCCCGCTCGCCAACGGCGCAACGACCCTGATGTTCGAGGGCGTACCCAACTATCCGGATGCATCACGCTTCTGGCAGGTCATCGACAAGCATCAGGTCAATATTTTCTACACCGCGCCCACCGCGTTGCGCGCCCTGATGCGTGAAGGACCTAAACCATTACAGACCACATCGCGGGAAAGCTTGCGATTACTCGGCAGCGTCGGTGAGCCGATTAACCCCGAAGCGTGGGAGTGGTATTTCCATCAGGTAGGAAAAGAGCGCTGCCCGATTATTGACACCTGGTGGCAGACCGAGACCGGCGGAATCATGATGACTCCTCTAATCAGCACCTACCCGATCAAACCGGGCTGTGCGACGCAGCCCATGTTCGGCGTGCAGCCAGCTTTGCTGGATGAAAAGGGTAAGGAGATTCAAGGTCCCGGCAGTGGTTTGCTGGTCATCAAGGCCAGTTGGCCGGGGCAGATTCGTAGCGTGTACGGTGACAAGCAACGCATGGTCGATACCTATTTCAAACCCTGTCCCGGCTATTACTTCACCGGTGATGGTGCGCGACGTGACGCTGAAGGGGCCTACTGGATCACCGGGCGTATTGACGACGTGATCAATGTGTCTGGCCACCGTATCGGAACGGCCGAAGTGGAAAGCGCTCTGGTGCTGCACGACAGCATCGCCGAAGCGGCGGTGGTGGGTTACCCACACGATATCAAAGGCATGGCGATCTACGCTTTCGTCACGCCCATGGGGGGTGTCGAGCCCGACGACGAGCTGAAAAAACTATTACTGGCCCATGTCAGCTCGGAAATCGGCAGCTTTGCCAAACCGGAGCTGATTCAATGGGCGCCAGCGCTGCCTAAAACACGCTCAGGGAAGATCATGCGGCGTATTTTGCGCAAGATTGCCTGCAATGAGCTCGATAGCCTGGGCGACACCTCAACCCTGGCGGATCCCAGCGTTGTTGAAGGCCTGATCGACAAACGCTTGAATCGTTGAGCGAAGCGGGGCATGGTTCGGTCGCCCTTTGTTGGAGCGAGCGGGCGGCGATCCGACTTGCCCGCGAACCCTACACCTCGTTGATGCAGGTACACCGCGTCATCGTTCTTCGCGGGCAAGTCGGATCGCCGCCCGCTCGCTCCAACAGCCGTCCCCGCCAGCTGTGCAGTACCTGGAAGAGCCCACATGGAATTCATCCGCAGTCGTATCGAAACCCAGGTCATGAGCCTGACCGGCCTGTCGCTCGGCCAACTCGATCTGGAAAATCCCAAGGGCGATCCTGGTCTGTTCGGGCCGGATGCCATCTGCTGGCAGGTGCATGGCGACTTTCCCAGCATGCTCATCGGTGGCATCAGCGCGTTAATGCTCCAGGCCTTGCATCCATTGGCACTGGCCGGAGTCTGGGATCATTCCAACTTTCGTCAGGACATGCTCGGTCGTTTGCGGCGCACCGGCCAGTTCATTTCCGGCACCACCTTCGGCTCCACCAAAGACGCCAACTGGCTGATCGACAAGGTTCGTACCATTCACCTTCAGGTAACCGGTACGGCGGTGGATGGCCGACCTTATGCAGCAAGCGATCCAGATCTGCTGACCTGGGTGCACGTAGCAGAGGTCAGCAACTTCCTGGCAGCACATTTGCGCTACCTGAACCCGGCACTTTCCCGCACAGATCAGGACAAGTACTACGAGGAGACGGCACTAATTGCCGAGCGACTGGGTGCGCGCAACGTGCCCCGCTCGTGCGCGGAAATCGCGGCGTATCTTGAAAATATCCGGCCGCAATTACTCTGCGATCAACGCAGCCGGGAAGTATTGCGAATTCTGCTGGACGCCCCCGCCCCCAGCTTATTGGCCAAACCCATGGGGGCGTTGATGATGCAGGCGGGCATCGATTTGTTACCGCTGTGGGCCTGCGAGATGCTCGCGCTGCAGCAAACACCTATGCACCGCAAAATGATCCGGGCAGGCGTCAAACGTACTGCACCGGTGCTGCGCTGGGCAGTTCGCGACTCCTCGATTCATCGCGCCCGGCGCAGAATGGAGCTTTAGTGACAGCCCAGTTGGCAAACCAGTACTGATCAGTTCTCGGTTGGAAGCCGGCCTTCTTTCTGTGCCAACATATGCTTTCTTCATCACAGCGCCAGATGACCAGTAATCATCGGACGTCAAATCCAATAATAGTGAGGATCCGCGCCATGCAAGACGTCGTTATCGTTGCCGCCACTCGTACCGCTGTCGGAAGTTTCCAGGGTTCACTGGCGAATGTATCCGCAGTCGATCTGGGGGCAGCGGTTATCCGCCAGTTGCTGGAGCAGACGGGGCTGGATGGTGCGCAGGTCGATGAAGTCATCATGGGCCAGGTGCTGACCGCCGGGGCCGGGCAAAATCCCGCTCGCCAGTCGGCAATCAAGGCTGGCCTGCCGTTCGCAGTCCCGGCCATGACCCTGAACAAAGTATGCGGCTCCGGCCTCAAGGCGCTGCACTTGGCCACTCAGGCAATCCGCTGCGGCGATGCCGAGATCATCATCGCTGGTGGTCAGGAAAACATGAGCCTGTCCAATTACGTCATGCCCGGTGCCCGCACTGGTCTGCGTATGGGCCACAGCACACTCGTGGACACGATGATCAGCGATGGCCTGTGGGATGCATTCAATGACTATCACATGGGCATCACCGCAGAAAACCTCGCCGACAAATATGAAATCAGCCGCGAAGCGCAGGACGCATTCGCAGCAGCCTCCCAGCAGAAAGCCGTGGCAGCCATCGAAAGCGGACGGTTCGTTAATGAGATCACGCCGATTCTGATCCCCCAGCGCAAAGGCGACCCGATTGCCTTCGCCGTCGATGAGCAACCTCGCGCCGGCACCACTGCCGAAACCCTGGGCAAACTCAAACCGGCCTTCAAGAAGGATGGCTCGGTGACTGCGGGCAATGCATCGTCACTCAATGATGGCGCAGCTGCCGTGATCCTGATGAGCGCGGCGAAGGCCGAAGCGCTGGGTCTGCCAGTGCTGGCACGCATTGCAGCCTACGCCAATGCGGGGGTCGATCCGGCTATCATGGGCATCGGCCCGGTGAGCGCGACCCGTCGCTGCCTCGAAAAAGCGGGCTGGTCCATTGACCAACTGGACCTGATCGAAGCCAACGAAGCGTTCGCCGCGCAGTCGCTTTCGGTCGGCAAGGATCTGGGCTGGGACATGGCCAAGGTCAACGTCAACGGCGGCGCCATCGCCTTGGGCCACCCTATCGGCGCTTCAGGTTGCCGCGTGCTGGTGACCTTGCTGCATGAAATGATCAAACGCGATGCCAAAAAAGGTCTGGCGACCTTGTGCATTGGTGGTGGTCAGGGTGTGGCGCTGGCGTTGGCGCGATAGCGCGTTAGCAACGGATCGGATGATGTCTATTGTGTGAGCAAGCTTGCTTGCGAAGAGGGCGGTACATTCTTCAATGTTTGCGGGGCAGACATAAAGCCTTCGCGAGCAAGGTGGAGCGCTACCCCGGTCGCTCCCACAGGTCTGTAACTTATCCGTAGGAGCGCGCTTGCCCGCGATGGCGTCAGGTCAGGCAACAGATATTTCGCTGACACACCGCATCGCGGGCAAGCGCGCTCCTACAGCTCCCAGCATGACATCACGATAGCTCGGCCCTTACCTGATAAACTGCCGCGCCCACTCCAGCCCAAGGCGCTTTGCATGTCAACCTTGATTCAGGCGCTCAGCGTCGCCCTCGATAACCGCCAATCCCTGCTCGCTGAGCTGCATCGGCAAGGCACTGACTGTTATCGGCTGTTCCATGGCAGCCAGGAAGGCGCCAGCGGGCTGACGATCGACCGCTATGGTCCGCAATTACTGGTGCAGAGCTTCCACACACACCTGGAGCCTGATGCCCTGCTTGAATTGCACGCAGCGGTGAACGCGCGTCTGGGCCTGGACTTGCTGCTGGTTTACAACGACCGCTCCCAGGGCAATTCGCGTATCGATCGCGACGACACCGTCTATAAAGCTGAACCTGCAGCCCTGGAAGACCTGATCGGCCACGAATGGGGACTCAACTATCGGGTTCGCGGCCGGCATGCCGGGCAGGATCCCTTGCTGTTTCTCGACCTGCGCAATACACGAGGATGGGTCAAACAGCACAGCCAAGGCAAAAGCGTACTTAATCTGTTCGCCTATACCTGCGGCGTCGGCCTCAGTGCGGCAGCGGGCGGCGCCAGTGAAGTCTGCAATCTGGACTTTGCCGAAGGCAATCTGGCAGTGGGCCGTGAAAACGGCGCGCTCAATCCACAACTGCCCGGCATGTCGTTCATTCAGTCCGATTACTTTCCGGCAATCCGGCAACTGGCTGGCCTGCCCATCGCTCAGCGTCGCGGCCATAAACTTCCAGACTACGTGAAGCTCGAGCAGCGCCAGTACGATCTGGTCTTGCTTGATCCGCCGGCGTGGGCCAAGAGTGCTTTCGGCACGGTAGACCTGCTGCGCGATTATCAAAGCCTGCTCAAACCGGCACTGTTGACCACCGCCGACAACGGTGTGCTGATCTGCTGCAACAACCTGGCGAAAGTGAGCATGGACGACTGGCGCGAACAGGTTCTGCGCTGCGCAACCAAAACCGGTCGACCGGTTCGCGACTGGCAGATCATGCCTCCGGCCGAGGACTTCCCGTCCATGGACAATCAGCCGCCTCTCAAAACACTGATCCTCCAGCTCTAGGACTTACAGCACGCGTCGATATTTCCTACGAAGCTAGAAGGCATCACCTCAGGAACCAGATGGCCGTGCCATACTCCAAGGAGCTCCGACAAAGCCCGACCCAGAAAAGAGACGATGCCCCACATGTCCAAAGGTTTGATACGCGCTGCTGTTACCTTGCTGATCGTCTTCGGACTCTATAGCGTACTGGGCTTCCTGATTCTGCCCGGCGTCGGGTTACGCATTGCCAACCAGCAACTGGCCAACTATGCGACGGTCCCGGCAAAGCTGGAGCGGATCGAATTCAATCCCTACAGCCTGGAACTGACGCTCTGGGGCCTGAACATCGGCACTCCGGGCAAAGAGCAGGTCGGCTTCGAGAAACTCTACGCCAACCTGCAGATCGACAGCCTCTGGACTCGTGCCCTGCACTTGCAGGCTGTCGAACTGATAAAGCCCAAGACCGAGCTGCTGTTCGGCAAAGACGGCACACTGAACCTGACGCAGCTTTTCAAGCTCCCGCCCAGCGAGCCCGCTGCCAAGGACGAGCCAGCCAGCAAACCCTTCCCGCTGCGTATCGGCGAAATCAGACTGGCTGACGGCAACGTCCACTTCCAGGACTTGCGCCCCAGTGAGCCAATTGAATTTCTGTACGACAAACTGAATTTCGAGCTGAAAAACCTCAGCACCCTGCCCGAAGACAATGCCGACATGACGTTGGTGGCCGCAGGTCCCAACGGCGGGAAAATCGACTGGGTCGGGCGCATCAGCCTGATTCCGATCACGTCGGAAGGCACGCTCAAGGTTACCGACAGCAACATGAAAGTCTGGTGGCCCTATGTGCGCGACGCTCTGCCCCTGGCTTTGCAAGACGGCGTCCTGAATTTCAGCACTGCCTACTCGCTCAATCTGTCCAAAGAAACCGAATTCAAACTGACCAACACGGCCCTGAGCATCGCCCCGTTTGCTATCAACGCCCCTGATGGTCGGCCACTCGCCCGGCTGCAACGCCTGGATGTGACAGAGACGTCTGTGGATCTGGCCAAGCAATTGATCACCATCGGCAAGGTTCGCAGCAACAAGCTGGAAACCTGGGCTGCACGGGAGGCTGACGGACAGTTGGACTGGCAGAAGCTGTTTGCCGGTCAGCCGACCAAGCCAGCAGCCCCCTCAAAGCCTGCTGTGGACGAAAAAGCCCCGCAGACGCCTGGCGATGTGCAAGCCGCCAACAAGCCGACACCTGCTTCCAAACCCTGGCAAGTGATCGTCAAGGACGTGCAGCTTCGGGATTACCAGATCCACCTGGCCGACCGCGCCCAGAAAGAGCCCGTCGAACTGGACGTGGGCCCGCTGAATCTGGATATGCAGAACTTCGACAGTCTCAATAAGTCGCCGTTTTCGCTGAAGCTGGATACCGGCTTCGGCAAGCAAGGCAAGCTCACCGCAGCTGGCGAGGTCAACCTCAGCCCGGTTAGTGCCAAATTGCAGGTCACCACCAAAGACATCGACCTGCGGGTGGCACAGGCCTATATCAGCCCGTTCATCCGCCTTGAACTACGCAGCGGCATGTTCGGCAGCGATCTTGCCGTGAACCTGAAAAATACCGAGCCTTTGGCCTTCAACGTCAACGGCAAAGCCCAGGTCGAGCAACTGCACACACTGGATACGCTGAAGCAGCGGGACTTCCTCAAGTGGCAGAAGCTGACCCTCGAAGGCCTGAATTATGAGCACGGCGACGCGCTGACCATCAACAAGGTCAACCTCGACCAGCCTTACGCGCGGTTCATGATCAATCCTGATCGCACCACCAACGTGGATGATTTGCTGATCCCGCAACCGGCCGACAAGAGCCCTGCGGTCAAAACCGAGCAGACAGCAAGCAACGCCAAACCGCTGGGCATTCGCGTCGGCGAGGTGAACATAAATGACGGATCGGCCAACTTCGCCGACTTCAGCCTGACGCCTAACTTCGCCACGGCTATCCAGCAACTCAATGGCCGCATCGGCACCTTGGATAATCGTCAGTCGAAACCCGCCACTGTGAATATCGACGGCAAGGTTGATCGCTACGCGCCGGTAACTATCAAGGGCAGCCTGAACCCCTTCGACCCAATGGCTGCGCTGGATATCGCCACCAGCTTCAAGCGAGTCGAACTGACTACCTTGACACCCTATTCCGGCAAGTTCGCCGGTTACCGGATCCGCAAAGGCCGCCTAAATCTGGATCTGCATTACCTGATTACCAAAGGCCAGCTCAAAGCGGAGAACAAAGTCGTGGTCGAGCAGCTTCAACTGGGTGAGAAGGTTGATAGCCCTGATGCTGTGGATCTACCGCTTAAACTGGCCATCGCGTTGCTCAAAGACAGCGACGGTAAAATCTCGATTGAGTTGCCGGTCTCCGGAGATTTGAACAATCCGCAGTTCAGCGTCATGCCCATCGTCTGGCAGACCCTGCGCAACCTCGTAGTCCGCGCTGCGACGGCGCCCTTCAAGTTCATTGGCGGGCTGGTAAGCGGTGGAGGCTCTGAGGACCTCAGCAGCGTGAAGTTTGCACCTGGTACAAGCACGTTGAGTGAAGAGACTCAGAAAGCTCTGGACACCCTCTCGGCTGCGCTTAAAGAACGCCCTGCTCTGCGCCTGGAGATTGAAGGCACCAGTGCGGCCAGCAGCGACGGTCCGCTGATCGCCCGGGAACGATTGGAACGTGAATATCAATACAACTACTACAAAATCCTCCAGCGTCGTGGGGACAAGGTTCCAGCCCGTGCGGCACTGGTTGAAGTGCCGGACAGTGAAAAAGGCCCCATGCTGGAAGGTATCTACCGCGCCCGTCTGAAGAAGCAGCCACCGGCACAATGGACGGATCTGGGCAAGGAAGAGCGCTCCAACAAAATGCGCGACGAGATCCTGCAATTCTGGAGCGGCAACGAAGTGTTGCTACGCGAGCTTGGACAGGATCGAGCCAGCAGCATCAAGGATTACCTGGTCGACAAGGGCAAGCTTGAGGATGAGCGGGTCTACTTTGTCGATGCTCAGTTGGGCCAAGCCGAGAAAGACGGCAGTGTGATCAGCCCCATGCACCTTGATAGCGAGTAATGCCATGCGCATGCGTTTGATGTTGTGCCTGACACTGGCAACAATCTGTGGCACCTCCCAGGCCGCGACCCTGCGCTGCGGTAGCCAGTTGATCAGTGATGGCGACCGGGCGTTCGAAGTGCAGCAGAAGTGTGGCGTGCCTATCAGTCAGGAAGTGATTGGCTCCAAAGAGACCTTCAGCAGCAACTACCGCAGGTCCGAACAAGTGCGGGTGGAAGAATGGATCTACGGGCCTGACAACGGCATGTACCAGTACCTGAGGTTCGAAGGTGGTCGGCTGGTAAGGATCGATAGTAAGCGGGGCCGGTGAATACACTCCCGAACTGAGTGTTAAACCGTGGGAGCGAGCTTGCTCGCGAAGGCGGCATTCCTGCCAGATGAGACATTGCGGCTGCAACGGCCTCCTCGCGAGCAAGCTCGCTCCCACAGTTCAACAAACGCGGCGGATCAGTCAGGCCGCTCGCTCCCCCTTCGTCGCTTCGAGTTAAATAGAAAAAGCCCCGACGTTTCCGCCGGGGCTTTTAATGGCCACATCCCTGTGGCCTTCGCATGAACCTTCCGAGAATCAACTGTTCTCCGTCCTGGAATACAGCTAATCCCTTTCTCGTTCAGCGTTGAGTATCAGTTACTCAGCTTTCAGGCCAGCTGCCGAAACGTCTTTAACACCTTTGATTTTCTTGGTGATAGCAACGGCAGTGTTCTTCTGAGCTTCGGTCACTTTGACCATGGAGGACAGGGAAACCACGCCTTTGTTGGTTTCAACCTTGATGTCCGAACCTGGGATGCCTTTCTCGGTCAGCAGATCAGCTTTAACCTTGGTGGTGATCCAGGTATCAGAAGTGTCTTCTTTCACTTCTTGGGTAGTGGTGTTGGCAGCCAGTACCATTGGAGCCTGAGCAGAGGTCTGAGCGAAGGCAGCGTTGGCCATGGTCAGAGTCAGGGCAGTGGCGGTGGCAGCAGCAATAGCGAACTTCTTCATACGAGTAACTCCTGTTTTTCTCAGAATCTGCGCCAGCAAGTGGCAGCAGGGTTACTGGTATATATCGCAATCGGTGTGCCAGTTTATGGCGAGGATTAATATGTATATAAATCAATGGGTTATGGAATTTACCTATTTCACTAATCGTGCAGATTGCCCGTTTACCCCTCAAGTCGCGTGCAAGATGCATGCTTGGCTTTAATATTGGTAAGGTTTCGTAAGCTATTAATTATGTTCATAAAAAAAGGACCCCGAAGGATCCTTTTTTCATCGTTCAACTGATCTCAGCGATCAGACGCCCGACGCTTTTGCAGCAGCTACGTCTTTGATCGACAGCTTGATACGGCCGCGGTTGTCCACGTCCAGTACCAGCACTTCGACTTCCTGACCTTCTTTCAAGATGTCGGTCACTTTCTCGACCCGAGCGTCGCTCAGCATCGAGATGTGAACCAAACCGTCTTTGCCCGGCAGGATGTTCACGAATGCGCCGAAATCGACGATGCGCTCAACCTTGCCGACGTAGATCTTGCCGATCTCGGCTTCGGCGGTAATACCTAGAACGCGCTGACGTGCAGCTTCAGCCGCTTCTTTGGTTTCGCCGAAGATCTTGATCGAGCCGTCGTCTTCGATGTCGATCGAAGCCTTGGTCTCTTCACAGATAGCACGGATAGTCGCGCCGCCTTTACCGATAACATCACGGATTTTGTCGGTATCGATCTTCATCGCGATCATGGTCGGAGCATTTTCCGACAGCTCGGTACGCGATTGACCAATGATCTGATTCATCTGACCGAGGATGTTCAGGCGCGCTTCCAGGGCTTGGCCCAGAGCAACTTCCATGATTTCTTCGGTGATGCCTTTGATCTTGATGTCCATCTGCAGCGCGGTAACACCTTTGGCGGTACCGGCTACCTTGAAGTCCATGTCGCCCAGATGATCTTCATCGCCCAGGATGTCGGTCAGGATGGCGAACTTCTCGCCTTCTTTAACCAGACCCATGGCGATACCGGCAACAGGTGCCTTCATCGGTACACCAGCGTCCATCAGAGCCAGGGAAGCACCGCAGACCGAAGCCATGGAGCTCGAGCCGTTGGACTCGGTGATTTCCGACACGATACGGATGGTGTACGGGAACACATCGGCAGCAGGCAGCATGGCCTGAACGGAGCGACGAGCCAGACGCCCGTGACCGATTTCACGACGACCAGCGCCACCCATGCGACCACACTCGCCTACCGAGAACGGAGGGAAGTTGTAGTGCAGCATGAACGGGTCTTTTTTCTCGCCTTCCAGGGTGTCCAGCAGCTGTGCGTCACGGGCAGTACCCAGAGTCGCTACTACCAGTGCCTGAGTTTCACCACGGGTGAACAGTGCCGAACCGTGAGTCTTCGGCAGAACACCTACTTCGATGTTCAACGGACGAACTGTGCGGGTGTCACGGCCATCGATACGCGGCTTGCCGTTAACGATGTTCTCGCGCACGGTGCGGTATTCGATTTCGCCGAACGCAGCTTTGACTTCGCTGGAAGTCGGCTGGCCTTCTTCACCGGACAGCTTGGCAACGATCTGGTCTTTCAGCTCACCCAGGCGAGCATAACGGTCGGCCTTGACGGTGATGGTGTAAGCCTGGGAGATCGCGTCGCCGAATTCGGAACGGATAGTCGCCAGCAGTGCAGTGGCTTCCGGCTTGGCTTCCCAAGCCCATGTAGGCTTGGCGGCTTCAGCGGCCAGTTCCTTGATGGCGTTGATCACAACCTGGAACTCGTCGTGAGCGAACAGCACGGCGCCCAGCATTTGGTCTTCGGTCAGCTCTTTGGCTTCCGACTCAACCATCAGCACAGCTTCCGAAGTACCGGCAACAACCATGTCCAGGCTCGAAGCCTTGAGTTGCTCGTAGTTCGGGTTCAGCAGGTAGCCGGTGCTTTCGTGGAACGCAACGCGTGCAGCGCCGATCGGACCATCAAAAGGAATGCCGGAGATTGCCAGCGCAGCCGAAGTACCGATCATCGCAGCGACGTCCGGATCGGTTTTCTTGCTGGTGGACAGAACGGTGCAGACAACCTGCACTTCGTTCATGAAGCCTTCTGGGAACAGTGGACGGATCGGACGGTCGATCAGACGCGAAGTCAGGGTTTCTTTTTCGGAAGGACGGCCTTCACGCTTGAAGAAGCCACCAGGGATTTTACCTGCAGCGTAGGTTTTTTCCTGGTAGTGAACGGAAAGTGGGAAGAAGCCTTTGCTTGGGTCTGCTGTCTTGGCGCCGACCACAGTCACGAGAACGGTGACGTCGTCGTCAACGGTGACCAATACAGCACCCGAAGCTTGACGGGCAATGCGGCCAGTCTCGAGGGTTACGGTCGATTGACCGAATTGAAATTTCTTGATTACCGGGTTCACGGTTTCCTACCTTCTTTGTGGCTCTTGGGGAACTGGTTTCTTGCGAATTCTTGGGCAGTGCGGGGAATCGGCCCCACGACAGTCCAGATACAACTAGAGGCTGGGAGCCTGCCAGAGTCGCCGAACAACAGGCGAATCAAAACAGACAACCAACCTCTATCCGAGTCGTTATTAGCGACGCAGACCCAGACGACCGATCAGGGCGCTGTAACGGCTAACGTCCTTACCTTTCAGGTAATCCAGCAGCTTGCGACGCTGGTTTACCATACGGATCAGACCACGACGGGAGTGGTGATCTTTACCGTTGGCCTTGAAGTGGCCTTGCAGTTTGTTGATGTTGGCGGTCAGCAGTGCAACTTGCACTTCTGGCGAACCAGTGTCACCAACAGCTTGCTGGTAGTCGGTTACGATCTGAGCTTTTTCTTCAACGCTGAGTGCCATGTGGGCAATCCTTTAATCAGGAAACCGCTCCGAAGAGACGATTTCAACAGGCCGAGAGCAAACTCTCGTATTAAAAGGGAGGAATGACCGTGCCTGTTAACAGCCATCCTCATACCTCCCAGCCAGGAAACCCTGACCGAGCGGGTCCGGTCATTCTGACCGAATCAAGCGACGTGGCGCGATCCGCCCGTCTTCGCTCACTTCACCAATACCGATGAAGCGACCATTGTGATCCTGCACCCGAACCATGCCGAACTGCGGCGCATCCGGTGCTCTTACGGGTTGACCATGCAACCAGTAAAACGAACTGTGTTCCGAAAACTGTAATACCGGCCAGTGCTGCAAGCCGCTATCAGAAGGCATCAGGAAACGATCGACTGCCTCATTACCGCCTTCAGCGTGTACCGCCTCCAACTCTTCCAGCGTGACCGTCTGTGCCAGACTGAAAGGACCTGCCTGAGTCCGGCGCAGCTGAGCGACGTAAGCACCGCAGCCCAGTTTCTCACCGATGTCCTCAACCAGGGTACGTATATATGTACCTTTGGTGCAATCGACCGAGAGGCGCGCGGTATCGGCGTCACAATCGAGCAATTCCAGGCGCGCAATAGTAACAGAACGAGGCTCGCGCTCCACTACTTCCCCGGCCCGAGCCAGCTTGTAGAGTGGCTGGCCATCACGCTTGAGCGCGGAGTACATCGGCGGTATCTGACTGATTTCACCGCGAAAATGCGGCAGCGCGGCCTCGATATCGGCACGACCAACGGTCACCGCCCGGGTTTGCAAAACCTCACCTTCGGCATCGCCGGTGGTGGTGGTCTTACCCAGTTGCGCAACAGTCTCGTAGGATTTGTCCGAATCGAGCAGGTATTGTGAGAACTTGGTCGCCTCGCCAAAACACAATGGCAGCACGCCACTGGCCAGTGGATCGAGGCTACCGGTGTGCCCCGCCTTTTCGGCGTTGAGCAACCAACGAACCTTCTGCAAGGCGGCGTTGGAAGTAAAGCCCAGCGGCTTGTCGAGCAGAATGATCCCGCTGACGTTGCGGCGTATACGCTTGACCTGAGCCACCCTTTACTCCTCGGTGCTATCTGGCTTGGCGCTTTGCGGCGCATCGCCTGAATGCTGACCGTCTTCGGCAACAGCACGCTCGATCAACGCCGACAGGTGCGCGCCACGCACGACGCTTTCGTCGTAGTGGAAGTGCAATTGCGGAACGCTGCGCAGCTTCATTTCACGAGCCAGCTGCATACGCAGGAAACCTGCGGCGGCGTTTAGCACCTTGATGGTCTGAGCGATTTCTTCAGCGCTGTCCTGACCCATCACGGTCATGAAAATCTTGGCGTGACCAACATCGCGGCTGACATCAACCGCTGTGATGGTGACCAGGCCGACGCGTGGATCTTTGATTTCGCGACGGATCAGTTGAGCCAGCTCGCGCTGCATCTGATCGCCAATGCGTTGGGTACGGCTATATTCTTTTGCCATGGTTTTGCTACCTGATACTGACCGGGGACGAAACCCTCGCGGTCTGAAAGCGGCAAACGCCCGGCCTGACAGAAGTCGGACCGGGCGTTGCGTGTTGAGCCCATGACAGGGGCTGCGGCATTTTCATGCTACGACCTGCCATGGCTCCTATAGCTCGCGACTTAAAGGCTGCGAGCCACTTGGACCTTCTCGAAGACTTCGATCTTGTCACCGACTTTGACGTCGTTGTAGCTCTTGACGCCAATACCACATTCCATGCCGGCACGAACTTCGGAAGCGTCATCCTTGAAGCGACGCAGGGATTCCAGCTCGCCTTCGAAGATAACGATATCTTCACGCAGTACGCGGATTGGACGGTTACGGTGCACAACACCTTCGATAACCATACAGCCAGCAATTGCACCGAATTTCGGCGAACGGAACACGTCGCGGACTTCGGCAACACCCAGGATATTCTCCCGGACGTCGCTGCCAAGCATACCGGTAAGGGCTTTCTTGACGTCTTCGATGATGTCGTAGATCACGTTGTAGTAACGCATATCCAGACCTTCCTGCTCGACGATTCTGCGAGCGCCAGCATCGGCACGCACGTTGAAACCGAACAGTACAGCGTTGGAAGCCAGCGCCAGGTTAGCGTCGCTCTCGGTGATACCACCGACACCGCCACCGACCACACGCACTTGCACTTCGTCGTTACCCAGGCCGTTCAATGCGCCCTGCAGAGCTTCCAGGGAACCACGGACATCAGATTTGAGGACGATGTTAAGCGTCTTCTTCTCTTCCTGACCCATGTTCTCGAAGATGTTCTCCAGCTTGCCAGCGTGGGCACGGGCCAGTTTGACTTCGCGGAACTTGCCTTGACGGAACAGAGCCACTTCACGGGCTTTCTTCTCGTCAGCAACAACGCTCATCTCGTCGCCAGCGTCCGGTGTACCGTCCAGGCCGAGAATTTCGACTGGAATGGCTGGACCTGCTTCCTTGATTGGCTTGCCGTTCTCGTCGAGCATGGCGCGAACGCGGCCGTAGTTCGAACCGACCAGCACCATGTCGCCTTGACGCAGCGTACCGTCCTGAACCAGAACGGTCGCAACCGGGCCGCGGCCCTTGTCGAGACGGGATTCAACGACAACACCGCGACCTGGGGCCGAAGGTGTAGCTGTCAGTTCCAGAACTTCAGCCTGCAACAGAACGGCTTCAAGCAGTTCGTCGACGCCGGTACCCATCTTCGCGGAGACCGAAACGAACGGCGTTTCACCGCCCCACTCTTCAGACGTCACACCGTGAACCGACAACTCGCTACGGATGCGATCGAGATCGGCGCCCGGCTTGTCGATCTTGTTCACTGCAACAACCAGAGGAACACCAGCAGCCTTGGCGTGCTGTACTGCCTCGATGGTCTGCGGCATAACGCCGTCGTCCGCCGCGACAACCAGAATCACGATGTCAGTCGCCTTGGCACCACGAGCACGCATCGCGGTAAACGCGGCGTGGCCCGGGGTATCGAGGAAAGTGACCATGCCGCGTTCGGTTTCAACGTGGTATGCACCGATGTGCTGAGTGATGCCGCCGGCTTCGCCCGCTGCAACCTTGGCACGACGGATGTAGTCGAGCAGGGAAGTCTTACCGTGGTCAACGTGGCCCATTACGGTCACAACCGGCGCACGGGAGAAGGTTTCACCTTCAAACTTCAACGACTCTGCCAGGGAATCTTCCAGAGCGGTGTCGCTTACCAGCGTAACTTTGTGGCCCAGTTCTTCAGCAACCAGTTGGGCAGTTTCCTGATCCAGTACCTGGTTGATGGTGGCTGGAGTACCCAGCTTGAACATGAACTTGATGATCTCAGCTGCCTTGACCGACATTTGTTGTGCCAGGTCGCCGACAGAGATGGTCTCACCGATTTTCACGTCACGAACCAGAGGACCTGTTGGGCTCTGGAAACCGTGAGCATTACGCTTCTTCAGTTTGGCCTTGCCACGACCGCCGCGACGGAAGCCATCGCTTTCTTCGTCGGTAGTGCGAGGCGCCACGCGTGGTGCCGGTGCTTTTTCTTTTACAGAAGCACGATGCGGGGCGTTCTTGCGATCGCCGTCGCCGCCACGTGCATTTCTGTCGTCGCTGCGCGGTTTGTCCGGGCGGCGCTGTTCGTCTCGCTTGCGAGCTTCTGCCGGAGCAGGGGCTGGCGCGGCAACCGGCGCTTCGTGCGCTGGCTGCTGAGCGGCTGGAGCAGGGGCTGCCGGAGCGGCCACGGCTTCAGAAGCAGCATTCGCGGGAGCAGAAGGCTGGTTGCGCGCTTCTTCTTCAGCGCGACGCTTGGCTTCTTCTTCAGCCTTTTGACGTGCAGCATTTTCTACCGCACGACGCTCGTCCAGCTCACGCTTACGCTCGGCTTCGATTTCTTCCGGGCTACGCTGTACGAATACTTTTTTCTTGCGTACTTCAACACTGATGCTTTTGCTGCCAGCAACACGCAGGGTGCTGGTAGTTTTACGCTGCAGCGTAATCTTGCGTGGTTCTTCCACTTTCGCCTTGTGACTGCTCTTCAAGTGAGTCAGCAAAGATTGCTTCTCACTGTCAGTCACATGTTCTTCGGCGGCGGTGTGCGGCAGACCTGCCTCACGCATCTGCTGCAACAGGCGCTCTACCGGTGTTTTGACCTCATCGGCCAGTTGTTTCACCGTGACTTGCGTCATGCACTTCTCTCCTCAGGCCGCGCCTAATTACTCGAACCAGTGGGCTCGGGCGGCCATGATCAACTTGCCGGCACGAATATCGTCGATGCCGTCGATGTCGAGCAGATCGTCAATAGACTGCTCGGCCAGGTCTTCGCGGGTAACTACGCCGCGCACCGCCAGTTCCATCGCCAAATCCTTGTCCATACCCTCAAGTGAGAGCAGGTCTTCGGCCGGATGGGCGTCTGCCAGCTTTTCCTCTGTAGCGATGGCTTTGGTCAACAAACGATCCTTGGCCCGAGCGCGAAGCTCGTTGACGGTTTCCTCGTCAAAGCCGTCGATGTTGAGCATCTCCTCCACCGGTACGTAGGCAATCTCTTCCAGGCTGGTGAAGCCTTCATCAACCAGCACCTGCGCCAGATCTTCGTCGACTTCCAGCTCTTCGATGAAGTTGCGCAGAATGTCACCGGTCTCTGCTTGCTGCTTGGCCTGGATGTCCGATTCGGTCATGACGTTCAGGGTCCAACCGGTCAACTGGCTGGCCAGACGCACGTTCTGACCGCCGCGACCAATGGCCTGAGCCAGGTTGTCGGCACCGACCGCGATATCCATGGCATGGGCATCTTCATCAACGATGATTGCCGCAACTTCCGCCGGGGACATCGCATTGATAACGAACTGAGCCGGATTGTCGTCCCAGAGGACAATATCCACTCGCTCGCCACCCAGTTCGCCCGAAACAGCCTGAACTCGCGAACCGCGCATGCCGATGCAGGCGCCTTGTGGGTCGATTCGTTTGTCCTTGGAGCGAACAGCGATTTTTGCACGCGAACCCGGGTCACGAGAGGCAGCCATCACCTCAATCAGACCTTCGGCAATTTCCGGCACTTCAATGCGGAAAAGCTCGATCAGCATCTCTGGCGCTGTACGCGACAGGATCAGCTGAGGGCCACGGTTTTCAGTACGAATTTCCTTCAGCAGGGCCCGCAAACGGACACCTACGCGGAAGGTTTCGCGGGAAATAATGTCTTCACGGGCCAGCAACGCTTCAGCATTGTTACCCAAGTCAACGATCACGTTGTCACGGGTAACTTTCTTGACGGTACCGGAGATGATCTCGCCCAGACGCTCGCGATACGCATCAACAACCTGCGCGCGCTCAGCTTCGCGAACCTTCTGCACAATGACTTGCTTGGCGGTTTGCGCAGCGATACGACCAAATTCGATAGATTCGATTTTTTCTTCGATCAGATCGCCCGCTACAGCACCCGGGCGCTTCTCTTGAGCCTGATCAACTGCCAACTCGTAAGCCGGATCGTCCAGGTCTTCGTCTTCGACAACAGTCCAGCGGCGGAACGTCTCGTAGTTACCCGTCTGACGATTGATTTCTACACGCAGCTCAACTTCATCTTCAAAGCGTTTTTTAGTCGCGGTGGCCAGAGCCAACTCAAGCGCCTCAAAAATCACTCCTGCCGGGACGCCCTTTTCATTGGACACCGACTCAACAACCAGCAGTACTTCTTTGCTCATCGTACGCCTCGCCTTTCGCAAGCCATTGGATCCGCGGGATCCGCAGTATTTGGCACGTATCAGTCAAACGTGGGAATAATGTTGGCCTTGTCGATCATATCGATCGGCAGCAGGAACTCATGGTCTTCAACCTGCACCACAATGTCCTGCTCTTCTACACCGCGTAGAAGGCCCTGAAAGTTGCGTCGGCCTTCGAAAGGCGAGCGCAGCTTGATCTTCACTTGTTCACCGGCAAATTTTGCGAACTGCTCAAGAGTGAACAGTGGGCGTTCCATGCCAGGCGAGGAAACTTCAAGGGTGTATTCAACGGAAATCGGATCTTCAACGTCCAGGACACCGCTGATCTGACGGCTGACGATGGCGCAATCGTCCACCAGCACGCCGCCCTCTTTATCGATATAAACGCGCAACATTGAGTGGCGACCTTGAGCCGAAAACTCAATACCCCAGCATTCATAGCCTAGGGCCACGACCACCGGGGCCAGCAAGGCCTGCAGCTCTTCTAGCTTGCTCGACACCTGAACCCCCTCGTGCATGTATGTGCATGCTATGCAAAATAAAAAAATGGGCGAAACGCCCATCCTTGAAACGCCGTCGAACAGCGGCGTTGAAAGTATCCAGCTAACAAAAAGCCCCTTAAAAGGGGCTCCTTAAACTGGTTGCGGGGGCCGGATTTGAACCGACGACCTTCGGGTTATGAGCCCGACGAGCTACCAGACTGCTCCACCCCGCGACAAAGCTGGGGCGGAAGTATACGACTGATCCCTTGCAGGGTCAATGTAACCTTCCACCTACAAGAAAGCCCGCAACAGCGGGCTCTCCTGATAATTGGTACCGAGAAGGGGACTCGAACCCCTACACCCTATGGGCACAACCACCTCAAGGTTGCGTGTCTACCAATTCCACCACCTCGGCAATACAACTCTTTGGCAGCCTCAAACATCACTGCCTGTTGAAACCTTACTTCTGCTCTGGAGCTTGAGGTACGTCAGCAGGAACTACTGCTGGCTTTTGCGCTTCGAGCACCGGAACATCATCTGCTGCCGGTTTTTGCTTCACTTCCATGACCGCTGGATCTGGCAAACCTGCTTGAGTCAGCCCATGAGCTTTCTCTTTAGCATAGTAACCTAACCCCAAGCTGGTTATGAAAAAAGCTGCGGCGAGTATACCAGTAAACTTACTAAGAAAGGTAGAGGAACCTTGGCTTCCGAATACAGTATTTGATGCACCTGCTCCGAAAGACGCACCAGCGTCCGCACCCTTACCCTGCTGCAGCAATACCAGAGCAACAACGCCCAGAGCGGCCAACAGATGAAAAACGACTACGACTGTTTCCAGCATTTTTTCAGTTTCCCGCGGCGCGACAGATCGCACCGAACTCAGCTGCATTCAGGGAGGCACCACCAATGAGGCCCCCATCGATATCCGGCATGCCGAACAGTTCGACCGCATTGGCCGCCTTCACGCTGCCGCCATAAAGAAGTCGCACGCCTTGTGCGACCTCAGCATTCTCTTTCGCCAACTGCGCACGTATAGCTGCGTGCACGTCCTGCGCCTGTTGAGGCGAAGCAGTCAATCCGGTACCAATGGCCCAGACAGGCTCGTAAGCGATTACTGCATTTACGAAGGCTTCGATACCCAGCTCTACGATGATGCTATCGAGCTGCTGCCCGACAACTTCAAGCGTTTTACCAGCTTCACGCTCTTCAAGGGTTTCACCAATGCACAGTACCGGCGTAAGGCCGCTTGCCTGAGCTGCAGCGAACTTGCGAATCAGCGCATCATCGCTTTCGCCCATGATCAGGCGACGCTCCGAATGCCCAACAAGCACCAGCTTGCAACCTGCATCGGCCAGTTGAACGGGAGATATCTCACCGGTCAACGCACCCTGCTCCGCCTGGTGCGCACAATCCTGCGCACCTACAGAAATCGATTTGCCCTGCAAACCATCAACCACAAGGTTGATGTGCAGACTCGACGGAAACACCGCCACATCAACACCGCCAGGGAGAACCTGATTACCAAGGCCCTCGATCAGCTCAGCGACGCTGGCGCGGGTACCGTGCATCTTCCAGTTACCAGCTACCATAGGGCGACGCATGCTGTACCTCGTCGGTCAAAGTGGGCGCAGATGTTACCCAACACTTTCAACACTGGCAAGCCGAAATCAGGCGCAAACTTCGCTTACCAGCTTCGCCAGCTCCTCGGCATAGCCGCGGACCTGATCTTCATCCTCACCTTCCACCATTACACGAACCAACGGCTCGGTGCCTGATTTGCGCAACAGCACCCGACCACGACCCGCCATTGCAAGCGTTACACGCTCGCAAGCTTCCTGCACAGCAGGATGAGTCACCGGATCAACGCCACCGGAAAACCGGACATTGATCAGCACCTGCGGACACTTGCGCAGCGCCTGACGGGCCTGAGCAAGGCTTTCACCACTGCGACGCAGTGCGAGCAGCACCTGAAGCGCCGCAATGATCGCATCACCCGTAGTGGTGTGCTGGAAGCAGACAACATGACCGGAGTTCTCTCCACCGACCTGCCAGTTACGCTCCAGAAGCTCGGCAATGACGTAGCGATCCCCCACATTGGCGCGGACAAACGGGATATCGAGATCAGCCAAAGCCAACTCAAGACCCAGATTGCTCATCAACGTGCCGACGACACCGCCCTGCAGACGACCACGCGCATGAAGATCGCGAGCAATGATAAACAGCAACTCATCACCATCAACTACAGCGCCGGTGTGATCAACCATCAGTACCCGGTCACCATCACCGTCAAAACCGATGCCGAGATCAGCATGCCCGGCGAGAACCGCAGCCTGTAGCGCACCCATATGGGTAGAGCCGCAGTTTTCATTGATGTTCAAACCGTCAGGCTGCGCTGACAGCACAGTCACTTGCGCACCCAATTCGCGAAAGACATTGGGCGCCACTTTGTAGGTCGCGCCGTGAGCACAGTCGATGACCAGCTTCAGGCCAGCGAAATCGGTGCTGGTCGGGACGCTGCTTTTACAAAACTCTATATAGCGACCGGCCGCGTCGTTGATACGCGAAACCTTGCCGAGCTTCTCCGATTCGACCACGGTCATCGGAGTATCCATCAACTCTTCGATCATGAGCTCAATCTCGTCAGGCAACTTGGTGCCCTGACCCGAGAAGAACTTGATCCCGTTGTCGTAGTGCGGATTGTGCGATGCGCTGATCACAATGCCCGCTTCTGCGTGGAACGTACGCGTCAGATAGGCAATGGCAGGCGTTGGCATCGGGCCCAGCAGCATCACATCTGCACCGGCAGCGGAAAGTCCGGCCTCGAGCGCAGATTCGAACATGTAGCCAGAGATACGCGTGTCTTTTCCGACCAGAATGCGGCAGGCACCAAGACGACGGAAGGCCATCCCTGCCGCCCAGCCCAGCTTGAGCATGAATTCGGGAGTGATGGGGAATTGCCCGACTCGACCGCGGATACCGTCGGTTCCGAAATATTTTTTTGTAGTCATGAGTGCTCCGTGTTCTTACTTCGCCGCTTCAACGGCGGCAATCATGCGCACAACATCAACCGTTTCGGCGACGTCGTGAACACGCAAAATTTTTGCACCCTTGGTCATGGCCAGCGCAGCAAGCGCCAGACCACCATAGAGGCGCTCACCCACCGGACGACCCAACGCGGCCCCGATCATGCTCTTGCGCGATACACCGACCAACAACGGTCGCCCCAGCGCATGCAGCTCCTGCATATGCTTGAAGAGACTTAAATTATGGTCGAGGCTTTTCGCAAAGCCAAAGCCAGGATCAAGAATAATCCGCTCGTGGGGAATGCCTGCTGCGGCGCATTGCTGCATGCGCTCACGCAGGAAGGCACCGACCTCAGCCAGCAGGTTTTCGTATTGTGGATTGTCCTGCATGTCTCCAGGCTCGCCAAGCATGTGCATCAGACACACAGGCAGTCCGGTCGCTGCGGCGGCCTTTAGCGCACCCTCTCGACGCAACGAGCGAACGTCATTGATGAGCCCTGCACCGAGGCGGGCTGCCTCAGTGATGACTGCAGGAGTCGAGGTATCAACCGAGATGATGACATCGAGCTCGCGACTCAACGCTTCAACGACTGGTGCCACGCGCTCAAGCTCTTCTGAAGAAGTGACTGCCCGCGCGCCAGGACGAGTTGACTCGCCGCCAACATCAATCAGGGTCGCGCCTGCCGCGACCATCGCTTCTGCATGGCGCAAGGCGGCATCCAGCTGCGTGTAGCGACCGCCGTCAGAGAAGGAGTCTGGAGTGGCATTGAGAATACCCATCACGTGCGTGTGGGCTAAATCAAGAACCCGGTTGCCGCAAGGCAACCGGGTTGGGTACAGCGCAGAAGTCATGTCAGACCTTAGTGTTCAGCAGCTGGGCCGCCAATCGGGGCTTCCGGACGAACATCCGGAGGAGTTGCCGGCGTACTTGGAGTACCCGAACCACCTTCCCAATCGCGCGGCTCACGCGGAATACGGCCAGCCATAATATCGTCGATCTGCTCGGCATCAATCGTTTCATACTTCATCAACGCATCAGCCATCGCGTCGAGCTTCTCACGATTGTCGGTGAGGATCTGCTTCGCGGTGCCATAGCACTGATCAATGATGCTGCGAACTTCCGAATCGATCAGGCGAGCCGTGTCAGCCGACAGACCACTGCTCGGGCCACCGCCACCACGCCCCAGATAACCCTGGTCTTCATCTTCACCGTACAGCAGCGGGCCCAGCTTCTCGGACAAGCCCCACTTGGTCACCATGTTCCGCGCAATCTGACTTGCGCGCATGATGTCATTGGATGCACCAGTTGTTACGCCATCAAAGCCCAAGGTCATTTCTTCAGCAATCCGACCACCATACAGCGAACAGATCTGGCTGATGAGCGCACGCTTGGACAAGCTGTAACGATCTTCCTCTGGCAGGAACATCGTCACACCCAGCGCACGGCCGCGAGGAATGATCGACACTTTGTAGACCGGGTCATGCTCAGGCACAACACGACCAACGATTGCGTGACCCGCTTCATGGTAAGCAGTATTGCGCTTCTCTTTCTCGGACATGACCATGGATTTGCGCTCGGCACCCATCATGATCTTGTCTTTGGCGAGCTCGAACTCTTTCATCTCGACAATGCGCTTGCCGGTACGAGCCGCAAACAGAGAGGCCTCGTTGACCAGGTTGGCGAGGTCGGCGCCGGAGAAGCCCGGTGTACCACGAGCAATAACACCCGCATTGACGTCGTCGCCCATCGGCACTTTACGCATGTGGACTTTGAGAATCTGCTCACGACCACGAATGTCTGGTAGACCAACCACAACCTGGCGGTCAAACCGGCCTGGACGCAGCAGAGCCGGGTCCAATACATCCGGACGGTTGGTTGCGGCGATGACGATGATGCCGTCATTCATCTCGAAACCATCCATCTCTACCAGCAACTGGTTGAGGGTCTGCTCACGCTCATCATGACCACCGCCCATGCCAGCGCCACGATGACGGCCGACGGCGTCAATTTCGTCGATGAAGATGATGCAGGGAGCGTGTTTCTTGGCTTGCTCGAACATGTCACGGACGCGGCTCGCGCCGACACCTACGAACATCTCAACAAAGTCAGAACCGGAAATGGTGAAGAACGGTACTTTGGCTTCGCCAGCAATCGCCTTGGCTAGCAAGGTTTTACCGGTACCGGGTGGACCCACCATCAGGACACCACGAGGAATTCGCCCCCCCAGGCGCTGGAACTTGCCCGGATCGCGGAGGAACTCAACAAGCTCGCCGACCTCTTCCTTGGCTTCGTCGCAACCAGCAACGTCCGCAAGGGTAGTCTTGACCTGATCTTCAGAGAGCAGGCGCGCCTTGCTCTTGCCGAAACTCATCGGCCCGCCCTTGCCTCCAGCGCCACCTTGCATCTGACGCATGAAGAACATGAACACGGCAATGATCACCAGGATCGGGAAGCTCGCAACCAGCAGCTGAGTCCAGATGCTCTGCTGCTCAGGCTGTTTGCCTTCGACAACAACGTTGTTATCAACCAGGTCGCCGATCAGGCCATTGTCCTGAATTGCCGGACGGATGGTCTTGAAATTGTCGCCATCGGTGCGCTTGCCCGTAATGACGTAGCCATCGACAGCAACTTTCTCGACCTTGCCATCCTTGACCTGCTGGATGAACTCAGAGTAGTTGAGGGTCTGCGGCTCGTTCGGGCTGGAGAAGTTGTTCATCACCGTCACAAGGACAGCCGCGATGATCAACCACAGGATCAAATTCTTTGCCATATCGTTCAATTAGCTACCCTCTGAAGCAAGCTCCACGCTGGAGCGTGCCTCGCATGATATTCACCGGCCTAACTTACTACAGATGTTACAGATGTGGCAGGCGCCGTCTGTAACCCTTTGTGAAACTTTGACTACACGATGCTCGGTGATGCTGCATCGACAAGGCCATTTAAAAAAATCTATCGCTCACTATCAGAAACGCTCGATGCTCTCCGAGCCATCAATGCCCTTGAAGCCGCGCCCCAGCAGATATTGCTCACGGGAGCGATCACGGGACGACAAAGGCTTGCGCATCTGCACCTTGTCGAACAGTTTCCGGATGTCCTTGTGGTAGGTATCGAAGCCTTCACCCTGGAAGACCTTGATCAAAAAATCACCACCTGGACGCAAAACCCGGCCGGCAAGGTCGAGTGCCAACTCGCAAAGAAACATTGCTCGCGGCATATCAACAGCGCTCAATCCACTCATATTGGGGGCCATATCGGAAATCACAAGGTCCACTTGCGTATTACCAACGGCTTCCAGGATCTGAGCCAGCACCGCGTCCTCTGTAAAATCGCCCTGAATAAAGGTCACATCCGGGATGCTGTCCATTTCAAGGATATCGGACGCAATCAGGCGGCCCTGACCACCAATCAGACGACTGGTCACCTGCGACCAGCCACCAGGGGCCGCGCCAAGGTCGATTACGGTCATGCCAGGACGGATGATTTTGTCCTTTTCCTGGATCTCCAGCAGTTTGTAGCTAGCACGTGAACGATAGCCGTCCTTTTGCGCCATTTTGACGTATTTGTCGTCGAAGTGTTCTTTGAGCCAGTTATGGCTTGTCTTGGAACGGGCCACGGGGCACCTCAAAAATAAACGAGTCGTGATTAAGTGGGCGGTCCCGGACTCGCTCGGGTAAACTGGCCGCCGCTTTTTACAAGATCAGACGCAGGGGTCAGATTATGCCGCTCACTCAAGAGCAGAAGAAACAGTACAAATCCATTGGCCACCATCTGAAACCGGTATTGATCGTGGCGGACAATGGTTTGACTGAAGGTGTGTTAGCCGAACTGGAACGCGCATTGAGCGATCACGAGCTGATCAAGATCAAGCTCAATATCCTCGACCGCGAAAGCCGTCTGCAGACCATTGCAGAATTGTGCAAGGCTGGTACCGCGGATCTCGTGCAGGTCATCGGCAAAATGGCGCTGATCTATCGCAAGAATCCGAAGGTTAACAAACAGCTTTCAAACGTACACCGCGCACACTGATAAAACGAAGCCAGGGCCGCATCAGCGTGCCCTGTTGCCTCTTCCCGGCACGGGCTGCAAAACCAACAGCAAGCCTGCCAGACCTAGAAACAGATAACTCATCAACAGCCAGTGCACCGCATCGGGCAACCAATGCCTGAGACCGTAGAAGCTGATCGCAGAAAACAATGCGACCAGCAGCAACCGCCCTCGCACATCCCGCCAAATACTCGAAGCGCGCTCGATCCTGATCAGCACCGCCATCTGCATCATTGCGCACAATCCTGCAAAACCGACCAGCAATGCGCCAGGAATGCCAACAAAGCCGTGGATCAGCAACGGTATCAGACCTGTCTGGTCCAACACCGTCAGGATCGCCAGATGCAACAACACCAGGCCGCCCACCCAAAAGGTCTGGGTAAGCTGCCAAATCGATGCGCCCGCCAGAAACGGGCGACTCGAGTTAAATGTGGCGAACTTCAACGATCTCGTACTCGATCACGCCACCTGGGGTCTTCACCGAAACCACATCACCCTCTTCCTTGGCAATCAAGGCGCGAGCCAAGGGTGAGCCAACCGAGATCTTACCGAGCTTGAAGTCAGCCTCATCCTCACCAACGATGTGGTAGGTGACGCGATCATCCGTCTCGACGTTAGCGATTTCCACGGTAACGCCGAAAATCACTTTGCCGGTATGAGGGATGGACGTGACATCAATGATGACCTGATTCTGAATCCGGCCTTCAATATCACGAATCCGCGCCTCAACCATACCTTGCTGCTCACGAGCTGCGTGGTACTCGGCATTTTCCTTCAGATCCCCCAGCTCACGGGCCGTACCAATGTCCTGGCTTAGCTTGGGACGCACGACCTTGGTGAGGTGAGCATGTTCTTCTTCCAGGGCCTTGGCGCCCTGGACCGTCATTGGATATTTGATCATGCCTTCAATCCTGCATGTAGATCCTGCAAGCGACGCACGGTTTTTTCAGGACCGAACTTGAGCGCTTCGCAGATAGCTTCGCCAGCAGCAATCGTGGTGGTGCAATAGATCTTGTGCTGCAAGGCATTACGACGAATGGAATAGGAATCAGCGATCGACTGACGCCCTTCCGTAGTGTTGATAATCAGGGTGACTTCGTCATTCTTGATCATGTCGACAACGTGTGGACGACCTTCAGTCACCTTGTTCACACGACGGACCTTCAAGCCTGCATCTTCAATCAGTTTCGCGGTGCCGGCAGTGGCAACGATTTCGAAGCCCAGGCTGATCAGGTCGCGAGCAACCCCGGCTACCAGCGGCTTATCGTCATCACGAACGCTGATGAAGGCAGTGCCACCTGTGGGCAGCACTTCGCTTGCACCCATCTGAGCCTTGGCGAACGCTTCACCGAAGGTATCGCCGACGCCCATGACTTCGCCTGTGGATTTCATCTCAGGGCCAAGGATCGGATCAACCCCAGGGAATTTGGCGAATGGGAACACCGCCTCTTTCACGCTGTAGAAGTTCGGGATGATTTCCTTGGTGAAGTTGAGCTCTTTCAGGGTTTTGCCTGCCATGACGCGCGCCGCGATCATTGCCAGGGAAACACCGATGCACTTGGAAACGAACGGCACGGTACGCGAGGCACGCGGGTTCACTTCGATCACGTAGATGTCTTCGCCCTGCAAGGCTAGCTGCACGTTCATCAGGCCAACCACGCCCAATTCGAGAGCCATCTTCTTGACCTGCTCACGCATCTCGTCCTGGATGTGCGCCGGCAGCGAGTACGGCGGCAGCGAGCAAGCGGAGTCACCGGAGTGAACGCCAGCCTGTTCGATGTGCTGCATGATCGCGCCGATCACGACATCAGTGCCGTCGCAAACAGCATCCACATCCATTTCGATAGCGCAGTTCAGGAAGTGGTCAAGCAGCACCGGGCTGTCGTTGGACACTTTCACCGCGTCGCGCAGGTAGCGCTTGAGCTCTTCTTCTTCGTATACGATTTCCATCGCCCGGCCGCCCAACACGTAGGAAGGACGAACCACCAGCGGGTAACCAATCTTGCCAGCAGCGCGAATGGCTTCGTCTTCACTGCGAACAGTGGCGTTCGGTGGCTGACGCAGGTTCAGACGCTCAACCATTTGCTGGAAGCGTTCACGGTCTTCTGCACGGTCGATTGCGTCAGGGCTGGTGCCGATGATCGGTACGCCAGCTTCTTCCAGGGCGCGAGCCAGTTTCAAAGGGGTCTGACCGCCGTACTGGACGATCACACCTTTTGGCTTCTCGACGCGGACGATTTCCAGCACGTCTTCCAGTGTTACGGATTCGAAGTACAGACGATCCGAGGTGTCGTAGTCGGTGGACACGGTTTCCGGGTTGCAGTTGACCATGATGGTCTCGTACCCGTCTTCGCGCAGAGCGAGAGCCGCGTGCACACAGCAGTAGTCGAACTCGATACCCTGGCCGATACGGTTTGGACCGCCGCCCAGGATGATGATCTTGTCACGATCCGACGGATTGGCTTCGCACTCCTCCTCGTAGGTGGAGTACATGTAAGCGGTGTCGGTGGCGAACTCGGCAGCGCAAGTGTCAACGCGCTTGTAGACCGGGAACACTTCAAGCTTGTGGCGATGACGACGCAGGTTCTTCTCGGTGACGCCCAGCAGCTTGGCCAGACGCGCATCGGAGAAGCCCTTGCGCTTGAGGCGATACATCAGATCGCGGTCAATGGTCGCCAGACCCAGGGTCTTGATCTTCTCTTCGTCCTTGATCAGATCTTCGATCTGAACCAGGAACCAAGGGTCGATCATGTTCATGGCGAAGATTTCTTCGACAGTCATGCCAGCGCGGAATGCATCAGCGACGTACCAGATACGCTCGGCACCTGGAACGGTCAGCTCACGCTTGAGTACGCTCATGCTTTCCGGGTTGCTCAGGTCCAGCTTTGGATCCAGACCGCTAACGCCGACTTCCAGACCGCGCAGGGCTTTCTGCAAGGATTCCTGGAAGGTGCGGCCGATAGCCATGACTTCGCCAACCGACTTCATCTGAGTGGTCAGACGCGCGTCAGCCTTGGAGAACTTCTCGAACGCGAAACGTGGCAGCTTGGTGACGACGTAGTCGATCGAAGGCTCGAAGGACGCCGGAGTCTTGCCGCCGGTGATTTCGTTTTGCAGCTCGTCCAGGGTGTAACCGATGGCCAGCTTGGCGGCGACGCGAGCGATCGGGAAGCCGGTCGCTTTCGAGGCCAGTGCCGAGGAACGCGATACACGCGGGTTCATCTCGATCACGACCATACGGCCAGTGTCCGGGCAGATGCCGAACTGAACGTTGGAACCGCCGGTTTCAACACCGATTTCACGCAGTACCGCCAAAGAGGCGTTACGCATGATCTGGTATTCCTTGTCGGTCAGCGTTTGGGCTGGCGCAACAGTGATGGAGTCGCCGGTGTGCACACCCATCGGGTCGAAGTTTTCGATGGAGCAGACGATGATGCAGTTGTCCTTTTTATCGCGGACAACTTCCATTTCGTACTCTTTCCAGCCGATCAGGGATTCGTCGATCAGCAATTCCTTGGTCGGAGACAAGTCCAGACCACGGGTGCAGATTTCTTCGAACTCTTCACGGTTGTAAGCAATACCGCCACCGGTGCCGCCCATGGTGAACGACGGACGAATGATGCACGGGAAGCCGAGCTTTTCCAGAACCGCGTAGGACTCTTCCATGGAGTGGGCAATACCCGAACGCGGGCAGTCCAGACCGATGGATTTCATCGCCTTGTCGAAGCGCGAACGGTCTTCAGCCTTATCGATGGTGTCGGCATTGGCACCGATCATCTCAACGCCGAACTTCTCCAGAACGCCTTCGCGCTCCAGATCCAGTGCGCAGTTCAGTGCAGTCTGGCCACCCATGGTTGGCAGAAGTGCATCAGGACGTTCTTTTTCGATGATCTTGGCAACGGTCTGCCACTTGATCGGCTCGATGTACGTCGCGTCCGCCATGGACGGGTCAGTCATGATCGTCGCTGGGTTGGAGTTCACCAGAATGACGCGATAACCCTCTTCGCGCAGGGCTTTACAGGCCTGGGCACCGGAGTAGTCGAATTCACAGGCCTGACCGATCACGATAGGACCGGCGCCGAGAATCAGGATGCTTTTTATGTCTGTACGTTTTGGCATGGGTTGTCACTCAAATCCGTAGGTCAGTCGGCAAGCCGTCTTGAATTTCTCTGCAGTGCCGGGCGGTCTTCGCCGAACGTTGTTCAGGTCCGGCCCGGCAGCTGCGCATTACATTCTCAAGGCAACCGCTCAGCGTCGCTTGGCCATGGTTTCGATAAAGCGATCAAACAGCGGAGCCACATCGGTAGGGCCCGGACTTGCTTCAGGGTGACCCTGGAAGCTGAAGGCGTCCTTGTCGGTGCGCTCGATGCCTTGCAGGCTACCGTCGAACAACGACTTGTGGATGGCGCGAACGTTGCCGGGCAAAGTCGCTTCATCGACTGCGAAGCCGTGGTTCTGGCTGGTGATCATCACGACGCCAGTGTCCAGATCCTGAACCGGGTGGTTGGCACCGTGGTGGCCGTGACCCATTTTTACTGTCTTGGCACCGGAAGCCAGGGCCAGCAACTGGTGACCCAGGCAGATACCGAATACCGGAATATCAGTTTCCAGTACTTCCTTGATGGCCTTGATCGCGTAGTCGCAAGGCTCAGGGTCGCCAGGTCCGTTAGACAGGAACACGCCGTCCGGCTTGAGCGCCAGGACCTCGCTCGCTGGCGTCTGAGCTGGCACCACGGTGATGCGGCAGCCACGCTCAACCAGCATGCGCAGGATGTTGACCTTGACGCCGTAGTCGTAGGCAACAACATGGTACTTCAGGTCGCTAGCCGGGATTTCCGGGCAGCTGTCAGTCTTGAGTGACCAGACGCTGGAACGCCATTCGTAGCTTTCCTTGACGCTGACGACTTTCGCCAGGTCCATACCCTTCAGGCCCGGGAAACCGCGCGCTGCTGCGATTGCCGCTTCTTCAGTAATATCGTCACCGGCCATGATGCAGCCGTTCTGAGCGCCTTTCTCACGCAGGATGCGGGTCAGGCGACGGGTGTCGATACCGGCGATCGCTACCACGCCATTGGCTTTCAGGTAATCGCCAAGGGACATCTTGTTGCGCCAGTTGCTGGCAACCAGCGGCAGGTCACGGATGACCAGGCCAGCAGACCAGACGCGGTCAGATTCAGCATCTTCCGGCGTGGTGCCGGTGTTGCCGATGTGCGGGTAAGTCAGAGTTACGATTTGCTGGGCATAGGAAGGATCGGTAAGGATTTCCTGATAGCCTGTCATGGCAGTGTTAAACACTACCTCGCCAACGGTTTGACCGTCGGCTCCAATGGCTTCGCCGCGAAAAATGCTGCCATCAGCAAGGGCGAGTATGGCTGGCTTAGTCAAGAAGACCTCCCGTAAGTAAAGCCTGAAAGGGCGTTCGCAGGTTGCAAAAAAGCGGAATGACGTAGTTACGTCACCCCGCTTTCTTATGGAATCATCTGCGCGCTTTTAGTGGACACACTAAAGCTGTAGCTTACAGAAAAAGGCTATTTTGGTCTACCGCCAATGAGGCAAAAAGACGGGGGATTGCGACAGAAGTTCCCTCGAGCGGGAAATAGAAGGCGCAAACCCTGCTGTTGACGGGTTGCGCCTCTGCTGCATGATCAGGCGATCAATGCAGTTCAAGCACGTCCTGCATGTCGTACAAGCCTGCCTCGCGACCCTCAAGCCACAACGCAGCACGAACCGCGCCCTTGGCGAAGGTCATGCGGCTGGATGCCTTGTGCGTGATCTCGACACGCTCACCCTCTGCGGCGAACAGTACGGTGTGATCACCTACTACATCGCCAGCCCGAATAGTCGCAAAGCCGATGGTCTGGCGATCACGCGCGCCGGTCTGACCCTCACGACCATAAACCGCGACCTTCTCAAGATCACGACCCAAGGCATTCGCAACCACTTCACCCAAACGCAAGGCAGTGCCCGAAGGCGCATCAACTTTGTGCCGGTGGTGAGCTTCGATGATTTCGATATCCACATCATCACCCAGCACGCGCGCAGCGGTATCAAGCAACTTCAGGCAAAGGTTAAGACCCACGCTGAAATTGGCAGCAAAGACGATTGGAATGTCTTTGCCCGCTTCGGCGATGCGCAGCTTCTCTTCAGCACTGAAACCGGTCGTGCCGATAATCATGGCTTTGCCGGCCTTGCGGCAGAACGCCAGATTTTTCAGCGTCACTGAAGGATGCGTGAAGTCGATCAGCACATCGAACTCATCGACCACTTTGGCCAGATCACCCGACAAAGGCACACCGATGCGACCCAGTGCAGCCAGCTCGCCTGCGTCTGCACCCACCAGCGTGCTATCCGGACGATCGATCGCCGCCGTCAAACCCGCGCCTGGCGCTTGCTGAACGGCTTCGATCAAGATTTTGCCCATGCGCCCAGCGGCGCCCATCACAGCAATACGTCGCATATTCTGCTCCCGTTAAAGCGTTACAGATCGCCGAAGAAACGCTTCACACCGTCGAACCAACCCGTGGCTTTCGGTGAGTGAGAGCTATCACCCTCAAGCGTTGAGCGGAACTCTTCCAGCAGTTCGCGCTGACGGCGACCCAGATTGACCGGTGTCTCTACGGCCACACGGCACATCAAGTCACCCGCACCGCCGCCACGTACCGGAGCAACGCCTTTGCCACGCAGACGGAATTGCTTGCCGGTCTGCGTACCCTCAGGAATCTTCAGTTTCACGCGACCATCGAGGGTTGGCACTTCAAGCTCGCCGCCCAAGGCAGCGTCAGTGAAGCTGATCGGCACTTCGCAGAACAGATGCTTGCCATCGCGCTGGAAAATCGCGTGCTCACGAACATTGATCACGACGTACAGGTCGCCAGTCGGCCCACCCTGAGTGCCCGCTTCACCCTCACCCGACAGACGAATGCGGTCACCAGTATCAACACCAGGCGGCACTTTGACGGACAGGGTTTTGTATTCTTCAACACGACCTTCGCCGTGGCAGGAATCGCACGGGTCGGAAATGATTTTGCCGTGGCCATGGCAACGCGGGCAGGTTTGCTGCACCGAGAAGAAGCCTTGCTGCATACGAACCTGACCGATACCGCCACACGTAGGGCAGGTCACCGGCGATGAGCCCTTCTTGGCACCGGAACCGTCGCACGGTTTGCAGTTGACCAATGTCGGAACGCGGATGTTGACCGTCGTACCGCGCACAGCCTCTTCGAGATTCAGTTCCAGGGTGTAACGCAGATCACTACCGCGCTGTGCGCCGCCACGTCCACCACCACCGCCGCGACCGCCACCGAAGAAGTCGCTGAACACGTCGCCGAAAATGTCGGAGAAATTCGCACCGCCTGCGCCACCACCGAAACCGCCACCGCCCATGCTCGGATCAACACCGGCATGACCGTACTGGTCGTAAGACGCACGCTTGCTGGCATCGGAAAGAACTTCGTAGGCCTCGTTGGCCTCCTTGAACAGCTCTTCAGACGCTTTATCGTCAGGATTGCGATCAGGGTGATGCTTCATCGCCAGACGACGATAAGCCTTCTTCAGATCTGCTTCGCTGGAGCCTCGCTCCACCCCCAATACTTCGTAATAGTCACGCTTTGCCATAATTCTTCCGCACTCTTGAGGACGTCCGGCAAAACCCTCCTGAGCCTTGCCAAACTCGTTGAGCCCCATACAGGCCCGGACCCAACTCACGTCAATTCAACGATCCTGGTTTCTATTTCAACGGCCAGACAGACCGAGAAAGCGGCAGAACAAGCCGCCATGCAGGAGCATAACGGCCTTGCCACATGGGCCAGCGGTACATAAACCACTGACCAGAAAATTTCGCTTGTTCCAGACACGCCAACGCGGGAGCAAGCTCCCGCGCGGCGACATCCTACCAGTCACCGCCCAAAAGCGGGCAACTGGCTTACAAGTGAGCCTGCGCTTACTTGTTTTCTTTCACTTCTTCAAACTCTGCATCGACAACGTCGTCAGCAGGCTTGGCTTCTTCCTTCGCCGCCTGAGCACCGCCTTGTGGCTGCTCAGCCTGCTCGGCGTACATTTTCTGGGCAACAGGTGCCGACACTTTGGACAGCTCTTCAACCTTGGCGTCGATAGCAGCTTTGTCGTCGCCTTTGACAGCAGCTTCCAGAGCAACCAGCGCAGCTTCGATCGCAGTTTTTTCTTCGGCAGTGACCTTGTCGCCAGCGTCGGAAATCATTTTGCGAGTCGAGTGAACCAGTGCGTCGCCCTGGTTGCGGGCTGCTGCCAGCTCTTCGAACTTGCGATCTTCTTCAGCGTTGACTTCAGCATCACGAACCATCTGCTGAATTTCTTCCTCGGACAGACCCGAGTTAGCCTTGATCACGATCGACTGCTGCTTGCCGGTCGCCTTGTCTTTGGCGCCGACGTGCAGGATGCCGTTGGCGTCGATGTCGAAAGTTACTTCGATCTGTGGAACGCCACGTGGTGCTGGTGGAATCTCGGCCAGGTCGAACTTGCCCAGAGACTTGTTCTGACCAGCTTGCTTACGCTCACCCTGCAGCACGTGAATGGTCACAGCGCCCTGGTTGTCGTCGGCAGTCGAGAACACTTGGGATTTCTTGGTAGGAATCGTGGTGTTTTTCTCGATCAGCGCAGTCATCACGCCGCCCATGGTTTCGATACCCAGCGTCAGCGGGCTAACGTCCAGCAGCAGAACGTCTTTAACGTCACCAGCCAATACCGCGCCCTGGATAGCAGCACCCATTGCCACAGCTTCGTCCGGGTTAACGTCTTTACGTGCTTCTTTGCCGAAGAACTCGGTAACCAGCTTCTGAACCAGCGGCATACGAGTCTGACCACCGACCAGAATCACGTCGTTGATAGCGCCGATGTCGATACCAGCATCTTTCAGAGCGATACGGCATGGCTCGATGGTGCGCTGAACCAGGTCTTCAACCAGCGATTCCAGCTTCGAGCGGGAGATTTTCACGTTCAAGTGCTTAGGACCGGTAGCGTCTGCAGTGATGTACGGCAGGTTAACGTCGGTCTGCATGCTCGAAGACAATTCGATCTTGGCTTTCTCAGCGGCTTCTTTCAGGCGCTGCATGGCCAGCGGATCACCTTTGAGGTTCATGCCGCTTTCTTTCTTGAATTCGTCAACGAGGTAGTCGATCAGACGGATGTCGAAGTCTTCACCACCCAGGAACGTGTCGCCGTTGGTCGCCAACACTTCGAACTGGTGCTCGCCATCAACTTCAGCAATTTCGATAACCGAAACGTCGAAAGTACCGCCACCCAGGTCATAAACGATGACAGTGTGGTCGCCCTTCGCTTTGTCCATACCATAAGCCAGAGCGGCTGCGGTTGGTTCGTTGATGATACGTTTTACGTCCAGCCCCGCGATGCGGCCGGCGTCTTTGGTCGCCTGACGCTGGCTATCGTTGAAGTAAGCCGGAACGGTGATCACCGCTTCAGTCACTGCTTCACCGAGGTAGTCTTCGGCAGTCTTCTTCATCTTTTTCAAGATTTCAGCGGAGATCTGCGGCGGAGCCATTTTCTGACCGTTGACTTCGACCCATGCGTCGCCGTTGTCAGCCTTGACGATCTTGTAAGGGACCATCTGGATATCTTTCTGCACGACTTCTTCGTCGAAACGACGACCGATCAGACGCTTCACCGCGTACAGGGTGTTATGCGGATTGGTCACTGCCTGACGCTTGGCCGATTGGCCAACAAGAATTTCGCCGTCATTTGCGTAAGCAATGATCGAAGGTGTAGTACGAGTGCCTTCGGCGTTCTCGATAACCTTGACGTTGCCGTTTTCCAGAATGGAGACGCAGGAGTTGGTGGTCCCCAGGTCGATACCGATAATTCTGCCCATCTTTGACTCTCCCGAAAATTTTGAATTTGGTTGCCGCAACTGCGTTTACAAATTGCGGTAGCTCTTAAACGCTTGGCCTATAAATGGGGGCCAGACAGCTGATTTCAAGCCTGCTCATCAATTGATGGCTGAACAGGCGATGGAGCCTTGCTGACCACGACCATTGCCGGGCGCAGCAGACGACCATTGAGCTGATAACCCTTCTGGAACACTTTCAATACGCTGTTTGGCTCGACATCCGCGCTTTCCTGCATCGCCATTGCCTGATGGTGCTCGGCGTTGAATGGCTGGCCGTGCGGATCAATGGCTTCGAGCTGATAACGCTTGAGGGTGTCGTTGAACATTTTCAGCGTCAGCTCGATACCTTCACGCATCGGACGAATGCTTTCGTCGTCCGGATTGGACAGGTCCAGCCCGCGCTCCAGGCTGTCGACAATCGGCAGCAAATCGCCAGCGAATTTCTCGAGGGCGAATTTGTGGGCCTTTTCTACATCTTGCTCTGCACGGCGGCGGACGTTCTGCAAATCCGCAGCCACTCGCAGGGACTGGTCCTGCGCCGCAGCCAATTGCTCTTCGAGCACTTGCACGCGGGTCACCAATTCTTCACCGGAAACTGCATCGGCAGTCTGGTCCTGAGTCTGCGCATCCAGATTCTGTTCGTCAGCCATAGATTTCTCCTTTCAAATACGTCCGCGAGCTCAACTCGCGCTTCTGTCCCCCTATATGGGAGCGGATTTCTCAGCTTCAAGAGCGAATTCACGCAGATCGATGAAAGCCCGCACAAATTTTCCGGTCACCGCCAAGCCCTTATCCGGCTTGAACAATTTCCCGGATCGACTACAAAAAGGATGAATGACATCGAACAAGGCCAAATCAGGGCATTGTCAGCAGCAAATAAAACACTGTATAAATAACCAGACAAATCGCCTGGGAGCCACTCCATGCTGGTGCACCTTTCCGTACATAACTACGCCATCGTTGAACATCTCGATCTCGAGCTGGACCGAGGCATGAGCGTAATCACCGGCGAAACCGGTGCTGGCAAATCCATCATGCTCGATGCATTGGGCCTGACCCTGGGTGATCGCGCTGACAGTGGCGTGGTTCGCCCTGGCGCGGAAAAAGCCGACATCCTGGCAACTTTTGATCTGGCAGATATTCCCGAAGCCCAGACCTGGTTGCAGGAACGCGATCTGGACAACGATGGCCCGTGCATTCTGCGCCGAGTCATCACTGCCGAAGGTCGCTCGCGCTCTTACATCAATGGCACCCCATGCCCCCAAGGCGATTTGAAGGCGCTGGGCGAGTTGCTGATCGATATTCACAGCCAGCACGAGCACCAGTCGCTCCTTAAGCCTGATACCCACCGCCGTCTATTGGATGAATACGCTGGCGCAACCGATCTTGCCCGTCAGGTTCAGCTTGCCGCGCAACGCTGGCGTCAGACACGTCAGGAGCTTGACCGCCTGTCCAATTCCGGCGATGAACAGCGTTCACGTCACCAGCTCCTGAGTTATCAACTGGAAGAGCTGGAAAGCCTGAGCCTGGGCGAGGATGAACTGGAACAGTTGGAACAGGAACACAAAAACCTGACCAACGCCGAAAGCCTGCTGAGCATCTGCCGTCAGGTGGTTGAGCAATGCAGCGAAGACGATTCCGGCAATGTGCTCAATGCATTGACCGCCAGTCTGCACCGGCTAGGCAGCGTCAATGATTCGCCCGTGGCCTTGAGTGAAGCGACCAACCTGCTGTCCAGCGCGCAGATTCAAGTGGAAGAGGCCATGGGCGAGCTCAATCGCTTCCTTGACCATTTCGACGCCGATCCGGCGCGCCTGCAACAACTGGAAGAACGGCTCGACGCGATCTATACGCTGGCGCGCAAGCATCGTATCCAACCCACGGAAGTGGCGACACTTCAGCAAAAGCTGCTGGATGAAATCGAAACACTGAATGCCAATGACGAGGCAATCGAGCGCCTGGAAAACGAACTGGCTTCCTTCGCTCGCCACTATAAAGAGAAGGCACGGGAGTTGAGCGACCTGCGTCATCGCGCGGCGCCGGAGCTTGCAACAGCCGTCGAACATGAAATCCAGCGCCTGGGTATGCCGGGCGGACGCTTCAGCATCGCACTCAAAGCTAACCCCGAAAAAGAGTTGTTACCCAACGGGCTGGAGCAAGTCGAACTGCTGGTCAGTGCCAACCCTGGCCAACCTTTAAAGGCACTGGCCAAGGTTGCGTCCGGTGGCGAGCTTTCGCGTATCAGTCTGGCGATTCAGGTGATCACCGCACAAACGTCGCGGGTACCCACGCTGGTATTCGATGAAGTGGACGTCGGCATCGGCGGGCCAACGGCAGAGATTGTTGGCCAACTACTAAGAAGACTCGGGGACCGCGGCCAGGTGATGACGGTAACGCACTTGCCTCAAGTGGCGGCTCAGGGCCATCAGCATTTGTTTGTGCACAAGGTTCGAGACAGCGAAGCAACGCGCACTGCCGTCTCGAAACTGAGCAAGACCGAACGCATAGAAGAAGTGGCGCGCATGCTGGGCGGCATAGACCTGACCAAAGAATCATTGGCTCATGCCAAGAAGATGGTGGTCACAGCCAAGGGCTGAGCCTTCGCCGAATCGAAATGCGCCCCGCCCCTGTAAGAGCGCGCGAGCACCGCGAGGCCACGATGGCGGTGCATCAGACACACCGCTAGCGCTGCCTCGCGGTGCTCGTGAGCTCTTACAGGAACCGTGGTTATCTATTGGAGCTGGGCTTGCCCGCGAAGAACGATAACGCCGTGTATTTGACAGACCCCAGCGCCTGAATCGCGGGAAAGCACCCACAGATCAGTTGAACCCGTATGACCGGCTTAAGCCGGGAGGACGTCGGTACAGTCGTTGCATCTCCTTTGTCAGAAACGCAGCTCTCCCGGCGAAAGCTGGTCCTACGAAAATGGAATGCAGGCAAACATAGAATCTGCCACAGAATTAAATCTCAGGGTTCCAAAACCCTTTCTGCCCCCCCAAAAACGCACAAAGGCGACCCTAAGGTCGCCTTCGCTGTTTGCCGCAAAAAAGACTTAAGCCTTTTTTTGGCGCACGTACAGTACCAGGTTGTGATCCACCAACTCGTACCCGTGCTTCTCGACGATCGCCTTCTGGAGCTTCTCGATTCCTTCGTCGAAGAATTCGATCACTTCACCAGATTCCACATTGACCATATGGTCGTGGTGGCCGCCGTCAGCCAGTTCGAATACCGCATGTCCACCGTCGAAGTTGTGGCGAACCACCAATCCGGCAGCTTCGAACTGGGTCAGGACACGGTAAACCGTGGCCAGTCCGACGTCCTCGCTAGCTTCCATGAGAGCCTTGTAAACATCCTCGGCACTCATGTGTCGCTGCTCGGCAGAATCGAGCATTTGTAGTATTTTGACCCGTGGCAGGGTCACTTTAAGTCCGGCTTTTCGTAGTTCGCTATTTTCAACCATGGTCAGCTTTCTCGCAGACGCTGCTTCGCAGCTTCTCTTAATGCAGGTATGATCGGGGTTTACGTTGTCCCAGCCAAGATAGTGGAAGTCGCCCACCGATGCAAAACACCAAGCTCCTGCTAACCAGTTTCACCCTCGTGGGACTGCTCGCACTCGCCGGTTGTTCATTCCCCGGGGTTTACAAAATCGACATCCAGCAAGGCAATGTCGTCACGCAGGACATGATAGACCAGTTAAGGCCGGGAATGACCCGACGGCAAGTACGGTTTATCATGGGCAACCCTCTGCTGACCGACACTTTCCACGCTGATCGCTGGGATTACCTGTACAGCCTGCAGCCAGGCGGTGGTGAACGTCAGCAAGAACGCATGACTCTGATCTTCAATAGCAACGATCAGCTTGTCAGCCTCAATGGCGACTTCATGCCAGGCGTAAGCCGTGATGACGCCATTCTGGGTCGCGGCAATGACACCAACGTCACGCCGGCCAATGGCGAACAGCCAAAAGCAGAAGAGCCACCGAAGCCGGGCTCGATGCTGGAGCAGATCCAGAACGACGTCGACAAAGTCGAGACCGTGCCGGTACCTAGCCAGGAACCGCTGGAAACATCGCCGCAGTAATAACGGCAGCGAAAGAAAAAGCCCGGCATGCCGGGCTTTTTGCTATCTGCAGTTTGCTTTGAGAAGCAAAGACGCTATTTAGTCAGATCCTTCCGCGCCTTCGCCGCCTTGGCTGCCCGTAGACGCCGAACTTCCATGGGGTCGGCCAGCAACGGTCGGTAGATCTCGATGCGCTCCCTGTTCTCCAGTACCCGCTCCCCATCCACCACTTTGCCAAAAATACCGACAGGGCAATGGGCGACATCCAGCTCTGGAAAAGCGCTAGTCACTTCAGCCAGCAACAAAGCCTGCCGGACAGTCGTCCCAATGGGCACGCTGATACTGAGTAGCGCCTGACAATCAACGGCAGCGTAGACCACCTCGACCGAAATCATGTGCTCAGCCATGCAGCTCTTTCGCCCGCTGGCAAAAGGCGTCAACCAACGTGTTGGCCGCCTGATTGAACAGCGGACCCAAGGTAGCCCGCACGATGGGACCGGCGTAATCGAAGGATAGATCCAGGCTGATCTTGCAGGCCTTTTCGCCCAGAGCCTTGAACGTCCAGACACCGTGCAACTGATTGAACGGGCCTTCCACCAGATCCATCACGATGGACTGCCCTGGCACCAGGGTGTTTTGTGTAACGAAATGCTGGCTCAACCCGCCCTTGGCGATTTCCAGGCTGGCGCGCATATGGCCTTCGCTCGCATCAAGCACTTTGGCGGCGGAGCACCATGGCAGGAATTCAGAGTAGCGGGCGACATCATTGACCAGGTCGTAGAGAACCTGAGCCGGGTAAGGTAAAAGGGCAGAACGTTGAATATGCGTAGTCATGTCAGCGTCACTTCCAAAGCTGAGCGGCAAACCCGACAGGTCCGCCGAACGGCGCCACATAGCGCATCAAAAGAACGTCAAAGCAAAGAGCGCCAAGGCCCGTCACCCAAACCTGCAATACGGTAGCGGTCACTCATCGACGAAAAGTCGCAGGGTGATCAGTCGACCCGACAAGCCTGCATCGGTTCGCTCTAAATGCTACCGGGTTTCGATTCAGGGCGAAGAACACAGCCCGTCGAAGCAGGCGCATTGTCCGGGATTCAACCAACGTGCTCAAGCACGCAGGTTGCCCATAGCCGAGTTTGAAGCGAGTCCCTATAATGCGTCGCCTATGGCTAAGCTCAAGAAACACCCTACAGGGACCATCGCGCAAAATAAAAAGGCGCGTCACGATTACTTCATCGAACACAAGTTCGAGGCCGGTCTGGTCCTGGCTGGCTGGGAAGTAAAAAGTCTGCGTGCCAACAAGGTACAGCTGGTAGACAGTTACGTGCTGCTCAAAGACGGTGAGGCATGGCTGATGGGTAGCCATATCTCGCCGTTGACGACCGCAAGCACCCACGTCATCGCTGACCCGACACGTACCCGCAAACTGTTGCTGAACCAGCGTGAGCTTGAAAAGCTGACCACGTCTGTTCAGCAAAAAGGCTATGCCTGCGTGGCCCTTTCCCTTTACTGGAAACAGCACTTGATCAAGTGTGAAATTGCTCTGGGTAAAGGCAAGAAGGAATACGACAAGCGCCACACCGAGCGTGAACGCGATTCCGATCGCGAGCTGCAACGTGCCGTGCGGACCAAGGGCAAGGATGATTAGTCGTCCTGCCTGATCATCCCACGTGGGACCGGCTTCAGCCGGGAAGAGGCCGGTACAGTCGCAGATTCTGTATAGGCAGGAGCGCCGCCTTCCCGGCTAAAGCCGGTCCCACGGGTTAAACCGCACAATCCCAATCTCACATCCCATTGCGCCGCTCAGCCCGAGCCGTGCGCTGAGCCTGCTGCCTGACCTCCTCCAGCACCTCCTGAACATAAAGCAGATGCTGACTGGAAATCTCCCGCGCGTCGTCCGCACGACCTTCGATGATCGACGCATAGAGCTCCCGGTGCTGACTGATGAGCATGTCGCGGGTTTCACTGCGTTGCTTGTACATCCCGCCGATATTGATCACCACGTTGCGCTTGAGCAGATCAAACAAGCCGCGAATCGTATGCAGCAAAACCGCATTATGACTGGCTTCGGCAATTGCCAGGTGGAAGCTCGCATCGGCAGCACCCTCCTCTGCCCGGCTGACCTCGCCAGCTCGTGAGTAGCAATCCTGCAGTGTTTCAAAAGCCTGTCGCAGCCGTTCTCGGTCTAGATCAGTGGCGCGCATGGCCGCGTAATAAGCGCAGGACGCCTCCAGGGTGTGACGAAACTCAAGCAAATCCCGCTGAGCCTCCGGGCTGCTTTCGAGCAAGTGCAGCAGCGGATCACTGAACGTCGAGCCGATATTTTCCACCACATAATTGCCGCCACCCTGCCGACTTACCAGCAAGCCTTTGGCGGTCAGCTTCTGAATCGCCTCACGCAGTGAAGGCCGTGAAACGCCGAACTGCTCCGCCAGGGCACGCTCGGCAGGCAAGCGACCGCCCGACTTGAGCGTGCCTTCCAGAATCATTTTTTCCAGCTGTTCCACAATATCGTCAGACAAACGGCGCTGACGCACCTGATCAAAGCCCATAACCCTCACTCCACATCCCCGATCAGTTACCGGGACCGCACATTCTGGCTGATTGCCGCTACGCAAACACCCCTCAGATGAAGCCGCCAATGGCGTGTCAGTTGAGAATTCAACGAAATCTGCGACGAAAGTCGCACCAACTCAAATTGACACAGCAATAGCAAGGCTTCTACCCTACGATCACGACATTGTAAATTGGTATTACCAATTTACAAATGATCATTAGTGACTAACCTTCACTTCGCTACAAGACCTTTTGAGCCTATCCAAAAATAATTCGGGGCCATACATATGCAAACCTGGCAACAGTTCTACACTCCGCTGGGCAGCCTGGGCCTTTCGGCCGTCGCTGCACTCATTCCCATCGTGTTTTTCTTTCTCGCATTAGCGGTGTTCAGGCTCAAAGGCCACATCGCCGGTAGTATCACGCTGGTCTTGTCTGTGCTGGTGGCGATATTCGCCTTCCAGATGCCGGCCGACATGGCGATTGCAGCCGCGGGGTATGGATTTGCATACGGCTTGTGGCCGATTGCCTGGATCATCGTAGCCGCCGTTTTTCTCTACAAATTGACCGTCAAGAGCGGACAGTTCGAGATCATTCGCAGCTCGGTCATGTCGATCACCGACGACCAGCGCCTGCAAGTCCTCCTGATCGCTTTCTGCTTCGGCGCGTTCCTCGAAGGTGCAGCCGGTTTCGGCGCTCCAGTGGCGATCACTGCTGCGCTGCTGGTTGGTCTCGGCCTGAACCCCCTCTACGCTGCGGGCCTGTGCCTGATCGCCAACACAGCGCCGGTTGCTTTCGGCGCGCTGGGGATTCCGGTGATCGTTGCTGGCCAAGTGTCCGGGATTGATGCGTTCAAGATCGGCGCCATGGCCGGTCGGCAACTGCCCTTCCTGTCACTCTTCGTGCCGTTCTGGCTGATGTTCATGATGGACGGCCTCAAAGGCGTCAAGGAAACCTGGCCAGCCGCGCTGGTGGCGGGGGCGAGTTTCGGGATTACCCAATTCTTCACCTCGAACTACATCGGCCCTGAGCTGCCGGACATCACCTCAGCCTTGGTCAGCATGGTTTCCCTGACCCTGTTCCTGAAGGTCTGGCAGCCACAGCGCGCCACTGAAAGCGCGGTCATCGGTTCCGGTGGCGCAGCCATCATCGGCAGCCCGGGCGGCTTCGGTCAGCCACGCAATTCGGTGAAATCGCCTTACACACTCGGGCAGATCATCAAAGCCTGGTCACCGTTCCTGATTCTCACGGTAATGGTCACCATCTGGACCCTCAAGCCCTTCAAAGCAATGTTCGCCGCCGGTGGCGCGATGCAGGCGTGGACCTTCAACCTGCCGATTCCGCATCTGGACCAGCTGGTGATGAAAACTGCCCCTATCGTCGCCAACATCACGGCCATGCCAGCGGTATACAAATTCGACCTGATTGCCGCATCGGGCACCGCGATTCTGTTCTCGGCCATCCTCGCGATGTTCGTCTTGAGAATCAGCCCCCTCACTGGCCTGACCACTTTCAAGGAAACGCTGAAAGAACTGCGCTGGGCGATAGTTTCCATCGGTATGGTGCTGGCCTTCGCCTTTGTCATGAACTACTCAGGCATGTCGTCGACACTGGCGCTGGTTCTGGCCGGTACCGGCGCTGCGTTCCCGTTCTTCTCGCCGTTCCTCGGCTGGCTGGGCGTGTTCCTGACCGGCTCGGATACCTCGTCCAACGCGCTGTTCGGCTCCTTGCAGGCGACCACTGCGCATCAGGTGGGCGTTAGCGATGTGTTGATGGTGGCGGCCAACTCCACCGGCGGCGTAACCGGCAAGATGATCTCGCCGCAATCCATCGCCGTGGCCTGCGCAGCCACCGGATTGGTGGGCAAGGAATCCGATCTGTTCCGCTTTACCCTCAAGCACAGCATTTTCTTTGCCACCATCATCGGCTGCATGACCTACGCCCAGGCCTACTGGTTCACCGGCATGCTGGTGCATTGATAGACGCAACACTGCGCAACCCGACGGCGCACTCACCTGCGCCGTCGACTCTTTTCCAACTGCTTGGTCTGCCGAGCGGTTTTACCTGTACGACGCACACGGCGCTCATGCCTTGATGTGCTGACTCTGGAGGATGCATGAGCCTGCCCGCCGCCTTCCTGCGCGACGCCCGACAGCTGATCCCCGAACAAAGGCGCTTCGACGACGCATTGTCGACCCTGGCATTCGGCACCGACGCCAGCTTTTATCGGCTGATTCCCAAGCTGGTGATCCGGGTTGAATCAGAAAATGAAGTGGTGCAGCTACTCAAGCTGGCCCAGCGCGACAAGGTCTCGGTCACTTTCCGCGCAGCGGGCACCAGCTTGTCAGGCCAGGCCATCAGTGATTCGGTACTGCTGGTGCTGGGTGACAATTGGAATGGCCGCGAACTACGCGATGAAGGCGCACAAATCCGCCTGCAACCCGGGGTGATCGGCGCGCACGCCAATGCCTGGCTCGCTCCGTATGGCCGTAAGATCGGACCCGACCCAGCGTCGATCAACGCCTGCAAAATCGGCGGGATCGTCGCCAACAACGCCAGCGGCATGTGCTGCGGCACCGCGCAAAATACCTATCACACCCTGGCGGGCATGCGGCTGATACTGGCCGATGGCACGGCAGTGGACACTGAAGACCCACAGAGCGTCGCGGCTTTTCGCATCAGCCATGCCGACCTGCTGCAACAGCTGTCAGTACTCGGCCAAAAAACCCGTGCCAACGCCGAACTGGCCGCTCGAATTCGCCACAAATACCGTCTGAAAAATACCACTGGCCTGTCGCTTAATGCCCTGGTGGATTATGAGGAACCGCTGGATATCCTCAGCCACCTGCTGGTGGGTTCCGAAGGTACCCTGGGCTTTATCAGCTCGGTTACCTACGACACCGTGGTCGACCACCCCAGCAAAGCGTCAGCCCTGATTGTTTTCCCGGATGTGGAAACCTGCTGCAACGCAGTCACCGTGCTGAAAACCCAGCCCGTCGCCGCAGTAGAACTGCTCGACCGCCGCAGCATGCGCTCGGTGCAGGACAAACCGGGAATGCCGGCTTTTGTGCGCGAACTGTCGAGCAACGCCTGCGCGCTGCTCATCGAAGCCCGTGCCGCCTCGCGCGTACTGCTCCATGAGCAACTGGCGCAAATCATGGGCTCCCTTGCTTCGTTCCCCGTGGAAAAGCAGGTCGACTTCACCGAAGACCCTGTGGAAAACGCCCGCCTGTGGGCAATCCGCAAGGACACCTTCCCTGCCGTCGGCGCTGTGCGATTGACCGGGACGACGGTGATCATCGAAGACGTCACCTTCCCGGTCGAGCAACTCGCCGTCGGCGTGCGTCGGCTGATCGAACTGTTCGACAAACATCATTACGACGAAGCCATCCTGTTCGGCCATGCCCTGGAGGGCAATCTGCATTTCGTCTTCACCCAGGGCTTCAACAACCCGGAAGAAGTCGCGCGTTATCAAGCGTTCATGGAAGACGTTGCGCAGCTGGTGGCGGTGGAATTCGGCGGCTCATTGAAGGCCGAACACGGCACCGGTCGCAACATGGCGCCCTTTGTCGAGTTGGAATGGGGTAGTGATGCCTATCAACTGATGTGGCAACTCAAACGCCTGCTCGACCCTAACGGCATCCTTAACCCAGACGTGGTGCTGAGCGAGGATCCGCAGATCCATTTGAAGCACCTGAAACCCCTGCCAGCCGCTGATGAAATCATCGATAAATGCATCGAGTGCGGCTTTTGCGAGCCGGTTTGCCCTTCCAAAGGCCTGACCCTCAGCCCACGCCAGCGCATTGTGATCTGGCGCGACATTCAGGCCCGCAAACGCGCCGGTATCAATACCGACGAACTGGAAAAGGCTTACCACTATCAGGGCATCGAAACCTGCGCCGCGACCGGCTTGTGCGCGCAACGCTGCCCGGTGGGGATAAACACCGGGGAACTGGTCAAAAAGCTGCGTAGCCAGGAGGCCAGCCACCGCCAGGTGGCAGGCTGGATGGCCCAGCACTTCAGAACCATGCTGCAAGGCGCGCGCTTCACCCTGCACGCCGCCAACGGTGCGCGCATGCTGCTGGGTGCTCCACGCCTGGCGAAAATCTCCGCCGCGCTCAGCAAAGCATCAGCCGGCCGCGTGCCACAGTGGACACCCGCCATGCCTCAGGCCGAGCATGCGATCAGCTTTACGCCGCCAGTTGAAGATCAGCGCCCACGCGTGGTTTACCTGGCGGCCTGCGTGTCCCGAGTGATGGGCCCGGCCGCGGCTGACAAAGAGCAAATGTCGCTCATGGACAAAACACGCGGCCTGCTGGAGAAAGCCGGGTACCAAGTGGTGTTCCCCGAGGACCAGGACAGCCTCTGCTGCGGCCAGCCATTTGCATCAAAAGGTTACAACGAACAGGCTGACAGCAAGCGCGAAGAACTGCTCGCCGCCCTGAGCAAAGCCAGCCGTGGCGGGCTTGATCCGATCTATTGCGATACCAGCCCCTGCACCCTGCGCCTGGTGCAAGACCTCAAGGACACCCGCCTGGATCTGTACGATCCCGTGCGATTTATCCGCACTCATCTGCTGGACAAACTGACCTTCACCCCGCAACGGGAACCCATCGCCGTTCACGTCACGTGCAGCACTCAACATTTGGGAGAAAGCCAGGCGCTGATCGAACTGGCAAGGCTGTGCAGCATCAACGTGGTCATCCCCGAAGGCATCCATTGCTGCGGCTTCGCGGGCGACAAAGGCTTCACCACCCCCGAGCTGAATGCCCACTCGCTGCGCTCTCTCAAGGACGCCGTGCAGTATTGCAGCGAAGGCATCTCCACCAGCCGCACATGCGAGATTGGCCTGACCCAACATGGAGGTATCGACTACCACGGGTTGGTGTATCTGGTGGATCGCGTCACACAGGCCAAAACCACCTGATCGCCGCATAGAAGCGGCGTTCGCCCTATTTTGGTGCCGAGATCGTCAAATATGGCTTTTTCACATGAGTGCAAAAAAAAATAGAACCCCTGCGTTTGTGGACAGTCAGTTTGTTTAAGCCCGCCAATGAAGTCGGGCTATTTTCAGACCTCGGCACAGGCCTTATCGACCGGCCACACCGAGTCCACAGGCTTAAGGAGATACACCATGAAGCGCACAGCACTCACAGGTTTGTTCCTCACCGCTGCACTGTTGGGTTCCCCGGTTTTTGCCGCAGATGACCTCTGTGATGCCAACCTTCAAGCTCTGAAGGATGCTCACACGTCCTCGGCTACCAACATGTCGGCTGACGACAAAATGGAAATCGAGAAAACTGAAAAAGCTGCGATGGCCGCTAAAGCTGCTGGTAACGAAAAAGAGTGCATCGAGATCACCACCAAACAAATCACTGCGTTGAAAAACATCGGCTCGGGCAGCGAAGGCGCCAAGTAAAACACCAGCCGGGCCAGACACATGGCTGGCCCGCAGGTGGTTTGCGTCAGAAGGTCGACGCGAACGCCTCGTTGGAGTACACTCCACGACCTGACCGCGAAAGCAGTCAGCTGGGGCCGATTAGGATTCGACGCCGGTGATGAAACTTTAGGTGCATGCCGACTTGGTAACAGAAGTCGTAAATCCACTGTTGCAACTACTTATAGTTGCCAATGACGCTAACTACGGCCAGGAAGAAATTCTAGCTGCGTAAGCAGCCTTAGAACCTGAGCTTCTGGTGCCTTCGGGCCCAGCAATCACTAGGGGATGTCTGTAAACCCGAAGTGATTGTCATATAGAACAGAATCGCCGTGCAGTACGCTGTGGACGAATCGGCTAAAACTTACACAGCTCGCCCAAAGCACCCTGCCCGTCGGGTCGCTGAGGGTTAACTTAATAGACACGGCTAAGCATGTAGGACCGACAGCGGAGTACTGGCGGACGGGGGTTCAAATCCCCCCGGCTCCACCAAATCCAGCAGTACAAAAAAGCACCTCGCGGCGACGCAGGTGCTTTTTTTGTGGCTGCAAGAAAGGTTGTTGAGGTTGCGTGATGCCAGCTTCAGAGCAGCCTTGCTAACACAGCCACATCTGCGGCTAGAGCCTGGTGATGTAGAAAATCAGCGAATGTGATGCAGTCATTCAGCATCTCGCCGAGTGCGAAGAACAATGACTACTCAAGCACAGAGCCCCCTGCAAGGGATAAAAACTGCCGGCCCAACAGTGATCTCCATCCTCACCTACGTGACTGAGCCTGCAAGCAGCCTTACGAATTACTCCTCCGCGAAATAATCACTGTCCAGATGCTTCACCTCGTAGACCTGCTTAACGCTCACGCCCAGATTGTTCTCCACCATCAGTCGCGCAAGTTCAACACCGTCGATCAGCACCACTTTAATGTCCAGACCCAGCGCTGCAGTACGGGCTCCTTCGGAGAACTCTGAAGTGGTGATAAACACCCCCTTGCGTGCACGCTGTCGGGTGAGTGCACCGATAAACTTGTCGATCTCCGGACGATGCACAACGTTGGTCCAGCGCTTGGCCTGCAGGTAGATCACGTCGAGGCCGAGCTTGTCTTCTTTGATGATGCCGTCGATACCGTCATCATTGGTCGCCTGAGTCGCTTTACCGGCCTCCTTGCGGGAGCCGCCATAACCCATGGCGATCATCAGATCGACCACCAACTGCTCAAAGAACCTAGGTGTAGCTGCCCGAACTTGTACCAGCAGCTCGTCTGCGAGGGACTGCACCAACGCCTGGTGCGCCTCGGCCAACTGCTCGTCCGGCGTAGTTTCGGCAATATCAACGTTCAGCGAGACGGGTACGTCAACTGATTGCGGCCTTGCCGTATGGAAGTCCGCAAACTCGGGGAACTGCTTCAACCAGCGCACAGTGATGCGCTCCGGACCATCAGCCAAGGCATCGAGGCCACGTGGCGTGATCTGCACCATGCCCTTAGCCGGAATTGTCAACAGCCCGGCTTTGTTCAGATAAGTGCGAGCCCAGCCTACGCGGTTGTTGATCACCGTCTGATTGCCAGATGGCAGGCGCTCCTTGCGCTCCTCCTCATTCAGTTGGAACTGATCTGCCACTCGCTCGCGCAACTCATTAAGCGGCAAAGGCGCGCCACTCTGTACGGTGCTCAGCACTGGGCGCATCACGCTTTGAAAATCCGGAATCGCCATTGTCACTCCCTACCCCTGCCGCCGCTTTCAGACACCACGCACGCCGCTCTCATCGAGGGCAGACGCCGTCTTCAGCATCTTCAAAATCACCAGAGCAAACGCCCGACTCTTAGTCTCGTTATCCAGCACTTCCAGCGAAAGCTTCTCATGATCGGTCATGGCGTCCAGCACTGTATCCAGTACTCGCTTGGGAAACAGGCCATGCATCACCTGATCTACCGAGTGGTTATTTACCTGAGCCATCACATCTTCTTGGCGACTAATACGCTGGGCGATGCCGGTGAGAAATTGCAGTTGGTCGTCATCGCTTACCTCAGCACCAAAGATGTCATTGAGCGCTTCGATGATTTCCGACAGCCTCTTCTTCTCCGGGTCATGCGGCTTACCACTGCCAACGTCACTACCAGGCTTGAGTCCGTATGTGCCCCCCTCCTCACTCAGGCGCAACTGGTGCTCGGCACGTTTGCTCAGGCGGTAGTGGCTCAGTTGCAATTCGCCCACGTCCACGTCGTCCTGTAAGAGACGATCTACTCGCAAAAGCGGGTGAAGGTGTTTGGCATACACACAAAGTTGCTCCAGCTCGCGATCCTCATAGGGAACGATCTGTGAGAGAAACTCATACAGGCGCACGAAACTTTGCAAGTTCTTGCGGAACAGGTCGAGCTGGTCAACCTGCTCGCCAGCCTCTTTCAGCGCATGCTCAGCTTTCTTCAGGCCGGCACTGTCGCCATTGCCTTCAGCGGTGCGTTTGTAGTCCAGCGCTTGCTGGCGTGACTCCAGCGAAAATGCATAACGCTTGGCAAAGCGCTCCTTGGCCGGGGTGCAGTAATAACTGAGCTTGCTGGCCGCCGCTTTGGGATCGAAGAAAGCCATGGCGAACGCCTCGACCTCCTGCCAATGATAGATCCCTTCGGCATCCAGTTTTTTCTGCAGGTCATAGATGATCTGCGGGTCGGTTACATCGGTCAGCTCGGCCTTGGTGTAGTACGGCAAAAAGGCGTCGAGGATGTCCTGCGGCTCATTGAAGAAGTCGAGGATGAAGGTTTGCTTGCTATCACCGAAAGTGCGGTTCAGCCGTGACAGGGTCTGCACGCAGTCCACGCCTTGCAGCTTCTTGTCCACGTACATCGCGCACAGTTTAGGCTGATCGAAGCCGGTCTGGTACTTGTTGGCCGCGATCATCACGTTGAAGTCCTGGGTGTCAAATGCGTCGGCTAGGTCGCGGCCATTCAGGCCAGCGTTCAGCAAACTGCTATTTTCCGTCACCTCTTCGGGGATCACCTCATCCGCCAGCACACTGCCGGAGAAGGCCACCAGTGGATGAACATCGGCGTAACCCATCTGCTGCACATATGCCTTCACTGCCAACTGATAACGCACCGCTTCTTGGCGGCTGCTGGTCACCACCATGGCCTTGGCTTGGCCATTCAATAGCCCGCGGATATTGGCGCGGAAGTGCTCGACGATAACCTCGACCTTCTGGCTGATGTTGTAGGGGTGTAAACGCACCCAGCGCGCTAGCTTGATACGCGCCTTCTTGCTATCCACCTCATCGTCTTCGCCATCGGGGTGGGCGATCTTCCAGGCAGTGCTGTAAGTGGTGTAGTTACGCAGAACATCGAGGATGAAACCCTCCTCAATTGCCTGACGCATGGAGTACAGATGAAACGGTTCGGGCTTGTTGCTGGAGCTGGCTGGCAACGTTGGATCGGCCGGACGACCAAACAGCTCCAGGGTCTTGGCCTTGGGTGTAGCGGTAAATGCGTAGTAACTGATGCGCTCATTCGGTTGCCGGGCCTGCACAGCGGCATCGAGCAGCTCTTCGGCGCTTACTTCCTCGGCATCCAGCGCATCGCTGCCTAGAATCTGTTTCAGCTTGCTGGCGGATGAGCCGGTCTGCGACGAATGCGCCTCATCGGCGATTACCGCATAGCGCCCGCTGGCCAGCTTGGGGTATTTGTCCAGAGCGTCAAACAGTGCAGGAAAGGTCTGGATGGTGACGATGATGATGCGCATCTGCTCAGCCAGCGCCTCGGCCAGTTGTTCGGATTTGCTCTGATTGCCGACATCACGGCTGATCGGCTTGACCACGCCCTGCGCGTGCTCGAACTGATAAATCGTGTTCTGCAATTGGCTGTCGAGCACGGTGCGGTCAGTGATAACGATCACTGAGTTAAACAGCCGCTGCCCGTCCGCGTTATACATCGAGGCGAGTTGGTGTGCAGTCCAAGCGATAGAGTTGGACTTGCCGGAACCCGCGCTGTGCTGAATCAGATAGCGTTTCCCCGGCCCTTCACCATGGGTAGTTTCGATGAGTTTGTTGACCACTTCCCACTGGTGGTAGCGCGGGAAGATCATTGTTTCCTTGGTAACCAGCGTACCGTCAAAGCCTTCGCTGATTGTTTTCTCCAAGTGCAGAAAGCGCCCCAACAGTTTTAGCCAGGCGTCTGGCTGCAACAGCCGTTCCCACAGGTAGCCGGTTGCATATTGGCTATCGTCGGCAGGCATTGGGTTGCCAGCTCCGCCTTCGTCACTGCCGAGGTTAAATGGCAGGAAAAAAGTGTCCTTCCCGGCCAGCTTGGTGGTCATGGCCACCTCGTTCTGACCGACAGCAAAATGCACCAGTGCGCCGCGTTTGAAGGTGAGCAGAGGTTCGTGCTTGCGCGTCAGCGGATCTTTTACCGGGCGGTCGTCACGGTATTGGCGCTTGGCGTTTTCCACCGACTGCTTGAACTCGCTTTTCAGCTCCAGTGTTGCGGTGGGAATGCCGTTGACGAAAAGCACCAGATCCAGACGCGGGTCGTAACTCTGCCCGCCCTTGCCAGCATCACGCGCATGCGGCGAATAAGACACTTCCGGCACCACGCGCAACCGGTTGCAGTGGTAACGCTTGAGGGTGTCCGGGTTCATGCCGTGGTCAGGCTGAAAACTGCACAGTTCCACCTTCACTGCGGGCAGTTTGAAGCCATGGCGCAGCACATCGAGCGTGCCGCTCTGCTCCAGCTCGCGTACCAGCTTTTGTACCAACACATCATCCGGGTTATTCGGATTGGCCTTGGCGAACTTGTCCCAACGCTCAGGCCAGGCGTCTTTGAAGTAGCCCAGCACATCTTCGGTATATAACGCCGTGCGACGGTCGTAGCCGCTAGCAGTACCGACTAACCAGCCTTGGGCCACCAGAGCCTCAATGATGTCCTGTTGGAATTGCGCTTCCTTGCTGTTCGCCATTACGCGGTCTCTTGTACTAATTCGAGGGATGTTGCGCTGGCTGGGGGCTGCCAGCCGCGTACGTCGATTTTGCCGGTGACGGCGGCGGAGATTAGGGCGGAGCGGCGTTCGCCAAGTAACCTCGTAACGGTAGCTGCCTCAGCAATCAAATCATCGATCTTGCTTAACTCCATACTCAAAACCTCACAAATCCGGATCTGCTCCTCTCTAGGGGGAAGCGAGAACCAAATTTTAATCATCCGGGTCAAGCCAAGATCCTGATTGGTAGCGCCGCGAGTATACAACTGAGACTGCTCATAACAACCTATGCTATTAAGCGAAAACGCCATGTAATACGGGTCAACCTGCTCACGATCAAGTTTAAGAACCGCGACATGTACCCAGACTTGAAACCTGTCATCCAGATCAACAACTCGAGCAATTCCTGTAGTGCCGCCCTTTGTGTAAAGAACATCACCCTTTTCCGGGATGATACGACGGCAGAACTCTAGGTAATCTTCCTCAGATACAAATTTTGCATCGTCAAGTTGCCAACCATCCATAGCGATATTTCTTGCCGAAAGAAACATCACGCCTTCATCAACATAGTTAGGCGAGAAATGCGGCCCATCAGAAACCTTTCGGCAAACCCTGCCTACCTGAATAGAACTCCAATGCGCCGGCACCTCGCCGAGCCACTCCACGCCTGAATCTTTCATCGGCACCGTGGGGTCTAGGCCTTTGGTGACGGCGTGGGAGATCACGGCCTGGCGCTTTTCCTTGAGCAGTTCAATCAGGCGCTGCTGCTCTTCGATCAGCGCGTTGATGCGGGCGGTTTCATGGTCGAGGAAGCGGGCGATTTGGGTTTGCTCGGATTTCGTCGGCATTGGCAAAGGGACGGCAGCAACTTTTTCAGCCGTAAAATGCGCAATAGTCGATTTATTGCAAAGCACATCGATATAGCCATTTGTCTTGATAGCTATCATCCAAAAATACAGGAACCGCGTGCTATTGCCGTCAATTGATCTAATTCGATTGATTGAGTTCTGGAAGTAACACTCCTCATCATCAAAGTCCCAGATTGCGGACCTACCAACATCTCCCCCTTCACTGACTAACAAATCGCCTCGACGCAGTAGAAGTGATTTCTTTTCTTCTGCGCCAAACCACATCCGCTTCACATTCCCAGTATCAACGCCTGATAACTGGATATTTGCTGCTCTTAGATAAGGCAAAAATTCGTCATCGTCGCGCCTAGGTTCTGGTTGAAGCATCTTGCCTAATACAACCTGATAGCCCCGCTTCAACAACGTGACGGCCCAATGATCAGGAACAACTCCTAGCCACTCGACATCTGAATTTTTGTACGTGGGATACGCAGGAAAACTCATGCCGACATCCCCTCAATCATCTGCTTAATGCGGTCGGTACAAGCTTTCAGATCACGGTCGATCTCGGCCAGTGGACGCGGCGGCTGGAACACGTAGAAGTGGCGGTTAAAGGGAATCTCAAACCCAACAATGCCGACTTCACCATCCTGCACATCGGTCTTGCTCTCGTCGATCCAGGCATCTGGCACGTGGGGGATGACTTCGCGCTGGAAGTAGTCGTACACCGACTCGCCCATCGGCACGTTCTCGTTATCACGCAGGCCAGTGTCCGCTTCCGGTTGGCCTTTGGTCATACAGATATCCGCCTCAGAATCACGCTCGCTCAAGGCATTGAGCAGGGCTCTTAGTTCCGGCGCGCTAAGGCTGACGCCATGCACGGTCAGGGCTTTTTTCAGCAGCTTGGTGAATTGCTCGCGGTTGCGGTGCAACACGCTGGCGTCCATCGCTTGCAGGGCGGTCATCAGTTGCTGCCGGATGGCGCTGTCGAGCTTCTGCAGGGCCTTTTCTTCGAGTACTTTGCTGAGACGTTCGGCATTGGTTTGGAAGTTCAGGCGCAGCGGGCGCTCAACGGTAATACGACGGTAACCGAAGGCATCGATGGGGAGGATCTTGCTCTGCGCAGTTGCCTCGAAGCTGCCATACAGACGCACCAGCTCGCTGATTTGATCCTCGGTTATGTACTGGCGCTTGCTGCCCAGCGATTTGCGCATTTTGGCGAAGTGCTGGCTGCCGTCGATCAACTGCACCTTGCCTTGGCGCACGGCGGCTTTGTGATTGCTTAGGATCCACACATAGGTGGCGATGCCGGTGTTGTAGAACATGTCTGTCGGCAACGCGACGATGGCTTCGACCAGATCGTTCTGCAGCAAATAGCGGCGAATCTCCGACTCGCCCGAACCCGCGCCGCCAGTAAACAGCGGCGAACCGTTGAGGATAATGCCGATGCGCGAGCCACCTTCACGCGGGTCACGCATCTTGCTGACAAGGTGCAGGAGGAACAACAACGAACCGTCGGACACGCGCGGCAGGCCAGGGCCGAAGCGGCCGTCAAAACCTTTGTGGCTGTGCTCATCGGTGATCTGCTTTTGTACCTTCTTCCACTCCACGCCGAACGGCGGATTGCTGAGCATGAAGTCGAAGTGCTTGCCGGCCAGTTGGTCGTTGGACAGGGTGTTGCCGAGCTTGATGCTGGCCACGTCCTGACCCTTGATCAGCATGTCCGCCTTGCAGATGGCGTAGGACTCGGGGTTCAGCTCTTGGCCGTGCAGGGAGACGCTGACCTTTTCGCTGATGGACTGGATGTACTCGTCGCCCTCGGACAGAAAGCCACCGGTGCCCGCGGTTGGGTCGTAGATGGTGACGATGCTGTTTGGCGCGAGCTTGCCATCCTGCCCGGTAATCACCAGGGACGTCGTCAGGTGCACGATATCGCGGGGGGTGAAGTGCTCACCGGCGGTTTCATTGGAGCTCTCTGCAAACTTGCGGATCAGCTCTTCGAAGATGATGCCCATGCCGAAGTTGCTGATGAACTCGGGGCTCAGGTCGGTAGCGGCGAAACGCTGCGCCACCTGATACAGCAGATTGGCGTTTTCCAACTGCTGCACGAAATCCTCGAAGTGGAAGTGCTCAAAGATCTCGCGAGCATCCTTGCTGAAGGCCTGCACGTAGCTCATCAAATCGGAGGCCGTCTGCGTGTCGGACAGAGTGCCGAGAGTCAGCGGCGAGGCATTGAAAAATTGCTGACCAGCAGTGCGCAGCAGAATCATTTCGCGCACGGTATCCGGGCGGCCTTCTTGCGCGAAGGTCTGCTTGATCACTTCGTTCTTTGTCGGCGCCAGCACGCACTCCATACGGCGCAAAAGGGTAAACGGCAGGATGATGCGCCCGTACTGAGACTGCTTAAAATCACCGCGCAGCAGATCGGCAATGGACCATAGAAACGCGGCCGTCTGGGAATGATTTTCCGTATTCACGCAACAATTCCTTGGGGTAGGGGCAAATGCCGAGAGTTTATCATCCGAGCGTGCTCATCAGGAGCTGCTGCTTTAGTTATCCACACTCGCCAAGCGCCGCGCTAACACATCGCCAAAAATCCATCCCAAGAACACGTTATGCATATGTGTCGCCGCCAGCGACACGAGTTCTAGACATGTCGCCGAAACAAGAAAACAGCGACACGTAATAAACACATGTTTACACTGACGACACGAAAGCGGCGCTCATCTGAGCTCCCTTGCTCTTAGATGGATACACCAAGGATCAGGATCCCATCCATGACCAAATCTCCCCTCCCCTGGCAGGCCGACAGGGCCTACAACCAGCTGCCGCCCCTGCCGCCAGGAGCCGAATTAGAAACCCGTGCTGTGCTCAAGCGTTGTATTGAGGCCCGAACAGCCTTGGCCGAGTTGAAACAGGCGGCCGAGCTGATTCCCAATCAAACGATGCTGATCAACACCATCCCGCTGCTGGAGGCCAAGGACAGCTCGGAAATCGAAAGTATCGTCACCACCACGGATTTGCTCTTTCAGCACGCCCAGGATGGCGATAGCCACGCCGATCCCGCGACCAAGGAAGCGCTGCGCTACCGCAAGGCCCTTCATCATGGTTATCAGTCCCTGGACGAGCGCCCACTCTCCACTGGCACGGCAGTCGAAATCTGCCGCACGCTCAAGGGCGTGAACATGGATATACGTCGGGTGCCGGGCACTCAACTGGCCAACGAACGCACTGGAGAAATCATCTACACGCCACCGGAGGGTGAAGACCGCTTGCGCGACATGCTCGCCAACTGGGAGCGCTTTCTGCACAACGAGACCGACCTGGATCCGCTGGTGCGCATGGCCGTCGGGCATTATCAGTTCGAGGCTATTCACCCGTTCACCGATGGCAATGGCCGTACCGGGCGCGTGCTCAATACCCTGTATCTAATCCAGGAAGGTCTGCTGAATCTGCCGATCCTCTACCTCAGCCGCTACATCATCGCCCACCGTGCCGACTACTATCGCCTGCTGCTGGATGTCACCCGCGAACAAGCCTGGGAACCCTGGCTGCTGTACATGCTAAGTGCTGTTGAAGAAACCGCCCGCTGGACCACAGCCAAGATTGCCGCCATCCGCAGCCTGTCCGAGCACACTGCCCAGTTCGTTCGCGAACAGCTGCCGAAGACCTATTCCCGCGAGTTGGTGGACGTAATTTTCGAGCAGCCCTACTGCCGCATCAGCAACGTCGTCGACAAGCAGATTGCCCAGCGTCAAGCCGCCTCTCGTTACCTCAAGGAGCTGGTAGTCATCGGCGTTCTGCAGGAAGTGCAGGTAGGTAAGGAAAAGCTCTTTATTCACCCCAAGCTGATGCAGTTACTGATTCGCGATACTCACGATTTCAGGCACTACGCCTGACTTCAAGATCATCCGCGTACAGGATCACCAGCGGCCCGCCTGGTCGAACGGGTTCTCCGGTAGTGAACCCGCCGGTCAGTCGACCATCGCTGAACTCGGTGTAGGTAGGGCCGTAATCGACGAATGTCCAGCCGAAAACTGCACCATAGAAGGCTTTACTGCGGGCGATGTCGCCCACGTTGAACTCGATATTGTCGATCTGTCGGTCTTGCCCGCGGACGCTCATGGCTGCCTCCTTGGCGGATGGTTGAGGTGCGAGCATAGCGGTTTACGCCCAGGACTGGGTTACCATGCCGCCGCGAAATTCCCGCCGAACCCTCTGGCCACTTATGTCCTCCAATGCGCTGTACACCGACCTGTCCATCTACTACGACCTGATGTGCGCCGACATCGACTACCTGGCCCAGAGCGACAGCGCACGCCGCCTGCATCAACTGTTCGGCAATAGCGGGCGCCGCCATCTCGATCTTGCCTGTGGCACCGGCCCGCATGTGCGCCATTTCCTCGACTTCGGCTACGACAGCGCCGGTCTGGACATCAGCCAACCGATGCTGGACCTCGCCCAACTGCGCTGCCCCGAAGCACAGTTCAGCCTCCAGGACATGGCCGTTTTCAAGGTGGACGAACCGCAAGACCTGATCACCTGCTTCCTGTACTCGACCCATTACAACTCCGGGCTGGCCCAACTGCGCGCCTGCTTTGCCAGCGTGCATGGCGCACTCGCAGAGAACGGCGTGTTCTGCTTCAACGCGGTGGACAAACTGCATATCGACAATCGCTTGCTTGTGCGCCATAGCGTCGAGTTTGAAGGCAGCCAATTCACCTTCGGCTCCGGCTGGCATTACAGCGGAGAGGGCGAGCAGCAGGCGCTGCGCCTGAGTATCGAAAAGACCACGGCGGGGGTGACTGAAGCTTGGCAGGATGAGCATGCAATGGTGGCGCTGAGTTTCATCGAGTTGCAGACGCTGTTACAGCCGTACTTTGAAGTGCAGGTTTTTGAGCATGACTATGAGCGGATCACGCCTTGGGAGAGCGTGACCGGGAATGCGCTGTTTGTGTGTGTGAAGCGTTCATAGACTGCTAGAAAGCTCTGAGGCGGCGATGGTCGGCATTCATTGTTCTTGATTGGGTGAGTCCTGACCGGTCGCCACAACTACCCATCCCCCTTGCCCACTTCCTCATGCACCTGAATCTTGCGCACCACCGGCGCACCCGCCGCAACGATCGCGGCGATGAACCAGAACACCGCACTGACACCAATCAGCGCGCCGAATGATCCGGCCACCATGGGTATCAGGAAGCCCGATGCGTTGATGGCGGTCATGCGGATGCCTAAGGCTTCGCCGTGGCGGGCGGTGGGTGTTACTTGCATGAGCAGGCTTATGATCATCGGTTGAACGCCGCCCAGTGCTGCGCCGAGTACGACGGAGCAAGCGATCATTTGGGACGGCAGCGCGGCGAATGGGTAGGCGATAAACACGCTGACGGTGATGACGAAGGACGTAGTAATGATTTGCTTTTCGCTGAAGCGGCTGGCGATCAGCGGCAGGACCAACCGTATCAGGCCGGTGGCGAGGGCAAACGCGCCGAGGACTACGCCGATGGTTGAGGCATCAATCCCCCGTTCGAAGCCCAGCACAGGGACGAGAAACGAGTGGATATCCCAGATGCAGGAGAGCAGCCAATTGACGAAGAGGATGTAGCGAAAGTTGGGCGATTTCAGCAGCCCCCAGGCCCGTGTCGGTAGAGCGCTGGAGTCACGCGGTTCAATAGGGAGTTCGCGGACAAAAAACAGCAGTAACCAGGTCACCAGCGGCAGGCAGCCCAGCACGGCGAAACAGATGCGAAAGGAGGACAGATCACTCGACGCCTGGGTGGCGTGATCGATGATCAGCCCTGCCGAGTACGGGCCGATAAAGCTTGATATGGAGGGTGATATCGCCAGCCAACTGAAGAACTGCCGTCTTTGCACGATTGAGTTTGCGGCGCGGCCAATGTGGCGCTGCAGCACGATCTGCGTCACCCCCGCGGCGGCACCGACCACCATGGCAGCCACACACAGTGATGCGATATTCGGGAACAGTGTCAGCGCTGCCAATGCCAGTACCGCTGCGAATATCGCGTAGGTCATGGGCCGCTTGAAGCCTTGCCGGTCCGAGTACTTGCCGACCGGAATGGCCATGAACATCTGGCTCAGCGCGAACAGCGCGACAAGCGCACCCACCGCACCGGCGCTGTATCCAAGCGAAAGAGTAAACAGCGGAGCCGCCAGACGCAGACCACTCATGGCGGTAAGCAGAAATACTTGGGCGAAGATCAGTTGCAATAATTCTTTTCGCGACATGAACGACTTCTTTTCACACGCTCAGGTTTCAAGCAGATCGGTGCTTGAGAGCGAAATAAGAATACGGACTTTGAGGTGCAAGAGATCCCAAACGGGAGCTGTTGCATCACAAGACAAGAGCGGAAAAAAACGCGATGCAGCGGTTGCCGATCTTATCTAGCCAGCAGCGATGTTGCCAGCACGCTGCACCCTCTGTACCGATTTTTGTAGGAGCGTGTTTGTTTAACGCACGCTTCACTGTCGCGCAGCCAACACGATCCCGGTAGGAGCGCACGAGCACCGCGAGGCCGCGATGGCGTCGCATCAGGCCGACCGCTATCGCTGCCTCGCGGGGCTCGTGAACTCCTGCAGAAAAGCATTCCAATTCAGAAAGTTATTTCATGTTGAGGGGAGCTGCCGCAGGCTGCGAAAGTGATCTGCCTGGCACACCGTTGTTCGCAGCCTTCGGCAGCTCCTACGGGTCGGTTGTCCGGCTTTAATGCCTGGTAATAGATGCGGGCTTTGATTGGGCGAAGGGATAGATATAAATACCGCATTCGCAACCTGCTGAAGCTCTAATCTGCGCACCGTCGTTGCCAAATCAGCGACCGGATTTGACGATCCGTTTTCACATAGGTGCAGCAGATGTCACCGTTATGGTGGCTGTGCGTGGAAGGCTTTCGAGCCTGCCGGGTTCCTATGTCACCGGTTCGTCAATCCACGTACAGCCGCCACCCTGATCGCTTGACGACGGTCTTTAGGTTTCCATATGACATAGGATTTTCGATAAATGACCGACAGCAACCTGCCTCCCCGCTACATCCCCCTCACCCAACCCGGCCAGGAAAACCCGGTCTTTCTCCTGGACACCCATGCGCCACTGAAAGACCTGCACGCCTGCGCCGAACTGCGGGTCAGCCTCGCCACGCGCTTCCTCGACGCCATGGTCAACATGAAGCCCTCCAACGCAGACGAACACGACCTGACGACCATCGCCAGCACTGCGCATTTGTTGATGCTGGAAGCCTGCGATGTGCATCGGGTGATTGAGAGGCGGCTCTGGCAGTCCGACGCCGCAGCGTTTGCTGATCGGAGCCGATGTTCAGTCACTAAGAGTTGTCAGCATTCGAGAGGTTAAAAAAGTGATGAATTAAGCTACTGACGCTCAAATCCTCAACGACCTGATCCCTCATGAGGTTGTGAGCCGGATTGTCGATGGAGCCTCTCCTATCCGCGCCTGCCGTGAATACCTGCACCTGACTCAAGAGGAGTTAGCCAATCGACTGGGCATCAGTAAGCGGATGGCGAACGCATCTATCGAACTCCAGCATTAAGGGCGATGGTGGCCGCGTATTTTGAAGCGGACGCGATCGCCCTTATCGCCAGGATATCCATGCGCCAACGAAGCTCTTACCCCAAACCATTTAAAGCCCAAGTCGTCCAGGAATGCCTGCAACCCGGAACGACGATTTCCAGCGTAGCCATCCATCACGGCATCAACGCCAACGTGATCCGCAAGTGGCTACCGACTTACAGGGATCAGTCGCCTGCAACCTTGCCTGCTTTCGTTCCGGTAAAAACGGCACCATGGCGAGCATCAGAAGAGATGGTGATCATCTCGCTGCCTCTGGGCGATAAGTCCATCACCGTAAAGTGGCCAGCCTCGGATCCGGACGGCTGCGCGTGTTTCATTCGTGGCTTGGCCCTATGATTCGCGTCGATGCAATCTGGCTCGCCACCGAGCCCATGGACATGCGCGCCGGCACTGAGACTGCATTGGCCAGAGTGGTCGCGGTGTTCCGTGCGGCGAAGCCGCACTGCGCTTACCTCTTTACCAATCGCCGGGCCAACCGGATCAAAGTCCTGGTGCACGACGGCGTCGGTATCTGGCTGGCGGCGAGGCGCTTGAACCAAGGTAAGTTTCATTGGCTAGGCATCCATCGTGGGACGGAGGTCGAACTCGACCTTGAACAACTTCAGGCGCTGGTACTTGGATTGCCCTGGCAACGCGTCGGTGCGGGCGGCGCAATTACATTGCTTTAAACGCTCCTTTCAGCTGTAGCACTCGGGCTGCTTTGGTAAAATCCACGGCATGACTGCCTTGCCCGATCTCGATCAAATGACTCCCGAACAACTGCGCGCACTGGCTGCGCAGTTGATGTCCAAGATCGAGACCCAGGACAGAAAGATTCATCGTGATGAGACGATCATCGAGCAACTCACTCACGAAATCGCCATTCTCAAACGCTACAAGTTCGCCAAGCGCAGCGAGCAGATCAGCCCGGCGCAAGGCAGCCTGCTCAATGGCCTGCTCAGTACCGACCTCGAAGCCATCGAGGCGGAGTTAAAAGCCCTTCATCCCGCACCTGCGCAGACAGAACCACGCCAGCAACCCAAGCGTGCGCCGTTACCGCCGCAGTTCCCGCGTACCGTGATCCATCACGAGCCAGACAACACCCAATGCACCTGCGGCTGCCAGCTTCAGCGTATCGGCGAAGATGTCAGCGAGAAACTGGACTACACGCCGGGCGTGTTCACCGTCGAACAGCATGTGCGTGGGAAATGGGCCTGCCGGCAGTGGGAAACTCTAATCCAGGCGCCGGTACCCCCGCAGGTGATCGACAAGGGCATCCCCGCCGCCGGCCTGCTGGCGCACGTGATGGTGGCCAAATTCGCCGATCACCTGCCGCTTTATCGACAGGAAAAGATCTTCGGTCGTGCCAGTCTGGCCATCCCGCGTTCGACCCTGGCACAGTGGGTGGGCCAAACTGGCGTGCAGCTTCAGCCCTTAGTCGATGCGCTGCGCGAAGTGGTGTTGGCCAAGCGCGTGGCTCATGCCGATGAAACGCCGGTACAAATGGTGGCGCCTGGCGAAAAGAAAACCCACCGCGCCTATGTCTGGGCCTACAGCACTACACCGTTCTCGGCCCTCAAGGCCGTGGTCTACGACTTCAGCCCCAGCCGTGCTGGCGAACATGCGCGTAACTTCTTGGGCACCTGGAACGGCAAGCTCGTCTGTGATGACTTTGCCGGCTGCAAGGCCAGCTTTGAGCTGGGCATCACCGAGATCGGCTGCATGGCCCATGCACGCCGCAAGTTCTTCGACCTGCACATGGCGAATAAAAGCCAGTTGGCGGAGCAGGCACTTCACTCGATTGGCGGGTTGTACGAAGTCGAGCGACACACCAAGAAAATGAGCGACGAAGACCGTTGGCGATTACGTCAGGAAACAGCCGTGCCCATCGCTGAAAAGCTGCATGAGTGGATGTTGGCCCAGCGTGAACTTGTGCCTGAGGGTTCGGCCACGGCCAAGGCTCTGGATTACAGCCTCAAACGTTGGGTAGCGCTGACGCGCTACCTGGAAGATGGTGCTGTGCCCATCGACAACAACCAGATCGAGAACTTGATCCGGCCATGGGCGCTTGGGCGGTCGAACTGGTTGTTTGCGGGGTCGCTGCGCAGCGGCAAGCGGGCGGCGGCGATCATGAGTCTGATACAGTCGGCGCGCATCAACGGGCATGATCCGTATGCTTATTTCAAGGATGTGCTGACGCGGCTGCCGACGCAGCGAGCAAGCGAGATTGACCAACTGCTGCCGCATCAGTGGGTGCCGGCCTGAATTACGCAAGGTTAGCTGGACAGACGATGTCATCGGACTGGCGACTCTTGACCCAGAGCCCAAACCGTTTCATTACCTCGACAACATGCTCTAACCGCCGTCCGTCAACGGTGAGTTCGTATTAAACCGTGACGGGCACGATGGGAAATACTGTACGTTTTACGAGTCCTGCTTCCTCAAGAGCGCGTAAATCGATGGTTAGCATTAGTTGCGAAATAGCGGGAATGTCCCGCCTAAGCGCATTAAAGCGCTTTGGCCCATCTAGCAGGTAGGATGCAAGGAGCAGGCGCCAGCGGCCACTTAATCGGCCTGCGCGCTCCGCTCGCTTAAGGATCGACATCATCCTCGGCGCGTGTAACTAGCTAACCATCCCAAATGATTAAAAGCGCAAATCATCAATGCTGGTCAGGCCGCAGGAGTTGCGCTCCATCATCAAGCGACAAATAACCAAATACCGCGCGCTTAACGCGCCTTTCCACTGCTGCTGGTTCAACATCGGCGTCCGAACCTGACGCATCAACGATCCCTTTAATAACTGCAATAACATCCCGCGCAGCTATCCGCACATCCACCAATATAGGGAAGTCAAGACGTCCAATTATTTGCATAGCGATTTCTCCGACTCGCTCGTTAACATTCTGAGTGGCCACATCGAATGGTAAACGCGCTTCTTCAAAGTCGAGAATTCTTGCAAGCTTCGGTCGTTTAAATTGGTGCTCAATGGCAGCCGCAATCAAAACTGTTAGAGCATCTTTGGCGAGTGGCTGGTCAAGCGCAGTGGAAGCACGTGAAAGAAACTGCGTCGTTTCTCGGGCAATGAGTGCTCCCAAGATGGCGTTTTTGTCCGGGAAGTATTGGTACAGGGTGCCGATACTGACTCCGGCTTTGCCTGCTACAGCATTGGTTGAGAAACCACTGTGGGCATCAGTCTCCAAAATGCGAGCTGCTGCTTCGATAATGATACCCACTGTCTCCACAGACCTGGCCTGTGTTGGGCTCTTACGGGGCGGAGGGCGATTTTTCGAGGTTGAAGGCATAGGCGGAAGAATGCGAGTAGTGAAACATGAGTGATAACTCGCATACTACACGCTCCTTCTACAGCTTGATAGGCTCGAAAATGAATCAGCCAAATGTAAATTTTGAACCTAAATTCACTGCTTTTTTCCTTGTCAAAACCTCCCCTGAATGGCTCGCGTTTTCTTTCGAGACCCGGCTTGCGCACGCCACAGGCACATTCCAGCCGATACTGGAGGAGTTTGCAAACGGTGTGAAACTGCACTGGTATGACACCGAGTTTTACACCGCAACGGTTACTGACATCTGGATGATTGAAGCTCGGGATCACGAAAGTTATCAGCTATTTTGCGAAAAGCTTCGCGAAACCGCCTTTTGGGACAACTTCTTCTTTATTAAGGAAATCTTCTTGGGTGAAAAAAACGCTTGGGCGAAAAATTATGATGTGGCTGCGCTGACCGACTGATTCGCGAGCGGCATAATCGTAACCGTGAGCCAACACACCTTCTTGAACCCAAAACCATCGCTTTTATCGTCCTGGTCACGAAGGTGTGTTGGCCGGACGCTTACGGGCATCAGCCAGCCTGCCTACGCTCAACAGAAAACTGTCGCCAAGCCACGCAAAGCCACCCGCGAAAAGATTGCAGCCGCATTCGGGATCAAGGCCAGTCAGTTGGAGTTGTAGGCGTGCATCGACCGTGGGGTACCCTTACTAGTCATACGCCAAATATCTCCTTAATTTTTTACGCCCTTCTGCCCCGTTTTAGACCACTATGAGCGGCTGACCGCCCGCCCCTGCACCGGTCGAGAATTATGGAGAGCTTGATGCCACAAGAACGGTTGGACCTGCTGAGGCTGCCCAAGCCTATTCGTGGGCCCATTGATAAGTTGCTGCGTTCCCTGGATGCGGCCAGTACGCGCGAGGATGTGGAGAGCGAGGGTGAATTGCAGATCGCGTTTATTCTGGGGCTGGAGACGGCCAAGCGCCTGCGGCCCGCTGACGTAGAAGCCCTGTATATGATTTTTGATGATGCGGTGCAGGCGCGGCTGGAAGGTTTTCCAGCGCAGAAGTAGCGTTCCAGCACACGCCCCAGAGCACAGCAACATAAGATCTGTGGAAGCGAGCTTGCTCGCGAAGGCGGTTTACCTGGCAAGCAGACGCACGAATGTACTGGCCCCTTCGCAAGCAAGCTTGCTCCCACCGATTTGTGGTTGAACTTGATCCTGTGGAAGCGAGCTTGCTCGCGAAGGCGGTTTACCTGGCAAGCAGACGCATGAATGTACTGGCCCCTTCGCAAGCAAGCTTGCTCCCACGGATTTGTGGTTGAACTTGATCCTGTGGGAGCGAGCTTGCTCGCGAAGGCGGTTTACCTGGCAAGCAGATGCATGGATGTACTGGCCCCTTCGCAAGCAAGCTTGCTCCCACGGATTTGTGGTTGAACTTGATCCTGTGGAAGCGAGCTTGCTCGCGAAGGCGGTTTACCTGGCAAGCAGACGCATGAATGTACTGGCCCCTTCGCAAGCAAGCTTGCTCCCACGGATTTGTGGTTGAACTTGATCCTGTGGGAGCGAGCTTGCTCGCGAAGGCGGTTTACCTGGCAAGCAGATGCATGAATGTACTGGCCCCTTCGCAAGCAAGCTTGCTCCCACGGATTTGTGGTTGAACTTGATCCTGTGGGAGCGAGCTTGCTCGCGAAGGCGGTTTACCTGGCAAGCAGATGCATTGAATGTACTGGCCCCTTCGCGAGCAAGGTGGAGCGCCACCCCGATCGCTCCCACAGAAAAACAACTAGCCGCTATTACTTCACCACCTCGATTTTCTTCACAAAGATGAGCTTTTCGTCCCCTGCCGGCCCGGCGATGCGGTCGTTGTTGAGCTCGCTGGCGATGGTGACTTTCACGGTTTTGCCGATCATCGCTGGCAGCAAGCTGGCTTCCCCTTCGTCTTCGGCGATGAACCAGGAACCGCATTTGCCATCGCAATAAGCGCTGAAACGGCGGCCGTCGTTGAGCAAGACGGTGACGGTGTAATCCTCGATTCCGTTGCCAGAAATCAGCGCGCCCTGGAAGGTTTCCGGCTTAGTCAGGGTGAAACGGCAGAAGTCCGGCGCGTTCGGGTCGTCGCCCAGCAAGCCGCAGCCTCGTTCGACTTCGCTGTTGATCAACTCGCAGCTGTTGGCCACGTTGCAAGGCGGTCGAGTCGCCGGAGAGACGCTGGTGCATTGTTTGACCAACACCTCTGCACGCTTTTGGCCGATGGCATCGGCGCAGGTTTTATCTGCCGCGTTGGCCTGAAAAACGGCGAACAGGCTGATGAGCAACGACAACAGCAGGCTTTTTGTTTGCATGAACGCTCCAGGTGACAAGCGGGAACTGAGACTCGCCAGCGTCGGGTTACAGGACAGTTTGGCGAAGTATTGCAGAGCGAAGCAGGTTTCACACGACTGCTCGACTCAGCTTTTCTTTTTGTTGAGGCTCTTCAGACGTTGACTGGCTCGCTGCACGGCGGCCATTTTTTCCGGTCGGTTCATGCGACGCCACTTCCTGATGTCTTCCTTGTTGCGACCGCAACTGACACACAGATCACCACTGAGCTGGCAGACGGAAATGCATGGGTTTTCGATGTCCTTGGCCACGGGTCAACCTCGCGCCAGACGTTGCTGCCAGTTGCCGCCGTTGGCCCGCTGGCATTGCTCTTCGCTGTCGAACTGCACGTGAGCGGCCACGTTTTTAACCGCGACATCTGCGGCCTCCAAAGCAACGGCAGTCAGCTCGACCATGCGTTCTCGCTGGCCAACAGCGAGCGCCTGGTCTTTATTGACCTGCGTGTCGAAAATCCACACAACCCGCAGGCTGGCAGGAAATGCTGCGTAATCCACTTCGTGGGTCAGCCAGGAAAAGCCGACGATCTCTGACTTGGCGGTCTCGCACGCCTCGGTCAAGGTGGCCGCCAGGCGGCGTTCGATTCGCGCCTGATCGCGCTTGCTCAACAGCATGTAGATTTCCTGGGTGATTTTTCGATGAACGCCATCATACGTTACCTATCAGCGTCGTCCCCCTCCCCCTGCAATGTAGGAAAATTCTGATTTTCTTCAAACGCTGCTCAAGCGCTTGTTTACCGAGGGTCGGCTCTCTAATCTGCGGCCCGTCATTACAACAGTGACCGGGTGACGTCGACGGATGGCACCCGAGCTTGTACTTCTCCATTTCAGACATCTACCTGTCTGCTTTAGGGCGGCTGTACGTGACGCATTTCCGGGTGTGCCGATTTTATCTGGTGGATCGGTCACTCCCCCGCGTACAGCTCCCACCTTTTTTGTCACGAAAGCGCCCTCCCAAACTCACGCACTGCCATTGGCTCAGCTTTTTGGCTATGGTGTGCCCATCCGCAATCAGGGTTTCGAATCAAATGGCCAACGATCGCACCACCCGCGATTGGCTGCTGCGAGCGCCGCGGTCGCCGAAGATGGAACGCATTGAAGCGTATTTCGGTGGCCATGGTTACACCCCTCATCGCCACGATACTTACGCGATCGGCCGCACGTTGTCGGGCGTACAAAGCTTTCAGTATCGCAACGGCAAATGTCACAGCCTGCCGGGCGGAACAATGGTTCTGCACCCGGATGAACTGCACGACGGCGAAGCTGGCACAGAGGCGGGCTTTCATTACCGGATGTTCTACATCGAGCCTTCTTTGATTCAGCAGGTGTTGGGCGGTAAGTCGTTACCCTTCATCGCTGGCGGATTGTCCAACGATCCGCGTCTGTTCGCGGCCACCAGCGCTTTGCTCAGAAGCATGGAGGAAGCCATTGATCCGCTGGAAGAAGAAGACGCGATCTATGATCTGGCCCTGGCGCTGGATTTCGCCGCTGGCAATCGCAGAGGGCGACGGGCGCTGGACTACGCGGCGGCTGAAAGGGCCCGACTCTATATTCATGACTCCCTGAATCAGATCATCACCCTGGACGATCTAGTTGCTGCCAGCGGTCGTGATCGATGGAGTCTGTCCCGAGATTTTCGCGCGCTGTACGGCACCAGCCCTTATCGCTATATCACCCAGCGACGCCTGGACACCGTGCGCCGCTTGCTGCTCGTCGGACATCCTTTGAGTGATGCTGCGCTGGCCTGTGGTTTTTTTGATCAAAGCCACATGACGCGACAATACAGCCAGACATTCGGTATTTCCCCCGCACGCTGGTTAAAAATGCTCGGGCGCGCCTGAGCACTCGCTCAAAGTTGCACGATCATGCAATACACACCTCTCGCCCATGATTAAGGTTGTCGCATCTTCAATGAACAGCGAGCACAGTCATGGAAACCAGCACATCTGCCCCCTCCTATTCCGCGATTAATTTCGCCGCGAAGTACGCACTCTTCAATGAGCAATGGACGCCGAAAGTCGTTGCCGAGATGAACGACTATCAATTCAAAATCGTGAAGATTCAGGGCGATTTTATCTGGCACTCCCACGTCGATACCGATGAAACCTTCATCGTTCTGGAAGGCGAGTTGCGCATCGATTTTCGCGATGGCTTCGTCATGATCGCAGCGGGCGAAATGTATGTAGTCGGCAAGGGTATCGAGCATAAACCCAGTGCTGAACACGAAGTAAAACTGCTGTTGATCGAGCCGCGCGGCGTGTTGAATACCGGCCATGAGGACAGCGACAGAACAGCGGTCAACGATGTATGGATCTGACGGTTTTTGCAGTCGGCTCATTTGCCTGCGGCCAACACCCCACAGTCCACTTCCCGACTTAATGGAATGACGGCGCGAGTTTATTTCGCTTGTGGCTAGTCGGCCTTCCTCGCTTATATAGGGGCAACATCTCTCAAGAAGGTTGCCCCTAATGTCTTCGCCCATGCGCTGTATTGATCGCCCACTCTCACCGGCATTGAATGTCGTTGCAGCCGCGAGTGGGCAGCGATCATGAGCCGCGAAAACATCAGCCAGTCTATTTCCCATGTGCATCCTCTGACGTTGTCCCACGGCAAAAATGCTGAAGTCTGGGACACCGACAACAAGCGTTATATCGATTTCGTCGGAGGTATTGGCGTGTTGAACTTGGGGCATTGCAATCCGCAAGTTGTGGCGGCCATTCAGGATCAGGCGACAAAACTGACCCACTATTGTTTCAACGCCGTGCCTCATGCGCCGTATACGCGCTTCATGGACGCCCTGGAAAAATTTGTTCCGGTCTCCTATCCACTCAGCGGCATGCTCACCAACAGCGGTGCGGAAGCGGCGGAAAACGCGCTGAAGATTGTGCGGGGCGCCACCGGCAAGACGGCGATCATTGCCTTTGATGGCGGGTTTCATGGTCGTACCCTGGCGACGCTCAATCTCAATGGCAAGGTCGCGCCCTACAAGCAAAAGGTCGGCGTCCTGCCGGGCCCGGTGTTTCATATTCCATTCCCAAGCCAGGATAACGGCGTGACCACCGAGCAAGCGCTCAAAGCCATGGACCGCTTGTTCAGCGTCGAAATCGATGTGAATGACGTCGCCTGTTTCATCCTCGAAGCGGTTCAGGGCGAAGGCGGTTTTCTGGCCATGGAGCCCGCATTCGCCCAAGCGCTACGTAAATTCTGCGATGAAAAAGGCATTCTAATCATCGCCGATGAAATCCAGTCCGGCTTCGGTCGTACCGGCCAGCGTTTTGCCTTTACGCGGCTGGGTATTGAGCCGGATCTGATCCTGTTGGGCAAAAGCATCGCAGGCGGGATTCCGCTGGGTGCGGTTGTCGGACGTCGGGCGCTAATGGATACCTTGCCCAAGGGCGGTTTGGGCGGAACCTATTCGGGCAACCCGATTGCCTGCGCTGCGGGCGTCGCCAGCCTTGAGCAGATGAGCGATGAAAATTTGTCGTCCTGGGGGGAAATGCAGGAAAACATGATCGTCAGCCGTTATCAGGCCTGGCAGGCGAACAAGCTGTCGCCGTACCTGGGGCGCCTGACAGGCGTGGGCGCGATGCGCGGTATCGAGCTGATGACCCCGGACGGTGCGCCCGGCACGCAGCAACTCGCCCAATTGCTGGAGGCAGCCCGGGATGCCGGGCTGCTGTTGATGCCCAGCGGCAAGGCCCGGCACATCATTCGCCTGCTCGCGCCGTTGACCATCGAGCCTGAGATATTGAGTGAAGGCCTGGACATTTTTGAGCGGTGTTTGGCGCAGCTTCAGTAACGCCGATACCTATTGGATATTGCGCTGTAGCGCAGCAAACATAGGCCCAGTAGGAGCGCGCTTGCCCGCGATGGCAATTTGTCAGGCGATGAAGATGCATTGACCATGCTGACGCCATCGCGGGCAAGCGCGCTCCTACTGGGGTTGATCGTTTTTCGAAATTATCGCTGTGGAGAATCATCGCAATGACTGCTGCAAGCTTTGCAAACCGTGACGAGATCCGAGCCAGTTTTTCCCGAGCCATGTCGCAGATGTACAAGGCCGAAGTGCCGCTTTACGGGACGCTGCTGGAGCTGGTGGCAGAGACCAATGAGGCCGTGTTGGCCAGTGATTCGCAGATTGCCCGCAGCCTGACACAGACAGGGGAAATCCAGCGTCTGGACATGGAGCGCCACGGTGCAATCCGGGTCGGCACGGCCAACGAGCTGGCAACCCTGGGCCGGCTGTTCGCCGTCATGGGCATGGAGCCGGTGGGTTATTACGATCTCACACCGGCAGGCGTACCGGTGCATTCCACTGCCTTTCGAGCGGTGCATGAAGAGGCGCTGCAAGTCAGTCCGTTTCGGGTTTTCACGTCGCTGCTGCGCCTGGAGCTGATCGACAATCTCCAATTGCGCGCCTTCGCCAGCGACGTATTGAGCAAACGTAATATCTTCACTCCCCGGGCCATGGAGCTGATCGAAAAATCCGAAACTGATGGCGGCCTGACTGAAGCCGACGCCGAGGATTTCGTCCGGCAGGCGCTGGAGACCTTCCGCTGGCACAACACCGCCACTGTCACTCTGGACGAATACAAGCAACTCAACGCTCAGCACCGGTTGATTGCCGATGTGGTGGCGTTTCACGGGCCGCACATCAACCATCTGACGCCACGCACTCTGGACATTGATGTGGTGCAAGACGGCATGCCGAAAAAGGGCATCACTCCCAAAGCCGTAGTTGAAGGCCCACCGCGTCGCAATTGCCCTATTCTGCTGCGCCAGACCAGTTTCAAGGCCCTGGAAGAGTCCATCACTTTCGTAGGCCAGTCCGACAATGAGTCCGGCAGCCATTCGGCACGCTTCGGGGAAATCGAGCAACGTGGCGCAGCGCTCACCCCCAAAGGTCGCGAACTGTATGACCAGCTGTTGAATGTCGCTCGCGAGGAGCTGGGCGAGTTTCCCAACGAAGCCAATGCCGTGCGCTATGCGCAGATTCTGGAGAAAACCTTCAAGGACTTCCCGGACAGCTACGAGCAGATGCGAGCCCAGGATTTGGCCTACTTCCGTTACTTCGCCGCAGAGAAAGCCCTTGAGAAAGGCGCGGGCGCACAATCTGGCGCGGATCTGGAGCAGTTGATCAGCGCGGGATACATCAGCTACGAGCCGCTGGTGTACGAAGACTTTCTGCCGGTCAGCGCGGCGGGGATCTTCCAGTCCAACCTCGGCGATGACGCCCAAGCCCACTACAACACCAACTCCAACCAGCAGGATTTTCAGCGGGCGCTGGGGCGCAACACCATCAACGAATTGAAACTCTACGCCGACACACAACAGCGATCCTTGCAGGTGTGCGCCGAGGCGCTGGGGATAACTTCGCTGGTCTGACCATTCGCCAAGGCGCTCAGCGTGATTGACACCTATTCTTCCTCAAGCATTTCTCTGCGGCTGATGCTCAAGCAAAGGTAGCGAAAGCATGAGGAAGATTTGGAGGCGGTATCTGGATCTGCTGGACCAGGATCTGAATACCAAGGTGTTCGATAACGTCAAAAACCTGCTGGTCTGCGCGTTGCTGTTTGCCGCAGGCAGCAACGCGCTCAACGGCAATCAGAAGGTTCTGATGGCTCTGTGGGGTTCTCAATTGACGGGGGTGGGCCTGATAGCAGTGTCCGCCGTGCTGATGTTGTTGAATATCAGCGATGGCCTGCGCCGCCTGGCGAAGCTGCGCTATCACAGGCTGCTGCAGGTGTTCTTCTGTTTGCTCTACCTGCTCATCGCCGTGCGGGTGGTGGAAATAGTCTGGGGCTTCAGGGCTAATTGATTCAGCTTTGACGGCGCAGCCACTCGTCGGCGACATCACCCATGGTTTTCGGCCGACCGTCTTTGATCCAGGCCATAAACGGGCGGTCGAACTTGAACTCGGCACCGCACTGCTCGATCAGAAAGCGCCGCACGCGCTGGGTGTTCTTGTAGCCTTTGTCCACGGGAGTGTCCCGGGAGATGGGGGTGCTGTGCCAGTCGAAGCTCATGAAAAAATTCCTTTTAGGTGACGGTAGATGCCGATGCGGTATGCGGCGCCCCTGACACAGCACCTTCTCCCAGTAAACACAGGCACTGTAGGAGCGCGCTTGCCCGCGATGACGTCGGCATGAGCAACAAATAGGGAGGCTCTGAAATCGCATCGCGGGCAAGCGCGCTCCTACCTGAGAGCATTTCAAATCAGACGATTACTTCAAACCTGAATGTTGCCGAGGTCGGCTTACAAAATCACCCGCATACACTGCCCGGCATGGTACAGGTTGAAGCCCGCTTCGTAAGCCAGCGCCCGCACCCCCGCGCTCTTCAGTTCAGGGGCCGGGGCGAAGGGGATTGGTAGTAAGCCGGGGTCGTCTTTTATCAGGAAGTCCGCAAAGGCTTTGCCCATGACTGTCCCCGTGGTGTTGCCCCGGCCGTTATAGCCATTGGCAGCCACCAGACCGGGGGCAGGCTCGAAAAGCTTGACCATGTGATCCGGGGTGAAGTCGATGCAGCCGGTCCAGTGCATCTGCCATTGGACCTTGCCCAACTGCGGGAAGTAATGGCCCTGAATGCGATCTGCCCAACTGCGGACAAACCAGTCTGGCTTGTTGCTCATCTTGCCCATGCTGCCCAGGATCAACCGGCCCTCATTGTCTCGGCGGATGCTGCTCAGCACCAATCGCGTATCCCACGAGCCCTGACCATACTTGAGGACTTCATCCGCTGCGCTGGAACTCAGGGGTTCGGACGCAACGTTGTAGTAGTAACCCTTGAAGAAATTCTGCTTGATGCCTGCCCATTCGCCCTCGGTATAAGCACCGGTAGACACCACGACTTTGTCCGCAGTGACAGTCCCTTCAGCCGTTTTGACCACCCATCCGGTGCCTTCGCGGTACACGGCTTGCACAGGCGACTGCTGGAAAATCTGCCCGCCGAGCTTCATCACGGTTTCGCCCAGGCCGATGGTGTATGCCATCGGGTTGATGGTCCCTGCTCGGCGGTCAAGCAATGCGGTGGGGATTTTGTCGGTGCCGCAATAGTCCCGGCATTTGGCGCCAGTGAGCAATTCGACATCGGCACCGCGACGTTTCCATTGGTCATGGCGGGCTTCAATGTCTTTGGCGCCGTTGGCGTTGTGCGCCATGTGCAAGGTGCCTTCGTGGCGCGCCTGGCAGTCGATTCCATACTTCTCGATCAGGTCGAAAACCAGCGCAGGCGCCAGCCCCATCACTGTGTTGAACCGCTCGCCGACGCCAGGTCCCAAAGTGGCCGCCGCCTCATCCGGGGCGATCCAGCTGCCCGCGTTGACGAGGCCGACATTACGACCTGAACCGCCGGTGCCCAGGCGCGCGGCCTCCAGTACTGCGACAGACTTGCCGTGTTCCAGCAGATGCAGCGCCGCCGACAGGCCGGTAATGCCGCCGCCGATGACGCACACATCGACCTTGATTGCGCTTTTGAGCAGAACAGGTTGAATCTGACGAGCCGTGGATTGTTCCCACAGACACTTTTCACGCAGCTGATCCATCTCGACCTCATCCCGCCAGCACCGCCGGTAGCCCCGGCCTAACCCTGGAAAATCATCTGCTTCATTCTTGATCCAATGCAAGGGCAACACCAAACAACCTTTAATCGGGATATCAGTCGGTTTCGGCATGATGTCCGGCCCTCGTAGTCTCCTGAGGGAGATTCCATGTTCGCCTGCAAACCCGAAGGACCCAAGGCTTATCAGCTACTTGCCCGCAGCCGCAAGACACTTGCGATAGCCTGATCACTTCCATTGATTTCAAACAGTAAAAAAGCGCCGCTACTTGTTTTAAAGTAGCGGCGTTCTGCCATGTCACGAGGCGCTGATTCGGCTAAATTGCGCTGTCTTAATACGTTCATCGGTTTGGCGCATTTTGTGATAGCTCATGGCCCGTTTTCGGCGCAGGATTTCACTGCTTTTTATGTGCCGAACACTCGGTAATGCTGTTCACCCGACTGACTAATGGAGATGCGTACGATGCTTATCCAGATTGAAGAAGGTACTCACGGCGCCAGCTGGATAGTGAAGCTGGACAATTACCCGGTTAAATGTCGCAGCTGGGATGAAGCCCGGGAATTCGCGGACAAGATGACCGCGAGAATAAATGCTCCTCACATGCTGCCCGGCAAGTTCAATGCCGCCGTTGCCAATCAGGCGCCGCCGCCCAGCCATTAATCGCTAAATACCAAAAAGCCCGGCAAATGCCGGGCTTTCCGTTTCTACGACATCGTTTTCACGAGGTTTTCACGCCCGCGCTTTTAGTCTGGCTTCACTCCTGTTGAATCTCACTTAGGCCCGCCACGTTGCGGGCCTTTTTTTGTCTGGGGTTTATATCGGATCCTCTAATCTGTAGGAGCGTGCTTGCCCGCGATAGGGGTGACGCGGTTTGTCAGGCATACCGTGTCATCGTTCATCGCGGGCAAGCGCGCTCCTACAGATTGAATTTCAGCAGGCTCACTCCGCGCTCGCAATGGCTGCTTTGCGATCATGCTTGGCGAAATCCCCCAACTGCGATAGCCGGTCAGAACTGCTCTGTTCCACTACTGCGCTGTTCCATTGGCCCGCCAGCGCCGCCATCCAGGCGAACAGAAACAACGCCACACCCTGCACTGCCCATTTTGCGATCGTCGACATCACATTACTCCCCTGCCTGAGTTCATGGCTGGGATGTAAACACCTGCGTGTTGCAAAAGGATTGCACCGCTTCGATTTAGCCCCACCGCCCATCCCTGCCAAGGAACTCCTGCCGCGCTAACCATTCAGAGCACTGAGGCCCGTATCAATCGACCGAGTGGCTGAGGCAACCGGTCTGAACAGGGAGTCACCCATGCGCGGATCAAGAACGAGCATTAAAAAAGCTGCTGTAGTTCTTTTGCCCACTCACAAAAAACTCGCGACCCATGAAGTGGTTGTCCATCAGAAGCTCGCGGAAAAAATCGCTGGCTTGCTAGGCACCGAGTTTTCAGGGCTCTACGACAGCGCCGTCCACACCTCCCCGAATCTGTATTACATCCCGTCCGACACACTGATCGGCAAACAGGACAACAGCGCCCTGAATATCCAGACCGCTGATGATCTGTTTGGCGGGCTTATCGCTCAGCCTTTCATGGCGACCAAAGCCATTTCCCACCCCTTGCTCAAGAATGCCACCGCACAGCCTCCCGGCTGGTCGCGGCAGTTCCACGAAGACGCCGCTGACGCAGTGCTGGGTGGATTCACGGTATTCAATGAAGCCGACGCCCTCAAGGCAGGTCGATTGATACTGGCGGACGGCCCGGCCCGGATCAAACCGGTATTGGCCACCGCTGGCCGCGGGCAGATCGTGGCCAGCAACGAGAGCGAGTTGACGGCGGCGATTGCCGAACAGGACATGCAGGAAGTCGCCACTTGGGGGCTGGTGATCGAAGAAGACCTCACCGATGTGGTCACCTTGAGCGTTGGCCAGGTGCAAGTCGCCGGTATCGTCGCCAGCTATCACGGCAGCCAGTGCCTGACCGAAGACAATAATGGCGAAACGGTGTACGGCGGCTCCACGCTGTGGATAGTGCGCGGCGGTTACGATCAGCTGCTGCTGCTGGATCTAGATGAACCGGTGCGCCGTGCGGTGACCCAGGCCATGCAATACGAGCAGGCCGCCTTCGAATCCTTCCCGGACTTCATCGCCTCCCGCCGCAATTACGACATCGCCCAAGGCACCAACTCCAGAGGCGAACGATGCTCGGGCGTGTTGGAGCAATCCTGGCGAATTGGGGGGGCGAGTCCCGCCGAAGTCGAGGCGCTGGTGGCATTCGCCGCTGATCCGGACTTGCGACGTATCTGCGCGTCGACCCACGAAATCTATGGCGAAACCACAATCCCTGCCGATGCCAGCGTGCTGTACGAAGGCGACGACCCGGACGTGGGTTTCATCAGCAAATTTACAAAGGTTCAACCTTATGAGCGTTAGCAGTGAAAGTATCGAGATTGCCGTAGATGGCCAATCGATTTCCGGAACGATTCTGACGCCGGGGGCCAAGATCCCTGGAATTCTGTTCGTGCATGGCTGGGGCGGTAGCCAACAGCGGGACTTGGCGCGGGCGAAAAATATCACCGGCCTTGGCTGCGTGTGCCTGACCTTCGATCTACGCGGCCACGAACGCACCCACGAGATGCGCGCCAAGGTGTCTCGGGAGCAAAGCCTGGACGACTTGCTGGCCGCTTATGACCGACTGGTTAGCCACCCAGCGGTCGACAGCGATGCCATTGCAGTGATCGGCAGCAGTTATGGCGGGTATCTGGCGACAATTCTGAGTTCCATGCGCCCGGTCAAATGGCTGGCGTTGCGGGTGCCCGCCTTGTATTGGGACGCCGACTGGGAAATGCCCAAGCAGGAACTGGATCGCGACAAGCTGGCCCACTATCGTCGTTCGGCAGTGACGGCCGCAGACAATCGTGCGCTGGCCGCCTGCAAGGAATTCCATGGCGACGTGCTACTGATCGAGTCCGAGCAGGACGACTACGTGCCCCATGCCACGCTCATGAGTTATCGCAGCGCTTTCGAACAGGCCCACTCGCTAACCTATCGGCTGGTAGACGGTGCCGACCACGCTCTGAGCAGCGACCTGAGCCAGAGCCTGTACAGCTCGATGCTGACCAACTGGATCAGCGAAATGGTCATCGGCGCCCGCCTTGTGGACTACCCGCATCATTCGGCGAAGTATTCCTGAGGATATAAAGCCTCACGCAACGGGCCTGGCGATTACCTGTGGGAGCGAGCTTGCTCGCGAAGGGGCCGGTACATCCAAATAGATTTATGGGGTCCGGAACATGGCCTTCGCGAGCAAGCTCGCTCCCACAGGGGTTTTGCGCTGCTGCCAGTTAGGCACTTACCCGACTATCAAACCCCGGCACCAGAATCACCTTGCGGCAATCTTCCTCCTTCTTGTCGAAGATCTTGTAGCCCTCGGCAGCCTCTTCCAGCGACATGCGGTGCGTGATGATCGCTTCGGGGTTCAACGCGCCGCTCTCGATGTGTTCCAGCAGCTCCGGGAGGTAGCGTTGCACGTGAGTCTGGCCCATCTTGAAGGTGAGGCCTTTGTCGAAGGCGTCGCCAAACAGGAAGCCATGAATAAACCCGGCATAAACACCCGGCACGCTGACAACACCGCCACGGCGCACAGCGGCGATGCATTGACGTAGCGCCTTGCCGCTGCTGCCTTCGAGCTTGAGCGTGGCCAGGATGGTTTCGGTGGTGCTGCCTTTGGCTTCGAACCCAACTGCATCAATCACCCCATCCACACCGCGCATACCAGGAGTCTGGTGAATGATGGTGTCTGCCGGATCATCGTCTTCATCGAAGTTGATCGGAATTACCCCATAGGTTCTTTGAGCGTACGCCAGACGATAGGGGTGGTGGTCAACCATGAAAATCTTCTCAACACCCAACATCCGAGCGCAGGCGGCACTGAGCAGACCCACCGGCCCCGCCCCGTATATCGCCAGGCTTGAGCCTTTGCCGACACCGCTGTTAAGTACGGCCTGCCAGGCTGTGGGCAGAATGTCCGAGAGGAACAGGACCTTCTCGTCCGACAAAGTGCCAGGCACCTTGAAAGGACCGGTGTTGGCCTTGGGCACCCGCACATACTCGGCCTGCCCGCCTGGAATCCCGCCGTACAGATGGCTGAAGCCGAACAAGGCCGCTCCTGGCGGAATCGCCTTTTTATTCAGAATCGCCCCACGCCCGGTGTTTGTGGTTTCGCACGCTGCGAACTGATCAAGCTGACAGAAAAAACAGCTGCCGCAGGCAATCACAAACGGGATTACCACCCGGTCGCCCGGCTTGACCGCAGTCACCCTGGAGCCGACCTCTTCAACGATACCCATGAACTCGTGACCGAAGATATCACCGGACTCCGTGGCCGGAATCTTGCCTCGATACAGGTGCAAGTCCGAGCCACAAATCGCCGTGGCGGTGACTTTAAGAACAATATCATCGGCCTCTTCGATTACCGGATCCGGCACCGTCTCGACCCGAACATCGTGGGCACCGTGATAAGTAAGTGCGCGCATAAGTTTCTCCTTATTCAAGTAAGCAATAACGCCAAGCGACAAATTAAGGAGAACGACGCCGGTATCTAAGTTCAGACCGATTAAATCCTCCAGGGACCAGCGGTAGTCCGCGCCCCGCGCACCGACCGTTCAGCCGTTACCCTGAACTTGACGAGTACTCGACATCTATATTTTGGACAAGGACCGACTGACTCCGAACGTTAGCCAACGCACGAGGATCTCGTCATGACTGCACACTTCATCAAGTTGTTCACTCACCCTGAACACGCGTGGCGAGACATTCGCCAGGACGAAGAAAAAACGCCCAGGCAATATTTAGTGCATTTGTTATTACTGGCGCTGATCCCGCCGGTCAGCCTTTATCTGGGTACCACGATGGTCGGCTGGAGCCTGGCCGAAGGCGAACAAGTAAGGCTCAACGCCAGCAGTGCCCTGCAATTAAGTGTATTGCTGTACCTGAGCATTCTGCTCGGAACGGTGCTGATGGGCGGTTTCATTCGCTGGATGTCACGAACCTTCGACGCTCGGCCGACGCTTAATCAATCCATTGGTTTCGCCGCTTATACCGCAACGCCTTTCTTTATCGCAGGGCTCGCCGCGCTTTATCCAAGTCGCTGGCTGGCGATTGCGGTGCTGGGTCTGGCAGGGGCTTATTCGACGTTTCTGCTGTTCGTGGGCATCACGACGTTTATGCGCCTGGAAGAAGGCCAGGGCTTTCTATACGCCACTGCCGCGTGGGGCATTGGCCTTTTGCTACTGGTGACGACCCTGGTGGAGATGATCCTGATCTGGTTCAACCACCTGATGCCGGAGTATGTGCGGGAGGTGGCGGTAGCGCTTTTGTAGAAGCGCGCTTGCCCGCGATTGCGGTGTGTCAAGCTATGAGCCTTTAGCTGAAACATCGCAATCGCGGGCAAGCGCGCTCCTACAGATCGCTGCGTCAGGTAATCGGCGCCGGGTTGAACAAGGTGATGTCGTTGTGCAGCCGGTAGTGCTCGGCCCAGGTTTTCTTCTTGCCGCTGGCCACGTCCAGATAGAAGTGGAAAAGCTCCCAGCCGAGGTCTTCGATGCTGGCGCGACCGGTGGCGATGCGGCCGGCGTCGATGTCGATCAGATCCGGCCAGCGTTGCGCCAGTTCAGTTCGGGTCGAAACCTTGACCACTGGCGCCATCGCCAAGCCATACGGTGTGCCCCGACCTGTGGTGAACACGTGCAGGTTCATACCGGCGGCCAGTTGCAACGTGCCGCAGACGAAATCGCTGGCCGGTGTGGCGCAGAAGATCAGACCTTTGCGGGAAACACGTTCGCCAGGGCCAAGCACGCCATTGATAGCGCTGCTGCCGGATTTGACGATTGATCCCAAGGATTTTTCGACAATGTTCGACAACCCGCCCTTCTTGTTGCCCGGCGTGGTGTTGGCGCTGCGATCGGCTTCGCCTTTGGCCAGATAACGGTCGTACCAATCCATTTCTCGGACCAGCTCGCCCGCCACTTCCAGCGACTCAGCCCGGGAGGTCAGCAGATAGATGGCATCGCGTACTTCGGTGACTTCAGAAAACATCACTGTAGCGCCAGCACGCAACAGCAAATCAGAGGCATAACCCAGCGCCGGATTGGCGGTGATGCCGGAAAATGCATCGCTGCCGCCGCACTGCATGCCCAGAATCAACTCGGACGCCGGCACTGTTTCGCGACGACGCTGATCGAGCTTTTTCAAGCGGACTTCAGCCAAATCCATGATCTGCTCGATCATTTCATTGAAGCCATGGCTGGAATCCTGAAGCTTGTAGAGCCATGGATCACTGAGGTCTACCGAGCTGTCGCCTTCATGCATGACCTGCCCGGCCTGCAATTTCTCGCAGCCCAGACTGATCACCAAGGCTTCGCCACCCAGGTTCGGGTTGCGCGCCAGGTTGCGCACGGTGCGAATCGGGATGTAAGCGTCAGTGGCCGTGATGGCCACACCGCAGCCATAACTGTGGGTCAGCGCCACAACGTCATCGACATTGGGGTACTTGGGCAACAGCTCGTCACGGATACGCTTGACCGCATGATCCAGCACGCCAGTCACGCACTGCACAGTCGTGGTAATACCCAGGATGTTACGGGTGCCGACAGTGCCGTCTGCGTTGCGATAACCCTCGAAGGTAAAACCTTCCAGAGGCTCGCCGCGCGCTGGCACTGCATCGGACATCGGCAGGCTGTCCAGCGCCGGTGCCGATGGCATGCGCAACTGATCTTCCCTGACCCAACTGCCTTTCGGAATCGGCTGTAACGCATAACCGATGGTGTGCCCGTAACGGATGATCGGCTCGCCTTCGGCGATGTCGACGGTATTGACCTTGTGACTCTGCGGTACGTTGTCGATGGTCACCAGGCCATTGTCAAACTCAGTGCCGGCTGGCACACCCTGGTCGTTGACCACCACGACCACGTTATCCAGCTCGTGGAGCCGGATGTAACGTGGCGAATCGGCATGTTGAATCAGGTTCATCACGTTTTCCTCAGGATTTAGCTTGAGAAAGTTCGCTGGCATTCTCGCCAGTCAGTGGCCCCTTGCTTGGAGGCTCTTTCAATTCAACGCGTTTGATCTCACCCACGATGAAGATGTAGCTGAATACCGCAACCACGGCGTTGGCGCCTACAAATACCAGAGCCCATTTGAACGAGCCGGTGGTGGCGATGATGTAGCCGATCACGATCGGGGTACTGATCGATGCCAGGTTGCCGAAGGTATTGAACAGGCCACCGCTCAAACCGGCGATCTGTTTCGGCGAAGCATCGGACATCACAGCCCAGCCCAGCGCGCCTACACCTTTGCCGAAGAATGCCAGGGCCATGAAGCCCACAACCATCCATTCAACATCAACATAGTTACAGGCCACAATCGAGGTCGACAGCAATAGGCCACCAATGATCGGAGCCTTGCGTGCGAAGGTCAGCGAATGGCCTTTGCGCAGCAGGTAGTCAGAGATGATCCCGCCCAGCACGCCACCGATGAAGCCGCATATGGCTGGCAAGGAGGCAATGATGCCCGCCTTGAGGATGGTCATGCCGCGTTCCTGCACCAGGTACACCGGGAACCAGGTCAGGAAGAAGTAGGTGATGCCGTTAATGCAGTACTGGCTCAAGTAGATGCCGAGCATCATGCGGTTGGTCAGCAGCTGACGAATGTAGTCCCATTTCGGACCTGACGCGCTGCCCTTGCCCTTGTCTTGATCCATATCGACCATGCCGCCGTTGTTGGCGATGTGATCGAACTCTTCCTTGTTGATGCGTGGGTGTTCGCGCGGGCTGTAGATAACTTTCATCCACACGGCCGAGAACACGATGCCCATGGCGCCCATGACGACGAACACATGCTGCCAGCCGAACTTGTAGACGATCCAGCCCATCAGCGGAGCGAACAGTACGGTGGCGAAGTATTGTGCGGAGTTGAAGATGGCCGATGCCGTGCCGCGTTCAGCGGTAGGGAACCAGGCAGCAACGATGCGCGCGTTACCAGGGAAGGAAGGCGCTTCGGCCAGACCCACCATGAAACGCAGCATGAACAGAACGACTACCGCAGAGCCGACGCCGAATTCACCGACATAGCCTTGCAGCAAGGTGAACAGGGACCAGGTGAAGATGCTCAGTGCGTAGATTTTCTTGGAGCCAAAACGGTCGAGCAGCCAGCCGCCTGGAATCTGACCGGCCACATAGGCCCAGCCGAAAGCGGAGAAGATGAACCCGAGAGTAACGGCGTCGATGCCAAGGTCTTTTTGCAGGCTGGAGCCGGCAATAGCGATGGTGGCGCGGTCGGCATAGTTGATCGTGGTCACCAGGAACAGCATGAGCAAGATCAAATAGCGGACGTGAGTCGGCTTGGACTTTTGCATTTGTGTGTGTTAACTCCCACTAATTATTTTTTTGCGCGGGTAAATCTGTTTTCTGGTGTCACTGCGCCTGTCGGCCCCTTGGAATGTGTCGCTATCAGCGGCATCTCCCACCTACAGTTGATACGCATTGTTGCAACCGATGCCACCGACCACGGCCTTCGAGGGTCATGCTGTCAGCAGATCATCAGGTGTATTGCGGGCGAATCACCAATGGCAAAAAACCGCTGATTGCTCAGCGGTTTGATGCCTGGTTGGCTGTTACTGCTTGCCCTGCTTGTCCATCAGCGCGGCGAGCATTTCGTACTCTTCGGCAGTCAGGTCGGTCAGCGGTGTACGCACTGGACCTGCGTCGTAGCCAGCGATTTTCGCGCCTGCTTTAACGATGCTCACGGCATAGCCGGATTTGCGGTTACGGATGTCCAGGTACGGCAGGAAGAAATCGTCGATCATTTTGCCAACGGCAACGTGATCGTCCTTGGCAATGGCGTGGTAGAAGTCCATGGCCAGCTTAGGTACGAAGTTGAACACTGCAGACGAGTAAACCGGTACGCCCAGCGCCTTGTAGGCAGCTGCGTAGACTTCGGCGGTTGGCAAACCACCCAGATACGAGAAGCGGTCGCCCAGACGACGGCGGATCGAAACCATCAGTTCGATATCACCCAGGCCATCTTTGTAGCCGATCAGGTTAGGGCAACGTTCAGCCAGTTTTTCCAGCAGCGGAGCGGTCAGACGGCACACGTTACGGTTGTAAACGATGACGCCGATTTTGACCGATTTGCACACAGCTTCAACGTGGGCGGCTACGCCGTCCTGGCTGGCTTCAGTCAGGTAGTGCGGCAGCAGCAACAGGCCCTTGGCACCCAGACGCTCGGCTTCTTGAGCGTACTCGATGGCTTGACGGGTCGAACCGCCTACACCGGCCAGGATAGGTACGCTGGTAGCGCAGGTGTCGACAGCAGTCTTGATCACTTCAGAGTATTCGCTGGCTGCCAGGGAGAAGAACTCACCTGTACCGCCGGCAGCGAACAACGCGCTGGCGCCGTATGGGGCCAACCACTCAAGACGCTTGATATAGCCAGCGCGATTGAAATCGCCCTGGGCATTGAAATCGGTTACCGGGAAGGACAGCAGACCGTGGGAAAGGATGGACTTCAGTTCTTGTGGATTCATTATTCGAACACCCTGAGCAGCAAAAAGTGAAAGGATCATCAGCTGTGTGCCGATGTCGTAAGTCATCGTACAACTGATACTAAATTCACTCAACAGGGATTTTTAACTTTTTCCATGAGCGGTAACAAATAGGAGCCAAGGCCCTGCAGGAATGGGGATTAGCGAGAAAGTCGCTAGACTAAGGTCGTATGATCACTGCGGACTCTCTGTAGGAGCGCGCCTGCCGCGAATAACGACGACGCGGTGTGCCTGACACAACGCGGCGCCTGCATCGCGGGCAAGCACCGCTCCCACAGACGATCACCGAACCTGTTGGAGCGAGTGGGCCGCATTCCGACTTGCCCGCTAAGAACGATGATGCGGTGTGCCTGACACCATGCGGCGCCTGCATCGCGGGCAAGCACCGCTCCCACAGACGATCACCGAACCTGTTGGAGCGAGTGGGCCGCATTCCGACTTGCCCGCGAAGAACGATGATGCGGTGTGCCTGACTGACTGCACTCCCTGTGGGAGCGGTGCTTGCCCGCGATACAGGCGCCGCGGTTCGGCAGATGGATCACCGAGACCTTATCGCGGGCAAGCAGCGCTCCCACACGGAATCCGATAAGGCCTGAACAATCAAACTCAAGCCCGCTGCGACTCTGCCTCTTCATGGGCATGGCGCAGACGTTCGCGGCTGTTGGTCAAGTGCAAGCGCATGGCGGCGCGGGCGGCGTCGGAGTCCTGGCGGGCGATGGCGTCGTAGATTTCTTCGTGCTCACGGCTCAGACGATTCATATAGTGTTGCTGATCGTCATGGGCCAGACGCGCCGAATTGAGCCGGGTGCGGGGGATGATGCTGGTGCCCAGGTGGGTCATGATGTCGGTGAAATAACGGTTACCTGTGGACAGCGCGATCTGCAGGTGAAACTGGAAGTCCGAGGACACCGCATCAGTGGCGTGGGCCGCGCTTTCATTCAAGGCATCCAGCGCGTTACGCATCGCCAGCAACTGCTCATCGGTCCGGCGCTGCGCGGCCAGCCCGGCCGACTCGACTTCAAGGCTGATCCTCAATTCGAGAATCGCCAGCACATCACGCAACGTGACGATGGTCGCCGGATCGATACGGAACCCGCTTGGGCTTGGTGTATCCAGCACGAACGTGCCGATGCCGTGGCGTGTTTCTACCAGCCCGGAGGCCTGCAATCGGGAGATAGCTTCACGTACCACCGTTCGGCTGACGCCCTGCTCTTCCATGATGGCCGATTCCGTCGGCAATTTGTCGCCACGCTTGAGCAGCCCGCTGCGAATACGCTCGGACAGTTCAGTAACCAGCTCCTGCGCAAGGCTGCGGTGCTTGCGGCGTGCGCGAGGAGGAGCGCTTTGATTTTCCATATCCAACATCAATCTCAACCAGGGAAAGAAGTCATGATAGCTCACCGAGTTATACGATCACATTCGTAAAAGCGACTGTATTCTCAGATAACGATCACAAAACCGCCTGCGAATGGGGCAGTTCGAGCAATTGTCCGCCATCAATACGCAGCAACCGTCGATGAAAGCGCTTGAGACTGCTGCGGTGGCCAATACTGATAAGGGTCACATCCGGTAACTCATCAATCACGGCCTGATACAGCAGCGCTTCGTCTTCTTCATCCATTGCCGAGGTGGCTTCATCCATATAGAGCCAACGCGGCTGATACAGCAACGCCCGGGCGAACGCCGCACGCTGTTGCTCGCCGGGAGATAACAGGCGCTGCCAATGATTGCTTTCATCGAGGCGTGACGTCAGATGACTCAATCGACAGGTTTCCAACACTTCAGCAAAACGTTCAGCAGGATAAATCTCAACGGCCTGTGGATAACTTAGCGCTTCGCGCAGTGTGCCAATAGGCAAGTAAGGCTTCTGCGGCAAAAACAGATAAGGTTCGTCGGGCAACCGGATGTGGCCCTCGCCATCCCGCCACAAACCGCCCAGTGCCCGCAGCAGCGTGCTTTTACCACTGCCGGACCGGCCACTCAGCATCACCTGATCACCCGGAGCAACCTTCAGGCTCGCGTCATTCAATAGCTGACGACTGGCACCCTGCTGCAACGCCAACCCCTGAATACTCAGCGAACTGCCTGAATGCTGAACATCAATGGCCGACACATGGGCTTCGTTCTGGTCCATGGCCTGGCGAAAGCTCAACAGCCGGTCACAGGTCGCCCGCCATGAAGCCAGAGTTGCATAGGCATCGATGAACCAACTGAAGTTTTCCTGCACGCTGCCAAACGCAGAATTGATCTGCATGAGCTCGCCCAGCTCGATCTTGCCCGCAAAATAGCGCGGCGCAGCCACCACGAAAGCAAAAATGATCGCGATCTGTGAATAGCCGGCGGTGAAGAACGTCAGGCGTTTCTGCACCCCCATCATCGACCAGTAGTTGCTCCAGACTTTGCCGAAGCGCGAGCTGAGCCGTTGATTCTCGTTGGGCTCACCATTGGAAAGCGCAATGCTCTCGGCATTTTCCCGGACGCGGACCAGCGAAAAACGCAGATCCGCCTCGAAGCGTTCCTGCTGGTTGCTTAGAGGAATCAACCGACGACCGATGACATGGGTCAGCCAGCTGCCCACCACCGCATAAAGAAACGCCGCCCAGAACATATAGCCGGGAATGGTGATGCCAAACAGCTCAATGCTTCCGGAAACACCCCAGAGGATGATCGAGAACGACACCAGGCTGACCACTGTCTTCATCAGGCCCAGACCGAGGCTCAAGGTACTGCTGGTGAACTGATTGAGATCCTCGGACAGACGTTGGTCCGGGTTATCGGTATAACCGCCCTGTTCCAGCTGGTAATAGTTTTTATGCGCCAGCCACTTGCTGAAGTGCTGCTCGGTGAGCCAGCGCCGCCAGCGGATGGTGAGCATCTGGGTCAGGTACAGGCGGTAAACGGCGCCAAGGATGCCGACGGTGGCGATGCCACAGAAATACAGGATCGACTGCGTAAACGCCGCGAGGTCCTTCTTTTCCAGGGCGTTGTAGAAATCCCGATACCAGCTGTTGAGGACCACTGAGATGCCCACGCTGAACAGCGACAGCACAATCACGGCGATCAGCAGGATCCAGGCCAGGCCTTTCTCTTCGCTGCGCCAGTAAGGGGTAATCAGTTTCCAGACGCGGGAAAAGAACTTCTCCTGCACGCTGTCATTGACAGGGCTGTACTCGGCATTGCGCTTCATGGTGATGACTCGACTTCGTAGTGAAGCTCCGCGTTCGTGCTGTGGGCAGCGAACGCTCGACACGATCATCCATGACTAAAAAATGCTCAGCGACGCACCGGACGCTTCTGCAATTTGCGCTGCAAAGTGCGGCGGTGCATACCCAGCGCTCTGGCGGTCGCTGAGATATTGCCTTCATGCTCGGTCAGCACACGTTGAATGTGCTCCCACTGCAAACGATCCACCGACATCGGGTTATCTGGCACCAGGGTGTCCAGGTCCGAATGCTGGGACAGCAGCGCTGCCAGTACGTCATCGGCATCAGCCGGTTTGCACAGGTAGTTGCAGGCGCCGCGCTTGATCGCTTCGACCGCCGTGGCAATGCTCGAATAACCGGTGAGGATCACCACGCGCATGTCCGGATCCAGCTCCAGCAGCTTGGGCAGTAGCACCAGGCCGGAATCGCCGTCCATTTTCAGGTCCAGCGCGGCAAATTCCGGAATGTCCGACTGAGCCAGAATCAAGCCTTCTTCGGCAGAACCCGCCGTGCTGACGCGAAAGCCACGTCGGGACATCGCTCGTGCCATCACGCGGGTAAAGGTTGCGTCATCGTCAACCAGCAACAGATGCGGTAGCTCTTCGCCTTCAACCTGAATTTCGTCACTCATACATCATCTCCTCGGGCGTCACGTGGCAGGCGCAGCTCGGTGAGCGTACCGCCTTGCTCATGACTGTAGAGTTTTACCGAGCCACCCGCGCGGGTCACGCTGGCCTTGCTCAAGAACAGACCCAGACCGAAGCCTTTGCCTTTGGTAGTAAAAAAGGGTTTGCCGATTTGTTCGGCAATTGCCAATGGCACGCCAGGGCCGTGATCGCGAATGCTGATACAGATTTCTGCGCTGTCCCAGTCCAGATTCACTTCCAGGTCTTCAGGACAGGCATCGGCGGCGTTGTTGAGCAGGTTGAGCAGCGCCTGGGTCAGGTCCGGCGGTGGCGCCAGCGTGGGCGCAGGGTCCTTGCCTAACAACTGGAATCGATAACTGGCTTCGGGCCGCATCAGGTGCCAGCGGTTGAGCGCCTCGGCCAGCCAATGGTTGACGGTCTGCTTTTCCACCGCCAGACGACGATTGGCCTCGGCGGCGCGCACCAGTTGCTGAAGGGTCTGCTTGCACTGTTTCACCTGCTCCTGAAGCACTTCAAGGTCATCCTGCAGCGCAGGGTCTTTGTGATCCTGGCGCATCTCCTTGAGCAGCACGCTCATGGTGGCCAACGGTGTGCCCAATTCATGAGCCGCACCGGCGGCCTGAGTCGCCACCGCCAGCAATTGCTGGTCGCGCAAGCCTTCTTCCCGGCGTTCAGCACGCAGTTGCTCTTGACGGCGCAACTCTTCAGCCATCTTCGCGGCAAAAAAGGTAATGACCGCCGCCGCCAGGGCAAAGCTCAGCCACATGCCGTAGACCTGCATGTTTTCCCGGGAAATCGGATAGGTGTCCAGCGGGTAGGAATGGCCCAGCAGCCAACTGTAAAGCGCCAGCGCGATACCCGACAGCATCAATGAATAGCGCCAGGGCAAGGTCACCGCAGCGATGGTCAGCGGTACCAGATAATAAGAAACGAATGGATTGGTCGAGCCGCCGGAGTAATACAGCAGCGCACTATGAATAAACAGGTCAAACGCCAGCTGGACGGCATATTCCTGCTCGGTCACAGGCAGCGATGTGCGCAGCCGAATGGCCGTCACCATGCACCAGATCATGGAGAACCCGAGCGTAATCGCCAGTTGCACCCAAGGCAGCGGCAACAGATGAAACAGGTAGGCAATCCCGACCGAACCGGCCTGCGCGGCCAGCACCAGCATGCGGATGAGAGTCAGACGCCAGAGGTTCTGACGAGTAGCAGACAGCAATTGTACGGGGGCGAGCATGAGCTCTCCTGATGAGTGCTCCAGGCGAATCGCAGCGAGTATAACCAAGCAGCAGGCAAAACTGCGAAAAGTGCTTCAAAGCATTACAAGTTTCATCAGAAATTAATCGTCTTGCGGCAGATACGTTTTGTGGCACAAGCATTCCGCCTGGCTTGAACCCGACACGCCGTTTACAGTCTCATGGCTTTGCGCCCGCTGGACGTCGTCCCGGGCCTGCTCATAACAAGGAGTTTTACATGTTTAGCCTTCGTCCTACTGCAGCCCTTCTCGCCCTCGGCGCCGCTGCATTGATCAGCGCACCGGCCATGGCTGAAGAGGTTCATTACAACCAGGTTTCCGTGCATGCCGAGGTCAACAAGGAAGTAACCCGCGACCTCATGAACGTTACGCTGTACAGCGAAGCGCAGAACACCGATCCGGCCAAACTGGCGGCCGAAATCACCGAAACACTGAACAAGGCTCTGGGCCAGGCGCGTCAGGTCAAAGACGTCACCATCCGTCAGGGCAATCGCAACAGCTACCCGGTCTATGACGACAAAGGTCAGAAAATCACCGGCTGGCGTGAGCGCGCTGAGTTGCGCCTTGAAAGCGCCGATTTCGCAGCCTTGTCCAAGCTGACCGGCGAACTGCTGGGCGACATGAAAATGGGCGGCATGGACTTCTCCATCGCTGCGCCAACCCGCAAAGCCAGCGAAGACGAGTTGCTCAAGGAAGCCGTCACCGCCTTCCGCACCCGCGCACAACTGGTCACCGATGCATTGGGCGGCACCGGTTACAAGCTGGTCAACCTGAACTTCAACACCTCCGGCTACCCACAGCCGTATTTCCGCGCACCGGTCATGATGATGAAGGCCGAGCGCTCCGATGCAGCACCGACCCCTGATGTTGAAGCGGGCACCAGTCAGGTGACTGTGACCGCAGACGGCACGATCGAAGTCGCTATTCCGTAACCGTCATTTGTAGGAGCGCGCTTGCCCGCGATAGCGGTGGTTGAGCCAAAAAATTATCGCCTGACCCAACGCTATCGCGGGCAAGCGCGCTCCTACGGGTCCCGTGTTTTCTCGCGACAGCGCGGCTGTCTGGATGGGTAATCCTACAGAACAACCTCAACATCTCCCTCCATCTTCACCCCGCCTGCATCCCTTCGTCCTACAACACCCAACTCCCCCGTCTGATTCCCCAAAAAATCTGTCGCCTTAAACTAGCCCTCGCTTGACTGAAAACACTTTCCACAAGGAATCACGGATGAATCCTCTAATTGAAACCTGGCTACATAAAAGCAAGAAGCAGTCTCCGCGGATCGAACTCCGCTTTTCGGCGGGCGAAGGCGATGAACATAAAGCGACCCATAGCTCCATTGAAAAAATCCTGAAAAGGGTCGGCTTCAGAGATCACGAGCTCAGAGCGATTTATTACGGCAACTGGCTGCGGGACTACTCGCAGCTGCTGGACCCGAAAATCGTTCGCGCCTGGCACATGCCAAAAGACTTTCCCGACGTCTTGTCCCGGGATGCACTGACCAAGATTGTGGACGTGCTGGCAGTGCGCGAATTCCACGACCTGATGAAAAACGACCGCGAGCGCTTCAGGGTCACCCCGCAGAGGCTAGGCGTATATCGTCCCAGCGAGCATATCGATAACCCGAAAGTCATCGACCCATATCCGGCAAACCCACAGAGCCGGGATGCAGACTTCGAGCCTTGGGTTTTGCAGGGCGACAAGATGCTCCAGGTCGACTACCAGACGTCAATGAAGCGCTATATGCATCGCAGCGCCAGTGTCATGAAAGCCGAACTAGACGATGCAGCCGAGGCAGGTCTGGAATCCACGGACGGCTTGCGCGCTTTCGGTTCCGGGCTGCATGTTCTGGAAGATTTTTTCTCGCATTCCAACTTCGTCGAGCTCAGTCTGATCAAACTCGGTTACACCAAGGTTCTGCCCTGGACCTCTAAAGCCAACTGTCGACACGGCCTGCCGCTGGTCACCGGCATGTTTGGCTCAACCGATGCGATCGCCAGCCTTGCTGCGCCGCTGGGCAAGATTCTGTTCTCGACCCAAGACACCGTGTTCACACCTATCCAGTCCGGCGAGCGGTACGAGAAGGACCAGATCATTCAGATTCTGCTCAGCGAACATCCCAACGAAAGCTATCTCAAGGCCTTTGAGGACTTCCTCCACGCTCGGGACAAATGGGCCGAGCTACCTTTCTCCGAATTCATCGAACGGATCAACCATTACATCGGCAAGCCTGGGCAGATTTTCAACAATGCCATCAGTTTTGCCATGCAGGGCCTGCTGATAGTGGTGGGTAACAGCATCGGCGGCGTACAAACCCAGTTCGATGATCCGAACACCAACGGCTTTACTGACCCGTCACATTCGCAGCTGGCCAAAGATCACCCCGAACATCCACTGCACGAGCTGGCGGCGATTCTGGCGCAACAGGCTGTCGAACATGTCGGACACGTAATGCTTGAGCAATGGCTGGATAAACCGGGCGCGGGCAATGCAGCGCTGGTCGCAGCGGGCTACTTCGAGCATCCAATGGATAGCCACTGGCAAGATGAATTCGTAGCGGAGTGGGCAGCAAAAAACCCTCACCTGGTCCGCAGGGCCGAAAGCAAAAGCGAGTTGGAAAGGATTGCCCAGCAAGCGTACAACGCCGCACTTGGACAACTCGAAGACCTTAAGGAGAACGGCAGCAGCTTTCTGGAAACCTTTCTGAGCGAAGATAATCCGATCGTGCAACTGTGGAAGAAGACCCCCATAGGGTGGTACCTGACTCGCCGGCAGTAGTCCGCGATACCGCACCCCAAACCTGCCGGTAAAGACCACGCGCCTGCGTGGAGCGAATTCATTCGCGAAGAGGCCAGTACATTCAACACATCTTCGTCGTCTGTACCGATGTCTTCGCGAGTGGGTTCCCACAGTGGGGCTGCCCGCCATCCTCATCAAATTGTCGGGAACCTTGTGAGTGCGGCACTATCCGTTGTCTATCCGCATCAGTGCCGGACCCAACGAGGACTTCATGGAAAAGAACCTATTCAAACCGCTGTTACTGACTGCCGCCCTTCTCTCCTGCGCGCCATTGGCGCAGGCGGCCAGCACTCTGGTGTATTGCTCGGAAGCCAGCCCGGCAGGCTTCGACCCAAGTCAGTACACCAGCGGCACCGATTTCGATGCGTCAGCAGAGACAGTCTTCAACCGTCTCACTCAGTTCAAGCGCGGCGGCACTGAAGTCGAACCCGGCTTGGCGACGAGCTGGGATGTCTCCGATGATGGTCTGACCTACACGTTCCACCTGCGCCCCGGCGTGAAGTTTCACACCACTGACTACTTCACGCCGAGTAGGGATTTCAACGCCGACGACGTGCTGTTCACCTTCCAGCGTCTGCTGGATGCCAATCATCCATTCCGCAAGGCTTACCCTTCGGAGTCGCCGTATTTCGCCGACATGGGCATGAACACCACAATCAAGAGCGTCGAAAAAGTCGACGATCAGACCGTCAGGTTCAACCTGAACAACGTCGATGCTGCCTTCGTGCAAAACCTGGCGATGAGCTTTGCCTCGGTGCAGTCTGCTGAGTACGCCAATCAGCTGCTCAAACAGGGCAAAGCCGAAGACATCAACCAAAAGCCTATCGGCACTGGCCCTTTCGTCTTCAAGCGTTATCAAAAAGACGCGCAGATCCGCTACGACGGCAACACCGCGTACTGGAAACCCGAAGACGTGAAGCTTGATCACCTGATCTTCTCCATCAGCAGCGATGCGGCTGTGCGCATGCAAAAGCTCAAGGCCGGGGAATGCCAGGTCAGCGGCTACCCGCGCCCGCAAGACATTGAGGAGATGCAGAAAGACCCGAACCTCAAAGTAATCAGCCAGCCGGGCTTCAATCTTGGATTCCTGGCCTACAACGTCACCCATCCGCCACTGGATCAGCTCAAGGTGCGACAGGCACTGGACATGGCCATCGACAAGCCAGCGATCATCAAGGCGGTGTACCAGAGCGCCGGGCAGTTGGCCCAGAACGCCATTCCGCCGGGCCAGTGGAGTTACGATCCGAGCATCAAAGACGCCCCTCACGATCCGGTAAAAGCCAAGCAGCTGCTTAAAGAGGCTGGCGTTGCGCCCGGCACGCAAATCAACCTGTGGGCCATGACCGTGCAGCGCGCCTCGAACCCCAATGCACGCATGTCGGCGCAGATGATTCAGGCTGACTGGGCCAAGGTCGGTATCAAGGCCAACATCGTCAGTTATGAATGGGGCGAGTACATCAAGCGCGCCAAAGCCGGTGAGCATGACGTAATGATCTACGGCTGGACCGGTGACAATGGCGACCCGGACAACTGGCTCGGCGTGCTCTACAGCTGCGCAGCAGTCAAGGGCAGCAACTACGCCAAGTGGTGTGATCCGGCCTACGACAAGCTCGTGCAAAAAGCCAAGCTGACCAGCGATCGCGACGAGCGCGTCAAGCTCTACCAGCAAGCTCAGCAGATCCTCAAGGCACAGGTGCCGATCACACCGATTGCCAATTCGAAGGTCTTCCAGCCGATGCGCAAGGAAGTGCAGGACTTCAAGCTCAGCCCTTTCGGTCTGACGCCCTTTTACGGGGTGAGCCTTTCCCGGTAAAAAACGAACCAATAGAAATATTGGTAACACTGCCGCGCCAACCGAGTGCATTCCACACGCTCGGTTGCACGAACATGGTGCACGAAACCTTTCCGATTGCGACGCGCAAACGATCAAATGCGCCAGAAATTACACTTATGCGACATTCCTGTACGCTCGTGCCACACTTTGTATCTTCTTTGACGCCAAGTTCTTGCTTTGGGTATGGCCCCTGCATAAGTATCGGCAGGATCGGCCCACAAGGCTCTTCCCTCAAAATTAAAAATGACAACAACTGAGGCCACCATGCTCAAACACGCGGTCATTCCGTTTCTACTCAGTGCAGGCTTGATTACTGCAGCTCCTTTCGCTCAAGCAGCATCGAACCTCGTGTTCTGCTCCGAAGGCAGCCCGGCCGGGTTCGACCCAGGCCAGTACACCACCGGTACTGATTTCGACGCTGCGGCAGAAACCGTATTCAACCGTTTGAGCCAGTTCGAACGTGGCGGCACCGCGGTTGTGCCAGGTCTGGCAACCAGCTGGGATATTTCCCCGGATGTGCTGACCTACACCTTCCACCTGCGTGAAGGCGTTAAATTCCACACCACGCCGTACTTCAAGCCGACCCGCGACTTCAATGCCGATGACGTGCTGTTCACGTTCAATCGCATGATCGACAAGGACATGCCGTTCCGTAAGGCCTATCCAACTGAATTCCCGTACTTCACCGACATGGCCATGGATACCAACATTGCCAAGGTCGAGAAGGTCGACGACCACACCGTCAAATTCGTCCTCAAGACCGTTGACGCGGCGTTCATCCAGAACATGGCCATGAGCTTTGCCTCGATTCAGTCCGCTGAATACGCAGACAAGCTGATCAAGGAAGGCAAGCCTGAGCTGATCAACCAGCAGCCAATCGGCACTGGCCCGTTCGTGTTCAAGAGCTACCAGAAAGATTCCAACATCCGTTACACCGGCAACAAGGATTACTGGAAGCCTGAAGACGTCAAACTGGACAACCTGATCTTCGCCATCACCACTGACGCATCGGTTCGTGCGCAGAAACTGAAGAAAGGCGAATGCCAGATCACCGCTTACCCGCGTCCAGCCGACCTTGCGCCACTCAAGGCTGACAAAGATCTGAAGATGCCGGATCAGGCTGGCTTCAACCTGGGTTACATCGCCTACAACACGATGGACAAGATCAAGGGCGACGATAAGCCAAACCCACTGGCGATCAAGGAAGTCCGCCAGGCGTTGGACATGGCCGTGAACAAGCAAGGCATCATTGATGCGGTGTATCAGGGCGCGGGCCAACTGGCCGTCAATGCCATGCCGCCGACCCAGTGGTCTTACGACACCACTATCAAAGACGCTCCGTTCGATGTCGAAAAAGCCAAGGCGCTGCTCAAGCAGGCAGGCGTCAAGGAAGGCACCGAGATCACCCTGTGGGCGATGCCGGTTCAGCGTCCTTACAACCCGAACGCCAAACTGATGGCCGAAATGCTCCAGTCCGACTGGAAGAAGATCGGTATCAACGCCAAGATCGTCAGCTACGAGTGGGGCGAATACATCAAACGCGCCAAGGCAGGCGAAAACGGCGCGATGCTGATTGGCTGGAGTGGCGACAATGGTGACCCGGACAACTGGCTGGGTACCCTGTTCGGCTGTGACGCCATCAATGGCAACAACTTTGCCAAATGGTGTGACAAGCCTTTCGACACCTTGATCCACCAGGCCAAGGAAACCCCAGATCAGGCCAAGCGCACCGAACTGTACAAACAGGCGCAGCACCTGCTCAAAGAAGCCGTTCCGATGACGCCAATCGCGCACTCGACGGTTTATCAACCGATGCGCACAACCGTACAAGACTTCAAGATCAGCCCGTTTGGTCTGAACTCCTTCTACGGCGTTAGCGTAACTGGCAAGTAAGGATCAATTAACTGCGCTGTTAATACAGCGCAGTTAATTCTGTTCGCGCACGGTACCTGTATGAGCTCACGAGCAACGCGAGGCAGCGATAGCGGGATGTCAGATATACCGTAATCGCTGGCCTCGTAACCTCGGTGAGCTCCTACATAACGCGGTCAGGCCAAATATCTAAGCGTAACTTACTGACAGAAGCTTCCTACGCTTTTTAGAGCAAGCGGTACTACATACAGCCGCGCCCGACGGACATACCTTCGACGGCGTGGGCCAAGCTATTTCAATTTGTTACTGAGCAGTCGCGAAGGCTCCCGGATTGCAGGGACCCTCTTGCCTGATATTTGTTGGGCATTTACGACTCACATTTAGGGATAAGGATCATCATGCGTAAAACCATTGCCATGTCGTCGTTGTTCAGCCTTGGCTTATTGGCGCTCACGCCAGCGGCCCAGGCTGCCAGCAATCTGGTGTTCTGCTCGGAAGGCAGCCCGGCGGGCTTCGATATTGCTCAGTACACCGCAGGCACCGACAACGACGCCGCCGAGCCGATTTACAACCGCCTCACCGAATTCGAACAAGGCAGCACAGCCGTAGTCCCGGCGCTAGCCACCAAGTGGGACGTTTCCGAGGACGGACTGGTTTACACCTTCCACCTGCGCGAAGGTGTGAAATTCCACACCACCCCGTACTTCAAGCCGACACGTGAATTCAATGCCGATGACGTGCTGTTCACGTTCAATCGCATGCTCAAGACGGATCATCCATTCCGGGTCGCTTATCCGACCGAGTTCCCGTACTTCAACGGCATGGGGATGAACAAAAACCTCAAGTCAGTGGAAAAAACCGGTCCGCTGACCGTGGTCTTCACCCTGAACAAAGTGGATGCCGCTTTCATTCAGAACGTCGCCATGAACTTTGCGTCGATTCTGTCTGCTGAATACGCCGACCAACTGATGAAGTCCGGCGAACTGCATGACATCAATCAGAAGCCAATCGGTACCGGACCATTTGTTTTCCAGCGCTACCAGAAAGACTCGCAGATCCGTTACAAGGGCAACAAAGAGTTCTGGGACCCGAGCCGGGTAAAAATCGACAACCTGATTTTTGCCATCAACACCGACGCTTCGGTGCGCATGCAGAAGCTCAAGGCTAACGAGTGCCAGGTTTCCCTGAACCCGCGACCGGCTGACCTGCAGAAGCTCAAGGAAGACAAGAGCCTGAAAGTCATGGAACAGGCTGGCTTCAACCTGGGTTACATCTCTTACAACGTGCGCCACGAGCCATTGGGCAAGTTGGAAGTGCGTCAGGCGCTGGACATGGCCGTCAACAAGAAAGCCATCATCAATGCCGTGTATCAAGGCGCCGGCCAACTGGCCGTGAATGCCATGCCGCCGACCCAATGGTCTTACGACGAAACCATCAAGGACGCCGAGTACAACCCGGAAAAAGCCAAAGAACTGCTGCGCGCCGCTGGCATCAAGGAAGGCACCGAGCTGACCCTCTGGGCCATGCCGGTCCAGCGTCCGTACAACCCGAACGCCAAGCTGATGGCTGAAATGCTCCAGGCCGACTGGGCCAAGGTGGGCATCAAGGTCAAGATCGTCAGCTACGAGTGGGGCGAATACCTCAAGCGCACCAAAGCCGGCGAGCACGATATCTCGCTGATTGGCTGGACTGGCGACAATGGTGATCCGGACAACTGGATGGGCACGCTGTACAGCTGCGCCGCCATCGGCGGTAACAACTACTCCATGTGGTGCGACGAGAAATACGACGCACTGGTCAAGGCCGCCGTTGCCACTGCCGACAAAGCCCAGCGGATCGACTTGTACAAGCAGGCCCAGCAGTACTTGAAACAACAGGTGCCAATTACGCCGATTGCCCACTCCACGGTCAATCAACCACTGCGCGCTGAAGTTCAAGGTTTCAAGGTCAGCCCGTTTGGCCGTAATACTTTCTCCGGCGTCAGCATCGCCGACTAACACGTAAATAACCGAAAAAAACCGCTGCCCTGACCAGGGCAGCGCGCTTCGCCGTGGCGTTATTTCGGTTTGCAAATACAGAGTTTGTTGATGAGTTAGATCAGCACTCGATAAAAACAAAGTGCGGCCACAAGCCTCACGCCATCAAAGCCAGCCCATAAAAACTGGCGTATATAAAAGTAGTAAAGGAGCGTTTAATCGTGAGAAAAATCAGTACCGCTGCAGTCGCCTTGTCCATCGCCTCGTTGAGTGCAATGGCTCAGGCAGAGCCTACCAGCCAGGCATTCGTGCCGACCGGGCTGAGCACCAAAAACGCCCAGGCCGATGCCAACGGCTTTTTCGAAGACCAACACCTGACCGGTACCACCCGTAACTGGTACGCCAACGAACTGCGCCGTCGCGACAGCGTGTTTAGCTACAACGATGACGGCGTGCGCAAAACCACCCCGCGCCGCATCAACTGGCAACAAGGCACCATCGTCAACTACACCTCGGGTTTCACCCAGGGCGTCGTAGGTTTCTCCACTGAACTGGCGCTGTACAACGCCATCGCCCTGGACCGTGACGTCGGTGACTTCGCGGGCAGTTCCAACCGTACTCTGGCTGACAGCGACGGCGATGCGGTAGGCCAGTGGAGCAAAATGGGCCTGGGCAACGTCAAGGCGCGCGTTTCCAATACCACGCTGACCATGGGTCGCCAGTCGGTGAACACCCCGGTTATTGCCTACATCGGCAACCGTGCACTGCCTTCCAGCTTCCAGGGTTTTGCGGTACAGAGCGACGAGCTCAATAACCTGTCCCTGCAAGCTGGTAGCTTCGACCGCGTTTCGCCACGTATGGAACAGAGCCTGGACAAATTCCGCTCTGAATACGGCGACCGCAGCCAGACCGCTGATCGTCTGGACATGCTGGGCGGCGACTACAAACCATCCGAAAGCCTGACCACCAGCTTCTATGCGTCGAACCTGGAAGACTTCTGGCACCAGTACTACTTCGGCTTCACCCACGAAATGGGCGACACCGACGTCGTAGGCCTGAGCACCAACCTGAACTACTACAAGACCAAAGATTCGGGCCAGCGCAAAATGGGCCCTATCGACAACGATACCTACAGCCTTTCCTTCACCGGTACGCACAAGGCCCACAGCCTGAGCATCGCCTATCAGGAAGTTGCCGGTAACGAATACTTCGACTACGCCCACGAAACCAACGCCATCTTCCTGGCCAACTCCCTGCTCTCGGACTTCAACGGCCCGAACGAGAAATCCCTGCAGGTCGCCTATGTCTTGAATATGGCTGAATACGGCGTGCCAGGCCTGAAATTCAATATCTATCAGGCACGTGGCTGGGACATCGACGGCACCCACTACAAAGGCAACGCGTACAGCGACGTGCGGGCAATGGACGGCGAAACCCACTACGAATATGGCATCGGCTCTTCGTACTCGGTACAGTCCGGCCCGCTCAAGGCCACAGCGATCCGCGCGACTTACACCACCCACCGCGCCAGCGAAAACCAGGCTGATGGCAACATCAACGAATTCCGTCTGGTCACCACCGTTCCATTCAACATTTTGTAATCGGCACCTGATCGGCGCGGCGTGTGGGCACTTACCTCTCGCCGCACCGGTCACAGGCGTCAAATCTACGGAGGGTTTCCATTGAAACTGTTATCGCTACGCAACTCGATCGCCCTGGCCCTGTTCAGCGCGACATTGAGCGTCTCGGCCAAGCCCTTGGTGGTCTGCACCGAAGCCAGCCCTGAAGGCTTTGATATCGTTCAATACACCACCGCTGTGACGGCGGATGCCACAGCAGAAACCTTTCTGGACAAACTGGTCGGTTTCAAACCCGGCACCACTGAAACCGAACCCAACCTGGCCGAAAGCTGGGACGTGAGCGACGATGGCCTGACCTACACCTTCCACCTGCGCAAGGGCGTCAAGTTCCAGACCACTGACTACTTCAAGCCAAGCCGCGAAATGAACGCCGATGACGTCCTCTGGAGCTTTCAGCGTCAGCTGGACCCGAAGCACCCATGGCATGAAAAATCCCTGACTGGTTATCCGTATTTCGAAAGCATGGGCTTCAATGACCTGCTCAAAAGCATCGAAAAAGTTGACGAGCACACCGTCAGGTTCACCCTGTCGCGCCCTGAGTCTCCGTTCCTGCGTGATCTGGCGATGCCGTTCACCTCGATCTACTCCGCCGAGTACGCCGACCAGTTGCTCAAGGCGGGCAAAACCGCAGATCTGAACAGCAAGCCCGTCGGAACAGGCCCGTTCATCCTGACCCGCTATGCCAAGGACGCCCAAGTTCGCTATAAAGCCAACCCGGATTACTGGAAGGGTGCGGTCCCCAGCGAAGCGCTGATTTTCGCGATTACGCTGGACAGCAACGTGCGCCTGCAAAAGCTCAAGGCCAACGAGTGTCAGGTCGCGCTGTATCCGAAACCAGATGACATCGAAACCATCAAGGCAGACCCCAAGCTCAAGATCGACGAGATGGAAGCCATGATGACCAGCTACATCGCGATCAACACAACGCATAAGTACCTGAGCGATGTGCGTGTCCGCGAAGCGATCAGTCTGGCATTCGACAAAAAGGCTTATATCAAGGCGTTGTTCGGCGAGGGTAAAGCCACCGAAGGTGTGAATCCTTACCCGCCAACCTTGCTCGGCTACGCCAACGACATTAAAAATCCGCCGCACGACCCGGAGAAGGCGCGGTCACTGCTTAAAGAAGCTGGCGTACCGGAAGGTCAGGAGTTCAGTCTGTACCTGCGCAATGGGGGTGCCGTTACCAACCCGAACCCGGCGCTGGGTGCTCAGATGCTGCAAGCGGACCTGGCAAAGGTCGGGATCAAGCTGAATTTGCGCGTCATGGAATGGGGCGAAATGCTCAAAAGGGCCAAAGCCGGTGAACATGACATGGTGTTTGCGGGCTGGGCTGGCGACAATGGCGATCCGGATAACTTCCTGACACCGAACCTGAGTTGCGAAGCAGCCAAGAATGGCGAAAATTACGCCCGCTGGTGTAACAAGGCATTTGAAGAAGCCATCTCCAAAGCACGGGAAAAGACCGACCCGGCCGAACGAGCGGCCCTTTATGAGCAAGCCCAGCAGATTTTCTACAAAGACGTACCCTGGCTGAGCCTGGCTTATCCAAAACTGTTCACGGCAATGCGCAACAACGTCGAAGGCTATCAAATCAGCCCGCTGACCAATAACAACTTCTCCACTACCAGGGTGAAGTAGAAAAATAATCCGGTGAGCTCTACCCAGAGACTCGTAAGACCGTGTGAAAACGTAGCGAGCGAAGACAAGACAAGGCAAAAACAGGCGGAAAAGCGGAGTCTAGGTGTTCTAAATGAGCATTTTCCGCCTGTTTTTAACGCAGTATTGTCGAGCGCAGTAGTTTTCACGGGGTCTGTACGGAATAAGCCTAACCGGCCGATGAGGAACACAACACGATGTTTAGTTTTATCGCCCGCCGAGTGGGGTTGTTGATACCCACGTTTTTCGGCATCACCTTGCTGACCTTCGCGCTCATTCGCCTGATTCCGGGCGACCCGGTTGAAGTCATGATGGGTGAACGCCGGGTCGATCCGGAAATGCACGCTCAGGCCATGGAACGACTGGGTCTGAACAAACCGCTTTATGCGCAATACATCGACTATGTCGGCAAGCTCGCCCAGGGTGATCTTGGCGAATCGTTGCGCACGCGGACCAGCGTCTGGACCGAGTTCACCGCACTGTTTCCGGCAACCCTGGAGCTGTCGATTGCAGCCCTGATCTTCGCCGGTATTCTCGGGCTGTTGGCTGGAGTCATTGCGGCGCTCAAGCGAGGGTCACTCTTCGATCATGGGGTGATGGGCATCTCCCTGGCGGGATACTCGATGCCGATCTTCTGGTGGGGCCTCATCCTGATCATGTTTTTCTCGGTCACCCTGGGCTGGACGCCAGTCTCGGGGCGTATCGACCTGCTGTATGACATCCCGCCCAGAACCGGTTTCATGCTGATTGATACCTTGCTCAGTGATGAAGAAGGCGCGTTCCTCGATGCCCTGCATCACCTGATTCTGCCCGCCATCGTGCTCGGTACCATCCCGTTGGCGGTGATCGCCCGGATGACCCGTTCGTCGATGCTTGAAGTTTTGCGTGAAGACTACGTACGTACCGCCCGGGCCAAAGGCCTGTCGCCAGCGCGCGTGGTATTTGTTCACGGCCTGCGTAACGCGTTGATCCCGGTGTTGACCGTGTTCGGCCTGCAAGTCGGCGCCCTGCTCGCCGGTGCAGTACTGACCGAAACGATCTTCTCCTGGCCGGGTATCGGCAAATGGTTGATCGAAGCCATTGGCGCCCGTGACTACCCTGTCGTGCAAAACGGCATTCTGCTGATCGCCTGCCTGGTGATCCTGGTCAATTTCGTGGTGGATATCCTCTACGGCTTTGCCAACCCACGCATTCGTCACCAGCGCTGAGATCCTGACTATGAGCATACCTACTCCCTCGGTAGCAGTCGATCAAAGTCTGCTTTACCCCTCGCCGTACAAAGAATTCTGGCTAGCCTTCGCCAAGAACAAGGGCGCTGTCGCCGGCCTGATGTTCATGACCCTGATCGTGTTCTGCGCACTGTTTGCCCCTTGGGTTGCGCCCCACGATCCAAGTGAGCAATACCGCGACTTCCTGCTGACCCCGCCGGTCTGGCTTGAAGGCGGTCAATGGCAATTCCTGCTGGGCACTGACGAGCTGGGCCGTGACCTGCTGTCGCGTCTGATCCAGGGTTCGCGCCTGTCGCTGCTGATCGGTTTGTCCTCGGTGGTAATGTCGCTGATTCCAGGCATCCTCATGGGCCTGCTGGCCGGGTTCTTCCCGCGCATCCTCGGCCCGACGATCATGCGCCTGATGGACATCATGCTCGCCCTGCCCTCGCTGCTGCTGGCTGTGGCGATTGTCGCCATCCTCGGCCCTGGGCTGATCAATACCGTGATCGCCATTGCTATTGTTTCCCTGCCGGCCTATGTCCGCCTGACCCGCGCTGCGGTAATGGGCGAGCTGAACCGTGATTACGTGACCGCTGCACGTCTGGCTGGCGCGACCTTGCCACGCCTGATGTTCATCACCGTGCTGCCTAACTGCATGGCACCGCTGATCGTGCAGGCTACCTTGAGTTTCTCCTCGGCAATCCTCGACGCTGCGGCGCTGGGCTTCCTCGGTCTGGGCGTACAACCGCCAACGCCTGAGTGGGGCACCATGCTGGCTTCGGCCCGTGATTACATCGAACGCGCCTGGTGGGTGGTGAGCCTGCCAGGTCTGACCATTTTGCTCAGCGTGCTGGCAATCAACCTGATGGGCGACGGGCTGCGCGATGCGCTGGACCCGAAACTCAAAAATGCCGCCTGAGGAGATTCGTATGCCACTTTTAGAAATCAAGAATCTCAACGTCCGCTTCGGCGATGCCAGCGCAGTGCCGGTTGTCGACGGCCTGTCGTTGAGCGTCGAAAAAGGCGAAGTCATGGCCATCGTCGGCGAGTCGGGTTCGGGTAAATCCGTGACCATGATGGCGTTGATGGGCCTGATCGATCACCCCGGCGTGATCACGGCCGACTCCTTGAACTTCGACGGTCATGAACTGCTCAAGCTCAACAACCGCCAGCGTCGCAAGATCATCGGCAAAGACCTGGCGATGGTGTTCCAGGATCCGATGACCGCACTGAACCCCAGCTACACCGTGGGTTTTCAGATTGAAGAGGTTCTGCGCCAACACCTGAACCTGTCTGGCCGGGCTGCGCGTCAACGTGCGTTGGAGCTGTTGCAGAAAGTTGAAATTCCCGGTGCTGCTTCGCGTCTTAACGCTTACCCGCATCAACTGTCCGGGGGCATGAGCCAGCGTGTGGCAATTGCCATGGCCATCGCGGGCGAGCCCAAGCTGTTGATCGCCGACGAACCGACTACTGCGCTGGACGTGACCATTCAGGCGCAGATCATGGACTTGCTGCTGAGCCTGCAGAAAGAGCAGGACATGGCGCTGGTTTTGATCACTCACGACCTGGCAGTAGTGGCCGAAACCGCTCAACGTGTCTGTGTGATGTACGCCGGGCAGGCTGTTGAAGTCGGTCAGGTGCCGGGCTTGTTCGACGTGCCTGCGCATCCTTATAGCGAAGCGTTGCTGGCGGCGATTCCGGAACACAGCATGGGTGCCGAGCGTCTGGCCACTTTGCCGGGCATGGTTCCTGGCCGCTACGACCGCCCGCAAGGCTGCCTGTTGTCACCGCGCTGCCCTTACGTGCAGGAAAACTGCCGCACCCAGCGCCCAGGCCTTGATCCCAAAGCCCACAGCCTGGCGCGTTGCTTCTATCCGTTGAATCAGGAGGTGGCGTAATGAGCGTCGTTCTTACCGCCCGCGACCTTACCCGTCACTACGAAGTATCCCGTGGCCTGTTCAAGGGTCACGCACTGGTCCGCGCCCTGAACGGCGTATCGTTTGAGCTTGAAGCTGGCAAGACGCTAGCTGTGGTCGGCGAGTCCGGCTGCGGCAAATCGACTCTGGCCCGGGCCCTGACCCTGATTGAAGAGCCGTCGTCCGGCTCGCTGAAAATCGCCGGCCAGGAAGTCACCGGAGCCACCAAGGAACAACGCAAGCAACTGCGCAAAGACGTGCAGATGGTTTTCCAAAGCCCGTATGCGTCGCTCAATCCACGGCAGAAAATCGGTGATCAATTGGGTGAACCCCTGCTGATCAACACCAATCTTTCCGCCAAGGAACGTCGCGAGAAAGTGCAGGCGATGATGGCCCAGGTCGGCTTGCGCCCTGAGCACTATCAGCGTTATCCACACATGTTCTCTGGTGGTCAGCGCCAACGTATCGCCCTGGCTCGGGCCATGATGCTGCAACCGAAAGTGCTGGTGGCGGACGAACCGACCTCCGCGCTGGACGTATCGATTCAGGCTCAGGTGCTGAACCTGTTCATGGATTTGCAGCAGGAATTCAATACGGCCTACGTGTTCATTTCCCACAACCTGTCGGTGGTGCGCCACGTTGCTGACACGGTGTTGGTGATGTATCTGGGTCGTCCGGCGGAAATGGGTCCCAAGGAAGAGATCTACAACCGTCCGCTGCACCCGTATACCCAGGCGCTGCTGTCTGCGACCCCGACGATTCACCCGGACCCGCTGAAGCCGAAGATCAAGATCGTCGGTGAACTGCCCAACCCGCTCGACCCGCCAAGCGGCTGCGCCTTCCACAAGCGCTGCCCCTACGCGACCGAGCGCTGCGCCACCGAAGAACCAGCCCTGCGTCTGGTAGACAACCGCCAGGTTGCCTGCCATTACGCGGAGCAGTTTGTAGCGGCGTAACGCAACAGCCTCGCTCCGACAGGGCTCACAAATCCTGTGGGAGCGAGCTCGCGAATGCGATTTGACAAGCCCAAAAGATGTTGAGGATGTACCGGCCCCTTCGCGAGCAAGCTCGCTCCCACAGGACATCACTCCGGCTCCAGGGAATCAATAAACATCCCTTCGATACCGCCCCTGCTCGATCAACTCGCCCACCACTTGCGTGCCAAGGATATCGATCAGCGCAGCATCCACGTCCGCCGCCATGCCTTCCAGGCTGCCGCAGATGTAAATCATGGCGCCATCGGCTAACCAGTCGCGAAGCTCATCCGCCGCTTCAATCAAGCGATCCTGCACATAGATTTTCTCAGCCTGATCACGGGAAAACGCCAGATCGAGCCGCGCCAGCTCTCCCGAAGCGTGACACTGCATCAACTCGCTTGCGCAATGGAAGTCATGCTCCCGATTGCGCTCGCCAAACAACAGCCAGTTACGCGACTGACCTCGGGCAATACGCCCTTTCAGCAAGCTGCGCAGACCCGCCAAGCCGGTACCGTTACCGATCAGGATCAAAGGGCGCGGTTCGCTTGGCAGATGGAAACTGCTGTTGCGGCGCATGCGCAGACTGATCGCATCGCCGAGTGCAGCGTGCTCGGTCAACCAGCCAGAGCACAGCCCCAGACTGCCGTCCGGATGAATTTCCTGACGCACAATCAACTGCAACAGGCCATCGTCAGGGATCGACGCAATGGAATATTCACGCATAGCCAGCGGTACCAGCGCATCGACCACCGCCTGAGCATGCAAGCCCACCAGATGCGCCCGATGCTGTGGCAATTGACGACTGGCGAGCGCCACTTTCAGTGGTTCCTCAAGCCCGCCGATCTGTACCGATGTGTGATCGGCAATCCCCAGGCCATTGAGGAAATGCTCCACCGCCTGGACGCTGTTACGTGGCATGACCTCCACCAGATCCCCCGCTTCCCAAACCGTCGATGGCGGCGGTGTCAGGCCAATCAGAAACACCTTCGAGCCGCTGCTGCCGGGGTTCAGGTGTTCACGCTGGGCCAGTGTCCAGTTGTCATAAGCCGGTGCCTGCCACAGCGTTGTCGGCGCAGCGCCGGTGATGTGGCCCAGTTGCTGTTGCCAGTGTTGCAAGGCCAACGGGTCTGCACTGTCGACTTCAACACCGTCGAACAACAGCTTGCCGCCGCGATCAGCGAGCCAGCCATGCAGGCGTCGGGCGAAGCCGCAAAAGTGTTGATACTGCCGATCCCCGAGGCCCAGCACTGCGTAATTGAGGTTTTCCAGGGCCAACGGACTGCCCAGCAACTTGCGCTCGAAGCCCAGGGCGCTGTCCGGAGCTTCGCCGTCGCCAAAGGTGCTGACCACAAAAAGGGCGTTCTGGCTCTGGCGCAGATCCTGTTCAGTGACATCCGCCAGCCGCTGCACCTTCACCGGCAACCCCGCCGCCTGCAACTGCCCGGCGGTCTGCCACGCCAACTGTTCGGCGAAGCCACTCTGAGTCGCGAAACCGATCAGCCAAGCGGGTACATCGATGTCAGTGTTGCCCGTGACACTGCCACGGGCATTCTTGATGTCTCGCTTCTTGCGGCGGCGATCCAGATACAACAACCAGCCAGTAATAAAGAACAACGGCATCATCAAAGACGCGGCCGTCATGATCAGGCGCCCGACGATGCCGAAGTAACTGCCCACGTGCAGCGAGTAGTTGCTGACCAGTAGTTGCGCGCCAAAACTCTTGTCGGCGTATCGGGCGACCGAGCTGACTTTGCCCGTGGCCGGGTCCAGGATAATGGTATTCAGCGCCCTTGGATGTGGCGAATCCTTGAGCAAGTAGAAAATGGTGGCTGGCTGACCGACCGCATTGGGCAAGCGAATGTTGTAGGCCGACAGCTCAGGGCCGGCAGTGGTCTTGATGCTTTCCCAGATGGCGGCGAAATCAGCTTTTGCCGATGTCGTTTGAGGTGCGCCATTACCACCAGACCGACCACCGCCGCGACGCTGTTCACCGGCGGGAGCATCACCCAGTAACCGGTTCATACCGTTGCTGAACCAGTCGTAGGACCAATTCAGACCGGTGATCGCGAACAGCAGATAAAACAGCAGGCACCAGGTGCCGAAAATCGAGTGCAGGTCCCAGTTGAAACTGCGGCCTTTTTTTGCCCAGTCCAGGGTCAGCCACACCCGCCAGTTCAGAGGCTTGCGCGGCCAGCGCAGGTAAAGTCCGGACAGGCAGAAAAACACCAGGATCAGCGTACAGGCGGCAGTCACCTGTTTGCCGTACTCGCCCATGGCCAGAAATCGGTGCAGCCGCAGAACGAAATCAAAGAAACCGGCACCTGTCGCGTCACCGGTAATCTCGCCGCTGTACGGATCAAAGTTGCGCATCGGCCCACGGCGCTCGCCGGGTGCTGGGGTGAAATAGACTTGCGCCGCTTTGTCGCCAACGGTCTGCACGCGCAGAATGGCAACGGTCAGCCCGGTGGCTGTTTCAAGCTTGCGCACCAGCTCAATCGGCGGCAACGCCTCGCCGCGAGGCTGAATGATCAATGCCTCGGGGTTGGCCCACTCAAGGATTTCATCCTCGAACGAGTAAATGGCGCCGGTAATCCCCATCAGGGCCAGCACCAGTCCGGCGGTGATGCCGAAGAACCAGTGGACTTGAAACAGGACTTTCTTCAACACCCTTTGTTACTCCATCAAGCCAGGCGCAAAACCTGTGGGAGCGGTGCTTGTCCGCGATAAGGGCGACGCGGTATTAAGACAGACCGAGTTGCTCTTATCGCGGGCAAGCACCGCTCCCACAGGGAATGCATTCCAATCAAATACCACGTTTCCCAAACACCAAAAAACCCCGCCGACCATCAGGGCCAGCAGGGCTCCAACATTCTCTTCTAAATCAGAAGTGGAAGTTGGCACTCATCAGTGCAGTACGGCCGGCGGCCATGTGCGCATAGTGAGTGGTAAACACCTGATCGTAATAGCGCTTGTCGGTCAGGTTTTGCAGGTTGAGCTGCAGGTCGACGTTTTTGGTCAGCGCGTAGCTCGCCATCGCGTCATAGCGCCAGTATGAAGGCACCTCAACCGAGTTGGCTTCGTTACCGAAACGCGAGTCGACGAAGGTTGCGCCACCGCCCACGGTCAGCTTCGGCATCAGTTCGTAGGTCGACCACAGGTTGAAGCTGTTACGCGGCGTGTTCGGCATGTGATTGCCCTCGTCCGCAGCCGCCGTGGTTTTGACCAGCTCGCTCTCCATGTAGGTGTAACCGCCGTAGACCTTCCACTTGCTGGTGATCTTGCCGGTGTAGGTAAACTCGAAGCCATCCACACGCTGCTCGCCATCAAGCACCTGGAACGTGGTGTTGTCCGGATCAGTGATGCGCGCATTGGTTTTTTCAGTGCGGAACAGCGCAGCGGTCAGCGAAAGGTCATCGCCGAAGAAATCCCACTTGGTGCCCAGTTCGTAGTTACGATTCTTTTCCGGATCGAGATTGGTGTTGGCCGCCGTCATCTCCAGGCCACCGTTACCGCTGGTTTCACCGGACGGGTTGCTGGACGTCGACCAGGCGGCATAAACGCTGCCGTTCGGCAATGGCTTGAAGACCAGACCCACCTGATAGTTCCACAACTGGCTGGTGTTCTCGCGCTTGAAGTTGCCCGCCACCGTGCCACGGCCGACGGTCGCATAACCGCTGGACTTGATGTCGTAGTCGTCATAACGCAGGCCCAGGTTCAGCGACCACTGCTCGTTGAACTTCAGGGTGTCGAATACATAAGCAGCGCTGGTCTTGGTGTCCGTATCGGTGAACGCCTGGTTGTCCGTGATAGTGCCGTTCCAGGGGTCTTTCGGGCCCGGGTTGTACAGATTGGTACAGTCACCGGACCGCAACAGCGCCGCCGAGCAAAGGCTGGCAATAGTGCCGCCGTTGGCATCCAGGACGTTGTAGTTGCGGTTGTGGGTGTCCTGATACGAGAACTCTACGCCGGTGACCAGGCTGTGATTGATAAAGCCGGTGTCGAATTTGGCACTCAGGTCCGTCTGGTTGACGAAGCCGCTGGTGGTCGAATTGCGGCTCTTGGCCGAACGCGAAAGCAGGCCATTGGCGACGTTGCCGCGGCTGTCATCCGGGTTGGTGACGATGTAGTCCAGCGTCGAGCGGGACATACGGAAGCTGTTGGACAGGGTCAGGTTTTCATTCAGGTCGTGCTCGATCCGGAGCGTGCCGCTGTCGTTCTTGCTCTTGCGATAGTCGCGGCCGGTCAGGCCATAGAAATTGCTTTCATTGACGTGGGCAGGTTTGTCGACGATGTACTTGCTACGCCCCGTGGTGGAGGTCAACGGGATGCCGTAGTCAGGCATATCGTCGGTTTCCAGGTGGTAGTAATCCAGCTTGACCCGGGTGTCTGTGCCCAAGCCAAAAGCGAACGACGGCGCCACGCCCCAACGGCTGACATCCACGTTATCGCGACCGGCCACGTTGGCATCGTGCTTCATCAGATTCAGGCGGAACGCAGAGGTGTCGGTGATCTGCTGATTGAGGTCAGCGGTGTAACGTTGAGTCTGGTCGGAACCAAAGGTGTAACCGCCGTTGTAGGCGTTACCCAGATGCGCGCCCTTGGTGATCAGATTCAGGCTGCCACCGGTAGAGCCCGCGCCGGTGAAGGCCGAGCCTGGGCCCTTGCTGACTTCAACCGATTCAATGTTGAAGATTTCCCGACTTTGCGCGGCACCGTCACGCATGCCATCGATGAAGACGTCACTTTCAGCGTTAAAGCCGCGAATGATCGGGCGGTCAGCGGCCGGATTACCACCCTCGCCTGCACCAAAGGTGATACCCGGCGTAGTGCGCAAGGCATCCGCGAGGCTGGTGGCGCCGGTGTCACTGATCACTTGTTGCGGGATGACAGTGACGCTCTTTGGCGTTTCACGCAGTGGCGCGGTGTACTTTTTTGAAGTCGATTCGTCGGTCTTGTAGGACGCGTCTTGCTCACCATTGATGCTGGTTGCACCCAGCGAAACAGCTTTCTCGTCAGCGTTTTCAGCGGCCTGCGCCAGATGACCTGCAGACATGGCAGCGATGGCAACACCGACGGCCGAAGCCAGCGAGCGTTGTGAGTGAGCACCAGATAGTAACGATTGACGCGACATGAATGATTTCCTTCCCCAAGGAGTTGAGGCGGCGGAATATATTGTAAATAGTTACCGGTAGCAATTGGGATTCATTGCTATTTAGTAAGAAATTTCATTCAATACCCATTCTCTCTACAAAATTTTCATGTCCAAGGGTGTACGCCGCCGCTCAGGCACGCGTCCAAGCCCAAAAAATGGTGCCACGTCCATGCTTTTACACATCCCTGGCTTGTTCGATCGTGATGAAGTGGCGCGCATTCGCCAGGCGTTACAGCAGACCGAGTGGGCCGACGGCAAGATCACTGCCGGCTATCAGTCGGCCAAAGCCAAGCACAATCTGCAATTGCCGGAAGGTCACCCACTGGCACTTGAAGTGGGCAGTGCCATGCTCGAACGCCTATGGGCCAACCCGCTGTTCATGTCAGCCGCTTTGCCGCACAAGGTGTTCCCGCCATTGTTCAACTGCTACACAGCAGGTGGCAGCTTCGACTTCCATATCGACAATGCCGTACGCCAGGCCAGAGGCAGCGCCGAGCGGGTCAGGACCGACCTGTCCGCCACGCTGTTCTTCAGCGACCCGGACGAATACGACGGCGGCGAACTGGAAATCCAGGACACCTACGGCACCCAGCGAGTGAAACTGCCCGCTGGCGACATGGTGCTGTACCCGAGCACCAGCCTGCACAAGGTCAGCGCGGTGACCCGTGGCACCCGTTACGCCTCGTTTTTCTGGACCCAAAGCCTTGTGCGCGAAGACAGCCAGCGGGCGCTGCTGTTCGAAATGGACAATGCCATCCAGGCGCTGACCCGTGATGTGCCGGACCACCCTTCTCTGCTCAAACTGACCGGCACCTACCACAACTTGCTACGCCGCTGGGTTGAGGTCTGATCCATGAGCTGGAATCTGCAGCGCGAAGAAGTCCTCAATGGCGATCAACTGCGGGCCATGCTCGCCGCCAACCCCGCCAAGGCTGCTCAGGCAATCGTTGCCGCAGCGGGGCAGAACATTGTCGAAGCCCAGGCATTGCTGGGGCAGATTCTGCTGGACGGGCAAGGTATCCAATGTGATCAGGCATTGGCGCGTCAATGGTTTGAAATTGCCGCCCGCAACGGTCATGTCATGGCCCGCAACATGCTGGGGCGCTGTCATGAACATGGTTGGGGATGTGCAGCTGATGCGTCCATCGCAGCCAGCCACTATCAACTGGCCGCAAAGGCGGGGCTGGATTGGGGCCTGTACAACCTGGCCAACCTGCTCGCCACCGGTCGTGGCGTCAGTGAAAACCATCCACTGGCTCTGCGCTGCTACGCACAAGCCGCGCAGATGGGCCACGCCAAATCGATGAACCTGCTGGGGCGGTATCTGGAAGAAGGCCGGCACTGCCCTGCCGATCCGAGCGCTGCTTTCGAGTGGTATCGACGCTCGGCCGAAGGCGGGGATTTCCGCGGGCAGTTCAGCCATGCCGCTGTACTGGCTGGTCAAGGCCAGCTCGAACAGGCCGTGGCCTGGCTGAAAATCGCTCTGGAAAACGGCAACCTGAATTTCCTGCGCGTGGCCCGCAAAACCCTGGCCGTCGCGCCTATCCCGGCTGTCAGAGCACTGGCCGCAGACTACCATCGCCGCGCCGCGTCACTGGGCGATGAAAGCGACCGGGCCGCGTACGCCTCTTTGACTTGAACTGAAGGAGCTGTCGCCGAAGGCTTCGACTCGCGGCGATTTTCTTCGTAGGCAAGCGCCCGTTCTTCTGTGAAGTCCCCTCATCCCTCCTACAACTCGTGTCCCCAATTCCGCTTTGACTCCCAACGGCACTAACTCTAGCCTTGAGTTCGTGCAAAGGAACTTGCACTACCAGAATTACAATTCATTAAAGGATTAATGAAATGTCTACAAATGAAAACATTACCGATACGAACAGCTCCGTCGTCGATAACGCCAGCCTGGCTCCAAAAATACTGATCGATGCCTCGGTAGGCCGCTTGGACAACGTAACTCGCGAGCCAGGCTTGATCCTCACCAAAGAGCAGATCAAGAACATCAAATACTATGAAATGTTAGGTCTTAGACTGCCAGTTGAACTGCAAGCCGTCATTACTTATCTCGGTTATGAGAAAGGTGCCGGCAACGGCCTCGACGCCGAACACTTCCAGGATACGTTTAAAACCGTTCGCAACCATGCCAGCACTTGGAACCCATTACGGGTTGATCTTCTTGCCGTCGGCAGCAAGCTAAGGGTATTTGCAGGACAAATGCTTGTATTCGGTCAAGGTATGGAAGAAATTTTTGCCGACATCAAAAAAGGCCCGCTCACACCGTACAACATCAAGACACTGGAAGATCTAAACAAGGTTGAGCTGGAGCTTGGCAAAAACTATCCCGGCCTTGAACTCGACGCTGAGGACAAGGAAACGGTTAAAGATTTCAGCATTTACCTCGACAAAATGTTTACAGAAATAAAAAAACGTCAAACCGAAGCCAACCAACTCAAGGAACGACTGGATAAATTCAGCTTTGATTTGCGCAATACCGTCTACTCGGCGGTCAAGCTCAGGCTCTCTGCTATTGATAACAACACGCTGGGTGCCGAAATCAAGGCACTGAATCTTGTCATTGAGGAGCGTGCAAAAAATATCGACCTTAAAACCGAGGCATATAACAAGCTCGTCAAAGACGCCATAGGATCGGCCGCAACACTGAATGTCGTTGGCATTGGGATGTCCATTTATCTGGGCGTAGAGGCAGAAAACATTCGCAAAGAACGAAATAAAATGCGCGAAGCTCAAGCGCGCGATATCGCTACCATGAACACCAAGGATGCCATTCTGGGCCGTTTGAATACTGTCAGGCTGGAGTTGCAAAATCTGGACATGATTATCGTTGATGCAGATACGGCGACGAGAAACCTGGTTCACGTGTGGAGCACAATCGCGTCTTATATAGATCAATCTTCTGAGTTAGTACCTGAAATTACCAACGAATTAATATTAGTCCGATTCATCTTGGAATTCAGGCTGGTAATCCAACCTTGGAAGGATATCCAGCACGACACTCATCTATTACTTGACGTATTCAAACAAGCTGACGATGAATTCAGAATTGAATATGAGCAAAATGCTAAAGGAATTTAATCATGCCAACTATCAATGTTTCGCCAACGACCTTCGAGCCCTTTGATTTACTCGCCTTACAACAGGCTAAAACGAACTGCAACAACAAATGGATAGACGTGCAGACCTTCCACGGCAAGACAAATTACCTTGTCGACTTCCATAACAAAGTCCGAGCGGTAAATTCAGCCATCAACGAAGCAGAATTCCACCTGCCCGATAACGCCCTGAAAATCTATATGGACCTTACGTTTAAGGTTAGTTCCGTCAACAACTTTCAGGAAGAACTTGCCGAAGCAAGCGATGAGGAAGATCGGGAGTACATCCTCAAGGGTATAGCTAACCTCGTGAGCAAAGCCACCACTAAGACCCGTGACTATACAGTGGGACTGGCCTCAAGACTGCAACCTCTGAACGCCTCAATCAGCCGCAGTGCCTTACAGTTGAGGCTTGAAGCCTGCGAAGGCGAAGCTCTTCAAGTACCCGAAGACATCGCGAAGCTTCAGGAGAAAAAAGCCGTACTGGACGGTGAATTCGCCACACTCACCAGCGCCATTAACGCGCTAGATAGTACTCCGCTGCCTGAAACCAGCAAAGAAACCACTCTCAACCCGGCGACCCTCGCCGCGCTTGGCCTCACAGCCCCGCAACTGGCAGCGGCCCAGGCAGCGCTGGACCTGCTGCAGAAAGCCCTGCGAGAGTTGAACGCTGCGCTTAATTACCTGGGGCTGATTTCGCTAAGAGATAGCCTGAGCCAACGTATCAACAAGGTCCTTGAAGATATCGCAAAAACACGCCTGGAGCAGGCTCAAATCAATGACCGAATTCGTCTTATTGAAGCTATTCAGGGCTTTGACGACGAACGCACTTCCTTCGTCAACGAGTTTTCCACCATCGTGACGTCACTGAATTCGTTCCTCGCTGAAGCTGCCAATATTGCCAGCGATGATGTATTGGGTGAGCAATTCGTTCAGAACGCTAATGCCTTGATCACTTACCTGAAACCGATTCGTTAAGGCATCTGATGTTTGCGGGGGTGCAGTTGCACCCTCGCACTTCACACAGTGTATTTCCAAGCCCAAAAAGCGCACGTCAACATGACTATTTATCTTATCGAACACGCGGACAGCGTCGGTCTGTCCAACCATCGTTATTACCTTGAGCAATTACCCCAGCGGATCGAGCTGTTCAAGATGGATCTGGGGCTGGTTCCTGCGCATGAAGTTGGCAAATACCGAGAACCCGCCCTAACCCCGACCACTGAACGCGCCAGACAGGACATGTCCAGATGGCCCGACATGGTCAAACCCATGCGCCAACTGCATCAGGACTTTGCGCTGTTCATCAGGGAAACAAACAGGTTCGTCAGCCAGCTGGAAACCTACAAGGAGTTGAAAGGCAGACCTGGTACCCGAGACTCTATCGACACACTGGCGCTGCACCTGGAGCCCTTCAATTTGACCGGCAAACTGGGTATCAGTCCGTCCACCAAGACGTCCGAAGTCGTGGCGTTGGTTAGCCAAAAGCTCCAGGACTTCGAAGGTTTGTTTAGCGTCAAAGCGACAGAAATGGAACTGATTCGACTCAGTGTTCATGAGGTCATTCCCAGGTTCATCGACTTTATGAACCTAAGAATCGTCGAGCATGAAGCCAAACATCGCCGTAACAATCAGCAGCTCTCTGCCACTGTCCTCGATGAACTGGCAACGGCAAGGAGCAAGCTTCGCTGGTCAGAAAAACAATATTTATATGGCCTGCAGGCGGCCAGCAATATGGGCACCTACTGTTCACGGATGGCTGAATTGCTTCGATACGCCAAGGCTGAGCTGGACGGTATCAATGACCGGAGCAGTGTAGCGATCCTGGCACTCTCCACCGGTTTGATGAGTGCCCGAACCAACGAATCGGAGAGCCTGGCAAAGCGCGTGTGGGAAATGTTGTAAATATCAACACAAAGGATCTGTAGGAGCTGCCTAAGGCTGCGAACAGCGGTTTATCAGACACTCCGCATTCGTCGTCGTAAACTCCGACAACTCTTACAGGCGCGCGCTGTACCTGACCTGTGAGAACAATAGATGCCCCCCTGCAGAATCAGCCAGCCACAAAAAAACCCGCGATCACCCGCGGGTTTTTTATGCAGCACTAACGCTTAAACGTAGAACGATTTCAGCGGCGGGAAGCCGTTGAATTCTACGGCGCTGTAACTGGTGGTGTACGCACCGGTGGACAACCAGTACAGGCGATCACCGATTGCCAGGTTCAACGGCAGGCCGTACTTGTAGTTTTCGTACATGATGTCGGCGCTGTCGCAGGTTGGGCCGGCGATGACCACTTCTTCCATCTCGCCTTTCTTCTCGGTCCAGATCGGGAACTTGATAGCTTCGTCCATGGTTTCGATCAGGCCGGAGAACTTGCCCACATCCGTGTACACCCAACGCTCTACAGCGGTACGGGACTTGCGCGACACGAGCACCACTTCGCTGACCAGAATACCGGCGTTGGCGATCAACGAACGACCTGGCTCCAGAATGATTTCCGGCAGATCGTCGCCGAAGTCTTCTTTCAGGTAGCGGATGATTTCTTCAGCGTAGGTTTCCAGGCTGTTGGTGCGGGTGATGTAGTTGGCCGGGAAGCCGCCGCCCATGTTGATCAGCTTAAGGACGATGCCGTCTTCTTCTTTCAGGCGCTCGAAGATCACTTTGACTTTGGCAATCGCCGCGTCCCAGACGCTGATGTCGCGCTGTTGCGAACCGACGTGGAACGAGATGCCGTAAGGCACCAGGCCCAGGTCACGGGCGAGAATCAGCAGATCCATGGCCATGTCGGTCTGGCAGCCGAATTTACGCGACAAAGGCCAGTCAGCCGTGGTCGAGCCTTCGGTCAGGATACGCACATAAACTTTCGAGCCCGGTGCAGCCTTGGCGATGTTGCGCAGGTCGGCTTCGGAGTCGGTGGAGAACAGACGCACGCCCTTCTCGTAGAAGTAGCGGATGTCCTTGGATTTCTTGATGGTGTTGCCATAGCTGATGCGGTCGGGGCTGACGCCACGGTCCATGACCTTGTCCAGCTCGTAGATCGACGCGATGTCGAAACTCGAACCTTTATCCTTGAGCAGGTCGATGATTTCAACGGCCGGGTTGGCTTTGACAGCGTAGTAAACCTTGGCAAATTCGAAGCCTGCGCGCAGGTCGTCGTAGGCCTTGCTGATCATCGCGGTGTCGATGACCACGAATGGGGTTTCTTGCGTATCGGCAAACGCCTTCATTTTGTTGAAGGTGTCGCGCTGGAAATAGTCTTCGACTTGAATCGGCATGCTGGGACTCCTACTGGCAAACTGCATTTAATCAATGGGTGCGAGGGCGTGCGCTGGCACTCCCCTATGAACGTCCTCCGTGTGTATCCCCACTTTGGTTCGCCTACTTCCCAAGGCCAATCGCCGAAAGCAAAAAGACCATATGGGGCGTGGTAAGCACGCTCCCTATGGCCTTGCTGTCTCGTCGTCAGTACTTGAGCCGGATGGATCGTTTCCAGCTTGGACGTTCGGCGCGAACTTTAGGACCTGGGGGCCTCGGAATCAACAAAAAATGTCGCATTTGCGGACGTTTCTGCCGGGACGGCACCCTGTGCCCCTTTTAACCACTGTAGTAACCGACCTGTATGACAGCCTGATGTTCCTCAGACTGCTTATTTCGCGACGGACCGGCTGTTTATCCCAGATGCAAAACACCCTGCACTTGGCAGGGTGTTTTGGCTCTTGGTAGTACCGTTGGAACGAGCGGGCGGCGATCCGACTTGCCCGCGAACCGAACGCCGGGGTACTACAGGAAGACCGCGTTATCGTTCTTCGCGGGCAAGCCCGGCTCCAACGGAGGAGTCAGATCACACTACCGATCACAACGTCCACTTCAACGAGAACATCAGGTTACGCGGGTCGCCGTAGACGCCAGTGCCGGTGCCTGTCGGGATGCCCTGCCAGTATTTGGTGTCGAACACGTTATTGAAGTTGACGCGGCCATCCCAGTGCTCGTCGAACTTGTAGCCTGCCATCAGACCAACCACGGCGTACTCATTCTGCTTCGCGTAGCCAGTGGTGGTGACGCGGGTAAAGGTTTCACTCTGGGCCAGGACGTCGCCGCCCACACGCCACTTGCTCAGGTCGCCGGTCAGGTTGTAGCTGGTGGCAGCCTTGAACAGGTGTTTCGGCTGGTTAGGGGCGAATAGACGGCCTTCGTTACGCTCGTCGGCATCTTTGACGTACTGGCTCAGCACGTAGGTATAAGCCGCCGAGAACTGCCAGTTCGGCGTCAACGCACCGCTGATTTCCGTGTCGATACCCTGGCTGCGCACTTCACCGGAGGCCGCATTACACGCACGATTCTGGGCGCTGCAGATGGCCGGCACAGGAGTAATCGCATAGGCACGGTTTTCCTGGGTCATGTCGAACAGTGCAACCGAAGCGTTCAGCGCGCCGTCGAAATACTCGCCCTTCAGGCCGATCTCGTAGCTTTCACCGGTCATCGGGTCCAGCACGGAGCCGGAAACGTCTTGTTCGGTCTGAGGCTTGAAGATTTCGGTGTAGCTGGCGTAAACCGAGTAGGTGTCGTTCAGGTCGTAGATGACACCGGCGTACGGCGTGACTTCCTGAGTCACCTTATAGTCGCCATCGCCGCTGCGGTTGTCGTAGTCATACCAACTGACGCGGCTGCCGAGGATAACGTGCAGCGGATCAATCGGGTTGAAACGCGCCACCGCGTAAGCCGACTGCTCAGTCGCCGTGTTCTTGCTCGAGTACGGCTGGCGGTCAGCACGGTCCGGCTTGGCGATCACGCCCGGGTTGAAGTTGTAGATATCAATCGGTGTTGCAGCCAGCCAGTAACCACCGTTCTGGTCGAATTTCTCCTGACGACGGCTCACACCCACGGACAGTTCATGTTCGCGACCAAACAACTGGAACGGGCCGGACAACGAGCCGTCAAGGTTGGTCTGCACATCCGTGGTGTCGTATTGACCCGAAGATTGTGCGAAGCCAGTGCCCGAGGCATCAGCGCCCAGGTAGCTGGAGAAGGTGTTGGATTCAGCCCAGATCTTGGCGGCGGAAAGCTTGGCATTCCAGCCGTTGTTGAAGCGGTGTGTCACGTCCGTGAAGACGCTGACGTTATCGCGATTCCAGTAAGCCCAGTCATTGCTCAGGAAGGTCGAGCGCGACAGGTGCAGGTTTTCGCCGTTGGGCCCGGCTGGCAATGCGCCCCAGTCCGAGGTTGCATCATCGCGCTGCTTGGACGCACCGATGGTCCAGGTGGTTGAATCGTTCAGATCGGTTTCGAGAATGCCGTAAAAGGTCTGACGCTGTTTCTCCCGCTCATCCTGGAAGCTGTGGTCATCCTGATAAGCCGCGACGACGCGACCTCGCACAGTGCCGGAATCGTTGAGTTTGTTCGAAGCGTCCACTTCGGTGCGATAACGGTCCCAACTGCCGGCGCTGGTGGTGATGCTCACCTGCGGGGTTGCCGTCGGACGCTTGCGCACCAGGTTCAGCGTCGCAGACGGGCTGCCAGCGCCAGTCATCAGGCCGGTTGCGCCGCGCACCACTTCCACGCGGTCGTACATGGCCAGATCGGCCTCCGCCAAGGTGTCTTGGGTGAAGGTGCCCAGGCTGGTTGGCAGGCCGTCGTACATCAGGTTATCGATGGTGAAACCACGGGCGAGGAACTGCTGACGGTCGCCCCCAAACTTGCGCAGGGTCACGCCTGGGGCGTATTTGACCGCGTCGTTGACGTCGTTCATGCCCTGGTCATCCATGCGTTGACGGGTCAAGACGCTGACCGACTGCGGCGTCTCACGGATCGACAACGGCAGCTTGGTCGCTGTATTCATCGAGCCGGTGGTGTAGGAGTTGGTGCCTTCGGTGGTCGATGAGCCTGCAATGCTGGTCTCGGCATTGATGTTGATGCCGTCCAGAGCAATCGAACCAGCTTGAGCCGGAGCAGCAACGCGAGCGGCATTACCTTCCACACTGGCGGTCAGACCGCTGCCTGCCAGCAGACGCTGCAAGGCCTGCGCAGGTTCCATATCGCCGCGAACGGTCGGAGCCTGTTTGCCCGCTACGGCTTGCGGATCGAACATGACCTTCAGGCCGCTGATCTGACCGAACTGCGCCAGGGACTTACCCAACGGCTGAGCAGGCAGATCAACGCGAACAGGAGCGGCCAGAATCGAGGCGGAAAAGCCAAGCGTAAGGGCAATCGTCAGCGCATTTAGAGCAGGACGGGACATCGTCAGATTCCAGAAATAGAGATGAGAGGCGCACCTGTAGGACTGGTCTGAAAATGCCGAAGAACCCTCTACCAGACATGTACGCATGTGGTGCGCATGCTAGTGGTTGGGAATCGACATGTAAATACTAATGGTTCTCAGTTGCTAAGAAAGTTTGCGATGCGCCGAACAAGAGGTGGATTTATGGGTCGTGAAGGAAAACTGCGCCTCCCGTTCGGGAGTGGTGAGATCAGTCCTGTGAGAGCGGTGCTTGCCTGCGATACAGGCGACGCGATCCATCAGGCAAACGGCGTTATCGTTCATCGCGGGCAAGCACCGCTCCCACAGAAAACTGCCACTCGCAACCTTCGGTAGCTCCTGCAAAGTTTGATGCATGCCGAAAGCCCCGCACCATTGCAGCGCGGGGCTTGCTTTCGATCAGGCCTGTGCTTCAGCCACAATGTCAGCCGGCGAAACAATACTCGTCTTGCCACCACGGGAACGGCCCGAGCTCAGGTACTCGGCGATGGATTCCTGCGTCACTTCACCCAGGAATACGTTCTCGGCATCCAACACTGGCAGCCACGAGCGGTTGAACTCGTACATGCGCGACAGCAGGATGCGCAAGTGTTCGTCGTAGGCCGCAGTCGCGTTGAAGGGACGCAGGAACTGCAGGCAATCACCGGTCTGGCGATGCAAGTCGCGACGACGCACGTAACCCATGGCTTTGTTTTCGCCATCAGTAACGACGATGTAGCGACGGTCGTTTTCGTCCATCACTTCCAGCGCATCGGCGACTGGCGTTTCCGGGCTGACCGACGGGGCGTTGTCGGCGGCGTCTTCGGCTTTCACCAACAGCAGGCGCTTGAGGGTGCTGTCCTGACCGACGAAGCTCGACACGAACTCGTCTGCCGGATGGGCCAGCAAGGTGTCCGGGTGGTCGATCTGCAGCAGTTTGCCTGCACGGAAGATCGCGATTTTGTCGCCCAGCTTGATGGCTTCGTCGATGTCGTGGCTGACCATGATCACGGTCTTGTTCAGCGCGCGCTGCATCTCGAAGAATTCGTTCTGGATCATCTCGCGGTTGATCGGGTCGACCGCACCGAAGGGTTCGTCCATCAGCAGCAAAGGCGCATCAGCGGCCAGCGCACGGATCACGCCGATTCGCTGCTGCTGACCACCGGACAGTTCACGCGGGTAGCGATGCAGATACTGCTTGGGTTCCAGCTTGATCATGCTCATCAGCTCGCGAGCACGGTCGTGGCAGCGTTTGGCGTCCCAGCCCAGCAATTTGGGCACGACCACGATGTTTTCTTCGATGGTCATGTTCGGAAACAGGCCGATCTGCTGAATCACGTAGCCGATGTTGCGACGCAGGGTCACTTCGTCCAGGCCGGTGGTGTCTTCGCCGTTGATCAGCACTTTGCCGGAGGTCGGCATGATCAGGCGGTTGATCATTTTCAGCGTAGTGGACTTGCCGCAACCCGACGGGCCGAGGAAGACGCAGATCTCGCCTTCGTTGACGGTGAGGCTGACCGAATCGACAGCCTTCACTTCTTTGCCGTTGCTTTGGAAAGTTTTCGAGAGGTTCTGTAGTTCGATCATTTCAGTAATCCTTTTGGAGTCAGCGCACGTTGCAGCCATTGCAAGAGAAGGTCAGCGATGATGGCCAGAATACTGACCAGTACCGCGCCGACGATCAGCATCGACATATCGCTGCGGCTGATTGAAGCAAGAATAAGTACACCCAGACCGCCCGCGCCGATGGTGGCAGCGATGGTCATGACGCCGATGTTCATCACCACGGCAGTACGCACGCCAGCGAGGATCACCGGGACCGCGATAGGCAGTTCAACCATGCGCAGGCGCTGGCCGAAGGTCATGCCGATGCCTTTGGCGGCTTCGCGAATGCCGGGCTCGACGCCGGTCAGCGCAAGATAGGTGTTACGCATGATCGGCAGCAGCGAGTAGAGAAACACTGCTGTGATCGCGGGCATCGGGCCCAGACCCTGGCCGAACTTGGAGTAGAACGGCAGCAGCAGACCGAACAGGGCAATCGACGGCACGGTCAGCAGCACGGTGGCGCTGGCCTGCAGTGGACCGGCGAGTGCCGGGAAGCGGGTCATCAGTACGCCCAACGGGACGCCGACCAGGATCGCCAGTGTTACTGCGATGCCAACCAGGGTGATGTGCTGCAAGGTCAGGTGAATAACCTGATTCCAGTCCAGCTGGGAGAAAACGCTAAAAAAACTCATGTCGTCTCCTTCCTTAATTGAGTGGATGCTGGCGCAGGAAATCTGCGGCAACGGTGGACGGGCTTTCATGATCCACGTCGATGCGAGCGTTAAGATCGATCATGGTCTGGCTATCCAGCAGATCAGCCAGCGGCTTGAGCAACGTGGCGATGTCCGGATGCTTGTCCAGATACTCCTTGCGGATCACCGGAGCAGCGGTGTAGTCCGGGAAGTAATGCTTGTCGTCTTCCAGCACTTTGAGCTTGAAGGCGTTCAGGCGACCGTCGGTGGTGTAGACCAGCCCGGCAAAAACCTGACCATTGCGCAGCGCGGTGTAGACCAGGCCGGCGTCCATCTGCCGGGTGTTCTCACGATCGAGATTCATGTCGTAATGCTTGACCATGCCGACCAGACCGTCAGAACGGTTGGCGAACTCGGTGTCCAGCGCTACGACATGACCCTCTTTGGCTTCGTCTTTGAGGACTTTGGTCAGGTCGGTCATGGTGTTGACCTGCGGATATTTGTCCGCCACTTTCTTCGGCAGTGCCAATGCGTAGGTGTTGTTGAATTTCGATGGAGAAAGCCAGACCAGGCCTTTCTTCGCGTCGACTTCTTTCACACGAGCGTAGGTTTGTTCGCTGTCGAGTTTTTCATCGATGTGGTTGTACGACACGAGCGAAACGCCGGTGTATTCCCACAACATGTCGAGCTGACCGCTTTCCTGTGCGCTACGGGCCAGGTTGCTGCCCAGACCGCCGGTGATTTGCACGTCGTAGTTCTTGGTACGCAAGTATTGCGCGGTGATTTCAGCAAGGATGGTTTGCTCGGTAAACACCCGGGCACCAATCCGTAACAGCGGCTTATCGGCCGCTTGGGCAAATACCGGGAACAGCACGGCAAAGCCTAGAAACAAGCATAATCTTTTCATTGGATTTCCTTCGCTCAGCGAGTCAGGCCGCGTTCCAGCCAGGTACGACTGGCGAGTGTCACCAGACCATCGAGCAGCAATGCCAGCAGTGCGGTACATACCGCGCCAAGCACGAGTTGCGGCTGATTGTTCAGGGCGATGCCAGGGAAAATCAGGCTGCCGAGGCTGTTGGCGCCGATGAGAAAGGCCAAAGGCGCGGTACCGACGTTGATCGCCAGTGCGACCCGCACACCGCCGACGATGATCGGCACGGCGTTGGGTAATTCGACCCGCCACAGGACCTGACGCGGAGTCATGCCGATGCCGGTGGCTGCTTCCTTGAGGGAACCTTGAACGTTTTTCAGGCCTTCGTAGGTGTTGCGCACGATAGGCAACAGCGAGGCAAGGAACAGAGCGAAGATGGCTGGCCCGCTGCCGATCCCGAGAATCCCGAGGGCAATGGCCAAAACGGCGAGAGGTGGAACGGTGTTGCCAATGTTGAAGATCTGCATGAAGCGTTCGGCGCGGCCAACCATGCTTGGTCGGCTAAGGGCAATGCCCGCCGGGATCCCGACCACCAGGGCCGCCAACATTGAAACCAGAACCAGAATCAGGTGAGCTTGCAGATAGAACAGCAGGTCATCCTGGTATTGTTTGATGGTACTTATGCCGATCCAGTGGATCAGCAGGGCCAGGAGTGCGATAACAACCGCACCTCCAATCAGCCCCTTGCCATAGCGATTAGCCACAGGCGGACTCCTTATTTCAGTCGGCGAACGCGTTGCCGTGACCGACCCTTGCAGGTGATCAGGAATAACGTTCGCGAAGAGCAGCGGGTGGGTCGCCGTTGAGGTTGCCCTCGGCGAAAACACAAGCCATTAGCGCAGCTTCGTCAAGCCAACATGCTGATGATTCAGCCCCTGACGTTGGCCGTTTTACTGGCCTTGACGGGGGAATGGACGTCTCCACGATCTGAAAGGTTCCCATAAAAGATGCTAATTGGCCATTGCGCATCTACTGAACGGTACGGTTATTGCCTCGACTTAGGCTATAATCTGCGCCCTTTTTTGACTCACCTGCCAGGCGATTTCCCATGACCCAACAGGCCGCCGAAGTCGCGAAACGCCGCACTTTCGCCATTATTTCCCACCCGGATGCGGGTAAAACCACCATCACGGAAAAACTGCTGTTGATGGGCAAGGCCATCTCCGTCGCTGGCACGGTGAAATCTCGTAAATCCGATCGCCATGCGACATCCGACTGGATGGAAATGGAGAAGCAACGCGGCATCTCCATCACTACCTCGGTCATGCAGTTCCCGTATCGCGATCACATGATCAACCTGCTCGACACCCCGGGCCACGAAGACTTCTCCGAAGATACCTATCGCACTCTGACCGCCGTCGACTCGGCGCTGATGGTGCTCGATGGCGGTAAAGGGGTTGAGCCACGGACCATCGCGCTGATGGACGTCTGCCGTCTGCGTGACACACCGATCGTCAGCTTCATCAACAAACTCGACCGCGATATTCGCGACCCTATCGAGTTGCTGGACGAGATCGAAGCGGTCCTGAAGATCAAGGCTGCGCCGATCACCTGGCCGATTGGTTGCTACCGAGACTTCAAGGGTGTCTACCACCTGGCCGATGACTACATCATTGTTTACACCGCCGGCCACGGCCATGAGCGCACCGACGTGCGGATCATCGAGAAGCTGGATTCGGATGAAGCCCGCGCTCACCTGGGCGACGAGTACGACCGGTTTGTTGATCAGCTGGAACTGGTTCAGGGCGCTTGCCATGAATTCAACCAGGAAGAGTTCATCAACGGTCAGCTGACTCCTGTGTTCTTCGGCACGGCACTGGGTAACTTCGGTGTCGATCACGTACTCGACGCCGTGGTGAACTGGGCGCCGAAGCCGTTGGCCCGAGTTGCCAACGAGCGCACCGTTGAACCCATCGAAGAAAAATTCACCGGCTTCGTGTTCAAGATCCAGGCGAACATGGACCCGAAACACCGCGACCGTATTGCCTTCATGCGCATCTGTTCCGGCCGTTACGACAAGGGCATGAAAATGCGCCATGTGCGTCTGGGCAAGGATGTGCGGATCGGCGACGCCCTGACGTTCTTCTCTTCCGAGCGTGAAATGCTCGAAGAGGCCTATGCAGGCGACATCATTGGTCTGCACAACCACGGCACGATCCAGATCGGCGATACCTTTACCGAAGGCGAGAACCTCGGCTTCACCGGTATCCCGCACTTCGCTCCGGAACTGTTCCGTCGCGTGCGTCTGAAGGATCCGCTCAAGTCCAAGCAATTGCGTCAGGGCTTGCAGCAACTGGCCGAAGAAGGCGCCACTCAGGTGTTCTTCCCACTGCGCAGCAACGACATCATCCTCGGCGCCGTCGGTGTGCTGCAGTTCGATGTGGTCGCCAGCCGCCTGAAAGAAGAATACAAAGTCGAATGTGCCTACGAGCCGATCACCGTTTATTCAGCCCGCTGGATCGATTGCGCGGACAAGAAGAAGCTCGAAGAGTTTGAAGTCAAAGCCGTGGAAAACCTGGCAATGGACGGCGGCGGTCACCTGACCTACCTCGCTCCGACGCGGGTCAATCTGGCCTTGATGGAAGAGCGCTGGGCCGACGTGAAATTCCGCGCGACCCGTGAGCATCATTAATAGCTGATAGCACTGCTCCCCAGGGTGGTGAAGACGTGGGACCGGCTTTAGCCGGGAAGGCGGCATTTCAGTCATCAATATGTATTGGATGTACTGGCCTCTTCCCGGCTAAAGCCGGTCCCACGTCGTCACATCCGCTTGCGGGCAGACACCTGACTACTTCACCACCATCCCCACTCCCCTGCCCCTTGGGTCGGACGCCGTCTCCAGCTTCGTGCCGTCGACCTTGATCGCCTGCACATTGCCCATCTCCCAACCCTGGTCTTCCAGCTTGTAGCCCATTGCCTTCAACTCTTCGGCAGGCTTGCCGGTCAGTGGCGCGTAAGCGTCGTAGTAAATAGTGTCCTTGGGCAGCAATTGGTGATGCACGCGCTGGGCGCCAACCGCCTCTTTAAGTGGCAGGTTGTAGTCATAGATGTTGTTAAGCACCTGGAAGATCGAGGTAAAAATCCGCGAACCACCCGGTGTGCCCAGCACCAGCGTCACTTGCCCGTCACGGGTCACCAGGCTGGGACTCATGGAAGACAGCATGCGCTTGCCCGGCTCGATGGCATTGGCGCTGCCCCCCACCACGCCAAAGGCATTGGCCACGCCAGGCTTGGAGCTGAAGTCGTCCATTTCATCGTTGAGCAAGAAGCCTGCGCCCTTGACCACCACACCGCTGCCGTAATCCCAGTTCAGGGTGTAAGTGTTGCTGACCGCATTGCCCTGCTTGTCGACGATGGAGAAGTGCGTCGTCTGGTGCGGCTCAAGGCCTGGCTTGATGTTCTCGGTCGGTGAGATGGCCGTCGGGTTGATCTCGTTGGCGCGCGTGGCGAGATAGCTGGCGTCAGTCAACTCAGTGACCGGGGCCTTGGTAAATTGCGGATCGCCAAGATAATCGGCCCGATCGGCAAACACCCTTTTTTCGATTTCCGCCAACAAGTGGATATAACGTGATGAGTTGAGCTCGACACCTTTGAAGTCATCGGCGCGCAGCTCCTTGATGCCGATCAACTGCGCCAGCGCCACGCCGCCGGAGCTGGGCAGCGGCGCGGTGTACAAGGTGTTACCGCGCCAGTTCACATGCAGAGGTTTGCGCCAGATGGCTTTGTACTCGGCCAGATCCTGTTTGGTGATCAGGCCTTTGTCTTGCTCCATCTGCTTGACCAGCAGATCAGCGGTCTGGCCCTCGTAAAACTCTTTGGCGCCCTTGTCGGCAATGCGTTCAAGGGTTTTCGCCAGCTCGGGCTGACGAAGGACTTCACCCACTTTCATGCTGCCGAAATAATCGTTGAAGTTAGTCGTTCCCTTGAAGAGTTCCAGGGCTTCCTGGCGATACATGTATTGTTTCTCGGCCACTTTGAAGCCGTTGCGCGCGTAGACGATGGCCGGGGTCAGCAATTCGGCCCAGGGTAATTTGCCGAATTTTTCGTGGGCATCCCACAGCCCCATCACTGTCCCGGGTACGCCAGCCGCCCGGGCACCCACCAGGCTCATGTTCTCGATGACCTCACCCTTTTCGTCCAGATACATGTTGCGGCTCGCGGCCTTGGGCGCGGTCTCGCGGTAATCGAGAAAATACGGTTTGCCATCCATGAACAGCGTCATGAACCCTCCGCCGCCGATATTCCCGGCTTCGGGATAAGTCACCGCCAGGGTGAAGGCGGTGGCGACCGCGGCGTCCACCGCGTTGCCGCCTTTACGAAGAATATCCGCCGCCACCTTGGCGCCGTACTCGTCCGGCGAGGCGACCGCACCGCCTTCCAGCGTCACGGCAAACGCGGCAGAAGAACTGATGATTGCCGCTGACAGGGCCAGGGTCTTGAAGATGATCAGGCGCATGAGGCTTCCTTATTGTTTGCAGAACAGACCGCAATCAGTAATGACCAGGACGGGCACAAACGCAAACGACCACCCGAAGGTGGCCGTTTTCTGACAATCAATAGTCGCTCAGGGCTCAGACCATCTCGTCAAGAATCCAATCAACCACCGAGGTGCGCTTTGGCACCCAGCCCAGCAACTCACGGGCGTTCTTGCCGCGCACCCGGCTATTGGAGCCCAGACCGTAATTGGCCATTTCATAACCCCATTCAGCCTCGGCATCCTTGAGCGGCCAGCTTTGGGTCACTGCCAGCTTCAATGCCTTGGCGATGGCGGTGCTCATGGCGACAAACGAAGCTTCACCACTTTCAACAAAGTAGAAGGTGCCCGGCTGATTCTTTTCCAGCGCCAGGGCGTATAGCTCGACGACATCTTCGATATGCACGTTGGACCAGATGTTCAGGCCCGGCCCGACATGGCGCACGACGTCACTTTTGCGGGCCTGCTTGAGCAGACGCGGCAACTGCACGCTGTCGCGCTTAACACCCAGGCTGTGACCGTAAATCAGGGTGTTGCAGATGACTGCCGAATTGACACCCTCTTTGGCGGCATCCAGCACCAGATTGTCGATGGCCACCCGCGCGGCTTTATCGGGCGTTGGCTCAGGCAGCTGACCTTCGTAATAGATGATGTCGCTGGCCTTGCCGCCGGATGCATCGCCAACAATGCTCGAGCCGCTGGTATGCAGGAAGACTTTGTTCGACCCCTTCAGGCCCGCAATCAATGCCTCGACCGCGCCGCGATGATCACTGCTCGCGGCGTTGATCACAGCGTCGGCTTTGGCGGCGTGTTCGGTCAATAGCGCACTGTCGTCCAGAGTGCCGACGACCGGAGTGATACCGAGGGCGAGCATTTCATCAGCCTGCTCGGCACTGCGCACCAGGCCGGTGACCTGATGGCCGCGCTGGACGAGACCGGTGGCGATGGAGCCACCGATGAAACCTGCGGAACCTGTGATGAATACGTTCATGGTGACTCCCACTGTCGATAGATGATGGGTTCAGTATCGGCGCGGGATTGATGCGGAAAAAGGCAGGTTTGGTTAAATCGCTTTTGCGCTGTGCGCACGAATCAAAGCGCAACTAAATTACCGAATTCCTTGATGACACAGGCAGGTCTCCGACCTGTGGGAGCGAATTTATTCGCGAATGCAATGTTAAGACCGATAAGGATACGCCGAATATACCGGCCTCTTCGCGAATGAATTCGCTCCCACGAGGTGTTGCGCAAACAATCAGCTAATCGTTAAACCACATACCCCTTCATCTTTTCCTGAATGAAATCCAGAAAGCATTGAATCCGCAGCGCCAGTTGCGAGTTGCGGTAGTACACCGCGTGGATCGGTTGGCGCTGCTGGCTGCTCGCGGCGCTCAGGATGACTTGCAGGTGGCCCAGGCGGATGTCTTCATGGGTCATGAAATGCGACAGGCAGACAATGCCCTCCCCCGCCAGCGCCAGTTGACGCAGGGTCTCGCCACTGGAGGCGGCAATGGCTGGCTGGATCAGCAGACGATCACCGTCGGCGTGACGCAGCGGCCAGTGGTTGAGGGTTTCGGTCTGGGTGAAGCCCAGCAGCACATGCTCGGTCAGGGCCGCCACGGTCTTGGGGGTGCCGTGGCGTTCGAGGTAGGCCGAACTTGCCAGAATATTCAGCGGGCTACTGCCCAGGTAACGAGCATGCAAAGTCGAGTCGGCCAGTGCCCCAATGCGGATGGCGATGTCGGTACTTTGCTCCAGCAGATCGATGATCACATCGTTGCTGTTGAGCTCCAGCTGAATGTCGGGATAACGCTGACGAAACTCGGCCACGTAGGGCACCACCGAGTGCAGCATGAAGGGGAACGCCGCATTGATGCGCAGACGTCCGGCCGGGGTCTGGTGTCGCAGCGACAAATGCTCTTCCAGATCCTCCATTTGCGCCAGAATCTGCCGAGCTCGCTCAAGGAAATATTTACCCTCTTCCGTCAGATCCATGCGCCGCGTGGTGCGGTTGATCAGCGTGGTTTCCAGCTTGGCTTCCAGGCGCGAGAGCGTCCGGCTGATGGCCGACGGCGTCTGACCGACCTGCTCGGCCGCCGCAGAAATCGAACCGCTCTCGATCACCGAGACAAACACCTGCAACTCATCGGATCGGGCTTTCATCTTTGCTCTCCGCTCAAAACAGGCTGGATATTAGCGCTATTTTGAGCAGGAAAGATCAACACATGGTCTGGAGGAATTCGATCTCTGTGGGAGCGGTGCTTGGTCTCAATATTGGCGCGATGACGTGGGACCGGCTTTAGCCGGGAAGAGGCCAGTACATCCATCCGATATTTATCGTCTGAAATGCCATCTT
>NZ_JPQU01000010.1 GCF_000737245.1 Pseudomonas syringae | reverse complement strand
CTCCACGTCCGGCGTGACGTAGTACAGCAAGGCCACCACCAGCATCATCAGGATCACAACGACTGGCCAACGCAACCAGGTCCACAGCGTCACGACTATCTCTTTCAGCCCCACCTGATCGGCAAGCCATGCCATTACCTGCGGGCCGGTCACCATCAAAGCTGCCGTCGCGAGCAGAATCAGCGCCAGTCCGATGGTGTAGGCGACCGCCAACAGC
>NZ_JPQU01000009.1 GCF_000737245.1 Pseudomonas syringae | reverse complement strand
GGTCAGAGCCGCCTGCTCCCCGGTCATCTGAGAGATTTGTTGAGGCTGATCTGTTCAGCGGATGCCCTGCATACAGATAACCTTTCCGAATGGCTGAACGATGAGGATGGGCGTAACCTGATATGGCAGTTGGTTAAACAAGGAAGTCTGGAGTTTGCTGATGAGTGATATAGAAGTTCGCATCGCCGACTGGCAGCAGGACAATGCCGATCTGCGGCG
>NZ_JPQU01000008.1 GCF_000737245.1 Pseudomonas syringae | reverse complement strand
CAAGCGCAAGGTTGGTCGGGTTGATGGCCAGCCTGGCTGTGGCGCATCGCTTCAATTCTTTGATCGTGAGCATGTTGGTCTCCCCCATACGCTTAAGATAACCTGATGGAAACCACAGGTGAAATCCCATGCCCCCGCTTTTTCGCAACGTATCACTCGACCGGATTGAGAAATTCTCGCCAGAACTCATGCTTGGGCTTGAGTCGTGCCTGGAGGAGG
>NZ_JPQU01000007.1 GCF_000737245.1 Pseudomonas syringae | reverse complement strand
CCGCACGGCTCAAGCCCGCCAGAAAGAAACCACTACGGGTGCCATTCGCAACTCAGGATCGCCAACCACTGAGAACCGCACCCTGGCCAACCAAACGGCGACGCGTGCTTATGGGGTGACGATTGGGGCCTGGCAGAACAATGGCGCAGTCGCGAACTGCTCGAATTGGAGCCCAGATCCGTCGGCAGTAAACGCCGGCACCGCGTTCACGCAGACCGCT
>NZ_JPQU01000006.1 GCF_000737245.1 Pseudomonas syringae | reverse complement strand
GATGCTCGGGACAGAATCCAAGCCGGCGCGCTGCGTCGGGTTGATCGGCGATGTGGGATGCGGCGTGCGATGCACGATGTACGAGCAGCGCTCGAGCACTTGTCGCGAATTCGAAGCGTCTTGGGCTGATGGTCAGTACAACGCCCATTGTGACGCGGCTCGGGCAGCCCATGGCCTGCCGCCGTTGACGCCTCCATTAGAGCCGCAATTGTCGCCCGACA
>NZ_JPQU01000005.1 GCF_000737245.1 Pseudomonas syringae | reverse complement strand
CGAGTCGACGCTGGAAACAAGCGAGGGATACAAGCGGAAGGCGCGCTCCGGAAAGGCAGCCTAATCTCATCGCACAGCCAAATGGAGTGAGGCTTTCAAGGGCCTCACACCCCATCCAATAATCATAAACTGGGCGATTCAGGTTCCACGAATTTCCGAATGCCAAACGCCTCACGCAAATCCACCAAGGCGGATGCTTCCTCCCTTTTGATTTGCTCGTCCATTGCCTT
>NZ_JPQU01000004.1 GCF_000737245.1 Pseudomonas syringae | reverse complement strand
ACTTCCGTTTTGGCCCGGACGATGTGTGGACGCTGTTCCATTCCTGCGCGTTCGACTTTTCGGTCTGGGAAATCTTCGGCGCGCTGTTGTACGGCGGCAAGCTGGTGATCGTGTCGCACGCCCTGAGCCGTTCCCCGGAAGACTTCCACACCCTGCTGATCGAGCAGAAGGTCACAGTACTGAACCAGACCCCATCAGCCTTCAAGCCCTTGATGGCCGTGGCTTGCGCGA
>NZ_JPQU01000003.1 GCF_000737245.1 Pseudomonas syringae | reverse complement strand
CCCGCGACCCCCGGCGTGACAGGCCGGTATTCTAACCGACTGAACTACCGCTGCGTATCGCTCGAACTTGCGTTCGTTTGAATCGTTGAAGCAGGCTTTCGAGAACCTGTTTCGTTGTAACCCTGACTGAAGAGCTTCGAGGCTTTCCAATCGCAGACCAGGCTGACCTGATCCGTAAAATATGGCGCAGCGGACGGGACTCGAACCCGCGACCCCCGGCGTGACAGGCCGGTAT
>NZ_JPQU01000002.1 GCF_000737245.1 Pseudomonas syringae | reverse complement strand
TCTCGCGAGCTGCCGCGTCATCGTCAGCGGGGGCAACCCGCAGCGCCACGAGACCTCCGAGGCCGACAACTACCTGCCCTACCTGCTGCAAAGACAGGTGCCGCGCGCAGACATCGTTCTCGAGAACGATGTCTGCGCGCGGCACCTGTCTTTGCAGCAGGTAGGGCAGGTAGTTGTCGGCCTCGGAGGTCTCGTGGCGCTGCGGGTTGCCCCCGCTGACGATGACGCGGCAGCTCGCGCCACTT
>NZ_JPQU01000001.1 GCF_000737245.1 Pseudomonas syringae | reverse complement strand
GCTTGGTCGGGCTCGGCATAGTCCTGGTTCTGCGCCGATCCGGCATAGCAGTCATAAACCAGCGCGTCCTTGAAGTGCGCATGGACCTGACGTCGAAGGCTGGTGCTGCCGGAGAAGGCCACGTACAGGGTGGGTACGCTTGGGTCGAGCGAGCCGAGCTGGTCGTAGCCGAGCGCCTGGCGATAACAGCCCAGGCTTTGCACGAACTCGGTATTGCCGGGAGAGGTTAGGCCGATCAACTGCACGGTCG